>NZ_ARXS01000015.1 GCF_025532145.1 Alloalcanivorax balearicus MACL04 | reverse complement strand
GCAGCTCTTCAATACCGTTGTCCACGAACAGGGTTGCCAGCCGCAACAGCTCCTCCCGGTCCATCAGCTCCCGCCCGGGCAGCCATTGCGGGTGTTCCGGCATGCAATACCGGCAACGGAAGTTGCAGCGGTCGGTCAGTGACAAACGCAGCTTGCGTTTGACCCGGCCGAAACGGTCCTGCAATGGCTCCTTTACTAACAACGGCTCAAAGGCTATGCCCATGATCAGTCTCCCCGGCTCAGACGGGCACAAGCGTCGGCCACTTCCGCGGGGTTGTTCAAACTCCACAGCGGCTCCGGCTGCACGTCGGAAAAGTCCACCGGCCGCGCACCGATGGTGGCGAACCAGCGACGCGGCGCCCGCTCGCCACGCTCCAGCGCTTCGGCGAGCCCGCTTTCCAGATCGCGGTTCAGCAAGCAGCACAAATACTGGCCCTGTCCATGAGCCTCAGCATACACCGCCTGTAAGTCCCGTTTCTTGGCCTGGATCATTAAACGGGGCAGCAGGTCATAGGGCAAGGTCACCGCATCACAGGGGAGAATAAGCACCCACCGTGTGGAGGCCGTGCGCAACGCGGCCAGGATACCGGCCAGTGGCCCGCGGAAATCCGGCCAGGGATCACTGGCCACCGGAACACCCAATGCCTGGTAGGCACGCAAATTACGGTTGGCCACGATGAGTCTCGCCGTGCCGGCGGGCAGGGCTTGCAGCACCCGCTCCACCAGGCTGCGGCCCAGCACCGGTATCAGGCCCTTGTCCACACCGCCGAGCCGGCGTCCCTGGCCACCCGCGAGGATCGCAACCGTCACGTCCTCCATCACGCGCCCTCCGCCAATCTCGCCTCTTCGATCAGGGCGCGGATTTCCGGCTGGCAGGAACCGCAATTGGTGCCCGCTCTGACGCAGCGCCCCACGCCCTCCACCGAGGTTAACCCGTTATCGCGAATGGCGTCGAGGATGGTATTCCGTCCCACCGAGAAACAAGAGCAGACCGTGGCGCCGACGTCGTCGGCCGGGTCCACCGAGCGCCCCAGTTTGAGCCCGACGATATCCGCCTCGGATACCCTTTCCTTGCCGAACACGCGGTTCAACCAACTGCGCGAAGGCAGCTCGGCGCGCGGTGATAAATAGGCACAAGCCAGCAGCCGACCTTCCGCCAGCGCGGCGGCGCGATAATCACCGGCACTGACTTCACCGACTTCCAACCACTGCGGTTGCTGCTCGAATCCCAGCAGCGACCGGCTCCAGTGGTGCGGCTCCTCAAGCCGGCCCCGGCCGGCCAGTTCATAGCGCAGGAAACCGTCGCCCTGGATACAGACCCAATAGGCCGGCGCCTCGCTGCCTTCAAACTGCAGGGGGGAACGGCTATAGACCACCCCGTGCCAATCCACCGGGAACGGCGACACCATGACCGGGGTGTGCTTGAACTCCGGTTCTCCGGAGAGCGGATCCACCACCGGGTTGACCAATGCACCAACGCGGGCATCCGATGCACGCTGATCATTCCAGTGAATCGGCACGAACACGGTCCGGCGCGGTTGATCAGCGGTGCAGCGCAGCCGCGCCACCATCGCGCCCCAACGGCTGGCCACTCGTACCAGGGCCCCGTCCTGTACACCGCACAGCATGGCTTCGTAAGGGTGCATCTCCACGAACGGTTCGGGCAAGTGGCTGGCCAGACGCGGGGCGCGGCCAGTGCGCGTCATGGTGTGCCATTGGTCGCGAATACGGCCGGTGTTGAGCACCAGCGGGAACTCGTCATCCACCGCGTTGATCGGGGCACGGGGCGCGGTAGGCACCAGCCGGGCCTTGCCGTCCCCATGGAAAAAGCGGCGGTCCTGGAACAGCCGGGGGGTATGTTCACCGGCTTGCGGCACCGGCCATTGGCACGGGCGCAGGCGATCATAGCCCTCGGCGTCGAGACCCGCCAAACCGCCAATATGGAAAGCACGCCGCACGCCGTCGTCATCGTTGCGCCAGGCCGACAACCGCGCGTGCTCATCAAAAATCTGATGGGGCTGCTCAAAGCCGAAACCTTCGAACCCCAGCCGGCGCGCCACCTCACTGACCGCCCACCAGTCCGGCTTCGCCTCTCCCGGCGACGGCAGAAAGGCTTTTTGCCGGGACAGGCAGCGTTCCGAGTTGGTCACGGTACCGTCTTTCTCGCCCCAGCCCAGCGCCGGCAGCACCACCCGGGCCTCGGCGGCGGTATCGGTATCGGCAAACAGATCGGACACCACCAGCAGTTCACAACGGCGCAGGGCGTCGCGGACCCGGTCGGCGTCCGGCAGACTCACCACTGGATTGGTGGCCATCACCCACAGGGCTTTGATGCGGCCATCGTGTACCGCGTCAAACAAATCCACGGCTTTTAAACCCGGTTCCCGGGCGATGCTCGGACTGCCCCAGAATTCCTGCACCAGTTGCCGGTGTACCGGCTCATCCAGTTCCAGATGCGCCGCCAGCGTATTGGCCAGGCCGCCGACTTCCCGGCCGCCCATGGCATTGGGCTGGCCGGTGATGGAAAACGGCCCCATGCCGGGCTCGCCAAGCCGCCCGGTGAACAGGTGGCAATTGATGATGCTGTTGACCTTGTCGGTGCCGCTGGACGATTGGTTCACGCCCTGGGAAAACACCGTCACCACTTTGCGGGTTCGCGCGAACAGCGCGTAAAACGCCTGCAGTTGCGCCACCGGCACACCACAGGCCTTGGCCACGGCCTCCAAACGGCCGCCGTCGGCACGGGCAACGGCCAGCGCTTCGGCGGCACCGCCGGTATGGTTGGCGACAAACCCGGTGTCCACCACGCCGTGCTCTTCCAGATAGGTGAGCAGCCCGTTGAACAGCCACACATCGGAGCCGGCTTTCACCGGCAAGTGCATATCCGCTTGTTCGCAGGTGGCGGTGCGGCGCGGATCCACCACCACGATACGTTTCTCCGGCCGCTCGCGCCGGCTCTGCATCAATCGCTGATAGACGATCGGGTGGCACCAGGCGGTATTGGAGCCCACCAGCACCACCAGGTCCGCCTCTTCCAGATCCTGATAATTGCCGCCCACCAGATCTTCGCCGAAAGCTCTTTTATGACCGGCCACCGCGGAGGACATGCACAGTCGCGAATTGGTATCGATGTTGGCGGTGCCGAGCCAGCCCTTCACCAGCTTGTTGACCACGTAATAGTCCTCGGTCAGCAACTGGCCGGAGACGTAGAACGCCACCGCCTCCGGGCCATGCTGGTCGATGATGCGGCGCAGATCCGTGGCCACTCGATCCAGCGCCCGGTCCCAGGACACGGCTTGCTCCCGTCCGTCGTCATCGCGCATCAAGGGCTGCAACAGGCGCCCTTCCAACCCCACCGTCTCCGCCAGGGCCGCCCCTTTCACGCAGAGGCGGCCCTGGTTCGCCGGGTGATCCGGATCACCTTCGATACGTAACCGGTTCGGTGCGCTCTCGTCTCCGGGCGTGGCGATCACGCCACAACCCACACCACAGTAGGGACAAGTGGTGCAGGTCATATTCCCACCTCCGTCAGGGCATCCGCGGCGACGCCGGAAGTATCCAGCAGAGTCTGGACCAGGGGCTCGCAACTGCCGCAGCCGGTGGCGGCGCCGGTACATTGTTTGATCGCCGCCAAATCGCAGTGGCCCTCGGCGATAGCCCGACACAAGGTTCCCTTGGTCACGTTCTGGCACTGGCAGAGCGTGGCGCTGTCCGGCAACCGGGTGACATCGAGGGTTGGCGCGGCGCCCCGGGCGGCGGGCAGGATCAATTGCTCCGGTGTTTCCGGCAGCGCCATGTCATTGAGCATCAGTTGCAACAACGTGTTGTATTCCCGTGCGTCCCCTACCAGCACGCCGCCCAGCAGGCGCCGGCCGTCCTCGCTCACCACCAGCTTCTTGTAAATCTGCTTGCGCTCATCCTCGTAGCGATAACAACACGCCCCCGGCGTACTGGCATGAGCATCCCCCAGGGACGCCACGTCCACGCCCATCAATTTCAACTTGGTGGACATATCGGCGCCGGTGAACGGTACCGCCAGTGCTTCATCACGCCGATGCCGCAAATGGCTGACGGCGGCACTCGCCATCTGGTAACCCGGTGCCACCAGACCATAGATGCGCCCGCCCCAGAGCGCGCATTCGCCGATGGCGTAAACATCGGGATCGGAGGTGCGGCAGTGATTATCGATGACAATCCCGCCGCGCTCCCCCACCGCCAGCCCGGCGTCACGGGCCAGCGTGTCCTGGGGGCGGATACCGGCGGAAAACACCACCAGATCCGCTTCCAGGTGCTCGCCGTCGGCGAAGTTGAGACGGTGACGGTAAAACTCTCCGTCGATGATTTCCGTGGTGTTCATGCCGGTATGCACGAACACGCCAAGCTGTTCGATCTTGCGGCGCAGCAGCGCGCCGCCACCATCGTCCACCTGCACCGCCATCAGGCGCGGCGCGAATTCCACCACATGGGTTTGCAGACCGATATCGCGCAGGGCCTTGGCCGCCTCCAGTCCGAGCAGACCACCGCCGATCACCACGCCTACTTCCGCATCCCGCCCGGAGGCCATGATCGCTTCCAGATCCTCGATGGTGCGGTACACCAGACAGCTGGGGCGGCCCCGTCCCGGCACCGGCGGCACGAACGGGTAAGAGCCGGTGGCCAGCACCAGTTTGTCATAGTCCAGCGTGGCGCCCTTGGCGGTCCGGATCGTCTTGTTCTGCAGATCGATGCTGGCGGCGCCCTCACTCAAACGCAGCTCAATACCGTGGCGCTCAAAAAAAAGCGCTGGCACCAGAGACAAGTCCTCGCTGCTGCGGCCGGTGAAGAAATCCGACAAGTGAACACGGTCGTAGGCCGGACGCGATTCCGCGCACAGCACCGTGACCTGATAACGCTGATGCAGCCCGTCCGCCACCAAGTGGTCCAGATACTTCTGCCCCACCATGCCATTACCAATCACCACTAACCGTTCCTGTTTCATCACGACCTCCATCGGATCCGGTGTCTCAGGCGTTGCTGCCGGCGACCTGGGCGGACCGCTGCGCCAGGGCTTCCTGGTACAGTTCCTCTTCGCGGGCTTTGTGCGCGGCGGAGAAACGCACGGCGATGGCGCACAGGGCGCTGACCAGCACCAGGGTGCCAAGGAGGAACAAGGTGTGCTGCACTTCCCCCACCCACAGCAGCAGGAAGCCGGCGGCCACCGCGCCGACGTTGCCGCCGGCGCCGATAATGCCGGCCACGCCGCCGAGCGCCTGACGGTCGATGAACGGCACCAGGGCGTAGGTGGCGCCGCAGGCCATATGGGTGAACAAACCAAAGGCGAGCATCGACAGCACCGCCAGTTGGAAACTGTCCATCAGCGAGAACAACAGCAATCCCAGCCCCTCACCGACGATGAGGACGAACAGCACCAGGGCGCGCGCATCCAGACCTCCCCGGCGCGCCACCTGATCGGACACCCAGCCGCCGAGGGCACGGGCGAACAGGGCCAGTAAGCCGAAGCTGCCGGCCACCAGCCCGGCGGTTTTCAATGACAGGTCGAAGTTATCGAGAAAATAGGTGGCAACCACGTTGTGCATGAAAATCTCAACGCCGAAACACGCACCGTAGGTGACGAACAACATCCATACCCGATAGTTGCCGGCGGCCAGCTTGAAGCTGTCCCAACCGCCCTTCTTGCCGGTGTCCGGCATGGTCCCGGCGGCACGCAGCTCGCTGTAGTTACCGTCCATGCAATCCTGAGTGAAACGCCAGTAAAGAAACGCCATCACCAGCATCAACACACCGGGCACCAGCAAAGCCAGGCGCCAACCAAACGCCTCGCCAACGCCAAACATCAACACCGCGCCAAGCACCAGCGGCATAAGCGCCTGAGCGGCACCACCACCGGCGTTGCCCCAGCCCGCCGCCGCCGCATTGGCGGTGCCCACCACGTTGGGCGCGTACATGATCGAAGTGTGGTACTGGGTGATCACGAAGCTGGCGCCCACGGCACCGATCAGAAGGCGGAAGAACAGAAAGCTCTCATAGCTTTGCGCCGCCGCCACGCCGAACACCGGAATGGCGCCGAGTAGCATCAAGCCGGTGTAGGTCTTGCGCGGCCCGTACCGATCACAAAGGGGGCCGATGATCAGCCGGACCAGGATGGTGATCGTCACGGCGGCGATGTTGATGTTGGCGATCTGCTTGGTGGTCAGATCGAATTCACCGCGAATCACCGGCATCAGAGGAGCGCAGGCGAACCACGCGAAGAAGCAGACGAAGAACGCCATCCAGGTCAGATGGAACACCCGGGTCTGTACCAGGCGCAAATCAAAAAGTTGCAAACGGGTTGCTTTATCAGTGTGCATGGTCTGAATTCCTCACCAGAACACACCGCAACTCGCAAGGACCATGCCACGGCCAACCAAGACCCAGGAGGATGGCAGTGGGGGACCGTCCACCCGCCCCCAGCCTTAATATTTTTTATTTATAAAACAAGGAATTAGGCCGCCCGAACCGGCGACAACCAACCACATAGAAGGGCCCCTGGAAGACAGCCCGGCGCCACCGGTCCGCCCCGGACCATGCCCATATCGGGTGCAAATTTCATGCACCCGGTGCGTGCACCCGGTGCATTACCGCCGGCTATGTCGCCGTCCGTGGCCGGCCAATCCCGGTAACCCGGCTGTAACCCAGCATCAGGAAGCCGAACAAGAACATCAGCACGCCATACACCGCCGCTGGCACCGACATTGCCTCGGATTGCAACAAGGTCAAGGTGATCATCAGCCCCAGGGTGCCGTTCTTGATTCCCAGCTCGATCGCCACGGTGAACGCCTGGGGCCGATCCAGACCGATCAACCGTCCTCCCAGCATGCCCAGTGCCAGGCCAACGACATTCAGCAAAATCACCGCCGCCCCGCCCTGTTTGAGCAATACCAGCGCTTCCTCGCCGAGATCAATCAGCAACAGCGCAATCACCACTACCAGCACCAGCAGCCCGAACACGCTCACCATTTTTTCGCCTTTCTCCGCCCAATCACGGCGGAAATGACGCAAGGTCATGCCCAGGATCACCGGAACCAGGATGATGACGAACAGAGTGATGATGGTGCGCAGTATCGGTAATTCCAGCACCCGCTCGCTGTCCTGAAAATGACCGAGCGCCCAGCTGGTGAACATCGGCAGGGTGACAATGGTGATCAGACTCGCCGCCACCGTGAGGACAATGGACAGCGCCACGTCACCCCGGCCGAGAAAGGCAAACAGATTGGAAGTGGTGCCACCGGGACAGGCCGCGATCACCACCAGCCCCACCGCCAGCGCCGGCGACAAGTCAAGCCACAGCGCCAGCCCCACACCGACCATCGGCAACAACAGAATCTGGGCCACCAAGCCATACAAGGTGGCCCGGGGCGCCACCAGCACTTCGCGAAAATCCTTCGGGGTCAGGGTCAGCCCCATACCCACCATGATCAAAAACAGGGCCGCCGGCAGCCCCACCGCAATCAATGTTGCCTGATCCATGCGCTCGTCCTCTTGTCATTATTAGGACGATCGTACCTTTACCTCGCAAACATGGCCACGCCGACTCATTCAACCGCGTGATTCTGCATCCGATATTCCCAGGTATCGTTGGCATGCATTGCGAAACCGATCCAGCCCGCCCGCGGTTCGCGCGCGTAACGGGGCTCGCCGGGATGCGGTTTCTCGCCGGGGGCAGCCAATGTCAGCAACTCGGTGAACCAGGTGGCGGCATTCTCCAGCAGTTGCGCGGCGGGACGTTGGAGCAGATTCGGGTCACCGGATTCCATGTGCGCCTTAAGCACCACTCGACCGGCTTCCGGGGCATACCAGAGCAACTCGCGGGTGAAGCCCTCCACCAGGCCATCGCCGCCGTTGCGGATTTTATCCAGGCCCGCCCCTTCGCCACGAGCCTGATCCTTGCGCCAGGCAATTTCACGGCTGATGCGCAAGGCGGCGAAGGTACCGGCGCCCACCTGAATTTTTTCCAGGGCGTCCACCCGGCTGATCACCCTGGTCCGGTAGCGGTATTGCCAGCGGGCCTCCTCCGACACCGGCACTGCCACCGTGGACTCGGTGTCATAGCGCCACACATCACCGGGATGCAGCGGGAAGCGCAGTGTGGGGCCAGCCTCGGCACCCTCCGGCTGATAGGCGTCCAGCTCCTCCCGAAGCGTGATGCCGCTCTCTCCCACCTCATAATCGGCCCGGCCACCGTTTATCGCCGCCAGCGTCAATGCCACTGGTTGTGTGTCATTGAGCTGGTACAGCCAGGAGGTACCCACCGGAGGCAGACTGCGTTCGACTTCGCGCAGCGCCGCCGGCGCCATCGGTTTGCCGTCGTCGCCATGAACCACCAGATCGGCGCCGATGTGATAACGGCCCAGGAACCTGCCCTGGTCATCGTAGCGGGTCACGGTGACCTCGCCGGTGTCCTCATCCACCTTGAACCAGCGGCCCACCGGCTGATCGTTCCGGTAGAAGCCCTGTGCCAGCCAGGTGTCCCCCCGGCGGCTGGAGGAAGCACCATGTTGCTTACCCTTGCGGTAATGGGACACCCGGCGCACGCCCTCGTCGGTGACAAAAATCTGTTCCCCGTCTCGCTGGTAGTCGGGCAACAGATTCCGGTCCCGCCGTATCAGATCACCGTCTTCGTTGAAGCGCTCCCGGAGCGACCAGGTTCCGGCCCGGTCGAAGGTGAGACGTTCCACCAAGTGACCGCTCTTGATCGTCTCGCTGACCTGGACGTCATCATTGGCTTCCACGCGGGCAACGATGTTGCCCTGCGGGTCGTAGTTCAGCCGCACATCCGCCAGGCCGCCCTTTTCGGCGGGCCGGGTGTAGATGCGGGACCGTAGCGACCCGTCTTCCCGGTAGTACTTCGCCCGGTCGGTGTGTTCGCCCTTGTCCGGCAGCGCCTCCATGGCAAGGCTACCGTCCTCATGGAAGGCCTTGACCACGTGGTAGCCCTCAGGCAAGTAGTCACGAATTTCCCGGGCATTGCCATTGTTCCAGTAGAAGAGGGCCTGGCCGGTGATTCTTCCCTGGTCATCATAGTGGCCTTCCAGTTCCACCTGGCCGTTAGCGTGGTAATAGGCGAAGGGGCCACGACGGTTGCTGGTGTTAAGCAGGTGTAGCGCCTCCGGATCAGCGATCTGGCTCTTGAAAAACGGAGTGCCGTCGGGCTTGTCGATCACCACCCGCCAGCCTGAGTCCGTTTGCTCAAGAGGCCAGTGCAACCGGAAGGCCGGATCGCCGTCAGTCAAAAACCAGTCATTGTCCAGGGCACGGGTATCGGCGCCAGCCAACGCGCTCAACAAGAGGGCCGGCACACCGGCCAGCATCGCTAATCGGAGCATCATGGGCATCCTTCCTTGAATCGGAACAGTGGGGATCGGGGAATCAGGGGCGCACCTTGCCGCGCAACGCCTTGGTCTGGCCGTGCCGCGTTTTCTTGTCCATGCGTTTATTGCGCGCCGACTTCGACGGACGAGTGGGCCTGCGTTTCTTGTGCACCACGGTGGCGTCGAGAATCAATGCACGTAAACGCTGCAAGGCGTCGTCCAGATTCTTTTCCTGGGTCCGGTGCCGCTGCGCCTTGATCACGATGACACCGTCGGCGGTGATGCGCTGGTCGCCCAAGGCCAGCAGCCGCTCCTTGTAGAACTCGGGCAAGGTCGATGCCCGCACGTCGAAGCGCAAATGGATAGCGGAAGACACTTTATTGACGTTCTGGCCGCCCGCGCCCTGGGCACGGATGGCATGCCATTCGATCTCCGCTTCGGGGATGGTCACGTTGTTGGAGATTTTCAGCATGGGAACGAGCTCTCAATTTGTCCGGACAGTTCCCACAGCGGGGCCACGCAACCTCCGTGCCATTCGCCAGCAGGCTGGCTCCCACAGATCATGCTACAACGCCGCTGTGGCGAGGAACCGGTCGAGGGCGTTGGCGAAGGCCTGGACCTGGCGCTTGTCCAGTGCGGAAGGGCCGCCGCTGGCGAGACCGGCGGAACGCATTTCTTCCATGAAGTCGCGACGGTTGAGATGCTCGCGCACCGTCTCCTTGGTGTAAAGGGTGCCGCGTGGGTTGAGGCCGATGGCGCCCGCCGCCACGATCCGGTCCGCCAGCGGCACGTCCGCGGTGATCACCAGATCACCGGGACTGACTTGTTCGGCGATGTAATCGTCGGCGGCATCAAAACCAGAAGGGACCTGGATCAGACGGATAAACGGGGAACGGGGCACGCGCATGGCATGGTTCGCCACCAGCCGGGTGTGCAGATGACGACGCTGGGCGGCGCGAAACAGCACTTCCTTGATCGCGCCGGGACAAGCGTCCGCGTCCACCCAGATACACGGCGCCGCCTCACTCACAGGCGCATCTCAATGCCGGCTTGCTGCATGTATTTCTTGGCTTCGGCAATGCTGTACTCGCCGAAGTGGAAGATCGACGCCGCCAGCACCGCATCGGCGCCGCCCTGGATCACGCCGTCCACCAAGTGCTGCAGATTGCCGACACCGCCGGAGGCAATCACCGGCACCGGCACGGCATCGGCAATGGCCCGGGTCAGGGCGATATCAAAACCGTTTTTGGTGCCGTCGCGATCCATGCTGGTCAGCAGGATTTCACCGGCGCCGTAATCGGTCATGCGTCGCGCCCACTCTACCGCATCAATACCGGTGGGCTTGCGGCCCCCGTGGGTGAAAATCTCCCAGCGATTGTTCTCGCTTTCGCCGCTGACTTTCTTGGCATCGATGGCCACCACGATGCACTGGGAGCCGAACCGCTGCGCGGCCTCATGGACGAATTCCGGATTCTTCACCGCCGCCGAGTTGATACTGACCTTGTCGGCGCCGGCATTGAGCAGATTACGAATATCTTCCAGGGTGCGCACGCCACCGCCCACGGTGAGCGGGATGAACACCTGACTGGCCATGCGCTCCACGGTTTCCAGGGTGGTGTCCCGCCCTTCGTGGCTGGCGGTAATGTCCAGGAAGGTAATCTCGTCCGCCCCGGCTTCGTTATAACGGCGCGCCACTTCCACCGGATCACCGGCGTCGCGGATATCGACGAACTGGACACCCTTGACCACGCGGCCGGCGTCCACGTCCAGGCAGGGGATGATACGTTTGGCAAGGCTCATGGTTGTCTCCGCGCTCAGGCGCCGGTGAGCTGGTCGGACAGCGCTTGGCCTTCGGCGAAGTCCAGGGTGTTCTCGTAAATGGCACGGCCGGTGATGGCACCGCTGATGCCCTGGTCCGCCACCGCGCACAGGTTGCGCACGTCGTCCAGGTTGGTGATGCCACCGGAGGCGATCACCGGGATGCTCATGGACCGGGCCAGCCGCACGGTCGCTTCCACATTCACGCCCTGCAGCATGCCATCACGGCTGATGTCGGTGTAAACGATGGCGGAGACACCGTCGTTCTCGAATTGCCGGGCCAGGTCGATCACATCCACATCGGTGACGTTGGCCCAGCCGTCGGTGGCCACCTTGCCGTCCTTGGCGTCCAGGCCGACGATGATATGGCCGGGAAAACGCTGACACATTGCCTTGACGAAGGCCGGCTCATTGACGGCCTTGGTGCCGATGATCACCCACTGCACCCCGGCGTCCAGGTAGGCCTGGATGATTTCCGGAGTACGGATACCGCCGCCGATCTGGATTGGCAGATTCGGGTGGGCTTTGGCAATGGCCTTGACGATCTCGCCATTCACCGGCTCGCCGGCAAAGGCCCCGTTGAGGTCCACCAGGTGCAGGCGGCGGGCGCCCCGTTCCACCCAGTGAGTGGCGACGGCCACCGGGTCTTCGGAGAAGACGGTGTCGTCTTCCATGCGCCCTTGTTTGAGGCGGACGCACTTACCGTCTTTAAGGTCGATGGCGGGAATCAGTTGCATCAAAGTCTCTTTCTATCAACGTATATCGGCGTTTTGTCGGCACGGCGACGGTCAGGGCTGCCAGCGCAGGAAGTTTTCCAGTAGTTGCAGGCCGGCGTCGGCGCTTTTTTCCGGATGGAACTGCACCGCGAAGACATTTTTCTTGATCACCGCGGCGGCGAAATCGCGGCCGTAGTGACACATGCCGGAGATATTCTCTTCCGGCACGTCCAAGGCACAGTAGCTGTGCACGAAATAAAAACGGCTGTTGTCGGCGATGCCGGCCCACATCGGGTGCGGGTGCATCTGGCGCACCTCGTTCCAACCCATGTGCGGCACTTTCAGGCGGTTTCCGGTTTCCCCGTACTGCTCACCAAAATGCGCCACCCGGCCGTTGAAGACACCCAGGCAGTCGACGCCGTCGTTTTCCTCGCTGTGATCCAGCAGCGCCTGCATGCCCACACAAACGCCGAGCAGCGGCTTGCGCGCATCGATCACATCGAGAATGGCCCGGTCCAGCCCGGTCTCGGTGATCACCCGGATACAGTCACGAATGGCGCCGACACCGGGAAACACCACCCGGTCCGCGTGGCGGACCTGGTCCGGGTCACCGGTAACCACGATGCGTTGACCGGAAGCCACTTTCTCCAGCGCCTTGCCGGCGGAGTGCAGATTCCCCATGCCGTAATCGACCACGGCGACGGTTTCACTCATACCTGGGTTCCTCATTCGGTTTCCGTCAAGGTGCCCTTGGTGCTGGGAGTGATATCGCCCATGCGCGGATCCCTCTCCACCGCCACACGCAGCGCGCGGCCAAAGGCCTTGAACACGGTTTCCGCCTGGTGGTGAGCGTTCTTGCCGCGCAGGTTGTCCACGTGCACGGTGATCATGGCGTGGTTCACCAGGCCCTGGAAGAACTCGTGGAACAGATCCACGTCAAAGCCGCCGATCATGCCGCGAGTAAACGGCACATGCATTTCCAGGCCGGGACGGCCGGACAGGTCGATCACCACCCGGGACAAGGCTTCGTCCAGCGGCACATAGGCGTGGCCATAACGGCGAATGCCTTTCTTGTCGCCCCAGGCCCGGGACAGCGCCTGCCCCAGGGTAATACCGATATCCTCCACGGTGTGGTGGGCATCGATATGCAAATCCCCGTTGGCGACGATGTCCAGGTCGATCAGACCGTGGCGTGCCACCTGATCCAGCATGTGCTCCAGAAACGGCAGGCCGGTGTCCAGCTTACAGGCGCCGGTGCCATCCAGATTCACGGCGACCCGGATCTGGGTTTCCAGTGTGTTGCGCTCGACAGTGGCGCGACGTTCGCTCATCGGTACCTCCAAGATTGAGGCGGGTAGTATACTAGGGAACCGACCCTTTAGCCTACGTGGCCCGCCGAGACCGGCGGGGTACGGACGTTTTTTCATCGCCTCCGGGAGACCGCATGCCGATTCAGCTTCAGATTCACGCCGCCAGTGACAGCGTCAACGACACTTTCGCCAAAACCCTGCGCGATGATCCCGACCACGCCCGGGCGCTGCGCCAGGCCATCGCCGCGGGGCACACCATCGCCGGCGCCCATTTCAACGGCCAGCCGGTGGCGGTGGCCGCCCTGGACGGCGAGGCGCTGCTGTGGATGGTGGTGCATCCGTCCACCCGGGGACGTGGCGTCGGCAAGGATTTTCTACGCCTGCTGGAACAGCACCAGGGTGGCCCCCTGTCCCTGCCGCCGGAGTGCCGCCGGCCGGGCTGAATCGCCGCCGCGGGACAGCGCTGAATTTGCTTGCCGAGACACCCGATTTGGCCCTATAAAATCGTCCGTTACGGCTGAATGGTGCTGTCCTGCGTTGAAACTGATCACCTTTGATCCCTTCCGCACTCTGGGCTTGGCTTCGGTTCGCTACATCAAACCGGAACACGCCGCCGCCCATGTGAGCGAGTTGAGTGATGCCGACTGGCTGCTGTTCCCCGCGTATTGGCAGTTGCACGGCCTGCACTACGTGTTGCAGCGGCCGATTTTCCCAAGCCCTGCTTCCTATCATCTGGGCCATGACAAGATCGAAATGACCCGGGCCCTGGAACTGGCCTGTCCTCAACATCTGCCAGCCACCGAGGTACTGCCCTCCGACAGCACTTCGGTAAGCCGTATCCTGGACACCTGGACGTTCCCGTTCGTGGGCAAACAGGTCCGTTCCAGCCGTGGCGAGGGCGTTTTCCTGATCGAGAACCGCCAGCAATTACAGGCGTTCGCCGCGCAGAACGACGTGCTCTACATCCAGAAGCTGCTGCCGATCGTGCGCGATCTGCGCGTGGTGGTGGTGGGTCGTAAGGTGATCGCCGCTTACTGGCGCGAGGGCGAGGGGTTCCTCAATAACGTGGCACGCGGCGGCCGTGTACGTCATGACCTGCCGGTGCCGGAGGCCGCGGTGGAACTGGTGCACGATCTGGCCCTGCGCCTCGGTATCGATTACGCCGGCTTCGACGTGGCCTGGGTGGATGGCCATCCTTATGTGCTGGAGTTCAACCGCTTGTTCGGCAATCAGGGCATGCCCGATCTGCCGCAGCGCATCGCCTCGGCAATGAACGATTATCTGCTCGGCGAAACGCCGTCCTCGCCGGCCGGGCCGGAACCCAACCCGTCGCCCATCACCGCTTCCGCCTGACTGCGCAACAGCGCCTGATAGCGATAAGCCAATTGCTCCACCGGCTGCAGCCGCACCTGGCGCTCACCGGACATCACCGTCAGCGCCCGCTCCGGTTGATACAGGGCTTTCACATCCAGTTCACCACGGGTGAGCTGGCTTTCCGGCACCTGTAACCGGCCGGGCACGCCGGCCACGCACAGCGCCCAGCTTTCCTCTTCACCGAAGTCATCACACACCAGCGCCTTGAACTCCAGCGCCGGCGCCTGATGCGACTTGCGGCGGGGCCCCTGCAACCGCGTCAGGCGCAGGAACAGCAAGCCCGCGCACAGCGCGGCGAAGGAGGTGGACGACAACGGCTGTCCCGGGAAGCGCACCAGCGCGCGATCACCCAGTCCACGCTCCACCTGGCCGCCGTACAGGCGCGCCACTTCACTCAGCAGATGGTGATAGTCGTCCAGCAAGGCCCGCAAGGCATCGGCGGTATAGCGCTGCCGGAAGTGATCGAAATTGACGATACTCAGGCGCAGATCGCTGCCGCCCGGGCCCCCATTGCCTTGCGGACGCCGAAACACGATGGACGGTGGAGCGCCATCCAGCGCTTCAGCTTCGTCGCTGTCCAAACCCGTTCCCGGCGTTTCATCGCCGGCCCTGGCGGGCTGCCCCCGCTGGATTCGCCGCCACATGACTTCCCCGGCCACTCGCAGCAGCAACACGCCCAGCACCACCAGCACGTAGCCGGATTCCAGCCCCTCGCGGGCGGTGCTCGGGCGGGCCGCCAGCACCAGGGCTCCGGCCGGTTCGCCATCCGCCAACGCCACCGGAACTTCCACTCTCACCGTGGCCGCCGAAGGCAGCTCGCCGCCGGCCAGCGGCTGCCGGGCCACACTGAGGAAACGCGCCTCACTGACGGTATCCAGAGCGCGGGTTTCACGAGCGATGACATTGAGACTGATAAGGTCATCACCGACCATGGATTCCGCCGCGCGCAGGGCGGTCTGCCGGGCCAGGGAGGTCAGTTCCTGCCGTTGCTGCTCCTCCAGGCGGGCGGAAAAGTGCTCAAGAAAGTAGACGCCGATCACCAGCGCCATCAGCAGCATGGTGGCCAGTTCCACCAGCAGAACGCGCTCCTGGCGCAGCCACGGGCGCCATCGTTGCCAAAGGGACATGGTCCGTATTTCCTGTTGGGCGAATCGCGGGGCCGAGTATACCTGTTTAAGGAGCCATCGGGCTTGCCCGTGGCGCCAAACCGGGCTGCCGCTGGCCGGCGCTTTTTGCTACGCTACGCCGACCTTTTACCCGGGTCCAAGGAACACAACTAGTGCGCGAGATCATTCTGATCCAGGTGTCCGGCAACGACCGGCCTGGCTTGACCGCGGCCTTCACCGCGATACTGGGCCGCTACCAGGTGAACGTACTGGATATCGGCCAGGCGGTGATCCATGACACCCTGTCCCTGGGCATTCTGGTGGAGGTACCACCGGAAGGGGAAGCGTCGCCGCTGCTCAAGGACCTGTTGTTCGAAGCCCACAAACGTAATATTTCGGTGCGGTTCCGTCCCATCGACGAGGACCGCTACGAGGAATGGGTGTCCGGCCAGGGCAAGGACCGTCATATCATCACCCTGCTATCACGCAAGATCACCGCCGAGCAGTTGGCCGAGGTCACCACCGTGGTGGCCGACAATGGCCTCAACATCGACAGCATGACCCGTCTGTCCGGCCGGGTTCGCCTGGAAGGCGAGCTGGAAAACCCGGACACCCGCGCCTGCGTGGAAATTTCCGTGCGCGGCGAGCCCCGGGACGCGGCGGCCATGCGCGCCGCTTTTCTGTCCATCGCCAACGAACGCAACCTGGATATCGCCTTCCAGCGTGACAGTGCTTTCCGCCGCAATCGGCGGCTGGTGGTGTTCGACATGGACTCCACCCTGATCCGCTCGGAAGTGATCGATGAACTGGCCGCCGAGGCCGGCGTCGGCGAGCAGGTGGCCGCCATCACCGAACGGGCCATGCGCGGCGAGCTGGACTTCAATGAGAGCTTCCGCTCTCGCGTGGCCCTGCTCAAGGGGCTGGACGAAAGCGCTTTGGAACGGGTGCGCGACCGCCTGGAGCTGACCGAAGGGGCCCAGCGCCTGATCCCCACCCTCAAGGCCCTGGGCTACCGCACCGCCATTCTGTCCGGCGGCTTTACCTGGTTCGGCGAATGGCTCAAGCGCACTTTGAACATCGACTACGTTTACGCCAACGAACTGGAAATCGAGGACGGCAAGGTCACCGGCCGGGTGGTGGGCCAGATCGTCAACGGCGAACGCAAGGCGGAACTGCTCAAACAGATCGCCAAGCAGGAAAACATCAACCTGGAGCAGGTTATCGCCGTGGGCGACGGCGCCAATGATCTGCCGATGCTGGGCGCCGCTGGTCTTGGTATCGCCTTCCGCGCCAAGCCGCTGGTAAAGAAGAATGCCGAGCAGTCCATCTCCACGCTGGGCCTGGACGGCATCCTCTATCTGATCGGGGTACGCGACAAGGATCAGGCGGAACTGCTGAACTAGTCCGTATTCGCTGGCAAGCCAGCTTCCCACAGTGGCTTTCTTGAACCTCCGTGGGAAGCTGGCTTGCCAGCGAACAACTTTGCACCTGGCCTCCACGACTCTTCATACTGAAAAGAACCGCGTTGGGCCGTTCCCATCGCCAGCCCTTGTAATGAGACTGATTCGCGTTTAATGTGTGCTTTCAACGCCTGTTACCAGGCATCGCACTTTCGCCACTCACCTGTCTCTGTCCATGCCCGCCACCGACATCGATTCGTCTCATCTGGCCGAGCTGTATCGTGACCATCATGGCTGGCTGCATCTTTGGCTACGGCGCAAGCTGGGTTGCACCGAGCAGGCCGCCGACATTGCCCAGGACACCTTCGTGCGGGTGCTGGTGCGCGGAAAGCCGGTCACCGACGAAGCGCCGCGGGCTTTTCTCGGCACCATCGCCAAGGGGCTGGTGGTCGATTTCTGGCGCCGCGGCGCTCTGGAAAAAGCCTACCTGGAAGCCTTGGCACAGTTGCCTCGGGAATACGCGCCCTCCGCCGAAACCCGTAACGAGGCCCTGCAAATGCTGGAGCGGGTGGCGGCCATGCTGGACGGCCTGAAGACCCGGGTACGTCGAGCCTTCCTGCTTTATCAGTTGGGTGGCCAGAATCATCGCCAGGTGGCCGAGCAGCTGGGCGTCTCCACCCGCACCGCCGAGCGCTATGTGGCCGAAGCCCTGATGCATTGCTACCGGCTGCGCTTCGAACAGGGCGGCGCCTGACCATGCCCCACGACCGGACCCTGCCGGAATCGGTGGTGCACACCGCCATCCAATGGCAATTGCGCCTGGATGGCACCGATGATCGCCAGGCCCTGCGGCGGAGCATCCGCGACTGGTGCGAACGCCATCCCGACCATGCTCTGGCCTGGGAACGTCTGTGCGATCTGCGTGGCGAATTCCGTTCACTGTTGGATGCCCTGCCGGACAAGGACATGGCGTTACCGGTGCTGAACAACGCCGGCGCCGACCTGCATCGGCGCCGCACGCTGAAGAGTCTGCTTGCGCTGTTGGTCGGAGCACCCGGCGGTTGGCTGGCCTACCGGCACTCACCACTACACGCCGACTACCGTACCGGTGCCGGAGAACAGCAGCGCCTGACTCTGGATGACGGTACCCGCATCCAGCTCAATACCCGCTCGTCCCTGGATGTGCGCTACAGCGACAGCGAGCGGCGCCTGGTGCTGAATCACGGCGAAATGTGGGTGGAAAGCGGGACGGACGCAGGCTACGCCCTGCCCCGTCCGCTGCGGGTGGAACATCGTTTCGGTCACTGCGAGGCCGGGCAGGCCCGGTTTCTGTTACGGGACCACCAGGGCGATTTCGCCACCCTCTGGGTCGAGCAGGGCGAAGTCACTGCTGTCACCGCCGCGGGCCAACAGCAGCTTTGCGCCTCCGGTGAGCGCTGGCGGCTGGGCGACTTCGCCGTCACTCCGCTGGCCACACCGACGCATCCGCCGGCCGCCTGGACTCGCGGCATGCTGGTGGTGGACAACATGCGCCTGGAGGAATTCGTCGCCGAACTGGCCCGTTACCGTAGCGGGCACACCGGTTGTGATCCGGCGGTGGCGGATTTACGCCTCTCCGGAGTATTCCAGTTGGACCATCCCGACGCCTTGATGGATGACCTCGACCGCCTGCTGCCGGTGGAGGTGGTCTGGCGTACCTCCTTGTGGGTCCGGGTGGTGGCCCAAGCATGACGCCGGAGCACCGCCGGGACCACAAAGCCGCTGTGGGAGCTTGCCTGCAAGCGAATTCCTGGAAATGTCCCCAATTCGCTTGCAGGCAAGCTCCCACAGCGGCTCCACAGCAATCGCCGAGTTGTAGACATCGGTGTTGGCAGGAAATCAGAAAGTTTGTCGGTTTTTCCCCTGTCGTTCGGTTAACGGGATGACACGTCCTTAAACGACAGCGGAACGACACCATGCTTTTCTCTTCTTCTCAACGCCCCGGCGACCGCCATTGGCGCCGGCGCGCCCTCGCCTCCATGCTGGCGCTGACCCTGGGCTGCGGCCCCGCGCTGGCCGCTGACTCCGTGCAGACGCCGCCCTCCACGGCCCTGCGCGACATCCGCATTGACGCCGGCCCACTGGCGCCCGCGCTGAGCCGGTTCGCCCAGCAAACCGGCATCACCCTGTCCTTTTCCCCGGACCTGGTCAAAGACCGGCGGACCCAGGGCCTGCAAGGGCCCGCCTCGGTGGCGCAAGCCCTGGCGCAATTACTGGCCGGCACCGGGCTCACCGTGGAGCAGGGCCGCAGCGGCTATGTGGTGGTTCCGGTCCAACAGGACACCCGGCCGCACTTACTGGATCCGGTCACCGTGCGGGGACAGCCCGGCGGCGCCAATGGTGTCGATCCGGTGGACGGCTATCAGGCCGGCTACAGCCGTACCGCCACCAAAACCGACACCCCTGTTCTGGAAACCGCGCAGAGTATCAGCGTGGTCACCGCCGATCAGATCGCCGACCGCAAAGCCACCAGTGTCGAGGAAGCGGTGGCCTACACCGCCGGAGTCAGCGTCGGCGGCGCCGGCCTGGATCCGCGTTTCGACCAGATCAATGTGCGCGGCTACCCGGCCACCACCAACGCCGATTTCCTGGACGGGCTGCGCCAGCCCAACACCGGCTGGCTGTCCTACTACACCAGTGAACCCTATGCGCTGGAGCGGGTGGAAATTCTCAAGGGCCCCGCTTCAGTGTTGTACGGCCAGATCAGCCCCGGCGGCATGGTCAACCGGGTCAGCAAAAGACCCAGCCTGTCGGCACGCAAGGAAGTGGAATTGCAGGCCGGCAACAATGATCACCTGCAGGGCCAGTTCGATGTCGGCGGCAAACTGGACCAGAACGCGGATGTGCTTTACCGGCTGGTCGGTGTCGCCCGTGACGCCGAAACCGACATCGAGCAAGTGGACAACGACATTACCCTGCTGGCGCCATCCCTGAGCTGGCGCATCGACGATGACACCCACCTCACGCTGCTGGCGCAGTACAGTGACCGCCTCACCAGCGGCGCGCCGCGCCCTTATCAACAGGGCGACACCCTGACCCGTTTCTGGCCCGGCGACGAAGAGTTCGACAAGCTGGATCAACGGCAATGGAGCCTGGGCTACGAATTCGAACACGCTTTCAGTGACCGTGTCCGCTTCCAGCACAACCTGCGCTACGGCAACGTGGATACCACCAACCAGTATCTCTCCGTCGGCACCGTCGACAGCAGCACGCCGAATCTGCTGCCGCGATCCAGTTACGGTGTCTACGAAGACATGGAATCGGTTACCTCCGACACCCGTCTGGTCACCGAGCTGAATACCGGGCCGGTCCGCCATACGCTGCTCACCGGTATCGACTACACTTGGTTGAATTACGACGTGGTCTACGCGTCCGGGCCGGCGCCCTCCATCGACATTACCAACCCGGATTACCATCAACCGGTCCCCAACCCCACCACCGGCACGGTGTTTACCGATCAGACCGGGACCTCCCACCGCGGCGGTCTGTACCTGATGGATCAAATGGCGCTCGACAACTGGCGCCTGTCCGCCGGGATCCGCCAGGACTGGAGCGCCACCGACAAGAAAAACCATCTCGCCGGCAGCCATGACAAAAGCCACAACGACAAAACCACTGGCCAGGCCGGCGTCCTCTATCTGTTCGATTCCGGCATTGCCCCCTATGCCAGTTACGCCCAGTCCTTCCTCCCCGAGAATGGCGCCAACCTCTACGGTGAGGACTACAAACCCACCGAGGGCGAACAGTTCGAGCTGGGCGTGAAATACCAGCCGCCGGGCAGCCGCACCCTGCTCACCGCGTCGGTGTATCAACTCACGCAAACCAACGTTCTTACCCGTGATCCCGACAATGCACTGAACCACCTGCAGACCGGCGAGGAGCGTTCCCGGGGCGTTGAGCTGGAAGCGGTTTCCGACATCAACGAGGCGCTGCGCATGACCGCCAGCTATGCCTTCAACGATGCCGAGGTGACCAAAAGCAACGACGGCGACGAAGGCAAGGACCCGATCAACCGACCCCGCCATCTGGCCAGCCTGTGGCTGGAATATCGCCAGTACGGCGGTGTCCTGGATGGCCTCGGCGTGGCCGGTGGCGCCCGCTATGTGGGCAGCAACTACAGCGACAGCAATAACGACGACAAGAACGAGGCCTACACGCTGGTGGATCTCGGCGCCCACTATGATCTGCACGGCGCACTCGCCGGCTTCCGTATCGGCGTCAATGCCAAAAATGTGTTCGACAAACAATACATCGCCTGCGAGGCCGGCTACTGCTATCGCGGTGAAGGCCGCAGCGTGATCGGCAGCGTCAGCTATCGCTGGTAGGAGCGTCCCATGTCTGTTGTGTTTATTATCCGCGGCGGCTTGATCGCCCTGCTCTGCTGCACCGGGCTGGTAGCGTTAAACGCCTCCGCCAGCGACGCCCCGGTAACCTTGAGCGGCACCAAGGAATGGCGGCTCACCAATGCCGAGGGTCACCCCTACCGCATCATGATCAGCGAACCGGAAGGGGAACTGCCCTACACCGGTGGCTACCCGGTGCTGTATGTGCTGGACGCCAACGCCTATTTCGCATCGCTGCACGAGGCGAAACGGGCACAAAAGGCGTACCGGAAGGCCATCATCGTCGGCATCGGTTACCCCGGCGATAAACCGCTCAACTTTCTGCGCCGTTCCTATGATTTTTCACCGCCGGTTCCCGAGGATCGCAATGACCCGCCCCAGGGCGGCCAGGATCAATTGCTGGATTTCATTGAGCGGACGCTGATGCCAAAAGTAGCAAAGCACTACACCGTGGACGAGGATCAACAAAGCCTCTATGGCCATTCATTTGGCGGCATGTTCGCGGTTTACGCGCTGTTCTCCCGGCCGGAGCTGTTCGATCACATCGTTTCCGCCAGCCCCAGCCTGTGGTGGCACGACCATTATCTGTTGCCACCGGAGCGGCGTTTCACCAAACAGGTGATGGACCGGACGATCGATGTGACACATACCAGTCTGGCGTTGATCGTGGCGGAGCGGGATTCGCCTCAGGAAGTGCAAAACACCGTGGCGCTGCAAAAGCGGCTGCAGCCGCTATCGGCGCACGGGTTGCGCAGCAGCGTCACCGTGATCGAGGACGAGGATCACATGTCGGTGCCGTTCCGCATCGAGAACCTGGTGTTACGCGAAGTGCTGACCGCGCGGCGGCGGTAAGCGTCAGTTACGCAGCATCGCCAGCAAACCACCACGACGGCGGCTGGCCGGGGCTGGCGAGAACTCAAGGGTGTCGTCCTCGATGCGCCCGAACCGTAACGCCGGCAGATCCTTGAAGTAGTTGTTCAGCACCTGCCAGGGCGCCTTGCTGCCCTGGCGGGGCAGGCGATCGGCGGCGCGCTGTACATAGCCGGATTGCAGGCCGACGAAATTATCGTCGGTATCGCAGCCTTCCTCATCACGCGCCGTCACCCGTTCAATACCATTGCGCGCCATATAGTTGAGCAGGCGGCATACATACTCGCTGACCAGATCCGCCTTCAGAGTCCAGGAGGAATTGGTGTAGCCGAACACCAGCGCCATGTTGGGCACGTCACGCAGCATCAGTCCGCGATACACCAGGGTGTCCTTGGGCACCACCTCTTCGCCGTCCACGGTCAGGCTGGCGCCGCCCAGCAACTGCAGATCCAGACCGGTGGCGGTAATGATGATGTCGGCCTCCAGTTCCTTGCCGGATTTCAAACGGATGCCTTTCTCGGTGAAGGTATCGATATGATCGGTCACCACGTCCGCCTTGCCCTTGCGCAGCACCTTGAACAAATCGCCGTTGGGGACCGCGCACAGGCGCTCGTCCCAAGGGTTGTACTGGGGTTTGAAGTGGGTCATGTCGAACTCGGAGCCCAGCTGACGGCGGGCGGCGGCCAGCAGGGCGCGCCGCACCAGCTTCGGCCGCTGCTTGGACAGTTTGAAGACCATGCGCTGCAGCGCGATATTGCGCGCCCGGGCCAGACGGTACACCGCCATTTCCGGCAGAAATCGGCGCAGGTTGACGGAGATCGGGTCTTCCTGTGGCACCGTGGCCACGTAGGTGGGCGAGCGCTGCAGCATGGTAATGCTGCCCGCTTTCTCCGACATCGCCGGCACCAGCGTCACGGCGGTGGCGCCGCTGCCGATCACCACCACTTTCTTGCCGGAGTAATCCAGGTCCTCGGGCCATTTCTGCGGATGGACCAGTTGACCTTTGAAGTCGTCCACGCCGGGGAAATCCGGGGTATAGCCGGCATCATAGTTGTAGTAACCGGTGCAGCAATACAAGAACTGGCAGGTGACCTGCTCGGCACCGCCGTCTTCCTCGCGGACCAGGTCCACGGTCCAGCGGTTCTGTGATGAGGACCAGCGCGCGCCGGTCATCTTGCGGCCGTAGCAGATTTTATCTTCGACCTTGTATTCCTTGGCGGTTTCGACGATGTAATTGCGGATCGACGGCCCGTCCGCCAGCACCTTGGCTTCGGTCCAGGGACGGAAGTTGTAGCCCAGGGTGAACATGTCCGAGTCGGAACGGATCCCCGGATAACGGAACAGGTCCCAGGTGCCTCCCATGCGCTCACGACGCTCGATAATGGCGTAGCTGCGCTCCGGGCATTGGCGGCTAAAATGACAGGCGGCGCCGATACCGGACAGGCCGGCGCCAATGATCAGAACATCGAAGTGGTTGTTGGACATGATTCTCTCCGCCGTATGGGCTGAGCCGTCCTCCTCGCGCGGGCGGGGCAGTGGCTCGTGACATTGGCCCATAATGCGGGTATCCCAAGGGGGATCGGAAGGTCGGATGGTGCCGAATCATCGGCGCTACGGCCAAGCGGGTGGCCCAATCGGGGCGCTGCGGCCAATGTCCATGACATTGACTGATGTAAAGGACGTTTGCGCCATGAGGACGCCGGAACCGGACCGGCGCCGGAGCCATTCCGACCGCCGATCACCCCGGAGAAAGCTCAGACGGGAAGGGCGAGCTGCTCCAGGGCCTGTCGTAGCATTTTCGGCTTCAGTTCAAACACACGGCGGGTACGCTGCCGACACTCCGTCATCACCCTCTCTTCGCGACGGGCCGTCAGTTGGCGTACACAGACCAAGGCTTCACGGAGCTCCGCGTCTCCGGTTTTCTTGAGGCGGCGTTTGAGCTGGTCACCGAGCATATGCAGATCGTGCAAGTCGCCAAGCTGGCTGCCCAGTTTGCGAATCCGCTTTATATCCACCTCGGCGTCCGCCAGCGTGCCGCCCAGGGGCTCCAGTTGATACTGCAGGTATTTCACGTCGCGGCGCAGACGGTGCCAGTCCTCATCCTTGCCCTCGGACAGCGTCTCCAGAGCCTGCTGGCGTAATTGCCGATAGAGAGTGAGGTAACCCTTGCGGATTACATCCTGATCCTCCCCCTTGCGCTTGAGTGCCTGCCAGGCGTCCAGGTCTTCCTGGAACACCAGCGGCAGCGCTTCCGGCACCGACGGCGCCATCGGATCGCTTTGCTCCTCCGCCAGCCAGGCCGTCACCCGCTCCAGGGCCTCCAGCTCATAATCCCGCCGCGTGGTCTGCTTCAACGCGGCCAGCGTCTCCTCGGTGACCTGGCGATCACGGGAAGCGGCCAGCAGTCTGGCTCCGGCACGCAGGGCCTTGTCCTGTTTCTGCGCGCGTTTGCTCTCTCCCTGGGTGGATATCAGTTGCCACAACGCGCGCTGCCGCTTGATCAGCACACGTAAGGAGTGAACCTGTTCCGGTGTCAATTGCTGTTGATCCATCAACGATGCAAGGGCCTGACAATCCTGGTCACAGGCCACGGCCACCAGCCGTTCCAGCATGGGGGAACTCATGGATACCTCCGGGGAGTGCAAAAAGCCGCTCGATTATGGCAGGCCCCCGGCGGGATTACCGTGACAAGGAAATGACAGTGACCGCCATACCTGCCAGCCGGTAGGTCACACTCGAACCCGCCGTGCCGGCCGCTTTCTTGATCATCA
The DNA here is from genome assembly GCF_025532145.1 of Alloalcanivorax balearicus MACL04. Taxonomy (GTDB): domain Bacteria; phylum Pseudomonadota; class Gammaproteobacteria; order Pseudomonadales; family Alcanivoracaceae; genus Alloalcanivorax; species Alloalcanivorax balearicus. Next base: position 85,113 of record NZ_ARXS01000015.1, on the reverse strand, counting down.
TCAAAAGGCCCGCCGTCCCGCTGCCCTAGGCTGAAGAGTCCAATCAGCGAGGAGCGCCCCATGGAGTTCGAATTCTCCGAATACAGCCGCCAGGTCCAGGACGTGATGCAGCAGTTCATGCGACGCCGGGTGCTGCCCCGCAACGCGGAATGGCACCGGCTGGCCAACGCCGGAGAATACCCTCTCCCGGTGATCGATCCGCTCAAGCTCCAGGCCCGGGAAGACGGCCTGTGGAACCTGTTCCTGCCCGAGCTTCGCGAGGAGGAACCCGGCACCCGCCTGGACAACCTGGACTACGCGCCGCTGGCGGAAATCATGGGCCGCATCCCATGGGCCGCGGAGGTGTTCAATTGCAGCGCTCCGGACACCGGCAACATGGAATTACTGCACCGTTTCGCCACCCCGGCGCAGTACGACCGCTGGCTGCGCCCCCTGCTGGAAGGCGAGGTAAGATCCTGTTTCGCCATGAGCGAGCCGGACGTGGCGTCCTCCGACGCCACCAACATCGCCACCACTCTGCGCCGGGAGGGCGATCACTATGTACTGGATGGCCGCAAGTGGTTTATCACCGGCGCCGCCCACCCCCGCTGCGATTTCGCCATCGTGCTGGCGCGTTGTGATGACCATGACGGCGGCGGCCCCCACCACCAGCATTCCATGATCATGGTGCCTCTCAATACCCCGGGTGTGAGCGTGGAACGCAACATTCCCATCCTGCAGCACCACTCCCCGGAAGGTCACTGCGAGTTATTGTTTCGTCAGGTGCGGCTGCCCGTGGAGTTTCTGCTTGGCGAGCCCGGCGCCGGCTTCGCCATGGCCCAGGCCCGGCTCGGCCCGGGCCGCGTGCACCATTGCATGCGCACCATCGGGCAATGCGAGCTGGCTCTGGAGATGATGTGCGAGCGGGCGCTGGAGCGACGCGCCTTCGGCAGGTTTCTGTGCGATTTCGACAACATCCGCGACTGGATCGCCGAGAGCCGGCTGGAGATCGATCAGGCCCGGTTGCTGGTTCTCCAGGCGGCCTGGCGGATGGACCACCACGGCAACCCGGCCGCCAGGGTGGCGGTATCCGCCATCAAGGTGGTGGCCGCACGCCTGCAAACCCGGGTACTGGACCGGGCCATGCAGATCTTCGGCGCCATGGGCCTCAGCCCCGATACACCGCTCGCCTATCTGTGGACCTGGGGCCGCGCCCTGCGCTTCATGGACGGTCCGGATGAGGTGCATCTGCGCACCGTGGCACGGGAAGAACTGCGCCGGGCGCGGGAAAACCGCGGTGCCACGGCGGTGTATTTCACGCTGTGATGTCTGGCGACGGCAGAGCGTCCCGCCGCCAGCGTCTTTTATGCGCATACCAATGCGCATACACTTCAGGAACGTTACCCACAGCGCTCATGGAGGCTGCAATGGACGACATCTACGACACCACGGCCCCCAAGAAAGCAGCTAATTTGTCCATCAACAGTGACCTTCTCAAGAAGACCCGAGCCCTCAATATCAATCTGTCAGCCACTTTGGAGCGGGCACTCAGGGAAGAACTGGCCCGGCACGAGGGCGCTCGCTGGGTCGAGGAGAACCGGGCAGCAATCAGGAAGTATAACGAGAGCGTTGAGCAGCACGGCTGTTTCGGAGATGAGTTTCGGGAATTTTGATGGCCCAGTTCGACGTTTACCGCAATCCGAGCAATACCAGCAGAACCCTCTACCCCTACCTGGTGGATATACAGAGTCCCATTCTGGCCGATCTGGCGACACGCATCGTCATTCCGTTGGCCAAGTGCTCTGCCTTTGGCGACCAGTCCATGCGGGGACTGACCCCGGAAATCCATTTTGAAGATGAGGTGCTACTGTTGCTGACACCTCAGATTTCTTCCCTGCCGGTGAAGCGTCTCGATGCCCCCGTCGGTTCTCTTGCGCATTTCAAGGAAAACATCATCGCGGCCCTGGATTTCGCGGTTACCGGTATTTGAGTGGGACATTCGAATCAGGTGAACTGGTCGATGTGCGTTTCCCGCCGGCAATGGTGGCAGCGGAAGAACGAAATTTCCCGCAGGGATTCCGGAGCGCCGTCTCTCCTGAAATCACGGCGATAGGAGGTGGGCCCCCGATCCCAGGCGCGGGATTGCTCGTGGCGTTCAACCAAACTCCGAGGGTTGTCCGCGCAACCGACCAACTCACACCAATCACCACAACACAGAGGCCAGTCGAACCCCTGCAGAAACAGCGGAATCTCCGGCAACTGCTGAAACTCCCGCCATAGCCGCCGCGAATCGGAGAGTTTGTCGACCAAGGCGCGCAAACGGTCATCCATGTCACGCACCACATTACCGCCGAGAATACAGTCGGCACATAACTCCGACACCTCCGGTTCCTCCTCGGCCAGCGCCGGATCGGCGGCCAGTTTCGGGTCAACAATTCGGCCGGAGTATTCGAAGATCGGACGGTCGTCACGCTCGCAATGATGGCAGACCGTGCCTTCACAGGGTTCCAGAGCACTGTCCGCGATGTGTCTGAAGCGTTGTCCCATGCCCCACCCTGAAAACCAGTTCCTGTATCAATGATTGTCGAAGATCGACACCCAGTCGTCATAATACCGCCCGGCATGGGTCTTCATGAACGGAAAAAGCCAGTCCGCGCATTGATCACAAAGATTGAAACCACGCTCATCGTCGATGATCGGATCGTCGACCGGAATTTCCTCCAGCGCATGATGCATCGCCGCGGAGCAGACCAGAAACTGCCCGATGGAATCCGCAATGGGACAATGACGCTCCCCCATACAGCAGAAGCGGGTTTCCCACCTTGGTGAAATACTGGCTCTGTTCAGGGGCGAACTGGTCGATATAGCAACGGAACTCCTCGGGCAATCTCCGCTTCTTTTCCTTTTCCAGGACCTCGCTGTGCGAGCGCGTGGACTCCCCAAGGCCAAACCCCGCGCTGGAAAAGCGGCGAATCAGTTCCATGCTTTCCGGAAGTTCCACCTCAGGCTCCTCTCCACCCCGCGCTCGTAGCGCCGTGTTTCAGAGAGTATACGTAAACCGCTTATAACCCTCGAACGATTCGTCGTGCCACAAACCTGGCTACAAGGCCGCTGTAGGAGCTTGTCCGGGTTGATTCGAAGCGAAGGGTTTCAGAGCTCGTGGAGAGCCGGCGGTCAGCGTTCCAGGACCGTGCTTCTCCGTGTCCTGGAACGCTGACCGCCGGCTCTCCCTCCCTGATAAGAGTCCCCCGACTCACGCGTTCCCGGTTTGCGGCACCCGCCGATAGTGCTGATCCACGAACCGGGCCATCTGACGGCGGTACTGGCTGGCGAAGCCCGGGTACATGGTGGCGTTATAGCCATCTTCCGTCAGGTACCAGCTTTTACACCCGGAGTTCCAGTTGGTCCTGGCCAGCCGCTTTTGCAAATGGCGATTATGGCGCTGCTGAACACTCTCGCGCACGTCCAGGATCTTCAGGTCATGGTCGAGAATGCGGCGAATGCCCGCCACCGCATAGTCCAGTTGCGCTTCCATATAAACCAGCGCCGAATTATGACCGGGACCGGAGTTGGGTCCGAAGGTAAAGAACAGGTTCGGATAGCCGGCCACACTGACGCTCTTGTAGGCCCGCGCGCCGCCGGACCACTCCTCTCCCAGCTCACGGCCATTGAGACCGCGGATCGGGAACGGCGTGCCGCTCTTGGGCACATCAAAACCGGTGGCGAAGACGATGCAATCGAATTGGTGTTCGATGCCGTCACAGGTGCGGACACCGTTCTCGGCGATGCGGGCGATGGGCCAGGTGATCAGGTCCACATTGTCCCGTTGCAGGGCCGGATAGTAATCGTTGGAGAGCAAAACCCGTTTGCAGCCGATGCGGAAATCCGGCGTCAATTGCCGGCGCATCCAGTCGTCCTTCACCTGGCTACGCAGGTGTATCAGGCTGAGTCGCTCCGCCAGGCGCGTCAGCGGCGAATTCCAGATCACCGCCAGCGCCATGGTTTCATGCGTCCAGTACAGCGCCTGGCGCATGGCCTTACGGGTCAGCGGCAGCTTCTCGAACAGCGCTTTGTTCCAGTCCGGAGTGGCGTAATCCGGGCGTGGAATCACCCAGGCCGGAGTGCGCTGAAACACTTTCAGGATACCGGCGGTTTTCGCCAATTCCGGAACGATCTGCACAGCGCTGGCACCAGTGCCGATCACCGCCACCCGCTTGCCGGAGAAATCGTAATCATGATCCCAGCGGGCACTGTGGAGGCGCTTGCCTTTAAAGTCACTCAGACCTTCGATGTCCGGGAAACTGGCATTGGACAGCGGCCCCTGGGCCATGACCACCGCCCGTCCCTGCCAGACATCGCCCTGGCGGGTATCCACACGCCATTGGCCTTTCGTTTCATCGAAGCGCGCATCGGTGACGTCCTGCTGGAAGTGAATCTTGTCACGCAAACCGTACTGTTTCACCAGGTGCTCGATGTAACCCAGGATCTCGTCACTGCCGGAAAAGTGCCGGGACCAATGCGGATTCGGCGCGAAGGAATAGGAATACAAGTGAGAAGGAATATCGCAGGCGGCGCCCGGATAGGTGTTGTCACGCCAGGTGCCGCCCACCTTCTCGGCACGCTCCAACAGCACGAAATCATCCACGCCCGCCTGACGAAGCCGGATCGCCATGCCCAGACCGGCAAAGCCGGCGCCGACGATGACCACGGACGCCTCTTTCACCACATTGCGTTTGCTTTGGGCGGTGCTACGGCGGCTGGATTTGGCGGCCGTGGCTTTCTTCCTTGCCGTGGTTTTACGCTTCACGGCGGCTTTCTTCGCCGCCGGCCTGGCCGCCGTCTTGCGAGTGGCGACCTTTTTCTTTTTCGCCGCTGGAGCCGGCGCGGTAGTGTCCTGATTCTGCTGGTTCTCGTTGCTCATGACGATCCGTTCAATGTGTCAGACAATCGGATAGTGGATGGCGCATCCGGGCTCAGGCGGTGGGCCGGTAGCTGATGCCCTTGACCCAGGTGGGTACCCGCGAGGGCATGAGCCGCTCCGGAATGTAATCCGTCAACCGGACCATCAGATCCACCGGAGCGTGATAAGTCCGGTTATCGCGGTTCACCACCATGCGGCCGTGGCGGCTGATGATTTGATACCAGGGATTGCGGCGCCCCTGAGCGGTGCGTCCGCCGATGCGCTCGAACTTTTTCATGCAGGCATAGAGCTTCTCTTCGCTCAGCCCCATGGCCACCACGTTGTCACGCATGCGATTCAGCAGCGGTACATAGGACGCGATGCCGAGAATCAGACGTGGATCGAGCACCGTGGCCACGGTTTTCAATGCCTTGATATAGAGGTCACCGCGCCCCTGCATTTCCAGAACGTGGAAACCAACCCCCAGATGCCGGGATTCATCGTCGTTGATACGGGCAAACGCCTGGTGACACACCGGATCGTCCACTGTATCCAGCAGGAAGGTGCACAGCGCGCCATCCAGGGCAATCTCCAGCATCGGGATTACCGACCCCAGCACTTCCAGCGGCATGTCATCGCTGTATTTATCCAGCCATTGGATCACCAGCTTCAGGTTCTTGTTGGGTTCCGGCAGCTCATCGCCATCGAGCATGCCCCACCGTTTCATCAATGCCATTTCCGCATTGGCGTGGCGCTGCTCCTCGGCGTGGAAATAGGTATAGATTTGCTTGAGGGTGTCATCCGGCGCCTTCTTGGCCATGGCGGCGAAACCACGGGCGCCCACATGTTCGATCCACATCAGGTCGGCCATGAACGCTTTCAGTTTCGGCCACTGTTCTGCGGTGATCAGGTCCGCGCCAGGGGCGTCCCAGTCGATGTCCGCCAGCGCCCACTGGCTGCTTTTCACCTTGGCCAGCATTTTGTCCAGATCGATATTCGCCATTTTGGCTCTCCTGTTACTGAGTGGGCCTGTTACTGAGCCGGGTTGGTTTTGAGGCGTTCGCTGACCAGCCTGCCGAGCAGGCTGGCGCCACGGGTGTAGGTCACCGGCAGGAAGCGTTTGGCACGCCAGATCAGCCGGGCATCAAATTGCGGCATGACATAGAAGCGGCCACGATCAAGGGCTTTCAGAGTCGTGGCCGCCACACTCTCGGCGGATACGCCGGTGAGCGAGATAATCCGGTCCATGAACGGGGTAAGTGCCTGGTCGATGCGACCGGCGCTGAAGATGTTGGTTTTCACCACAGTGGGACACAGAGCGGTCACGCGCAGACCGCTGCCGGCGTTTTCCGCCGCCAGAGTTTCCGATAGCGCCAGTACCGCGGCCTTGCTGGTGTTGTAAGCGCCCATGCGCGGCGCGGCGGCGAAGCTGGCGGTGGAACAGACATTGATCACGCCCGCCCGCGGCAGCTCGCGCAGCAACGGCGTGAATACATGGCAACCGTGAATCACGCCCCACATATTCACATCCAGAACCCACTTCCAGTCCGCCATCGACATATCGCCGATGGCCTTGCCGCCGGCGCCGACGCCGGCGTTGTTGATCACCAGATTGGGAGACTCTCCGAACCAGTCGACGGCCTCGGCGGCAAGGCGTTCCACCGCCGCCAGTTCGGACACGTCGCAGGACACGGCCAGACCGTGGCCACCCGCCCGCTCGATGATCGCCACCGTATTCTCCGCGGCGGCCATATTCAGATCGGCGCAGACCACGCGGCCTCCACGCTTGGCCAAAGCCAGCGCGAACGCACGACCAATGCCGCTACCTGCTCCGGTTACCACCGCGCGGGCGCCATGGGACAAATGTTGTTGGGGCATGCCGGCTCCTCGCGACAACGATGACAAATTGACCGTCACATTCAGTAATGGCAAATTAAGCCGACTGTTTGTTCGGATTCAATTCGGATTCCCGCCGCTAACGCCAATGAGGAGCTCAGATGCCACGCACGCCCCGCCAGCCGCGCGCCAAAGCCACCGTCAATGCCATTGTCGAGGCTGGCTTCCTGTCCTTGTCGGAGCACGGGGTGCAGGGCACGACCACGCGCCATATAGCGGATCTGGCGGGAGTGAGCGTTGGCTCACTTTACGAGTACTTCGCCAATAAGGAGGAGGTGTTCGAAGCCATGCACCACCACATGGTGGCGGAGGTGGTGGCCATGGTGGAACCGATGACACCGGCGCTGGTGAAGATGGAAATCCGCGACCTGATCAAGGAATTGTTGTTCGGGTTCCGGGACCTGCTGGAAAAAAACCACGGCCGCTACTTGCGTTACATGAGCTACGCCGCCTACTTCGCGCCCCGCAATTACATGGAGCCGATCCAGCGGCTGCTGATGAACCTGCTACTGCAGTATGTGATTCATCACCCGCAACTGGCGCGTCTGGGCAATCTGCCGGCGATGGGCTATATCATGATCAATGGCGGCGTCTTCACGGTATTGCGCTATCTGAGCGAGCCCAACCCCACCATCGGTTTCGAGGAACTGGTCAAAGGGCTGGGCGACATGGTCGCGCACTTCGTGGAAGGGGAATTGAGGAAGGAGGGTTAAGGGAGAAGGGCTGCCCGCAAGCACGCCATTCGCTGCCAAGGCAGCTCCCCACAGCGGCTTCGTAGCCCTCTTGTGGGAGCTGCCTTGGCAGCGAATACGCGTGTTGCCAATATTACTGCAGGAATTCCTTCTGCACGTGCGGCGCGCTTTCGTCGATGCGCTGCCAGGTCTGGCTGCGGCCAAGCAGACTGATACCGATGTAACCGCGCACCTTCAGGGTATCCTGATCCTTCAGCTCCGCACTCAGATCGTAGGTTTTGCCGTTATCCGGCGAGTAGACCTCGCCATCGTCCCAACGGTTGTCGCCATCGTACTTCAGGCCGGTGACCACGTTCACACCCAGCAGGCGCCGGTCACGCAGGTTCTCGTCGGGATTCTTGGCATCGTAGCGAGCTTCACCGGCCCGGGACCCCACTACGGTACCCACCCAGGTGTCGCCTTCCGGGTGGATATAGACGTAGCCGCCGTCTTCCGTTTCCCAGATACCCTGGATCGCATCGGCGCCGGCGTAGGCATACACACTCATGAGCAGCAAAACACTGCTGGCCAGGACTTTCAGCATATTGGAACCTCCGCACGCGTATACAAAGTGCGAGAAAGAGTATACCAATTACGCCGACTTGTCCTTGCGCGACATCATGATTACCGCATCGGATCGTTAAATGTTGTCCAACGCCTCGGCCAAACGCCGCACCGCCCGGTCCACGTCACCCAGCTTGTCCAGGCCGAACAGGCCCACGCGGAAAGTCTTGAATCCGGCCGGTTCATCACACATCAGCGGCACACCGGCGGCGGTCTGTAAGCCCTCGGCGATGAACTTGCTGCCGTTATGCATCCCGTCATCCTCGGTGTAGCACACCACCACACCCGGCGCTTCGAATCCCGGCGCCGCCACACTGGCCAGCCCCCGTTCCGCGAACAGCTCCCGCACCCGGCGCCCCAGCTCCCATTGCTTCTCGCGGACCGCCTCAAAGCCGGCGTCCCGGGTTTCCAGCATGGCATCGCGGAATTTGCGCAAGGCGTCGGTGGGCATGGTGGCATGGTAGGCATGACCACCGTTTTCGTAGGCTTCCATGATCCGCCGCCACTTGAGCAGATCCATGGCAAAGCTGGTGCTTTGTGTCTCCTCCAGACGTTTGGCCGCCTCTTCACCGAACATCACCAGGGCGCTGCACGGCGAGGAGCTCCAGCCTTTTTGCGGCGCGCTGATCAGGACGTCGACACCGTTGGCGGCCATATCCACCCACAAAGTCCCCGAGGCAATGCAGTCCAGGACAAACAGGCCGCCATGCTCGTGCACCGCGGCGGCCACGGCTTGCAGGTAGTCATCCGGTAACAGCAGGCCGGCGGCGGTTTCCACGTGAGGGGCGAACACCAGATCCGGCTTTTCGCTGCGAATACGCGCCACCACTTCATCAATGGGGGGCGGGGCGAACGGCGCCTGGGGCTGATCGGACACCATCCGCGCCTTCATCACGATCTCCTCGGCGGGAATCGCGCCCATCTCGAAGATCTGGCTCCAGCGATAGCTGAAAAATCCGTTCCGGATTACCAGCACCTTCTTGCCGGTGGCGAATTGACGGGCCACTGACTCCATGCCGTAACTTCCCCCTCCGGGCACCACCGCCACCGAGGCGGCGTTGTAGACCTGCCGCAGGGTCCCGGAAATATCCCGCATCACCGCCTGGAAGGCCTGGGACATATGGTTCAGGGAGCGGTCGGTGAAGACCACGGAATACTCAAGCAAGCCCTCCGGGTCGACCTCGTCTGCCCGCTCTGCTCTCCGTTCTGCTCCCCGTTCTGATATGGGCCGTTCAGACACAAGCTCTCTCCGCTATCGTTATGCAACAGCCCCTCGTTATAGAGCATTCGGCTGGCGGACGGAACCTTTGATCCTTTCCCCAGGACCGGTTCGCCCGCGCTGTACCCGATCCCCACTTCCCCTACAATGGAAACCCTCTTGTCCTATTGCCGCCAAAGGGAAACCATCATGACCACTCTGGACATCAACACCCTTGCCCTGCCCACCTCCTGGCATATGGATACCGTGCAGGATGTGGCGGGACCGCTACGTCTGGTGAAGTGGGATCTGCGCGATGACCCGCCGATCCCGGCTGGGGAGATCGACGCGGTGGTGTTTCATCATCCCGCCGGCGAGGCCGGGCTGGCGCGGCTGGGGCAACTCCCCAATCTGAAACTGGTGCAGACTCAATCCACCGGTTATGACGGCTTTGTCGAGGCCGCCGGCGGCGCCACCGTGGCCAACGCCTATGGCCTGCACGCGGAAGCCACCGCCGAACTGGCGTTGGGCCTGATCCTGGCGGGCCAGCGGTCACTCTTTGATTTTGCCGTGGATCAAAAAGCCCATCGCTGGGCGCCGAAACAAACACCGGGACTGGTGGACCGCACCGTACTGATCATCGGCGCTGGCGGTATCGGCCGTGCCATCGCCGAACGATTGCTGCCGTTCGGCGTGACATTGCTGCGGGTGGGACAGAAAGCCCGGGAAGATGATTTGGGCGTCATCCAGGCCAACACCGAATTGCCGGCACTGCTGCCGCAAGCGGAAATCGTGGTGCTGATCACCCCGCTTAACGACGCCACCCACCATCTGGTGAACGCCGATTTTCTGGCGCGGCTACCCGATGGCGCACTGGTGGTGAACGTGGCACGAGGCCCGGTGGTGGACACTGATGCCCTGCTGGCGGAACTGCAAAGCGGACGGCTGCGTGCCGCTCTGGATGTGGTGGAGCCGGAGCCCCTGCCTGGGGATCATCCGCTGTGGGACGCGCCGAACACCCTGATCACACCACACGTGGGCGGCCGCAGCGAGGCACTGAAACCCCGGCTGTCGGCGTTCCTGCGCGACCAGGTGGGGCGGATCGCGCGGGGGGAGCCATTGTTGAATATAGTGAGTTGAGCCCCAAAACGCATACACGCCACCACGCAACACGCTTACACGCAGGAAAAACAAAAGTCGATTGGTCGCGTACCAGCGTGATTGCGTGTTGCGTGGTGGCGTCTCTTTTTACCAGGTATCGATCATCGGCCGCCGCTTGCCGGCGATCGGCGCCATGCCTTCCGGCGGTTGCGCGCGCAGGCCGCGCATCACCCAGGCACGGGTATCCACCGGATCGATCACGGCATCGATTTCCAGCGCCGCGGCCATGCTCAGCGCCTGGCCTTTCTCATACAGCTGAGCCACCAGTTTCTCGTACAACGCCTGGCGTTCTTCCGGCGTTTCCTGGGCATCCAGTTCCTTGCGGTACGCCAGGTTCACCGCTCCTTCCAGCCCCATGCCGCCGAATTCGCCGGTGGGCCAGGAAGCGCAATAGAACGGCGCATGGAAAGAACCGCCCGTCATGCCCTGGGCGCCCAATCCATACCCCTTGCGCAGCACGATGGAGAACAGCGGCACGGACAGGCTGGCGGCGGTGACGAACATGCGGCAGGTGTGACGCACGGTGGCGGTCTTTTCTTCGTCCGGGCCGACCATGAATCCGGGGGTATCGCACAAGCTCAACATCGGGATGCCAAAGGCATCGCACAGTTGCATGAAGCGGGACGCCTTGTCCGCCCCCGGCGCATCGATGGCGCCCCCCAGCACTTTCGGGTCGTTGGCGATCAGTCCCAGCGGACGGCCCTCGATGCGGATAAAGGCGGTGATCATGCCCGGCGCGAAGTCCGGCCGCAGTTCCAGGTAGGAATCGCTGTCCACCAGAGTGCGGATCAGCGAGCGTACGTCGTAGGCGTGCAGCCGGTTTTCCGGAATAGCCCGGCGCAACCAGCGCTGATCCTCGCAGTCCCAGTTGGCCACCGGCCCCTGGAAGTAGCCCATCAGCTTCTTCGCCAGGGCGGCGCCTTCTTCCTCATCCTTGACCACGCAGTCGATCACACCGTTGTGGCGCTGCACCGACACCGGCCCCACTTCCTCGGGGCGGAAGGAACCGAGGCCACCGCCTTCGATCATCGCCGGGCCGGCCATGCCGATGCAGGCGTTCTCGGTGGCGATCATCAGATCACTACAGCCGGCGAACACCGCGTTGCCGGCGAAGCAGCGTCCGGACACCACGGCAATGCGCGGCACCAGACCGCTGAGGCGCGCGTATTGCAGGAAGCTGGGGCCATCCAGACCCGCCACCTTGGTGGCGTTGTCGGTATCACCGGGACGGCCGCCGCCGCCTTCGGCGAAGAAGATCACCGGCAGCCGGTGCTTCTCCGCTACCTCCAGAATACGGTCGGTTTTCTTGTGGTTCATGGTGCCCTGGGTACCGGCCAGCACGGTGTAATCGTAGGCCAGCACCACGCAGCGGCTGTTGCTGTCGTCGAACAGATCGCCGTTCACCGAACCAATGCCGGTGACCATGCCATCCGCCGGGGTATTCTTGATCAGATCCTCGACACTGCGGCGGGCCTTCTGGGCGGCGATGGTCAGCCCGCCGTATTCGATGAAGCTGTCCGCATCACAAATCGCCGCCACGTTCTCGCGGGCGGTACGCTGGCCGGTGCGACGGCGCTTGGCCACCGCGTCGGGACGGTTCTCATCCTCCAGCAGCGCCAGCCGCTGTTTCAGCCGCGCCAGGTCCGGGCGGATGTAATCCAGATCGATGTCCTCTTCCTCGATCCCCTGCTCGCCGCCCACTTCCGCCGGCTCCACGAACAACAGCGGTTCGTCCTTGCCAACCGCGTCGCCCACGTCCAACGCGCACAGGCGCACGATGCCGCTCATCGAGGCCACCACCTGGTGCTGCATCTTCATTGCCTCGACGAAGGCCACCGGCTGACCTTCACGCACGGTATCGCCTTCCGCCACCATGTATTCCACCAGCACGCCCTGCATCGGCGTGATCACCGGCTCGGTGCCCGCGGGTCCCTGAACCCGCTGAGCGGTGGCGGCCTGCTCCTCGGCGCCGCTGCTGAAGTGCAACCGCCGGTGTTCGCCATCGCCCACCAGTTCCGCCATATGCTGATCCACGAAGCGGGTGTGCAGCGTATTGCTCACCACTTCATCCCGTTGCAGCAGGTTCTGCAGAAAACCGATGTTGGTTTCCACGCCCTCAATACGGAACTGACACAAGGCCCGATAAGCGCGGCCCACGGCGTCCGCATAGTCGGCGCCGCGGCTGTGCACGATCAGCTTCGCCAGCAGGGAATCGTAGTGGGGACTGGTGCGATAGCCGCGATAACCGAAGGTATCCACGCGCACGCCGGGGCCGCCCGGCGCCTCGAAGGTGGTCAGAGTGCCGCCGCTGGGCTGGGTGTCGCCGTTGGCGCTCATGGTTTCCATGTTGATACGCAACTGGATCGCGTATCCCGCCGGCGCCGGCTCGCGCCCGGATACCAGCCCCATTTCAGCCAGGGAGCAACCGCCGAACAGGCGCAATTGCGTCTGCACCAGGTCCACGCCGGTGACTTCCTCGGTGACGGTATGTTCCACCTGCAAGCGCGGGTTCGCTTCGATGAAAGCAAAGCGCGATTCATCCGCGTCAACCAGAAACTCGAAGGTGCCGAGGCCACGATAACCGACCTTGGCGGCGATACGCTGGGCAGCGTCCAGCAGTTGCTGGCGCATGCCTTCCGAAAGGGTAGGGCTCGGCGCGATTTCCAGCAGCTTCTGATTGCGGCGCTGCACACTGCATTCGCGCTCCCACAAATGCACCGGCTCGGCACCGCCATCACCAACGATCTGCACTTCAATATGACGGGCCCGCGCCACGAAGCGCTCCACATAGACCGCGTCGTTGCCGAATGAGGAGGCGGCCTCCGCCTGACAACGGCGATAGGCTTCGTCGAGATCGTCTTCCGGGCCAACGATACGCATGCCACGCCCCCCGCCACCGGCGATGGCCTTGACGATCACCGTGCCCTCCTCGCCCAGTTGCGCCCGGAAAGCCCGGGCCTGTTCCAGCGAGGTGACGCCATTGGTGCCAGGCACCACCGGCACCTCGCATTCCTGCGCCAGCTCCCGGGCCCGGGCCTTGTCCCCCAACAGGGACAGGGTTTCCGAGGAGGGGCCGACGAAAGTCATGCCGGCCTGCTCGCACAAGGCGGCGAAGGTGGGGCTTTCGCTGAGGAAGCCATAGCCGGGGTGGACCGCGTCGCAGCCGTGTTCCCTGGCCACCCGCAACAGTTGCTCACCATCCAGGTACGCCGCCACGCCACGCCCTTCCAGAGCCACCGCCTGATCCGCCAGGCGTGTGTGCAGGGAAGTGGCGTCGTCCTCGGGGTACACCGCCACGGTGGCGATATTCAGATCGGCGGCGGCTCGGGCTATGCGTACCGCCACCTCTCCACGGTTGGCAATCAGCAGTCTGGCAATGGTCATGGGGCTGGTCCGTCCTGTTATTCGAATGGGTGCCTACATCAGGGAGCACCGGTCACGGGGTACGACGATAGCGATTTATTTACTTACACGTCAATTAGTATTGACAGGGTTTTTATTTACTTGCAGATTAGGAATCCAATTTGGACCAGTCGGAGATCGCCCCGTGGGACGCCCGGAAAAAAAAGCACGACTCGGCCAGCCGCCCATGAAGACACAGATCAAACAGGTGGCCCGGGATCTGTTTATCCAGCGCGGCATCGGTGACGTCAGCTACGGCGATATCGCCGAGGTGGTGAATACCACCCGGGCCAACCTGCACTACCACTTCGGCAACAAAGAAGCGCTGATCGAAGCGGTGTTCCAGGAGACCTTCGACAGCGTCGAGAACACCTTCCAGGAGATCTGGGCCAAGCCCGGCCTGACCCTGGATCAGCGTATAGAGCTGACCGCGAAGGACAGCGCGGAGCGCTTTTACCAGTTCAACGATCACGAAAAAGGCCGCCGGCCCTGGAGCCTTTCCGCCCAGGCCCGTTTCACCAGCCAGCATATTTCGCCCAGGGTGCAGACCGGCATTTCCAATATGTCCCGCCGCTTCGAGGACTACGTGACCCATGCGGTGAAGCTGGCCATCGGCAACGGCGAGCTGCGCCACGATGCGCCGGTCCGCACCATCGTTCTGATGATCTCGCCGATATGGAATTTCGGCTCGCTGCTGACCCAACACAGCGGCCTGAAAAAACTGATGGACCACTATGCCGCGGTGCGCACCACCATCAACGCGGCCTATGGCGCACCTGACGACGCGTAACCCCACGCGCGACAGGGCCCAGCACACATTCAGATAACAACAGGCCCGCGACAACACAGCACGCGGGCCAGTGCCGGAGGCAAACATGGCGCAAACATCGGAAGCGCGCACCGACAGTCCGCTGTTGGAAGTGCGTGATCTGAGTATTTCCTTCGCCCGGCCCGGTGGCGAAACGTCGATCACTCGCAACGTGTCGTTCGATGTGAACGCCGGCGAACGGGTCGGCGTGGTCGGCGAAAGCGGTTGCGGCAAGACCGTCACAGGCCTCGCCCTGCTGGGTCTGCTGCCACGCCGTACCGCCCGGATTCGCGGGCGGATTCTGTTTCAGGGCCGGGATTTGCTGACCATGCCGGCGCGGGAGTTCAGGCGCCTGCGCGGCCGTGACATCAGCATGATCTTCCAGGAACCGATGAGCGCCCTGGATCCGGTGTTCACGGTCGGCGAGCAACTCACAGAGACACTGCGCAGCCACGAAAAAGTCAGCCGCGCGGAGGCCCGCGAGCGGGCCATCGCCGCTCTGGAGGAGGTGGGCATTCCGTCTCCCCACACTCGCATCGACGAGTACCCCTATCAGTTTTCCGGCGGCATGCGGCAACGGGTGATGATCGCCATGGCGCTGATCTGCCGGCCGAAGCTGGTTATCGCCGACGAACCCACCACCGCCCTGGACGTCACCGTGCAGGCGCAGATCATCGATCTGCTGCGCTCGCTCAGCGACAGCCACGGCACCGCCCTGCTGTTCATCACCCACGATCTTGGCGTGGTGGCGGAAACCTGTTCCCGGCTGCTGACCATGTACGCCGGCGAGGTGGTGGAAAATGCGCCGGTGGACGATGTCTTGCTGCGCCCGGGCCATCCTTACTCCTCGGGCCTGCTGCGCTCCCTGCCCGGGCTGAGCGAGCGCGGCAGCCGCCTGCCTTCGATTCCCGGCCGGGTGCCGGCGCCGGATCAGATGCCGGCGGGCTGTCGCTTCCAACAGCGCTGTCCCCACGCCGCGCCTTTATGTGAACAGCATCCGGAGCTGGAGCCGTTCCAGGGCCCCCGCGAAGTGCGCTGCTGGCGCAAGGACGAACTGACGCTGACGGGAGCGGTATGAATATGAACGCATTGGCTTCCAATCCCATCGACAACCGTGACGATACCGTCTCGGTGGACGACCTGGTGATTCATTTCCACACTCGCGCCGGCACCGTGAAGGCGGTGGACGGTGTCAGCTTCGATATTCGCCCCGGGGAAACCTTCGGCATTATCGGCGAATCCGGTTCCGGCAAAACCACCCTGGGCCGGGCCCTGGCCGGTTTGCTCAAAGCCACTGACGGTCACATCCGCTATCAGGGCCGGGAACCGGCGGCCCTGTCCAAGGCCGAGCAGCGCCAGATCCGCCGGGATTACCAGATTATTTTTCAGGACCCGCATGCCGCGCTGAATCCGCGCATGACCATTCTGCAATCGGTGATGGAACCGATGGAGATCCTGCGCGACGGCGACGCCCGTCAGCGCCAGCGGGTCGCCAAGGAAGCGCTGGAACGGGTAGGCCTGCCGGCGGAAATCGGCAGGCGTTATCCGCACGAACTGTCCGGCGGCCAGAAGCAACGGGTGAACATCGCCCGCACTCTGACCCTGAAGCCCCGCTTCATTGTTTGCGACGAAGTGGTGGCGGCACTGGACGTGTCCATTCGCGGCTCGGTGCTGAATCTGTTCGCCGATCTGCAGAAAGAACTGGGCATCACCTATGCCTTCATTACCCACGACATCTCGGTGGTGTCCCACGTCAGCGATCGCGTTGGCGTGTTGTATCTGGGCCGCTTGATGGAAGTGGGCCCGGCGGCGGCGGTCACCGAAAAACCCATTCACCCCTACACCCAGGCACTGTTGTCGGCGGAGCCTCTGCCACTGCCCAGCGACCAGCGCGACCAACGCCGCGCCATCCGCCTGCAAGGGGAAATTCCCAGTCCGTTGGCGCCACCCTCCGGATGCCGCTTCCGCACCCGCTGTCCGGCGGCGCAGGCCCGCTGCGCCGAGCAGGAGCCGGCCTGGCGGGAAGTCGCCCCCGAACACTGGGTGGCCTGTCATTTCGCCGATAGCGAAGGCGGTCCGCTGGACCGGGAGCAATCCATTCAGCACAACAACAACAGGTAGGGCATCATGAACCATCACGACAACCATTATCACAACGACGACGACGATCTGATCATCAACGGCGTGCCCATGGGACGCCGTGCTTTTCTCGGTATGCTGTCCGGCGCGGTGGCAGCCGGCACCCTGATGTCGCCCTCATGGAGTTGGGCACAGGCAGGAGGACAAGCCACTCTGACCGTGAGCGCACCGGCCAACCCTTCCAGCCTGGACCCCGCCACCGGCGGCTCCGGCTCCGATCATGTGTTGCTGTTCCCGATGTACGACACTCTGGTCAACTGGAATCCGGCCACTCTCAGCGCCACCCCTGGATTGGCGCAAAAATGGTCCTTCCCGGACCCCAAAACCCTCGTGCTGGAACTGCGCCCGGGCGTGACCTTCCATGACGGCACGCCGTTCAATGCCGAAGCGGTGAAAACCAATATCGACCGCAGCCGTACCGCCGAGTTTTCCAACATCCGCCAGGATCTGAGCTCCGTGGATCACGTCGAGGTCAGCGGCGAGCATGTGGTGACCCTGCATCTGAAGAACCCGGACAGCGCCCTGCCGCTGATTCTTTCCGACCGGGCCGGCATGATGGTCAGCCCCAAGGCTCTGGCCGACAACAACAACCGGGTGGACCGCAATCCGGTGGGCGCCGGTTTCATGCGCTTCCAGAAGTGGGACGACGGCAGTGAAGTGGCGATGACCCGTTACGCCGACTACAACGGCCCCAACAAACTCGCGGTGGGCGCCATCAGCTTCAAGATCATCACCGACAGCGCCACCCGCCTGCGCTCGGTGATGTCCGGCCAGGCCCAGATGGCCTACCACCTGGACGGCCGGCAGAAACAGATGATCGAGCGACTGCCCACCCTGCAGGGCTTCGCCGATCCCACCATCTACTGCTATCAGTTCTACATGAACATGGCGCGCAAGCCTCTGGATGACGTACGGGTGCGGCAGGCGATCAACTACGCTGTGGATCGCGAGACCTTCGTCCGCGTCGCCATGGCTGGTGCCGGCGAACCAGCCTATATGAACCTGCCGAAAAGCCATTGGGCCTATGATCCGGAAACCGCCAAGCTCTATTCCCATGATCCGGACAAGGCACGGGCGCTGCTCAAGGAAGCCGGCCACGCCGACGGCATCGAGCTGGACCTGCGCGGCTACAACGATCAGTCCTCGGTACAAATGCAGGAAGTGCTGATGGAGCAATTCTCCAAGGTCGGCATCCGTGGCCGCTTCCGTACCGGCACCATCGCAGATATGTCCGCCGCTTACTTTGGCCAGGAAAAAGCCGGCCATATGCTGCTGTCCGCCTGGACCGGCCGCCCCGATCCCAGCCTGAGCTACAGCCTGCTCTATAGCGGCACCTCCTACTTCAACGCCGGCCAGGTCAAGCCGCCGGAAGGTTTCGACCAGGCGTTGCTGGACTCACGCAGTAGCGATGACCAGAGCCAGCGGCAGCAGGCCCTGGCCCGGGTACAGCGTATCGTCATGGAGAACGCCCTGGTGGTGCCGCTGGCGTTCCGTCAGAGCATCGTTGCCACCACCGCTCAGGTGCAGGGGTTCGAAAACAACCTGCTGGGCAAACCCAAGTTCAACAACGTTTCCCTGAAAGCCTGACGTCCGTAACGCGCCCTCCGGGGCGCGTTGCCGGGCGGGAGTTGTTCCCATGGTCACTCGTGTAAAACAACGGATGGTGATATCGCGCCTGCTGCAGGCGCTGCCTATCCTGGTGCTGGCCACCTTTATTGTGTTCTGCCTGATGCAGTTGATCCCCGGTGACGTGGCCGTCACTCTGGCCGGCGAAAATGCCTCGGTGGAACGGATCGCCGAGATTCGTCAGGCCTATGGTCTGGATCAGCCGTTCTTCGTGCAATACGGCCAATGGTTGTGGCAAGCCGCCAGCGGCGATCTTGGCACGGCGCTGCTGTCTGGTGAGCCGGTGGCGCAAACCATTGCCCGGACCTTCCCCAACACTCTGCTGGTGGCCGTATACGCTACCCTGCTGTCGATAGTGATCGGCGTACCACTGGGCATACTCGCCGCCACCCGCTCCGGTTCCAAACTGGATGGCGGCATCATGGGCGCCGCCTCGCTCGGCGTGGCCCTGCCCAATTTCTGGTTCGGCATGATCCTGGTGCTGTTCTTCGCGCTGACCCTGCGCTGGTTCCCGGCCACCGGCTTCGTTTCTCCGTTTGAGGACTTTAGCCAGGCGCTGTGGTACGCCACTCTGCCGGCCCTGGCCTTGTGCACCAATGGCATCGCCGAGGTGGCGCGACAGCTCCGCAGCTCCCTGGTGGAAATCCAGTCCTCCCAACATGTACGCACCCTGCACGCCAAGGGTTTGAGCCCGGCGCGTATCCTCTGGCTGCACGGTTTGAAGAACGTCAGCGTCAATCTGCTCACCGTGGTCGGGCTGCTGTTCAACAAAATCCTCGCCGCCACCGTGGTGGTGGAAGCGGTGTTCGCCATCCCCGGCATCGGCAGCAGCATCGTCAACGCGGTACTGCAGGGTGATTTCCCGGTGGTGCAGGGCGCGGTACTGGCCATGGTGGTCACCGTCATCGTGGTCAACCTGTTGACCGACCTGCTGTGCACTCTTCTTGACCCGAGGATTAACGCATCATGACCAATCTGACGCTATCCGAAGCGGAACCTTTGTCGCACTGGGAAGAGCCGGCGTTGCCAGTTCGCCTGCTGCGCTGGCTGCGTCGCGATCCCCGCGCCGCCATCAGCCTCGGTATTCTGGTGATCATTCTTGGCGCCGCTTTGCTGGCGCCGTGGATCGCCCCCTATTCACCCACGGATCAGAACGACGAACTGATACTGGCCGGTCCCAGCGCCGCGCACTGGCTCGGCACCGACGACCTCGGCCGTGATGTGTTAAGCCGTCTGATCCATGGTGGCGCCAATTCTCTCTATGCGGCGCTCCTGGCGGTTTCCGTGGCGCTGGCTATCGGCCTGCCGCTGGGACTGATCGCCGGCTTCACCGGCGGCTGGGTGGATTCCGCCATCAGTCGCCTGGTCGATACCTTCCTGTCCTTCCCGGCCATCATCCTGGCCGTGGCGGTGACCGGCGCCATGGGAATTGGCCTGACCAACGCCATGTTTTCCGTGGGACTGGTGTTCGCGCCGCAGATAGCCCGCCTGATTCGCGCCCGCACCCTGGTGGTACGACAGGAACTTTATGTCGACGCCGCCCGCTGCTTCGGCGCCTCGCCGGCACGGCTGCTGATCAAACACGTACTGCCCAATGCGGTACAGCCGGTGATCGTGCAGAGCACCCTACTGCTGGCCGTGGCCCTGCTGGCCGAAGCGAGCCTGAGTTTTCTTGGCCTCGGCGTGCAGCTGCCCGAGGTGAGTTGGGGCTCGATGATCGCCCGTGGCTACCTGTACATGTCCATCGTGCCTGAGCAAATGTACGCCCCCGGGGTATTGATCATGATCACCGCGGTGGCCTTCAACGCCCTCGGCGAGTCCCTGCGATCGGCCCTCGACCCAACCACCCAGGGCCACGGATAACCCCTTTTTATGGCCGCCGTCCATGACGGCCACCCATAGGGCCGTCGCTGAAGCGACGTTGAAAATGGCTCCCGGCCATTTTTTAGCGCCCCGCCGTCAGAGGCAGGTCGGGGCGCTCTTTGTATTGATCGAGGCCGATGAGGCCGATAAGGAGAGCAAGCAGATGTCCAGCCAGACCCAAGCCGAATTCAATCCGGTAGCGGTCCCCGGTTCCGCCTGGGCCGGGGAAACCGTGGAGTACCTGCGCGGTGAAAAGCCATTGCATGAATACCTGCAACAGCACGCCGAGGAGGTGCCCGATCGCCGCGCCTACATCTATTACGGCACCGAACTGACCTGGGGAGAGATTGGTGACAAGGTACGGCGCCTTGCCGCCTACCTGAGCCAGCAAGGCGTCGGCAAAGGTGACCGGGTAGCGCTGTACATGCAGAACTGTCCGCAATACATCATTGCGCACTACGCGGTACAAAGCCTGGGCGGCATCGTGACACCGGTGAACCCGCAGTACAAAGCGGCGGAAATTGCCTACCAGTTGAGCAACGCCGAGGTTTGCGCTCTGATCGCCGCGCGCAATCTGTACCCGAACGTGGCGCAGGCACGGGATCAGGTCCCGACCCTGAACACCATCCTGACCGTCGCCTATGGCGATTACCTGCCGACGGAGCCCACCCTGGAAATTCCCGGCGAACTGCTGGACGAACCGGACCAGGCACCGGCGGATACCGTGGACCTGAGCCAGGTACTGCGTGACACCGCGCCGCTGGCCGAACTGCCGCCCGCCGATCTGTGGAACGGCATCGGCCTGATGACCTTCACCTCCGGCACCACCGGCCGCCCCAAGGGCGCCATGCTCAGCTACGGCAGCAGCCTGTTCAAAATGGCGGCGTCATTCCAGGCCAACCGCCTGAAGGCGGATGGCATTGGTCTGGCCATCGCGCCGCTGTGCCATATCGCCGGCATGAACATGGGCGTGTACATGCCGGTATACGCCCGACGCACCACCGTGATCCTGGCACGCTTCGATCCGGAAACCACCGCCAAGGCATTGCACCAATACCGTTGCGACATGTGGTACTCCATCGCGCCGATGAATCGGGCACTGCTGGACATGCCCAACATCCGCGACTACGACCTGAGCAGCCTGATCAATAACCCGGCCACCAGCTTCGGCATGCCGGTGACGGAAAAACTGGCCGAGGAATGGAAGGCGCTGACCGGCTGTCAGATGCACGAAGCCTCCTATGGCCTGAGCGAAACCCACACTTCCGACACCTTCATGCCCAAGGATCGCATCAAGTGGGGCAGTTGCGGTGTACCGGTGGCGGGCAACGAGATCCGCATTCTCGATATGGAAAGCAAAGTGCCACTGGGGCCCACCCAGAGCGGCGAGATCGTGGTGCGCAACCCGGCGGTGTTCAAAGGCTACTGGAAGCGGGACGAAGCCACCGCGGAGACGCTGCGTGACGGCTGGGTGCACACCGGCGATGTCGGTTACCTGGACGAGGACGGTTACCTGTTCTTCACCGGCCGGGTGAAGGAAATGATCAAGTGCTCGGGCTACAGCGTGTTCCCCGAGGATGTGGAAGCGCTGATGCAGGACCACCCCGCCATCGCCCAGAGCGCCGCCATCGGTATCCCCGATGACAAACGCGGCGAGACGGTAAAACTGTTCGTGGTGCTCAAACCCGACCACAAGGGCAAGGTCAGCGAGCAGGACCTGATCGACTGGGCCAGGGAGCACATGGCGGCGTACAAGTACCCGCGCCACATTGCCTTTATCGACAGTCTGCCGGCCACCCCCGCCGGCAAGGTACTGCGCCGTCTACTGAAGGATTAAGAGCCTGTTCACGGTGGCCGCCGTCATGCGGCGGTCACCGTTTCGTCACGCCATTGTCATCGCCGTTCTGTACACCCCAAGGGCGACCAAAATGACAACTGGAGACGATTCATGGCGACTTGGCGACTTCTGGCCACCACCACGGTACTGGCTGCCGCCCTCAGTGCCTGTGGGGGAGACAGTGACAACAACGACAACCCGGGACCGGTGGATCCGCCGGTAATCACCCCGGAAAGCATCAGCCTGCAACTGCTGGGCCGCTACAGCAGCCAGGAATTCGGCGTCAGCGCGGCGGAAATCACCGCCTATCATGCCGGCACCAAGCGAGCCTTCGTGGTCAACGCACAGAAAGGCGCGGTGGATGTGCTGGATCTGAGCGATCCGGCCAACCCGGTTCACGCCGACACCCTGACCACCGAAAACATTGGCGAGGGCACCGTGGTCAACAGCGTCGCCGTGCATGGCGATCTGGTGGCTCTGGCGGTGGAGGCCCCCACCAAGACCGATCCTGGCCATCTGGCGCTGTATGACGCCAATACTTTCGACCTGATCTCCACCACATCGGTTGGCGCTCAACCGGACATGGTGACCTTCACTCCGAACGGCCGGTACGTTCTGCTCGCCAACGAAGGCGAACCCAGCGATGACTACAGCGTGGATCCGGAAGGCTCCATCAGTGTCGTGGACATCACCGACCCGGCCAGCCCGCAGGAAAACACCGCGGATTTCACCGGCTTTGATGACCGCAAGGACGAGCTATTGGCCGCCGGCGTGCGCATCTACGGCCCCGGCGCCTCCGTGGCCATGGACCTGGAACCGGAATACATCGCGGTTTCCACCGACAGCGGCAAGGCCTGGGTCACCCTGCAGGAAAACAACGCTCTGGCGATTGTCGACATCGCCGACGCCAAGGTCACCAACATTGTAGCGCTGGGCGCCAAGGACCATGGTGAAGACGGCAACGGGCTCGACGTCTCCGATGACGACGGCGCCATCAACATCACCACCTGGCCCGGTGTCAAAGGTCTGTACCTGCCGGATGCCATCGCCGCCTACCCATCCGGTGGCGCCACCTATCTGGTCACCGCCAACGAAGGTGACGCCCGCGCCTGGGGCGAAGACAACGCCGCCTACTTCGGCACCGAGGACGCCGCGCCCTGCGACGGCGACGTCACCCAGGGCTTCGTCGAGGAATGGCGCGTCAAACATCTGGTGCACGCCAACGGCTTCGATCGCCGCTGCGGCGACGACCTGCCGGCCCACCTGCGCGCCCTGGCCGCTGGAGCACTGCTCAATCCGGAAACCTTCAGCTACTGCGGCGCCACCGCCGGCGACCCGGGCACCTGCCGTGACGATGAAAAACTCGGCCGTCTCAACATCACCTGGACCGAAGGCTATCGCACCGACGAGGCTGGCAACCCGGTGATGTTCAACGACCAGGGTCTGGAAGACGCCAACGGCGACCGCCTCATGTACGACAACCTGTACGCCTTTGGCGGCCGCTCGTTCTCCATCTGGGACGAACAAGGCGCTCTGGTATGGGATTCCGGCGACGCCATCGAACAGTTCCTGGCCGGCGAGGAGTGCATGCTGGGCAGCAATCGCGATATTCCGTGCAAGGACTTCTTCAACAGCAATCACGACGAAGGCAACGCCCTGGAAAGCCGCAGTGACAACAAAGGGCCGGAGCCGGAAGGTCTGACCATCGGCCAGATCGGCGAAAAGCACTTCCTGTTCCTGGGCCTGGAGCGCATGGGCGGCATTCTGGTGTATGACATCACCGACCCCGCCGCGCCGATCTTCCAGGACTATCTGAACACCCGTGAAGACTGGACAACCGAAGACCCTTCCACGGTGGAAGCCGGCGATCTGGGCCCGGAAGGTCTGGCATTCATCCCCGCGGATCAGTCTCCCAATGAAGAGGCGCTGCTAATCGTGGGCAACGAAGTCAGCGGCACCACCGCCATCTACCGGGTAGAGTCCAAGCTGGCGGACTAATACCCGATCCTGCCCAGGGCGGCGGCCGGTTACCACCGGCGCCGCCCCCTATTTTTACTCCCGCATTTCATTAATATCGTATTATTTACTTGTCCGCGCACGCTCCTGACTCATCTTTTAGCCCCAACCGGGTTGCATAATACCCCCAAGAAAGTCAATCATTCTGACCAATGACCCTCAGCCAATCGAGACAGTGAGTCGATGATGACAGAGAGCCTTTCCCCCGAAGATCTGGACGCCACCCTGGAGACCCTCCATTTCGCCTTTCGCGGCCTGGTCGCGGAACCCGACGCCATCCTCAAGACCTATGGCCTGTCCCGTATCCATCACCGTCTGCTGTTCTTTATCAACCGCTACAACGACCTCAGCGTCAATGAGCTAGTGGAAGCCATGCGCCTCACCAAGCAGGCCATTCACAAACCTCTGAAGACTCTGGCCGAGCAGGGTTACGTGGACGTGCGCCGGGACGACAACGACAAACGCATCAAGCGCCTGTCCCTGACCGAGCAAGGCAAGGCCCTGCAGGCCCATCTCACCGGCATCCAGCACCAGTTGTTAAGAGAGTCCTTCGCCGAGACCGGCGATGATCACGAAGGCTGGCGCCGTGTCATGGAGGCCATGGCACGGCGATTGGGCGGCTGAGTCTGAAAAAAAGGGCGCCATCTGGCGCCCTGAAAATGAGGGTAGTTACTTTTATGGTTATCTCTGGTTATACAACCACTCGTCCCGTCCCAAGGCGCGGTTGTTAATACGGATCTCAGCGATATCGCCGGCGAACAGATTGCTGGGGTTGCCCTGCCAGCTGTTCACGCCGATGGACCAGGGCTGGCCCGGCTCCACCAGCAGACCCTGTTGCTCATCGACACCGGTGCGCATGACCAGGGAGCCGTCCACATACATCTGCACCCGCTCACCGTCATTTACCAACGCGATGTGATACCAGTACCCGTTGCTCACTTCCCAGGACCAGTTGTCCTGGCCCTTGCCGTTCTGGGAGGTACTCACCCACTGGAACTCTTTCAGGGAAGAGACATTCAGGCCCAGGGAAGCGTCGCTGCCTGAGCAGGAAACCGAGTGATAGTTACACACCTGGGTAATGCCCGGTTGGTGGTTGAGGATACCGGACCACTGATTGTTCTCGGGAGTCCAGTCTCCAGGCAGACGGACGATGGCTTCGATGGTGTACTGGGGCAGGAAGCCCTGCTCGCCAGCTGCACTCTGCTCGAAGGTCAGGCCCGGGCCGTCGGTGGTCAGGTAATAGCCTCCGATTTCGTTGCGCCCCATGAAGCGGGCGCTGCCGGTGGCGTAGCCGAACGCGGGCGCGTCCGCGGTGACCTGGAAGAAGTCGGAGAGTGCACCTTGCGGATCGTTACCTTCCGAATCGTTATAGGGCACCAGCGTCATGGTGTTGCCGTTACCGGACGCATCCATGAACTTCACGCTGTTGTCGGTGGCGGTGATCTGGTGCTCCGAATCCAGAATCCAGTAGGCCTGAGTGCCCTCGATGCTGCCCGGCGCCACGATCCCCTCGCCCTGGTTCAGATCGGCGAAGCGCTGCTCAAAATCCATCGGCACGCTGAATTCCCAGCGCGACAATTCGTCCTGGGGCTGACGGCTGGCTTCGTCGATGGCCGCCACCCAGGGGGAGTAGGACATGAAATCCAGTTCGTCGTTGGTGAGGTCGAACGTCACCAGTTGCATCATGCCATTACCGCCCCAGAAGCCGGATTGGTAATCCACCACCACCATGACCACGTCACGGCCGTAGTCGTTCTTGCCCACCATCATGGCTTCGCCGTGGTGGTGGCCGTTGAAAGTCAGGAAAATCTGATCGTGGCTGCGAATCAGCTGCTCCCACAAAAGCGCGCCATGCTCGGTGAAAATGGCGGTTTCGCCATCACCGGCGATGTTAAGCAACTGGTGCGTGGTCAGAATGGTGGGGACATCCGGATGCGCGTCCAGCACACCACGGGCCCACTCCAGCGACTGATCGGATACACGCCAGTCCAGGGCCAGCACCAGATACTCACGCCCTTCGGCTTCGAAGATGTGATAACTGTTGAAGCCAGTATTGTCCGCACCCTGAAAGGTGGAGAAGTTGCCGGCCTGGCGGGCCGCGGAGAAGTACCGCGGGAAAGGTTCGGCGGCCAGATCCCGGTCCGCGTCCCACTGCCCGCTGTTCAGCACATCGTGGTTGCCAGCGAGGATGCTGTACGGTGTTTCCGGATTGACGTCGAGAATCTGCATGGCTTCCATCGCCGCCGCCCATTCGGAATCCTCGCGGGGCAGGTCGACCACGTCCCCCAGATGCAGAGTGAAGGGAATGTTGTATTCCTGGTAATTGTCCGCGATCCACTGCGTCTGGGCGATGTAACGTTCCGGAGAATAACGGGAATACTTCTGGGTATCCGGGATCACCGCCACGGTGAAGTTCTGGCCGGTTTCCCCACCGTCATCACCGCCACCGTCTCCATCACCACCATTGTCGCCGTTCCCGCTATCCGGTGGCGTAGGCTCACCTCCGGAATGGCCGCTACTGTCGCCGCCACAGGCGGTCAGAAACAAAGACAAAAGAATAACGAGCCAGGTGGCACGCCACCCGACGGGTCTCAACGCATTCATCAGCAAGCTCCGCAATCACGATAAGGACAGGGCGCGTACTTTAGAAAACGGAGGTGACCAAGCAGTGACGATGAAATGTCATTTCAATAACAGAAGTGCCAATACCGACAGGTATGTCCATCGGTATTGGCGATCAGGCGGGCGATGATCAGGCGGTGGCTTCCTGTTTATCGAAGGTCTTTTTGTACAGGGAGCGTTTTGGTTTTTCCATTACCCGCCGCAGCATCGGCTCGAAGAACGACAAAGGCAGGGTTTCCGCTTCCGGATCGAAGGCGGCACCGTCGTATTTCGCGCAAAACTCCACGGTACGTTCGAAGCACGGATGGTCCCGGAACTGGTCACGCAGGTTGCGATCCAGCCCCAGATGATGGAAGAAATAGTAGCCCTGGAAAATGGCATGGTGTTTCACCATCCAGTGATTTTCTTCGCTGACGAACGGCTCCAGCAGGGAGGCGGCAATGTCGGCGTGGTTGTACGGACCAAGGGTGTCGCCAATATCATGCAGCAGCGCGCACACCACATACTCCTCATCCTTGCCGTCCTGATGAGCCAGAGTGGCGGTCTGCAGGCAATGGGTGAGACGGTCCACCGGGAAGCCGCCGCAATCGCCTTCCAGCAGACGCAGGTGTTCGATCACCCGGTCCGGCAGTTCCCGGGCGAAACCGCCAAAGGCATCGGAAATGATCTGCCAGTCTTCGGCCTTGCCGTCTTCCATGTGAGTGAAGCCGGCTCTGAGTTCGTCGTGCTGACCTTGCATGATGTGGTTCTCCCGAACCCCGGCGCGGGGGGCCACCGATGACACGGCCCGGAGAGCGGGTCGCGGTGGCGGCGGGCTGGCGCGACGGGTCATTGTTGAACGTTATTGGGTATCGGTCCGCGCCACGGTGGGCGCCAAACAATGGAACCGTGGGTTCAGTCTAGGTCCGGGGGCGGCGACAAACTGTCAATTTCTTTACACTTGGGAGATGACAAAAGAAGAGGCGGAAAGAATGGCAAGAGAGCGACGGGGAAACGACCATGAGTGACCGGGCCCTGGCCATTCTGCGCAGCTGTTCCTTACTCTCCGGATTACCCGAATCGGCCTTGCGGGAAGCCGCCACGGCGGCCCGCATCCGGCCGTTCCGGACCGGCCAGGTGCTGTACGAGCGGGGTGAGGTGCAATCGACCCTGTCGGTGGTGGGCACCGGTAATGTGCGGATCAGTTCCACCAATCCCGAGGGGCGCGAAGTCATCCTGACCCTGTTCCAGGCCGGCGCCTGGTTCGGCGACACCGTGTTCTCACCGGGTATGCCCCGGGTGTTCGGCGCCACCGCCCACAGCGATGGCGAACTGCTGGAAATCCCCGGCCAGGATTATCGGGCCCTGCTGAGCCGCTATCCAGAGGCCTATCCCCGTACTCTGGATATGCTCAGCCGTCGTCTGTGGTCGGCCATTTCCGTGATCGAGGACAACGCTCTGCGCGATATGCCGGGCCGGCTTGGCCGGCGCCTGTTGTTTCTGGCGGAAACCCTGGACGGCCACGCCCTCACCGAGCCGGTGACCTTCAAGCTGACCCGGGAGCATATCGCCAGCATGCTGGGCATGAGCCGCCAGGGCGTGCACGGGGTGCTCAAGCAGCTGGAGAGGGAAGGGCTGGTCCGGTTTGGCTACGGCACCGTTACCCTGCCCGATCCCCAGGCCCTGCGGCATTACCTGGATGGGCACTAGTGTGACTTTCTGATTAGACACAGTTAACACTTTAGTATTAATCGTGATAGCATTTCGCCACCAAATCATTATTGGCGGAACACGGAATAAAGAACCGCCACGGACATTCAAGGACGGCTTGCTGTGGGGCACCGCCGTTGTTTTCCGATTTCTTGCCTGACCTGACCTTGCCCGTCCTGCCTCCAGGCTGGACCGAAATCACGCCACCGGACTGGTTGGCGGCGCCGCTGGCGGTGGTGGTGGTGATCAGCGCGCTGCTGTGGAGCGGACGCATCCGTCAGACCGTGGTGGTGAATTTCCTGGTGCTGGGGCTGATGTTGCCGGCGTTGAATCTGTGCCTGTTCGGCATGGCCTTTCATCTCAGCCACGACTCTATGACCCAACAGCTTATAGAGCTGCTGCCACCCTGGCTGAGCTGAAAGCCCGCGCTACTGGTCGGCCTCCGGCGCGGCCGGCTCATCACTCGGAGCCAGAATCCGCCGCAGGAAGGCCAATTGCTCCCGCAGACTGCGCTCCTGGTGTTCGCCCTGATAGATGTCGAAGTGTCCGATGGAATAGCGGCGCACCGTCGCGTCCGGCATCCGGGCGATCGCCCGGTCCGCGTCCCGCGCCGGCGCCACCGTGTCCTCATCGCAGACCAGCACCAACGCCGGGCATTGCATCCGGTCGGCCACGGTCACCGGGCGAAACAGCGGCAGGCTGAACGCGATCCGCGCCGCCACCTGGTTGGGAACACCGTCCGCCAGCAAGGCGGTGTAACCCTGATAAGCGTCTTCGCTGCTCATCGCCGCCACCTCACCAGGTTGGCCGGCGCTGGCCACATAGTACGGCGCCAACCCCGCCGCACCGCGCACCGCGTCCAGAGCCCCCAGGGCGGTAAGTTTCAACCCCTGCATAAGCCCCGCGTAGCGGATCACTTCCAGCACCGCGTTGAAGCCGTCCATCATCGGGCACTGGCTGATGATGCCGGCCACCCGTTCACGGGCCGCCACCGCGGTGACCAGACCGCCGGAAAACGACGTTCCCCACAGGACGATGCGATCCGAATCCACCTGCGCAAGGCCCCGCACGGTGTGCAATGCCGCTTGCCAGTCCGCCACCTGACGGGCCGGTGACAACAGTTGCCGGGGCATGCCTTCACTGTCGCCGAAATGGCGGTAATCGAACCAGAACACCGCGTAACCGGCGGCCAGGAAGGCGTCCCGGAACGGCGCCAGCCCGCACTCCCGGGTCAAGCCGAAGCCGTGGGCCATGATCAGGGTGGCGAAGGGCCCATCCCCTTCCGGCAGGAACAGATCACCGCAGCAGGACTGACCGGCGCTGACGAATCGGATGGCTTCGCTCTGACTCATGGTTACTCCAGGGCGGGGGCGATGAACCGCCAGCTGTCCACCGCCTGGCCGAGCACCAGAAAGTGGGGATTGAGAATATCCGGTTTATTGTAGACCAACGGCTGAAAGGCGGTGTTCACCACCACGCCGCCGGCGGCGGACACCACGGCATGGGCGGCGGCGGTGTCCCATTCGCTGGTGGGCGCCAGACGCGGATAGAGGTCCGCCTTGCCTTCCGCCACCAGGCACAGTTTCAGCGAGGAGCCCATGGAGGTGCGTTCCACTTCGCCGACTTCCTCGCGAATGAAGGTCTCCAGTTTCTCCACCGCTTCGCCGCCATGGCTGCGGCTGGCCACCATCACCACCGGCGTGGTGCGTTCACGGCATTGAATG
This sequence comes from Alloalcanivorax balearicus MACL04, assembly GCF_025532145.1. Lineage (GTDB taxonomy): Bacteria > Pseudomonadota > Gammaproteobacteria > Pseudomonadales > Alcanivoracaceae > Alloalcanivorax > Alloalcanivorax balearicus. The sequence continues at coordinate 54,958 of NZ_ARXS01000015.1, read as the reverse complement.
GCACTGCGTTCGCCGTTTTCCTCCTTGAAGGCGCCGACGCCGCGCCCGCCCAGGTACAGCACACCGGTGACCGGCACATAGACCACGCCCAGCACCGGCGTGTCGCCTTCGATCAGCGCGATGTTCACGGTGAACTCACCATTACGCTTGATGAACTCCTTGGTCCCGTCCAGCGGGTCCACCAGCCAGAACCGCGGCCAGTCCTTGCGGGTGGCGTAGTCGATGCCCCCGGATTCCTCGGAGTACACCGGAATCTCCGGCGTCAGCGTCTCAAGGCCGGCGACAATGATGTCGTGGGCGGCTTTATCCGCCTCGGTGATCGGCGATTTGTCGTCTTTGGTTTCCACGCCCAGATCATCCCGCTCATACACTGTCAGAATGGCGCTGCCCGCATCACGGGCGATCTTGGAGAGGGAGTCCAGCAGGGCATTAAAGTCAGTCATTACGGCTTTCCGTCTTGCGTTGGTCAAGAATGGCGTTGGTCAAGAATGCGTTGCGTCATATACAGCGCGGCGATGACCCGCGCTTCGGTCACATCGTCCCGCTCGATCAGACGATCCAGCTCGGACAATTTCCAGGGGACCACTTCCAGCGGCTCAGGTTCATCGCCGGGCAGCGATTCCTCATAAAGTTCCTCCGCCAGCACCACACCGATATGGTGGCCCATATAGCCGGGAGACAAGGACATGCGCTTCAGGAAGGTCAGCTTGCGGGCACCGTGGCCGGCTTCTTCCTTCAACTCGCGATTGGCCGCCTCGCGCCAGTCCTCGCCGTGCTCATAGGCACCCTTGGGCAGGGTCAGCAGATATTCCTCGACGCCGGCGCCGTATTCCCGGATCAGCAACACCGTGTCCTGGTCCAACATTGGCACGCACATGACACCGGCCAAGGGCGGCGTGCACAGGCGTTCGTAGGTTCTCTCCTCGCCGTTGGAGAAACGGAGATGCATCTCTTCGATGCCGAACAGGCGGCTTTGCGCCACCAGGCGGGTATCCAGAATACGCGGCTTTTGTTCGTCCATGGGGGCTCCCGTTCAGAGGCCCCAAGCCTAACGGGATTGGACGGTGAAAGGTAGACGGGGCGCCCGGCCGGACGCCCCGGATGAGAATCAGGGCCGGCCCTGATCCGGTTGGCTGTAGTCACATACCCCTTGCGGGAAGATGGCGTTGAGTTCGGCGATCTGCTCCGCCGAAGGCGCCCAATCGCCGTAGGTGCCGTCTTGCAGAGCCGTGCTGACGGGTTTCAGCGCGCATTTGAAGACATCGCCCTGATAGGGAGCGCCGGCGACAATGCGCGACGTGGAATAGAGCGGGAATGTCTGGGTACAGGCCCCATCCGCTTGCTCATCGAGCACGCCGTTCCACACATCATCACCTCGGGCGATCAGGCTGCCATCGGTGGCGAAACAGGCATCCCGGGCACGCTCCGGCCGGCTTTGGGCCACCGACGCTTGCGGGTCGGCCAACAGATTGGCCATCCATTCATCCACTACTTCCAGTGCCAGCGCCACCTGGTCCGGCCCTTCCTCGGGACGGGCGTCGCTGAACCAGATCACCTGATTGTCCGCGTTGCCGGCGAAGTCGATCATGCGCTGGCGCACGGCGAAGGACTGGTGGGCATTGTGCATATCCAGTTCTTCCTCCAGATACGGGCGCCAGTCGATCACCGGAATGTCGATCTCACCGTGGAACACGATACCCGCGTCATAGGCGGCGCGAATCGCCTCCAGATTACCCTCGGTACGCGGCGCCGGCGTGGACGGATCCTCACTGAGGGTCATGTTGCGGCTGCTCCAGGGGTCGAACGTGCTTGGGTCCGCCAGCACGTCGTCCTGGGTACCCAGGAATGGAAAGCCTTCCTGAACCATCTCCTTCTGCGGCTTCCAGCCGCCGACAGTGGCGTTCAGTTTGAGGAACTCCTCGGCGGAGATATGGCCGTCCAACAAGGATTGCAGACCGTACTGCACGCCGACGTTGTCGAACAGGCGACGGGGGTAGCCCTCACCGTCCATCCCGTACACGTTGCGCAGATCGTCGTAATGGCTCCAGTTCACCGAATCCATGATCCCCGGTGGCTGCATCTGCTCCTGGTTGCGGGCCTCGCCGTAATGCGGGTTCATGGTCAGCGGCGTCAGTCCGCGCCAGGACTCCACGCACTCGGTGGATCCCGGCGCGGTGCCGTACCCCAGTTGCGTTTTGGCTCCGGCCAATGGATCGGGTACCTCATCAGTGGCGTTCAGCCCCACCAACCAGGTGCGATTCTTGGTGGTATGCCATTTGTCATTGTCACGGTCGGTGGCGTCCATGAAGTACTCGAGCAACTCACAGTCGCCGATGTGAATGGTCTGGGTAACCATGTCCGGATAGCTTTGCACCGGGATCGCCGCGTCGATCAGACCGGGGTGGTTCTGCCCGTACACGTACTGCTGGATAGCGCCGCCGGAGGCACCCAGGCCAACGGTATAGAGCGGCTGGCCGTACAGCTCGACAAAGCGCTCCTTGACCATCAAGGCGGTCTCGCCGCCCACCTGCACGTTGTAGTGTTCGGACATGCGGGTGCCGGTGGAATAGATGATGGCGTAGCCCTTGCCCAGGACATCCGGCTGCAATGCCCGACGGTTGACGTCCATGCGCCCCTGAGTGTGGCCGATACCGACACCGCCCTGGAAGCGGTACATGAGCCGCCCGTTCCAAAGGCCGGTGTCCAGCGAATCCGCTTCCTCCCCGGCTTCCGCCAGCATGGCGATGGAATAGAGAAAACGGTTGATGGTGCCGCGTTCCCAGCGCACCACGAAGTCCACCTCGCGGCCGTCCAGCAGCGTGGTGGTGGCGATGTCCGCCGGCCGGGAGCCGTCCTCGGGCATCGGCTTGTAGCTGCCGTCGGTGCCACGATAGACATATTCCACGAACGGCTCCAGGCCACAGTCCCGGCTCAGGCCGATCTGCTGCCCGCCCTCGTCGTAAACAGGGAAGCCTTCGTCGCCGTCGGTATCCACCAGCGGCTGCTTGCCGAACTCGGATACCGTGGTGCACACGAACGGATACTGATGCGGCCCGGAGAACATGGGGCCTTCCTGCGGGTGGTTGGTGAGCGTGAGCGTGGCCAGGGCGCCACCTTCCGAGTCGCTCACGGTCAGCTCGTTGTCGCCCACAGCCAGGCCGGAGATCACGCCTTCCAGACCTTCCTCTTTCTCTGACAGGCTATCGGCGGTCACCGGCTCGCCATTCAGAGTCAGGGTCGCCCCCTCCGGCGCCCCCTCGATACGAATCCGCGCATCACCACCGCTAACCCACTGCGGGTCGCTGGACAGCACGCTCAGGGATACTTCCGGGGCACTGCCGTGGGAACTCGAACTGCCCCCACAAGCACTCAGCGTCAGGGCCGTGCCAACCAGCAAGGCGCCGGCCAGCCCCTGCTTCCATCGTTTACTGTCTGACCCTTTATGGTCCGACCCTCTATAGTCCGACAACGCGTGTGCGCCCGATCCTGTCACGGACATCATGTCTCTCCTCGATGTTGTTGTTATCGGCTTCGAAGGTAGGCATGGCGGCGGCGCCAAAACAGACACAGTTCCATCAAAATTGCTGACACAGTACGGCCATCGGCAATTACCGGTTAAGGCAACGGAACTGTTTCAGCGAAATGGCGGCAACTGTATCTGTTATGTCACTGCGCGAGACGGTTAGATAACCGCCGAGGTCGTTAGCCTTAGTGAGCGCTCTCGGGAGAGCTATTAACGTCCTTACCTTTTGCACTGCCTCACCACGCCGGCGTCAGCCGGCGTTTTTTATGGTTCATCGCGGAGAGACTCACTCCATGACGCAACCACCGGCCAGCTCCGAAGTGGCCCGCCCCAGCCAGCGTAACGCCTCCACCACGGCACCAGTGACCGGCCCTCCGGCGTTCAGGCGCAAATAATCCGAATGCTTGTTGTCCAGCGAGAACACGCCGCCGGGGAACACATGAATCCCCTCCCGGGCCGCTTTTTCGAATAGCGCCACGGCATTCACCCGGCCCGGCAATCGCACCCACAGCACGCAGCCGCCAGTGGGGCGGGTCAGCCGTGTGCCCGGCGGAAACGCCGCCCGCACTTCCCTGGCGGTGGCTTCCACCTGCCGCTGCAGGGTACGGCGCAAGTCACGGATGTGCTGGGCATAGAAGCCGCTTTCCAACAGCCGGCCCATGACAATCTGCGACAGCGAGGTGGAGGTGATGGTGCTCAATTGCTTGAGTTCCAGGAAGCGCCGCTGGAACCGGCCCGGCGCCGCCCAGCCAATGCGCAACCCGGGCATCAGGGTTTTGGAAAAGCTGTTGCAGTACAGCACCCAGCCGTCGTCATCGAACGCCTTGACCGGCAGCGCGCCGTCTTCGTAGACGGTGTCGCCCCAGACATCATTCTCGATCAGCGGGATCTGATAACGCCGGGCCAATGCCGACAGCGCCTGCTTGCGTTCCAGACTCATGGTGAACCCGAGCGGATTCTGAGCATTGGCGGACACGATGCAGGCGGACACCCCGCGCTCAGCGAAGACCCGCTCCAATGCCGACAGGCTGATGCCGTGGCGCGGATGGGTGGGAATTTCCACCACCCGGCGCTGGTGGGTCTTCAGCAGCAACAAAGTGCCGTAATAGGTGGGGGACTCCACCGCCACCGCGTCGCCGGGCCGGCTGACACTGCGCAGCGCCAGGGACAACCCCTCCATGGCGCCGCCGGTGACGATAATGTCGTCCGGCACCACCGGCACGTCGTACGACAGGCTGCGGCGGGCCAGATGGTGGGTGAACTGCGGATAGCCATGGGGATGCATGTAATCCCAGGTTTCCTGGGGATAATGCCGGGCCACCTCGCGGATGGTCTGGGTGACCCGCTCCACCGGCATCACCTCGACGCCCGGCAGGGCGATACCAAGCCGCACCTGGCGTGGCACCACATGCAATTCCATGTAATGCAGCACTTCCTCGCTCAGTGACACCTCCACCGGCAGCAGCGGGTAGCGCGAGCCATCCGGCTCCGGCACGTCATGGACATCGCAATGACGCACATAGGCGCCGGACTGGGGACGAATCTCCAGATAACCCTCCGCCTCCAACTGGCGGTAGCTTTGCATCACCGTGTTGACGCTGACCTGGAACAGGCGGCTCAGGTGTCGCACCGAGGGCAATTTTTGCCCCACCGCGTAGCTGCCGGCCCCGATTTGCTCCAACAGCCGGCGACTGATCCGCTCGTAGAGGAACCCTTCTTCGTTCACCAAACCTTCTCATTTTATTGTCATATGTGTCCCGATTATGCACCGCCGCACCGTGACCGGACACCCGGCGTATTTCGGCGCCGGCGCCGATCCTGCATACTGTGCCACCGCGACAGGCACTTCCCCGACAGGCATGACAATGATCGACTGGAACGCTATCGACACGGTGCTGCTGGACATGGACGGCACCCTGCTGGATCTGCGCTTCGACAACTGGTTCTGGCAGCAGCACGTCCCCGAACAATACGCCCAGGTCCACGGGCTGCCCGCCGATCAGGCGGAGCGCAAACTACATGACTGGATCAGCCGCCACCAGGGCACCCTGAACTGGTATTGCCTGGACTTCTGGACCTCGGAACTGGGACTGAACATCGCCGAATTGAAGCGGGCGGCGGCAGAGCGTGTCGCCATCCGCCCCGGCGCCGAGGCTTTCCTCGACGCTCTCGCGGCCAGTTCCCGGCGGGTGGTCATGGTCACCAACGCCCACCGCGACGCGCTGCAGGTGAAACTGGAGCGCACCGGCATCGAGCGTTACTTCGATGCCCTGGTTTCCAGCCACGACTATGGCCACGCCAAGGAGCATCAGCCGTTCTGGCGGAATCTGCGCGAGGCGCACCCGTTCGACCCGGCCCGCACGCTGCTGGTGGACGATTCGCTGCCGGTGCTGCATTCCGGACGCCGTTTCGGCCTTGGCCACCTGGTTTCCATCCGCCGCCCCGACTCCAGCCTGCCGGAGCGCGACGACACTCGCCCGTTCGAGGCCATCGACGATTTCCTGCGAGTGCTGCCGTGAGTGAAGGCACCCGCATTGATTCCTGGCTGTGGGCGGCCCGCTTCTTCAAAACCCGCAGTCTGGCCAAGCAAGCCGTTGAAGGCGGCAAGATCCAGGTCGATGGCGCCAAGGCCAAGCCCAGCAAAACCGTGCAGCCGGGCAGCGAAGTGGTGATCCGCAAAGGCGATGAACAGTGGACGGTGCGGGTCGAGGGCCTCAGCAATAAGCGCGGCCCGGCCAGCGTCGCTCAGACGCTCTATCAGGAAACCGAGGAGAGCCGCCAGCAACGGCAGGACAAGTCGGAACAGCGGCGCCTGGCGCACAGCGCCAACGCCAGCCCGGATCACCGCCCCAGCAAGAAGGAACGGCGCGACCTGGCCCGTTTCAAGCGCGACAACGACATCTAGGCGCCAGTTCATAGTCGTCATGGCCCCAAAAACAGCAGGAAAGGCACCGATGCAGGACCAAAAGCAACGTTTTCTCTTCCCGGACTCCGACATCCGTGGCGAACTGATCCGCCTGGAAAGCAGTCTGGCGTCGATCACCGGCAACCGGGATTACCCGCTGGTGGTGCAGAGCCTGATCAGCGAAGCGGTCGTGGCCGTGGCCCTGCTCGCCAGCACCCTCAAATTCAAGGGCCGCCTGGCTCTGCAGGCCCAGGGTAAGGGACCGTTGTCCCTGCTGATGGCGGAATGCAGCGACGACGGCAAGGTGCGCGCGCTGGCCCGCCACGCCGAATCCCTGCCGACGGACCGCACCAACCTGCCGGCGCTGCTGGGCGAGGGCACCATGGTGATCACCATCAGCCCGGAGCAGGGCCGCCAGTATCAGGGCATCGTGCCCCTGGAAGGGCCGGACCTGGCCACCTGTCTGGAAGGCTATTTCCGGCAATCCGAGCAACTGCCCACCCGCCTGTGGCTGGCGGCGGGCAACGGCCGCGCCGCTGGCCTGATGCTGCAACGTCTGCCCAACCAGGTCGCCGAGGCCGACCATAACGCCGTCACCTGGGAACACCTGGAAACGCTGGCCAGCACGCTAAGCGGCGAGGAGTTGCTGGACCTGGACACCGCCACCGTGCTGCACCGGCTGTTCCACGATACCCCGCCCCAGCTGCCGCCGGCCCAGCCGCTGGCGTTCGGCTGCACCTGCTCCCGGGAGCGCACCCAGCGCGCGCTGGTTTCCCTGGGCAAGGAGGAGTTGCAGGCGATTCTGGACGAACAGGGGGAAGCCACCCTGACCTGTGACTTCTGCGGCCACCAGGAACACTTCGATGCGGTCGATTTGGCGGAGCTGATTCACAAAGAAACATAAAACCGTGGCAACGGACCCCGGCACGGCGTCGCCACCTTTTGGCTTTTCTGGCATAATCGCGCCCCTGTCGGGCTTCCCGAAGCCATCCACCCGGTTGCTTCCTTGGGCCCGTGCAGTCGCCGTCCGGCTACCCTTGGCCTGTTTTTCCGGGTCCGGAAACGGCGAAAGGTGGGAAACACCACCGGTTCAGGTCTTGCCCCGAAAGGGCACGAGACCGGCACTGTCACCCGCAATGCGAACTAGGGGGCTTTGCTACCTTGAACGCGGTTTCGGCCGCCGAGTACAAGCCCACAGCTCGGCCACAAGCCCAGGAAAAACCATGACCGATCCCATTATTTACAACGATTTGAGCCCGGCCCAACTGGTGGAGCTGGCGATTCAGCGCAACGAAGGCCAACTGGCCGCCAACGGGTCCCTGGTGGTGGAAACCGGTCACCGTACCGGCCGCTCCCCGATGGACCGTTTCATCGTCGACGAACCCTCCACCAGTGAGCAGATCCACTGGGGTCCGGTGAACCGCCCGTTCCCGGTGGACAAGTTCGACGCCCTCTGGGATCGGGTGGCGTCCTTCGTTACTGAAAGTGACAGCTTTGTTTCCCATCTTCACGTTGGCGCCGCCGAAGAGCACTACCTGCCGGTAAAGGTCACCGCCCAGACCGCCTGGCACAATCTGTTCGCCAACACCCTGTTCATCCGCCCGGACAACTACAATCCGGCCGGCAAGGACCAATGGCAGATCCTGCACGCGGTGGACTTCCAGTGTGATCCGGAACGCGATGGCACCAACTCCGACGGTTGCGTGATCCTCAACTTCGCCCAACGCAAAGTGCTGATCGCCGGCATGCGCTATGCCGGTGAAATGAAGAAAGCCATGTTCTCGGTGCAGAACTTCCTGCTGCCGGCCAAGGACGTGCTGCCGATGCACTGCTCCGCCAACGTTGGCGAAAGCGGCGATGTGGCCCTGTTCTTCGGGCTCTCCGGCACCGGCAAGACCACCCTGTCCGCGGACCCGGCCCGCTACCTGATCGGCGACGACGAACACGGCTGGGGCAAGGGCGTGGTGTTCAACATCGAAGGCGGCTGCTACGCCAAGTGCATCGACCTGAGCCAGAAGAACGAGCCGGTGATCTGGGACGCGATCAAATTCGGCGCCGTGCTGGAAAACGTCATCATCAACGACGAAACCCGCCTGCCGGACTACAGCGATGTGTCCCTGACCCAGAACACCCGCGCCGCCTACCCGCTGGAAAACATCGAAAAGCGGGTACCGCAGAACCGCGCCGGCGAACCCAAGCACGTGATCTTCCTGACCTGCGACCTGACCGGCGTGCTGCCGCCGGTGTCCTGTCTGAGCAAGGAAGCCGCCGCCTACCACTTCCTGAGCGGCTACACTGCTCTGGTCGGCTCCACCGAAATGGGCTCCGAGCCCGGCATCAAGAGCACCTTCTCCACCTGCTTCGGCGCCCCGTTCTTCCCGCGCCGTGCCGGTGAGTATGCCGAGCTGCTGATCAAGCGCATGGAAGAATTCGGCTCCAAGGTGTTCCTGGTCAACACCGGCTGGACCGGCGGCCCCTACGGCCAGGGCGATCGTTTCAGCATCCCCACCACCCGTGGCGTGGTCAATGCCATCCTCAGCGGCGCCCTGGACGACGCGGAAACCGAGCATCTGGACATCATCAACCTGGATGTGCCGAAGACCGTGCCCGGTGTGGACGACAACCTGCTGCAACCGAAAAACACCTGGGCCAACCCGGAAGAGTACGACGCCAAGGCCCGTGACCTGGCGCAGCAGTTCGAGAAAAACTTCGCCGAGAAATACGCGGACGTATCCGAAGAGATCCACGCCGCCGGCCCCAAGGCCTGATCCCCTGATCAGCGCCCGGTAGTAAAAAAGCCCGCTTCGGCGGGCTTTTTTTGTGGGTCTGACCCGTCCTGAATAGAGTTGGCACAGAAGACGCTACGAAGCCGCTGTGGGAGCTTGCCTGCAAGCGAATGGGCTTCAGGGCCCTAACGTTCGCTTGCAGGCAAGCTCCCACAGCAGCGTTGTAGCACCCCCCTCCCCTGCCTGATTGCCCCAATTCATTAATTTGTTATATTTCCCTAAAAGTCCAACAAACCCAGGCGGAAAGGAAGCATTGGCACGGCGTTTGCTGCGCCGGTAGCGTCATCACCGGAAGCCCTATCACAGCAAGACAGTGACCGTTCTCTCCTTTTCGCCAACGCCTACGCGGAGGGTCCCGATGGAACCCGCAGCCAGCACCAATCACCTTGTGGAAACCCGCACCCTGCGGGGGTTTCAGCCGTGGCGACAGTTCGTCAACGACAACTTCCCCTGGCTCAGAATCGCCTCGCCCCGGGACGACGACTTCCACGCCCGGGTGCGCCTGACCAGTCTCGGCGAGCGCTCGGTGGCGGTGATCCGTGCCGACCAGTGCCAGCTCACCCGCACTGATTACGCCATCAAACGGGCGGAAACCGGCTACCTCAAGGTCATGTGGCAGCAGGCCGGGCGCATGCTGGTGGAGCAGGATGGCCACCGTACGATGCTGTGTCCCGGCGATATCACCGTGTGCGATACCAGCCGTCCCTACCGGTTGGAGAAGGATCACCAGGCGCAATTGACGGTGCTGACCCTGCCCTACCATGCGGTGCCCGGCTGGCACCAGATCAGTGACCGTCTTTGCGGCCGTTCGTTGAGTGATCGCACCACCGCCCGCGCGGCCCTGGCCGCTCTGCTGGCTTTACTGGACCGCCCCGGCGACGGTGACAGCGCCCAGACCATTTTTCAGGCGGTGCAATTAATGCTGTCCGCCCTGATCCATTGTTCCGTCAGGCCGGCGGGTCAGGCCTCGCCTACCCTTCGGCTGGATACCGCTCATCAGCATGTGCTCGCCCATATCGACGACCCGCATTTGAGTCCGGACGAACTGGCCGAGGCGCTGCATGTGTCCCGGCGCGCCCTGTACCGCCTGTTTCAGGAACATCAGGTCACCCCCGGACGCTTCATCCGCCAGGTGCGGCTGGATGCGGTGCGCGACGCTCTCGCCCTGCCCGACAATGACCATCGCAGCATTCTGGAAGTGGCTCTGGATTACGGCTTTACCGACAGCGCGTCCTTTAGCCGCAGCTTCAAGGCGGCCTTCGCCATCAGTCCCAGCGACTGGCGCCTGCAGGCCCGGGGCCGTCACTACTGATCCGCGATCGCGGGCACCGGATTAGTGGTCGCCTGCGGAAAGCCCCGTGGCATGGAGTGTCAGGTCATAGTGCGCGGGCCGCTCGCCACTGATCTCCACTTGATAACGGCCCGGCGGCACCCGGATGCGCACGCCATCCTCCCCATCATGGGTATGTGCCAGGGTGCGGCGGCCATCGGCGGACAGAATCCGCAGCTGTGGTATCGGCCCGGTCACGCCGAGCGTCGCTTCCAACAACCCCTGGCGGTCGATCCTCACCTGATAGCGATGTGTCAGTACCGGTGCCTCCAGATGCTCGGTGACCAGGATCGGCTCCCGCGACAGACGCCCGAGCGCCACGCTCCAAACCTCTGGGGCCCGGCGCGATGGCGCCGTCATGAATACGGTGTAGGAGAGGGGCTTGCGTTGCGGTGACGCCACCCACAGCGCATAGCGTCCCGGCGCCAGGACGCCGGCGAACCAGGAGCCGTTTTCCGGCGCCGGTCCTTCCGCCAGATCATAGCTGCCCGGCCCGCCCCAGATATCCCCCATCTCCCGGCTCAACCGGGCCACCACCGTGCCTTCGACGCCACCGACTTCGATGTCGGCGGCGACCCAATCCGATAGCAGGAAATAAAGCGGCTCGGTGAATTCCGGCGCGGTCAGTTGCCCCTGGTACTGATCCTGACGGTCGCCGACGAAATCCAGATAGACGCCTGGCGGACCAATCTCCGTCGCCCACGGCACCGCCGGCCATAGCCACAGCAGCGCCACAAAGAGAAAGCCGCGGACAGGATCGGCGGTATTGACCGCCATTTTGTGCTTGAATCCGTTCATGGACGCTTACCGGCGAAATACGGACATGGCAACATCCTACTACCTGAAACGCTATCCCACCGCCATCGCGGGCACCATCTTCACTTTCATGGGGTTCCTGCCGGTCTGGATCTGCCTGGGCACGGGTGAATCGCTGAAGGACAGCATCCTTTTCTATCTGACCTCGCTGGTCAGCTTTCCCGGCGTCATCATGGCGGGCATGAGCCTGTCGTTTCTGCTGATCGGGCTGGCCTTGCTGTGGTGTACCGGCCGGGTTATCCGTTGCCGACTGGACGATCACGGGCTCCACTACGTCCCTCTGGCGCCGCTGCCCGACCGGCCGGCCCTGTTCGGGGACATCCTCCGGGTTCTGTTCGGCACCACCTTGCGCCCACGGCTGGCCCTCATACCCTATGAGGATATCGCCGATATTCAGGTGCGCGGGGATCGACGCAAAGGCTTCAATCTCTACGTTCAGCGCAAGAGCAGCGGACTGCCCGAACGCCTGCATACGCTCACCACACTCAGCGAAACCCAGCTTCGCGACATTCAGAAACGGGTACGCACCTGCCTCTGAACTCCCCGTCTTGGCAAGAATAGCCAACGGGTTGGCACCCATTCTCAAGCTTCCCCTTCCCTGACCGGCGCAGACTGAAGGCAGTGTTCCATGCCATCGATAACCAAAAACAGGGAATCACCATGCCTTTGTCCAAATTTGCCGCCGGCCTGCTGGCGTTGGGATCCGTACTGATCCCTCCGTCCTTGTACGCGGCGCTGCCGACCGAAACCGTCGGCCAGGCCGAACTGCCCTTCCCACCCAGTCCTCACCGCAGTTATCTGATCGACTTCGAATTCGACAACATGGTCGCCACCCGGGTGGTGGTGGTGGATCCGGACCGACAAAAAGTACTGGGCATGCTCAGCACCGGCGGCGCCGCGCCGGCGGTGCTGGCCCACGATCAGAAGACGGTCTACACCGCCGATATTTTTTTCAGTCGCTATGTGCGCGGCACCCGTACCGATGTGCTGACCGCCTGGGATACCCGCACGCTGTCCCCCTCCTGGGAAGTGGAAATCCCCGCCAAGCGCGCCTCCACGCTGACCGAGAAGTACGCGTTGTCGATGAGCGGCGATGACCGCTTTGTTTACGTTTACAACTTCACGCCATCGCAAACCATTACCGTGGTGGATACCCAGGCCCGCAAAGTGGCCAGCGAAGTGAACATCAATGGCTGCATCCTGGCTTATCCGATCGGCGACCGGCGTTTCGCGTCCCTGTGCGGCAGCGGTGATCTGCAAGTCACCACCCTGGATGACAACGGCAAGGTCAGTGATCGCACCACCACCCAATTCTTCGACCCGGAGCAGGAGAAGCTGGTGGAAAGGGCCATCCATCTCGGCGACACCTTCTATTTCGTTACCACCGAGGGCGTCATTCACGGTGTCGATTTCTCCAATGCCAAACCCAAGGTCCTGCCCACCTGGTCACTGACCAACGAACAGGAAAAGAAAGACGGCTGGGCCCCCGGCGGCTGGCAGTTGATGGCCATCGCACCGCGACTGAATCGTCTCTACGTGCTGATGCATCCCGATCATGAGCGGCACAAGTGGGAAGACCCGAGCACCATCATCTGGGCGTTCGATCTGAAAACTCACAAGAAGGTCGGCACGCTGGAAGCGCCGAATCTGATCTGGAGCCTCAACGCCACCAACGATGACGCCCCGCTGCTACTGGGCACCAACATCGAGGGCGGCCTGGAGACCTTTGATCTGAAAACCGGCAAGCACCTTCACACCATGGAAGGCGTCAGCAAGACCCCAACGCTGATCCTCAATCACTGAGTGGAGGAATAACCATGACGCTGGATCCGATTATCAGCATCGCCGGCGCCCTGGCCCTGGCGGTGATCCTGGCCAGCGCGGCGCTGCATAAATTGCAGGCACCGGCCTGGTTCGAACGCCAGTTGGATGCCTACCAGCTGTTGCCAACGAGTCTGACCACGGTCACTGCCCGCGCCCTGCCGGTTCTGGAAGGCGCTTTGGCCCTGGGCTTGCTGTTCCAGCCCAGCCGCATCATCAGCGCCATTCTCGCCGCCGGCCTGCTCGCTCTCTACACCCTGGCCATGATCACCAATCTGCTGCGCGGACGCCACGATCTCGATTGCGGTTGTGCCGGCCCCAACAGCCAGCAACCCCTGCATCCGTTGTTGCTGATCCGCAATGGCTTGCTGATCGCCCTGGCGATACTGGCCGGCCTGCCCGTGGCCGAACGCACCCTGGGTTTGTTCGACGGTTTCGTGGTGCTGGCCGCCGGCGCCGCAATCCTGCTGATTTACGCCGCGACCGATGCCCTCTTGGCGAATCGGCCGCGCCTGCTTGCTTTGACCGGAAGGTAATACGCTATGACTGCTCTATTGATTTCCAACATTCTGCTCTGGTGCTTACTGATCGCCCTGGCTCTGGTGGTGTTTGGCCTGATCCGTCAGATCGGTGTCCTGCATGCCCGTATCGCGCCCGCCGGCGCGCTGATGGTGGACAAAGGCGTGGCGGTGAATCAGCCCGCGCCCCAGGTTACCGCCGAGGATCTGTTGGGGCGTCCGGTGAACTTTGGCTACGCCAACGACCGCACTCAACTGCTGTTCTTCCTGTCGCCGACTTGCCCGATCTGCAAATCCCTGTTGCCCGCGCTGCGTGCCATCGATAAGGCCCGCGACGATCTGGAAGTGGTGTACATCAGCGACGGTGAGCCGGAACAGCAACGAAAACTGATCAAGGAATTCGGGCTGGAAGGCGCTCGCTACGTGGTCAGCCCGCAGGTGGGCATGACCTATCAGATCGGCAAGCTGCCCTACGCGGTGATGATCGATCGTCAGGGTCTGCTCAAAGCCAAAGGGCTGGTGAACTCGCGGGAACACCTGGACAGCCTGTTCGAAACCGAGCACCTGGGCGCGGCCACCCTGCAGGAGTACCTCAACAAGCCCTCCCCTTCCATGCATACGCCGTCCTGAGCCAGGAGTCCGACCATGAAATTTCTCGACCGGTTTTTCGAACGCTCCAGCCGGCACGTGGCCAGCACCACGTCGCGGCGGAATTTTCTTTCCAAACTTGGTTCCCTGATGGTGGTGGGCACCGCCATGCCGGTGCTGCTACCCATCGACCGCACCGCCAAGGCGCTGGCCGCGGAGTCGCCATCCGCCGGTGATCCGGGCGATCCCAACAGCTGCGACTACTGGCGTTACTGCTCCGTGGACGGCTTTCTGTGCAGTTGCTGCGGCGGCTCGGTGACCAGTTGTCCGCCGGGCACGGAAGTATCCCAAGTCACCTGGATCGGCACCTGCCGCAACCCGGCGGACGGCCTGGACTACATCATCTCCTACAACGATTGCTGCGGTAAGCACAGCTGCGGCCAGTGCGCCTGCACCCGTAACGACAGCGAGGAACCGATGTACCGGCCGTTCAACAACAACGACATCAACTGGTGCCTGGGCGCCAAGGCCAACGTCTACAACTGCACCGTCGCCGTGATTCGCGGCGTGGCCAGCGCCTGAGCCCGGCATGAAGCCGTTGCCGCCACTGTTGCTGATCCTTGCCTGCCTGGCCACCCCGGCCGGGCACGCCCGGGCGTTTCCCGACCCCGGGCAGAAACCAGCACCCGGTAATGAGCAACCGCAGGTGCCACTGTCGCGGGCCGGCTATCGCCCGGAGGTGAACTATCAGTTGCAGTGCGCGGGCTGCCATCTGCCCCAGGGGCAAGGCGCGCCCGCCAACGACGTTCCCAACATGATCGGCTTTGTCGGCAACTTTCTGCGCGTACCGGGGGGAAGGGAATTTCTGGTGCGCGTACCCGGCGTGGCCCAGGCGGCGTTGAACGACGAACAGCTGTCGGCGCTGCTGAACTGGATCCTGCGCCGCGACGGTATCGCTGGTGACAGCACGCCGGCCGACGCCCAACCCTATAGCGCCGCTGACGTGGCGGCGGTTCGCCATCGGATGATGGACAACATTCCCGGCACCCGGGCCGGGCTGATCCGTGCCATGCGCGACCAGGGTATCGACATCAACGACGGCATGCCCGCCACCGCACCATAACAACAGAGGACATTCATCATGCGTGTCACGCTCGCCCCTCTTGCCGGGGGCTCTCTCCTGCTAATGGCCACCAGCGCACAAGCGTTGGAATTGACCAACAACGATCATACCACTTTGAATTTCGATGTTTCCGGCACCGCCGCCTGGCTGCACAGTCAGGAAAGCTACGACCAGGCCGGCACTCTCGATGAGGGCAGCGTCACCTGGCAGGAGGGCGCGGTGAAATATGGCATCAGCGGCGAACATCGGCTGGCCCGGGATCAGCGCGTCACCGGCGCCCTGCGCTGGACCTCCACCGGCACCTGGGGTGATGGTGACGCCGCCGGCTTCTCCGACGGCGGCGAGCGCACCACCAAACTGGAAGATGCTTTCCTGACTTGGCACTCCGGCGCCCTGTTTCCCGCTCTCGGCAAAGATGGTCTGGTGGTGTCCGCCGGCCGGCAGAGCGTGATCGTCGGCGACGGCTTTCTGATCACCAGTGATTCACTGAACTTCGGCAAGGGCATCGCCGACGGCGCGCTGAACCGTGGCGGTGCTTACTATCTTGCCGGCCGCAGCGCCTTCGACAAGACCGCCATCATCAGTCTGAGTGGCGAACAAGGCTGGCGCGGTGACGTCATGTGGCTGCAATCCGATAACCCGGCCCAGGCCAAACCGGAACTGAACGTCGGTGTTCTGGAGCATGTAAACGACAAAGGCACCGTGGGCATCACCTACGTCAAGGTCACCGATCTGGACGACGAATTCGCCTTCCTCTATCCGCAACGGGATGACTTGGAAACCGTCAGCCTGCGCGCTCAGGGCAACGCTGGCGTGGAGAATCTGTTCCTGGCCGCGGAATACGCCTGGCAGGATCAGGACCAGGATGATGAAAACGCCTGGTACGCGGAACTGGGCTGGACCTTCTCCGAGATGCCCTGGCGGCCCAGTATCA
Source organism: Alloalcanivorax balearicus MACL04 (assembly GCF_025532145.1). GTDB lineage: Bacteria > Pseudomonadota > Gammaproteobacteria > Pseudomonadales > Alcanivoracaceae > Alloalcanivorax > Alloalcanivorax balearicus. Next base: position 38,614 of record NZ_ARXS01000015.1, on the reverse strand, counting down.
ACTATCGATTCAGCCGTTTCTCCACAGGCTATGATCCGCTGCTCTACGGTAATGGCCGCGCTCTCGGCACCTGGTTCCAGGGCGAAGTGGCGGCGAATTACGCTGGACCGTTCAACACCAATTCACGAGTCCATCATCTCGGCGCGACGGTGACGCCAAAGGAAAACCTGTCGCTCGGTTTGCTGGCCTACGACTTCACCACTCTGGACCGGGACGCCGGAGCGGACACCAGTGCCCGGGAATACGACCTCTATCTGGAATGGGCGGTGAACGACCACCTCGCCCTGATTCCGGTCATCGGCCTGTACCAACCGGACCGCGCCGCCGCCGATGGTGGCACGCAACTAGGTAATGACGATCGCAACCTGTACAGCCAATTGATCGTCGCCTTTTCGTTTTAATGCAATGAGGACTGGACCATGAGCGACATCGCTTTATTAGCCGAGGTGCGGGCATTCCTGCAGCAGGGCCACGATTGTTTCATCAACGGCGAATATGGCCGGGCCACCGGTCCGGCCCACCCGGTGGTGAACCCCGGCACCGGCGAAACCTTCTCGGAGGTACGGGAAGCGGAGCCGGCGCAAACAGACGCCGCGGTGAACGCCGCCCACCACGCCTTTCACCGCGTCTGGCGGGACATGGCGCCGCTGCAGCGCGGCGCCATCCTTAACCGGCTCGCCGATCTGATCGATCAGCACGGGGAAGAGCTGGCGCAATTGGAAACACTGTGCTCCGGCAAGACCATTCAATTGTCCCGGGCCTTCGAGGTGGGACAAAGCAGCCATTTCCTTCGCTATTACGCCGGCTGGGCCGGCAAGATCAACGGCGAGACCCTGACACCGTCACTGCCTTCCATGCAGGGCGAACGCTACACCGCCTTCACGTTACGCGAACCGGTCGGCGTGGTGGCCGGTATCGTGCCGTGGAACTTCTCGTTGATGATCGCCATCTGGAAAATTGCCTCGGCGCTGGTCTGTGGCTGCACTGTGGTGATCAAACCCAGCGAGTTCACGCCCTTCACCCTGCTGCGTTTGGCCGGGTTGGCAAAGGAAGCCGGCCTGCCCGACGGCGTTCTCAACGTGGTCTGCGGCACCGGTGCCTGCGGCCAGGCGCTGATCGAGCACGAAAAGATCAGCAAGGTCTCGTTCACCGGTTCCATGAACACCGGTCGCAAGGTCGGCGCCCAGGCCATGCAGGCCAACCTGACCCGAGCCACCCTCGAACTGGGCGGCAAGAACGCCGCCGGCTTTCTCGCCGATATCGACCCCCAAAAGGCGGTGGCCGGTGTCATGGAAGCGGCTTATCTGCATCAAGGCCAGGTGTGCGCGGCGGCGGAACGATTCTACGTGCACCGCTCACGGCTGGACGAAATCGTCGACGGCGTGGCGGCACAACTGAAGCAGCTCAGAATCGGCTCGCCGCTGGATGAAAGCACCGACTTTGGACCGCTCTCCAACCGCCCGCACTTCGAAAAAGTCAGCCAGTACTTCGCCAGTGCCCCCGATCAGGGTTGCGAGATCGTCCACGGTGGCCGGGCGCTGGACCGCCCTGGCTTCTTTATCGAACCGACCCTGGCGGTGGCGGATCGTCGCGATGCCACTTTGCTGCAAGAGGAAGTGTTCGGCCCGGTGGCGTGCTTCCTGCCTTTCGATGACGAAGAGGAATTGCTCTCCCTCATGAACGACAGTCCCTACGGCCTCACCGCCAGCCTCTGGACCAACGATTTGTCCAGGGCCCTGCGTCTGGTGCCGCGCATCGAAGCGGGCACGGTGTGGGTGAACATGCACACCTTCATCGATCCGGCGGTGCCGTTCGGTGGCGTCAAGGGCTCCGGCATCGGCCGGGAGTTCGGCAGCGCCTTCATCGAGGATTACACCGAATTGAAGTCGGTGACGGTGCGGTATTAAAGACACGATCGCGGTTTGGTTCCTCTCCACCTCCCCATCCGGGACAGCGAAGCCGCGTTATACCTTTGCGGGAACGCCGTGAATACGTCCATGTAGGCTCCCGGTCGCTGCCGAAGCGCCACGAAGGGGAGGACGTGCAATCTCTCCTGTCCAGAAAGGTTCGTCGTTTCTGGAGCCAGGGAAGCTGCGGTTCACTCGAAGCGGGGCTGTACGAAGGCCTTCCGGACCAACCACTGGCACGGAAGGGGCTCCCACAGCGGCGTCGTAGTGCCCCCCAATTTATATCTCCAAGGCCCGCAACAGGTTTGGGGTTTAACGTAACGCGACTCCGCTGTCCACGATGGAGGGTAAGGCCGGATCCCGCTAAACCGCGATGAACCCAATAAAAAGCCGGCCCAAGGGCCGGCGCAAGGCAGAACAAAAAAGCGTCAGGATCAGGCCGTGGCCGCCGCCTGGCGTTGCCGCGCCACTTCTTCGTTGCGCAGCAGGAATCGCTGTATCTTACCACTGGGTGTCTTCGGCAGCGACTCCACGAACTCAATTTCGCGCGGATAGGCGTGAGCGGACAACCGCTGGCGAACCGCTTGCTGCAGTTCCTTCGCCAGGTCGTCATCCCCTCGGTAGCCCGCCCCCAACACCACGAACGCTTTTACCAATTCGGTACGCTCTTCGTCGGGTTTGCCGATCACCGCTGCTTCCACCACCGACGGATGTTCGATCAGGGCGCTTTCCACATCGAACGGGCCGACCCGGTAACCGGAAGTGGTGATCACATCATCGGAACGGCCGACAAAGCTGATGCTGCCGTCGCCGTTCAGCTCCACCGTATCGCCGCTCATATAATAATGTTTCAGCATCGACTTTTGCGGATCGGCGGGATACCCCGGGAACCAGAATAAGGGGGACTGATTGCGATCCACGGCAAGAATCCCCGGCTGTCCCACCGGCAATTCCTCGCCCTCTTCGTTGACCACCACCACCCGATGCCCGGGCACGGCGAAGCCGGCGGCACCGATCCGCACCGGATGCTTCAGTTCGTGATGGTTACACAGCACCATGCCCAGCTCGGTCTGGCCGTAGTGATCGTGGATGGTGGTGCCCAGTTCCTTGGCGAACCAGCGGATCACCTCCGGCGTCAGTGGTTCACCGGCACTGCTCACCGCCCGCAATTTGCCGCGCAGCGCCTTAACCACGGTGTCACCGCCAGCCATCAACAACCGGTAAGCGGTGGGTGAGCCGGCCAGGTTGGTAATACCGTATTTGTTGATCACCCGGCAGGTGCTTTCCACGGTGAAGCCGCCGTCATAGAAGGTGGTGGGGTGACCAAGGGACAGCGGCCCGGTCACCGCATAGTAAAGCCCGTAAGCCCAGCCGGGATCGGCCAGGTTCCAGAATGCATCGTCTTCACGCAATCCAACCGCGTGTTGCATGTAACCGGCGAAAGCGACGATGGCCTTGAGCGGTACCGGCACCGCCTTGGGCAAGCCGGTGGTGCCGGAGGTGAACATCATCAGAAAGGGGTCGTCGGCACTGCGCATCACCGGCTCGGCGCCGTCCTGGTGGCTTTCCAGTTCCGCCCAGAAGCTGAAGTCACCCCGGCGGATGCCCCGGCCTTTATCACCGCCCACGGTGACCACCAATGGATCGCTTTGCAAACCGTCCAGTTTGCCGCGATTGTCACCGTCGGTGACCACCACCCGGGTACCGGCGGTTTGCAGCCGGTGGTCGATGGCCTTCGGACCAAAGGCGGTGAACAGCGGCTGATACACCGCGCCAAGCCGCCAGGTGGCCAGCACCGTGATCAGCAGTTCCACCCGGCGTGGCAACAGCCCCGCCACGCAGTCGCCCGCGCCCACACCCTGATTGGCGAGAAAGGCGGCGAAACGGGAGGCCTGGTCGCGTAATTCGCTGAATGTGTAGGTGGCGCTGTCACCATCGGCGCCTTCCCAGAACAGGGCGATCCGCCCCGGCAGGGCATGACGGTCGCAGCATTCCACGCAGGCATTCAGGCTCTCAAGGGAGCCGCTCAGAGTGGCTTTCGCCACCTGTTGAATATCGAATTGGTCCACCGCCTCGTTGTACTGGCGCATGGGTCGCTCTCCTTCTTTTTTTGTATCTCGCGGCCCGGCGGTCAGCCGGGCTCTGTCGTCACAGGCTCGGGAATTTCAGGATTCGGTAACGGTGACACGAACCTCTTCGATGCTGATCTCACGCATACGAAATTTCTGGATCTTGCCAGTCACCGTCATCGGGAAGTCGTCCACGAATTTGAAATGCCGGGGAGTCTTGAAGTGAGCGATACGGTTCTTGCAGTAATCGCGCAACTGCTCCGCATTGGCATTTTCGTCACCTTTCAGTTTCACCCAGGCGACAATTTCCTCGCCGTACTTATCGTCGGGAATACCAATCACCTGGACGTCGGCCACGGCGGGATGGGTGTAGAGAAACTCTTCGATTTCACGGGGATAAATATTCTCGCCACCGCGAATGATCATGTCCTTGCTGCGTCCCACGATGCGGACATAGCCGGCATCGTCCATCACCGCCAGATCACCGGTGTGCATCCAGCCGTCCTCGTCGATGGCATCGGCGGTGGCGTCCGGATTGTTCCAATAACCCAGCATCACACTGTAGCCCCGGGTGCACAGCTCGCCGATTTCACCACGCGGCACGGTATTGCCCTGCTCGTCGACAACCTTGGTTTCCAGGTGCGGCTGCGTGCGGCCAACGGTGGAGACACGGCGCTCCAGTTCATCATCGGCGCCGGTTTGCAGTGATACCGGGCTGGTCTCGGTCATGCCGTAGGCGATTTGCACCTCCTCCATGTGCATTTCGCTGATCACCCGCCGCATGACTTCAATGGGACAGGTAGCGCCGGCCATGATACCGGTGCGCAGGGAGGAGAGGTCGAATTCCTTGATACGCGGATGCCCCAGCTCGGCGATGAACATGGTGGGCACGCCGTACAGGGCGGTGGCCCGTTCACTGGCCACCGCTTCCAGCGTGGCTTCGGGGTCAAAGCCCGGCGCCGGATAGATCATGGTGCTGCCATGGGTCATGCAACCGAGATTCCCCATCACCATGCCGAAGCAATGATAAAGCGGTACCGGGATCACCAGCCGGTCACGTTCGGTAAAGCCCATGCTCTCGGCCACCATATAGCCGTTATTGAGGATGTTGCGGTGGCTGAGCGTGGCGCCCTTGGGAAAGCCGGTGGTACCGGAGGTGTACTGGATGTTGATCGGGTCATCGGGCTTGAGCCCGGTCTGGCGCTTGCTGAGGTCGTCCACCGCCACCGATTCCGACAGCGCGCCCAGCTCTCGCCAACTGACGAAACCGGCGGGCGGTTGATCGGCGAGACTGACCACGCCACGCAACTCGGGCAGGACTTCGCTGTGCACGTCCCCGGGACGGGACGATGCCAGCTCCGGCACCAGTTCCGTCAACATGCTCTGGTAATCCGAGGTCTTGAAGTTGTCAGCGCAAACCAGCCAGCGGCAGCCGGATTGTTTCAGCGCGTATTCCAACTCATTAAGGCGGTAGGCGGGATTGATGTTGACCAGAATGGCGCCCATTTTGGCGCTGGCGAACTGGGTGATGCACCACTCGGCGCAGTTCGGTGCCCAGATACCTAGACGGTCACCGGGTTGCAGACCAAGGGCCATGAAAGCGCGGGCATAGCGCTCCACTTCTTCAGCCAGTTGGTTCCAGGAGTAACGAAGCTGCTGATGGCTGGCCACCAGCGCCTCCCGTTCACCGTATGCGGCCACCGTATTGTCGAAGGCATCGCCAATGGTGGAGGTCAGCAGCGTCTTGTCCCGCGGCCCACGGGTATAGGACTCCGTCATGGCAGGCTCCTTGTCGTTCGTTGTTGTCGGTATGAGGGGCCCGTCCAGCCCCGCTTTACACCTTTACGTTAACGTAAAGGTAAACTTTAACGACGTCACTTATACTTAAGTCGTGACTGGCTGTCCACGCTTTTAGTTCCTAAGGATGAGTGTGGGCTTTTCCGTTCATCCGGAGATGCCGGTAAACTGTTCTTTTCGCCGCCCCCTTCCCTTCCCGGGACCGGGGCGGCCCTGCTTTGAAGGACGGAGCCCCTGCATGAGCAAACCCAAGATCCTGGTAGTAGGAGGCGGTGCCGGCGGCCTGCCGCTGGTCACCCAACTCGGGCGTAAACTGGGCAAGCGCGGTCGCGCCGACATTACCCTGGTCGATACCAGCAATATCCATGTGTGGAAACCGCGCTATCACGAAGTGGCCACCGGCGCCATCGACGCCGACCTGGACGCCGTGGACTACCGCGCCCATGCCCGGCTCAATCATTACCGGTTCGAACCGGGCACCCTGACCCGCGTGGATGCCGCCGCACGGACCGTTACCCTGGCGGCGATGAACGGCCCGGACGGCGAAGAGGTGCTGCCCGAACGGCAACTCGACTACGACTACCTGGTGCTCGCCATCGGCAGCCAGAGCAATGACTTCGGTACCCCTGGCGTGCGCCAGCACTGCCTGTTCATGGATACCCGCACCCAGGCGGAACGCTTTCGCGAGCGCTTCCTGAACACTTGTCTGCACGCCAACTACCGCAATGATCCAGTGTCCGTGGCGATTGTCGGCGGCGGCGCCACCGGTGTGGAACTGGCGGCGGAAATCCATCACGCGGTGGCCATGCTCAAGCTCTACGGCCACGAACACCTGGACCGCAAACAGCTGCGCGTCACCGTGGTCGAGGCGCTGCCGCGGATTCTGCCCGCCCTCAGTGAGCGGGTATCCGCCGCCGCCACCGAACGGCTGCAGGCGCTCGGCGTATCGGTCCGCACCGGCGTGATGGTGGCGGAGGCCACCGAGCAGGCGCTGGTCACCAAGGACGGCGAGGAGATCGAGGCCGACCTGATGGTGTGGGCGGCGGGGGTAAAAGGCCCGGATGTTTTCGGACAGTTGGAGGGCTTCGCCGTCACTCGCGTCAACCAGATCGAGGTGGAACCGAATCTGCTGGCCAAGGGCCACGACAATGTCTTCGTCATCGGCGACAGCGCCTTCCTCAAACCGGAAGGAGCAGAACGGCCGATCCCGCCGCGCGCGCAATCGGCGCAGCAAATGGCCCACCACACCGCCCGGAATCTGGTTCGCTTGCTCAACAGTCAGGAGCTGAAGCCGTTCGAGTACAAGGACCACGGTTCACTGGTGTCGCTGTCCAACTACAGTTCCGTTGGCATGCTGATGGGCAACCTGAAGGGCGGCAACTTCTTCGTCGAAGGCTGGCTGGCGCGGATCATGTACGTGGCGTTGTACCGCATGCACCAGGCCGCGCTGTATGGCTGGCCGCGAACGATCATGCTGCTCACCGCGGGCCGTTTCAGCCGCCTGGTGCGGCCACGTTTGAAGCTGCATTGACGACAACGGGCTCCCCCCGGCAGCTTCCCACGGACCAGACTACGAAGCCGCTGTGGGAGCTTCAATGGTGCCCTGCAAGCGAATTTCCCTATGTCGGAGGGCCTGAATTCGCCAGCAAGCTGGCTCCCACAGTTTCTGCTACGGAGCCGCTGTGGGAGCTTGCCTGCAAGCGAACTTCCAGGGCTGGAAGAACGATTCGCTTGCAGGCAAGCTCCCACAGCGGCTTCGTAGCGATCACCAGATCCGGCCATCCCTCTACGAAGAAAAGTGGACTTTCTTCTCGGCGCGCATAGCGGAACAATAGTCCCATCGACAATCGCCGCCAGGACGACACGGCATGCAGAAAATCAAGGACATCGTCCTCTATTGGTTCGGTATTCTCAAAGCCTCCATCGGCTATTGGTTACGAGGTGATGCCCTGATCCACGCCGGCGCGCTGGCGTTCTTCACGCTGTTCTCCATCGCGCCGGTGGTGATTCTGGCGGTTCAGGTGATCGGGCTGGTGATGAGCACCGATGCCGCCATGCAACAAATCATGAGTCTGCTGGAAGACAACGTCGGTGCCGAGGCCGCCCAGGCGGTGGCGGAAGCGGTGGCGCGTACCCGCATCACCGACGGTGGTCTGTTGCCCACCATCATCGGCGTCGGCGCCATGCTGATCGGTGCCACCACGGTCTTCGCTCAGATGCAGCGTTCACTCAACAACATCTGGGATATTGCCCCCCGTCCGTCACGCAACACCGTGTTCGCGCTGATCAAGAACCGGCTGCTGTCGCTTACCGTGGTCCTCTCCATCGGTTTCGTGATGATGGTGTCGCTGCTGCTCAGCGTGATCACCCAGGCGCTGATGGTGTTCGCCCAGGAATGGCTGCCCGTGCCCGGCGTATTGATGGTGGCGGTGGAGACCCTGGTATCGATCACCGTGATCACGCTGCTGTTCGCCACCATCTTCAAGGTGTTGCCGGACGCCATCCTGAGTTGGCGTGACGTGTTGCTCGGCGCGCTGGTCACTGCCTTGCTGTTCATCCTCGGCCGCTTCCTGATCGCGTTGTATCTTTCCCACACCGCCACCGCCTCCACCTACGGCGCCGCCGGTTCCCTGGTACTGCTGTTGTTGTGGGTGTACTACTCGTCGCTGATCCTGCTGTTCGGCGCCGCCGTCACCCGCGCCCGCGCGGAAGCCCGTAACAGCACTGTCCGCCCGCGCGCCACGGCGGTACGGGTACGACGCGTATTGGAAGATCAATAATCCGGGCCCCGGCCCGCCCCCTGATGTCATGGAGAGATTATGTCCCGCCCCTTTTTCATCACCATGCCGGTTTTGTTGTTCGGTCTGATTACCGGTGCCCATGCCCTGGAACAGGAAGATTTCCGGGCATGCCTGGGTGAGCTGGAACAAAAAGCCATAGAGGACGGCATCGATCCGCAGCTGGCCCGTCAGCGGATCCCCGCACTGACCCTGCAGACCAAGGTGGTCGAGCTGGATCGCAAACAACCGGAATTTACCAGCAGCTTCGCCGACTACTATGGGCGACGGGTGACGGCACAGCGGATTAAACAAGGTCGGGAGCTGGGCCGCCAGCACGCCGAGCTGTTGGCAAAGGTGGAAGCCGAGTACGGCGTCCCCGCCGCTTACCTGCTGGCGTTCTGGGGGCTGGAGACCAACTACGGCGGTTTTTACGGCAACACGCCAGTACTCGACGCGCTCGCCACGCTGGCCTGTGAAGGCCGTCGCGGCGCTTTTTTCACCGCCGAGTTGATGAACGCTCTGCGCATCGTCGAAGAAGGCGCCATTACCGTGCCACAGATGGAAGGCTCCTGGGCCGGCGCCATGGGCCATGTCCAATTCATGCCCTCCACTTTTCTCCGTTACGCCGTGGACGGCGACGGTGACGGCCGCCGGGATCTCTGGCACAGCCTGCCGGACGCACTCTCTTCCGCCGCCAATTTCCTCAACGCCCTGGGCTGGCGGACCGGCGAGCGCTGGGGCCGCGAAGTCTCGTTACCGGACCAGTTCGACTATGGCCTGGCCGGCCTCGGTGAATCCTGGCCGCTGAGTTACTGGCGCGAACGCAACGTGCGACTTCCCAACGGCCAGCCACTGCCGGAGGCGCCGATGAACGCGTCGCTGTTGGTGCCCTCCGGCGCCCATGGCCCCGCCTTTCTGGTGTACGAGAACTTCCGCGTGATCATGGGCTGGAATCGCTCCGAAGCCTACGCGCTGGCGGTGGGCCGTCTGGCGGACCGGATCAATGGCGCCGGCGAACTCAGCCGGGCACCGGTCCCGGCGCCGCGTCTGCACCGGGACCAGGTCAAGGCGTTGCAAGCGCGCCTGAACGCCGACGGCTTCAAGGCCGGCTCCGAAGACGGGCTGCTCGGTCCGGGCACTCGCGCCGCGCTTGGCCGCTTCCAGCAACAACAGGGGCTGCCAGCCGACGGTTTCCCGGATGAAGCCAGTCTCAAGGCATTGGGCATTCTCAAGGAAGAGGCGGAAGCCAAACCGGGCGAGTCACCGCGGCCTCAGCAAGCGCCGCGGTAAGAGGAGGTGCTTCGTGATTCGTGTGGTGATCGCCCTGCTGATACTACTGCTGGGGCTGGCCATGGCCGCCGGCGGCGGCTGGCTGGTGTCCCTGAACGGCAGCCCCTATTACCTGGTGGCCGGCTCGGTGCTGGTGCTTTGCGCCTTGCTGCTGCTGATGAAACGGCGCAGCGCCCTGGGCCTGTACGCCCTGCTGCTGGTCGGCACCCTCGGTTGGAGCCTGTGGGAGGCAGGACTGGACTGGTGGGCCCTGGCGCCGCGCGGCGCATTGCTGGTGCTGTTTGGTTTGCTGCTGGTAATTCCTGGCGTGGCGTCCCCGATCCGGGGCGGACGCGCGCCTTTGCTGCTGGCGGTCTTGCTGAGCACGGCGGTAGCCGCTGTCGGCTACTATCAGGACCCCCATGATCTGACCGGAGAGCTGCCCGGCCCGGTCAGCCCGGACGCCGGCCACTCCGAGTTGGTGGCCGAAGGAGACTGGCACGCCTACGGACGTACCGCCCTCGGCCAGCGGTATTCGCCATTGGCGCAAATCACCCCCGACAACGTGGCCCGGTTGCGCCGGGCCTGGGTGTTCCATACCGGCGACACCGACGCCACCACGTTCGAGGCCACACCGCTAAAAGTGGACGATACCCTGTACCTGTGCACGCCGCGCCATGAGCTGATCGCACTGGACGCCACCACCGGCGTGGAACGCTGGCGTTTCGATCCCGACATCGAACCGGAGCTCAATCGCCGGCGCCAAATCTGTCGCGGCGTGGCTTATTTCCCCGGTCATCGTCAGCCGCCGCTGGCCACGGTGGAACGCACCAATCCACAGCCAGAGGAAATGCTCGCCGCCACCGGCAGCGAACGGGACAGCCTGATCGATCCGGAAGATCTGCATTGTGAACGGCGGCTGTTCCTGCCTACCGCCGACGCCCGCCTCATCGCGCTCGACGCGGACACCGGTGAACGGTGCGCCCGGTTTGGCAGTAATGGCGAAGTGGATCTGTGGGCCGGCATGCCCAACCCGCAACCGCCCCTCTACTATCCATCCTCGCCGCCGGTGGTCACCGACCAGGTGGTGATCATCGGTGGCCTGATCAGCGACAACGTTTCCGTCGCCCAACCCTCCGGTGTCATCCGCGCCTACGATGTGGACGACGGCCGGCTGGTGTGGAACTGGGACCCCGGCAGCCCGGAACGAACCGAACCGCTGCCGGAGGGCGAAACCTACAGCGCCAGCAGTCCCAACAGTTGGTCGGTGGCCAGCGTCGACGAAGCTCTGGGCATGGTCTATCTGCCCATGGGCAATCACACTCCGGATCAATGGGGGGAACAGCGCGACCCCGATGCCGAACGCTTCAGTTCCTCGGTGGTGGCGCTGGATCTGGCCACCGGCAAGGTGCGCTGGGTCTTCCAGACTGTCCGCCACGATCTCTGGGACATGGATGTACCGGCACAGCCCAGCCTGCTGGACCTGGATACCCCCCAGGGCCGCGTGCCGGTGCTGGTGCAACCGACCAAGCAGGGCGACGTCTATGTGCTCGACCGCCGCACCGGCGATCCGGTGTTGCCGGTACGCGAACAACCGGCGCCGGCCAGTCTCGGTTATCAGACCGTGGCCACCAGCCAGCCCAGCTCCGCCCTCAATTTCAATCCACCGCCGTTGCGTGAGCGGGACATGTGGGGCGCCACGCCGGTGGATCAATTATTTTGTCGCATCCGCTTTCGCCAGCTCCAGTACCAGGGCCGTTATACGCCGCCTTCGGAACAAGGAAGCCTGATTTATCCGGGAAACTTCGGCGTATTCAATTGGGGCGCCCTGGCGGTGGATCCGGTCCGCCAGGTGGCGTTCACCTCGCCCTCCTATCTCGCCTACGTCTCCACTCTGGTACCCAGAAAAGACGACCATAGCCGCCATGTTTCCTCACGGGGTCCCGGCGCCAACGAAAACTATGGCGCCCCCTATGCGGTGAAGATGAAACCGTTCCTGTCGCCACTGGGACTGCCCTGCCAGCAACCGCCCTGGGGTTACGTGGCCGGCGCCGATCTGCGTACCGGCGAAGTGGTATGGCGCCATCGCAACGGCACCATCGGCTACCCGTCACCGATCGCGTTGCCGGTGACGATCGGCGTGCCGGATATCGGCGGACCGATCATCACCGCCGGCGGCGTGGCGTTCATGAGCGGCGGCCTGGATAACCACGTGCGTGCCTACGACCTCACCAGCGGGCGCACGCTATGGGAAGACCGTCTGCCCATCGGCGGCCATGCCACACCGATGACCTATCTGGACGACACCGGCCGGCAGATACTGCTGGTGACGGCCGGCGGCCACAGCGCCATCGGCACCAGGGGCCCGAGCCGTGATGCCGTGATCGCCTATGTGCTGGATGACGCGGCGGCGGAAAAAGAAAAAGTGAAGAAGCAATAGCGCTAGCCCACATCGGGTCGGTCCGGGCTGACGGCACCATGACAGTGTTCCGCCCACTGTATAGACTGGTCTAGATCATTCGTTGACGGACCCACACCATGGCAACCCGCCCCAAACATCGCGACCGCCTGATCCACAGCGCCGTGGCCCTGTTCCGCAAACAGGGTTACGCCGCCACCGGCATCAACGACATCCTGGCCGCCGCCGGCGCCCCTAAAGGCTCGTTCTACCATTACTTTCCCAACGGCAAGGAGCAGCTTGGCGAAGCCGCCGTGCGCCACGCCGGGGAGCGGGTACTGGATACGTTGCGTGACCTGCGCCGCCAGCATGGCAATAGTGCCGACGCACTGCGCGTCTATGGTGACCTGCTGACCGGCTGGATGGCGCAATCCGGTTTCGCCGACGGCTGTCCGCTGGCCACCACCCTGCTGGAAACCACCCCTGCTTCCCGCCTGATCACCGACGCCGGCCGCGAAGCCATACAGAACTGGCGCCGGGAATGGGAAGCCTTGCTGATCGACGATGGTATCCCGGCCAATCGGGCCCGCCCCCTGGCTTCCCTGATTCTCTCCGCGTTGGAAGGCGCCCTGGTCCAGGCCCGGGTGGAATGCCACGGTCAGGCCATCGCCGACGCCTGCGCCAGCCTGGCCGACCAGATCAACGCCCTGCGCCCCTGACACCGGAACCTGGATATCATCCCCAGGGATAGCTACGAAGCCGCTGTGGGAGCTTGCTTGCAAGCGAATGAGGTTTGCTCAGGCGTGTTTGCGGTATTCGCTTGCAAGCAAGCTCCCACAGCGGCTTCGTAGCACCCAACCACGATGCGCGCCGCCCCTTATCAGCCCATTCTTTCATTTCGGCTTGTCGTTGCTTCACAATTATATAGACTGGTCTAATTAAAAATAACTGGAGACCTGTCATGTCCGACCTCGCCGTCCCCGCCGGTTATGAGCGGCACCGCCGCGCCAGCGGGCTCACCGCGCCCTGGGAGCCGATTTTCATCCGCCATCATGATCACGGGCTCAGCCTCGCCATCCGCGCCGACCAGCCCCATGCCAACAGCCGCGGCTTTGTCCATGGCGGACTGATCTCGGCGCTGGCGGACAATGCCATGGGACTGAGTTGCGCCGACCGGCTGGGCGGTATTTCCGGCCTCGTCACGGTAAGCATGACGCTGGACTTCCTGGGCAGCGCCCGCCTCGGCCAATGGGTGGAAATCCGTGCCGAGGCCACCCGGACCGGGCCTTCCCTGAACTTCGCCGCCGCCCAGGTATGGGCGGACGACACTCTGTGCGCCCGCGCCACCGCCGTCTTCAAGGCGTTGGCGCCGCGCCCTTCATCGGAGACCTCAGCATGAGCGACGCCCCCGAGATGCTGGAACGCATTCGCGCCCTGTCCCGTCTGGCGGCCTTCAATAACTGGCTCAATCTCGAGGTGTACCGGGTGGAAGCCGGCGAGGCGGAGCTGCGCTTACGCTGGCGCGATGAGTTCGCCCAATACAGCGGCTTCCTTCACGCCGCTCTGATTGGCGGTCTGATTGATACCGCCTGCGGCTTCGCCGCCGCGTCACAAGTCGGCAACGTCACCGCCTCACAATTTTCCGTGCGTTGCCTGAGACCGGCGGTGGCGGAGACTTTCGTGGTACGTGCCCGGGTGCTCAAGGCCGGCCGGCGGCAGGTGTTCGTGAACGCCGAGCTGGGGGATCTGGCCGACACCGAGGGAACGCCGTTCGCGGTCGGCGAGGCCTTGATGGTACCCATCCCGTCCTGACCCAAGAGCCTGTTCAGGCTCTAACGGGTCGCCTGTCGCCGCCTTCGTGCCGCTTTCGACATGCGGGTTTTCCACTGGAATCCGCTACAGTAGAGAGCGAACCTCAACGGAGACACGACAGATGCGGGATGAACAACTGGCCGGCAAGGTCATTCTGATCACCGGTGCCGGCGGCGGCATCGGCCGGGTCACGGCAGAAAGCCTGGGCGCGGCGGGAGCACGGTTGATGCTGTCCGATATCGACGCCCACGCCGTGGAGTCCACCGCCGCCGCCATCCGCGAAGCCGGCGGCACCGCCAGAGCCATGGCCGTGGATGTCACCCGCGCGGATCAGGTGTCCGCCCTGGTGCAGGCCACGCTGGAGGCCTATGAACGTCTGGATGGCGCTTTCAACAACGCCGGCGTGGAGGAAGAAAACGCCAAGATCGTAGCCGTGGAAGAGGCCCTGTTCGACCGCATCATCGATATCAATGTCAAAGGCGTGTGGCTGTGCATGAAATACCAGATTGCCGCCATGGCCAAACAGGGTGACGGTGGTAGCATCGTCAATACCGCGTCCATCGCCGGCCTGGTGGGCGCTCCCAAGCGAGCCGCCTACGCCGCCAGCAAACACGCGGTGGTGGGATTGACCAAGAGCGTGGCGGCGGAATACGCCCGTCAGAACATCCGCGTCAACGCGGTCTGTCCAGGCATCATCCGTACCGCCATGATGGAGCGCGCCATCGCTCAGGTGGAACATGACGATGGCATCGACGCCGAACAGCAACGACGCCTGCACGCGGCCCTGCACCCCATGGGGCGTGTCGGTGAAGCAACGGAAGTGGCGCAGGCGGTACAGTGGTTGCTGTCGGACGCGTCCTCTTTCGTCACCGGTCATCAACTGTCGGTGGACGGTGGCCTTACCGCGTTATAATCAGGAGAACAACAATGCTCAAACTGCATGGCTTCAGTGCCAGCAACTACGTCAACATGGTGAAGTTCGCGCTGCTGGAAAAAGGCATGGCCTTCGAGCAGGTCAACGACTACCCGTCCCAGGAAGCGTCCTTTCTCGCCATCAGCCCCATGGGCAAGGTGCCGGTGCTGGAAACCGACCAGGGGTTTCTCGCCGAAACCAACGTGATCCTGGAATACATCGATGAAACCGGCCAGGGCCAGGCGCTGTACCCCGCCGATCCGTTCCAGCGCGCCCAGGTCAAGGAGCTGGCCAAACTGATCGAACTGTATATCGAACTGCCGGCCCGCCGCTGCTATCCGGAGGTGTTCTTCGGCGGCAAGGTCAGCGACGAAACCAAGCAACAGGCCCGGGAAGCGCTGATCAAGGGCGCCGCCGCCCTGAAGCGGGTGGCGAAGTTCGATCCGTTCGTGGCCGGCGCCCAACTGACCGCCGCCGACGCCGTCCTGCTCTACAGCCTGGATCTGGCCGCCGGTATCGCCGGCAAACTGTTCGATCTGGACCTGCTGGCGGAGATCCCCGGCAGTAAGGTGCTGCTTGATCAACTCAACCAAAGAGACAGCGCGCGCCAGGTGGACGAGGAGCGCAAAGCCGGTATGGCCGAGTTTATGGCCCACGTGCGTGGCGGCAAGTAAGGCGCTGAGACGCAACCGCTATCGCGATCCGTCCATTGGTGTTGGAGATATGAATTCACACTGTATTCGCGGCCAAGCGGAGCGCCGCCCGCGCCGCTTCCCACAGAAGGAACTACGAAGCCGCTGTGGGAAGCGGCCTCGGCCGCGAATGGTCTGTAACAGCGCTGGTTCACGGACCGCGATACCGGCACTTTTTTGCCGCCCTCCATCCCGCTAAGCTGACCGGGCCTTTCCGCCAGGACTCTCCGTCATGCTGCTCCGCTCTTGCTTGGCGCTTGCCCTCGTTGCTCTGTTAAGCGGCTGCGCCGACGCCACCTCCCCCATTACCCCGGAAAACGGGACACCACTCACCGTCACCGTTCTCGCTGAAGGGCTTGAGCATCCCTGGTCTCTGGCCTTTCTGCCCGGAGGCGAGGTTCTGATTACCGAAAGGGGCGGTACCCTGCGCCGTTTCCATGATGGTGTACTGGTGGAAGAACCGGTCCCCGGCATTCCCGCCGTGGTGGCCCAGGGCCAAGGCGGCCTGTTCGATGTGCTGCCTCACCCCCGCTTCGAGGATAACCGGCGGCTGTATCTGAGCTACGCCAAAGCCTGTGACGGCGGCGCCACCACCGCGGTGGGCCACGGTGAATATCGTGACGGCGAACTACACGGCTTCCGCGATGTGTTGGTGGCCGACGCCTGCAGTGATACCGGCCAGCACTTTGGCGGGCGGCTGCTGTTCGATGACGAGGGCCATCTGTTTCTCACCATCGGCGACCGGGGACAACGGCAGCGGGCCCAGGACACCGGCGATCATGCCGGCAGTGTACTGCGTCTGGATCAGGACGGCGCCGCCGCCAGCGGTAATCCGTTCGCCAACGGCGGCAACGGCCGCGCGGAAATCTGGAGTTGGGGGCATCGAAACCCCCAGGGCCTGGCGTTACACCCCGACACCCGTCAACCCTGGCTCAACGAACATGGCCCGCGCGGCGGCGATGAAATCAACACGGTGAAACCGGGAGTGAACTACGGCTGGCCGGAAATCACCTACGGCCGCGAATATTACGGCCCCGCCATTGGCGAGACCCACCAGGAAGGCTTGGCCCAACCACTGCATTATTGGGTGCCCTCCATTGCGCCTTCCGGTTTCGCTTTCGTCAGTGGTGAGCGGTACCCACAATGGCGGGGCGATGCGTTATCCGGCGCGCTTAAATTGACGCATCTGAACCGGGTGCGATTCGAGGGTGAGACACCGAAGCAGGAAGTGCGTTATCTGCGGCAGCGCGAGCAACGTATCCGCGATGTGCGCCAGGGCCCGGAGGGTTATCTGTATTTGCTCACCGACAGCAATGACGGGCAACTGCTCCGGGTGGAGCCGGACTGAACGCAGCCCTTGATCACAGCCGGTCCCCTCGCGGCCAAGCGCCAACGGATCAGTTCAAAGCCTCGGAATGAACCAGGTGGAAACGGACGCCACCAATGCTGACCTGGCTTTGATCCACCGGCAGGCCACGCTCAAGAGCGCGCTCCTTGATGGCCTCCAGATCATTCACCAGGATATCCACGCCACTCAACCCTTCACCGCGCCCATCCCGATCAGCGACGAAATGCAGATAGGCGTTATCCAGCGTCACCTGCTGGCCCCCGCCGCTGCTTTCGCCACTATTCTCCACCGGCCGGCGCAACAGGCTTCCCCAGCGGCGCGCCATGGCCTCCGATTCTCCGCCCTGCAACTCGACCCCGACGATGCGTTCCACCCGGTCAGTGTTAACGAAACTCTGCCAATCCGGCCCGGCCGGATTATAGGGGCCGTCCAGAGATTCACCGTAACGGGTGTGATTGATTTCCAGCAGAGTACCGCCCAGATCCTTGGGATGCAGTTGCATGCCCCGATAGTCACCGTGCCCGAGAAAAGCGGCCACCCGCACGCCTTGCGCATCCACATGGGGGCCCCAGCGGTCCACATCGTCGGTATCGAGAATCACCATGTAGCCACTGTCACCGCCCCGGCGTTGCAGAAAGCGGCCGGCGGTGGTGTCCTCGCGAACCGGCGCCACCACTTCAATGAAGGTATTGCCCACCGGCAACAAGGCATTATGCAGACCGAACGCCTGCACCGCCGGATCCCGATGACAGACCTGAATTCCGAAAACCTCGGCCAGATCCTCCACCACCGGTTCCAACTGGCGGGCTACCAAACACAACTGACGGAAGCGAAGATAGGTCATTCATTATTCTCCTTGATCCGCGGGCTCCGACGCCCCGGAGCTTAAGCCGATAAGGCCCGCGCCAGCGCGCGTACGCCAACCTCAATGTCCTCGTCATCAATCATACCGAAGCCGATCAGCAGCCCCTTCGTCCCTTCGGACGAAGCGTGAAAGCCACCCAGATCTTCCGCGTTGATGCCTGCTCCAAGCAACCGGGCTTCCAGCTTGTCCACCGATTGCCGGAATTCCAGCGTCAAATGAATTCCGGCCACCTGAGGCAGACAGTTCCACAGATCCGGCCGTTGCGCCAGTGCCTCCAGCAGTCGCTGCCGCCGCCGCTGATAAAGCCTCTGCATGCGGCGCAGGTGCCGGGCGAAAGCGCCCTCCTCAATCAGATTGGCCAGGGCTTTTTGCATCAGATTGGGCGCGCGCCCGTCGGTCAGGCTCTTGGCCTGGCGCAGCGCTGGTTGCAGCCCCTTCGGCATGATCATGTAGCCGAGTCTCAGATCCGCATGCAGCACCTTGGAGAACGAGCCGAGATACGCCACCTGCTGGTGCCGGTCCAGACTCTTGAGCGCTTCCAGGGAACGGCCGTCGAAGCGGAACTCACCATCGTAATCGTCCTCGACGATCAGCACGTCACGCCCGCGAACGAAGTCCAGCAATTGCAGCCGCCGTTCCAGGGTCATCGGCATACCCAGGGGAAACTGGTGGGAAGGCGTCACATAGATCATCGAAGCCGCCTCCGGCACCTGGTCCACGCACAACCCCTGCTCATCCACCGGCACCCCCACCACGCGGGCGCCATAGGATTCAAATACCCAGCGCGCCGGCGGATAGCCCGGCTCCTCCACCGCCACCACCGCTCCCGGCGCGATCCGCACCCGGGACAGCAAATCCATCCCCTGCATGGCCCCCTGGGTGACCATTACTTCATCCGCCGCGCACGGCAAACCGCGACTGTAACCCAGGTAATGGGAGATCCCTTCGCGCAAACCGAGGTACCCCTGGCACTCGCCCTGCAGGGTGCGATCCCGGGCTTCCTCACGCAGCGCATGCATCACCGCCCGACGCCAATCCGTCATCGGCAGCAAACGCCGGTCGGTCACGCCACCGGCGAAGTTATAGCGCCGCGGCGCCTCCCGGTCTCCCCATACGGGTAACGGACGCCAGTGCCGGCCCGGCCCCACTCCCGGTTCCACCTGTTCGCCGGTCACCACCGGTGGCAGCCGACGGACAAAGGTTCCGGCACCCCGGCGCGCTTCAAAAAAGCCCTCGGCAACCAAACGTTCATAGGTATCCACCACCGCCTGCCGGGCGATACCCAGCTCCGCCGCCAATGCGCGGCTGGGTGGCAACCGCTCGCCGGGGGCCAGACGGCCCTCCGCCAGAGCCAAGCGCAGGTCGCGGTAAAGCCGCTGGGGTACCGTTCCGGTGCCATTCAGCGGTAGGTGGATTTGCAAATTGGTCTCCCAAAATCGTTCGAATTGGATCTGCCAGACCTTCCAATTCAGCCCTAATCTGAACCGGCATTTCAACCTCTTTGCCACCCGGCCTGTTCAACAGGCCCGCTTGTTTAACAGGAGCAACCATGAAAGCCCGTATCAACTTCTTCACCGCTTCGCCGGACACCATGAAAGCCATGCTCGGCACCTCGGAAGTGATCGAGAATACCGGCCTGGATCACCGTCTGTTGGAACTGATCAAGATGCGAGCGTCGCAGATCAACGGCTGCGCCTTCTGCGTCCATATGCACGCCCGCGATGCCCGCGCCGCCGGCGTGCCCAACGAAGTCCTCGATACCGTGTCCGGCTGGCGTGAGGCGCCCTGGTTCAGTGAACGGGAACGGGCCGCTCTGGCCTGGACCGAACGCCTCACCCGACTCGGCGAAGGCCACCGTGACGACGAGGCGGAATACGATCAGCTGGCCGCGCACTTTAGCGAAAAAGAACGCACCGATCTGACCTACGCCATCAGCGTCATCAACATGTGGAACCGCTTCAACGTCGGCTTCCGTCACGAGCCGGAATAACGCTCTTGTTCAGGAGATAAAAATGAAAGCCCGCTTCGATTTCTACAGCGCCTCACCGGACACCATGAAAGCGGTGTTCGCCACTCAGAAAGTCATCGATGCCACCGGTTTGGAACATCGCCTGGTGGAACTGGTGAAGCTGCGTGCCTCACAGATCAACGGCTGCCTGTTTTGCATGTCCATGCACGCGGCGGATGCCCGTAACCGGGGCATTCCCAACGAAGTGCTGGACACCCTGCCAGGCTGGCACGAAGCGCCCTGGTTCAGCCAGCGGGAAAGAGCCGCCCTGGCCTGGACTGACCACCTGACCCGCCTCAGCGACGCCGGCCACGATGACGAGGCGCTTTACCGGGCGCTGGCGGATCAGTTCACCGAGAAGGAATGCACCGATCTCACTTACGTGATCGGCGTGATCAACATGCTGAATCGTTTCGGCGTGGGGTTCCGCCGCGCGCCGGATTGAGCCGGACGTCGGACGTCCGACCTCTTGTTTATAGCGCCCGGCGTCCGGCTCTTCTTCCACCGCTCAATCGCCGTCGGTCACCGCGCCTTGGGAAGCCGACCCCACGGTGCGGGCGTACTTGGCCAGCACCCCGCGGGTATAGCGGGGTGCTGGTGCCTGCCAGCGGGCATGGCGGTCGATCATCGCCTGTTCGGAAACTTTCAAGGTGATGGTGTTGTTCTCCGCGTCGATGACGATTTCGTCGCCGTCTTCCACCAGGGCAATCGGACCGCCCTGCTGGGCCTCCGGAGTGATGTGGCCCACCACGAAACCGTGGCTGCCGCCGGAAAAACGGCCATCCGTGATCAGGGCGACGTCGTTGCCCAAACCGCGTCCCATGATCGCCGAAGTGGGCGTCAGCATTTCACGCATGCCCGGGCCGCCGCGCGGGCCTTCGTAGCGGATCACCACCACGTCGCCGGCCACCACGGTGCCTTCCATGATGCCGGCGGTGGCGCCCTCCTCGGAGGCGAATACCCGTGCCTTGCCACTGAAGTGGGTGCCCTCGTGACCGGTGATCTTGGCCACCGCGCCGGTCGGCGCCAGATTGCCATAGAGAATACGCAGATGGCTGTCTTTCTTGATCGGCCGGTCCAGCGCGCGGATGATGTTCTGCTCGTCGGGATAGGGCGCCACATCGGCCAGATTCTCCGCCAGGGTGCGACCGGTGACGGTCAGGCAATCACCGTGCAGCAACCCCTCCTCCAGCAGCGTTTTCATCAGCGGCTGAATGCCGCCAATGGCCACCAGTTCGCTCATCAGGTAATGCCCGCTGGGGCGCACGTCCGCCAGCACCGGCACCCTTTTACCAATGCGGGTGAAGTCTTCCAGGCTCAGCGGCACGCCGATGGTATGGGCCATGGCCATCAAATGAAGCACGGCATTGGTGGATCCAGCCAGGGCGATGACCACGGTGATGGCGTTCTCGAACGCTTCCCGGGTCAGAATATCGCTGGGTTTGATGTCCCGTTCCAGCAGGTCCAGCACGGCGGCACCGGCGGCCCGGCAATCGGCCAGTTTGTCCTCGGATACGGCGTTCTGGGCGGAGCTGCCCGGCAGGCTCATACCCAATGCCTCAATGGCGCTGGCCATGGTGTTGGCGGTGTACATACCGCCACAGGAACCGGGGCCGGGCACCGCCACTTTCTCCACCTGCTCCACCTCGATCAGACGCTTGTCCCCCTTGGTGTAGGCCCCCACCGCCTCGAACACGGAAATCAGATCCGTGTGGCCGGGACCGGGCTGGATGGTGCCGCCATAAACGAACACCGAGGGCCGGTTAAGCCGTGCCAGCCCCATCAGGCAGCCGGGCATGTTCTTGTCGCAGCCACCGATGGCCACCAGCCCGTCAAACCCCTCACAACCGGCCACGGTTTCAATGGAGTCGGCGATCACCTCACGGGAAACCAGGGAGTACTTCATGCCCTCGGTGCCATTGGCGATGCCATCGGAGATGGTGATGGTGTTGAAGATCACGCTCTTGCCGCCGGCGGCGTCGGCGCCTGCACCAGCCTCCCGGGCAAGGCCGTCGATATGCATGTTGCAGGGCGTGACCCGGCTCCAAGTAGACGCGATACCCACCTGCGGCTTGACGAAATCCTCATCGGTGAATCCCGTGGCACGCAACATGGCCCGACTCGGCGCCTTGGCAATGCCGTCCACCACCGGCGCGGAATAACGGCGGCGTTTGTCTTCGTTCATCGTTGTTCTCCTGATCACGGGCTGATTCCAGCATAACGCTTTTACCGCCACGTCATAGAGTCGTAAACAATCGGGAACAGGCTGGTCGGCAAATCCCATTCATAAGGAACGAGAATATGGGCGATATTCTGATGGTGGCGGGCTTCTTACTGGCGGCGTATTCCATTGTCGCCAACGACGCCATCCAAACCCTGGGCACGTTCATTTCCTCCAACCATCACCGCCCCTGGTGGCTGCTGTGGGCGTTCGCCAGTGCCATTCTGGTGGTCGTGCTGCTGTATGGCTGGTTCAGTCATGGCGGCGATCCGGCCTATGGCCGCCTGGAGAAATTCCCCATGCCCGAGCAGGGCATCACCTGGCTTTATGTGATCCCGCCCCTGGCGATCCTGATTCTTACCCGCTACGGCATACCGGTGAGCACCACCTTCCTGGTGCTGTCGGTATTCGCCGCCGGCAACGTGCAGTCAATGCTGAGCAAATCCGGGCTCGGGTACGCCGTGGCGTTCGTCGTCGCCTTGTTCACCTACCGGTTCGTGATCCGGCATCTGACCGAGTATTTCGACCGCACCTACGGCAAGCCGGTGCCCTCCTACTGGATCGCCTTGCAATGGGCCTCCACCGGCTTTCTGTGGAGCCAATGGTTGATTCAGGATCTGGCCAACATCTATGCCTACCTGCCCCGGGAACTGGACGGTCTGCAATTTTTCCTGTCACTGGTGGTGCTGCTGGTCCTGCATGCCTGGATCTTCAAGACCGCCGGCGGCACCATCCAGCGCATCGTCACCACCAAGACCGGCACCGTGGACATCCGGGCCGCCACCATCATCGATTTCATCTACGCGATCATTCTGTTCGTGTTCAAGGAGATGAGCAGTATCCCCATGTCCACCACCTGGGTGTTTCTGGGGCTGCTGGCCGGCCGGGAATTCGCCATCTCCATGCATATGTTCACACCCTCGACGCGGGAAACCGCGCGCGTGGTGATGTCGGATGCCATGAAAGCGATGCTGGGTCTGGCGGTGAGCCTGCTGTTGGCGTTCGGTTTGCCGGCGCTGGTCAGGTTACTCGGCGGCTAGGGTAAGTCGCCTTCACGTTTCAGCGCTCCCGGCCAACACGCGCGCTCAACGCCTCGATCAGAAGCGCCGGGTCGAATCCGGGCCCGGCCGCCGCCTTGGGCACGATGTAGTACAAGCGCGGCATCGGATAGATGAGGATATAGCGGTCGTTGTGGCGCCACTTGAGTATCTTGTCCCAGCTCACCATGGCGGTGCCACTCTCCGCCTCGAAGCGGATCCCGGCGTCCATCAGCGTCATCGTGGTGGGCTCCTGAATCGCCTTGTAGCTTCGATAATGGCGCCGTGAAAGCCAGGGCGCGACCAACAACCGCAGCAGCAGGAAAGTCACACCGCCACCGATCAGGCCACCCATCGCCCCGGCCCGCACCACCGGCGGCCCAAACAGCGCCAGCACCACCAGAACCGCCAGTACCAATGCGTAGACCACCTTCGCCCTGGGCGTCGGCCGGGCAAACAATCCGGCGGCACGGACGTAATCGTCTTCGCTTATGGTGTACCGCGTTTCCATGGCCGCGCCTCCCTCCCATTGATGAATACAGAGTGTACCGGGTTCACGATGCGAATCCGTACCCGGTGCCTGAAATCGCGATGCGGTCGGCACTGATACCGTCGGGGCATTGGCCGTGCTCATCAGCGTCATAAACAAAATCTTTTCTTTTGCTTAGGAACAAATCTGTCAAAATAGACGTCTTCCCATACCTCATTCTCGGCCGCCGGCTTCTCCGGCGGCTTTTTGTTTGCCGCGGCAGCGAGGAGCGCGCATGTCCGTCCAGCAACCCAAGGCCGCCATGGCCAGACACCCCCGCATCGCCGAACTGGCCCTGGCGCTGGGTGGCTTCGGCATCGGCACCGGGGAATTCGTGATCATGGGCCTGCTCAACCGGGTCGCCCTGGATCTGCAGGTGGATCCACAGGACGTGGGCTACGCCATCAGCAGCTACGCCATGGGCGTGGTGGTGGGCGCGCCGATCATCTCCACCCTGGCGGCCCGGGTACCGCGCCGCGCCTTGTTGATCATACTGATGCTGGTGTTCGCTCTGGGCAATCTGGCCAGCGCCCTGGCCCCCGGTTTCTGGTCCTTCGTGGCGTTACGGTTCATCGCCGGTCTGCCTCACGGTGCCTATTTCGGCGTCGCCGCCCTGGTCGCCGCCTCGGCGGTGCCGTTTCATCAACGGGCCAGGGCGGTGGCCCGGGTGATGACCGGCCTTACCGTGGCGATTCTGTTGGGCGCCCCTCTGGGCACCTGGGCCGGCAATCAGTTCGGCTGGCCGGTGGCGTTCGCCGGGGTCGGCGCTATCGCTCTGCTCACCGCTCTGATGGTGCGGATTTTCGTGCCGGTGCAACCGGTGGATCCTCATGCCAGCCCGCTGCGTGAATTGTCCGCGCTGCTCAAACACCGGGTGTTGTTCACCCTGGGCATCGCCAGCATCGGCTTCGGCGGTATGTTCGCGGTGTTCAGCTATGTGATGCCTACGCTCACCGAACAGGCCGGTATGGATGAATCCCTGGGCCCGCTGGTGCTGGCCATCTTCGGTATCGGCACCATCCTCGGCACCCTGGCCGGCGCCCGCGCCGCCGACGGCAATCTGATGAAGTCCATCCCTGGCATTCTGATCTGGTGCGCGGTGATCCAGGGCCTGTTCTTCGTTGCCGCCAATTCCATGTGGTGGGGGTTACTGTTCGTGGGTCTGGTGGGCACCAGCATGGCGCTCGGTCCGGCGCTGCAGACGCGGCTGATGGATGTGGCCGGCGACGGCCAGACCATGGCCGCTTCCCTTAACCACGCCGCCTTTAACCTGGCCAACGCCCTCGGCGCCTGGCTGGCCGGCGTCGCCACCCGCGGCGATCTGCCCTGGTCCACCACCGGGCTGGTGGGTACCGCTCTGGCGCTGGGTGGCCTGCTGGTGTTCTTCGCCGGCCGGGCGGTGGAGCGGGCCACCGACCATTAACCGCCCGGCCGCTTCCCACGGACCGGACTACGAAAGCCGCTGTGGGAGCTTGCCGGCAAGCTCCCACAGCGGCCTTGTAGCGACCTCTGAATTCATGATTGTGAGGTCAGCGGCAGGTTCTTCGATTCACCGCACCCCGGCGGAGAGGGTCTCCGGCTGCACCAGCTGGCCGGTGACCGGGAAGCGGATACGCACCTGCAAGCCGCCTTCCGGGTGGTTGTCCAGCGCCATCTGGCCGTGGTGCATGTCGACGATGCGTTTGACGATGGCCAGACCCAGGCCGCTGCCGCTGAGTGTGCGCGCCTTCTCCCCTCGGGAGAACGGCTGCAACAGCATGGGAATGTCCTCTTCACGCACGCCTCGGCCGTGGTCGCGGACAATCAGCAACACCGCGTTGTCATCCACCATGGTGTGGATCTCCACCGGCGCGGCGCCGTATTTGAGCGCGTTGGTGATCAGATTGGTGAGCATGCGCTTGGCGGTGAGCCGCTTCAGCATCAGGCGCGGCACCTCCGCCAGAGTGACGCGGAGCTGCTCCGCCGGGTATTTGCCGCACACTTCCTCGATCAGCGCGTTGAGGCTTTCGTAGGAAGGCTGCTCGTCGGCGCCGTCGCGAATGAAGGCAATGAACTGCTCGAGGATCGCATCCATGTCCTCGATGTCGGCGATGATGCCCTGGGAGAGCTCCTCGTCGTCGAGGAATTCAGCGGACAGCCGCAGCCGGGTCAGCGGCGTGCGCAAATCGTGGGAGACCCCCGCCAGCAGCAACGCACGGTCACGCTGCGCCTGTTGCAGATCCCGGGTCATACGATTGAAGGCGCGGTTCACCGCCTGGATCTCGGTGGGACCGATGGTGTCGTCCAGCACTGGCACCGCTTCCCCCCGGCCGACTTTAAGGGCGACCCGCGCCAGCCGGCGCAGCGGCCGGTTCAGGCTGCGGGCGATCAGCAAGCCGCCGATCACCGCCAACAGCGGCACGGTGACACCCCAGCCCAGCAGCAGGTAACGATCATAGTCGCGGAAGAACACCATCGGCACACGCAGCCAGGTGCCCTCGAACGACGGCGCGTTGACCCACAGCACTGGTTGGCGGGCGTCCTCCAGACGAACCGTCACCGGCTCGTCCAGCAGCTCCGCCAGTTCATCACCGAATTGATTCACCACCGGCCGCGTCAGCAACAGGCTGTCCGGCTCTCGCAAGCTCGGCGGCGCCCCCACACCAATACCGGTGGTGGCTCCCAGACGCTCTTCCAGAAAGTCGCTGTCGGCGCCCTCCTCGAAGATCAGTTCCGCTTGCAAGGCGGTGAGCCGGGCGTACTCGCGGATGCCCGGAAGATAGGCGTTACGGGCGAAAAACCACAGGGTGATGGCCTGACTCAGGCCAATCACCAGCCCGACGATCAGGGCAGCGCGGAAAAAGGCGGTGCGGGGGTAAAGTTTGGGCATGGGATTTCATTCCAGCGCGCTGCCAGGGCGGTGTTCACGAAGGGCTACGAAGCCGCTGTGGGAGCTTGGTCCGGGCGGCGGGCCGCTGCAAGCGAATTATTTCAGTCCGGCACGAACACATAACCCACGCCCCATACGGTCTGGATATAGCGGGGCTTGGAGGGATCCTCCTCCAACAGGCGGCGCAGCCGTGACACCTGCACGTCAATAGAGCGCTCCATGGCGGACCATTCCCGCCCCCGGGCCAGGCTCATCAGCTTGTCCCGGGTCAGCGGCTCCCGCTGATGTTGGATCAGCGCCTTGAGCACGGCGAACTCACCGGTGGTCAGCGCCTGCGGCTCACCGTCACGACTAAGCGTGCGGCTGGACAGGTCCAGCGTCCAGGGCCCGAAGTCCACGCTGCCTTCCGCCTTGCTCGGCGCCCCCGGCACTTCACGCACGTGACGGCGCAGCACCGCGCGGATGCGGGCGCTCAGTTCCTTTGGATTGAACGGCTTGGGCAGGTAATCGTCGGCACCGGCATCCAACCCTTCGATGCGCTCGGCATCATCGCCCTTGGCGGTGAGCATGATGATCGGCAGGCCGTTCTCGCTCTCGCGCAGACGCCGGCAGATCGACAAGCCATCCTCGCCGGGCAGCATCAGATCCAGCACCATCAGCGAGTAGATCTCCCGGGACAAGGCCCGGTCCATCTGCTCGGCGTCCGCCACCGCTTTCACCGCGTAGCCCTGCTCCTCGAGGAACCGTTGCAGCAGGCCGCGCAGGCGGGCGTCGTCGTCCACCACCAGAATCTTGTCCACTTGTTCGCTCATGAGGGTTCCCGAATCGTTTTGACACAGCTTCCTTACCCGTCACTGTGACGGCGGGCAAGTTTTACGATGATTAAGATTGTATATAAAGATTACTGTCAGTACTTGGTATCCCGGCCTCCGGCCTGACCGGAAACGGCACCCGGCTGACGTTTTTCATCAGCTTACCTTTGCCGGACGGGCTGCTATCATTTCGTCAAAATGCCGTTTTCAGGGGGGATAACACGCATGGCCAAGATACTGGTGGTGGACGATTCACCCACCCAGCTCACCAATCTGGCGAAGATCGTTGAGGGGCAGGGACATCAAGTGATCACCGCGGTGAACGGCGTGGAGGGCATCGAACGGGCGCGCAGCGAACGCCCGGACCTGATTCTGATGGACGTGGTGATGCCGGAACTCAATGGCTTCCAGGCCACCCGCAAGATCACCCGGGACGCGGAGCTGGGGGGCATTCCGGTGATTCTGGTGACCACCAAGGATCAGGAGACCGACAAAGTCTGGGGCGAGCGCCAGGGCGCCTCCGGCTACATCGTCAAGCCCCCAAGGGAAGCGGAGCTACTGGCGGAAATCGACCGGGTTCTGCGCTGATCCGCGGCGATAACCACAGCCATCCTGGCAAGTCAATCTATGAACGGCCGGAGTCATTCCCTATGATTCCGGTCGTTTCTTATATACGTGCCGGAAACGCCGGCGTGATGCGGATCAGCGTGCAATCCAGGAATACCCATGCAGAGCATCGAACAGATCATCGCCCAGGAACTCAACGCCCAGCCGCAACAGGTGACCGCCGCCGTGGCCCTGCTGGACGAAGGAGCCACCGTGCCGTTTATCGCCCGTTATCGGAAAGAGGCCACCGGCGGGCTGGATGACACTCAGTTGCGGACCCTGGAAGAGCGGCTGCGCTACCTGCGCGAGCTTGAGGAGCGCCGCGAGGCGATCCTCAAGAGCATCGACGAGCAGGAGAAGCTGACCCCGGAGCTTGCAAAGGCGATCCGCGAGGCGGACACCAAGACCCGGCTCGAGGATCTGTATCTGCCGTACAAGCCCAAGCGCCGCACCCGCGCGCAGATGGCCCGCGAGGCCGGCCTGGAGCCGCTGGCGGACGCCCTGCTGAACGACCCCGGCCTGGATCCGGAGAGCGAAGCCGCCGGTTTCCTCAACGAAGAGCACAAGATCGCTTCCGCCAAGGACGCCCTGGACGGTGCCAAGCAGATCCTGATGGAGCGCTTCGCCGAGAACGCCGAACTGCTCACCCGTATGCGCACCTTCCTTTGGGAGCGGGCCCAGATCCAGTCCAGGGTGGCCGACGGCAAGGAAGAAGAGGGCGCCAAGTTCCGCGACTACTTCGAGCACCAGGAAGCACTCAAGAACATTCCCAGCCACCGTGCCCTGGCTCTGTTTCGCGGCCGCAACGAAGGCGTGCTGCATGTCGCCATGGTGCTGCCGGAAGAGCTGGAAAGTGCCGAGCCACACCCCTGCGTGGCCATGGTCCGCGAAGTGGCCGGCTGGCGTGATCAGGGTCGCGGCGCCGATAACTGGCTCGGCGAGGTAATGCGCTGGACCTGGAAGATCAAACTCAACACCCACCTGGAAACCGAACTGCTCGGCCGCGTGCGCGAACTGGCCGAGGAAGAGGCGATCCAGGTATTCGCCCGCAACCTCAAGAGCCTGCTGATGGCCTCTCCGGCGGGCCCGAAAGCCACCATGGGCCTGGACCCGGGGCTGCGTACCGGGGTCAAGGTGGTGGTGGTGGACGCCACCGGCAAACTGCTGGAACACACCACGGTTTTCCCGCACCAGCCGAAAAACCAGTGGGCACAGTCCCTGGCGGCGCTGACCAAACTGAGCGTCAAGCATCAAGTGGATCTGGTGGCGATCGGCAACGGCACCGCCAGCCGCGAAACCGACAAGCTGGCCGGCGAACTGGTCAAGGCGCTCAAGGACAAGCAGCAGATTCAGAAGATCATGGTGTCCGAGGCCGGCGCCTCGGTGTACTCCGCCTCCGAACTGGCGGCGCGGGAATTCCCGGAACTGGACGTGTCCTTCCGCGGTGCCGTATCCATCGCCCGCCGTCTGCAGGACCCGCTGGCGGAGTTGGTCAAGATCGACCCGAAATCCATCGGCGTCGGCCAGTACCAGCACGACGTCAGCCAGGTGAAGCTGTCGCGCTCCCTGGACGCGGTGGTGGAAGACTGTGTGAACGCCGTCGGCGTGGACGTAAACACCGCCAGCGCGCCGCTGCTGGCGCGCATCGCCGGCCTCAACAGCACCATCGCCGGCAACATCGTCAGCTTCCGCGAGAAGAACGGCGCCTTCAACGATCGTGACGCTCTGAAGCAGGTGCCTCGTCTGGGTGAAAAGACCTTCGAACAGGCCGCCGGCTTCCTGCGGGTCATGAACGGTGCGAACCCGCTGGACGGTTCCGCCGTGCACCCGGAGGCCTATCCAGTGGTGGAGCGGATCGCCAAGCAGCACGACCGCCCGATCAAGGACCTGATCGGCGACATCCCGTTCCTGAAGAGCGTCAAACCGGTCGAGTTCACTGACGAGCATTTCGGTCTGCCCACCGTCACCGACATCCTTGGCGAGCTGGAAAAGCCGGGCCGCGACCCGCGCCCGGAGTTCAAGGCGGCGGAGTTCAAGGAAGGGGTGGAAACCCTGGCCGACCTGAAGCCGGGCATGATCCTGGAAGGCGCGGTGACCAACGTCACCAACTTTGGTGCCTTCGTCGACATCGGCGTGCATCAGGACGGTCTGGTGCACGTGTCGGCGCTGGCCGACAAATTCGTCGAGGATCCCCATGATGTGGTCAACCCCGGCGATATCGTCAAAGTGAAGGTGTTGGAAGTGGACCAGGCGCGCAAACGCATCAGCTTGACCATGCGTATGGACGATCGCCATCAGGAGCGTCAGGCTGGTCAAAGCCAGGGCGCACCGGCGGGCAAGGGCCGGCGTGGCGGCGGCCAGCGTCAGCGTGGTGGCGGCAACAAACCGGCGGCGGCACCGCAAGGCGCACTGGGCGCGGCTTTCGCCAAGGCTCTGGAGCAACAGAAGAAGCGCGGCTAACCTTCCGTTAAGCAGCCCGCGGGCAGCGTGCCAGCCAAACCGGCGGCACGCCGCCGGTAACGGATCATCAACACGGGCGGCGGACCGACACCGCCCCGATTACCGCCCCAAGAATGGGACAGCCCCATGACCGACTTGCTCAGTCAACGCATTCAGGCCCTTCTGGACTCCGACGCCGCCAGCACCCTGGTGGGCATTCGCCGGGGCATTGAGAAAGAGAGCCTGCGCATCAGCACCGATGGCAATCTGGCACGAACCGACCACCCCGAGGCTCTCGGCTCGGCTCTGACTCACCCTTACATCACCACGGACTATTCCGAAGCGCTGCTGGAGTTCATCACCCCCGCCAGCAGCGATCTGCACAGCCCGCTGGAATTCCTCGATCAACTGCACCGCTACACCTACCGCCACATCGGTGACGAGTTGCTGTGGGTCAATTCCATGCCGTGCCGGGTGAAAGAGGACAACGAAGTGCCGGTGGCCCGCTACGGCAGCTCCAACGTGGGCCGCATGAAGCATATCTACCGGATCGGCCTGGGCCACCGCTACGGCCGCAAGATGCAGACCATCGCCGGCATTCACTACAACTTCTCCTTCCCGGAATCATTCTGGCAGTTGCACCAGGCCCAGGAAGGCAGTGACGAGCCGCTGCAGGATTTCATTTCCCGGCGTTACTTTGACCTGACCCGTAATTTCCAGCGTTACTCCTGGCTGCTGGTGTACCTGTTCGGCGCTTCACCGGCATTGTGCGCGTCGTTCCTGGCCGGCCGCGAGCACCATCTGCTGGAGCGCTTCGACCACAGCCTCTACCGTCCCCATGCCACCAGCCTGCGGATGAGTGATCTGGGCTATCAGAACAACGCCCAGTCGTCCCTGGCGATCAGCTACAACAATCTCGATGAATACGTGGAGACGCTGACCCACGCCATCAAAACACCGGAACCGGCCTACGACGCCATCGGCGTACTGGATGCCAAAGGCGACTATCAACAGCTCAACGCCAACATCCTGCAAATCGAAAACGAGTACTACTCCTCGATCCGGCCCAAACGGACCATCAACAAAGGGGAACGCCCCACCCTGGCGCTCAAGCGGCGCGGCGTCGAGTACATCGAGATCCGCGCTCTGGATCTCAATCCGTTCGAACCGGTGGGCATCAATCAGCAGGAAATCCGCTTCCTCGACCTGTTCGCCACCTATTGCCTGCTGCGCACCTCGCCGCAGTTGGAAAGCTGTGATCTGAACGCCAGCAAGGACAACCTGCGCCAGGTGGTCTACAACGGCCGGGACACCTCCGTGGCCCTGAATAACTGGGGCGAGAGCGTGACGCTGAAACAGTGGGCGCTGGAAAAACTGGACCAGATGGTGCCGATCGCCGAGTTGTTCGACCGCTGTCACGGCGGCAACAACTATTGCGATGCCTTGAAACGTCAGCGTTTGAAGGTGGAAGAACCGGACGCCACGCCATCCGGGCAGATCATGGACAAGCTGGAAAGCCGCGATCAGACCTTCTTCCAGTTCGCCATGAACCAGGCTCTGGCCCACAGAGACCATTTCCGTTCCCGGCCGCTGGATGCCGACCGCGAGGCGCAACTGGCCACGCTGGCCCGGCACAGCCTGACCGAACAGGCCGCCTGGGAAGCCGCGGACGACATGGATTTCGAAAGCTATCTGGAAACCTATTTCAAGGACTGATGGTTGCAAGGACTGACGGCAATGGCGCGGGGAACCATTGTGTCCGTCCCGCACTCCATACCATCATGTCCCTGAAGTTGAAGGGGGGGAATCGCGGTCCGTGGACAGTATTCGCTGCCAAGGCAGCTTCCCACAGAGAGGGGCTACAGAGCCGCTGTGGGAGCAAGCTTGCTCGCGAATCAGCATGCCAGCGATTCGAAAAAATAAACCAGGCCCCGCCTGAGCCGGAAAGGAATCAAATCGATGTGGTCCAAACTGCCTTCGCCCCGGGCCCTTAACGGGCTTGCTTTGCTGGCCTGTGTTATCGCCATGGCCAGCGCCCTGTATTTGCAGCATGTGGATGGCCTGGAACCCTGCCCGCTGTGTATCTTCCAGCGCGTCGCCGTGTTCGCGGTGATGGCCATTCTGTTGGTGGCGTTCCTGCACGGTCCGCGAGGTATCGGCGTACGTATCTATGCCGTACTCACTGCTCTCGCCGCTTTGGTGGGAGGTGGCATCGCCATCCGCCATCTGTGGCTGCAGAGCCTGCCGCCGGATCAGGTACCCGATTGTGGTCCCGGTCTGGATTATATGTTCGATGTGTTTCCACTCCACGATGTCCTGGCGCAGGTGCTGTCCGGCTCCGGCGAGTGCGCCGAGATCAGTTGGACCTTTCTTGGTCTGAGCATCCCCGGCTGGTCGCTGGTGGTGTTTACCGGACTGTTGCTGTTCGCCCTGGTACAATTGTTCCGTCCGTTACGCGCCTGACCGGTTCTCGCCGGTGGCCCTTTTCGCTGGCCGCCGGCTTCATGCCTCCGGACCAGGCGCCACGACGCTGCAGGGAGGCACTCGACGCGGGCCTTTCAAGCCTGGTTCAGGCCATTCCGCTGATCCCCCCGTTTCACCATTCCAGGTTCGCAGCGCCGTGATTCCGGGCTTTGTCCAGAGCTGGGGACTTCCGGGAGATCCTTATGATTGATGGCCTGCTGATTCTGTTGTTGTTTCAATTTCTTGGCGAGGTGCTGATCCACCTCACCGGCCTGCCCCTGCCGGCACCGGTGGTGGGCATGATCCTGCTGCTGTTCGCGCTGATGCTGGGCGCACCGGGGATGGATAAAGTCTCCGAGGCCGCCGGGGCCCTGATTCGCCATATCACCTTGCTGATCTTTCCTCTCGGCGTTGGCATCGTGCTGCAATGGCATCGCTATCAGGACAATGCCCTGGCCCTGGCGGTATCGGTGGTGTTCGGCACTCTGATCGCTCTGGTACTGGTGACTCTGCTGTTGAAGGTGCTGCTGCGGCGCTCTTCCCATGGCAGCGGTGGAGGAGACTCGCACCATGGCTGAGTTGATGCACACTCCTTTGTTCGGTGAGCTGCTGCACACCCCTTTGTTCGGATTGCTGCTGACGCTGGCCAGCTACCGTTTCGCCCAATGGGCCTACGCCAAATCCAACAGCCTGGCGCTGTTTCACCCGTTTATCGTCGCCGCCATTCCGGTCATTATCGTGCTGCCGCTGGTGGGCGTGCCTTACGAGGAATACCGTGACCAGACCGCTCTGATTTCCTTCCTGCTCGGTCCTGCCACCGTGGCCCTGGCCTGGCCACTGTATCGCCAGCTGCATACCGTGCGCAGCGTCTGGCGGCCATTGCTGATCACCGTGGTGATCGGCGCGGCGCTGGCCTCCGGGCTGGCGGTGGGCCTGGCCTGGTGGCTGGGCGCGCCGGAAACCGTGGTCGGCTCCCTGGCGCCCAAATCCATCACCACGCCTATCGCCATCGAGGTGGCGAGGGTCACCAATGGGGATGTTTCCCTGGCCGCCGGCGCGGTGGCGATCACTGGCATCGTCGGCGCCCTGGCCGCCGGCCCGGTATTCCGGCTGTTGCGGGTGAAGGATGACCGCATCCGCGGCTTCGCCCTCGGATTGGTGGCCCACGCCATCGGCACCGCCCGCGCCTTCGAGTTCAGCGAAAAGGCGGGGGCCTTCGGCGGTCTGGCGCTGGGCCTGACCGGCCTGCTGACCGCCCTGGCCCTGCCCTGGATCTGGCCGTGGGTTTCCTCGTTGATGGGATGAGTATCGCGGCCCTCCCGTGCAAGGGCCGCGACAGGTGGGAAGCCTGGAGGGTTATTGCACCGACAGATCCGCCGGCACTACGTAGAGCCGGTTGCCGTCGATGGTGTTGCTGTCCAAGCGCTTCTGGACCAGCTCACCGTCGACGGACCAGGTGGCGAAATCATCGTCGTTGAGCACGCCCAGGGTCTCGCTGTCGATCACCCACAGCCCTTCCATCTTGTCGTGCGGGTAGCTCACCCGAGCCACCATATCCACCACCAGGCTCTTTTCCACCGGCACGATGTTATGCGCCGCCAGCGCCTGCCAGCCCTGGTTCATCACCACCTGCTCCAGGGTCTCACCGTTGATGGTCAACCCCAAGGCGTCGTCCTGGACCAGATCACCGCCCACCGCCAGCTCTTCCAGGTTGGTGCCGGTAGTCAGATCGATACGGTAGACATGCTTCTGGGCATCCGGAGTCGCGGCGTCAACGCCGTCGGGGCCGCCGTAGAGAAACTTGCCGTCCCGTTCCAGCACCAGAAACTGGTTCTCGCTCAGCGCCGCCAACTCCGAATTGGAGTTCTGCGCTTTCTGCTGCTTGTAGAGATACTGGCCGACCCGGCCGCTTTCCAGATCAACGGTAACGATACGGGTGATATCCAGCGCCCGCACGTCCTTGCTGGGCAGGTCCATGGTGGACTGCATGATGCCCACCAGAGTCTTCTCATCCGGAGTAATCGTCAGCCCTTCCATGCCGCGATTGGCGCGCCGGTGGCCGAATTCAGCTGGCAGCGTATGGGTACGGGTTTCGCGCTGATCGGCTGCGAACGGATTGATGCGTTCGATTTCCTTGCCGTCAGCATCGAAGTGCACCATGTGCGGGCCATACTCGTCGCTGACCCAGAAAGTGCCGTCACTGAGTGCCACCAGCCCTTCACCGTCCAGACCATAATCATCCAGACGCAGGGGGTTGCTCTCTTCGTCATAGGGCAGGCTGGGGTCAACCAGAATCGGCGAGCCATCCGCGTTATAGGGCGTTTCCCCGGTACCACCAAGACCGTCGCTGTTGGGTAGGCCGGTGATCAGGGTTCCATCCGGACGTTTCAACAGAATTTCATTCAGCATCACCACTTCACCGTCGTTGGTGACTTCGAAATGACCAATGCGAGGGGTGTAATCCGGCGTGGGGAATTTCTTGCCGTTGCCATAATTGCCCGTGTTGAAGACCGCGTTGGGACCACGATCGGTCAAGGCATAAAAACGCCGATCGTCTTCCGGATCCGCGGTCATGGCGGAACCGAAACCGCCGTTACGCACTTCAAAGGGTTGCTGGTCACTGGCGTCGATCAGGTCGGAGCGCAGCACCGAGTACGGCAGCGACGCGCCCTCCGCCGGCACGATATCCAACAGGGAAGACGGACCGGCGGGCGCCGGATCATTATCGGAATCACTACCGCATCCCACCAGCAACGAGGACGCCATCAGAGTGGCAAGCAAAGTTTTTTTGAACATGGAAAGATCCTTGGTGTTGTTGTTTCAGGGCTGACAAAAAGCGCTGTCGTACTGATAGACGAAACCGGTCTTGGTCTGCCCATCCGCCTCCACCCATTGCTCCAGGCCGCGCAGGGCATCAAAGGCCTGGCGGGCCCGGTTCACTACTTTGCGTGTGTAGTCCGCGGACGGGTCTTGGTATTTGAAGGACAGCTCCGCCACCACCGGTGACTGACTGCCCGAGGGCGTGCCCTGGTACCAAAGCGTGATACTGATTTCAGCATCGTGCTGGCCCAGATCAATATCCACGTTCCGGTACGCTCTCTCCTGTATGGTCAGCCCCCCGACCAGGGACAGAGTGAGGGTGTCATCCAGACCATAGTCGGACTGGAAACCGGGGAAATGGGTGTGAATATCGTCCATGCGATTGAGGGTGCGGGTATTGGGCGCCTTGGTGGAGTGGCTATAGACCACCTTGAAAGGAACCGTACTGGTGGCGCCGACATCCGCTTCCAGTTTGCTCTCCGCGCCGTTGGTGGCGGACGACAGATCCTCGAAGTCCGCGATATACCGGTCCGGACTGCGAAATTTCAGAGTGACCTCCGATTCGCCGTTTTCCACTCGCTCACGGAAGCTGTAGCCCAGCTGTCTCAACCGGCAGGTCGAGGCGGTGTCGTAAAAGCGCACCTGGCGGTCGTGATCCAGGCTGATGGCCCCGCTGACATCGCGCTCGATGGCATTCTCGATGGCCGGCTTCACCACTTGCATCAGGGCCAGCACATCGCCCGATTCGGTTTGCGATTGAAACCGGCTGGCATCCAGAATCAGCTTGTATTCCCGGGAAATAACGTCGGGGTTGGCTTGAGCCTGCAAGGCCAGCGAACCCAACACCGCGATCAGCAATCGTCGCACGAGACCTCCTTATCCGAATTCGGGAGTGGGAAAAACCCTGCAGACGCTAGAAGGTGGCCGTGACACTTTAATGACCCGGAGCCAATAACCTCTGGTATTTCAATGCCATAGCCAGGGCTCTCCGCAGGACTTATAAGAGAGCGGGAGGGTTATGAAGAAATCATCTTTTGCGGCAAGCCACTGATGGCGCGTGCTTTTTCCCCTCCACCCCGATCGTGTCCCATTCTCACCCGTTGCCAGTGGCCGCTCGCCGGTTCTAGTCTCGACTTCCCCCAAGGAAAAAAATCTGTCAGCCATGCCCGAAAAAGGAGAGCGAACAATGGCAAGTTCCAGTTCCACAGCATTGGCCCAATGGCAGCATATTGAGGCACTGGTACAAGCCTGGCTGGAGGAGCGGCGGCAATTGATCGTGCTCCTGTGCCAGGTACAAGGCATCGACCACACGCCGTCGCGGGAAGAACCGGACACCCCCGTCCATCAACGCATCCAGGACCTCTGCCAGGTACTGATGGACTATCTCAGCGCGGGTTATTTCGAGGTGTATAACGCCCTGGTGCGAGCGGCGCGCCATTACGGCAACGGGCCACCACAATGGGCGGAACAATTGATTCAGAGGCTGGACGCCTCCACCGAGGAAGCGCTGGCGTTCAATGAGGATTACGACAGTCCGACCCACTGCATGACTCGGCTGACGGAATTACCGGAACGGGTGGCGCGATTGATGGTGGCGCTGGAGGAGCGGTTCGCGCTGGAAGATCAGTTGATAGTGAGCCTTTACCAGCAGCCGGCGCCGGCGGCGCGAGCCGAGCGCGGGTAGCGGTTTCCGGCCGCCCCATCGGGGCCGGCCGGAACGGTGGTGTTATTCGCCTTCGTCCGCCGCGGGCTGGTCATCGGCGGCGTCATCGCCCTGACCCTGAATACCCAGCAACTCCACTTCGAAGATCAGCACTTCGTTGGGACCGATGTCACCACCGGCGCCCTGCTTACCGTAGCCCAGTTCCGCCGGCAGATAGAGCTTCCACTTATCGCCGACTTTCATCATCGGCAGCGCTTCCTGCCAACCCGGGACAATGTGGGCCAGACCGAAAGTGGCCGGCTGGTCCCGCTCGATGGAGCTGTCGAACACCTCACCATCGGTGGTGCTGCCTTCGTAATGTACGGTAACGGTGTCCTCCACGGTGGGGGACGGCGCGCCTTCCTCGCCAGACTTCAACACTTCATACTGCAGCCCGCTGTCGGTGGTGGTAACACCATCACGCTTACCGTTCTCGGCCAGGAATTCCTCGCCTTTCTTCAGATTGTCTTCGGCTTCCTGTTCCAGCTTGGCCTGGCGCTTTTCCACCAGACGCATCTGGAAATCCTGGATCAGCTGGTTCAGGTCCTCATCCCCAAGGCGGGAATCCGTGCCAGTGTGACCATCGCGGATACCGGCAATCATTGCTTCAGTATCCAGTCCCTCCATGGCACTCATCTGCTCGGCACTGCGATAACCCAGTGCGTAGGACGCTTTCTGGTCGTCCGTCTTGATCTCCACCTTGGCGGCATCCTCACCGCCGTCCTGTTGACCGCAAGCCGCCACCAGGACGGTACCGGCCAGCACGATTCCCAACTTTTTCATTCTGCCTCCATTGGCCTGTGGTTATTTCCCGCTCGCCCGCCGAAGTAACGGCCGCGCCCCAGCACCCGGCGGCGGAATCTGGCCATACTGCCAGTTTCCCGCCCCCTCGCGCCAGCGCTAAACCGTGAACGCCGACAAGGGTCGGGGGTCGCCATGGTCCAACGGAACCGAAAACACCCCGACCAACAGGAGAAACAAAGATGTAACGTCTGAAGCTGACCGGCATTTCCCCCAAGAGTTCCAGTCAGCCTTCATTCTGCCCGTGGCGAAACGGCTGTCAAAACCCTGGCGCGGAAAACCGCGTCAATGTCGTGCAATAACAAGCATTTGGCGGGAAAAGGGGGTAGTGGGCGACGCGTAAGCACAAGAGGGGGCATGAATCAGAGTGCTCCACCGCCAATCGCGAGCCTTGGAGACATGAATTCAAAGATGGCCACGAAGACACTGTGGGAGCTTGCCTGCAAGCGAATGGAGC
>NZ_ARXS01000014.1 GCF_025532145.1 Alloalcanivorax balearicus MACL04 | reverse complement strand
GAAGGTGTCTACTTTTTTGGGGCCGGTCCACGCTGTTAACTATTCACTATTAACTGTTCACTCTTCACTGTTCCCTGCTTTTTACGGCTGCATCGCCTGCAAGGCGGCCTGCAGGCGGCGGGCCAGGTCGGTGTCCAACGGGCCATCGGGGCGGGCTTCCAGTAGCCTCAGGGCTTCGTCCAGAGGCGACGTGTTGGCGCCGCCTTTCATGGCTCGCGGCAACTGTTCCAGTTGCCAGCTCAACCGCCGCTCCCGGGCATGCTCGGGGCTGTCGATGCCGGCCAGGGCTTCCAGCGCCACCGTCAGGGTCTGGTCATCCTCGCTGGATTCACCGTCGGGACTGGCCTCGATGCCCAGCACCGCCCGTTGCCAGCGGCGCCAGCGCGGCAGGGCCGCTAGGCGTTCCTGTATCTGCTCCCGCAGGCGCCGGAACTGGCGCTGGCCGGTGCGGCCCAGGGCGGCTTCGTCCAGCTCATTCAGTGCCGCCGCATGGTCGCGCAGGGCGCTTTCGTCCTGGCTGGCGAGCGGTTCCTTGAGGGCCGCCGCCACGTGTTCCAGCACCGCGATGCCCTCGTTCTGCTTTTCTTCCAGCTCGTTGCGCCGCTGTTCCAGACGGGCCTGCCGGGCGCCGAACAGGTCGTCCATGATGCGGCGGAAACGCTTCTGGTGCGGGCGGTGCCGGCCCGGTGGCAGCCAGTCTGCCTGGCGCCAGCGTTTTTGTAACTGCTGCGCCTCGCGGGTGGCACTGTCCAGGTCCTCCTGGGCGAGCAGGGCTTCAGCCTCCGCGATCATGGTCTGACGCTGCTGCTCGGCTTCCCGCCAGGCGCCTTCCAGTTGCTGATCGATTTCGGACAGCAGGGCGGAGAACCGTTTCTGTATATCCCGGGCGTCGGTGAAACGGACCGGCTGTAATGATTTCCACTCCTGCGGCGCCTGCCGGCGAATCTCCCACACCGCTTGCCAGTTGGCCCGCTGCCAGTCCTGGGCGGCGACGAAGTCCGCCAGCTGGCGACACAGCTGTTCCCGGCGGCGCAGATTGTCCGCCCGTTGTTCGTCGAGTTCACGGAAGTGGGCCCGGCAGGGTTCATAGGCCTGGTCAGAGGCGGCCTTGAAACGGTCCCATTGGGCTTGATCCTGGTCCTGGTCGGAGCTCATCAGCTCACGCCATTCATCGTGCAGTGCCTGGATCGCGCTGGCCTGTTCCTCGGCGTCGAGGTTACCGCCGATCAAAGCTTCCATCTGCTCGCACAAGTGGTCCTTCTTCGGCTGAGCGGCGAAGGCATGCCAATCGCGCAGTTCATTGCGGCGCTCTTCCAGGCGTTGCAGTTGTTTACTCAGCCAGACGTCATTTTCTTCTTCAAGTACTGCTTCAGCTTTCAGCCATAACCTGTTGGCATGCTTCAAATTACCTTTTTGCAGCTCTCGCCGGAGAGCCACTACCAGACCCTGGTGAGCGCTGCTGCCGGCTTTGGCTGGAGAGGGCGCCCGTGCCGAGGGCGCGGTGACTTCCGGTGCCGGAGCAGGGCGGTGTTGCAGTGCCCTGGGGGCCGGGATCTTGCGCGGCCACCGTTGGGACAGAGTTTCCAGCAGTTCGCGGTCTTCGCTCTGGCTCTGCTCGGCCAGTGCGATCAAGGTGTGCCACTGCTCCAACAATTGCTGGAAATGCTGGCGTTCGCCTTCCTCCACCGGCAGTTCCTCGGCGGCGGCCTGCCAACGGCGTTCCTGGGTGCCGACGGCGGAGCGCAGGGCGCCAAGCTGTGTGTCCCAGGTGTCCTCGGTAACGTCATCCAGCAATTGCCGGAGCATGGCCAAAGTGGCGCGGCGCTCCTCGAGAGCGGCGTCACGGGCCTGTTGCTTCTGTGCCTCGGCGGCTTGTTGCGCCAGGCGCTGATGGGCTTGTTCCAGCGCTTGCGTGGCGATGCGGGTCTGTTCTTCGTTGGCGTGCTCCGCCAACTCCGCCCAACGCTGTTCCAGTTGCTGCAGGCGCGCCAGGTAAAGGCCGTCGGCGGCCCGCTGCGCGTGTTGCCGCAGGGCTTCCGCCACCGCTGTGCAGTCCTGTTCCCGTTTGCGACGGTCCTGTTCCGCTTGCTGTCTGTCACGCAGCCACTCGCGGGCATGCCGGACCACGCGCTTGTCGCGCCCTTCCTTGGTCAGACGCTTCAGATGTTCCGCGCTTTCCAGTCGCTGGGCGGCGGCCAGGCGCAAGGCTTCATCATGGCCATGCAGAGCGATCTCACACAGGGTGTCGGCGTCACTCAAGGCGCTCAGCGCGGCCTGCCGGCTCTCGCTGTCCGCCCCGTTCTGGGCTACATGATAGAGAACCCTGGCGTTGCCGGTGTGGCGCAGCAGGTGCAACCGGGTATCGCGGTCCGGACCGTCCGACACCGCGCCGGCGAGCAGGGCCATCATCCGTTCGGATGCCGCCTCGCGCACCGGAGCGCTGTGGCTGTCGCGGGTCAGGGTATCGAGTACGGTCAGGTCCAGCAGCCTTTGTGTGGCGCTGGCCCGCACCTCTTCACTGGCATCCTCGCGCGCCAGGCTGGCGAGCAGGTCGGCCTGTTGCCGAGGGTCGAGCGTGTCTATGGCCGCCTTGCGAACAGCGGCGTCACGGTGTTGCCACCGGGGTTTGAATAGTTTGCCGAACATGGGCATCCCGTGGGAAAGAAGTCACCAGCATCAACGGCGCCCGATCAAAGGGCGCCGTTCGTGATTATCGCGACCGGTCGGATCCGGTATTTTGACGCCATACTATAGGCAAAGACCGGGTCAGGCGGAAAGGTGGGATTGTATCAGCGCGTCTTTTTCCGCCCAAATGTCGCTGATCCAACTCTGGAAGCGCTGGCGGTACTCTTCATCGTTCTCATAATCGCCCTGGTTGGCCCAGTCCGGAATGGGGCGCTGACGAACGATGACCTGGACCTTGTCCATGGCGCCGCCGAGAAACGCCAGCAGAGAGCGGTCGGTTCCGGGCGGATAGACGATGGTGATATCGAGCAGAGTGTGCAACTGGCCGCCCATGGCGCTGAGGGTGAAGGCAGCGCCGCCGGCTTTGGGTTTGAGCAGATGGCGATAGGGTGATTGTTGCTGGTCGTGTTTGTCTTGGGTGAAGCGGGTGCCTTCAAAGAAGTTCATCACCGACACGGGGTAATGAGCGTATTTTTCGCAGGCCTGACGGGTGGTTTCCATGTCCTTGCCGCGCAGCTCCGGATGGCGGGCGAGCTGTTCCTTGCTGTAGCGCTTCATGAACGGAAAATCGAGTCCCCACCAGGCCAGCCCCAGCAGCGGTACCCAGATCAGTTCCTGCTTGAGAAAGAACTTCAGCGACGGCACGCGCCGGTTGGTGACTTTCTGCAGCACCAGAATGTCGGCCCAGGACTGGTGATTGGCGGTAACCAGATACCAGTCGTCGCGGCGCAGGCCTTCAAGGCCCTCCACTTCCCAGCGCAGGCCGCTGCTG
The DNA here is from genome assembly GCF_025532145.1 of Alloalcanivorax balearicus MACL04. Taxonomy (GTDB): domain Bacteria; phylum Pseudomonadota; class Gammaproteobacteria; order Pseudomonadales; family Alcanivoracaceae; genus Alloalcanivorax; species Alloalcanivorax balearicus. The sequence goes on along the minus strand of NZ_ARXS01000014.1, from coordinate 112,699 downwards.
ATGCCGATGATGAGATTGTTGATCGACATCCAGGTTTCCGCTACTACCACCAGAGCCTGGGAAAGCCGGACCCGGGCACCGTGCCAGGGGAGAATCAGCTTGATCAATGTCAGCAGGTAAAACGGACCAATGATCACCGTGGTGCTCAGAACGATGCCTGTCAGCGCCAGAATGCCGCGAATTTTGTTGTATACGGTCATGGATACGTTTGGATGGGAAAACCGCGATGCTAACGGACTTGCCGGTCAAAGTCCCATGTCCATTTCGGCCACTTTGACGATCGACTTGGCCATTGGCGCCGCCGCGCCAACGCCGTACGCTCAGGCGCGCATAACAAGGAGTAAACGTATGACCGGCCCCCTCAATTCATTGAAAGTTCTGGATTTCTCCACGCTGTTGCCGGGCCCGTTCGGCACTCTGATGCTGGCGGACATGGGCGCCGATGTGCTGCGCATCGAGTCTCCCACGCGCCCGGACTTCGTGCGGTTGCTGCCGCCGTCGGTGAACGGTGTGTCCGCCGCTCATGCCTATCTCAATCGTTCCAAGCGCGCCATGGCGGTGGACCTGAAACAGCCCGAAGGCATCGAGATCGTGCACCGGCTGGTGCGCGACTATGACATCGTGGTGGAGCAGTTCCGTCCCGGTGTGATGGACAAGCTGGGGTTGGGTTACGAGGCGCTCAAGGCGATCAATCCGGGGCTGATTTATTGCTCGATCACCGGCTACGGTCAGACCGGGCCGTATCGGCACCGCGCCGGCCACGACCTCAATTACCTGTCCATCGCCGGCATGACCGGCTACAACGGCCGGCGTGACAGCGGGCCGGCGCCAATGGCGTGCCAGGTGGCGGATGTGGCGGGTGGTTCCTGTCATGCGGTGATGGCGATACTCGCGGCGGTGATTTACCGTCAGCAAACCGGCGAGGGGCAGTACCTGGACATCTCCATGACCGACGCCGCCTTCAGCCTGCATGCGCTGACCGCGCCAGGGGCCCTGGTCGCCGGCGAGGATCCCGAACTGGAAGGCACCAAGCTCAACGGCGGCAGCTTCTACGATTGTTATCGCACCAGCGATGGACGCTATCTGTCCGTGGCCGGCCTGGAGCCGCAATTCTTCAGCCGGTTCTGCGAGGCGATTCAGCGGCCGGACCTCACCGCCAAGGGGCTGAGTTTTTCGCCGGAGGTGGTGGATGAGGTAAAAGGCGCCATCGCCGAGGCGATCGGCGCCCATCCTCTGAAACACTGGCTGCGGGTGTTCGCCGAAGTGGATTGTTGCGTGGAGCCGGTGTTGAGCTTTTCCGAGGCCCGTGAGCATCCGCAACTGAAAGCGCGCGACATGGTGGTTTCCGTACCCGACGGCCGGGGCGGTGAACAACCTCAGGTGGCTTCGCCATTCCGTTTCTCCGCCACCCCGGTGGGGTATCGTTTCGCCGGCGTTGGCCTGGGGCAGCACAACGAGGAAGTGTTGCGCGAGCAAGGCTTCACCGATGAGGAGATCGCCCGCTTGCGTGGAGCCGGCGCACTGGGCTGATTCCCGCCGCCGCGAAGCGGCGCTATGCTGAGCCCCATGAGGCGTGTTTTATGGCTGGGCGTGCTGGTGTTGAGTGGAGCGGTTCGCGCGGAGTCGCCGGATAGCTGTTACTCAGGGGCCAACGATACTCTGGTGGATCGCACCCACGGCTGGCTGTCACGCACGCTGTGCTGGCCAAGCCGCTGGGTGGACGGCTTTTTCGAGGACCCGGTGCGCGGCAGCAACGAACCGGCCTCCAGCCGGGTACGTGTTACCGCGGAGCAGGTGTGGCGCGACGATAACGACGATGCTGGCGACGTGGATGTGGACGCACGGGTCTGGCTTCCCAGTGCCGAACGCCGTTTCTCTCTGTTGTTTCGTAACCAGGACGAGGAGCAGGGCAGGGATACCCCGGCGACCCGGGAGCTCCCCACAGGCGAACGCGATGACGGTTTTCGTGGCGCGTTGCGCTGGGTCATCGACCGCTCCGATGCCATGGATCTGGACCTGGACGCGGGCGTGCGTTCCGACCTGACCACCTACACGCGGCTGCGTTACCGCCGTCTGTACCCGTTGTTCAATGAAACCGCCTGGCTGCGCTATACCCAACGCTTGTACTGGCGCGACCCGGAAGGTTGGGGCAGCCGTTCCCTGTTTGAGCTGGATCGACCGCTGACGCCGACTTCCAGCCTGCGTTTTTCCAGCGAAGTGCGCTATACCGAGGAACTCAATGAGGAGGACCTTGGGATGGGGCTGTTTCAGGGCGTTAACCTGTTCAAGCGGCTCGGGTCTCGTTCCGCGCTGAATCTGGGGCTGGCCGTGGGAGGCTTTAGTAAGCCGGGGGTGGTGGAGAATTACCGGGTGTATGCACGCTATCGGCGGAATGTCTGGCGGCCCTGGTTGTTCGTGGAGGTGGAGCCCTTCGTATTATGGCCCCGGGAGCAGGATTATCACGGCGTCAATGGCGTGGTGCTGCGCTTGGAGACCTTGTTTGGCAGGCTGGAGAGTTGACGCCATGGGCGAGCCTTCGCTTGCAAGGCAAGTCCTGCAGAGGCCTTGTCCGTGGCAGACTGGAGAGCTGTGGGAGCTTGCCTGCAAGCGAATTCTTGGACCTGAAAGCCCATTCGCTGCCAGGGCAGCTCCCACAGCGGCTCTGTGGTCCAGTCCATGGGGCAGCGGGTCAGTTGGCCCAATTGTTCCGGCGGCGTCCGGATTTGGATTTCAGCAGCAAGCCGCCGATGGCGCCAAGCAACAAGATGCCCACGCCGGTAATCCATTTGCGGGAGGTATTGTCATTGCGCAGCAGGGCGTTCTCCGCTTTCACCTGATCCAGCTCCGAGCGCAGCATGCTCAACTCCTCGTTGAGTCGGCGGTTGGCCTGATCCAGACGGATCGGGTCGGCGGCCACATTACGTAACTGATCCAGTTCATTACTGCGGGAGGTCAGGGAGGCGCGCAGTTCTTCCACTTCACCGCGCAGGGCATCGCGTTGACCTTCCATTTCCGCCATCTGCTGGCGCAGATCACTGGCGGTGCTGGTGGCTTTCTCGGTGTCCTGGGTCAGCTTCTGCAGGCGTAGCGCCGCGGTGGGCGTGCGGCTGATGTACTGCTTTTCCACATAGCCTTCCCGGTCGCCGTAGCGGATGTGGATCCAGTCGCCCTCTTCGCCGAGCAACTCCACCCGGGTGCCGCTTTTGATCCCCCTGTGCACAATGCGATAGCCAGTGCCGGCGCCGGCTCGCATGGGCACATAGATTTCATCGTCGATCCAGGCCGCGGCGGCATATACGGGGGCTGGCAAACACAGTGCCAGCAGCAGCAAGCCGCTTAACCATCGATTTTGCATTCACGAGTCTCCTTCTTATGGTACGGCAAGAGCAGTACGGCGCTATGAATGGGAAGCGCGGCGGCTATTCTTGCCGAAACAAGCGCGCTTTGCCGTAGTGCCGCGTACAGTATTTGTAAAAACGATCTTAAACAGGCTCTCAGGGCAGAACCTTCTTGAAGGGCTTCACCTGAACCTGGCGGTATACGCCGGCATCCACGTAAGGGTCGGCATCGGCCCAGGCTTGGGCTTCCGCCAGAGAGGGGAATTCCGCCACTACCAGGGAACCGGTAAAACCGGCTTCGCCGGGGTTGTCGCTGTCCACCGCCGGCAGCGGGCCGGCCAGCACCAGCCGGCCTTGATCTCTGAGCGTTTCCAGGCGCGCCAGGTGCGCGGGTCGTGCGGGCGTTCGCAGGGGCAGAGAGTCGGGCACGTCCTCACTGATGATCGCGTAAAGCATCGTTGTCCTTGTCGTCGGGCTTTTTGTCATTGGCGTCGCCGTGAAACAGACTCTTGCGGTCCGCCTCCGGCATGCGCTTGTAAAAATAGGCGAAAGCGGCCAGATAGAACACCATCTGGATCGCGGTGAAACCGAACAGTTTGAAATTCACCCAGAAGTCGGTGCTGAAATTGAAGGCGATGTACAGATTCAGCAGGCCGATGAAGATGAAATAAAGCACGAACGCCAGATTCAGCCGCCGCCAATCCTTCGCTTGCAGGGTGACTACCTTGCCAAAGGCACTGCGCATCAGGCTTTCGCAGAGACGTTGCAGCAGATTGCGGTGTTTCAGGAAATGGCCCACGGCCAGAATCGCCGCCAGCACGAAACTGATGATGGAAGGGCGCCATTTAATGAAGACGTCGTTGTTCAAGGCCAGGGTCAGGCCGCCGAAAACCAGGGTGATAGCCAATACCACCAGATGCAGACGGTGCCAGCGCTTCCAGATCAGGCGCCCGGCGATGACCTGGAAACTGGTGGCGGCGAGCAGCCCCCAGGTGGCCAGCATGATATCCCGGCCGCTAACGAAGTAGAGGCCGAAGAACACCACCACGGGCAAGTAATCAAATAGGGTTTTCATGGCGACATTACTTTCATAGCGACGTTGTCCTCCCGGAGGACGCATGTTATCGGGAAGCGCGGCACAAATCACCCGCCCCGGTCCATGATGGGGATTGGTCGGCGGTTATGATAGTGTGCCACCACCATGATCGCCCGTCTGGAGGGCTAATGTACCAGTGTCCGGATTTTCACTCCCACAGCCGTGCTTCCGACGGCCAGCTGACCCCGGCGGAGCTGGTGTCGCGGGCGGCGGACTATGGCGTGGATGCCCTGGCGTTGACCGATCACGATACCCTGGCCGGGCTGCCGGAGGCGCGTGCCCGGGCGCGGGAAGTGGGATTGGAACTGGTGCCAGGCATCGAGCTGTCGGTGCAATGGGACAACCGCGAAATCCATGTGGTCGGATTGTGGCTTGATGAGGACAATCCGGTGCTCCGGGCCCGGGTGGCCAGCCAGATGGAGGCACGCCGGGAGCGCGCCCGGCGCATCGGCGACCGCCTCGATCGTGCCGCCGGACTGACCGGCAGCTACGACCAGGCCTGCGCCCTGGCGGACAGCGACGCACCCGGCCGCCCCTGGTTCGCGCGCATGCTGATCAGCGAAGGCAAGGCCCGGGACAACCAGCACGCCTTCAACCGCTTTCTTAAGAAAGGCCAGTCCGCGTACGTTTCCACGCCCTGGTGCACGCTGGAGCAGGGCGTGGCGGATTTGCTGGCCGCCGGCGCGGTGCCCGTGCTGGCCCACCCCCTGGCTTACAACATGACCCGCAAACGCTTGCGGCAGTTGGTTGGCGCCTTCCGTGATGCCGGAGGATTGGCGCTGGAGGTGTTAATGCCGGGGCTGACGCCGGCGCAGGGCGCGTTGCTTGAAGAATGTTGGCGTCATTTCGGGCTGGCGGTGTCCGGTGGCAGTGATTTTCATTCCCCGGAACAGAAATGGCTGCGGCTGGGCGGGTTGCCGCCGTACCCGAAGGATGCGGTCCCGGTATGGGCGGCCCGAGACCTTGCGTCAGCGCGGCAAGCGGCGGACAATCCGCGCCCATGACCACCGTACTCCACATTCATCCGGAAGATCCGCAGCCACGTCTGATCAGCGAAGCCGCCAAGGTGTTGCGCCAGGGCGGGCTGATTGCCTATCCCACCGACACCACCTACGCGCTGGGTTGTGGCATCGGGGAGAAGGCGGCACTGGATCGGCTGATTCGCCTTCGCCGACTGGACAATAAACACCAGTTCACTCTGTTGTGCCCGGACCTGTCGGTGCTGGCGCTGTACGCCAAGGTGGACAATCCGGACTACCGTTTGCTCAAGGCGCACACGCCGGGCGCGTATACGTTTATTCTTCAGGGCACCAGTGAGGTGCCACGGCGGCTGATGCATCCCAAAAAGCGCACCATTGGCATCCGGGTACCGGACCACCCGATCTGCCAGGCACTACTGGCGGAATACGGTGAACCGATCATGACCAGTACTGCCCATTTGCCGGACGATGAGTTTCCGCTCACCGACCCGCAGGACGTGCGCGACTTTCTGAATAACCAGGTGGATCTGGTGATCGATGGCGGCTTCTGCGGCGTCACCGAAACCACGGTGATCTCCCTGGTCGATGGCAACGGACCGGAGGTGATCCGTGAAGGGGCCGGGCCGTTGGACGCCATTTTCTGAACCCGGTGGGGTACACAATCCGTGCACCCTGTCCCTGGGCACCTTCTTCGCCTTATAATCGCTGGCTTTCACGCCTTCACGACAGGAGTCGGTTTTGAGTTCCGTGGTTCCCGCCCAACGAGTGGTTTCCGGCATGCGTGCCACCGGCCGTCTGCATCTGGGACACTATCATGGGGTACTGAAGAACTGGGCACGTCTGCAGCATGAGTACGAGTGTTTCTTTTTCGTCGCGGACTGGCATGGTCTGACTACCGAATATGAAAATCCGGGCAGCATCGAGCAGCACACCTGGGATCTGGTGGTGGATTGGCTGGCCGCCGGTGTCAACCCGGGTTCCGCCACGCTGTTCGTGCAGAGCCAGGTGCCGGAGCACGCGGAGCTGCATCTGCTGCTGTCGATGATCACGCCGCTGTCGTGGCTGGAACGGGTGCCGACCTACAAGGACCAGCAGGAAAAGCTCAAGGAAAAGGACCTGGGTACCTATGGTTTTCTCGGCTACCCCCTGCTGCAGGCCGCGGACATATTGATTTACCGGGCCGGGCAGGTGCCGGTGGGGGCCGATCAGGTGGCCCATGTGGAACTGACCCGGGAAGTGGCGCGCCGCTTCAACCACCTCTATGGCCGTGAGCCGGGGTTTGAGGAGGCGGTGGCCGCGGCGATCAAGAAGATGGGCAAGAAACAGTCCCGCATCTACTTGAATCACCGCCGTCAGTATCAGGAACAGGGCGATGAATCGGCCCTGGAAACCGCCCGGGCCTTGGTCCAGGACCAGCAGAACATTACTCTGGGCGACAAGGAGCGGCTCTACGGCGACCTGGAGGGTGGCGGCAAGGTGATCCTGCCCGAACCCCAGGCGCTGTTGACTCCGGCTTCGCGCATGCCGGGCCTGGACGGTCAGAAAATGTCCAAGTCCTACGGCAATTTCATCAGTCTGCGCGAGGAGCCGGGGGAAGTGGAAAGCAAGATTCGGCGCATGCCCACGGACCCGGCAAGGGTGCGTCGAAGTGACCCCGGAGACCCGGAGAATTGCCCGGTGTGGGAATTCCACAAGGTCTACAGCGACGATGCCACTCGTATCTGGGTGCGCGAGGGCTGCACCAGCGCGGGGATCGGCTGTCTGGACTGCAAAAAGCCGGTGATCGAGGCGGTGCAGGAGGAAGTGGAGCCGATCCGCAAGCGGGCGGAAGAGCATTTGCGTAATCCGGACCTGGTGCGGTCGGTTCTGTCCGACGGCTGCGAAGAGGCCAGGGAACAGGCTCGCGCCACTTTGGAAGAGGTGCGGGCGGTGATGGGACTGCACTATCGATGAATAAGCCGTCGATAAGCAGGTACCAATGAGCAAGGTGCGATGAACGATCCGAACCCGGTGGACAATCCGCTGATGCCACCGCCTGCTCCACAGCAGGCGGAGATGCCCTTTGGGCTGATCTACGGCAAGGCGATCACCAAGCTGCCGGATGATCTGTACATTCCGCCCGACGCACTGGAAGTGTTCCTGGAAGCCTTCGAGGGGCCGCTGGATTTGCTGCTGTATCTGATTAAACGGCAGAACCTGGACATCCTTGACATTCCGGTAGCGCAAATCACCAGCCAGTACATGGAGTACGTCGAGCTGATGAAGGCGCTCAACCTGGAGCTGGCCGCCGAGTATCTGGTCATGGCGGCCATGCTGGGCGAGATCAAATCCCGCTCGTTGCTGCCGCGCCCGGCCAACGAGGGAGAGGACGAAGGCGAGGATCCCCGCGCCGAGTTGATCCGCCGGTTGCAGGAATACGAGCGGTTCAAGAAGGCGGCGGAAGATATCGAGGCGCTGCCCCGGCTGGAGCGCGATATCCATCTGGCCGCCGCCCGCCGTCCGGAATATGTGCGTGAGAAGTCGCAGCCGGACGTGGATATGCGCGAGCTGCTGCTGGCGCTCAAGGAAGTGCTGCACCGTGCCGACATGTTTGAGAGCCATCAGGTGTCGCGGGAAAAGCTTTCCACTCGCGAACGCATGGCGAATGTGCTGGACCGCCTGAAGGGACGGGAATTCGTGCCCTTCGTGGAGTTGTTCGACGCCGAGGAGAGCAAGTTGGGCGTGGTGGTGACCTTCCTGGCGGTGCTGGAGTTGGTCAAGGTGTCACTGGTGGAACTGGTCCAGAACTCGCCGTTCTCACCGATCCACATCAAGGCAAAAACGGTGACGGTGGAAGAGTCTGATGTGATCGCGCAGCTGGAACTGGAAGATGACATCCCGGACGCCGAACAAGGGAGCGAGGCATGAGCGAACTGTCGCCGGAGCGGATCAAGAGCATTCTGGAAGCGGCGATTCTGGCCGCCGACGGCCCGCTGGACCGGGATACCATGCTGACTCTGTTCGACGAACAGGATTGTCCCAGCAAGGCGGATCTGAGCCGGTTGCTGGAATCTCTGAGCGAGGATTATGCCGAACGGGGCATTGAGCTGAAGGAAGTCGCCACCGGTTTCCGTTTCCAGGTGCGCACTGAACTGGGGCCCTGGGTCAGCCGTTTGTGGCAGGAAAAGCCGCCTCGCTACAGCCGGGCGGTATTGGAAACGCTGGCGTTGATGGCTTACCGCCAGCCGATCACCCGTGGCGAGATCGAAGAGATCCGCGGCGTTTCGGTGAGTTCCCATATTATTAAGAGCCTGATGGAACGCGGCTGGGTGCGCGTGGTCGGACACCGGGATGTGCCGGGCCGGCCGGCGATGTTCGCCACCACCCGCCAGTTCCTCGATTACTTCGATTTGAAGAGTCTGGACGAGCTGCCGCCTTTGGCGGAGATCCGCGACCTCGACAAGCTCAACGAGGAACTGGCGCTCAGTGATGCGCCGTCCGAGAACGAGCCTGTGACGGAGGGGGAAGACGGAGACGAGGCCGAGCCGGACAACGCCAACGTGCTGGCATTGAATATGCACGATGAGCCGGAGATCGACGAATCCACCTTGATGAGCATGGAAAAGGTGGACTCGGTGATCGCCAATTTTGAAGCGGAATTCCGCCGCCGGCCGGATTCGGGTGCATCGGAAGAGGAGGGCGCTTCTCCCGATGAGCAGGACCCGGAGCCGCCGGAGCAGGAGGCGGCCGACATGACGGCCGATGAAGAGCGTTCGCCCAATGAGTGAGAAGTTACAGAAGGTGCTGGCCCGTGCCGGGCTAGGTTCGCGCCGGGAACTGGAGGTCTGGATCGCCGAGGGGCGAGTCTCCGTGAACGGCAAGGTGGCGACCCTGGGAGACCGGGTGGAGCCAGAAGATGCATTAAGAGTGGATGGCAGGATCATTCGAGTGAAGCCGGAAGAAGACATAGTTCGACGCGTGATCATTTATCACAAACCCGCTGGGGAGGTGTGCTCGCGAAATGATCCCGAAGGCCGGCCCACGGTGTTTGATAACCTGCCGCGTCTGCAGGGTATGCGCTGGGTGCAAGTGGGACGGCTGGATATCAATACCACCGGCCTGATGCTGTTCACCACGGACGGAGAGCTGGCACACCGCCTGATGCACCCGTCGAACGGCTTTGTTCGCGAGTACGCGGTGCGTATCCGTGGCGAACTCGCTGACGAGCAGCGCGGTGCCCTGCTGGAGGGCGTGATGCTGGAGGATGGGGTTTCCAAGTTCGACAGCATTGAGGAAGCCGGCCACAACGAGGACGCCGCCAACCGTTGGTACAAGGTATCGCTTACTGGCGGGAAATACCGTGAAGTGCGCCGCCTGTTCCAGTCCCAGGGGCTGGATGTCTCCCGGTTGATGCGGATTCGTTTTGGCGACCTGACGCTGCCGTCCAGCTTGCGCATGGGACGCTGGCAGGAGCTCACCGAGGAAGAGATTCGTCCGCTATTGGACAGAGTGGATCTGAAGGGCAAGAAGTACACCGGCCTGTATGGTCGGGCCCGGTTGCGTCATCAGCGTGGCGGCAGCAAGCCACCGCGTAAGCCGCGGCGCAATCCTTACCGCCGCTGAGCACCGAGGAAGAGGGGTATCGCGGTCCGTGGACCGCTGGTGCCCCACGATTTAACTCCTGGCAATGTCATATTAGCGGGTGCCCGGACAAGCTCCCACAGCGGCTTCGTACTGATTCTTTGGTCAGGGCAAGCGCATCAAGCTGCCCACCAGGGCGGGCAGGGCGGTCTCCACGCGCAGAATACGGCTGCCGAAACGGTGGCAGCGGAACCCGTGCGCTTCCAGCAGCTCCACCTCGAACGGGGTCCAGCCTCCCTCGGGGCCGATGGCCAGGGTCAGCGGTCCGTCTTGTTGATGGGGCAGGTCCGCATGGTCGCCGGGGTGAGCCAGCAGCCGCTCTCCGGGGCCGGCCCAGGTATCCAGTTCATCTTCCACGAAAGGACGGAAGCGCGGCGCCAGGCGTAACTCCGGCAATCGGGTGTCCATTGCCTGCTCCAGTCCCAGCAGCAGTTTTTCCCGCAACAGGCCGGCCTTCAGATTGGGGGTGCGCCAGTAGCTCTTGTCCACCTTCCAGCTGTTGATCAACACAATCCGCTTGATGCCCAGGCTGGCGGCGTCCACCAGCAGTCGCTTGAGCATCTTGGGGCGGGGCAGGGCCAGCAGCAGGTTCAGATCAAGCGGGGGAGGAGGGGGAGAAACAGCTTTAAAAAAAATCGTTATCTCATTGTTTTTTATGGATTCCAAACGAGCAGAACCTATGTCTCCGTCGAGCACGCCGGCACGGCATTGATCCCCTTCGGCCAGCTGCAACACCTGGCGCACGTGCTCGCACTGGCGGGCATCGAGCCGCCAAAACGGGCCTTGCAGATGTTGTTCCGGGTGCAGAAGGAGCAGATTCATGGTCGCGGATTATGACACAATCCTCCCGCTTCATGGCGGTTCTGGCCCTATGCGCTCTGTCCGCGGATTGCTAGAGTGTCCGGCCATGTTTCCGAAACGATGTGGAGATTCCTGCATGCAGTTCCAGGGTACCGACCAGTACGTCGCCACCGACGACCTGAAAATGGCGGTGAACGCCGCGATCGCGCTGCAGCGCCCCCTGTTGATCAAAGGGGAGCCCGGCACTGGCAAAACCTTGCTGGCCGAACAGGTGGCCGAGGCTCTGGGCAAGCCGCTGCTGGCCTGGCACATCAAGTCCACCACCAAGGCTCAGCAAGGCCTGTACGAGTACGATGCGGTATCACGGCTGAGAGATTCGCAGCTTGGCGCCGACGGTGTGGAAGATGTTTCCAACTACATCAAGAAGGGCAAGCTGTGGGAGGCCTTCGCCGCCGATGAGCAGGTGGTGTTGCTGATCGACGAGATTGATAAGGCCGACATCGAGTTCCCCAACGATCTGTTGCAGGAACTGGATCGCATGGAGTTTTTCGTCTACGAGACCGGCGAAACCGTGCGCGCCGCCAAGCGGCCGATCGTGATCATCACCTCCAACAACGAGAAGGAACTGCCGGACGCGTTCCTGCGCCGTTGTTTCTTCCACTACATCAATTTCCCCGATGCCCAGACCATGATGAAAATCGTGGATGTGCATTTCCCGGACATCAAACAGGAGCTGGTCTCCGAGGCGCTGGAAATTTTCTTCGACCTGCGCAAGGTACCGGGCCTGAAGAAAAAGCCGTCCACCAGTGAGCTGATCGACTGGCTGAAGCTGCTGCTGGCCGACGATATCCCCGACGACGTGCTGCGCAATCGCGACACCAAGAAGGCGATTCCGCCGCTGTACGGCGCCCTGGTGAAAAACGAAGCGGACGTTCAACTGCTGGAACGCCTGGCGTTCATGAACCGGCGCGAGCGCTGATCGGCGGCCCGTGCCGATACGCTCATTCCGTTCACAGAGGTTGCTATGCTGATTGGCTTCTTTGAAAACCTGCGCACTCACCGGGTGCCGGTGAGCCTGCGGGAGCTGCTGGATCTGTGCGATGCACTCAAGCACCACGTGGCCTTCGGCTCCGTGGAGGACTTCTACATGCTCTCGCGGGCGGTGATGGTCAAGGACGAGAAGTACTACGATCGCTTTGACCGCGCCTTCGCCAGCTATTTCGAAGGGATCGAGAATATCGAGCCGGAATGGCTCAATCGGGTGATCCCGGACGAATGGCTGCGCAAACAACTGGAAAAGACCCTGTCTCCGGAAGAGCGCGAAAAGCTCAAGGGGCTGGGCAGTCTGGAAAAGATTCTCGACGAACTGCGCAAGCGTCTGGAAGAGCAGGAGAAGCGACACCAGGGCGGCAACAAATGGGTTGGCACCGGCGGCACCAGTCCGTTCGGTGGTTACGGCGAGAACCCGGAAGGGATTCGCATGACCGGCCCATCCCGCAACAAGCGCGCGGTGAAAGTCTGGGAAAAGCGCGAGTACCGCAACCTGGACGACTCGGTGGAGCTGGGTATCCGCAACATCAAGCTGGCGCTGCGCCGGCTGCGCAAGTTCGCCCGTACCGGCCGGGAGGAAGAACTGGATCTGGATGACACCATTTCTTCCACCGCCCGCAACGCCGGCTTGCTCGACATTAAGATGCGCCCGGAACGGGAGAACCGTGCCAAGGTGCTGTTGTTTTTCGACGTGGGCGGTTCCATGGACCCCTACATCAAGCTCTGCGAGGAGCTGTTCTCCGCTGCCCGGCTGGAGTTCAAGCACATGGAATATTTCTATTTCCATAACTTCGTGTATGAGTACGTCTGGAAGGACAACCGCCGCCGCTGGGACGAGAAGACCGCCACTTGGGATGTCCTGCACAAGTACGGCAATGATTACAAAGTGATCTTTATCGGTGACGCCGCCATGAGCCCGTACGAAATCAACTCCGCCGGCGGTTCCGTGGAGCACTGGAACGAAGAGCCCGGATCGGTCTGGTTCCAGCGCATCAAGGACACCTATGAGAAGGTGGTGTGGCTGAACCCCGAGCCGCAACGAGCCTGGGAGATGACCACGTCCACCCAGTGGATCAAGCAGCTCGCCGAGGACCACATGTACCCGCTGACCCTGGAAGGGCTGGAGCGGGCTATGAAACACCTCAGCAAATAACCTCCCGGGATGCCTCTCTCCCGGTGGGAGAGAGGCGCCGGGCTGGCTTCAGGCCGGTTTCGGTTTCTTGTCGGATTTCAGCATGGCGATGCTGGCCAGGACCAGCGCCATGCCCAGCCATTGCACCGGTCCCAGGTGCTCATCCGGAAACACTGTCATTGCCGCCAGTACCGTCACCACCGGCCCGAACATGGACACCACGCCGGCCCGGCCGGTATCGGTGCGGCGAATGCCCTCGAACATGAGAAAGAACGGGATCACGGTGGAGAACACCACCATGACCACCATCCAGCCGAGCGCCGGCGCTGGCAAGCGCAGGCTCTCAAGCGGCACGCCCGGCAACAGGAACGCCAGCATCGCCACCAGCGTGAAGCTGTTGGAAAGCTGGTTGAAGCGCACCGACCCCAGCGGTTTCATCAGCGACTGACTGGCCCGCCAGAACAGGGCGTAGCACAGTGCCGCGCCGAAGCCGTAGGCGAGACCGGCCGGATCCACGGCGCCGCCATGCCAGCCCGGCATCAGCACCAGCGCGATACCGACCCAGGCGCCGGTGAAGATCAGCAGGGAACGGCCCTCGGGCCAGCGTCGACGCTCCGCCGCCTGCAACACCATGACCATGGCCGGAAACAGATACAGCACCATGCGTGACAGGCTGGCGCCCAGGCTTTCGATGGCGTGGAAGTCGCACCAGGCGCTGATAAAGAACAGCAATCCGGTGCCGGCGCACAGAGTCCATTGTTTGGGGGCCAGGCTGCCGGCGGGAGCGGGATTGCGGCGCAGCAGCCACATCCCGCCAAGCCAGAACAGCGGCACGGCCAGGGCAAAGCGCCAGATCAGCAGCGCGTTCACGGAGACACCGTACTGATAGATCAGTCGGGCGAAAATGCCCTTGAAGGCCATGGCGAAAGTGGCGGCGGCCACCAGGGTCAGGCCGGCTTGCCAAAAACCGCGACGCATCATGGGTACTCCATCGGCAAAGACCGCATGTTCCCGTCACGTCGCGGGAAAATCCAATGAAAAGCAGGATTGGCATTCATTCCTTCGTGGAATGAATGCCTTGAAAATCGATAATTAAAAGTGTTACTTGTCCGTTTCTCCGGGTTTCAGGAACCCTTTCAGCAGATCCATGGGCAGCGGGAATACAATGGTGCTGGAGCGATCGTTGGCCACTTCCGTCAGGGTTTGCAGATAGCGCAATTGCAGCGCCTGGGGCTGCTCCGACAGCGTGCGCGCCGCCTCCAGCAACACCTGGGCCGCTTCTTTTTCGCCGTTGGCGTGGATCACCTTGGCGCGTCGAATCCGTTCGGCTTCCGCCTGCCGTGCGATCACCCTAACCATGGTTTCATCCAGGTCCACATGTTTGATTTCCACATTGGAGACCTTAATGCCCCAGGAATCCGTCTGGTCATCCAGGATTTCCTGGATGTCGCGATTCAGCTCGTCCCGGGAGGCCAGCATTTCATCCAGTTCATGTTTGCCGAGCACCGAACGCAGAGTAGTTTGTGACAGCTGGCTGGTGGCGGCGAAGAAATCCTCCACGTTAACCACGGCCTTCTGTGCATCGATCACGCGGAAATACAACACTGCGTTGACCTTCACCGACACGTTGTCCCGGGAAATCACATCCTGGGTCGGAATGTCGAGCACGCGGATACGCAAGTCTACTTTCACCATTTGCTGCACGATGGGGATGATCACGATCAGCCCGGGTCCCTTGACCCGGTAGAAGCGGCCGAGCATGAACACCACGCCGCGCTCGTACTCGCGCAGAATCCGAAAAGCGCTGAGCAGAAAGGCGATCAAAAGGACCGCCAGTGAAATCCAGAAATAGTAGGTCGTCATGATGCGTCCTCCACATTCAGGGTCAGCCCCTGCCGGCCGATGACCCGCAGTCGTTGGCCTTTGCGCACCGGGGCGGCGGTGCGGGCACGCCACAACTCACCGTTGATGCGTACCATGCCGAGAAGCTCGAAATCCTGGATCGCTACCGCCGGTTGGCCGATCAGGGTATCGGCGCCGCTGACCAGAGCCTGCCGCCGGGAGCGAGTGATCAGGCGGATCATGACGCCGACCAGGAGCAGGGATCCGGTGCCGACGGCGGCAATCACCGGTAGCGCGATCTGGAACGCGGGCAATTCGGTATCCATCAGCATCACCGAGCCGATCACGAAAGCGGCCACACCGCCGATACCCAGTACCCCGAACGAGGGCGACAGGGCTTCCGCCGCGATTAGCCCTATACCCAGCACAATCAAGGCCAGGCCAACGTAGCTCACTGGCAACAGGTGCAAGGCGTAGGCGGCCACCAGCAGACAGATGCCCCCGAGCACGCCAGCCACGCCGACGCCGGGGCTGGAGAACTCCAGGATCAGGCCGTAGATGCCCACCAGTAACAGCAGGTAGGCGACACTGGGGTTGGTGATGATCGCCAGAAAGCCGGTGCGCCAGTCCTGCTTGATGTTCCGTACCTGATGGTCGCTCAGCGTCAGAGTGTGTTGCTGCCCGCGAATTTCGATTTCACGGCCTTCCAATTGCGACAGCAAGGCGGGCAGGTCATCGGCGATCAGATCGATGACCTTCTGTTCCAGCGCCTCCGCGGCGGGCAGGCTGGCTCCCTGGCGTACCGCCTGCTCGGCCCAGTCGGCGTTGCGCCCGCGCAGTTCCGCCAGTCCACGGATATAAGCCACGGCATCGTTGACCTGTTTGTTGCGCAGGGCAGTGGCGCTGTCCGGCGCCGCGTTCTGATTTTCGTCGCCGTCGCCAGGGGGGTTGCGGATCGGGGCACCGCCGCCCATTTCCACCGGGGTTGCCGCGCCAAGATTGGTGGCTGGTGCCATGGCCGCGATATGGGCGGCGTAGAGCAGATAGGTGCCGGCGCTGGCGGCGCGGCTGCCGGAAGGGGCGACGTGGATGGCCACCGGCACCCGTGAGTCGAGAATGGCGCGAATCATGGCGCGCATGGAGTGGTCCAGACCGCCAGGTGTGTTCAGCCGTAGCACGAACAAAGCCGCTGCCTCGTCGTTGGCGTCTTCCAGCGCGCGCACGAACCAGTCGCTGACCGCCGGGCCGATGGCATCATCCAGGACCATTACGCGGACTTCAGGTGGTGACGCGGAAAGGGCGGAGTGCTGCGCGGAGGGAGATTGAGCGGAAACGGGGAGGGCGATCAGCACGGTCGCGGCCAGCGCCAGAAGCAGGATCAGGAACAACGGCTTGCGTGCCATGGTTCACCTCCCATTGAGGTCGAAGCCCGCCGGACCGGCGCGGCCCTGTTCCCATGTAAACGCAAACCGTTGCCGAGTACCAGCGCTTTGCACGTTGGTCGGTTTTGATCTTTTCTTTCTTTTTAAATCAATAATTTAAAGGGGAAAATTAAAGTAAATACTTCGCTTCTAGGCCGGCACGCTGACCGTCTTGTTCCAGTCAAACCCGGAGGTTTCACCGCGATAGCCGGACTGATTGGAGATCAAACGCCCTTCGCCTACCGGCAGATCCAGCGACAGATGGGTATGGCCGTGAATCCACAGATCCACCAGACCGATACGGTCTTCCAGTCGGGAGAAGAAAGCGCCGTCCAGCGGCCCGGGAGAGAAGACCGGATGGCAGCAGGCGCCGGCGGGTCCGTGATGGCTGATCACCACGGTGGGGCCGTCAAAAGGTTCGGCGATGCGCCGGTCCAGCCATTCAATGGCGGCCTGGTGCAGAGCGAGCGCGTGTTCCGGGAGAAACGGCACGCCTTCAATGGTGATCAATTGATGGTCTGGCATGCGTTCCGCGGCCATTGCCATCGGTTCGTCCCGATTTTCGCCGTCGTAGGCCAGGTAATCGGTCCACAGGGTGCAGCCGAGGAAACGAATGCCGCCGATCACCGTCTGATCCCGGTCCAGCACCTGGACCCGGGTCCCTTCCGCGCGCTGGCGCATGGCGGCCAGATTATCCTGGATATCGTGGCGGTAATATTCGTGGTTGCCCGGCACATAAAGCACCGGTTTATCGTGCTTTTCGGATTGCTCCACGGCCCATTGCACGCCGCGGTCACCGGTATCGATGTCGCCAGCGAGAACAATCAGGTCGGCGTCGGTCTCGGGGATGTCCGGAATCGCCACCGGTGGCTCGGCGCGACGGTACAGCTCGTTATGCAGATCGCTGAGAGGATGGATGATCACGATACTTCCTTGCTCCGGCAGGATGGTATGGGGTTCTTAAGCATAGCTGTTCCCTACGGTAAGGTCAGCCGTCGACACCGATGCTTTATTACGGCGATACACGCTGAGGGGCTTTCGGTGTAACGTTTCATGACCCGCAAATACACATCCCATTACACGGCGGGATTGCCGAACAAGAAATCCGGACAGCACCGGGAGAAGGGCATGGACCATCAGGCGGTATATCGACATAACCACGCCACCCGTCGCAAGATTCACGAGATTTTCACCCGTGAGGAGATGGCGGCACTCACCGCCCGCTCCGATGCCATGGGCGCTTGGGCGATCGCCTCCACCTGGGCCGCTATCGCCGGCTGTTTCTGGGTGATGGCTTGGGCTCTGAGGTGGGAACCATGGCTGCAGATACCGGTATTGATACTGGCGACGGCTCTGTTGGGTGGCCGGCAACTGGCCCTGTCCATCCTTACCCACGAAGCCACCCACAAGACGCTGTTTCAGCGCCGTTGGGCCAATGAAGGCCCCACCGACTGGTTGTGCGCCAGGCCGTTGGGACTCAATCTGGCCAAATACCGGGCCCACCATTTCATCCATCACGCCAGGACCGGTACCGATGAGGACGCGGACATTTCGCTGATCGAGCATTTGCCCACCACCCGCCGCTCTCTGATGCGCAAGTTCCTGCGTGACCTGACCGGCCTCACCGGTCTCAAGTTTCTGCTCGGCCGCGTGTTGATGGACGCCGAGCGGATGAAATGGACCGTGGCCACCAATGTGGAATGGCTGCCGAAGCGCGGCTTTGTCTGGCATCTGCGGGCGTGGCTGCGCAACAGCCTGCCGACGGTGATCACCAATCTGCTGCTGTTTGCCGCGCTTTACCTCTGTGGCTATCCGCAATTGTTTCTCGGCTGGGTCATGGCTTACCTGATTCCCTATCCCTTGTTTATCCGCATTCGCGCGCTTGCCGAACACGCCGGTACCGAACGCTGTGCCGACATGTTCCGCAATACCCGCACCACCCGGGCCGGCTGGCTGGCACGTCTGTTCGTGGCGCCGTTCCGGGTCAACTATCACCTGGAGCATCATGCCATGGCCTCGGTGCCCTGGTTCCGCCTGCCAGCCATGCACCGCATGCTGCGGGAACGGCAAGTGGTACCGGCACCACCGGGGTACTGGCGGGTGCTGGACATCGTTTCGTCGGCACCGGCGTGAGTGCCACTCAGGAGCCCTTCAGACCCGGACGCAACAGCGCCACGTATGCCAGCAAGGCCAACAACACCAGTGCCATGCTGTACAACGGAAAGGTGATGCTCTGGCCATCGTGCAAAGCCGCCATGCCTTGAGTAACGGCGGCTACCACGGCGTAATAGGCGAGTCCCATTACGGCTCCGGCGGTTCCGAGCGCATCATGGTACCGCTCCAGTGCCCGGTGCAGACAGACGGTGGTGGTCAGGGTGAAACCGGTGAATAGCAGGGCGGCGAAGGCGATGAACGGGACCAGGGCAGGGCCCTGCGTTGACAGGCTTGCGACACCCGCCAGACCGCCGGCAGCGAGCAACATCCCGATCAGCCCCAGCCGGATGAGCGCGCCGCTTTCCCAGCCTTTCCAGCCCAAATAACGCAGGATTATGGCGCCGACCACGCTGCCACCCACTACCCAGAGTCCAGTCAGACCGTACTCCGCGGGCGTCAGCCCCCCGCTTTGAATCAACAAAAACGGGGCTTCCCCGTGGTAACTGAACAGCACGCCGTTGGCGATTCCGATAACCGCCACCATGCCGGCAATAAAGCGATCACCCAGCATGCGCCGGACAACAGGCAGCAGCGCTGGCGTCGGCCCGCCGCCGGTCTCCGGCAAGGCGCGCCAGACCGCCAGCCACAGGACCAACCCCATCATCAGCAGCAGTGTCAGTGCGGCCCGCCAGCCCCACAAGGTGGTTACCATGCCGCCCAGCAAAGGGCCTATTGCGGTGGACAGCGGAATCAGCATGCCGATCGTGGCAAATACCCGCACCCGATCTTCGCCCTGGAACGCTTCCCGGCACACCGCCTGGATCACCACCGAACAGGCGGCAGCCCCGAACGCTTGCACCGCGCGTCCCGCGCGCAGCATGGCCAGTCCTTCTGCACCAACGCACAGCCAACTGCCCGCCGCGTAGACCGCAAGAGCAGCAAGCAGGGCGGGGCGGCGTCCCCAGCGGTCACTGAACCGACCCCACACCAAAACACCAAGTGCGAAACCGAGAAAGAAGACGCTTAGGGAGGTCTGCGCCTGACTTTCGCTGATGGCAAGTCCCGCGGCCAGATCCGTCAGCGCGGGGGTGTAGATGGTTTCGCCGATCTGCGGCAGTGTCACAAGAGCGGCGAGCAGAATCACCGAGGGTGGGGGAAATCGTGTAGGGGACATGGGGCCTCCGTTCAGCTTGGCGGGCAAGATTAGGAGGCCCGGGGTATTGATGGAATGTGCTTTAATGGAATCCTTTCTTAATCAGAAGTTACGAATTAATGAAGGCCAGACTGGACCACATGAGCACCTTCCTGAGCGTGTGCGACAACGGCAGTATTGCCGCGGCCGCCCGTGCGCTCGGATTGTCCGCGCCGGCGGTCAGCAAACAGTTGTCCGCTTTGGAGCAGTCCCTTGAGGTTGTCCTGCTTGAGAGAACCACCCGCCGCATGGTCCTGACTCCGGCCGGCAGAACCTTTCAGGAGCACGCCGTGGCCACGTTACGACTGCTCGACGACGCGGAAAGAAATTGCCTCTCGCGAATCAAAGGCGAACCTTCAGGAACCTTGAGAGTGGTGGCCGCCCGTTGGCTGACGAAGACGTCTTTGTTACCACACCTGGACGAATTCGTGCGCCGCTACCCGGCAATTGATCTGGAATTGGAACTGGCCGAGCGCTTCCCGGATCTGGAGCAGGAAAACGTCGATCTGATCTTCGCCATGTCGATGGCGGGCAGCAACGGTATGGTACGGCGAAGTCTTGGCAAGACCGCCTATTGGCTTTGCGCCTCGCCGGACTACATAGAGCGCCACGGCATGCCTGAAACACCGGAGCAATTGGCGGAACACCGGCTCATTACCCATGCCATGCGGCATCCGCCGGATCGTGTCTGGCTGTGGGGTAGTCGCCAAGTGGTTATGCGGCCGGCGCTGCGGCTCAACGACACCGAGGCAATGATCGAAGCCGTGAAACAGGGGCTTGGCCTGGCCTGGTTGCATCACTATATGGTGCTGGAAGCAATCGAGGCCGGACACTTGTGCCGGCTGCGGTCCGAGTGGGAACAACCACCGATTGATGTGGCCTTGTTCTATCGGGCCAGCGGCCGGGCCCTGCCGGCGCTGCGTCATTTCATCGATTTCGCGGTGAGCCACTGTCGCCTGCCGCCACTCCCGACTTAGCATTCCTGACCTGGCATTTCCGACATAGACTCGACAAAAGCGGAACAACAGGCGCAGTCTTGGCGGATGTTTTTCCATGAGAGCCAGGAATGACTGCCCCCCTTTATCGCCTGCCGCCGATGGATGCGCTGCGCGGCTTCGTCGCCGTGGCCCGTAGGATGAGTATCACCGTGGCCGCGGAGGATCTGCACCTTACCCAATCCGCGGTCAGTCGCCAGATCCAGACGCTGGAAGCCCGCCTGGGTTGCAAATTGCTGGTCCGGGAATACCGTGGCGTCAGACTGACCGAAGCAGGCCGGCGGCTGTTCCAATCGGTGGACCCGATGATGCGGGAACTGCAGGAACTGGTGGAAACGCTTGGTGGTGGCGAACAACGCAAGCCGGTCACTATTACCGCCAGCATGGGTGTGGTGGGACTGTGGTTGCTGCCGCGGCTCGGCGATTTCATCACGCGCCATCCGGAGGTGGATGTGCGTGTGGCCGCCAACAACAGAGTCGTGGATCTGGACACCGAGGGCGTTGATCTGGCGATTCGTTACTGTGCACGCTCCGCGGCTCCAGAGGGCGCGATCAAGCTGTTCGGCGATGAAATCATCGTGGTCGGACATCCGGACTGGCGGGATGTCGCGCTGAATCGGCCGGAAGTGTTCGCTCGTCAGGTGCTATTGGAATTCGACGATCCTGACCACCCCTGGTTGCAATGGTCATCCCATCTCGGCAGCGCCGGACTGAACCATTTGCGCCCGGCGCGGTTGGTACGTTTCAACCAGTACGACCAATTGATTCAGGCGACGGTGAACGGTCAGGGGCTGGCGCTGGGGCGACGGGCGCTGGTGGCGGATTTGATCAGGGAAGGGCGCTTGCAGGTCTTTGATCTGGGGAAGGGGGAGCCGTCCGGCCTGCCATCCCGCTCCTCCTCCAGCCCTTCGTCCAAAAAATATGCCCACTGGCTGATCCAGGCGTCGCCGTCGCCGTCCATCTCGGTGCGCGCACTGGCGGAATGGCTGGTGTCCCAGGCGGCATCCAGCCATGAGTAAAAAGCATATCATTGCTGCAAAATGATCGTTTGAGCGGCGCTTCTGCGAAGCCTTCAATGGATTCTCACCCAGATGGAGGCGCAGCGTATGAATCATCTCTCATCGTCTTTTGCTCGTCATGAGGCGGCCATGCGGGCCCATCTCAGTTTTCATGTGCCCGGCGCCGAACGCCCCCGCCACTACATGTATCAGCCCGAGGACGGCTCCCCCCAGGATTCAGGCCAATATGAAATCCGGGCCATGACCATTCTGGATGCGCGTCGCGCGGACTTCGAACCGGAGCTGGACAGACAGGGATTCCGGTTATTGCGAACGGACACAGCGGTGCCGAACCAGGTGGACGACGGCGACTGGGTCGCCGCAACCTACTATCCGCCGATGGCGGAGATGGCCCGGCGCGCCACCGGCGCCGACCGCGCGCTGGTGTTCGATCATCAGGCCCGCCGCCGTGAGCCCGGCCAGATCACCGCCGGGTTTGGGCGGCAGGGTGATGGCAGTCGCCCGGGGGCGGTGGGGCGGCTGCACAACGATTACAGCGAGGCCTCCGGACGGGCCAGGGTGGCCGCGGTGCTGGCTCGCCAGGGGGAGCGTATGTCACCGCACAGCCGTTATGCCATTGTCAATCTGTGGCGGCCGTTACGCGGCCCGGTGCTGGATGCGCCGCTGGCACTGTGCGATGCCTCGACCCTTTCGGTATTGGATCTGAACCCGGCGGAGGTGCGCTACCGAGAGCGCGCTGGCGAGATCTATCTGACTCGCCACACCGCCCGCCAGCGCTGGTATTACTACCCGGCGATGACGCCGGACGAGGTGCTGATTTTCAAGCAGTACGACACCCAATTGAGCGGTACCGCGCGGTTCACGCCGCATGGCGCCTTCGATCCGCTGGCGCTGCCCGCCGATGTGGCTCCGCGTCATAGTATCGAACTTCGCGTACTGCTGATTCATCACTGACGGCTCCCGACGGAGGAAATCCCATGGTCTCGAAACATGCCGCTCCAGCCATGGAGTTCTGGTACGACTTTGGCAGCAACTACAGCTACCTGAGCGTCATGCGGGTGGAAGAGGAGGCGGATCGCCACGGCGTCGCCATTGTCTGGAAGCCGTTCCTGCTCGGCCCCGTTTTCAAGGCACTGGGCTGGCAGGGATCGCCGTTCCTGGCGCAACAGGAAAAGCTGCGTTACGTGTGGCAGGACATGATTCGCCAATGTGAAAAATACCGGCTGCCGTGGACCCGGCCGTCGACATTTCCCCGTAACGGCTTGCTGTCGTCCCGGGTGGCGCTGCTGGGGGCGGATATGCCATGGATCGCGGAGTTCAACCGCCAGGTGATGCGGCATAACTTTCAGCGCGACCGGGACATCAACAGCGAGGAGGAGGTGGGTGATATCCTCGTGGACATGGGGTTGCCGGCGGAGTCGCTGTTAAAGGCCGCCCAGTCCGACCACAACAAACAACGCTTGAAGGAGCAAACCCGGGAAGCCCTGGACCGGGGCCTGTTTGGCGCCCCGACCTTTCTGATCGGTGACGCCATGTTCTGGGGGAACGACAGGCTGGATGATGCCCTGCTGCACGCCGCTACCGACGAATGCCAGAGCAGAAATCGCCGTGGTGATTGATGCGCTTGGTCTGGAGTAAAACACGGCGCTTGCCCCTTCGCTCGCTGCGGTGTATGCCTTGCAAAGAGCAGAGTCCCTTTCCATGAGGAGGCTTCATCATGAGCAAGCGGATACTGCATGTCGTCAGTAACGTCGCCCATTATGCTGATCCGGCGGATCCGACCGGACTGTGGCTTTCGGAGCTGACACATGCTTACCACGAGTTCGAGAGGGCCGGCCATCAGCAGCGCATCGTCAGCCCGGAAGGCGGTCAGTCGCCCCTGGAGCCCCGTTCCCTGAAATGGCCCAACATCGATGCCACGGCGAAAGCCTGGTTGGCGGATGAGAACCGAATGGCGTTATTGGCGAACACCGCCAGTCCGGACCAGATCGACTCCGCGGATTATGACGCTATCTACTTCACGGGCGGTCATGCCGTAATGTGGGACTATCCTGGCGCATCCGGCTTGCAGCGGATCACCCGGGAGATTTTCGAGCGGGGAGGGGTTGTGGGGGCAGTGTGTCACGGCTACTGCGGCCTGTTGAATACCCGGCTTTCGGACGGCTCCTTGCTGGTTGCCGGCCGTAAGATCACCGGCTTTTCCTGGACAGAAGAAGTTCTGGCGGGGGTAGCCAAGAAGATGCCCTACAACGCCGAACAGGAGATGAAGGACAGGGGAGCCTTGTATGAAAAGGCGCTGCTGCCATTTACCTCGAATGTGGTGACTGATGGCCACCTGGTTAGCGGTCAGAACCCTCAGTCCGCCAAGGCAACGGCCAAGCGGGTGGCGTCCCTGTTGTGATTGGGGCCTGTTAAGGCAGGAGGATTGTTTCCTTAGTAAATACTCTATTTAACATAATATACATTACACTTAATTGTGTGTGGGCCGAGGAGCCTCTGGGATGACGGAGCCCCTTCACCAAGTCGGCTCCTCATTAGGAGCCGACCATTTCGGATTCTGGGTCCTCATCCGTGTCCGGTACGTCGTAGTACCCAATGGCCTCCCTCAATTGCCCCTTGTATTGAAAGATGTCCGTTGGTGACCGGATTGGATATCGGGTTTCCTTTTTGTCCTTATCGAACAGGCCGATGTATTTCTGGGATCGGTTGAAATGTAACCGACATATCGGCTTGCGGTTGTTGTCATCCAGTAGTACGCCAAAATAGCTTAAGGTGTCCCGTTCAGTGATGCGGTTGATGTCCACCTGGTCAGACAGGATCGCCCGGACGATATAGAAGCCCTGGAGTTCTTCCGCCGTGGTTTCGATCTGCGGCCCCTGGCCTTCCTCCTGTTCCGTCTCTTCCTGACGGTTCAAAGCACTGGAACGCTGGGTGTAATCATCACGTACAGCCCCTTTCAAGCGCTCGTTCAAGTTGTCGTTCAGAAACTGAGCGGTGGCTCGCTGTACAATGTCCCGGAACTCCTCTTTGGCTTTCTGGGTGAGTCGCCCGTCATAAACCTTGCCAGCGAACAAAACGACGAATTCCTCGGACGGTTGCGAGAACTCCTCGGCAATCAGCTTCTTGATGCGATTAGTATATTTCAGCTCGCCGGCGGCGGTGATGACATCACCCAGATCAAAGTCGTTCTTGGATAGCTTTCGGATCTCGTCCGATAATCGCCAATTGAAGTTGGTGAAATCGACCTCCATAAAGGGGTTCTTGTCCATGCGATTGGCGGCATCAAGATCGGTGAAGAATTGATAGCGAATGCCATTCGTGAGAATGGCAATACGAGCCTCGGTAACTGAAAAATAACGATAGAGTTGAGATGCATGCTTAAAGCCCAGCTCATCGCCGGCCCGTTTGCACTCAATGAGGATCTGAATCGAACCATGCTGTTTAACCGCGTAGTCGACCTTTTCTCCTTTTTTGATGCCCTGATCCGCGGTGAACTCGGGAATGACTTCCAATGGATTAAACACGTCATAACCCAGGATGTCTTTTATGAATGGCATTACAAGAGCGTTTTTGGTGGCTTCTTCCGTGGCCAGATCTCCGGCCAACTGCCCTACTTTGGACCGCATTTGTTCCAAACGGTCTTCAAAATCCATGAACATGGGATTCCCCTTCTTTGTGTTGTTGTATTGTTCCCCAAGAGGGTCTGGTTAAATCGCCCTATGAGATTAAGTCTAGGCGAACCATGATTAAGGTCAAATAACAAACAAGCCGTTTGGTTTTTGCACCGATTAAAAATGACCTAAAAAACGAATAAAAACATATAGTTAACATGTTTTTTTAAAGTGACTTGGTGAGCATGACGGACAGGCCCGTTCCTCATTGCTCCAGCAATGCCTCTCCCCACGTCTCCGCCCCAGGACTGGAAGCCCCTCCATGATTCTATTTGCCAGGGGTAAGCCCCCTTCCCTGCCAGGCGCCACCCTCCCGCGGAGGATGGTGCCTGGCGGCGTACTGGCCGATGGCACTACCAGCGATAGCTTACTTTCGCCGTGATTTCACGACCCGGGTTGTAGTAGTTTGCTGTGCCTGAGCCGACCACATGCTGCTCATCGAACAGGTTGTGGACATTGACGGTAACATTGATGTTTTTTATGAGCTGGTAGCCGAGAGACGCATCGAAGAGTGTCTCCGAGTCGCTTCTGGACGTGTTGGCGGCATCAAAGTAATAAGAGCCGACATGGCGAGCACCAAGACCAAAGCTCATCCCCGTATCTGGCAGAGTATAATGCCCCCAGAGCGAGGCGGTGTGTTTCGGTGCAATGGCGAACTCGTTCCCTTCGAGTGACGTGCCATCCCGGAGTGTGCCGCGAATCACTTTGGGTTCTATATAGGAGTAGCCACCGGTAAGACTCAGGTTATCGGTCAGCTCGACTTTGGCTTCCAGATCACCCCCTCGCACGCGGGATTCGCCAATGGTTTCCTGCTCGATGGTGCCGTTATCCTGCACAACGGCAATGGAAACGTCGTCTTTGTTCAGCTCATAGACCGCTGCCGAGAACAGCGCGTTCATACCCGCGGGCGCGTACTTTACGCCTATCTCGTGCTGCTCACCGCGTTCCGGTTTAACGCCGATGGACGGCGGTGCCACCGATTCCACATAACTGATATAGGTCGAAAGCCTGTCATTGACTTTATAGGTTAGCGCGCCCCGGGCTGACGTTTCCGAAAAGTCATCACTGTCATCGAATGGCGAACCATAGGAACTACCCTTGCTGGAAAGATCCATTGAGTCATTGCGAACCCCGGCCGTGACAACGAATCGATCATAAAAAGATAAGTTCTGTGTCAGGAAAACTGATTTGGTGGTGTAATCCTGTTTGTTGGTGCTATAGATATTCAGGCTGCTCGGAGCCCCGGAGTAAACCGGGTCTTCGATATCAATTGATTCCGTATCCCCATAGAAGGAGCTGTCATCCGTTGAGGCGTCACGGTATTCGATCCCCAGCAATGTGCTGCTGTCGACGTGATCGAAGCTGGCATCGTATTGCAGAATGACGTTGCCGATCAGCTCATGTGCTTTGCTGTTGGTGCCGAAGTAATCCCGATCCACCACCGTCCCTGTTCGCGCCGCGGAATCCGTCAGATAGACGTAACCAAAATCATCGGTCAGATCGCTGTAGCGCAGATTCCCGCGCAGGGTAAGCCCGTTACTGAAATCATGGGTGAGCTGCCCTGTCATGCTGGTACGTTCAACGTCGTGATAGTTGAAATCAGGCTCACCGAAGAAATCGCTGCGATCATATTCTCGATCAAGGGGATAACCACCACTGTTGGGCGTGCTGTCACGCTTCAGATAGTCCAGGATCAAGGTGGCGGAGGTATACGCTGTCGGCTCCCAGGTCAGTGACCCCATGAAAAACTGATTATCGTCTTTCGAGTGATCGTATTCGCGCTCGCCATCCTTGAATTTTCCGGTGAAGCGATAGGCCAGTGTCTGATCAGCGTCCAGTACGTCCCCCACATCGATGCCGGCCTCTTTCTGGTCAAAGGAGCCATAGCCGAGGTAGCCCTCGCCAAAGCGATAAAACTTCGGCCGTTTGCTCACGAAGTTTACCGAGCCCCCTGGATCCGCCGGGCCGAACAAGGTGGAGTTGGCCCCGCGCAGCACCTCAACGCGCTCATAGGCGTAGGGTTCCTCGCGCACACCGCGCATCGATCCCAGTGTCATGCCGTCACGGTAGGTAGTGGCCTGGAAGCCTCGAATTTTGAAATAGTCGTTACGGTCGTCGGTGCCGTAGTAATCGGTGATGACCCCCGGGGTATATTGCAGGACCTCCTCGGTGGTATTCGCGTTTCGCTGCTCGATCTCCTTTTCCGTGATAACCGACACGGAGGCCGGTGTGTCGAGGATGCTGGTTGCGACCTTGCCACCTACCCATAACTCTCGGGCAACAGTGGAGTTGGCATCATCATCAGGAGCTATTGCCTGCGTATTGACGATAATGGGGGCGAGTCGGTATACCGTTTCACCCTCATCCCCGCCGCCCGCCTCCTGTGCACTCCCAATTGTCGGTGCAATAGCCAGAGTCGTGCCGCATAGCAGCGCGGTCGTGGCTCGTCGGCACCGTGGTCTATTGACCTGGCGTCGGGCTGCACTGTTGCGATCAATCATTTTGAACCCCCTAAAGGTGAAGAACGTGGCCTGGCGCGCCCAATGAGCCTGATCAGCGCGCTTTACGATTCTCTATCGAAAGGGGTAGGGATTATCCGGGGGGAATCTGCCCGGGTCAATAATGATAATGTTTATCATAATTATTATTGTTCTTTGGCCGGCCATGCCAACAACTGACACCTCCGGGCCCCTTCAGGTCCGGATTTCGGCATCCGCCACGGTTCTATTGATGTATATCAAGGGCAGCTTTAGCGCCGACTGATACCTTGCACTCGCCTCAATCTGCAAGGACAACACCATGCAAGACGCCGCTGCGCCGCCGGCGTACCACTATCGTGTGGTTCGCCAATTTACAGTCATGACCGTGGTTTGGGGGGTCGTGGGCATGTTCGTGGGGGTTTGGATCGCCGCGCAACTGGCCTGGCCCGCCTTGAACTTTGATTTGCCCTGGCTGAGTTTCGGGCGCCTTCGCCCGTTACACACCAACGCCGTGATCTTCGCCTTTGGCGGCTGTGCCTTGATCGGCACGTCCTTATATGTGGTTCAGCGCACTTGTCAGGCCCCACTGGTGTTGCCGGGGCTGGCGGCTTTCGTGTTCTGGGGTTATCAGGCGGTCATCGTTCTCGCCGCTGTGAGTCTGCCGCTGGGATTCACCAGCGCCAAGGAATACGCAGAGCTGGAGTGGCCCATCGACATTCTGCTGGCCCTGGTCTGGGTGGCCTACGCGGTGGTCTTTTTCGGCACCATCGCGAAACGGCGCACCGGGCACATTTATGTGGCCAACTGGTTCTACGGCGGTTTTATCCTGGCGGTGGCGCTGTTGCATATCGTCAATAGCGCCGCCATACCGATTTCCCTGACCAAGTCTTATTCGGCCTATGCCGGCGCCATCGATGCCATGGTGCAGTGGTGGTATGGCCACAACGCCGTGGGCTTTTTCCTCACCGCCGGCTTCCTCGGCATGATGTACTACTACGTGCCGATTCAGGCGGAACGTCCGGTCTATTCCTACCGTTTGTCCATTGTGCATTTCTGGGCGCTGATCGCGGTGTACATGTGGGCCGGGCCGCATCACCTGCACTATTCCTCCCTGCCAGATTGGGCCCAGTCCGTGGGCATGGTGTTCTCCATCGTGCTGCTGGCGCCCAGTTGGGGCGGCATGATCAACGGCGTGATGACGCTGTCCGGCGCCTGGCACAAGTTGCGTGACGACCCGATTATCCGCTTCCTGATCGTCGCCCTCTCCTTCTACGGCATGAGCACCTTTGAAGGGCCGCTGATGTCGATCAAGACGGTCAATGCGCTCAGCCATAACACCGACTGGACCATCGGCCACGTGCACGCCGGCGCCCTGGGCTGGGTGGCGATGATCTCCATCGGCGCGCTTTATGTCATGACGCCGCGCCTGTTTGGCCGCCAGCGCATGTATTCCGTGGGCTGGATCAACGTGCATTTCTGGCTTTCCACCATTGGCACGGTGCTCTACATCGCCGCCATGTGGGTGTCCGGGATCATGCAGGGCCTGATGTGGCGGGCGGTCAATGACGACGGCACCCTCACCTACAACTTCGTTCAGGAGCTGGTGGAACGGCAGCCGTTCTACATTGTGCGTCTGATCGGCGGTGTGGTGTTCCTGGTCGGCATGTTGCTGATGGCACTCAATGTCTATCTCACCATTCGCGGCACCCGTGATGACGCCGGTGAAGACAACCGTCTGGCCCTTGCCTACTAGGAGATCAACGATGGCAAACCGACACGCCGTAATCGAGAAAAACGTGGGCCTGCTGATCGTGCTGATTCTGGTGGCGGTGAGCTTCGGCGGGCTGGCCGAGATCGTACCGTTGTTCTGGCAGAAATCCACCACCGAGCCGATGTCCACTTTGCGGCCCTACGATGCCTTGGAAATGGCCGGTCGCGATATCTACATCCGTGAAGGCTGCCATGTATGCCACACCCAGATGGTGCGGCCGCTGCGCGCGGAAACCGAGCGGTTCGGGCCGTACAGCGTGGCCGGAGAAGACGTCTGGGAGCATCCGTTCCTGTGGGGGTCCAAGCGTACCGGTCCGGATCTGGCACGGGTGGGACTGCGTCCGATCACCGAGCAATGGCATCGGGAACACCTGCGCGATCCGCGCGCGGTGGTGCCTGAGTCCAATATGCCAGCCTACCCCTGGCTGCAAAACACGCCGGTGGATTGGAAGCACATGGAACGCAAGCTGAGCGTGTTCAAGGACATATTCGGCGTGCCCTACAGCGAGCAGGATGTGGTCGAGCAGATGGAAAAGGTGAACGGCGAATGGGCCGATGCCAGTGAGGAAGACGCGCTGGTGGCTTACCTGCTCTCCCTTGGCCAGGCCCGTAAGGAGGTTCGTGAATGACTTATCACAGCGTTCTGACCGTACTGTTTTTCCTGGCGTTTCTCGCCCTGGTGGCCTGGGTCTACCGGCCCGGCCGCAAACAGCAATATCAGGAACTGGCCAAGCTGCCGGTGCGTGACGATCAACAGGCCCGGGCCGGGAGCGACGGGGAGCAAATCCATGAGTGATTTCTGGAGCGGGTACATCATTTTTATCGTGGTGTTGAATCTGGTGGGTTGCGCGGTGCTGTTGTTCGCCAATTCTCGCCTGTCCGCCGAGGAGGCGCGCCAGGACACCACCGGTCACAAGTTCGACGGCATCGAGGAACGAAACCAGCCCCTACCCCGCTGGTGGCTGTTTCTGTTCATCGGCACCCTGGTTTTCGCCGTCGGCTATCTGGTGCTCTACCCAGGCCTGGGCCGGTTCGGCGGCCTGCTGAACTGGACCAGCGTCACTCAGTGGGAACAGGAAGTGGCGCTGGTGGAAAAAAGCAGTGAGCCGTTGTTCCAGGAATTCGCCAAGGTGCCGGTGGATGAGCTGGCTCATTATCCCGAGACCCGGGACGTTGGTGGCCGGCTGTTCGCGCAGAACTGCGCCATCTGCCACGGCTCCGATGCGCGCGGCGCACGCGGCTATCCCAACCTTACCGATGGTGACTGGCTCTACGGCGGCTCCCCCGACGCCATCGTGCAGACCATTACCAGTGGACGCCGCGGCACCATGACGCCGATGGCGGCGGCCATTGGCAACAGCGACGAAGCGGTGCGGGACATGGCCATGTACGTGCAAACCCTCAGCCGGCCCGACCTCAAGGACAAGCCAGAGTATCGTGACGCGGCCGAACGGGCCGAGCCTCGGTTCCAGGTGTGCGCCGCCTGCCATGGCGCCGACGCCACCGGCAACCAGATGATTGGCGCCCCCAACCTGACCGATGGTATCTGGCTCTACGGGGCCCGTCTGGAGGACATCGAAACCACCATCCGGGAAGGCCGTCAGGGGCATATGCCAGCCCATGAAGGGGTTTTGACGCCGGAACGTATCCACGTGCTGGCCGCCTACGTCTACAGCCTGTCCATGGAGACCGAGGAGTAGTCAGAATGTCGAAAACGGAGCGCATCCCGGTTCATTCCGAAGGCATCGACGACGGCCGCTCGGTGGCGTTGTACGCCAAGCGTGAACGGATTCAGGCCAAGCATGTGTCTGGCCATTACCAGCGCCTGCGCGATCTGGGACTGAGTCTGACCATGGGTCTGTATCTGTTGTTGCCCTGGGTACAGTGGCAGGGGCGGCAGGCGGTGCTGTTCGACCTGCCCCATCGCAGTTTCCACATCTTCGGCATCACCTTCTGGCCGCAGGACTTCCTGTTCCTGGCCTGGGCATTGATGCTGGCCGCGTTCGCCCTGTTCTTCTTTACCGTTCTGGCCGGGCGGGTCTACTGCGGTTATGTCTGCCCGCAGACCACCTGGACCCGCTTCTTTATGGGAATCGAACGGATATTCGAAGGCGACCGCCATCAGCGCATGAAGCTCGACAAGGCGCCCTGGTCGTTCAACAAACTCTGGCGTCGCACTGGCAAGCACCTGTGCTGGCTGTTGCTGGGGCTGGTCACGGGACTGACCTTCGTCGGCTACTTCACCCCGATCCGTGAGCTGGTGCCGGACTTTCTCACCGCCCAGGTGGGGGGCTGGGCGCTGTTCTGGATCGGCTTCTTCACCGTCGCCACCTACGGCAATGCCGGCTTCCTGCGTGAGCAGGTATGCCTGTATATGTGCCCCTACGCGCGTTTCCAGAGCGTCATGTTCGACCGCGACACGCTTATCGTGTCCTACGACACCGCCCGGGGCGAACCCCGTGGCCGTGGCTCCCGTAAAAAACAGGCCGTCTCCCAGACTGGTGATTGCGTGGACTGCAGCCTGTGCGTACAGGTTTGCCCCACCGGCATCGATATTCGCGATGGCCTGCAGTACGAATGCATCACCTGTGCCGCCTGTATCGACGCCTGCGATCAGGTGATGGATCGCATCAACAAACCTCGCGGGCTGATTCGCTACACCACCGAAAACGCCCTCGCCGGCGGCCGCCATCAGGTACTGAGGCCACGCCTGATCGGTTATGGCGTGGTGATTTCCCTGTTGTCGCTGGCGTTTGTCTGGGCGCTGTACAGCCGGGTGCCACTGCAGGTGGATGTGTTGCGTGACCGTAACCAACTCTATCGCCTCACCAGCCTGGGCGAGGTGGAAAACAGCTACCGCCTGGAACTGCAGAACAAGGACCAGCACAGCCACCGCTATCGCGTCACCCTGGAAGCGCCGGAGGGCCTGGAACTGGTCCACGGCGAAGTGACCGTGACACTGGAAGGCGGACAACACCGAAGCCTGCCCCTCACTGTCAGCTACGACCCCTATGTCACCGATCTGGACAACCGGACCATCTGGTTCCGGGTGCAGGATCTGGATGTGCCTGATCTGGAGGTGCGCCATGAATCACGCTTCATCGCTCCGTGATGGCACCCTGCCCTGGTATCGCTACCCGTTGGTATGGCTGGTTATTCTGATCCCGCTGTCCTCGGTGGTGGGGGGCATGGTTACCCTGACTCTGGCGATACGTCATGCCGACGCCACCGTGGCGGACGACTGGTATCAACAGGGCAAGGCCATCAACCGTTCCATGGCCGATCTGGATCAGGCCCGCCGGCTTGGTCTCGAACTGCAACTGTACGCCGGTGAACCAGCCGGCCTGCAACTGACCAGCAAAGTGCCCATGCCCTGGCCTGAACGGTTGCAACTGGCATTCCGCCACCCGACCTTCGCCGAGCGCGATATTGCCATGACGTTTATCCATCAGGGGGGCGGTCGTTATCGCGCCGACGGGGGCGCTCTGGCGGCGAATGATCATTGGGTGGTGACGGTGACGCCGGAACAGGGACATTGGCGATTGCGTCAGCGCCTGCAGCCGCAGCAGGGCGCACCATGAGCACGGCCTGCTGGCACTGTGGCGAAGGCGTCGGTGTTTCGCCTTTCGTCGCCCGCACTCCGGTAGGAGAAAAGCCCACTTGCTGTCCCGGCTGTGCCGCCGCGGTGGAGATGATTCATCGTCTCGGCCTCGAGGACTATTACGCTATCCGCAGCAAGAACGCGCCGCTGGTAGCCGGCGAGGAGGCAGAGCGCACTTTGGCGCTGTTCGATATGCCTCAGTTGCTGGCCGCTCACATCCAGGAGCAGGACGGCCAGCGGCGCCTGCGGCTGCAAGTCTCCGGGCTCACCTGCGCGGCTTGCTGCTGGCTGATTGAAAAGGTGGTGATGGGCCTCCCCGGTGCCCGTTCGGTGCAGGTCAACCTGGCCAGCATGCAATTGACCCTGGAATATGACGCCGCCCAACCCCAATTTCCTCGTAACGCCGTGCGGCGCATTCTGGAATTGGGCTACCGGGTCGCCTTGCCGGGCGATCCCACCTGGGAGGGGCATCTGCAGAAAGAACGGCGCCGCCTGCTGGGGCGGTTGGCGTTGGCCGGCCTTGGCGCGATGCAGGCCATGATGTATTCCGCCGCCCTTTACATCGGTGTGTTCGAGGGTACGGATCGCGTTTACCAGGACCTGTTCCGGCTGGCCGGCCTGCTGGTGGCCACACCGGTGGTATTTTATTCCGGCTGGCCTTTTTTCCAGGGAGCCTGGCGCAGCCTGAAAGTACGCCGCCCGACCATGGACGTGCCGGTGGCCCTGGCGCTGTTGTTGGCCTGGGGCGGTTCGCTGGTGGTTATGGCCAGCGGTGGTGAGCACGTTTACTTCGATTCCGCCGCCATGTTCGTATTCTTCCTGCTGCTCAGCCGCTGGCTGGAACTGCATCAGCGTCAGCGCATCCAGCGTTCCTGGCAGCAGTTGCAGGACACTCTGCCGTTGGTCGTGCGGCGGCTGGATGGCGCTGGCGGTGGTGACTGGGTGGCTACCGCCCAACTGTGCGCCGGCGATACGGTGCGCGTCAGCCAGGGGGAAACGGTGCCGGTGGATGGTGTTATCCGCGCCGGAGAGGCTCGCTTTAACGAGGCGGCCCTGACTGGCGAATCCCTGCCGCGTACCCGCACCATCGGCGACGCGGTACAGGCCGGGTGCCGAATCCTGGAAGGTAGTGTGGATATCGAGGCCTCGAGTGCCGCCGACAGCAGCCTGGTGGCGCGCATAGGCGAACAGGTGGCGCGCGCGCAGGAAGAACGAGTGACGGTGGTGCGCGACTGGCAGAGAGTGGCCCCTCTGTTTACCGTCACGGTGTTGCTGCTGGCGACAGCCACCCTTCTATTGCATTGGCATCGCGGTCCGGCTCAGGCATTCGAGCACATGCTGGCCTTGCTGGTGGTGACCTGCCCTTGCGCCTTGGCGTTGGCGGTGCCGTTGACACTTTCCGCCACGCTGGCTCGAGGGCTGAAACTGGGCTTGCTGATTGCTTCCCCCTCTCAGTTTTTATCCTTGCCAGGTATTCGCGGTGTCCTGTTCGATAAGACCGGCACTCTGACCACCGGCCGATTTCAGCGGGTGGAGTGGCGAGCCGCCGCCAACGTCAAACCGGAATGGCTCACCACCCTGCCCCGAATCGCAGCCGGGTTGGAGCGGGATCATCCGCACCCGCTGGCGCGCGCCTTTGATGATCTTTCGCCGGTACCGATCGAAGGTCTGCGTTTGGGCACCGCCGGAGCCAGCGGCCGCTTCCAGGGCCACCAGTGGGCCATGGGCGGAGCACCGGAGTTGAGTCGTGGCAACGAGACTTGTCTGGCCCTCACTCGTGACGGTCGGACGCAGGCGCTGTTCTGGTTGCGGGATCAGCCTCGCGCGGAGGCACCGGCGATACTTGATCAACTGCGTCAACGGGGCTGGCGGCCGCGCATGGCCAGTGGTGATGCCGCCGAGCCAGTGGCCACGCTGGCTGATGAACTGGGCATTGACGAAGCCCGCTCGCGATTGGCACCCCATGACAAAGCGGCCTGGTTGCAGAAGCTGGAGCAGCAGGAAGGGCCGCAGATGATGGTGGGGGATGGCATCAATGACGCTCCCGCGCTGTTGCGGGCGACGGTATCGGTGGCACCGGCGGCGGCTTCCAGTCTGGCCCGCCGCGCCGCCGGCGTCTATCTGCTCAATGAAGGTTTGCAGGGGTTGGCCGATCTGCCCCGTCTGGCGGATCGCTGCCGGGCGGTGATTCGCCAGAACCTGTCCTGGGCTCTCGGCTACAACCTGGTGGCGATTCCCCTGGCCATGGCCGGCTGGATACCGCCCTGGGCCGCGGCTCTGGGAATGTCCGCCTCGTCACTTCTGGTGACGCTCAACGCCAATAGGATAACCACATGGAAAGCCTGCTCCTGTTGATTCCGGTGGCCTTGCTGTTCCTCGCCGTGGCGGTGTGGGCGCTGTTCAAGGCTCTACGCCAGGGCCAGTTCGAGGATCTGGATCATGCTGCCTGGACGGTGATTTTCGAGGACCGTGAACAGCGCCGAAATGCTGGCAAGGGGGCGGATCATGATCGTTGACCCGCTTACCGTGGCGTTGACCGGTGCTCTCGCCCTCGGCGTCGGCGGAGCCCTTCACTGTGCCGGAATGTGCGGCGGCATCGCCGCCGCTCTGAGCTTCTCGATCCCCGAAGAGCGGCGGAGCGGTAGCAGGCTGATCGCCTGGCAGAGTCTGTTTGGCAGCGGTCGCCTGTTCAGCTACGCCGGTCTGGGAGCGTTAGCCGGAGGCCTGGGCGGGCAATTGGCCAGCGGCCCGGTCGCCGGCGGCTGGCACTGGCCAGCGTTATTGTCAGCGCTATTGATGGTTTTGCTGACCGCTCATTTCCTCGGCCGCAGCGCGCCGATCCGGGCACTGGAGCGTCTCGGGGCCGGGTTGTGGCGCCGGCTGTCCCCGCTGACGCGCCGTCTGATGCCGGTGGATCACCCTCTCAAGGCGCTGGCACTGGGTGGCCTGTGGGGATTCCTGCCCTGTGGATTGCTTTATTCCGCCCTGGTGCTGGCTGCCGGAACCGGTGAATGGGCCGATGGTGCCCTGGTCATGGGGATGTTCGGCGCCACTACCCTGCTGCCGGTGGGCGCCGCTGGCGTGTTCGGCGGGCAATTGGCGCGGTTGCGGCGGGGGCCTGCCCGATATGTGGCGGCGGCGATGACATTGGCGCTGGCGCTGGTGTTTCTTCAGCACGGGCTGCCGGGAGACGTCCACGTCCATCACCATCCTTGATCTGCATCAAGGTCGACGATGGTCATAGTGGCATGATGCCGCCATTACCCTTTGGAGCCACGACATGACGCAATGGAATCCGGATCTGATCCGCCGATTCGGAGGCCCCGGGCCCCGCTACACCTCCTATCCCCCGGCCACCCAGTTCCATGAGGAAGTCGGCGAGGAGGACTATCGGCGGGCCGCGGCTCGTGGCAATCAGGCCCGTCGTCCACTGTCGCTGTACTGCCATATCCCGTTCTGCGCCACGGTGTGCTACTACTGCGCCTGCAACCGGATCATCACCGGCAACCGGGCCAAGGCAGAGGATTATCTGACGTTCCTGAAGCAGGAGATCAAAGCCAAGGCGGCGCTGGTGGACCCGCAGCGGCCCGTGGTGCAGATGCACTGGGGCGGCGGCACCCCCACCTACCTCAGTGACGCGCAGATGACCGAGTTGGTCTATGATCTGGCCCGTCATTTCAATCTGCTGGAAGAGGATCGCGGCGAGTACGCCATCGAAGTCGATCCGCGCACGGTGGATCGCGCCCGTCTGGGGCTGCTGAGGGGGCTGGGTTTCAACCGGCTCAGCATCGGCATTCAGGATCTGGATCCGGTGGTGCAGAAGGCGGTTAACCGGGAACAATCCCTCGAGCTGATCACCGAGGTGTTCGACGCGGCCCGGGACTTCGGTTTCCACTCCATCAACGCGGACATGATTTACGGTTTGCCCTGGCAGTCCTCCTCCAGCCTGGCCCGCTCCCTGGAACAATTGCTGGCTTTACGCCCGGAGCGCATTTCACTTTACAACTACGCCCATATGCCGGCGCGCTTCAAGGTGCAGCGGCAAATCCAGGAAACCGCGCTGCCCAGCCCGGAGGAAAAACTGGCGATACTGAAACTGGCCGGCGAGACCCTGGAGGAGGCTGGCTATGTACTGATCGGCATGGATCATTTCGCCCTGCCGGACGATCCCATGGCAGTGGCGCAACGCAATGGTAGCCTGCACCGCAATTTTCAGGGCTACTCGTTACATGGCGATGCCGACCTGTTGGGCATGGGCGTCAGCGCGATCAGCGCCTTCGATGATTTCTACGCGCAGAACCTCAAGGTTCTGAGCAACTGGCAGGAAGCCGTGCAAGAGGGGCGTATGCCGATCGAGCGCGGTTTCCTGCTCGATTGGGACGATCGCCTGCGCCGTGACGTGATCATGGGGCTGCTGTGCGACCTGCGGCTGGATCTGGTCGCCTTTCGACAGCGTTGGGAAGTGGATTTCGCCGATTATTTCAAGGACCAGCTGGCCGCGCTGGGCGAATTCGAGAAACTGGGGCTGATTGATAT
The DNA here is from genome assembly GCF_025532145.1 of Alloalcanivorax balearicus MACL04. Lineage (GTDB taxonomy): Bacteria > Pseudomonadota > Gammaproteobacteria > Pseudomonadales > Alcanivoracaceae > Alloalcanivorax > Alloalcanivorax balearicus. Next base: position 75,001 of record NZ_ARXS01000014.1, on the reverse strand, counting down.
GGACGGCCCCGTGTTGAAGGTCACCGATACCGGGCGCCTGGTGGTGCGCGCCCTGGCGATGTTGTTTGACCGCTATGCCGGCACCCCGAACCCACAGCGATTCAGTCGCATTATTTAGCTCGCCGTTACCGATCCGGGAGACCATAATGTCTCAAGCCGTAATTGCAATACGCAGTGTATCCAATATGGAGGTACGCAGCATGCCTCGTCACGTTTCATGCAACGACTGTAGTCTCAGCCCCATTTGCCTGCCGCTGGCCGTGGCGCCCTCCCAGCTCGACGAACTGGATGGCATCATCCGCCGTGGCCGTCCGCTGAAGCGCGGAGAGCACCTGTTTCGTGCCGCCTCTCCGTTCGGGGCGGTTTACGCCGTGCGTTCCGGTGCCCTGAAAACCTATGTCCTCTCCGATGAGGGCGAGGAGCAGGTTACCGGCTTCTACTTGCCAGGCGAGATCGTCGGCATGGACGGCATCAGCACCGCGCACCACGTTTCCAACGCCAAGGCGCTGGAAACCGCCACGGTGTGCGAGATTCCCTTCCATCGCCTGGAGGATCTGTCGCAGCGCATCCCCTCCTTGCAACATCATTTCTTCTCGCTGATGAGCAACGAGATCCGCGCCGACCGCGAACTGCACATGCTGTTGAGCAAGAAGAGCGCGGATGACAGAGTGGCTTCTCTACTGTTATCCCTGGCCGCGCGTCAGCAGCGCCGGGGCCTGAGCAGCAGCCGCTTCCGTCTGCCCATGTCCCGCTATGATATCGCCAATTACCTGGGACTGGCGGTGGAGACGGTAAGCCGTATTTTCACCCGTTTTCAGCAGCAGGAGATGCTGCTGGTGGACGGCAGGGATGTGGAAATCATCGACCGTGAGGCGCTTTGCGGCAGCGGCAGACTGCAAGTGGAGGCACCATGACTATTCCGACCGATGGCATTCTGGTTGTATTGGACCGTCATCTGAAGGCCCCGCAGCCGGCGCTGAAGAAAGGCCGGCTGCTGGCCGCGGCACTGAGCTGTCCTCTGCTGGTGACCGTCAATAGCGATTCGTCGGCCATGCGCCGTGCCGTGGGACTGGACCAGAAACGCCGACAAGCGGCCGAGCAGCAAATCCGCAATGCCTGGGAACGTCGTATTCAGGATTTGCTGGCGGGCACCGAGGCCACCGTGCATATCACCACGCACAAGGACCAGGATGAGGATCTGCGGCAGACGGTAATTGCCGCCAAACCACGTCTGGTGGTGGTTCATACCAGCGAGGAAGGCACTCTGCGGCGTCATCTGTTTACCCCTCGGGACTGGTTGCTGATCCGAAGGGCACCCTGCCCGGTGCTTTGCGTGCAGGACCGTCCTTGGAGCGAGCCGCCGGTATTTACCGCGGCGATCGAACCGGAGGAAGAGGACGAAAGCGGCTTGGACACCACCGTGCTGGCCGCTGCGAGGGAATGGTCGGCGTCGCTGCAGGCATCACTCAACGCCGTGCACGTACTGGAGCACCCGGACGAGACATTGTTATTGGTGGCGGGGGAAGCGTTACCCGAATACGCCGCCAGCGCCGAGAGCATTCGTAAAAGTCACCGCGAAGCTCTGGATCGTTTTGCCGAGCGCCACGGTCTGCCGCTGGAGCGCACGGAAATGCTGGAGGGGCCGATCGCCGGCACCCTGGCCGACTACTGTGAAAACAACGGCACCGATGTGCTGGTGGTGGGGACGGTGCGTCGCAACAAAGTGGAACGGCTACTGCTCGGGGCCACCGCCGAATCCCTGCTGGTGCATGCCCGCAATGATGTTCTGGTGATCAAACCGGACGGCTTTGACGCCGACTGGCAATGAAATCGTGGTCCTGGGCCGCCACGAAGCCGCTGTGGGAGCTTGCCCGCAAGCGAATTGGACCCGTTGCCAAAGAATCGCTTGCAGGCAAGCTCCCACAGCGGCTTCGTGGCACCCTCTGAATTCATGCCACCAAGGCGGGTGGCGGATCAACCGCCCTGCTCGGCCCTTCTGAACACCGGTTTGGTGTCCGTGGAAGACGCTTTGTCATAGCGATACCCGGCCTCTCTGAATCGCTTCAGATCCTCCGGCTTTTCAATCCCTTCGCGCAATATCCAGGCCGCCATCATGCCGCGGGCTTTTTTGGCGTAGAAACTGATGACTTTATATTTACCGTTTTTCTCGTCCTGAAAGACCGGCTCGATGACCGGGCCCGGCAGCAGTTTGGTTCGCACGGATTTGAAGTATTCATTGGAGGCAAGGTTCACCAGAACCTCGGTGCCCGCGGCGCGCATGTCCTTGATCAACTGCCGGGTGATGCGGTCATCCCAGAAGGCATACAGATCCTTGCCCGCGGGCGTATCCAGTCTGGTGCCCATTTCCAAACGATAGGGTTGCATCAGATCCAGCGGCCGCAGAACTCCGTAAAGACCGCTCAGCATGCGCAGCCGATGCTGCGCGGCGGCCAGGTCGTCTTTGCTGAAACGGCTGACATCCAGTCCGGTGTAAACATCACCTTTGAAGGCAAAGAGTGCCGGGCGGGCGTTGCCCTTGTTGAAGGGCCGCTGCCACAGAGCGAAGCGCTCGACATTGAGATGGGCAATCTTGTCACTCACCCCCATCAGGCTGGACAGATCCGCCGGTGACAGTTTGCGGGCTCTTTGCACCAATGTTTCACTGTCCTCCAGCATGCGCGGTTGAGTGGCGCGCAGCACCGGCAAGGGTGACTCGTAATCCAGGGTCTTGGCCGGCGAGACCACTATCAGCATGGGTTTTCCTCCGTGGCGTGAAATCGTGAATACCGCCATCATAATAGTCCGGCAACCGCTCTGTTGGGGCGGTACGGTGGCGGCTCATGATTAAGCAGCCATAGATGGTAGCGCAAGCGGCCATAGTTTGGACCACTGAACGGCATAGGCAGGGCCGGTTCAAATCCGGGTGACGCCGGCGGACGAGGATCGCGGCGTTGCCGGGGAAACAAAACAGAAGGATAAAGAGCATGCGGTATTTGTTGGTTCTGGCGGTGGTTACCGCGGTGGTGGTGTTGCTATGGGGCAGTTGGCAGGCCGGGCGGCGCCCTTTCTATCTGGTGCTCACCGGGGTCGGCGTGGCCAGCGCCGTGATGCTGGTTTCCTTTTTGTTCACCGACCAGGAACGTCTGGTGCCCGGTGATCCCGCGTCGGTCACCGTTACTGTCACCGGTGTCAGTCAGATGGAGACCGGGGTGCGGGTAAGTGGCGAGATCAGTAACCGGGGGGAGCATGCCATCGCCCATGTACTGCTGGACACGGTCGCCCTCTCCTGCCCGCCGGCGAAAGCCTGCGAGACACTCCATGAAGAGCGGATTCCGGTGTCCATTCATGTGCCCGCCGGTGGCCGCTATCCGGTGGCGGTGGTGGCCGACCGCGACCGCGACATGCAGACCCCGGACCGTTGGGAATTGCGGGTCCGGGAAGTACAAGTGTACGGCGAATAGGCAAGGTCGCCGTCATACCAGGGGGTTTGCAAGCCGGGACTAAATGGTCACAATGCGCTTCCCGAACCAATGGAGTTACCATGGCGGCGCTGATTCCCGGCCAGCCCACGGCCATCGCTACCAATGCCTGGCGTGTGCTGGGCCGTAACCCCGGCATGATGACCGGCCCCGGCACCAACAGCTATCTGGTGGGCGGCCGGGCCCTGACGGTGATTGATCCCGGCCCCACCGACCCGGAGCATACCCGGGCTCTGCTGGCCGCGGCCGAGGAGTTGGGGCGGCCGATCGAACGCATCATCGTCACCCATACCCATCGTGATCATTCCCCCGGAGCCCATGACCTGGCCGCCGCCACCGGCGCCGTATTGGAAGGCCCCTGGGTGCCGGACGACGGTTTGCAAGACACCACCTGGGAACCGGGACGCGAGCTCAAGGACGGTGACACCGTGGACTGCGGTGGCTTGACCCTGGAGGTGATCGCTACCCCCGGTCATGTCGGCAACCATCTGTGTTACCTCCTAAAGGAAGAGGCGCTGCTGTTCACCGGCGACCACCTGATTCAGGGGTCCACCGTGGTGATAGCCCCGCCTTCGGGCTCCATGAGTGCCTATCTGTCTTCCCTGGACAAGCTGCGGCAATGGGAGATCAAACGCATGGCTCCCGGGCATGGCGACGTCATCGACGAGCCGCTGGCGCTGGTGGACCACACCATCAAGCACCGGTTGGAGCGGGAAAAGAAGGTCTTCGCCGCCCTCACCGGCGAAGCCACCAGCGTGCCGGATCTGGTGAAACGGGTTTACGACGACGTGCCTGAATTTCTGCACGGGGTGGCGTGTCTGTCACTCGAGGCGCATCTGATCAAGTTACACGAAGACGGCCGTGCCCATCGCCAGGATGACCTCTGGCACCTGCCTTCCTGAGACGCGGTCCACTGTGGGAGCTTGCCTGCAAGCGAATGTACTTGATTCGCTTGCAGGCAAGCTCCCACAGCGGCTTCGTAGCGCCCTCGGTGGAAGAGCAATCAGTGCGTGGGCGTACCAACAGTGCGCTTACAGCCAGCCTTTCCGCTTGAAATACCAGTACGGGGCGAAACCCGACAGGAACATCAGGCCGATCACCGCCGGATAGCCGAACTCCCAGTTCAGCTCCGGCATCACCTGGAAGTTCATGCCATAAATGCTGGCGATCATGGTCGGCGGCAGGAACACCACCGCGGCGATGGAAAAGATCTTGATGATCTGGTTCTGTTCGATATTGATGAACCCCTGGGTGGAATCCATCAGGAAGTTGATCTTCTCGAACAGAAAAGTGGCGTGGGACATCAGGGTATCCAGGTCATGCTGGATTTCCGAGCAGGTGCGCCGGCGCTCCTTGTCAGCCCGTACATAGCGTTGGATAAAGGAGATCGAACGCTGGGTATCCATCAGGCACAGGCGGATTTTTCCGTTGCTGTCCTCCAGGTGGGCCAGCTTCTCGATGCCGTCCTCCAGTTCCGCTTCTTCATCCTCCAGCACCAGATAGCTGACATCCTCCAGGTCCCGGTGGATGTCCTCCAGTGTATCCGCCAGATTCTCGGTCTTTTGTTCAAGAATGCTCAGCAGAATGTCCAGTGGCTCCAGAGCACGCACCCAGCCCCGCCGGATACGCATGCGCATGAGCCGGAAATCCGGAGCGCGGGAATCACGGAAGGTCAGCAGTCGCCCGGGTTGCAACACAAAAGCCACGGTCGAAGTGCGATGGCGCCCCTCGCTCTGATGAACGAACAGGGAGTGCACGTGAAGACCATGCTCATCATGGAAGAAACGGGCGGAGGATTCGATTTCCTCCACATCGTCGGATTCCGGCAGCGCCTGGCGGAACAGGTGCTGTACCTCCTGCCGTTCCTCATCGGTGGCGTCCACCAGGTCGATCCAACTGGCTTCCTTGGCGGTGTCCGGGGTCAGCCCCGCCACATCCCGCTCGCGGAGCACTCCGTCTTCAATATCGTAAACGTACAGCATGCTAGACTCCTGGCGACGGACCTTCCACTAACTGCGCATAGCATCATCCACGCGTACATAGATGGTCAAAGGCGCTTAGATAGAGCAGGTTGCTATGACTGTCAACCACACACTTTCCCGGCTCGACTCCCTGCCCCCTCCCCTGGAATTGGGTCTAGGGGCACGCATTTGGCTGATTGAGCGGCTTCTCGGCCCTTCGGCTGCGGCCCTGTTCCACACGCTTTGTAACGAACTCCCCTGGGAACAACCCCGTGTACAGGTGTTCGGCCGTTCCCATCCGGTACCCCGACTGGTTTGCTGGCTGGGTGACACCGGTATCACCTACCGCTATTCCGGGCTCACCCACCGGGCCGGGGGCTGGCCCGATTCGCTGACATCATTACGCCGCGCGGTGACGGCGCTGACCGGATTAACGCCCAATGGTGCCCTGGCCAATCTCTACCGGGATGGCGACGACACCATGGGGTGGCACCGGGATAATGAGCCGGAACTGGGGCCAGCCCCCTGGATCCTGTCCTATAATCTCGGCGCCACCCGCGACTTCTGCTTGCTCCGCTACGGCGAGCATCGACAAAGCCATCGGTTGCCGCTGTCCCACGACAGCCTGTTGATTATGTCTCCCCAGGTGCAGCGCTATTATGAACACGCCCTGCCCCGTCGTCGGCGGGTGCATGAGTCCCGTCTCAACCTCACCTTCCGCCATATTGTCACCTGAACGGCGGACGTTCCCGGCTGGCAAGGCAGGCGATCAGCCGAAAAACAGGTAGCTCACCAGAATCGCGGTGACCAGTCCAGCGGTGTCGGCGGCCAGGCCGCACCACAAGGCATAGCGGAAGTTTCGCACTCCAACACTGCCGAAGTAGACGGCGAGAACGTAAAAAGTCGTCTCGGTGGAGCCCTGCATCACCGCCGCCATGCGACCGGCCAGCGAATCCACGCCTTGCGTGTGCATGACGTCCAGCATGGCGGCGCGGGCACCGGATCCGCTTAATGGTTTCAGTAAAGCCACGGGCAGAGCGTCGACGAAACGAGTATCCCAGCCAAGCCAGAGGGCGGCATGCCGGATCGCCGACAACACCGCTTCGAGCACACCGCTGGCGCGCAACATGGCGATGGCGGCCAGCATGGCCACCAGGTATGGAATCAGCCTCACAGCCAGATTGAAGCCTTCCTTGGCGCCCTCGATAAAGGCGTCATAGCTGTCCACTCGGGCCCGCCAGGCCGCCACGAAAAAGGCGCCGATTACCGCCAGCAGCAAGCCGTTGCCGAGCAGACTGGAAAGCCGCGCACTGGCGTCTGGCGGCACCCACCATACCGCCAATCCGAGTAATCCGAGCAACGCCAGCCAACCGGCCGCGACCGCGAGCAATATCGGATCCCGTAGCCGTATGCCCTGCAGGCGGGCGGTCAGGGCCACGCCGACAAAAGTGGAAGCGGTGGTTGCCATCAACATGGGCAAATAGATGTCGGCGGGATCGGCCGCGCCCTGTTGGGTGCGGTATAGCAGCACGGTCACCGGCACCAGCGTCACCGCCGAGGTGTTCAGTACCAGGAACATGATTTGCGCATCACTGGCCGTTCGTGGCCGTGGATTGCTTTCCTGCAGCGAGCTCATCGCCTTCAGCCCCAGCGGCGTGGCGGCGTTATCCAGACCGAGCATGTTGGCGGCCATATTCATGGAAATGCCGGCGCCCGCCTGTGAACCTTCTGGCACCGATGGCATCAGACGATGCAGTACCGGTTGAACCAGCGCGGCAAGCCGGTCGGCGAGACGGCTCTGCTCGGCCAGACGGAACAGGCCGCTCCACAGCGCCAGCACGCCGATCAGCCCCAGACTGACCTGAACCGCCAGATCGGCCGCTTCCCACAGCGCGCCGACCACGCGGGCGGGAGCCCCGGTATCACCGAGCAGCAGTTGGAGGATGGCACCGGCGATGCCGATCAGGAAGAAGCCGGTAAACAGGCGGTGCATGGTGTACGGTGCTCTCCGTGGTTGTGGATGCCGCGGCGGTGGGTGGCACACATCGTCAGGAACGATGTTTGATGTCGCCTTGGCGACGGCCCACAGGGCGACCACCATGGATGGCGGTCACAAATCCGGACCTCCCATACGAATTAATCAGAGGTTCCCGTATACTGCCAGTAAATGAATCATTGAGTGAGTCCATGAGCGTAATTCGCAAGCTGAGTGCCTTGATCGTTGCCGGGTTGCTGCTGGGCGGCGCCCTGCATATTGGAGACGGCCTGCAGGCAGCGGCGCCGGAGGTCCAGGGCAGCATCAAGCCGGATAAGGTGCATCGGGAAGCGGCGAAGGAAATCGTCGACCGCCTGAAATTGCATTACCGGCGGTTGGATTTCAATGATTCTCTGTCCGGCCAGGTGCTGGACCAGTACATCAAGGATCTGGACCCGAGCCGCCTGTACTTTACCGCCGAGGACATCGGCGAATTCGACCGCTATCGCGATCAACTCGATGATCAGTTGCGCAGAGGCACTCTGGAGGCGGGCTACACTGTCTTCAACCGCTTCCAGCAGCGGGTGGAACACCGTTTGCAGAAAGCACTGACGCAACTGCGCGGTGATATCGATCAATGGAAGTTCGACAGCGACCGCAAGGTACTGGTGGATCGCACCAAGGCCGATTGGGCGCCGGATCAGCAGGCCCTGGATCAAATTTGGGATGATTATCTGCGTAATTCCGTGCTGTCCATGCGGCTCAACGGTACCCCCGAGAGTGAAATCCAGGATCGCCTCGTGCGCCGCTACGAAGGTCAGCTCAGTCGGGTGCAGCAAAACAGCTCCGAGGACGTGTTCCAGCTCTATATGAACGCGCTGGCACAGACCTTCGATCCGCACACCAACTATTTTACTCCGCATAACTCGGAAAACTTCGACATCAGCATGAGCCGTTCCCTGGAAGGCATCGGCGCCGTGCTGCAGTATGAGGACGGCTACACCAAGGTGGTGCGGCTGGTGCCGGGCGGCCCTGCCGCCAAGGCCGGGCAACTGAAACCGGCGGATCGCATCATCGGTGTCGGCCAGGGTGACAAGGACGCCATCGTCGATGTGGTCGGCATGCGCCTGGATGAAGTCGTCGACATGATTCGCGGGCCCAAGGGGTCCGAGGTGCGGCTGGAGATCATTCCCGCTGGCGGCGCTGGCGAACACAGTACCCGCACGGTCACCATAGTGCGGAACAAGGTGGTGCTGGAGGAACAGGCCGCCAAGAAGGAAGTGATTGAACTGAATCACGATGGCGAGAACATCAAACTCGGCATCATCGAAATTCCGGCCTTCTACCTCGACTTCAACGCCTTTCATCGCGGCGACCCGAACTACACCAGCACCACCCGGGATGTGGCCAAGTTGCTGGTGGAATTGCGCAAGGAAAATCCGGACGGCCTGATCATCGATCTGCGCAACAATGGCGGCGGATCGCTGCTGGAAGTCAACAAGCTGGTGAGCCTGTTTATCAACCGCGGCCCCACCGTGCAGGTACGTGAGTCATCCGGCCGTGTCAGCGTCGAGAACGACCAATACCCGGGCATGCTCTACACCGGCCCCATGGCGGTTCTGGTGAACCGTTACAGCGCTTCCGCCTCGGAAATTTTTGCCGGCGCCATGCAGGATTACGGACGGGCGCTGATCGTTGGCGAGCCCACCTATGGCAAAGGAACGGTGCAGACCCTGCTGGACCTGAATCACGGCAAGCTGAAGATGACCAACGCCAAGTTCTATCGGGTGTCCGGTTCCAGCAACCAGAACCTGGGCATTGTTCCAGACCTGTTGATGCCGTCACTGATCGATACCAACGAGGTGGGCGAAGGCGCCCTGCCCAATGCCCTCCCCTGGGACGAAATCGACTCCGCGGATTATCAGCAGGTGGCGGATCTGATGCCGTTCCTGCAGACCTTGCGGCAGCGTCACGAAAGGCGCATCCAGAAAGATCCCGAGTTCGTCTATGTGGAAGAACTGCGCTCCTTGCTGGATGAGGCGCGCGAACGCAAGGAAGTGACGCTCAACGCGGCCAGCCGGGAATCCTGGCAGGAAGGTTTCGACAAGCGCCGTCTGAACATTGAAAACGCCCGCCGTAAAGCCCGCGACGAGGAGCCGCTGAAGGACATGGCGGCGCTGAGAACGCTGGAAGAGCAACGGGCACTGGATCCGGAAGCGGCGGAGGATCCAATGAAGAAGGACCCTTACCTGCGCGAGACCGGCCATATCCTGGCGGATATGATCGAGCTGGCACAGGCTCAGCGGGTGGCGGACAAACGGGATTAACAGAGCGTCACTTCAGGAGCCCGACGCCGCCCAGTTCTTCAACTCCCGAGCTAGCCAATCCGGCGCATCCAGGGACAGATCGTGACCGGCCCGAGGGTGTACGCTCAACGGCCGGTTCCAGGCGCGGGACAACGCTTGCGAACAGCGTGGACTCACCAGACGATCCCCTCCCCCATTCACAATCAGTACCGGGCTGCTCTCCGGTAATTGCTCGGGCGCCTGAAACCGGGTGGCAGCCCACAGTTGTCGCAGGCTGTTCGCCGTGGAAACCGGCCTTTGCCCGGCGATGAGGGTCCATTGCCGGGCCACTTCGGCCAGACAGTCCGGCGTCAGCAAGTTGGTGGTCAACTCGAGAATCGCTCGTTCCTTACCTTCAATATCCCGGCTTAGCAGCACATCGCGCAACAAGCGCGGATAATTGCGAACCTGCAAACGCTGGTGGAAGGGACTGAAGCGCGCCGTGCTGCTGTTGATCAGGGCGGCGCCACCGAGTTCGTCCGGAAAACGCCGCAGCCAGTCCATTCCCACCATGCCGCCGAGGGACAGAGCCACCAGTCTGGGCCGCTGGCCCAGCACCTCATCCCCCAACTCGGCACGGGCGGCATCCACCATCGCCGCCACCGTGGTGGGGCTGCGCTCATGGTGGCGCCGGCCATTGCCGGGGAGATCCACACAGCGGACCTCATGCCCCTCCCCCAACACTTCCGCCAAACGGCGATCAAAGCCCTGCCAGTGGGCCTGCTCGCGTATCAGTCCGCGCAGCAGAATCCAGGTTGTGGTCATAACGTTTCGGTTCTCCCGAGCCGGGGCGCCGCTGACGGCGCCAGATCTATTTGATTCCCGCGCTCCTGGCGGTATCGGCGGTATCTTGTTGCCGGTACTGCCATACCACTAGGATCGGAGCCGGGCTACACTGCCCTCTGTGAACCACGGTTTATGGCGGACCTTTCCAGACCGCCGCCCGTGGCTGATGCCATCGCCTTAGCAGATCTTGGAGTGCGCGAAAATATGGCACGAAAAACCGTCAAAAGGGTTAAAACCGGTTCCCTGGAACGGCGCTTTTCCCTTGCCCGCGCCGGCTTTCTCGCCGGCGCCCGCTACGCCACCGCCAGTGCCGGCACCCTGTTCTCCGCCCCGGATAAGCGCGAAGAAAGACGGAAGGCCATTCTCTCTCAACGGGCCGAGGAGTTGGTGGCCGAGTTGGGCGAATTGAAAGGCTCGGTGGTGAAAATCGGACAAATGATGGCCTTGTTCGGCGAGCATTTCCTGCCGGAAGAAGTCACCACCGCCTTGCACACGCTGGAAAACGACACCGCCGCGCTCGAGTGGCCAGCCATGGAACGCCATCTTAAACAGCAATTGGGCACGGTGAAACTGGCGGAACTGGAGGTGGATCCGGAGCCGCTCGGCGCCGCCAGCCTGGGGCAAGTCCATCGGGCCCGGCGTAAAAAGGATGGTCGCGAACTGGTGCTCAAGGTGCAGTACCCTGGTGTCGCCGACGCCATAGATTCGGACATGCGCGCTTTGGTGCGGCTGCTCAAGCTGAGCCGTCTGGTGCCGATCACCGACCAGTTCAATCAATGGTTGGATGAGGTGCGCGCCATGCTTGGCCGGGAAGTGGACTACGACCTCGAAGCCCATACCACCCGCCATTTCCGTGAAGCGTTACGTGAAGACCCCCGGTTTATTGTTCCAGAGGTGTTTTCCGAGTACTCCTCCCACAACATTTTGTGCCTTTCCTTCGAGAAAGGGCTGCATATCAGCGACCCTAAGGTGATCGCACTGAGCCAGGAACGCCGCAACTTTCTTGGTCGCGCGATCATGGAGCTGTGCTGTCGGGAGGTGTTCGAGTGGAACAAGATGCAGACCGATCCGAACTTCGGCAATTATCTGCTGCAAATCGATGAGGAAGGCCAAGACCGTATTGTATTGCTGGACTTCGGGGCCATCCGCGATTTCGATGACGAGGTGTTGGGCCCGGGCCGGGAAATGATCCGCGGCGCCTGGCATCATGATACGGAGCGTCTGGTGCGGGCGATGAAGGCGTTGCATTTTCTTTCCGGCGATCCCCCTCGTCGGGTGCAGGAGGACTTCGCCGGCCTCTGCTTCGAGGCCATCGAGGCCTTGCAGGACCCGGACCGCTTCCCGCCTCCGGCTTCGGTGGTCAATGAGAACGGGGAATATCTGTGGGGGGAAAGCAACCTGCCCAGCCGGGTGCTGAATCGCACCAGTCGCAACGCCCTGTCTGTTCACTTCGACGTGCCGCCGAAGGAATTCATCTTTTTGCTCAGGAAGTTACTGGGGGCTTACACTTTTTTGCATGTGATCAAGGCACAGGTGCGTGGCGATACCATTCTGGGTCCCTTCATCCATATGCATGAAGATGATGACAAGGCCCGTGTTGATCAACAATTGAGCGAAAGTGCGAAGAAATCATGATCTTTATGATCAAAATCTAACCATCTATCCACCAAACCGCGATTTCTTGTTTGCCAAGCTGGCCACTCCACAATAAGGTTAGCAGCCTGCTCGACGGCCGGTTTTCTTAAACCGGCCTTTTTGTGAGGGCCTTTGTGCATTTCCGGTTAATGCCGTGGCATGGGGGCTGCCCAACAAACCATATAAACGGGGGTAACGCAGGTGATTATCGGTGTTCCCAAGGAAATTCGCCCCGGCGAGGAGCGCGTCGCCCTGACGCCCGCCAATATCGCGGCTTTATTAAAGAAGCACGATGTTCAAATCCTCGTTGAAACGGGTGCCGGCGTCGCCGCCGGTTTTACCGACGGTCAGTATGAAGCCGCCGGTGCCAAGCTTGCTGACCGGGATCAAATCTTCTCCAGCGCCCAGGTTATCCTGCAGGTGCAAACGCCAGGCAGCAATACGACCAATGGCCAGGAGGATTTGGACAAGATGAGGGACGGACAGTTCCTCATCGGCATGACCGATCCTCTGGCCAATCCGGGTTTTGCCCAGCAGCTGGCTCAGAGCAATGTCACCGGCATCGCTCTGGAACTGGTGCCGCGGATCACCCGGGCTCAGGCCATGGACGTGCTGTCCTCCATGGCGATGATCGCGGGCTACAAGTGCGTTCTGCTTGCCGCCACCACCGCCAACCGCATGTTTCCCATGAACATGACCGCCGCCGGCACGCTGAACGCCTCGCGGGTGTTTGTCATGGGCGCCGGTGTGGCCGGTCTGCAGGCCTGTGCCACCGCCAAGCGCCTCGGCGCCGTGGTGGAAGCCTATGACGTCCGCCCCGCTGCCCGTGAGCAAATCCTTTCCGTTGGCGCCAAGCCGGTGGAACTGGATCTGGATACCGGTGAAGCGGAAGGCAGCGGCGGCTACGCCAAAGCCCAGGGCGAGGACTTCCTCAAGCGTCAACGCGAGCTGATGACCGACGTGATCAAGGACATGGACGTGGTGATCACCACCGCCGCCGTCCCTGGCGCCAAGAGTCCGATCCTGGTCACCGCCGACATGGTCAAGGCGATGAAGCAGGGTTCGGTGATCGTCGATCTGGCCGCCGAACGGGGTGGCAACTGTGAGCTGACCCAGTCCGGCAAGACCGTGATCGAGCATGGCGTGACCATCATCGGTCCGGAAAACGTTCCCTCCTCCGTGCCGCACCATGCCAGCCAGATGTTCGGCAAGAACATGGAGAACCTGCTCAATCTGCTGCTTGACGACCAGGGCGAGTTGGCTCTGGACTTCGAGGACCAGATCGTGGCGGACACTGTTATCAGCTACAACGGCGACGTGCCGCACACACGCTTGCGTGAGCTGCTTGGCCTGCCCGCGCTGGAGAAACCGGAACCCGAGGCGGCGGACGCCGACAACGGGAAGGAGGAGAAGTAATGGACTTCGTAGCCGAACTAACGCTTTTCGTGCTGGCCATCTTTCTCGGCGTGGAACTGATCACCAAAGTTCCCCCCACCCTGCATACCCCGCTGATGTCGGGCTCCAATGCCATCTCAGGCATTACGCTGGTGGGCGCCCTGATCGCCGCCGGCTCCGACGCCGGCATGCTGGTGAAGGTGCTGGGTTTCATCGCCGTGGTACTGGCCACCATCAACGTGATTGGTGGCTTCATGGTGACCAATCGAATGCTGGCGATGTTCAAGAGGAAGTAAGCAATGCAGATTTCCCAGAACTGGATCGATATCGCCTATTTGATCGCCGCCGTGCTGTTCGTGCTCGGCATCAAGGGCCTGACCAAACCGAAAACCGCGGTGCGTGGCAACATGCTGGCCGGCGCGGGCATGGCGGTGGCCTGTGTGGTGACCTTGCTGCACCGGGACATTGTCAGTTATGAAGTCATCATTGCCGGCATCCTGGTTGGCGGCATCATCGGTGTGTTGTTGGCGAAGAAAGTACAAATGACCGCCATGCCGCAGCTGGTGGCGCTGCTTAACGGCTTTGGTGGCGGCGCTTCCTTCTCCGTGGCGGCGGCTGAGTTCTTCCGTGGTGGCCACCCGGACACGGTGGGCATCATCGCCACCGGAGCCGCGGTGCTGATCGGTGCCGTGACCTTCACCGGTTCCTTCGTGGCTTTCGCTAAACTGCAGGAACTGATCGACGGCAAACCGATGGGTTTCCCGGGCATGAAAGCGGCGAACGCCGTGTTGCTGCTCGGCTCCATCGTGGCTATTGCCTACTTGGTCTCCAACCCCGGTTCACCAACGGTATTCTGGGGGCTGGCCATCGCCGCCGCCGTGCTGGGCATCCTGCTGGTGATGCCGATCGGCGGTGCCGACATGCCAGTGGTGATCGCGCTGCTGAACTCCTACTCCGGTGTGGCCGCTTCCGCCGCCGGTTTCGTCATGGGCAACAGCGCGCTGATCATTACCGGTTCCCTGGTGGGTGCCTCCGGCCTGATTCTGACCCAGATCATGTGTAAAGCCATGAACCGTTCTCTCACCAACGTGCTGTTTGGTGTGATGGCGGAAGGCGGCGAAACCATCGATCAGGATGAGGTCTACGCCGGCAAGATCAAATCCACCTCCGCCGAGGAAGTGGCGATGCTGCTGGAAACCGCACAGCGCGTGGTGATCGTGCCCGGCTTCGGTCTCGCCATGGCTCAGGCCCAGCACGCCGTGCGCGAACTGGCCGACACTCTCGAAGCCAATGGAATCGAGGTGGAATACGCCATTCACCCGGTGGCGGGTCGTATGCCTGGCCATATGAACGTGCTGCTGGCCGAGGCGGAAGTGTCCTATGACAAGCTCAAGGATATGGACACCATCAACCCGACCTTCGAGCAGACCGACGTGGCGATCGTACTCGGCGCCAACGATGTGACCAACCCGATGGCCCGCGAAGACAAAGGCAGCCCGATCTACGGCATGCCGATCCTCAACGTGGACAAGGCCAAGACCGTGGTGGTGGTGAAACGCTCCCTGAGCGCCGGTTTCGCCGGCCTGCCCAACCCGCTGTTCGCCAAGGACAACACGCTCATGTTGTTTGGGGATGGCAAGGGCGCGGTGGTGGATATCACCGCGGCTCTGAAGGAAGGCTGAGCGTCGCTTTTCTTCAACCCTGCTCCAACGAAAAAGCCCGCGAAAGCGGGCTTTTTCGTGTTGGGCTGTCTCTCGCGCCTACATCTCGCTGATATCGTCACGCGCCGTGGCGGTATTGGTCGCCGACCCGCCGGGTCCGCGGGCTCCCGATGGCCTGGCGGCCCCGGGGGTGGTGCCCGCCGCCATGGACAGGGCATCGTGGATGCCCAATGCCAACTGCGCGACGTCCAGCGGCGCGCTGTCGGCGGCCAGCACGTAACCGCGTCCGTTCTGGCTCCACCGCACCAGGGTTACCGGTGACTGGGTCAGTACATGCAACCAGTTATCGCCCGACCCGCCCTGCCCTGTTTCATACAGCGCCACCCGTTGCCCCTCGGCGTTTTCGAAACGGTACTCCTGAATATGCTGTCCGGAAACCAGCAGCGGTTGCTGGCCAGAGGAAACCAGGCCCAGGCGATCCAGCGGCAATGCCGGGGCCGTCGCGGTATCGGGTAACGCCACCGGATTGCTGAAGGCGTGGACGATGGCCTGGGTCAGGTCGACGGAGGGGGCCGCGGTGACCGGAGAAGGAGGCGGAGTTTGCCACCACACCGCCATCATCAAGCCGGCCGCCACCAGCGTGCCGAGCCCTCCGGCGGCAAGCCAGTGGCGCCGGGGGGCGGCGCCTGGAACCCGGACCGGGGAGGACAACGGCGCGGCGCTGCTATCGTCCTTGAGTACACGCCACAGTGTTTCGTCATGGCGCCAGTAGTCACGCACGCGATCCGCGTAGGCCGGTCGCCGCCGGATTCCCGCCGCCACCCGGCGGGCACGCCGGCGTGGCAGTTCACCGTCGGCGAAGGCACTCAATTCCTCTTCGGTAACGGTCTCGCGATACAATAAACCTTGCTCCCGCCAGCTCATTTCACTCTCCTTAACCGGGGGCGCCCGTCATCCCGGGTCGGACTGTCGAGGACCTGACGCAACGTCTCGCGGGCTCTGGAGAGACGCGAGCGCAGCGTCCCCACTTTAATGCCGAGAATGCGGGCGGCCTCGGCGTAACCGGGACTTTCCAGCACCATCAACAGCAACGCCGCCCGTTGCTCCCGGGGTAATGCCCGCATCGCTTCCATCGCTTCGTGGCAGGCCAGGAACGGCTCCTGCCGTGCCTCCTGAGGCCGTTCCAGTCCGGCATCCGGGGTCAACGATTCCCGCCGCGCCCGGGCACTGGCGCGGTCGTTCAGATACAGCCGGTACAGCATCCTGAACAGCCACGGCCGTACCGAACGCCCGGGCATCCACAGGTGACGCTTGCGCAGCGCCCGTTCCAGACAATCCTGCACCAGATCCTCCGCCTGTCCCGGGTTATCACACAGAGCCCGGGCGTAGCGTTGCAGATGTGGGATCTGGTCGCAGATCCGACGTTCAAAACTCACTCCGGCGATTCCTTTCCGGCCGACCTTGAGGCCCTCACTAGTACTTACAGCAGGGCGTGCGGTTTGGTTCCCAAAAAACACTTTGCCATGGAACCAAACCGCACCCTGTCCTGTAGACAGTAGTGAGGCGGCGGCAACACCGACCCTTCGGTGGCGCCCCGCCCACTGAAGTCACCCGATGGATCGGGAGGTAATCCGATGTACGCAATGAACGTTCGCAAAGCCCTGTTGATGATCCTCGGCGCCGCCTTTCTTGGCGTTTCCGTTACCGCTGCCGCGGATGACGGCAATCGCCCGGCGCAAATGCCGCCCGACGATCAGCGCACCATGCCGGCCCAGCCCGGCCCACCGGCGGACCCGGACCGGCCCGGTCAACCCGCTTACGGCAATCCCAATGGCCTGGAGGGTGACTCCCGGGATATGGGGCGGCCTGATGAGCGGGGCTGGCCCAGCGGGGAGGATCGCGATGGCGGTGACGACACCCGCAGTGACGACCCTGACCGACCCTGATTATTTGGGCGGCCCGACGCCGCCCGTGCACAGTCACTTAATGGGAGGAAAAACCATGAAAGACGGAAAAATGGAACGAAGAACCGGATTGAAAAGAGGTGTGGCCGGCACGCTGGCCCTGTTGCTGATAGGCTCGGTGCTGGCCGCCTGCGATCCCAAGCAGCCGGATTCACCAGCACCAGGCGATCCACAGCAGCCCTCTCAGCCCGGTATGCAAAGTGGCGATGACCCCGCTGGCGGCGGCTCCGCCGGAGGCGCCGGCGGTTATGGCGGAGGCCAGCAGTAACCGCTTGGATGGCTCTGAGGTCCGGAATCGTCTTCCGGGGCTCAGAGCCGGCTTTTCAGTGATTGCCGCCATCGTGCCCGATAGCCTTGTCGGCTCTCATAGAGGACGACTTCGTAGACATCGAATTCAGCATGGTCTCCATATAGACTTTCCGCACTCTCGTTTGCCCTTTTCGTGGTGAGTCGATGGTGACCGCGAGCCAGGGTCACATGGGGCTGAAAACCACGCTGGTCACGTTCCACGCCGAGATCTTCCAAAGGACGCCAAATACGTTCATACAGTGCCATCAGAGCGGGCGATGGCAAGGCCCGTGCCGCCCATAGGCGACTGCCGCTGGATGGAAAGGGACCGCCATGAGCAAGTTTCAGGCTCAGCGGCTGCACTTCCGCCAGAATCGATTCCAGGTGCCGGCATAGTACCTGCGTCCAGGAGAGCTCACGCTCGCCGAGGAACGCCAGAGTCAGATGCAGATCGGTCAACGGCAATTGCCGCCCAGCCCCTTCCGGAACGCCCCTCAACAGAGTGCGACCGGCCTCCTCCGGCACCGGCAGTCCAATGAAACAACGCATAGGTGTTTTCTCCCTGCACCGCCAACCCAATAGGCATTCACGCCGGGTTAATAGTAGAATGCCGCCCCGCTGACTTCGAGGTGGTTTATGTCCGGTAAAGTTGGGTTTATCAGCCTGGGTTGCCCCAAAGCCCTGGTGGATTCCGAACGCATTCTCACCCAACTGCGCACCGAAGGGTATGAGGTGACGCCCAGCTACGATGACGCCGATGTGGTGGTGGTGAACACCTGCGGGTTCATCGACGATGCCAAGGCCGAATCCCTGGAGGCCATCGGCGAGGCGCTGAGCGAGAACGGCAAGGTCATTGTCACCGGCTGCATGGGCGTGGAAGAAGACAATATCCGCAAAGTGCACCCGGCGGTGCTATCGGTCACCGGCCCCCAACAGTATGAGCAGGTCGTCAGCGCCGTGCACCAGGCGGTGCCCCCTCGCGCCGACCACAACCCCTTCACCGATCTGGTGCCGCCTCAGGGCATCAAACTGACCCCACGACACTATGCCTATCTGAAGATATCCGAGGGCTGCAACCATAAATGCAGCTTCTGCATCATCCCAGGCATGCGCGGCAAACTCGATTCCCGGCCGGTGGGCGATGTGCTCGATGAAGCGGAACGGCTGGTGAAAGCGGGCGTGCAGGAACTGCTGGTGATCAGCCAGGATACCAGCGCCTACGGCGTGGACCGCAAGTACCAGACCGGCTTCTGGCAGGGCATGCCGGTGAAAACCCGCATGCTGGAGCTGTGCCAGGCGTTGGGGCAGCTGGGCGCCTGGGTGCGGCTGCATTACGTTTATCCCTATCCGCACGTGGACGAGATCATTCCGATGATGGCCGCCGGCCACATCCTGCCGTACCTGGATATTCCGTTCCAGCACGCCAGCCCGGCGGTGCTCAAGGCGATGAAGCGCCCGGCCCACGCGGAAAACACCCTGGAACGGATTCGCCGCTGGCGTGAGATTTGCCCGGACATCACCCTGCGCAGCACTTTCATCGCCGGCTTCCCTGGCGAAACCGACGATGATTTCGAGATGCTGCTGGATTGGCTGGAAGAGGCGCAACTGGATCGGGTTGGCTGTTTCACCTATTCGCCGGTGGACGGCGCTCCCGCCAACGCCCTGCCCGACCATGTCGACGAAGATGTGGCACGCGAACGCCAGGAACGCTTCATGAATGTCCAGGCGCGGATCAGCGCCGCGAAACTGCAGCGCAAGATCGGCCAAACCCTGGAAGTGCTGGTGGACGAGGTTGGTGAAAACGGCGTGGTGGCCCGCTCCCAAGCGGATGCTCCGGAAATCGACGGCCTGGTGTATCTACCAGACGATGCGCGGGTGACACCGGGGCAACGCCTGCAGGTGACCGTCGAGGACGCCGACGATCACGACCTGTGGGCCCGGCCGGTCGCGTGAATAACGACCAGCCTCTGAAGGGCGCCTTGCTGTTGATTCTGGGTGAAGGGTTGCTGGCGATCATGGCGGCCCTGATCAAGCATCTCTCCGACACGCTTTCCACCGAACTGATTGTGTTCGCGCGCAATTTCGTCGGCCTGCTGGTATTGCTGCCGGTGCTGATGATCAGTGGTGGCATTCGCGACCTGGGCACCCGCCATCTCGGCCTGCATTTCATTCGCGGCTTCACCGGCGTGGCCGCCATGTTCTGTTTTTTTTACGCCATCGGCCATATTACTCTTGCGGAGGCGGTCCTGGTCAAAATGACGGTGCCGTTTTTCTTGCCATTGGTGGCCTGGGTCTGGCTGGGCGACCGGGTGTCGCTGCGGACCTGGATGGCGGTCGCACTGGGTTTTGTCGGCGTTGCGGTGATTCTGCGCGCCGACCAGGGCCAGGTGGATCCGGTGATGTGGGTGGCGCTCGGCGGCGCCGCCATCATGAGCGTGGCCAAGGTCAGTATCCGGCGTATGGCGGTGAGCGAGCCGGCCCACCGGGTGGTGTTCTATTTCACGCTGTTCGCCACCCTCCTTTCCGCTTTGCTGTTACCCAGCGTCGAGCAATGGCCCAATGGCGTGGAAATGCTCTGGATGCTGGGGATCGCCCTGTTCGCCATCGCCGGCCAGTTCGCCATGACCACCGCCTATCAGGTGGCCCGTCCCGGCCAGGTTGGCGTCTACAACTACTCCGCGGTGGTATGGGCGGCGATTCTCGGCTGGTTGTTCTGGGATGAGGCGCTGGCCCTGAGCACTTATCTGGGCACCTTGCTGATTATCGGTGCCGGTATCTGGAACCTGAAATCACGGTGACAATGTCTTAGTGCTTCGATCAACACCCTGCTTCCCGCACAACTGGCATGGCAGGCGTATCGCCCACGCTGATCATCCCGGCCTCGAACCATCCCAACCTTGAACAAAGCCGCCGGCGCCCGTAAGGTCTTTCCTTTTTCAAGGCGCCGGCCAGCCATGACCTTATCCGACAACCCCATTGCCAAAATCCGACGGGGCGAATCCCATACCATCCACACCCGGGGTATTACCCTTTTGCGTTCCGGTCACCGTGAGGTGCGCCGTCTGAAACGCGCCAATCACGTGCCCTCGATCCATGGCAATAAAGTGTGGAACTCCAGCTTCCTGATCATGGATCAGTTGACCCGCGACCGCCGGGCGCTGTCCCTGGGACCGGATACCCATTTGATGGACATTGGCTGTGGCTGGGGACCGCTGTCCATATTCGCCGCCAAACGCCTTGGCTGCCGGGTTACCGCCGTGGACGCGGACGAGGATGTGTTCCCCTATCTGGAATTGCATGCCGCCATCAACAAAACCTCGGTGACAACACTGCAAAAACGCTTCGAGAATCTGACCAAGGCGCTGCTCGCCGATGTCGATGTCATTACCGGTGCCGATATCTGCTTTTGGGATGAGCTCACCCCGGTGCTGTTCAATCTGATTCGCCGTGCCTTGAATCAGCGGGTGCGGCGGATCATTATCGCCGACCCCGGACGCTCGCCATTCTATGAGCTGGCGCAGCGGTGCGAGGAAAAATTCGACGCCCGGCTGGTGGAGCGGCGCACCCAGACTCCCCGTGAGCTCAGTGCCGATCTATTGATCATCGATGGCCCGCGCTGAATCCGGCTATTGAAAACCGGTTCGGAGACTCCATTCAGATGACTGGTCGCGCGTCGCCGTCCTGTCGTAATGTCAACGGCGACGCTTCCCGTTTATGACGAGTGGATATCATGAACCAAGACGAGCAGGAAACCACCATCGAACAGCCCACCCCCCAGGGCGCTCTGGCTTTGCCGGATCATCATTTGCCACAGCGGGTTTATCTGATACCAGTGCGTCACCGCCCCTTCATGCCCGGGCTGGTGCAGCCGATCCTGCTGAGTCAGGAGCTGTGGCAGTCCACCCTGGAGCGGGTCAGCCAGACCCCACACCATGCCCTGGGCCTGATCTATGTGGGCGATCGTGATCCGGATGAGGTCTCGGTGGAGGACTTTCCGGAATATGGCTGTCTGGTGAAAATTCATGCCGTCAATCAGGAAGATGATCATCTGCAGGTGGTCGCCCAGGGGCTGGCGCGTTTCCGCGTCTCTGGCTACACCAACCGCAAACGTCCGTTCATGGCGGAAGTGGAGTATCCCGAGCCCAAGGACGAGCTCACCGACGCCCTGCGTGCCTACGCCATGGCGATCATCAACACCATCCGTGAACTGTTGCCGCTGAACCCGCTCTACAACGAGGGGCTCAAGCACTACCTGCAGAACTTCTCGCCACGGGATCCCTCTCCGCTGACCGACTTTGCCGCCGCGTTGACCAGCGCCAACGGGGATGATCTCCAGGACATTCTGGAAACCGTGCCGTTGAAGCAGCGCATGGAAAAAGTACTGACATTGGTGCGCAAGGAAGTGGAAGTCGCGCGCCTGCAGAACGAGATCAGCGAGGAGGTTAACGAAAAGATATCCCGTCATCAGCGCGAGTTTTTCCTCAAGGAACAGCTCAAGGTGATTCAGCGCGAGCTGGGCCTGGAAAAGGATGACCGCACTGCCGACGTGGATGAATTCCGCTCTCGCATGGAGTCACTGGCCCCGCCGGAGGCGGTGGCCAAGCGCTTTGATGAGGAAGTGCGCAAACTGGGCGTGCTGGAAAGCGGTTCGCCGGAATACGCGGTAACCCGCAACTATCTCGACTGGCTCACTTCGGTACCCTGGGGACGCTTCTCCGAGGACAATCTGGACCTCAAGCACGCGCACGATACTCTGAGTGCGCACCATAGCGGTCTGGATGACGTCAAGGACCGCATCGTTGAGTTTCTCGCGGTGGGCGCCATGCGCGGCGAAGTCAAAGGCTCAATCCTTCTGCTGGTGGGGCCTCCCGGGGTGGGCAAGACCAGCGTGGGTCGCGCCGTCGCCGAAGCCCTGGATCGCCGCTTTTACCGACTCAGCCTTGGCGGCATGCGCGACGAGGCGGAAATCAAAGGTCACCGGCGCACCTACATCGGCGCCATGCCCGGGAAGCTGATTCAGGCACTTAAAGAGTCCGGCACCAGCAACCCGGTGATCATGCTCGATGAAATCGACAAGCTCGGCACCTCGTTCCAGGGCGACCCGGCCTCCGCCCTGCTGGAAGTACTGGATCCGGAACAGAATCAGGACTTTCTCGATCACTATCTGGACGAACGTCTGGATCTGAGTCATTGCCTGTTTATCTGTACCGCCAATACGCTGGATTCGATCCCCGCTCCCCTGCTCGATCGAATGGAAATGATCCGTCTGAGCGGTTACATCACCGAGGAAAAGGTGGAAATCGCCAAGCGGCATCTGTGGCCGCGCTCCCTGGAACGGGCCGGGGTCAAGCCCGGACAGCTCACCATCAACGCCAGCGCCTTGCGCCAGGTGGCGGAGGGTTATGCGCGCGAGGCCGGGGTGCGCAACCTGGAGAAGCAGCTCAACAAAATTATTCGCAAGGCGGCGGTTCGACTGCTTTCCGGCGAGAAGAAGATCAGCGTCACCAGCAAGAACCTCGAGGAATTTCTCGGCCAACCCTATTTTCAGCGGGAAAAAACCCAGCGTGGTATCGGTGTCGTCACCGGTCTGGCATGGACCTCCATGGGCGGCGCGACACTGTCGATCGAAGCCACCCAGGTGCATGTGCAGCAGCGTGGTTTCAAACAGACCGGGCAACTGGGCGACGTGATGAAGGAATCCGCCGAGATTGCCTACAGCTACGTGGCCAGCCATCTGCAGGCCTACGGCGGTGACGGCGACTGGTTCGATCAGTCCTTCGTCCATTTGCATGTGCCGGAGGGCGCCACTCCCAAGGACGGCCCCAGCGCCGGCATCACCATGGCCACGGCGCTGATCTCCCTGGCCACGGGGAAAAGGTTGCCGCGCAAGCTGGCCATGACCGGCGAGTTGACGCTGACCGGACAGGTGCTGGCCGTGGGCGGTATTCGTGAGAAGATCACCGCCGCCCGCCGCGTTGGTATTCGTGAAATCATTCTGCCGAAGGCCTGCGAACGTGATTACAAGGAACTGCCGGAACATCTTAAAAAGGGGCTGACGGTGCACTTCGCCGAGCGCTATCAGGATGTCCATGACGCTGTCTGGGGATAGTCCGGTGCGATTGCCCCGAGCCAGGCAGCCCGAGCACTATATCGTGCCCCGTTGCCATGAGGAGGTGGTCATCCTGCACCGGGACGATCACCTTCTGGTGGTGAACAAGCCGGCCTTCCTGCTCAGCGTGCCGGGCCGGGCGCCGGAGAACAAGGATTGTGTGATCCGCCGTCTGGCACTGGACTTTCCCGAAATACGGCTGGTGCATCGGCTTGATCTGGACACCTCGGGCATCATGGTGTTCGCCCTTACCCGCGAGGCGCAGAGCCAGCTGAGCCGGGCCTTCCAGCAACGCCGGGTATTCAAGGAGTATCAGGCCGTGGTGGATGGCCTGGTGGAATGCGGGGACGGCGTCGTGGACTTGCCGCTGATCGCCGACTGGCCCAATCGGCCGTTACAGAAAGTCTGCTTTGAAACGGGCAAGGCGGCCCTCACTCATTGGAAAGTGCTGGAGCGGGATGCCGCCCGAGGCCGCACCCGGCTCCGGCTGCGGCCAGTGACCGGACGTAGTCATCAGCTGCGTATTCACTGCCGGGAACTGGGGCATCCGATTCTCGGCTGTGATCTCTACGCGCCGGAGGCGGCGCTGGCCGCCAGCGAACGGTTGCTGCTGCATGCCCACCGGCTGGCCTTCAATCATCCTCACACCGGCCTGTGGAGCGAGTTCGTTTCTCCGGTGCCCTTTTAAAACCGGACTACTGCCAGTCCTCACCGTAATCGTGCAACAGCTCCTGCCCGGCTTTCACTGCTTTCAGCGTCACCACGGTAAGGTCGTCGTAGTAGGCCACATTGGCCGGCCGCCCGTGGTTGATGTAACGCAACTCGCATAAAACCCGGTGCCGTTCTTCACCGTCGTCATCCAGCCACAACACATAGGGTCCGTTACGGCGGGCGGGTTTGGTTTTCAACACGCCGAGCACGGTGCCGGCGGGAAGACGTTGGCGGGCGAACAGCCCCTTGCCATGGATATCACTGGTCTGGACCGAAACCAGGTCGTGACGTACATAGGGTTTCATGGGCACCGTGCTTGCAGTTGTTATCGTCAGCGTGGCATCTTGCCAGAAAAGCTACCTGGACGCATGGCATGGGCTTCGCGGACTGTCCTTTCCGATCCCGCTACGTATCGGTGCATGGGCAACGGCTGCATTATCTGGATGAAGGCTCCGGTCCCACCTTGTTGTTCGTGCATGGCAATCCCACCAGCAGTTATCTCTGGCGGAACGTGATCAAGCTTCTGCGTCACCGTTACCGCTGCGTGGCATTGGACCTGCCCGGTTTCGGTCGCAGCGCCAAGCCGGATCTGGATTACCGGCTATGCACCCTCCACCACTTCTTTTCCGGTTTCCTGGAACAGATGGCGCTTGAGCCGGTGACACTGGTCCTGCATGACTGGGGCGGTCCGCTCGGCTTCAGACTCGCGCAGCAACAACCCCAACGGGTTCGTGCCCTTGTGTTCATGGAGACCTTTCCTTTCACTTTTGATTGGCAGGAGTTTCCGCTCATCGCCCGTCCGCTGTATTTCGCCTTTCGCCGGCCGGGCCTGAGTCCCTGGCTGCTGCAGCGGCATAATCTTTTCGTTAATACGGTAATGCCCATGGGCACCTTGCGGCGTTTACCACGCAGCGTCATGAACGTATATCGCTCCGCTTTTCCCGACCGTGACAGCCGCCGGGCAATCCGCGCCCTGCCCTTGGAGTTGCCGATTGATGATCGCCAGGGCGAAACCTGGCGGGCGATTGAGGAAATTGAGAAGCGTCTGCCGGAGATGGACCAGCCGATGTTACTGCTGCACTTTCGCCCCGGCGCGGTGTTGCCCGAACAACGTATTCCCTGGTTCAAACAACGACTAAAATATCTGGATGTGGTGCACGCCGGCCCCGGGCTGCACTTCGTGCCGGAGGACAATCCGGCGGTGATCGCCGATTCTCTGGACCAATGGTTCCAGGTACGCTTGGCGAATCCGCGATGAGCGCGGTGAGGGTCTGTTCAAAGGAATCACGGACATCATGAATCTGCTGCACACCGGCCAGGATCTGCGCCGCCTCAATGAACTGGCGGCGATTCTGCTGAAATACGGATTTGCTGACATGTTGCGCCGGCTGGGGCTTGCACCGATGATCGAGCACGCTGGCCGTTTGCTGCGCAGCGGGCTGGATCCCCGCTTCCTGCACATGGGCAGTGCCGAACGTCTGCGTCATGCGATGGAGGAAATGGGGCCGACCTTCGTCAAGCTTGGTCAGGTTCTGGCCACCCGGGTGGATCTGTTTTCTCCGGAGTGGATCGAGCAGTTCGAAAGGCTGCAGGACCGTGCCCGCCCGGTGTCCTTCGCCAGCCTGGCACCGACGGTGGAGGCGGCGCTGGGCCGGCCGCTGGATCAGGTGTTCGCCTCGGTGGATGAGCACCCGTTGGGCGTCGCCTCCATCGGCCAGGTGCACGCGGCGGTGACCCGCTCCGGCGATCGGGTGGTCATCAAAGTGAGAAAGCCCGGCATCGAGGCCAAAATCCAGTCCGATCTGCGACTGCTGGATCAGTTGGCCAAACTGGCCTCCGACAACTCCCAGGAACTGCGCCGCTACCGCCCGGTGGAACTGGTGCGCGAATTCCACCGCTCACTGACCCGGGAACTGGACTTCACCATCGAGGCGCGCAATGCGGAGCGCATCCGCCAGAGCGTCAAAAGCCTGCGCTGGGTGATGATCCCGAAAGTCCATGCCCGTCTCAGTTCCGCCACTCTACAGGTACAACAACGTCTCAATGGCACACCGGCGCGGGATCTGGCCCGTCTCGACGCCCTCGGCGTGGACCGCCCGCTGGTGGCGAGACGCGGCGCCATGGTGGCCTGGAAGATGGCCCTGGAGGATGGCTTTTTCCATGCCGATCCCCATCCGGGTAATGTGCTGATTCTGAGCAACAACCGCATCGGCCTGCTGGACTTCGGCATGGTCGGCAAGCTCACCGATGGCCGGCGTGAGCAGATCGTGCAGTTGGTGCGCGCCATCATAACCCGGGAGTCGGAGCACGCCGCGGCGGTTTTGACGGGCTGGTCCGACGGCCAGCCGCTCAACTTTGATCAGTTGGTGGCGGATGTGGAGGACGTGGTGTCCCGGTACTACGGCCTGCCGCTGGCGGAGCTGGATCTGCCTGCCCTGCTCGGTGACATCACGGCTCTGATCCGCAATCACGGTCTGATCCTGCCCAGCGATATCGCGTTGTTGATCAAGGCCTTGATCACCCTGGAAGGCTTTGGCCGACTGATGAATCCGCGCTTCGATCTGATTCGCGAGGCAGAGCCCCTGATGCATCGGCTGTTGCGGCAACGTTATGGTCCCAAGCGGCTGGTGCGCAGTCTGGGACTGCGGGCATTGGATGTGGTCGATCGGCTCTACGCCCCGCCGCCGCCGTCGACACTGGCCAGTGGCCGCCCTGACGGTGGTGTCGATCCGCGCCATCTGGAACGTTTGGTGAGCCGCCTGGAGCGTGGTCAGTACCGTCAGATACAAACGCTTTTGGTGTGCGCATCGATGATTACCGGCGCTTTGATGCTCGCCGGGCGGGTGCCACCGACAATTTGGGATCTTTCCGTGCCCGGAGTGCTGGTATTATTGGCGTGTGGATTGTGGTCCACATGGTTGCTATGGATAGCCCGCCGCCATTTGCGTGAGTGGGAATAAGGAGGAATGCATTGATGAAAAGAATCGCCCTGCCCGTGCTGACCGCCCTGGCGCTGACGGCTTGTGCCACTTCACCTCTGGGGCGCAGCCAGTTCCTGCTGATGCCCGCGGACCAGATGGATCAGATGGGGGTGACTGCCTACGATCAGATGAAGACGGAACAGAAGATCAGCACCAACAGTAAGCAAAAACGGTATGTGCAATGCGTGGCCAGTGCGGTCACCGCCGAGTCTGGTAGTGAGCAGCAGTGGGAAGTGACCCTGTTCGACGATCCCGCCGCCAACGCCTTTGCTCTGCCCGGCGGAAAAATCGGGGTCTATACCGGCTTGCTGAAAGTGGCCAAGACTCAGGATCAACTGGCCGCGGTGCTGGGCCATGAAGTGGGCCATGTGCTGGCCCAGCACTCCAATGAGCGCATGTCGATTCAATACGCCACGGAGACCGGTACGCAATTGCTGGCGGCCCTGGCCGGGGACAGCGGCGGCGCTGCCCAGCAGGGCCTGATGGCGGCCCTGGGACTAGGTACTCAGGTGGGCGTGACTCTGCCCTTCAGTCGCAAGCATGAGTCCGAGGCTGACATCATCGGCTTGCAGATGATGGCCAGGGCCGGATTCGACCCGCGGCAAAGTGTGGAGCTGTGGAAAAACATGGCGGCGGCCAGCAATGGCAGCCCGCCGGAACTGCTCTCCACTCACCCCTCCAGCGGCACTCGCATCGAGGACTTGGAGGCCAGCATGCCCGAGGCCCTGCCGTTGTACCAACAGGCCCGCGCCGCGGGCAAACGACCCAACTGCGGTTAGCGGTGGCAAACATGTCGCGGTCCATGGAGTGATAGCATCCGGCAACTCGCTGGCACGCTAGACGCTATTCACCGCTAAAGCAGCCCCCACAGATCGGATTACGAGGTCGCTGTGGGAAGCTTGCTTGCAAGCGAATGCCGGGTAATCGGTCGGAAGTCAGCTGTAGTAGGCGTTGTCGGTAACGCTGTGGTCGGTCTTGTCCCGCACGCCGGTCAATTCCGGCAGACGCTCCTTGAGGGTGCGTTCCACACCGTCACGCAGGGTGACATCCACCACGGAACACCCCTGGCAGCCGCCGCCAAATTCCAGCACCGCGACATTGTCCTCGGTCAACTCCAGCAACTGCACGCTGCCGCCGTGGGCCGCCAGGTTCGGGTTGATCTCGGCGTACAGCACGTAGTTGATGCGCTCTTCCAGACTGGCATCCGGACTGATGTCGGGGACCCGGGACTTGGGCGCGCGAAAGGTCAGCTGGCCACCCATGCTGTCCTTCTTGTAGTCGATCACCGCGTCCTCAAGGTAGCGCACGCTCTTGCCCTCGATCCAGGCGTGAAAGCCTTCGTAGTCATAGCGCGCGTCCCCGTCTTCCTGCTCATCCGGCGGGCAATACGCCATGCAGCACTCGGCATGGGGGGTGCCGGGGCGTTCGACGAAGATACGCACACCCATACCCTCCTGGTCCTGCTTGGAGAGCAGGTCGCGGAGGTAATCCTGGGCGCTGTCGGTGATGCGGATCAGTTCTTCGCTCATTCCGGTTTCCGGTTGGGGTATTTCCTGACTATTTTAGTCAGGTACTGCTCAGTTGCAATGGCCATCCCCCTTTTCCGAAGGCTGATCCTGGGGCAGGGATACGCTTTCTGGTATGGTTGCCGCTTTCGTCAAAAAGCCAGAAATCACCGTGCCTCCACTGCATCGAAGCCGTCGTGTCCTAGCCCTGGGTCTGCCCATCATGGCGGCCATGATAAGCCAGAGCCTGCTGAATCTGGTCGACGCCGCTCTGGTCGGGCGGCTCGGCGGCGATGCCCTGGCCGGCGTCGGCCTCGGTGGCTATGCCTCCTTCCTGTCAATCAGCGTGGTCATCGGCCTCGGCGCCGGGGTTCAGGCCATGGTGGCGCGGCGCAAAGGAGAAGGTGACGAGCGTCAATATGCCCTGCCCCTGAATGCCGGATTGCTGGTGGGGCTGGTGCTGTCGTTGCCGCTGACCGCCCTCTTTCTGGCGATCAGCGTGCCGATGATGCATTTTCTTGCCCCCAATGCGCCAGTAGCCGGACTGGCGGAAGGCTACTTTGACATGCGCCTGCTGGGCATCTGGGCGGTGGCGATGAATTTTTGCTATCGCGGCTATTGGAATGGTATCAGCCGCCCCGCGGTGTACATGCGCACCCTGATCACCACCCATGTGGCCAATGTGGTACTCAGCTACGGGCTGATCTTCGGCCGCCTCGGCCTGCCGGAAATGGGCGCCGCCGGCGCCGGCCTGGGCACCACCCTGTCCCTGTATCTCGGCAGCCTGCTTTATTTGGCGCAAACCTGGAAGTTGGGCCGCGAGCACGGCTTCATGACCGCCTGGCCCTCCGCGACCACCCTGCGCAGCATCGCCAGGGTCAGTATTCCCAACTCCGTGCAGCAGTTCTTCTTCTCCGCCGGCCTCACCGTGCTGTTCTGGATCATCGGCATGGTCGGCGCCGATGAAGTGGCTGTGGCCCACGTGCTGATCACCTTGATTCTGCTGCTGATTCTGCCGGCCATCGGACTCGGGCTGGCCGCCGCGTCGCTGGTCGGTCAGGCGCTGGGGCGCCGTGATGCGGCCGATGCTTATCGCTGGGGCTGGGATGTCACCTGGCTGGCGGTGCTGATGCTGTTCGTCACCGCGCTACCGATGTGGCTGATGCCGGAGTGGATTCTGGGCTTGTTCCTGCACCAGCCGGATCTGGTGGCGCTGGGACGGGTGCCGTTGATGATCACCGGGCTGGCGATTTGCCTGGACGGCGCGGCCATCATTTTTACCCAGGCTTTGCTGGGGGCCGGCGCATCCCGATCGGTAATGATGGTCACCCTTGTAGTACAATGGTGCCTGTTCCTGCCGCTGGCCTATATCATAGGTCCCTGGTTGGGATTTGGCCTGCTTGGTATCTGGCTGGCCCAGGCTCTGCAACGGCTGGTGACCTCCTCCCTGCTGGGAGGGCTGTGGGTGCGCCGGAGCTGGGCTCACATTCAATTATGATGAGGTCTTCATGAGCGATCAGAACAATTCCGGCTCGGACCGCCCTGGCTTCCTGCAAGTGCTGAAAAGCATCCTTGCCGGACTGTTTGGCGTGCAGAGCCACGCCAACCGCGAACGGGATTTTAACAAGGGCAATCCAGGCGATTATATCGGCGTTTATGTGATCCTGGTGCTGGGCCTGGTGATCGGTGTTTTTGTGGTAGTGAAAATGGTTCTCAGTGCCGCGGGATCATAGCGGAACACACTAGGGATATAGCGATATATTTCTTTTAAGTATAAAAACCCTTTGCTAAAGTTCGCGCCACTCGGAATTGTAAGCCGCCAAACGGCTTGCAAATCAACGAATTAACACGGCGCGACACAGCAATGTACGTATATCAGGACTATGACCAACGGCTTCTGGAAGAGCGGGTGGCACAGTACCGCGACCAGACCCGGCGTTACCTGGCGGGCCAACTGAGCGAGGACGAATTCCTCGCCCTGCGGCTGCAGAACGGGCTCTACATCCAGCGCTATGCGCCGATGATGCGTATCTCAGTACCTTACGGCATGCTCAATAGCACTCAGGTACGCAAGCTGGCGTCCATTACCCGCGATTACGACAAGGGCTTCTGCCACGTCAGTACCCGTCAGAATATTCAGTTGAACTGGCCGGAACTGGCCGACACTCCCGACATTCTCGCCGAGCTGGCCAGCGTGCAAATGCACGCCATTCAAACCAGCGGCAATTGCATTCGTAACATCACCACCGATGAATACGCCGGCGTTAATCCGCGTGAAATCGAGGACCCGCGCCCCTGGTGTGAAGTGATTCGCCAATGGGCCACCTTCAACCCGGAATTCGCCTATCTGCCGCGCAAATTCAAGATCGCCGTGAACGCGGTGCCGGATGCCGATCCGGCTTTGATTGGCGTGCACGATATCGGCGTGCAGATCGTTCACGACCACAACGGCGAAACCGGCTTCCAGGTTTGGGCTGGCGGTGGTCTCGGCCGTACCCCGATGACCGGCGAAGTCATCGGCGAATTTGTCGCCTGGCCGGATCTGCTTGCCTATCTGGAAGCGATTCTGCGGGTGTACAACAAGTACGGTAATCGTGACAACAAGTACAAAGCCCGTATCAAGATTCTGGTGAAAGCCCTGGGCGCGGATAAATTCCGTGAGCTGGCGGAAGCGGAATTCGCCGAGTTGAAAGGTGGTGCGATGACACTGACCCGGGATGAGGTGGCTCGCATCAAGGCCTGCTTCGTGGATCCGGATTACCGCACCGATGTGGATACCTCAGCGCTGCGCAATGCACTGGATGAACACCGAGCCTTCAATCGCTGGTACCACACCAATACCCGCGCCCATAAAAAGGACGGCTATCGGTCGGTGACTCTGACATTGAAGAAGACCGGCCGTATCCCCGGTGACATTACCGACGAACAACTGGAAGACGTGGCCGATCTGGCGGACCGCTATGCGTTCTCTGAAGTGCGCACCACGCACCAGCAAAACATGGTGCTGGCCGATGTCGCCGAGGACGAGCTGTATGAGCTCTGGCGGCAGTTGGACGCGCTCGGGTTCGCCACTCCGAACCTGGGGCTGATCACCGACATCGTGTCCTGCCCCGGCGGCGACCTGTGCGCCCTGGCCAATGCCAAGTCGGTGCCGATCGCCGAGGGCATCCAGCGCCAGTTCGACGACCTGGATTTCGTTCACGATCTGGGTCCGTTGGACGTCAATATTTCCGGCTGCATGAACGCCTGCGGTCATCACCATATCGGCCACATCGGTATTCTCGGCGTGGACAAGAAAGGCAAGGAGTTCTACCAGATCACCCTGGGTGGTCGCGGTGACCGCCAATCCCGCATTGGCGAAAAAATGGGGCCGTCCTTCGAGTCCCACGAAGTCACCAGCGTGATCGGCAAGATCATTAGCGTGTACCTGGACAACCGTCTGGAAAACGAGCCTTTCATCAGCACGTACGAACGTATCGGCATGGACCCGTTCAAGGAGGTGGTATATGGCTAAGGTGATCGTCAACGGTGAAATCGTCGAGAACACCTGGCAGCGGCTGACCTCCGAGGAACTCGATCAGCAAGACGTTCCGGCGGAAGGGGCGGTGATCGTGCCGCTGGCCTACTGGCTGGCTCATCGTGATGCCCTGCTGGAGCGCGCCGCGCCGGTGGGCGTGTGTCTGGAACCCGGCGAGGAGCCGGCGGACCTGGCCGCGGATCTGCCCGCCCTGCCCCTGGTGGCGGTGAATTTCCCGGCTTTCAAGGATGGCCGCGGCTATTCCTACGCCCGTGAGTTGCGCACCCGCTATGGCTTTGAAGGTGAAGTCCGGGCGGTGGGGGATGTGCTTCAGGATCAGCTGTTCTACATGCACCGGGTCGGCTTCAATGCCTTCGAGGTACGTGCCGACCGCGATATCGAGGAAGCCCTGAATGGCTTGCGTCCGTTCTCGGTGACCTACCAGGGCGACGCTCATGACGAGCGCCCGATCTATCGCCGTCAGTCAGCCTGATCTCTGTGCTGTAAGAGCTTGCCCCGTGCGATTTCTGATATTCGCTTGCAGGGCAAGCTCCTACAGTAGCCGTCTTATCCCGATTCACACCCAGCGTCGCCGGATCATCCACAACAGAATGCCGGTGCCGGTGATAACGAGCATGCCGGTAAACCACCAAAAGCCTTTGGGATCTTCCAGCCAGGGCAGCCCGCCCACATTGATACCGAACAGACCGGTCAAAAAACCCAGCGGCAGAAAGGTGGCGCTGATGATGGCCAGCAAGTACATGCGGTCGTTGATGGTCTCATTCTGCGCGGAAAAGACCTCTTCCTGCAGCAGGGTGGCGTGCTCGCGGGCCGCGTCAAGATCCTCCAGCAGGCGTTGCAGGCGATCCGTGGCTTCACGAATGATCTCCGCGTCGCCACTGCGAATGCGGCTGTCGCCATGGAGCTTGGTCAGCGCATCCCGTTCCGGGGCCATGTAACGTCGCAGGGTAATCGCCCGGCGTCGCAAGGCGCCGATACGGCGGGTCTGATCGCGGTTGCCAGATTCGCCTTCCAGTCGTTCGGAAAAGTCCGCCACCTGATCCTCGATCTGCTCGATCACCTCTTCCATGCGCCAGACAAGCCCGTCCACCAGACTGGCCAGCAGTTCCGACGAGGTCGTCGGCCCTTCTCCGGCCTGCAGAGCGTCCACCAGCTCGGTAAGCGACTTCAGTGTGCGCTTCTGCGTGCTGATCACCAGGCCATCCCGGATCCACAGCCGCACCGCGATCATGTCCTCGGGCCGGGCATCCGGGGACAGATTGACGCCCCTGAGATAGACCAGTAACCCGCCTCCCACGTCGCTGACTCGCGGGCGGGTCTCCGGCGTCAACAGAGCTTCGCTGACCACCATCGGGATGTCCGCCCGCGCCTCCAGCCAGTCCCGGCTTTCCGGGCAGGTGTAATCCAGATGAATCCAGCGGGTGGTGTGGTCGCCAGCGGACAGTTGCGGCTCGAAGGGCGCCGCCCCGCCCTTGCCGTCCAGACGCAGTGCGAATTTCAGCCATCCCGGGTCAGTCATGGCGCCTCCCGTATTTGCGGTCTGCCGGAGAGCCGGCGATCAGCCGCCCACCTTGACCACCACGCGGCCGCGCACCCCGCCAGCGAGGATCCGTTCGAACCATTCCGGCAGTTGTTCCCGGGTGATTTCCGCCGCTTCCAGCGCGGCCAGATCCGGGATCCAGTCCGAGGCCAGCAGTTGCCAGATCTGCTGCTTCACTTCGCGCGGCAGTTCCACACTGTCCACGCCGAGCAGGTTGACGCCACGCAGGATGAACGGAAGCACCGTGGCATTATTGAGTTGCGGTGACCCCACCAGGCCACAGCAGGCGGCACTGGCACCGTATTGCAGGCTTTTCAGCGCGTTCACCAGCATGTCGCCGCCGACACAGTCCACCACCCCGGCCCAGCGCGGCTTCAACATCGGCTTATTGGCATCCGCCAGGGCTTCCTCACGGGAAATGATGTCCGCCGCGCCCAGGGCTTTCAGCCAGTCATGGGCATCGTTTTTACCGGTAACGGCCACCACCCGGAATCCCAGCCGGGACAGGATCGAGACCGCCACGCAGCCGACACCGCCGGTGGCGCCGGTAACCAGAACATCGCCCTGGTCCTCTTGCAGACCGGTATCCAGCAAGGCCTCCACGCACAAGGCGGCGGTGAGCCCGGCGGTGCCCAGCACCATGGCGGAACGCGGGTCCATGCCGTCCGGCAAAGGCACCAGCCAGTCCGCCGGCACACGAATGTAGTCGCCATAACCGCCGGCGGTGTTCATGCCCAGGTCATAACCGGTGCAAATTACCGCGTCACCGGGGCTGAAGGGGCCCTGCTCCGCTTCTTCCACCACACCGACGGCGTCGATGCCCGGTGTATGCGGATACTGCCGGGTAACGCCCTTATTGCCGCTGGCGCTGAGCGCATCCTTGTAATTCAGGGAAGACCAGGCCACCTTCACCAGGACTTCGCCTTCCGGCAGGTCGCCCAGTTCGCGCTCCCCTACCCGGCTTTGGTAACCATTGTCGGTGTTTTCGGTGATCAGGGCCGTGAATGTCATTGCGAGCTCCGTTTGCTGTTGTCCGTCGGGTATTGCCATTTTTTATTGGAATGAGCGTTATTGGAATGGCCGCTGCGAGCCGCGCTGCCAGAAACGGTCCGCCACACGCTGGGCGGCGGTGGCCAGGGACAGGCTTAGCCGGTCGGCGAGCTTGCGCTTCTCTTCCCAGGTGATCTGGTAGATATCCACCTGGCCCTTGCGCCCCTGCAAGTATTCATCACTGGTCATGATGTCGTCCACCAGCCCCAGTTCCTTGGCCTGGCTGCCGAACCAGTGCTCACCAGTGGCGACGGCATCAATATCCAGGCCACGGCGATGCTCGCGGACAAAACTTTTGAACAGCTGGTGGGTTTCCTCCAGCTCCTCCTGGAACTTGGCGCGGGCCTTGTCGGTGTTTTCGCCGAGCATGGTCAGGGTGCGTTTGTATTCGCCGGCGGTCATCAATTCCACATCCACATCGTGTTTTTTCAGCAGACGATGAACATTGGGGATTTGCGCCACCACGCCAATGGAACCGATCACCGCGAAAGGGGCGCTGAGAATGCGATCGCCAATACAGGCCATCATATAGCCGCCACTGGCGGCCACCTGGTCCACCGCCACGGTGAGTTTCAAACCGCGCCCGCGCAGGCGTTTCAGTTGCGAGGCGGCCAACCCGTAGCTGTGCACCAGCCCGCCGGGGCTTTCCAGCCGCAGCAGGACTTCGTCATCCGCCTCCGCCACCTCCAGGATGGCACTGATTTCACGGCGCAGGGTTTCCACATCGCTGGCTTGAAGGTCGCCATCGAAATCCAGCACGAACAGGCGCGGTGGTGATTTGTCCTCGCCGCCCGCTTTTTTGCGCTGCTTGGCCCGTGCCTTTTCTTCCTTGCGTTTTTTCTTGGCTTCGGCCTTGCGGCGCTGCTCCGGCCACACTTCATCAATAATGCTCTCGCGCAGATCGTCGAACTCCTCATTGAGGTATTTGACGCGCAGTTCGCCATCACGGCCGCTGCGCTGGCGACTGCGCGCCGCCGCCGTGGCGATCCCGCCAATCACAAACAAAACCGCCACCACGAGGGTGGCGACTTTGGCGAGAAACATGCCGTACTCGGAAATTAAATCGATGATCACCGTGTCTTGCTCACCTGTATGTATGGGTTTAATCGCCCGCCCTGCTCACTGGCGCTGGGCCCCGCTTATTGCCAGCCGGAAACCGCCTGCTGCGCGCTGCCGTTGAGAGGCCGCCCCACCAGGCCAGTGGGAGAAACCGTTACTTCAAAAATCGCTCCGTCGGCCATCGGCAGATAGGCGGCGCTACCATAGCGCGCATCGACGAGAAAACTCCAGCCCTCCCGGGCCTGGCGCCAGACATCCAGCACCGGCGGCTCATCATGGAGACTATACACGGTGCGTTCCCGTGAACGCTCATCCTCCAGGGCGAAGTAGCGCCCCTGGATGCGGTCCAGTTGATAGGCCGGCTTCAGCCCCAGTAGGGCGAAGGGGGTCTTCCATTTGATGATTCTGGCGTCCAGTTGCCATTGGTCGCCGGCCAGCCGGAAATCCCGGGTGCGGCCATCACGGCCGGTAACCGTGGCGATGTAGGCCTGGTCATCGGTGGCGCGGAAGCTGATGGTGGCCACCGGTGATTCCGCGCTCAGCTCGTGGTAGCTGTACAGACTCACCGCCACCAGCACCAGATAGATGGCGCCGGCCACCAACAGCAATCCAACCGTGCCCTTGAGCCATTGCCACAGCCATTTCTGCCGCAACAGGATCCAGGCTCCGATCAGCACCAGAACCAAGCCAATGACCATAATCAAAAGCGGGGCGAACGAAAAGCTCATCGGGACTCCATCATCATGGAAGGCTGTGATCAGGGCGCTATCGGTAAGGCGCGCGCCATTGCTCAATCAGGGTGTGGGCAATGCTGCCCGGCGGTGGCGTGCGCGGCAATTGGTCGTGGCGGTACCAGCCGGCATCAACGATTTCATCGTCATCGATGACAATATCGCCACCGGCATAATCGCCATGGAAACCGAGCATCAGGGAGTGCGGGAAGGGCCAGGACTGGCTGCGCGCGTAGCGCAGATCGCCAACCTGGATGCCAGTTTCCTCCATGACTTCCCGGCGTACCGCCTGCTCGGCGGTCTCCCCGGCCTCCATGAATCCGGCCAGGCAGGAATAGAATCCCGATGGAAAGCGCGCGGAGCGGCCCAGCAAAGCGTATTCGCCGTCACTGATCAGGGCGATCACGCAAGGTGTGATGCGGGGGTACTGGCGATAGTCGCAAGCCTGGCAGATCATTGCCAGTTCACGGTCATGGGGGGTGGTGGAAGAGCCGCAGCGGCTGCAGAAACGGTGGTTGTGTCTCCAGCTCATCACCTGCAGCGCCCGCGCCACCATGGTGAAAGTATCGTCATCCAACTGGCCGATGATCTGTCGCAACGGGGTCGGATGCAGGCGCTGGTCGGCCAGTTCATGCTCGCCTTCATCGCACACGTAACAGGGCTGCCCGTGCAGTACGCCGATGTAGCGGTAATTCGGGTGCTGGCGCAGCAGGAAGGCCGGCAGCCTGGGAATGCCCAGGTCACCGGGCTGCTGGGCGAAATCGATGTACAGGTTTTGTTCTTGGACCACGAAACACCAGGCTTCGTCCGCGTCTCTCGGCTCCGCCGAAGACAGGTCCAGGGAAAAGAAATGGTTCACGATGTCGCTCCGCCTGTGGGATAGCCAAGGGCACCCACGGCCTGCTCCGCCACATCCAGAACGCCTTCTCCAATCGGTTTCTGTTCTTCCATGCTCTCAAGATAGTAATCGATGGCGGTCAGGGCATCCGCCAGGGTCTCCATGGCGGTGACCGTGGGTGCCTCGCTGCCACCGATCAACTCCTTCTCGATATAACACCGACAGGCGTTGGTTACGGCGCAGGCCCGCTCCAGATCGAGGAAGGTCAGCCCTCCCACCACCGAAGCGAAAGTGCCCGGAAGATTACTGAGATGCATGGTATCCCACTGTTGCTCCATATAGGAGGCCAACGACCGTTTTGCCAGCGCCAGGCCGGCCCGGCATTCGCCCACCACCGTCATGCGCGCCTCATCCAGTTGATAGCGGGAGATGCGATCGTTGTTGACCTCACGGCGAACATCGTCCGCCGGCGCCAGACTGCGCTCCAGGGTGGCGATGGTGTTCTCCGCGGCGAGCAGATCGTCCACCAGAGCGTGGAACGCATCGCTGTCCACCTCGCCGCCGGGGCGCCAGCCGGCGACATCCTCGGCACGTCGGCGCAGCTCCTGGGCGCCTTCGTTCTCGCCAATCATGTCCAGGGTGCTGGCGATGCGTCCGAGCCCTTCGGCGACGGCGCCGTAATCGGTATCGGCCACGCCCTGGGCGGCCATGTCCAAGGTGTCCTTGATCTGGTTGATTTCCTCTTTCAAAGCGCCGGCCACGGAGCGGATCACGGATCCCTTGGAGCCGGTCATCAGCGCCAGTTCACGCTGCAGATCGGCGTCGGCGGGACGCTCCCCTAGCCCGAATGCGGAGCGCACCTCGGTGGCGGCGTCGCCCTTTCCGCTGCCTAAAGCAGAGAGGTACAGGCATTCGCGCAGCAACTCCGCCGGTGGCTCCCGTTCAAGGGCATCGCGCCCGTCGTACACCAGAGCTTTCAATTGGCGGTCATAGCGTGCCAACAGGGCGCGCCGGGCCGCGGTCAGCGCCATGTCGTCGTGCAGCAGGGACTCCAGTGCCGCTCGTGCCAGCCACCAGCGTTTGCCGCCGGCAAGCCGGTCAATACGCTCCATGGCCCGCAGCATCAAACGCAGATGAGTCTGCCGGTCCTGCCCCTGCAGCAAGCCCAGCAGCCCCACCTGGTACATATGGCGCAGACGGCGACTTTGCCGTGCCAGGCCGTCGACATCCGCCGGCGGCACTGGCGGCGTGCGCGGCAGGCTCTCGTCCACCTGGAAAAAGCGGCTTTCCGGCAGTGGCGCGCGGCCGCCGGCCTGGCGTAATTCATTGATGCCGGCCACCAGGACCTCCGGCAACGGACTGCCGCTGAGTTGAACGTACTCCAGATAGTGGCCGAGCAACACGATGGCGTTGCCCAGGGCCTGGATCAGAGGCGTCTCAGGACGCCGCTGAACCTCCCTGGCGGTGAGCACCATGTCCTCCGCCATCACCGTGGCGGCATCCAGTTCCAGCATCTGGCAGATGCCGCGCAATTGCTGGAAAGCATCGATACACCGCTCCAGAGCCGCCCCCTCGGTCTGGTTCTCGGCGAAGGCTTCCAGACTGGATTCCGATTCGCCGAGGGTGGTATCAATGGCTTCCTTGAGAAAGGTCAAGGAGGTGGTATTGGTGATCGCGACCATGGGCAACCCACTCGCTTGTTTTGGTTTTGTCTTGATGCCACGGGCCCGGCGGGCAACCCAACCCAGCCTAGGCTTCGCGGCGAGAGCGAAATAATTTTCACTTTGTCACTGCTTAAACAGTGCGTCAACTTTCGCGGCTAAACAACTGATTTGTCTGCGTATTGTTAACCAGGGCACAGCTGGAATCAGCGTCTTGCCCAGCCATGGCACTTTAGTTGACTGTACCGTGAGAATTGAACTGCTTATGGTTGCCGCGCCGATCCGATCCGATCTGAAATCCGTAGGAAACCAGTGTCATGTCCGCCCGAATCGGTCGTGCCCTCGGTCAGAATTTCCTGGGGCAAACCCCTGCCTGGTACAAATACGCCAATGCCGTCTTTTTGCTTATCAACCGTCTGATGGGCTGGGTGCTCGGCCCGGAGGCGGCGGGCTGGTTACCGCTGGCGGAGTTCATCATCATCGGAAGATAATACCGGCGCCCATTGACGCCGGCCGCGAACCGCCCCCCGGCGGTATTTCAGGGGTCCGGAGATCTGGTGCGGGCACCTCCCTCATACTGCAAGGACGACACTATGGCGCTGCGACTCCCGCCCAGAGCGGAAAGCCTGACTCTGATTCCCAACGACACCCCCTGTGGCTACCTGCCTCTGGGCTTCCTTCCCTTCGCTGAATACCAGTTGGGGAACGGCGATTATTTCGGCCTGTATTGGCCAATAGGCCGGGAGAGCGACCCACCGATCGTAGCCGAGACCTTTCATGACGAGGGAGTGCTGGTCCCGGCCTATTCCAGCCTTCAGCGCTTCCTCGCTCTCGCTGGCGACGAAGGCGACGACCATCCCGAGCCACCGGATCATCACGCCGACCCGCTATCGCCGTTGGCCTGTTATCAGCAAGCACGAGCCTGTTTACAGGAGCAGCGGGTTGAGCCGGCCACGGCGCTGCTGCGGCAGGCGGTAACCGTGCTGCCTGAATACACCGCGGCACTGGCACTACTGGCCACTCAATGTCTGCGTCAGGGGGATGAGGATGAGGCCTGCCGATTCGCCGCGCGGGCGCTGATTTCGCCACCGAGTTTCGGCGCCGATGCCACGGTGACGCGGATGGCCGCCTGGTTCTCACAACTGGACCGCGGACCGCAAGACCTGATCATGGAGCCGATTTGGCGGGAACGCGCCCAACTCGCCTCAATCCCCAGCGGTGGACACAAAGACGGTGGCGCCTACCACCTCCTCCGTGACCTGATTCAGGAGTACCTGCTAGAAGGGGAAACCGTCACGGCACTCACTCTGATACAAACCTATGGCGAGTATATGAACGCTGAGACTGTGTCTTTTCAGCAGCGCCATGGTTACCGTTTCGCGGCGCACTGGCAGTGGCAGCGGGACATCTCGGCGCGACTGCCACAAGGGCCGAGATATCCAGATTGAGCCCTGCGCGGGAGGCGATCTCCCCCCGGCAAGGTAAGCCAACTCAGGCAGTCAGAGAGGGAGTTCGCGGCTGCTGGCCTTAACGATTTCTTTCTTCAGGTCCTGGTAGCTGTGTACCGCCGGAAACTGAGGGAACTCTGCAATAACGTTGTCCGGCGCATGGAACAGAATGCCCTGCTCCGCCTCGGCCAGCATGGTGGTGTCGTTATAGGAGTCGCCGGCGGCAATGACCCGGTAGTTCAGGCTGTGCAGTGCCTTGACCGAGGCTCGCTTGGGGTCCTGTTGGCGCAGTACGTAGTCGGTGATACGGCCGTTGTCGTCCACTTGCAGACGATGACAGAACAAGGTCGGATAACCCAGCTTGCGCATCAGCGGCAAGGCGAACTCGTAGAAAGTGTCGGAAAGGATGATCAGTTGGAAATGCTCCCGCGCCCAATCGACGAAGGCGCGGGCGCCGTCCAGCGGTTCCAGGGTGTCGATCACCGCCTGGATATCCGGCAGCCCGTAGCCATGCTGGTCAAGCAGCCCCAGCCGCATTCGCATCAGTTCGTCGTAATCGGGGATGTCCCGGGTGGTGGCCCGCAGTTCCTCGATTCCGGTGCGCTCGGCGAAGTTGATCCAGATCTCGGGGATCAACACCCCTTCCAGATCAAGACATAACAATTCCACGTTGATCCCCCTTGGGGTTGAATGAAGATTGACGGTGTCGTTGGCCGCGAACGGCGGTCCCGGCGGCTCCGGGCCGGCACCACCCGGCGTCTCCGGGCCGGCACAATGTATCCGCGCCCTGGCCGCTTTGCAACGCGCTCACGGGGATCGGAGCCCCTGAGCCGGTGCTCACAGCATGGGCAGTTCGATGTTCTGAAACAGCGCTTCGCGTTCCTCCCGGGTGCTGGCCCGGACCGCTGCGTCAATGACATCACGGGTCAGGTGCGGTGCGAACAGCTGGATGAATTCGTACATGAAACCACGCAGGAAGGTGCCTTTGCGGAAGCCGATCCGGGTGGTGCTGGGTTCGAACAGATGGCCGGCTTCCAGATTGACCAGCCCTTTGTCCTGAACCGGGTCCACCGCCATGTGGGCGACGATCCCCACTCCCATGCCAAGGCGCACATAGGTCTTGATCACGTCCGCATCGGCGGCGGTGAACACCACTTTCGGTTCCAGGCCCTGCCGGGCGAACGCATCGTCCAGCTTGCTGCGGCCAGTAAAGCCGAATACATAGGTGACGATCGGGTACTCGGCCAGGGCTTCCAGAGTCAGCGGCTTGATCTTGGTGAGCGGGTGCCCTTCCGGTACCACCACGGTCCGGTTCCAGCGGTAGCACGGCATCATCACCAGATCGGAAAACAGATCCAGGGCTTCGGTGGCGATGGCGAAGTCGACACTGCCATCCGCCGCCATCTCGGAAATCTGCATGGGCGTGCCCTGATTCATATGCAGGGAGACATCAGGGAAGCGCTGGGTGAACTTCTGAATCACCGGAGGCAGCGCGTAGCGGGCCTGGGTATGCGTGGTGGCAATACTCAGGTCACCCTTGGTCTCGTCGCGGAACTCCTGGGCCACTCTTTTGATCGCCTCGGTCTGCTGGAGGATGTCACCGGCGATACGCAGGATCGCCTCCCCCGCGGGGGTCACATGGGTCAGATGCTTGCCGCTGCGGGCGAACACCTCCACCCCCAACTCGTCTTCCAGCATGCGGATCTGCTTACTGATGCCGGGCTGCGAGGTATACAGGGCCTGGGCCGTGGCGGACACATTCAGATCGTGGCGGGCCACTTCCCAGATATAACGAAGCTGCTGGAGTTTCATGGGCGCTCCCGGCCTATGCTGAACAGGTTATAAAAATATAAAGAACTATTCAGAGAAAGCATAGGGGCGGCGTTTTTTCCACCCCTTGCCTGAACCGGCGCCAAGACCATGAACGGGCGTCACGGGTCGACCGGGGGCGCATTGGCAATACCATGCGGAACATGGCCGGCGGCCACGTGCTCACGGGCGGATTCGCAGTGGCCCTGTTGATCATCGAAAAACACATCGGCGCCGAAGGCGCGCAGAAACGGCCCTTTCGGCAGTCCTCCCAGGAACAGGCTTTCGTCCAGGCGAATCCCCCAGGCCCGCAGAGTACGCACGACCCTTTCATGGGCCGGCGCAGAGCGCGCGGTGACCAGAGCGGTGCGAATCGGGCATTGCTCCATCGGGAAGGCCTTCTGGATCTGATGCAGCGCCTCCAGAAAAGGCTTGAACGGCCCGTCGCTCAGCGGCTGCCAGGCGGCGGCCTTTTCGCTCTCCGCGAATGCCTCCAGGCCGGCGCTCTGGAAAACCCGCTCGGATTCGTCGGAAAACAACACCGCGTCACCATCAAAGGCGATGCGCAGGAGATCGTCCTGCTGTTCCAGCGGTCCGCCGGAGAGGATATTGGCGGCGGCGAACCCGGCATCCAGCACCTGACGAACGTCATCCGGACTGGTCGACAGGAACAAGTGGGCGCCGAATGCCGAGACATAACGGTGCGGGCTTTGCCCACCGGCAAAAGCCGCCCGGGTGATCGGGAGGCCGTAATGTTCTATGGAATTGAATACGCGCAAGCCGGTATCGGAGCTGTTGCGCGACAACAAAATCACTTCCACCCGGTCGCGGCCCTGCTCCAACTGGTTGATCGCCAGCAGCTTGGTCACCAGCGGAAAGGCATCGCCGGGCTTGAGAATGTCGTCCTCATGGGCGGTCTGGTACTCCTGAAAAGCATTCAGCCCGTCCTCTTCATAGACTTTGTGGCTGTCGCTGAGATCGAACAACGCCCGCGAACTGATCGCCACCACCAGCTTGCCGTCAAAGGAAATCGCCATATCCGTTTATCCCGTTACGCTGCGGGCAGTATCTCCGCTGGCCCGGTAAAGCTCAATGGCCTTGCCGGAATGACGTGAATCGTCGGCGCTGCGCTGTTGTCCAGCCCCAGGATGTGACATAAAGTTTCAGTGGCACCGTGGAGGATTCCAATCCGGTGCTTATCAAAGCCCTCACACACATCCATCCGGGGAAAGGGAGTCATCCATGGCCGCGAATACAGTACGAAGCCGCCTTGACGATCTGCAGGCACAGATCCGCAAGCTGGCGGAACGTTTCGATAACGAAAGGGATAAACAGATCGCGCAACTGGAAAAACAGCTGGAAAAGGCTCGCCAGCGGCTTAATC
The DNA here is from genome assembly GCF_025532145.1 of Alloalcanivorax balearicus MACL04. Classification (GTDB taxonomy): domain Bacteria; phylum Pseudomonadota; class Gammaproteobacteria; order Pseudomonadales; family Alcanivoracaceae; genus Alloalcanivorax; species Alloalcanivorax balearicus. The sequence goes on along the minus strand of NZ_ARXS01000014.1, from coordinate 31,148 downwards.
AGGAGGTTGAGCGGCGCCGTGACACGCTCAATCGACTGGAGAAGCTGCAGGCGGAATACCGGAAGAAAGCCAATGCCACGGTCAAGCGGCAGGTGGATCGCGCCCGCAAGGCGGTGGACGAGGCTCGCTCCCGGGTGGACGAATCGGAAGCCCGCAAGCGTTTCCTGGAAACCGAGGTGAAGGTGCTCAAGGCCACCGCCAAGCAGGCCAACAGCCTGGCCAAAGTGATCGGTCAGTACCAGAAGGATCTGGAAAAGCGCGCCAAGGATATTGAAAAGCGGGTTGGCGGCGATGCACCGAAAGCGGCACCGAAACGCAAAAAGGCCGCGGTGAAGAAGCAAGCCGCCGCGCCTCGGAAAAAGGCGGCCGCCAAGAAAAAAGCCGCGGTGAAAAAGACGCCGGCAAAGAAAAAGGCAGCCACTCGCAAGAAAACCGCAACCCGGGCCAAGAGCGCTCCAGCTCCGTCCACCCCGACTCAGGGCGGCGCCTCCTGAGCCGCGCCGCGCCGGCGGCAATGCCGTCGGCGCGGTCTTGCCTATTCGTGTTTAGCCGAATCGGTGCAGCAGGCTCTGATAGTACGCCACCACCGGTTTGCGGTGACTGCGTTCCATGGCCGGCAGTCCCTTGTCCACGGCGGATGTGGAAGCCTTGTTGATGGTGGCGCGGGCGGTGGACACCAGGCCACGGTTGATGGCGCCGAGTTTCAGACTGCCCAGGGTCTTATCCAGATAGTTTTCGATGGCCCCGTCGGTGATGCCGTGCATCACTTCCACCAGATGCGCCATCTCCCCTTCCCCGTTGGCGAATGACTCGAAAACCCGATTGGCGCGCTCCGCCAGATCCGCTGGCAACGGATAGCCGACGAAGATGCCGCCATCCTTTTCCAGTCGCAGTGAACTGAAATGTTGAGCCAGGGCCTGTTGCTCCTCGACGCTGGCCTTGCGCATCAGCCGTCCGGCCAGCCCATGGGCGGCCTTACGAATCACCTTCATGGCGCCCATGATCATGTTCACGGCGGTACCGCGGGCATTGACCGCTTCGATCGGGCCGGTGAAGTAGGTATGCAGGACCTCGTCGATGAACGGATCGGTGATGCCATCCAGATCCGCGGCATGGTTGCCAGACGGGTTCTCCCGCATCTTGGCAAGAAAAGTGTCGATACGCTGGCACAGTGTTTCGCTGGCGGGAAAGGCCACGTACAAGGTGTCACTCATAATCTGAACTCGGCTTCCAATAACTGGTAGAGGTGATTGCAAACAATGGAAAGCGCCGATCATACCCAATGGTATACAGGGCGCCCGCAGCCGTGACGCCTGAGTCGAGTGTCTTTTCAGTCAGTCCGCCGGCGCGGACAAAGTTGTTGCCGCCATTGCACCAGCACACCCGCAAGCCGCTCGGTGGCTTGCATGAACGCCTCCGCTTGCTCATCTTCCAGACGCAGGCGGTCAAGATCCTCCCGGTTGCGTTGAGCCGGGGTCAGCCCTTTGCGGGCATCGCCCCGATGAAAGTTCTCGCAGTCGCTGGCCAACTGGTGAATCGCCGCCAGATCCACTTTGGGCGCGATCCGCGCCGGCAAACAGTCCAGCAGCGTGGCCATTCTCAGACTGGCCTCACCAGCATCCACCTGCCCTTGCATATAAGCGCGGCTGAGTACCTCCAGGCTTTCCAGCACCTGGGCATGGCGATGCCGCTCGAGGGCGGCTTCACGGCGCCGTGACATCCAGCGCCAGATAAGCAGACCCAACAGCACACCGATCAGCAGACCGATCCCGATTGCCAGGGCCAATTGCGCCGCCATCCCCATAAAGGTTCTCCTGCTTCACCATGTCTTCGTTGATTGGTCTCGACTCACCAGACGGTCGCCGTGGCACGGTTGGCCGCTCCGACGGTCCCATGTTATACGGCGGTACATGGGCTGTACGACGATGCATTGAAAATCATCATCGCTGGTCTCATATTTGCGCGGGAGGGTCGCCGGTCTTGTCCCATGGCCGGCGACTCACGCGTCATGCGCCGGCCATTGCGACGGCACGGCACCAACCCTGCGAAGCGGAACATACCGGTTTAACTGGCCAGACGTCCAACCCGCTCCGTTTGTTGGTGCGCAGGCAACGAGGCCAGACGCCAAAGGCTGTGTAAGGAAAATTGTGAGGAGAGCCGAGCAGTGACGCTGAGCCTGCCCCCCTGGCTGCACCAACTGGGACAAACCCTGGAACCGTGGTTTCCCACTCTCACCTTGATCGGGCTGCTGATGGCGGTGATTTCCACCTTGGCCATTCCCTGGCTGGTGATTCGCATGCCGGCGGATTATTTCACCGCCGAGCGGCGCCCCACTCACTACCGACACCCGGGCCATTGGGTGTTGTGGGCGTTGCGCAATGCCCTTGCCGTGGTGTTATTGGTGGCGGGTCTGCTGATGTTGATTCTGCCCGGGCAAGGCCTGTTAACCATGCTTATCGCCGTCATGGTCAGCACTTTTCCGGGCAAATATGGTCTGGAACGGGCCATCATTCGTCAACACAGTGTGTTCCGGGCGGTCAATTGGATTCGCCGCCGCCGCCGCCGGGAACCGCTCCACTATCCTCCCTGACAGGGATGACTCTCCATCGGGGACGCGTGAGCGGCATTGCCAATTCGGAGGGCACTACAAGGCCGCCGTGGGAGCTTGCCCGCAAGCGAATACCCAACATCGGAGGCCATATTCGCCAGCAGGCTGGCTCCCACAGAAGGCCGGGCTACGAGGCCGCTGTGGGAGCTTGCCCGCAAGCGAATACCCAACATCGGAGGCCGTATTCGCCAGCAGGCTGGCTCCCACAGCGCTTCGTAGCCCCTTCTGTGCCAGCGGTCGACGTTGTTAGAGTCCGGAAGGCGCCCTGAGAGCTGCCGCCCGAGCGGATGACTGTTGTAGAATAACGCCCCGGCCCGGTGCCGGGTGACGCTTTCGCTACTTTCACGGAGACATTGATGGCCCTGGCGAGTCTCGCGATCCGCTGGCACGACACCGCACTTGATCTGCTCGATCAGCGCGCCCTGCCCACCGACACGACCTGGCTGCGCATCACCGACGCGCGGGAAGCCGCCCATGCCATCCGCGAGATGGTGGTGCGCGGCGCGCCCGCTATCGGTATCACCGCTGGCTATGGCCTGGCGCTGGAAGCCCAACGACTTGGCGACCAAGCCTCCCTGGCGGCGCTGGCGCCAGCCTTCGAGGTGCTTGCCGCGAGCCGCCCCACCGCGGTGAATTTGTTCTGGGCGCTGGACCGGCTGCGCCAGGCTGCCGGTGATCTCAGCGGCGGAGCCCTCGCCCAGCACCTGAGCGAGCAGGCTGAGCGCCTGCATCGGGACGACCTGGCCGCCAATCGGCGTCTCGGTGAGGCGGGTCTGTCTCTGCTACCCCAAGAGGCCCGGGTTTATACCCACTGCAACACGGGCGCTCTGGCCACCGGTGGCCACGGCACCGCCCTCGGCATCATCCGTTCCGCCTGGGAGGCAGGCCGCTTGCGGTCAGTGTATGCCGGGGAGACCCGGCCCTGGCAGCAGGGGGCTCGCCTGACCAGTTGGGAACTGATGCAGGACGGCATTCCCGTCACCCTGGTGGCGGACAGTTGCGCCGCCATGCTGATGGCCCAGGGCGAGGTGGATGTGGTCATCGTTGGCGCCGACCGCATCGCCGCCAACGGCGATACCGCCAACAAGATCGGCACCTATTCCCTGGCCGTGCTGGCTCGCCATCATGGCATCCCGTTCATTGTCGCGGCACCGGATTCGACCCTGGACGCGGCGATGCAGGACGGTTCCGGCATCGTCATCGAGCAACGTCCGGCCGAGGAAGTCCGGCAGGTGGCGGGCCAGCCCTGCGCCCCGGCGGACTGCCCGGTCTATAATCCCGCCTTCGATGTGACGCCGGCCGCCTTGATCAGCGCCATTGTTACTGAAAACGGGGTCATCCCGTCCCCCGACCCGACCGCCATGGCGGCGTATTTCGCCCGGAGTGCCTCATGAGCCAGCGCCCCTATTCCATCGCCGCCTTCCGTGAAGCCGCCCGCACCCTCGCGGCCACCGGCCATCGTTTGTATCAGCAGGGCTGGTCCCCCGCCACCAGCAGTAATTACTCAATACGCTTGAATGCCGGGCACGCCGCCATTACCTGCTCCGGCAAGGACAAGGGGCTGCTGGAAGAAACCGACATCATGGTGGTGGATTTGCAGGGCCAGCCGGTGGGTGATGGCAAGCCCTCGGCTGAAACCCTGTTGCACACCCAGCTCTACCGGCGTTATGACGAAGTCGGCGCGGTGCTGCATACCCACAGCCATGCCACCACCGTGTTGACCATGCACTGGCCAGCGGATCACCTTACCCTGGAAGGGTATGAGCTGCTGAAAGCGCTGGAGGGCATCACCACCCACGATACCCGGGTCACCCTGCCCGTGTTCGACAATACGCAGGATATCGCCGAGCTGTCGGCCCGGGTGGATCAGGCCATGGACCAGGGCCTGGCCCACCACGCTTACCTGATTCGCGGCCACGGTCTGTACACTTGGGCCGCGGATATGGCCACGTGTTACCGCCAGTTGGAAGCGTTGGAAACGCTGCTGGCCATTGAACTGGATCGTCGCCGGCTGGGTTGACCCCACCCCGCCAGCGTAGAGATCGTGAACAGGCTCTTAACGAGGATCACCCCATGAGTAATCTGAAAATTTTCCGCGACGGTGAGCCGGATAAACCGCAACTGGTGGTGGATAGCAAAGCCGCCATGGCGGTGGAACTGGCCAAGGCCGGGATCCGCTATGAACAATGGCAGGCAACCAAGCCGTTGACGGCCAGCCCATCCCAGGAGGAAGTGCTGGAAGCCTACGCCCAGGACATCAACCGCCTGAAGCGCGAGGAAGGCTACCAGACCGTGGACGTGGTCAGCATGCAACCGGATCATCCGGACAAAGCGGTGTTCCGGGAAAAGTTCCTGGACGAGCACCGCCATTCGGAAGACGAGGTTCGTTTCTTCGTCGAGGGTCAGGGGCTGTTTACTTTGCACATCGACGGCCGGATTTATGAGGTGTTGTGCACCAAGGGCGACCTGATCTCCGTGCCGGCCAATACCGCGCACTGGTTCGATATGGGCCCGAACCCGCACTTCGTGGCCATTCGTTTGTTCAATAACCCGGAAGGCTGGGTGGCCAACTTCACCGGCAGTGACATCGCCGGCCGGTTCAGCCGCCTGGAGAACTGAGCCGATGACGATCGAGGTCATTCTCACCGACATCGAAGGCACCACCAGCAGTATTTCCTTCGTCAAGGAAGTGCTGTTCCCTTATGCCGACCGGAAAATGGAAGCTTTCCTGCGCACGCACTGGGAACGGCCCGCCGTGGCGGAATGCGTGGCCCAGGCCCGTGCCGAGAGCGGCCAGCCCCTGGCGTCACCGGAGCAAGCCGCGGCCTTGTTCCGGGGCTGGATTGCCGAGGATCGCAAGATCACATCTCTGAAAACGCTGCAGGGCATGATCTGGCAAACGGGCTATGAGAACGGCGACTACCAGGCCCACATGTATTCCGACGCGGTGGAACGGCTCCGGCAGTGGCAGGCCCGGGGGCTGAAGCTGTACGTGTACTCGTCCGGCTCCATTGCCGCCCAGAAGCTGTTCTTCGGCTACAGTGAGGCCGGTGACCTGACGCCGTTGTTCAGCGGCTATTACGACACCACCAGCGGCGGCAAAAAAGAAGCCGACAGCTACCGGCGTATCACCGCCGACATCGGTGTGGCTCCCGAGCGGGTGCTATTTCTCTCCGATGTGGAAGCGGAGTTGGACGCGGCGCGGGAGGCCGGCTTGAATACCTCCTTGCTGGACCGCGAAAAGGTTTTGCGAAACACGGCGCATGCCCGCGCCGAAACCTTTTACGACGTCGCTCTCTGACCGCACCGGTAGATGATGAACTTGGCGTTGCCGGCCACCACATCCACCTGAGCGAATGCCCGCCGCAACGGCGGGCGATAAGGCAAATGCCGATTCGCCACCACCCACAACGCGCCTTCTTCCGCCAAATGCCGTCGGGCATGACGAAACAGCGTCAACGCGACCCGGTCGTCGACGGCATGGCCCCGGTGGAACGGCGGGTTCAGCACGATCAGGTCGAACCGCTGCTCCAGGCCATCCAAACCGTTGCCCAGATGGAAGCGGCAGCGCTCGGGCTCGGAAATATAAAGGGCCGCGTTACGGCGTGCGCTTTCCACGGCCAGAAAGGACTCATCGCAGAACGTCACCCGCGCCCTGGGATTATCTGCTGCCAACGTCAGCCCCAGCACACCATTACCGCACCCCAGATCCGCGATCTCCCCTTCCACCTGCCGGGGCAGATGCTCCATCAGGAAGCGCGCGCCGATATCCAGATGCTGGCGCCCGAAGACGCCGGCGCCGGTATGCAGTTCCCAACCACGCCCCGGCACGTTGACCAGAGCCTCTTCCGGAACCGGCCCAAGGCCCTTGCCAGGGGCAAGGGCCGAGAACCGGCGCGCTTTTTTCCAGCCCAACCCGGCCTGACCATTGCCCAGATAAGTCTCCATCAATGGCACCAGGTTCGGCGGCAGATGCTTGTCCATCCCGGCCAGCCAGATCGGTGTGCCTTCCGGAAGAATGCGCGCCAGCCAGCCCAGTTGCGCCTCCAGCAGCGACAACTCCTTGGGAACCCGCATCAGTACCTGGTCAGGGCGGATCGAAGGTGCTTGCCAAGGCCACGACCAGCCGGCTTCCGGTAATGTCATGGCGTTGTCGGCGGCGTTGGCCTCCGCCGCGCGCCAGGCCAGCCAGGAGTCCCCCTGACTGCAAGCCGGCCCACGCCGCAGTGCCGTCAGCCACAGCGCTCCGCACTGGTCGTTCACCACCAGGGTGGCCGGCCCGGCCCCCTGCTCTTGCAGCGTTCTGAGTAAGTATCGGTCCGCCGCGTCCCAGGCTTGCAGGCGCTCATCGCGCCGACGGGGCCAGCGCCGCAGACGCAGATCGTCCAGTTGTTCAGGTAATTCGGGCATCAAACCGGCTATCAGGCAGGCCAAAGAAGGCGCATTGTACGGGTAATTGAGCAGAATATGGACAACCGAATAAATTCCCGTTGCAAAACAGTAGCATTCTGAAAATTCGCTGCTAGAATACGCCACCACATTCGGAGTATAGCTCAGCCTGGTAGAGCACTACGTTCGGGACGTAGGGGTCGCAGGTTCGAATCCTGCTACTCCGACCAATTAAAAAAAGCCGGCCCTCGGGCCGGCTTTTTTTATGTCGGTCAGAAAGTGTAGACGACAGAGACCCGGGTTTCCTGGTCGCTGCGGTGGCTGCCGTCATCCGGCACCTTGGAGTTGCGCTTCAGCAGATGGCTGAGCCGCAGTGAGAAATGATCGTTGATCTTGGACGTCAGCGAGGTTTCCGCCCGTACCACGGTGTTCTCATCGCCCACTTCGGTGGTGAAATCTTCCTTGAAGGAAGCGGTTTCGGAGATCTTCCATTCGTATTTGGCGGCGAAACGGCCGATCAGACTTTCCTCGGTATCCTGACAGCTGGTGTAGGAATCAGAGGGATCGAGGCAGTCCACGCGGTAACCGGGGCCGGCTTCCAGGTCCAGAGTGTGGGTTTCTGTATCCAGGAAACGACGGCCAAGACCGATGGCATAGCTGGCCTGATAGTGATAGCCGGAGAAGTTGTCTTTATCGTAGGTCACGATATTGAAGATGTAGTTCCGCCCGAGATCGCCGAACTTGCGATCCAGCTTGTAAGAGCCGTAATAGCGTTCCGCGGTGCGCTCGTCCTCGCGAGTGTCATCGTTGCGGGACATCTCATTGACCGCTTCCAGTTTGCCGGTATGACGCCACAGCCGGCCATCGTGGGTCAGATTGGCGGCGGCGGCCGCGTTCTGGGAGCGGGTGTTACCGGACTTCAGAAGGTAAGAGCCTTCCAGTTCGATGTCCCAGCCACGCGGTTCAGCTGCTTTTTCCGCTTCCTGGGCGTAACTCAGGGCTGGCCCCGCCGCCAGGGCGCATGCCAGGACCAAGCATTGTTTGCGCATCATGCCTCCTACGCTATGTTGATGATTCAAAGCCCGTTCCGGGGCCATTAACAGTAAAAGGGCGCATTATGCGCAAACGCGCGCGCCTGCCCCACCGTATACAGTGCATTGGCGGTTTTTTTTACAATACGACTATCAACCGGTCACAATCCGGCCCTCGATGAGGGCGCCATGAGTATGATCACGGCAAAGGCGCTCAGTATAGCGGGCACTCGGGTGCGTTGGGCAACACCGTCCCAGCCGCTATAATGCGCCCCCGGTCACCCAACGGAGCAGTTCATGTCCAACCAACGCCGCGCACAGCTCACCTCTCTCATGCAGGATCGCATCGTCATCCTGGACGGGGGCATGGGCACCATGATTCAGCGCCTCAAGCTCAGCGAAGACGACTACCGGGGCGCTCGGTACGCGGACTGGCACTGCGATTTGAAGGGCAATAACGATCTTCTGTCCATTACTCAGCCGGAAAAAATCGAGGCGCTGCATCGCGCCTACCTGGAGGCCGGCGCCGATATCATCGAAACCAACTCTTTCAACAGTACCGCCATCGCCATGGCGGACTACGACATGCAGGCGCTGGCCCATGAATTGAACAAGGCCTCCGCCGAGGTGGCCCGTCGCGCCGCCGACGCGGTGGCCACGCCGGAGCGGCCTCGTTTTGTCGCCGGGGTTTTGGGCCCCACCAACCGCACCGCCAGTATCAGTCCGGATGTGAACGATCCCAGCTACCGCAACGTCAACTTCGACGCTTTGGTGGAAGCGTATCTGGAAGCCGTGGACGGTCTGGTCCAGGGCGGTTCGGATCTGATCCTGATCGAAACCATCTTCGACACCTTGAACGCCAAGGCAGCGGTATTCGCGGTGGATCAGTATTGTTACGAGCGGGGACTCGATCTGCCGGTAATGATTTCCGGCACTATTACCGATGCCTCCGGCCGTACTCTTACCGGGCAGACCACCGAGGCTTTTTATAATTCCCTGCGTCATGCCAGACCCATTTCCGTCGGCCTGAACTGCGCTCTGGGCCCTATGGAACTGCGCCCTTACATCGAAGAGCTGTCGCGCATCTCCGAATTCCACGTCTCCGCCCACCCCAATGCCGGACTGCCCAATGAGATGGGCGAGTACGACCTGGATCCGGACACCATGGCGAAGGAAATCCGTGGTTGGGCGCAAAAAGGCTTTCTCAACATCATCGGCGGATGCTGTGGTACCACCCCGGAACACATTGCCGCCATGGCGGCGGCGGTGCGGGACTGTGCGCCCCGTGCCCTGCCCGCGATCCCGGTGCAATGCCGTCTGTCCGGCCTTGAGCCCTGCAGTATCACTCCTGACTCACTGTTCGTGAACGTGGGCGAGCGCACCAATGTCACCGGGTCCAAGCGCTTTCTGCGTCTGATCAAGGAAGGCGATTACGACACCGCGCTGGATGTGGCCCGGGACCAGGTGGAAAACGGCGCCCAGATCATTGATATCAACATGGACGAGGGCATGCTCGACTCGCTCGAGTGCATGGTCCGGTTCGTCAATCTGGTGGCCTCGGAACCGGAAATTTCCAAAGTGCCGATCATGATCGACTCTTCCAAGTGGGAAGTGATCGAGGCTGGCCTGAAATGCATTCAAGGCAAGGGCGTGGTGAACTCCATCTCCCTCAAGGAAGGAGAAGAGGCGTTCCTGAATCAGGCACGCCTGATCCGCCGCTACGGTGCTGCAACCGTGGTGATGGCGTTCGATGAGAACGGCCAGGCGGAAACCCGTGAGCAGAAAGTGGCGATCTGCAGCCGCGCCTACAAGCTGCTGACCGAAGAGGTGGGCTTCCCGCCGGAAGACATTATCTTTGACCCGAACATCTTCGCCATCGCCACCGGTATCGAGGAACACAACAATTACGCGGTGGACTTCATCGAAGCCGTGGCGGAGATCAAACGCACCCTGCCCCACGCGTTGATTTCCGGCGGTGTCTCCAACGTGAGCTTCTCGTTCCGGGGCAACAACCCGGTGCGGGAGGCGATTCACGCGGTATTTTTGTACCACGCCATCCAAAATGGCATGGACATGGGTATCGTCAACCCGTCGCAGTTGGCGATCTACGCGGACATCCCGGCGGAACTGCGCGACGCGGTGGAAGACGTGGTATTGAATCGCCGCGAGGATGGCACCGAACGCCTTCTCGATCTGGCCGAGAAATACCGTGACAGCGGCGACAAGGAAACCAAGAAGGAAGACCAGGAATGGCGCTCCTGGCCGGTGGAGAAGCGGCTCGAGCACGCCTTGGTCAAAGGCATCACCGATCATGTGGAAAGCGACACAGAGGAAGCCCGGCTGCGGGCGGAGCGCCCTCTGCACGTGATCGAAGGCCCGCTGATGGATGGCATGAACGTGGTCGGCGACCTGTTCGGCGCCGGCAAGATGTTCCTGCCCCAGGTGGTGAAATCCGCCCGGGTGATGAAAAAAGCGGTGGCCTATCTGCTGCCGTTCATGGAGAAAGAAAAGGAAGAAATGGGCACCCAGGATGAATCCAATGGGCGCATCCTGATGGCCACGGTGAAAGGGGATGTTCACGATATCGGCAAGAACATCGTCGGCGTGGTGCTGCAGTGTAACGGCTATGAGGTCATCGACCTCGGCGTCATGGTCCCCTGCGATAAGATCCTTGAAACCGCCCGTGCGGAAAAGGTGGATATCATTGGGTTGTCCGGCCTGATCACCCCTTCCCTGGACGAAATGGTCCATGTGGCCAGCGAAATGGAACGGCTGGAGATGGATCTGCCGCTGATGATCGGCGGCGCCACCACCAGCCGCATCCACACCGCGGTGAAGATCGATCCTAACTATCGCCATGCCGTGATCCATGTGGCGGACGCTTCCCGCGCCGTCGGCGTGGTTTCCCGGCTGCTCTCCGATACCCAGAAAGACGGTTACGTGGAGGAGACCAAGGCCACTTATCAAGACCTGCGCGAACGGCGCAAACAACAACAGGTGGATCGCTCCCTGGTGAGCATCGAGAAGGCCCGGAAACACCGTTTCCAGCCGGATTGGAGCAGCTACACGCCGCCGGAGCCGAAGATCAAGGGCCTCAAGGTGTTTGACGACTACCCTCTGGAAGAGCTGGTGGAGCGCATCGACTGGACGCCGTTTTTCCGCTCCTGGGAGCTGGCTGGCCGCTTCCCTCGTATTCTCGAGGACGACGTGGTGGGCGAGGAAGCCACCCGGCTTTACCAGGACGCGCGCGACATGCTGGATCGCCTGCTCAAGGAGAAATGGCTCACCGCGCGGGGCGTGATCGGCTTCTGGCCGGCGCAATCGGATATGGATGACATTCAATTGTTCCGGCAGCCCGGCGACGCCGAACCCTTCATGACACTGCACCATCTGCGTCAGCAACTGGACCGGGCAAAGAACGATAAACCGGATTATTGCCTGAGCGATTTCATCGCTCCCAGAGACAGCGGCAAACAAGACTGGCTGGGTGGCTTCGCGGTCACCACCGGCATCGGTATCGACGAGCATGTGGCGCGCTTCGAGGCGGACCATGACGATTATTCCGCGATCATGCTCAAGGCTTTGGCGGACCGGCTTGCCGAGGCCTTCGCCGAACGCCTGCATGAGCGGGTGCGCAAGGAGTTCTGGGGATACGCCGCGGATGAAACCCTGGACAATGACGCTCTGATTTCCGAGCAGTACCGGGGCATTCGCCCCGCTCCGGGTTATCCGGCCTGCCCGGATCACACCGAGAAAGCCCTGCTGTGGGAGCTGCTGGAGCCGGAAACAAACGCCGGCATGACGCTCACCGACCATTACGCCATGTTCCCGGCGGCGGCGGTATCCGGCTGGTATTTCTCTCACCCGGAAGCCAAGTATTTCGGTACCGGGAAGCTCGGCAAGGATCAGATGGATGACTACGCCGCCCGTAAGGGAATGAGCCGGAAGGAAATCGAAAAGATGGTCCCTCACCTGCTCGGCTATATCGACGAGGACTAGCTGTGACCTCTCAGTAGGTTGTTCATTCGGGGCGTACCCAGAAGACTGGAGGTGTGAGACTACGCAACCCTCTAGGAGCCCCGAATGAACAGCCACCAAAATGCCCGATTAACCGTCCATGGTCGAGCCTTGCTCGTGACTCGCATTCTAGAACACGGTCTGCGGCCCGAGGAGGCCGCCCAGGCGATGGGCGTGAGCGTGCGCACCGCCTACAAGTGGCTCGCTCGATATCGCCAGGAAGGCTTGCCCGGCCTGGAAAACCGCTCCTCAAGGCCACACCGATGCCCCCACCAGATTAGCGATGACCAGCGCCAGAGCATCATCAACGCTCGCCGCAAGCGCCGGATCTACCGTCAGATCCATCAGGAGACGGGCATCAGTGTCAGTACCATCGCCCGCCTGCTGCACCGCGAGGGCCTGAACCGGCTCGCCGCTCTGGAGCCGGCAGAACCGCCCAACCGCTATGAGCGAGAAGCGCCCGGTGAGTTGCTACACCTGGATATCAAGAAGCTGGGCCGCTTCGACCGGCCCGGCCACCGAGTGACTCGCGATCGGCAGAAAGGCACCTCACGAGGGGCCGGTTGGGACTACGTGCATGTCGCCATCGACGACCACAGCCGCATCGCCTGGGCCTGCATCAAGCCCGATGAAACCGGTGCCAGTGCGTGGCGGGCCCTGATCGCCGCAGTGCGGTACTACCGCCATCTGGGCATTCGCTTCCACCGGGTCCTGACCGACAACGGCGCCTGTTATCGTTCCAAGGCCTTCGCGCGCGCCTGTCGGCGTCTGGGGCTAAAACACACAACAACCCGACCTTACCGGCCACGCACCAACGGCAAGGCCGAAAGGCTGATCCAAACGGCGTTGCATGAGTGGGCCTATGCTCGAGCCTATGACAACGCCGATCAGCGGGCGGAATACCTGGCCACCTGGCTGCATCAGTACAACTGGCATCGACCTCACTCCAGCCTCGGCTATCAGCCTCCCGTCAGCCGACTGCCCTTACTGAACAACCTGGTGGCTTTACACAACTAGCCGCCCGGCACCGGCGACGTGTTCCGGGCCACGGTGCCCGCCGCGCCGTCCAGGGTCACCCACTCCTCGTCGCGCACACCGTGCAGGGCATCGGCCAGCCCCCATACCGCCGGGATGCCGCAGGCCCGGGCCAGGCTGGCGGCGGGATTGGCCGGGTCCCGGCGGCTCAGGATCAAGGCGCCGGCGCGCGCCAGCCAGGGGGTCCAGGCGGCGTCCACTTCATCCACCACCAACACATCGCCGGGCTGGATGTTGTTCAGTGCCCAGGCGCTGCAGAGCCGGCGGACCGGCCCTTCCACTCGCCCCGCCACCAAAGGCAGTCCGAGTAATAATGGCTCGGCGGTGTTACCCCCGAAACCGTAGCCGATGCGGTCCATTTTCCAGTCCGGCGCGCCGACCAAAGCGTCTTCCAGGTAGCGGACCTTACGCTGGGCGATGATGCGCCCGGCGGCGGATTTGGGAATGCGGCGCTGCATCCACAAGGTCCACAGCTCATCGAAATACAGAAAATGGATATCGTCCGGATGAGCCAGCAACTCTTGCGATACCAACTCTCCGGCCGCATGGACCAACCATTCCCGCAGTTGTTGTGCCAACGCCTGCCGCAACGCCCGCGCCCGCTTTGCCAACGACAACCAGGCGGCCACCGCCGGATCCAACCGGTCGCCGGGATCATGACGCCGGCGCCGTTCTCCGACGGCCTCCAATACCGCCTGCAAAGAAGGGCTGTCCTGCACTGGCGCGTGCACCGGGTCATCGCCAGGGCGCAGCGTCGCCAGCACTGCCCCCTGCCCCGCGTCCTTCACATCCCTCTTTCCCAGATTAAGGGCCTGGTCCAGCGCTCGCAGTTCGGAGGCCGTCAGCAGCGATGTGAGCGGAAAGGGCTGGTCATGGGACTCCGGCAATTCCGGCAGCCACAAGTAACACAACCGGCCTTCCAGACGGGCCAGCCGTTCGCCAATGCGATCCAACGCGATCAGTTGGTGCCAGAGGGCATCCCGGTCGCTGTTCACGACCCGCTCTTGTTTCAGGTGGAGCTGTTTCAAGCGGCGCTCCAGCACCGCCAGCGTCCACAGCCAGCGCCGACGTGGTGGTGATGGCCGCCGGCGGGTGGTCAGGTCGTCCAGGGACTCCGGCGGCTGCCAGGCGGGCGGTACCTGTAACCAGGCCGCCGGCCAGGTTTCCGCCAGGCGGCGAAAGTAAAGCCCGTTACTGTACAAATGGCTGTGCTGTCGCCGGTAAGGCTCGACGTTCTCCAGTTCCTTCCAGCCGTGACGACGAGCCAATGGCCACCAAAAGGCGGTTTTCAGCCAGCGCCCTTCCAGGGTATACCACAGCGGGGTCAGGGCCTGATTGAACAGGGCACCGCCGGCCCGCCGGTTCCAGGCTTCCTCGGGCACTGGCAGTGACCCCACCGGCAGGCTCTGCAGCAGCCAGATCCGCTCGCCGTCATATACCCATTCCCCGGCCTGCGGATGGTCAAACTGATTGCGCAGCAAATGCCCCAGAGTCACCAGAGCCTCGGCGGGCACGATCCGGTCCAGGGCCGGAGAGCCATCACCATGGTGCACCAGCCGTCCATCGGTATCGAACACCAGCCGTTGTCGTCCCCCTGCCCCGGCGGGAACACCCTCCACCACCATGTGGGGCAGATCCTGACGCAGCGGATGGCGAGTGAACAGCACCCCGGCGGCCTGCAAGTCCGGCAATGCCTGGATGATCGCGTGATCCGGGCCGGGGCGGTGTTCGAACAACTGATGGAGGGCGCGGGCCAGCGCCTGGTCACTGTCCAGTTTCAGCAGGCTTTCCCGTCGGGAACGGGGATTCATCACGCCATGATGCAGCACCCAGCGGCGTTGCCGGCCGAACATACGCGGTAAAGCACGTAAACGACGGGCGAGATCGTCCACCTGCAGTGCCAGTACCGTCTCCCGGCTGACCCGCCAGCTCGGCGGTACCGGCAACCCCGATGCTGCCCAGCGCTGAACGTTCTCGGCCCCAATGGCGTCCGGGCCCAGTACTTCGATACCACTCATGCGCTGGCAGGACTCCCCCGCCCCGCCAGCCGCAGACCGGTGAAATAAATCACAGGCGTCAGTACGGCAATCCCGGCGGACAGCACCAGGGCGATACCGCCGAACAACACTGGCGCTTTCATCAATGTGCTCATGAGTGAATCCTGCCAGTAGAAAAACCATTCATGTTCGGGCGGAAAAAGCCAGATATGAAACTGGTAAAACACCGCCTCAGGACCGGCCACCAGCAGCCAACCCGCCAGTCCCAGCAACGGCACCGCCAGGGCGATAAGGCGACGGCCAGCGGCCGGTCGGCGCTGATACCGTACCCATAAGGCCAATGGCCACCAGAGGCAGGCGGCAATCAGCGTGATCACCGTTCCCAGGCGGATCAGGTGGGCCACATCCCTGAGGTGCAGGATTTCCGCCTCCCGCAGCAGCGGGACCGGTTGCTCCAGGCGATTGGGATAGTGAATGTCTTCCAACCCTTCGCCGTTGTCGTGGACGGCCTCGCGGATTTGGTGAAACAGCGCTTGATACTGCTCCGCTTCGAGCCGCTCGAAGTCCCTACGGTATCGGTTCTGAGGGCCGTATTCCCGGATGTGCTCCTCAATATCCAGGGTTGGATACCAGAACGAGTAGCCATAGTCGCACAGGCTGTAGAGCCCCCAGCTAACGCCGAGCGCCAGGACCATGGCGTTGAGGGTATACAGCCACCAGGCCGCCAGGGCGGCGGCGCCACCAACGCGCCCCTTCATCAACTAGCGGCTCAGGGAAGCACGTAGCGTGGCAGTGCCGGGCTCGTTGCCGGGCCCCAGCTCCAGGGTACCCAGGTTGAGGCCCTGCTCTTCGAGGAAATGCAGCCAGATCAGCACGGCATTGGCGGGCTGGTCTTCCAGTTGAATCCTCACCGAGCGGTCACCGTCGGGGGTGAACCCCTGCAGGGTAAGGCCGTGGTTCTGTGCCGAGCGGCTGATCTCGCTGACCCAGTTATCGCCGAAGGCGCTGGTCTTGTTGCGAGTATCGCTTTGG
The DNA here is from genome assembly GCF_025532145.1 of Alloalcanivorax balearicus MACL04. Lineage (GTDB taxonomy): Bacteria > Pseudomonadota > Gammaproteobacteria > Pseudomonadales > Alcanivoracaceae > Alloalcanivorax > Alloalcanivorax balearicus. The sequence goes on along the minus strand of NZ_ARXS01000014.1, from coordinate 15,039 downwards.
CCACGGGCTTCGCGCACCGCCGGCGCGTTCAGTTCGATCCACTGCCGTGTTTGTTCGTTGGCTACGTAACGCTGACGAGCGGATTCCCGCGCGTTCCAGACCGGCTGCCAGATCAACGCGTAAATCAGGAACAACACCAGGACAGCGGCGAGCAACTGCAGAATGGTTTGCTCCCGGGGCTCCCTGGAGGCATACCATTCAAAGGCGGGCCGCAGACGCTTGTTCAATTGGCTTCGGGCTTGCTCTATTTGCTGTTTCATCCGGCCTGCTCCACCCGAATACGCGCGGTGACCCCATTGGGGCCATTGCGATAGTTGGCGATGGACGCATTGACGCCTTTTTCCCGTAATGCGGTTTGCAGTTTCTCCAGGTCGGCATATTCCTTGGCGCCCAGATCCAGCAGCAAATTGCCCTGACGTTCATCGAATTGCAGCCGTTTGGGCTCCACTTCGCTGGCGGAAAGCACCGCCGCCACCGAAGGTAGTACCTGGAACAATCTGGCACTGCCGGTGGCGCCACCGCCACTGGAAAGGCGGGCCAGCCGGGCCTCGAATTGCCGCCGCAAACCGGCGGTGGCCCGATCTCCCGGGAACAGACTTTGATAGAGTTTGCCGGCATCGGCGAGAGCCTGATCCGCGGCCCGTTCATAGCGCCAGGTCTGGACGCCCAACGCCACCAGGGACAGCACGAACACCGCCGCGGCCAACCCCAGTACCGGTTTCCATGGCGCCCATGGAGAGGGACCGCCCCGGCGGTTCTGGCGCGGGGCCAGAGCGCCCTGCAGGATCTCCACGGTGCCAGCGTCATTGATGCCGTCCCGGAGTTGCTGAAACAGAGCGGTGGGAGACTCCACACGAGCCAGGGGCTGTTCCGGATCGTTTGAGACTGGCTCCCCTGTGATCTCGAACTCCTCCGCTTCCGGGGCCGCGCACAGCGCCATCAGCGAGCTCAGTTGGGCTTCGTCCGCGTAGCTGAGGGCCCGCTCCCTATCCAGCACCAGTGTCTGGCAGCCTGGTACCGCCACTGCCACCGGCGCACTGCGGGCCAGCACATCCCCCAGGGACTTGATGCTGGTGATGTGCACATGCACATCCCTGGCCAGGGCCAGCAGGGCATCCACGGCTTCCCGGTCCACCACGGTGACCGGGTAGCGGCCGTGATCGCCTTTGCCGGCGGCGAACCAAAGCCGCTCGGGGGCGTCCAGCAACTGCTCCTCCAGCAGAAAGGGCAATACCCTTTGCAGATGACGCGCTTGCTTCCGTGACAGGTTGACGTGGGTGCACAAGGCATCGGCGCCGCCGATGACGATCCGCGCACTGCCCCCATGCAGCGCCTCCAGCGCCTGCGGCAGACTGCCCTCGCTCACCGGGTCCGCCGGCGATTCCTGGTACAGCGCCGGGCTTGCGGCGAGTCCATTACGGAATGCCCCCGGGGCCAGATAAATCAGTGCTGTGGCCACAAATCTCGTCCTTTTCCGTTTATTTAACCGCCGCTACGGGCCTAGCCGTTCGGGTTCAGTTCCACGGTATTATTGCTTTCGTTTTCCGCATTGTAGAAGGGATTGCAAGCCGGTTCGAGGGGGCTCAGCAGCGGCGTCACCTGACGACTGAACACCCGGGTGCCGTCCGGCCCGCCCTGGGAGGAGCGGCGCAACCGACTGACAAGACGGCTGACCTGCCCGTCCACTTCCACATCCACCATAATCTGAAAATATTCGCTACCCACCGACAGCATGCCTGACAGGTTCTGTTTTTGCTCGTCATCGAGGGACGTAAACGGAGCCAGTGCCATGACGTCGTCGACATTGGCGATCGGCCCTTCTTCGCGCAATGCCATCACCGCTTCGGCGGCTTCGTTGCCCGCCATGGTCCCCAGCACCGCGTCCAGCACCGGCTGCGGTGCTGTGTTGACATTCAGCTTGGTGCCCGATGGCAGCGCGGTGAACAGCCCCCACATCATCATGTCCGGAAACAGATCCTCGACGGTGAAGCTGCGCAGCGCGCGCAATTCGGTTTCGTGCGCCACCGCCATGTTCGGCGTGCGACGGGAGCGATACTCGGAGTCCTCCGCCCCTTCCACGTTGTCGACGATGTTGTTGGTATCAATCCAGTCCGCCATCTCATTGGACAACAGGGAAGCCTTATTGGGCTCCGGCAGCACCTGCTCCAGCAATCTCCGCAGGCGCTCCCGGTTTTCCTCATTGCGCTCAAATCCGGGGCCACTGGCGGTGCCCAGCCAGTTGAGGTTGAAGCGGCCCTGCAAATCTTGCACCGAGGCACTGAGGATGGCGTCTTCATAGGGCGTGGCGGGCAGTTCCACCGCCCATTGCTCTTCCACGCAATCGTCCACCATGGCGTTATTGCGCTTGTCGTCTTCCAGATCGTCGATCAGCCCCTGCGTGGCCACCACTTCCACCGCCATGGCATATTGATAGCGCTTGTCCCATTGCAGCAGGTTGTCGGCGCGGGTACGGAAACGGTCCTGGCGGAACATCACTTCCGTGGCCACCGCGGCAAGGATGGCGAACAGCATCAAAACGATAATCAGGGCCATGCCGCGCTGGCGGCGAGGGCTCATCGCGGTCACGCCCATGGGTTCACCACCGTGCGGAAGAAGCGGTGCAGAACATCGCCGCTTTCCAGTTCAACACTGATTTCGACGCTGCGCGGCAACCGCTGCAACCAAACCGGCTGGGTCGCCACATTCGGCTCGGGCCAGAATTCCAGCCACTGCCACTCACCCTGATCGTTCTGGTCCAGGTAGCGCACGGTGAAGCGTTTGACGTTGTCGATCAGAACGTCTTCCTGATATTCCGTGGCCACGGTGGTATCGAGCACCGGCCAGTAACGCCGGTACAAAGTGCCGTTCTCGAAAACGTAGATGACCCTCTGCATCTCACTGCGGCGGCGCAATTGAAAGGGATTGGACCAGCCCAAGCGAGTGAACTCCACGTATTGCTCGGTGCCGATCATGGCCGGCTGGTAGTCGCCATAGCCATCCCGTACGGGACGGGAAATAAGCTGCTCGAAATCGAGGGTGAGATAGGTCACCGCGCGCTGGCTGTTTTCCATCTCGGTGGCGCCTTCGGCCAGCTGCTCCCGGCTATCCAGCGCGTTGCCGAGAAACTCCACCGCCACTATGTACATCATGGCGAAGATGCCGATCACCACCAGCATTTCCAGCAAGGTAAAGCCACGCTGGCGCATTATCCCCCCGGGTTGTTCTGGTTGTTGCCGTTCTCGCCCATGGCGGCGGCGGGTTTGCCGATCAGACTGGCGAGACTGTATGCCAGCCCCATTTCCTCATCGTCGATCAGCGGCCCCACATCGATATCCACGCGGCGGGTATCCGGATAGGGGCCATCGCTGATTTTGGTTTGCACCCACCATTCGCGCTCGCCATATTTGACGCGGTCATCCTGTTCCCCGTTTTCCGGCCACAGCTGGAAGGTCTGCATTTCCACCAGTTTGTCCGCCGCCACCATATAAGCCAGCCGGGTGTCGTCGATGTTGCGGTAGGCCACGGCGCTGGCGCCCAGGGTCTGCCCAAGCGCGATCATCGCCAGGGACAGAACGGCCAGGGCCAGCAGCACTTCCACCAGGGTGAACCCGCTCTGCGTCTTCATTGCTCGTCCCGCTTCAGGTTGAACAGGCTACCGGGATCTTCACTGGTCCGGGTACGCATCTCACGGATGGTCTGGCTGCGCTCTTCTTCTTCGCGAATGGCTTCCGCATCATCCGGGTCGCGAATCTGGCCAAGAGCGGTGAGGCGCCGGCGGATTTCCAGGTCCGGTTCGTTGATGGCACGGAGCGTGAGCAACACCGGCGTGGTTTCACCACTGGGAAAGAAAAATACCTGCGGCAATGGCTCGGAGCGGGCTTGTTCGTCTTTCTCCGACTGCTCCTTGTCCAGCAGCCCGATGCCACCGGAAAACTTGCTGTCGTCCACCAGCCGTTTGGCCACATCACCGAGATTCACCGGCGTCACCCGGTCATCATCATCACGCTCCAGTTCCTCCACTTCCCACAATAACTCGATGCCTTCTGGCAAGGACTCGGCGCTGAGGCCGTTGCCCTCCGCCGGACGGAACACCCGCGCTCCCACATCGTATTCCACCGGGGTCCAGCCGCGCTCGGTGAAACGCATTGCCATCAGCCGGCCGGAAAACAGGCTTTGCTCATTGAGCAACACCAGTTGGTCGGTGAGCTTGGCGATACTGGTGTCCAACTGACGGCCATCATCGGTCCACACCGGCACCACCAGCACGGCCAACGACAGCATCGCCATCAACCCGATAACCACCAGAATTTCCAGCAGGGTGAAGCCGCGCTGCATCCGCATGGCAGATCCTTCCGGTCGTCAGTCGCCAGCGTTAGTTGCTGCTGTCGCGCCAGCTGATGTCGGCGTCCACACCGGTGCCACCTTCAGCACCGTCCGCTCCCAGGGAGTAAAGGTCGAAAGGACCGTCCACGCCCGGGCTCAGATAGACGTAATCATTACCCCAGGGGTCCTGGGGGATCTGCGGCAAATAGCCACCCTCAGGCCATTTTTTCGCCGACGCCGGACGCTCCACCAGAGCCCGGATACCTTCCTCGGTGCTCGGATAGCGGCCATTGTTGAACTTGTACATATCCAGCTGCTGGACAATGCGGGACATGTTGGTCTTGGCAATATCGACCTTCGCCTGCTCCCCCTGACCGATCACGTTGGGCACGATCATCGCCGCCAGCAGGCCGAGAATCGCCACTACCACCATGATTTCCAGGAGGGTAAAACCGCGCTGGTTCCGTCGCTTGGTTTTCATCTGTTCACCTTCTTTACGTTATCGAGCACCTGAGAAAAAGGGGATTATCCCGCCATGAAATTGTTCATCTGCATGATCGGCAGCATCACCGCCAGGACAATCATAATCACGAATCCCGCCATCACCAGCAGCATGATCGGCCCCAGCAGCCCCACAAGAGTACTGACCGTACTATTGAGCTCCCGTTCCTGGTAATCCGCCGCTCGGGTGAGCATATGATCCAGCTCGCCGGAGGTCTCGCCGCTGGCGATCATCTGCACCAGCATGGGCGGGAAGAACCCGCTCTTGTCCAGCGCGCGGCTGAGGTTGCCGCCCTCGCGAACCCGCGCCGCCGCATTCTTGACCGCCTCGCGGATGGCCAGATTGCCGACCACCTGGGCGGCAATGAACAGAGCATCCACCAACGGTACGCCGGAGCGCCCGAGAATGCCCAGGGTGCTGGCCAGGCGGGCGGCGTCCGAAGCGCGCAGCATGGTGCCCACCAAAGGGATATTGACCAAACGCCGATGCACGCGCAGGCGAAACCCGGGTTCGCGCAGGGCCCGGGCAAACAACGTGATGGCGCCGATCACAACCAGCACCACCAGCCAGCCCCAGTCGCGGGAAAAATCACTGAGCCAGATCACCACCTCGGTAATGGCGGGCAGTTTCTGATCGCGGTTTTCAAACACCGCCACCATCTTGGGCACCACGAAAGTCATCAGAAAGCCGATCAACACCATGGAAAAGACCATGATGAAAGCCGGGTAAATCATCGCTTGCGACACCGAACGGCCGGTGTCATGGCGGGTTTCCAGGTAATCGGCCAATTGCTCGAGCACCTGCTCCAGGTGGCCGCTTTGCTCGCCGGCCGCCACCGTGGCCCGATACATTTCCGGGAAGGCACGGGGGAACTCCGCCAAGGCGCGGGCCAGACTGAAGCCCTCCAGAACCTTGGCGCGAACCGCCATCATAATCCGTTCGACACGCGGGTTGGCGGCCTGCTTGGCCACCGCGGAAAGTGCCTGCTCCACCGGCAGACCGGATTTGAGCAGTGTCGCCAGTTGGCGAGTCACCAACGCCTGCTCGCCACCCTTGAGTTTGTTGGAGCCGCCGGAGAGACGCAGTCCGCCCTGCCCGCCCCGGTCGCGGGTTTCCACCACTTCCAGCGGCACCCAGCCCTTGTCACGCAGCTGTTGGCGGACCTGGCGGGCGCTGTCGGCCTCGGCGGTGCCTTTTTTGACTTTGCCCCGGTGATCCAGGGAACGGTATTCAAACGCGGGCATGATGGCGGCCTGTTACTGCGTGCCCAGAGGCGCAAAGTGGGGGCACTGTCACCGCAAACCATGACCGTTGCATGACAGGCGCTTGCGGGCCGTCTCCGATTGCTCGAATTCCATACTTCACGACATTTCTCCATGCGCCTTTCCGGCGTCTTATTGAAGGCGGCGAATCAGTCTTCCCGAGTGACCCGCAGCACTTCCTCGATGGTGGTTTCTCCAGCCAGCACTTTGCGCCAGCCGTCATCACGGATACTCGGCGTCAGCGTGCGGGCATGGCGGGCCAGTTTCAGTTCGCCGGCGCGATCATGGATCAACTGACGCATGGGCTCATCAATAATCACCAGCTCATAGATGCCGGTACGCCCGCGATAACCTTGATGATTACACTGTTCACAGCCCACCGGACGATACAGAGTGGCTTCCTGGTCTGGCGCCAACCCCATTAATTCGCGCTCGCTTTCGGTTGGCTCATGGCCTTCCTTACAGTCATCGCAAAGCACTCTCACCAGCCGTTGGGCCAGGGCTCCGAGCAGGGAACTGGAGAGCAGAAACGGTTCAATACCCATGTCCTGAAGACGGGTCACCGCGCCCACCGCGGTATTGGTGTGCAGGGTGGAAAGCACCAAGTGCCCGGTCAGTGATGCCTGCACCGCGATTTCGGCGGTTTCCAGGTCCCGAATCTCCCCCACCATCACCACATCCGGGTCCTGGCGGAGAATCGCACGCAAACCACGGGCGAAGGTCATGTCCACCTTGGAGTTGACCTGGGTCTGGCCGATCCCTTCGAGCTGATATTCGATGGGGTCTTCCACGGTCAGGATATTACGGGTGGATTCGTTCAGTTCGGTCAGGGAAGCGTACAGCGTGGTGGTTTTACCGGAACCGGTGGGTCCGGTAACCAGAATGATGCCGTGGGGTTTGTGGATCAGTTCGCGCATGCGCGAATCGCACTCTTTGCCCATGCCCAGATGGGAGACTTGCAGCCGCCCGGCCTGCTTGTCCAGCAGACGCAGCACCACCCGTTCACCATTGCTGGAGGGCATGGTCGATACCCGCACGTCCACATCGCGACCGCCGAGCCGCAGGGAAATACGGCCGTCCTGGGGAACCCGTTTCTCAGCGATGTCCATGCGCGCCATGACCTTGATCCGGGATACCAGCAGCGGCGCCAGCTCCCGTTTCGGCGTCAGCACTTCGCGCAGCACACCGTCCACGCGCATGCGCACCACCAGGCGGCGTTCAAAGGTTTCGATATGGATATCGGAAGCGTTCTCGCGGATCGCTTCCTGAAACAGGGCATTGATCAGGCGAATGATCGGAGCGTCGTCTTCCTGCTCCAGCAGATCAGAGGTTTCCGGCAGAGAATCCGCCAGACTGGCCAGGTCCAGGCCTTCCAGGTTGTCGGCGGCTTCCGCCGCGGCACCACGCTGCTGCTCATAGGTCAGCGCCATGGCGGTATTGAAAGCGCCGTCATCCAACGTCACCACCGGGGGCAAGGCGCCCAGCCAGCGTTGCACCTCGGACAGCGCGGACAGATTCGCGCCACGGCGGCAGCATAACTCCTGGCGCCCTTCTTTCTCCCTCAGCAGCACACCGAAGCGGCGCGCGAAACCGTAGGGCAACAGCAAGGGGCCATCCTGCATTTCTTCCATATCGGCCGGTTGCCGTTCTTCGGTGCCTTCCAGGACTGCTTCGCTCATGGTCAATACCTGTTCATTAACGTCTCCACAATCTCCCGATTCGCCTCCGAGAGATCCAGGAACTGGAATCCCCCGTGATACTCCGAAGGACCGGTTCCCTGCTCACTCCACACCACCCGGGCATCGAAGCTCATGGTGTTCACGTCTCCGATTCGATCCGGAAGCACCATGCCCAGTTCCCAGTGTTCGCCGGGCGCCGCATCACGGCGCATGGCCAGCCGGAACCCACCCAGGCTCAGATTAGTCAGCCTGCCCACATTACCACCGGTGCCGCGATCAAACACCACCAATTCCCGAAACATCTGTTTACGGGGATGCTTGCGGCGTTCCGGCCCGCGCATCGGTTCCTCGCCATGGCGCGGTCGCAGTACGAAGACCGTCCCGGTGAACGGATCGTCCTGACGACACACCGGATTGGCGTGAACCCGCAAGTATTGAGGCGCTTCCTCGCTGCCGCTTTCCAGGGTTAGATCGCCTTCCCAGGCTTCCCCTTGCGAGCAGCGGGCGAATATGGGGCTATCCTGCCAGCTTGCGTTGCTGTCGTCACCTGTGACGATAGGCAGTACTTGCGTGATCGGCCGGCTCAGCAGCGAATCCCGTTCGCGGTCCAACAATGCACAGGCGGAAGCGTTACAGAAACTGACCACGCCTTCCGCGTCGGTGCCGATGACGGCGTCGCCAAGGGCTTGCAGCAAACGCTCGTTCTCGTCCTTGAGCCGCTTCATCTGCACCACGGCCTGCTGCAAGCGCCAGCGCTGACGGTCCAGCTCCAGGAAGATATTGACCTTGGCTTCCAGAATCTGTTCATCGACCGGCTTGAACAGGTAGTCCACCGCTCCGTGCTGATAACCCTTGAAGACGTAGCTCTGATCCTTGGAAATGGCGGTGACGAAAATAATGGGAATGTGCCGGGTACGGCGGTTCTGTCGCAACAGCGTGGCTACCTCGAAGCCATCCATGTCCGGCATCTGCACGTCGAGTAGAATCAGGGCCAGGTCATATTTGAGCGCCCGCGCCAGGGCCTCATCACCGGATTTCGCCATGATCAGGTTACGGTCCTCCCCCTCCAGCACCGCTTCCATGGCGACCAGGTTCTCCTGACGGTCGTCCACAACCAGAATATTCTGTTTTTTCATGTCACAGCCCAACCAAATAGTCCGCCAGGTACGGCCCGATCCGTTCCAGATCGAGCACCTCCCGCGCCGCGCCTTTTATTATCGCCGCCTCGGGCATCACCGGCGCCTCGCTGCTTTGCGGTGACTGCACCAGGGTGTGGCCGCCGCGCCGACGGATATAATCAAGACCGTCGGAGCCGTCGTCGTTGGCGCCGGTCAACAATACGCCAACCAGCGCCGCGCCATAGGCATGTCCCGCGGAGAAGAACAGCTCATCAATGGACGGCCGGGAAAAATGCACCGGCCGATAGGTGGAAAGTGCCACGGTGTCATCCTCGTTGACCAGCATGTGGTACCCCGGCGGCGCCACATATACGTGACCGGGCAAAATCTCCTCTTTGTCCTCCGGAGCCCGCACCGGCAAGGTGCTGTAGCGGGACAACAGCCACGCCAGCCGGTTGTCGGCGCTGGCGTGCTGGTGCTGAACCAGCAGCACAGCGGCCGGAAACCTCGCCGGCAAACCAGCGAGAATCGTGGAGAAGGCGTTCAATCCTCCCCAGGACGCCCCCATTACCACCGCTTTCATCGTCCGGCGCATGGCGCCCGGCCGGTACCGTGCCCACTGGCTTGCCGGTGTTGTGTCATTGCCATCCGCTCCCTTTCGCTCCTGCTCCCCGCCTTATCGTCTTCAGGCGGTACCGGAGCCGCCTCCACGTTCCCGTTGCATGCGGGCCTTCTCCGCCTCATAGGCGGCGCGGTGGGCCTGGGCTTCCTTCAGTTTGGCAAGCAGGTCCCGGCGTTGCCGGTCCAGTTCCAGGAAGAAGTTGACTTTACTTTTCAGAATCAGCGGATCCAGCGGCTTGAACAGGTAATCCACGGCGCCGGCCTGATAGCCCTTGAAGACGTACTTTTTCTCTTTGGAGATAGCCGTCACGAAAATAATCGGAATGGTCTGGGTATCCTTGCGCTGACGCATCAGCTCCGCCACTTCGAAACCGTCCATGCCTGGCATCTGCACATCCAGCAGCACCAGGGAAATGTCCTCCCTGAGCATGATCCTCAAGGCGGCCTGACCGGACTCGGCCTTGAGCAACACGCGTCCTTCCTCCTCCAGAATGGCTTCCAGAGATACCAGATTGGCGGGTTGGTCATCGACCAAAAGCAGCTTCTGCTCGATCATCATTCTTCTCGGTTTAGGCGTTATGTGGGATCTGTCGCTTACGGAAGATGCGCAGTGACTTGTTGATCACATCGAAAGCGTCTTCGTTCCCACTGAAACGCAGACTTTCCTTGGTCCCCAGGCAAAGGAAACCGCCCAGATCCAGGCTGTCGTCGAACAGGCGGATCACCCGTTCCTGTAACGGCCGGTCAAAGTAGATCAGTACATTGCGGCACAAGATCACGTGCATCTCGCCGAACACCTGGTCCGTGGCCAGATCATGATCGGCAAAAACAATGTTGCGCTTTAACCGTTGTTCCATGATCACGCTGTCGTAACGCGCCGTGGCGTACTCCGACAGCGACTTGCGGCCGCCGGCCCGGCGGTAGTTCTCGGTATACTGCTTGAAGGCATCGATGGGATAGATACCCTTCTTCGCCGCCATCAGTACATTCTTGTCGATATCGGTGGCGTACAACATGGCCCGGTCGTATAGCCCCTCCTCCTCCAGCAGAATGGCCATGGAATAAATTTCCTCGCCGGTGGAGCAACCGGCATGCCAAATCTTGATGAACGGAAAAGTCTTCAATACCGGAATCACCTCCTCGCGGAAGGCGCGATAAAATTCCGGATCCCGGTACATCTCAGTCACGTTGACGGTGAGATCATTGAGCAAAATGACGAAAAACTGACGATCACGCAGCACTCGTTCTGTCATTTGCGTCACCGAGGGAAAGCCGGACATGGCCAGCCGATGCATCACCCTGCGCCGCATGGAAGCCCGGCTGTAGGCGCGAAAATCATAGCCGTAGAGCTGATAGATCGCCTCCAGCAGCAAGCGGATCTCGATGTCCTCGATTTGAATCTGATCGTCGTCGATCACGTCCATGGACTGCTGCACGGAATGCCCTCCTAGCGGTGCAGCCAGACCCGCATCAGCGAGGTCAGCTTGCTCATGTCGATGGGTTTGGAGCAGTAGTCATTGGCTCCCGCCTCCAGGCACTTGGCCCGATCATCCTTCATCGCCTTGGCGGTGAGGGCCAGGATCGGCAGCGCGGCGAACTGAGGCTGCTGCCGGATGTGCCCCATCGCCTGATAACCGTCCATCTCCGGCATCATGATGTCCATCAGTACGATATCCGTTTGCGGTGACGCATCCAGGGCTTCAATGGCTTCACGGCCGTTGTTGGCGATTTCGATATCGAAGCCCAGTTCTTCCAGTTGGGCGGACAGTGCATAGATGTTGCGCATATCGTCGTCCACCAACAGCAGCCGCTTGCCCTCGAAAATGTCATCGCGGTGTTCGATCAGTTCCGGATTGCCGCGCCGATGGCTCGGCAGAGTGGATTCCAGCCAGTGCAGGAACAGCGAGGCCTCGTTAAGCAATCGCTCGTGGGAACGCTCCGTCTTGAGGATGATGCGGTCCGCGTACTTGCGCAGCTTGGCCTCTTCTTCCCGGGTCAGATCCTTGCCGGTGTAGATGACCACCGGCAGGGCCTCGTTCTCGTCACCTTCGTGCAGACGCTCCAGCAATTCGAAGCCGGTCATATCCGGCAGGGTCAGGTCCAGAATCATGCAGTCGTAGACCCGTTCGCCTAACGCCGCCAATGCCTCCTCGCCGCTGGTTACCGCGGTAATCTCAACACCCTTCTGATCGAACAGCTCGCGGATGCTGGCGTGCTGAGCCTCGCTGTCTTCCACCACCAACAAGCGGCGGACATTCTTTTCGATGGCCTGCTCGATGGTGCCGAACGCGGACAGCATCTGCTCCTGGCTGACCGGCTTGGTCAGGAAATCAATGGCGCCCAGATCCAGCGCTTTCTTGCGTTCATCCTTGCCGGACAGGAAGTGCACCGGAATATCCTGAGTGCGCGGGTCCGCCTTGAGGCGTTCCATTACCTCCCAGCCATCGATACCCGGGAGGCCAATATCCAGAATGATGGCGCTGGGACGGTACCGGCTGGCGTATTCAAGGCCGCTTTCGCCGTCGACGCAGATATGGCTCTCCAGCCCGTAGTCCGCGGCCAGATCCACCAGCACATTGGCGAACTCACGATCATCCTCCACCACCAGCACGGTCTTCTCCCGGACCACATACTCTTCCGCCGATGGCTCCACGGCGAGGGGCGCGGTGGGGGCGGTGTGCGCTTCGGCGTTGGCGCCCACGTCCATGCTCTCCTCCAGCGCGGCCTCGGCTCCCAGCGCCTCGCCTTCCGGCAAGTACAAAGTGAAGGTCGCGCCCTGCCCCAGCCCATCACTGCGCAGGCCAATTTCCCCGCCCAGCAGACGGGCCAGTTCCCTGGAAATGGTCAGCCCCAGTCCGGTACCGCCATATTTGCGGCTGGTGGTGCCATCGGCCTGCTGGAAGGCCTCGAAGATCAGTTTCTGCTTATCCTCGGCAATACCGACACCGGTATCGGTGACGGCAAAACACACGGTACTGTCGCGTTCCAGGGTCCGCCCGGGAATGCGTTCCTCCTCGGCCGGCCGGCCGATGGTCAACGTTACGCTGCCATCATCAGTGAATTTGAGAGCATTGGAGAGCAGGTTCTTGACGATCTGTTCCAGCCGCTGCTTGTCGGTATAAAAATGCAGCGGCGCCTCCTCCTGAATCACCACATTGAAGCCCACGCCCTTGTTTTCAGCCACATGGGTGAAATGACGCTGGAAGTAGTCAGAGACGTCCCGAGGCGTGATCTCATCAATGACCACGTCCATTTTGCCTTCCTCAATCTTGGAAATATCGAGGATGTCGTTGATCAGTGACAGCAGGTCGGAACCGGCGGAATGAATCACCTGAGCATGCTCCACCTGCTTCTCTTCCAGGTTGCCTTTCTTGTTCTGCCCCAGGGCGTTGGACAGAATCAGGATCGAGTTCAGCGGTGTACGCAACTCGTGGGACATGGTGGAGAGGAACTCGGATTTGTACTTGGACGACAGCTCCAGTTCCTTGACCTTGTCCTCCAGCTCCTCATGGAGCGTCTCCAACTCGGTATTCTTGCGCGACATCTCCCCTTTTTGCTCACTGAGCATGCGCGCCTGGGCCTCCAGCTCCTCATTGGTAACCCGCAGCTCTTCCTGCTGCGCCTGCAATGACTCCTCCGAAGCCCGTAATGCCTGGGTTTGCGACTCCAGCTCCTCGTTGATGGCCTTGAGCTCTTCCTGTTGCTGCTGCAGGCGCGATTCGGACGCCGCCAGCTCGGAAGCCTGGCGTTCCAGATCCTGGTTGGCCCGGGTCATCTCCTCCTTCTGCAGGCTCAATTCCTTCGCCTGCTCCTGGGTGCGGGTCAGCATTTCCCCCAAACGCAACCGGTTCTGCGCGCTATGCAGCGCCACCCCGATCAGTTCCACCCCTTGCTCCAGGAACGTCAGGTCATCCTCTTCGAAGCGCCGGAACGAGCCGATCTCCAGCACCCCCTTGAGTTCCTCCTCATGGAAGATGGGAATGACCATCAGATTGCGAGGTACCGCGTTGCCCGTGCCGGACGACACCAGAATGTAATCCTCCGGGACCTCTTCGAGAATGATCGGCTTGCCCTCGAGCCCGCACTGGCCGACCAGCGACTCACCCAGAGCGAAATCGTTGGCCAGATGCTTGCGGCGCTGCATGGCATAGGCCGCGCGCATATACAGGCGCTCGCGCTCCACATCGAAGGTATAAAAGGCACCAATCTGCGCGTTCAAGGTGGGAATCACGTAGCCCAGCAGATTGCTGCCGAGCTTGTCGATGGCCATGTCGCCACGCATCAGATCCCCCAGTTGGGAGAGGCGGGTCTTGATCTGTTCCTGGCGTTTTTCGTCCTCGATGCGATGTTTGATGGTGTCCCGCATCTTGCGGATAGCACGGATCAGATGGCCGGTCTCGTCCCGGCTCTCGCTCTGGATCGCGGTGTCCCAGTTGCCATTGGCGATACTGTCCGCGGCCCCCACCGCATCCTCCAATGGCCTGGTGATGGAGCGCGTCACTCGCAGGGCGATCCAGCCAAGCAGGGTAAAGGCCATCACGCCCAGCGCCAGACCGATCATCTGCGTGCTGCGATTATCCTCACGGCTGCGCAGCAGAGTGTCTCGGAAAGCCTCGTAGCGCTTTGCCTGGAACTCGTCCTGCACCTCCTTGAACTGACGCTCCAGCAACTCCACCCGATCCAGCCAGGCGTAGCTGTTTACCAGGGTCATGGGGTCTTCAATCAGCGCCTGAGCGAGACCATTCGCTTCATTCAGGTAGTCGATGAAAGACATGCGGATTTTGTCCACATCATCCGTCAACGCCGGATCCAGCCGATCAATATCGCCAAGCCGCTCCAGAAACTGGTCCGAGTGCACCCTGGCCTCATCCAGCGGCCGCTCGTCGATCTGGGCGATGGCCGTACTGTAAGCGTCGGCGATCCCCACGAACTCGAGATTGTTGGCGTTCACCAGCTCCAGCACCGGAAAATCATGGTTCTCGATGCGGCTCAAGTGGTCGATATTGGTCGCGGCGATATAGTAGCTGTACAAAAAGTAAGCGAGAAAAAGCACAATCCCCAAAACCGCCACGGCGAGAATCTTCAGCCGGACGGACAGATTCTGAAACCACCTCATTAACGCGTCCCCATGCGTGCCTACAGGCGCTTTTGTTGTATTCCCCCCAAAACGGGAATAAGACTAAATTCGTAGGCTAACAGAAAGGACGAAAGGGCCAAACCCTAAGCGGAGTTCCGTGATGGGAAGGGCAAGAAAATGTGAGATGGCGCACATTGCGCTCTTTTGGAGACTTGACCAGGAAATCCCGTCGGATACCAAGCCGAGTCAATGGTTCGGCTGTCTCTCCACGACGACTGACGCTACTCTTGTGGCCGTGTCCACTGTGCCAACTCTTCTTCCGTCAACGCCGGACCTCCGGCGACCTCGACCACTTCTGGTGGAAATTCCGGTAGTTTGTCGCGGTTGACCCTACGCAACTGATCACCCGGCTGCAGCGGCGGACCTCCCTCCTCCATGTAACGGCGGATGTGTTCCC
>NZ_ARXS01000013.1 GCF_025532145.1 Alloalcanivorax balearicus MACL04 | reverse complement strand
TTCCCGCTAAAGCGCGATGAACCTTTTTTATGACCGCCTCCCTTCTGTTCGAAGCCGCTGTGGGAGCGGGCCTGCCCGCGAATGGCCGTTACTCCGAGCCTCCGGGAAGCTCGCGATAGCTCAAAAAACAACCATCCCCGGGCGCTGCCGTCCTAGGCGTTCCTGGCCAGGTTCGTTATCCTTCACTTTCCCTTACTGAGTGGCTTCAACATGGGTCATCGCACACCGCTTTATGACGAACACGTCGCCGCTGGCGGCAAAATGGTGGATTTCGGCGGCTGGGACATGCCCATCCACTACGGCTCCCAGATCGAGGAGCACCACGCCGTGCGTCAGGACGCCGGCATGTTCGACGTCTCCCACATGACCGTGGTGGATGTCTCCGGCACCGGCGTCCGCGATTACCTGCGCCGCCTGCTCGCCAACGACGTCGACAGCATCGAGACCGGCCGCGCCCTGTACTCCGGCATGCTCAACGAAGGCGGCGGCGTGATCGATGATCTGATCGTCTACAAGGGCGACAAGGATTACCGGCTGGTGGTAAATTGCGCCACCCGCGACACCGACCTGGAATGGATGGAACAGCAGGCCGGCGGCTTCGCCGTGGACATCCGCGAGCGCCCGGAACTGGCCATGATCGCCGTGCAGGGCCCCCAGGCCCGCGCCAAACTGGCCGCCCTGCTGGAAGACGATCGCCGCGACGCGGTGGAGAATCTGCCCGCGTTCGCCTTCGCCGATTGCGGCGAGTGGACCATCGCCCGCACCGGTTATACCGGCGAAGACGGCGTGGAGATCATCCTGCCCGGCCACCATGCGGTGGCGCTGTGGAAGCAACTGGCGGACGCCGGCGTGCGCCCGGCCGGCCTCGGCGCCCGGGACACCCTGCGTCTGGAAGCGGGCATGAACCTCTACGGCAACGACATGGACGGCACGGTTTCGCCGCTGGAAGCCGCCATGGGCTGGACCGTGAAGTTCAACGAAGGCCGTGATTTCATCGGCCGGGACGCACTGGAGCGCCAGAAGGAAAAAGGCCACCACCGGCTGGTGGGCCTGGTGCTGGAAGGCAAGGGCGTGCTGCGCGCCCACCAGAAAGTCATCACCGGGGACGGCGAAGGAGCGGAGTTCGAGGGTGAAATCACCAGCGGTACTTTTTCACCGACCCTGGGCAAATCCATTGCCCTGGCCCGGGTGCCCGCCGGCACCAAAGGCCAGGTGCGGGTGGAAATCCGCAAGAAGCACCTGCCCGCGCAGGTGGTACGGCCGCCGTTCGTGCGCAACGGCAAAACGGTTTATAAATCGATCGACTGACCGATCTGTGAAATAGGGGAACATCAATGAGCGAGATTCCTGCCGAGTTGCGCTATCGCACCAGCCACGAATGGGTACGCGTGGAAGACGACGTGGCCGTGGTGGGCATCACCGACCACGCCCAGGACGCCATGGGCGACCTGGTCTACGTGGAACTGCCGGAAGTGGGCCAGGTACTGGCCACCGGCGAAGAAGCCGGCGTGGTGGAATCGGTGAAAGCCGCCTCCGACATCTACGCCCCGGTGTCCGGTGAAGTCGTGGCCATCAACGACGCCCTGGAAGACGAGCCCGAACTGGTCAACCAGGAAGCCTTCGGCAATGGCTGGCTGTTCAAGATCAAAATGGCCGACCCCGGCGAGCTCAAGGAAATGCTCACCGCCGACCAATACCAGGAACAACTCGACAGCGAGTAACCCTGGTCCGTAGGAGCTTGCCTGCAAGCGAATGTGCGCCTGCAGGCAAGCGCCTACGTGTAACAACCCCCGCAAACACCCACCCGGTAACGCCCAATGCCCTACATCCCCCATACCCCGGACGATGTCTCCGCCATGCTCGACGCCATCGGCGCCGAACGCATCGAGGACCTGTTCGATGAAATTCCCGCCCACCTGAAAGCCGGCAGCAGCCTCGACGCCCTGCCCGAAGGCCGCGGCGAGATGGAAGTGACCCGGCTGATGGCCGAGCGCGCCGAACAGGACCGCTACGCCTTGAGCTTCCTCGGCGGCGGTGCCTACCAGCACCACATTCCGGCGGCGGTATGGGAGATCGCCACCCGTGGGGAGTTCTACACCGCCTACACCCCGTACCAGGCGGAAGCCAGCCAGGGCACCCTGCAGGTGATCTACGAATACCAGACCCTGATTGCCCGGCTCACCGGCATGGACGTGGCCAACGCCTCCGTCTACGACGGCGCCTCCGGCCTTGCCGAAGCGGTGCTCATGGCCCTGCGCGCCAACCGCAAATCCAAGAGCAACCGGGTGCTGGTGCCGGAAGCCCTGAACCCGCGCTACCGCAGCGCCTGCGACGCCATCGTCCGTAACCAGGACGTGGCCCTGGACACCGTGCCGTTCTGCACCGACTGTGGCCAGACCCTGGCGGACAGCCTGAACCAATACGAAGGCCAGGACTACGCCGCCCTGGTGATCAGCCAGCCCAACTACTTCGGCAGCCTGGAAGACGTGGACGCCCTCGCCGACTGGGCCCACGCCAACGGCATGCTGGTGATCGCCGTGGTCAACCCGACCTCCCTGGCGCTGCTCACGCCGCCGGGCGAGTGGGGGGCTGAAGGCGCGGATATCGTCGTTGGTGAAGGCCAGCCCCTGGGCATCCCGCTCAGCTCCGGCGGCCCGTACTTCGGCTTCATGGCCTGCAAACAGAAACACGTGCGGCAAATGCCCGGCCGCATCATCGGCCGCACCGTGGACCTGGAAGGCAAGCAGGGCTTCACCCTCACCCTGCAAGCCCGCGAGCAGCACATCCGCCGCTCCAAGGCCACCAGTAACATCTGCACCAACCAGGGCCTGGCGATGACTGCCGCCACCATCTACATGTCCCTGATCGGCCCGGACGGCCTGGCCAGCGTCGCCGGCCACTGCCACGCCAACACCCAGAAACTGGCGGACAAACTCACCGCCATCGACGGCGTCGAACGCGCCTTCACCGCGCCCACCTTCCACGAAGTGGTGCTGACCCTGCCCCAGGACGCCGACACCGTGCTCGCCCGTCTCGCGGAGAAAGACATCCTCGGTGGCCTCAGCCTGGCCAAGGACTACGGTATGTCGAACGCTGTACTTGTGAACGCCACCGAGATCCACACCGAAGGCGACCTCGACCTGTTCGCCACCGCCCTCAAAGACGTGCTGGCCTGAAGGGAGACATGACATGAACGAAACCAAATTGATCTTCCAACATTCCCGGCCCGGTCGCGGTGCCAACGCCCAAGCGCCCAAGCCGGTGAGTGAAGACCAACTCTCGGCGATCCCGGCCAGCCTGCGCCGCCAACATAAACCCGGCCTGCCGGAAGTCAGCGAACTGGACGTGGTGCGCCACTACACCAACCTCTCCAGCAAGAACTTCGCCATCGACAAGCAGTTCTACCCGCTGGGCTCCTGCACCATGAAGTACAACCCGCGCGGCGCCAACCGCGCCGCCATGCTGCCCGGCTTCCTGGCCCGCCATCCGCTGGCCCCGGCCAGCCACAGCCAAGGCTATATGGCCTGCCTGTACGACCTGCAGAACTTCCTCAAGGAAGTCACCGGCATGAAGGGCGTCTCCCTCGCCCCCATGGCCGGCGCCCAGGGTGAATTCGCCGGCGTCGCCATGATCCGCGCCTACCACGACGCCCGTAACGACGACGGCCGCACCGAGATCCTGATCCCGGAAGCCGCCCACGGCACCAATCCGGCCACCGCCGTCATGTGCGGCTACAAAGTCCGTGAAGTGCCGGTCGGTAAGGGCGGCGACGTGGACCTGGAAGCACTAAAAGAAGCCTGCGGCCCGCAAACCGCCGGCCTGATGATGACCAACCCGTCCACCTGCGGCGTGTTCGAACGGCAAATCGAAGCCATCGCCAAAACCGTCCACGACGCCGGCGGCCTGCTCTACTACGACGGCGCCAACCTCAACGCCATCCTCGGCAAGGTGCGCCCCGGCGACATGGGCTTCGACGTCATCCACATGAACCTGCACAAAACCTTCGCCACCCCTCACGGCGGCGGCGGTCCCGGCGCCGGCCCGGTGGGCGTCTCCCAACGCCTGCTGCCGTACCTGCCCACCCCCATGGCGGGGCTGGACGAAGAGAGCGGCGAATACAGTTGGATCGACACCGACACCCTGCCCACCAGCATCGGCCATCTGAGCGCCTTCATGGGCAACGCCGGCGTCCTCCTGCGCGCCTACTTCTACGCCATGGTGCTCGGCCGCGAAGGCATGATCCGCGTCGGCGAATACTCCACCCTCGCCGCCAACTACCTGCTCAAGCGTCTCCAACAGGTCGGCTACACCGCCGCCTACCCGGAACGCCGCGCCAGCCACGAGTTCATCCTCACCCTGGCCAAGGAAGCCAAGGAACTCAACGTCACCGCCATGGACGTGGCCAAGCGCCTGCTCGACTACAACCAGCACGCCCCCACCACCTACTTCCCCCTGCTGGTGCCGGAGTGCCTGCTCATCGAGCCCACCGAAACCGAAAGCAAGGAAGCCATGGACGACTTCATCGCCGCCATGGAAGCGATCCTCCACGAAGCCAAAACCGACCCGGACATGGTCAAGGAAGCGCCGTTTACGCAACCGGTCCGCCGCCTCGACGACGTTAAAGCCGCCCGGGAACTCGACCTCACCTGGAGCGAGTAGGCCCGCAATAGAGCCCCTCCCCCTGTGGGAGCGGGCTCGCCCGCGAATTCTTTTCCTCCATCGGCCACCCCCACCCCCTTTCAAACGCTGCCTCACTCCATACCGAACCCAATCTGTCCCCTTTTGTCCTCTTGCGACATAAACATACTTCTGCACTCCTAAATCTTGACTTGCCAACTCCATCACGTTTTTATTTCTTGAAACCGCGCCCAGGAAAGGCGCACTTGGGGAAATAACATCAAAGAAAAGAAGGAGCCTGCTATGTCCACGACAGGAGAAAAACCTGGGAAGGGCGTATATACCTGTAATCATTGTGGCGAGACGGTTTATCTCGATGATGACTCCGATACTTTGCCGCCATGCCCCCGTTGCCATCGAACGGAATATTCGCCGTAGATTGATCAAATCCGAAGTACTTGAGTTGTCGAGTCTTGCTACATGGCAGGAAACCGTGGGTGAGCGGGCTAAGCTGTGTTCTTTGACCATTCGGATGTTGGGTTTTAGGCGAAAAGGTGAATGTAAGGCGGGATTCGGTAGGTGAATGGAATCAAGTAGAGAAAAGTGCATTTCTTCCGGGGCTGGCTAAATGCTTAATGAGCTAATCAACTTCGAACCTCCGGCGCTGGGCGGATTACGCAGCGCTTAGCTCCTTTCTAGTCGCCGGTTGTCGAGAAGTTGGCGTCCAACAAAGGGAACAACCATGAAATTAATCGCAGGAATTATCGGTGGCCTTATATTGGCCGTATTGGGGGCAATACTCGTAACCATGACCTTTGCTGCGTCTCCTGAAAAAGGAGGTGGTTGGGGAGCAACTGCGTTCTTCGTATTTTGGATCATCGGTATTGCCGTGGCCTTGGGTGCCAAAAGTCCAGCCAAAGCATGGCGACGACTTCTTCTGAGTTCTGCCGTCCTCTCATTCTTGGCGCCCATATCTGCCATCATTTACACAGGTAGTTTTATGGCTACCCAGATTGATACCGCAAGCGAGTACGCGGGTGCACAGGCGGCCGGCGTAGCAGTTGGTGGCGGCCTGATTTCGGGCTTTATGGGTTTTGTCGGTTTCTTTCTTGGAGTGGTGTTTTTGATTATTGGTCTTCTCGTTGGTCGCGACAAACAAGTCGTTTACATCGAAAGGCAACCACAGGCGGAAGGCGAGCGCTAACAAGGCGAATCCAGCCGGCCGCTCAATCGCTGCACGGTTTCACGCCGGCTGATTATGAATGGGGGTGGTTATGAGTAATTGGTACTTCGATAAGAATGGTGAGTACTGGAGAGATATAGGTAAAGATTGTATATGTTTCGAGGGGTTTATCAAAGATGAGAGGTATGTCTTTGCTGTATCCTGCATAGCGTTGAATGACTATTACGAAACGCCTGACACTCCTGATGACGCCTTGAAAAACTATGAGGAAAATTCAAACCATGTTGAGACAATAGCAGAAAGGTATGCTGACGAGTTCGAGGCGAATGAAGAGTCTCCTCACTATTTTATCGATAGCAATGACTTTAATCGACTTGCCTGAGTTCGTAATCAGTCTAAATGGCGGACGCTTGGTGCAACGTTGTTTTCAACGTTAAATCAAAAGATGCGGGGGCAGATCTTGCCTTTCGCTCAGCCAGGTCTAGCTTCATAGCGAAGGAGACACGCAAGACCTGATCCCGTTGACTCGTAGCAGAACCCCAAGGCTGTTATCCATGCTTAACAAACTTGCCAAGCTGGCTTTGGTCTCCACCGCGCTGGCACCTATCTGCCTGACACTGTGGTTTGTTGAGATCAACAGCGCCTGGCAGCACGATGCGTCGTGGCCAGAGAATCTGGCCAACCATTGGCTCGTGGGCAGCAGCTATCTATTGGCTGCGCTGGTATTGAGCGCATTGTGTTTTGGTCTGGTATGGCTTTCGGCCTCTCGCCACGGGCTGGAGCGCTTGCCGGTAAAGATTAAATCGGTAAAAACCGTGGATAAGGAAATTGTCGGTTTTTTGCTGGTCTACCTGATGCCGCTAATCAACCAGAGTCAGAACACCATCAGCGTACCGGTGTTGATGTTCGTGGCTGTCGTGTTCTTTTTTATCGTTTACAACTCCCACGCTTACCACTTCAACCCATTGCTGGGTTTTTTCCGTTATCACTTTTTTGAAGTAACTATTGAAGGCGATATCACTTACGTGTTGATTACCCGACAGAATATCACTGACTGCAAGTCCGTATCGCAGGTGGTGCAATTAACCGAATACATGATCCTGGATACCAAGCATGCCCAATAATAACGCCCAATCCAACCTGTTCACCCTCGTTGATGACGACGACACGCCCATCCGTCGCATACCTCTGACAGCGGCACTAAATGCCGAACTGGCGCAATTGCTTGCCGGGCAGCAGGCGGCGCTGCTGGGTGATAAACAGCCTATTCCCTTCACCGGTAGCTACAACGTTGATGAGGGCGAAATATTCACCATTGACGACTACCCACTACCGTCCACCATCGGACAGGCCATCGGTAATCCATTGACTTGCCAGGTATTGGATCTCAACACTGAAACACACCGCATCAAGGCGCTATTCGGTGGTACCTGGGCAGCCGCAAAAAAAAACGTGAACTTTCAGGTGTTCGATGCCGGTAAGTTGCTCAAGCAAGGCTTTACCTTGATCGGCAGTGGTGACACCTACAAAAAATTGGAAGAGCCGGGTCTGATGCTACAAGACAAACTCACTGCCCACTTCCATAACGGCACCCTGTATTTTGGCTCTTACCACAACACCAAGCGCTTTTTGGATTTGGCCGACTACTATCGAGAGGCCACCGACACCGACCTCGACGACTTTGTCGCTACTGATCTCTTTGCATTTGAAGATGAAGCTGGATTTAAGGAGCAGGCTGACTCCATCATCCGAAAGAAAATTGCACTTTTGCAGAAAAACAAAGTTCTGGAAGATATCACTGTCATCGATATTGAAACGGTAGCCAAAAACTTTAACGCGGAACTGCCAGAGGAGCATCATATCAGCATTACCGTCAACGATGATGGCAAAATGGTCATTCCGGAGGATAAGAAACAATTGAAAGAACTCATCCGCTTTCTGGATGAAGACTACGTTACTGCACCATTGACCAAACGCAAATGCCTGACCAACTCCAAGAAGTATCTGTAGCAAGGGGGCATGGGGTCAGGTCTTGCGTTTTGCCTTCTCGGCAAACCAGGTCTGGATAAGCAAACCGCAAGACCTGACCCCAAGGCCTCACGTAAATCCTGAGGAAGGGATATGAACAAAATTGGTCTTTTCGTGGTGTTGAGTTTTTGGGCGTCGATGGTAGTGGCAAACTCAACTGAGAATCACGCTACACAAAGTCTTGAAATGTGGGAGCCGAAAGAGGTTCGAGTAGATGGCGAGTCTCTCATCATAATCTCCAAGGAGCGACGAATTACGGATCAGATTTATCGAGCAATGATCGTCAGCGGTCTATGCATGGGAACCATTCCCCGTCCAAGCAGCCTCGATGGAATTTCTGAAGTTAGAGTTCTAAACCAGTTTGGCCGCCAGGGATATGTATTTAAAGGTGGTAAGGGAGAATGTGACGAGATCAATAATATGCCTGCTAACAAAACAGAGATGTATGTTCTTGGTCGAACGCACATGCATACGAATCAGTAATATTGCCTAACAAGGCGCATCAATCCGCGACGGCTACAAATAAAGAATATAATAACTAGGAAGATTGAAACCCATATGAAAGATCAAGATGATGCAACTTTTTTATCTCTATCTTCAGAGTACTTGGAGGCTGCAATTGCTCTGCACGAAACGCCACCAATGCGAGTCAATTATTCAGCTATTACATTCTTTTTGTTAGGGCACGCAGCGGAATTAATTTTGAAGGGGTTTCTGTATATGTCGGGTTCTGGCATGGCTGATTTAAAGAAATGCGGTCATGATCTAGCTGCCTTGGTAGATAAAGCAAGGCTGGCTGGATTGCCGACAGATGTAGAGCTGAGCAATGTTAAGGCGCTTTCTTTAACCTATGCCTCTAAAGGTCTTGAGTACAGAAAGAATCTGGCGGCTGAGTACCCGTGCAGGGACGTACTTTTGCATGAAGTTAAGGCTCTTTCGAATTACGTTCTTTCAAGAGTATGGCCTGTTACATAACAATGCGCTGCAGGGGGCGGCCAACACTATGCACCTTTGTGCTGGTCGCTGCTCTCCCATTTTCGCACAAAGTGCATAGCATTGTCCGCCCTTGAGCGCGGCGTTAGATTTTTATGGATCATCCAGAAATTACAAAGCTATACAAATATCGTGCTTTCAACGAATTCTCGTTGCGAATGCTTGCAGATAAAGAAATGTGGCTGTCCAAACCAGAACATTTCAATGATCCGTTTGATTGCTCACTCATGCCTGGAAGTAGTAAAACCACTGATGATCAGACTCATCAGCTGTGCGAAATAATTAGGGAGCTATACGAGTCAGAGGAAGCTGAAAAGCAAATCAGTGAAATAATACAGAGAAGTACCTCGAAACCTGTGCAGGAAGTTGAAGATGTTTCTATTACAAAGCATATGGATGATGCTCGAAATTCTGGAGTCTTCTCTTTAAGCGAGAAAAACGACAGCATATTTATGTGGGCTCATTATGCAGACAATCATACGGGGTTCTGCATTGAATTTGAGAGAAGAAAGGCAAAGAATAATTTTCTAAGTCACTTCATGTGCAGAAAGGTTGAGTACACTAGAGAATATCCAAATCTACATCGGATCATCGATCTGATGGATGTTAATCTTTTTACTAAAGCCAAAGGGTGGGAGTATGAAGCCGAATGGAGATTGGTAACAAAAATAGGAAACATCGCTCTCCCTTTGCCAGCACCAATCACTGCCATATATTTTGGGCTAAGGGCTGATGACGAAAGCATCAAAACTGTTAAAGGTCTACTTAAAGATGAGAGTATCCAACTCTATCTTGCGAAACGTAAGCAAGGCGAGTTCGCAATTGAATTTGAAGAAATCTAACAATCGCAGGCATCGGGACAAAATTTCCGCTGCGGTCCCATTTTCCCCGTGCTACGGGCATTATGCAATAAATTAATGAGTGACAATGCTAAATTCTTTTCATCTATCATTTGTGGTTGAGGAACTGTGGGGTCAGGTCTTGCCTTTTGCCATTTCTGAAAATCAGATCTAGATGAACAAAACGCAAGACCTGACCCCGTTGTCGTTAACGTAATGCACCTGAAAGCTGTCATTCCCGGATATCGTTAGCAGTCTTTCAAGCATACATAGGGGATCCTTTTAATTACCCAATCTCACTCATTCCTGACACCTAATCATGGCAAGGAGTAGGATGAGATTATGCCTTTTCCCCCTTTTGGGCTAAAGTCGGTTGAATCTCGGAACTTGATGCTACTCAGCCAGCGCAGGAGTTAGGAAATAAAAGGACAGGGAATGCACAAGGACGAAATAGACCGCCTACGCGCAATTGAGTGGAAGGATCTACTGTCCCTCAATCGTCTGGAAATCTTGAACGAGCTGAGCATTTCCCTTCCGTGGCTGGTCGGTTCCTGGGTGGCTGCCTGGTATGAGCAGTATCTGATTGCGCTCATCTGTTCGTTCATGTTTTTTCTCACCGGCCTGCGGCAGGTCCACAATGCCTACCACTATGCCCTTGGCATTTCGCGCCGCTTGACGGAATGGGTCATGTTTGCTCTGAGCATCCTTATGCTTGGTTCCATGCACGCGATTCAGATTAATCATCTTCGCCACCATCGCTATTGCATGGAGGAGGAAGATATTGAGGCGATGAGTGCGCGGTTGCCCGGGTGGAAAGCGGTCCTTATAGGTCCGCTTTTTCCGTTGCGTCTGCATCTGAAGGCCATCGAAGTAGGCAGTCGGCGCCAGCGAGGCTGGATACTCGCGGAGCTGGTGGTAAATGTGGTCTGCTGATTGGGGTCAGGTCTTGCCATTTGCCTTTGTGAGCCGGCCCCTCCTAAGGGGCAAAAGGCAAGACTTGACCCTCTGGCTTGAATGACGTTTGTCCCCGGCAGCATTTCAGGCCAAGGTAGCCAACACCATAAAAAATATGACATATTCCGATGAATCGAATTCCGGTGTTGGGAGATATACGACAGGCGGATAACCGTCACTTGTCGTAAAAATCGCGAGCGAAAAACCGAACAGCAAGGTGAAAGGTCTTGCGAATCAGGCTCTTTGCCGTAAACCCTGGCAAGAGTGGTGCGGGGATATACGTCATCGGGATACACGACAAATGTCGGTGAATACGCTGTTAGCTTTCTGTTTACGGAGTACCAATACCTATGAAGAAATTCCTCCTCTTAGCATCGATGCTTTCAATTTGCCTGAGTATTGCCGCTTGCTCGGACGGGGGCGGCAAGTCCGACCAGCCCTCTACACAAGCACCAGTCAGTCCAACCGCCATCATGTCGGAAGATGTTCGTCTAAATGCCGAGGTTACAAGGACTGATAATGGTCGGCTTCTGGTTTCTGGGAAAACGAATCTTCCTGACAAAACAAGTCTACTTGTCACCTTGTCCAATGAGGCTGTTGGATACACCGCGCAAGACAAAGCGACCGTAATAGACGGTCGCTTTTCAGCCGGTCCATTTAGCCAACAGTCCAGAGGACTCGAGGCTGGCCAATACACGGCCGAGATTGTCATGCCTATACCGCGAGTCCAGCCTACCGAGGTTCAGTCCGTGATCGGCGATGTAGGGCAACACTTGACTGGGGAGCTCGTCCAAGATTCGTCAGTGGGTGAGAAGGTAGTCAAGCATTCGGTTTCTTACACGCTGGGTTCTGAGGGATCTATTCAGCAGGCTCAATCCGACCATGCGAGTCTGGTGTCTGAGGTCAGAGAAGAGATTGAGCATCTTCTTATGGCTGGCCTTGGGATGGAGCAGTATCGAAACACAGATGATCTTTCGGCTCTGAAGGTATGTGGTGAGAAAATGAGGGTCAACCAAGAACGGGCAAAAAAAGTTCGGGAAAGGGCGGATACACTGCCCATAAGCCAAATTTCTTTGAAAGTAGCATCAGTTGATGTTCATCCCTGTGTGTCTTGTTCAGGAACGGCCCTTGAGGCTTGTGAGCGAGTTAAAGAAGCCCTCGATGGGGAGCTATAAAGCTAACACTTTGGGGTCAGGTCTTGCGTTTTGCCTTCTCGGCAAACCAGGTCTGGATAAGCAAAACGCAAGACCTGACCCCAAAGCCTGGAAAAAAGATTTCTCAGGAATGTGGCATCGCTTAAAGCCGCAAAAGCACAAGAAGGGCGATTAACAAGGATGTGATTGCTCAGAAGATAAGTCATAGGGTTAAAAAGCTCTTTACCCTCGCACTTTTTGGGATCCTTTTGGGGATGTTATGGGCAAGCATGGTGAAATTATTAAAAGTATGTTGGAGATGATGTGTTTTAGTATGCTTTTAGGTATTAGTTCCGTATATGGATTTATGGGGATGACGGCAGAAATGGGATTGGCGATACTCGCTGGCTCTATTGGCTTGGCCTTTTCAAATATTGATAAGATTGCGAGGTTTAAGGGGGCAGGGTTTGAGGCGGAAATGTGCAAAAAAATTATGCACATACCTACTGGAGTGGTGCATAAAGTAACCAAAGGCGGCGTAACAGCCTGCGGGGTCGACACAAAAAATAATCCCGAGTGTTGGATTCCCTCATCAGAAGAGATTACGTGCAGTAGCGACGGCTGTAAAAACAATGAATAACTGTTTCTTTCCAGTCTACGAAGTAGCGGGGTCAGGTCTTGTGTTTTGCCTTCTCGGCAAACCAGGTCTGGATAAGCAAAACGCAAGACCTGACCCCGTTGCTCGTTGCCAAAAAGTCGTTTCAGCCGACCGCCAAACCGCTACACGGTCTGGCGGCGGCTGAACTCAATCGTTAGGCACCCTAATGGAGAAACCGTGAACTACAAAATAATTGTAATCTTAATTATAGGTTTTCTTTCTGGATGTGACCAGATTGCTTCACCGAAAGATTATGACGACTGCATTCTGAAAAATATGAAGGGTGTCGATAGTGACTTAGGTGCGTCAGAAATTCGAGGGTCATGTCGTAAAAAATTTCCTAAGGGGTCTGAGTATAGATTCAAAGAAAGGGATCTTGAACCAATCGAAATAATATCGCTAGACGGTAGGGCTGGCTTGAGATTTGGGAATAGGTACAGTGGGAATATTTATAATGGTAATAAAAATACCACGATAACTTCAGTAACGGTGAAGATAACCGCCAAAGTAGGCGAAAAAGAGTCATCGCGTGAATACAAAACAGATGTGAAAATACTCCCACTTACTACATCTGATTTTGGCTTTGATATTGTGGCCAGTGAAAAGGGCTCCGAATACTCTTGGAGCATCGTTGGTGGAAAGGGGTTTAAGTAAAATAATGCCTAACAAAGACAAGCGCTATCGCGCACTACGGGCGCTGGGCCTCGCTACGCTCGGCCGGTGTTGGCGGCGTTAGCCGTATGAACAGCGTGAGTAGCGGGGTCAGGTCTTGCGTTTTGCCTTTTCGGAAAATCAGGTCCAGATAAACAAAGCGCAAGATCCGGCCCTAAAGCCCACGGCGTGATAACCTTGGCGGGTTTCCTTCCCGCCGGATGGCAACGCTCCGGGAATCCAGTCGGTTACGGCCTTGGAGCGGAAGCTTCCTGTTAGCGCTCCTGGGGCGGGAATCCTACTTACCGTAACGTGAAAGGTTGGGGCCATGGACAATGAAATCTAAAGCATCTTCGGGGAAGCGATCATCCCTTGTCCGTGTGAACCGGCTCCTTCCTACCTTGCTGGTCGTGGTGGTGCTTTTCGTCGGGTTAGCCATTCTCGCTCCCGAGTCTGAACGACGATGGTTCGTCGGTTTCTACGCGCTGATGAGCGTGCTGAGCTTTTCACTTTATGGCTTGGATAAGCGGGCTTCGGTGCGTGGTGGTTGGCGCACGCCCGAGGCGCGGCTGCATCTGGTCGAGCTGCTGGGGGGCTGGCCCGGTGCTTTGTTGGCGCAGCGGGTGTTCCGCCACAAGACCCGCAAGACGTCGTTCCAGGTGGTGTTCTACCTGGCAGTGGCGGCCAATCTGGTGGCGCTGGGGTGGTTGCTCTTTGCGGACGTCGGGCCGGGCTGGCCGCTGCTTTCCGGGCTGGGGGAAGGCCTCCGGGACGGCCTTTAGCAAGGGGCGTGTTGAGTTGTCAGGTCCGGCCCCGGGCCGCGCGGCCAAGGCGTGCCGGTGGGGTTGGTGACATAGTCCGGGCTTGGTTGATGAACTGAGGGCGCTATGACGGCGAGCACATTGGCATTGTGGAGTTGCGGGCTGTTCTTTCTGGTCGGCCTGCTGACCGGGGTGTGGAAGTACGTTCAGATCAGGGGCAGTGACAAGGCCCGGGCGCATTACTATGTGGACATCGCCCACCGGGCAAGCCTGATGTACGCCTTCGCTTGTCTGGTGCTGGAGCGCTTCGCGGTGCTCAGTGTCTGGCCGGAGTGGGTTAACGTGCTGGCGGTGTTGGCGTCGGTGCTGTTTTTCGCGTTGGCGGTGGGCAGCTATATTCTGCACGGCGCGCTCAAGGACACGCGTAACCAGCTGCAGAAGCCGCACGCCTTCGGCGCCGGGTCTTTGCCGGCGTGGTTGATAAGCGGTTTCATGTGGGTGTTGGTGATCGCCGAGATCGGTGGTTTCCTGGTGCTGTTCGCGGGCTTCGCCGCCGCCCCCTGAGCCCGCTGGTTCGCTGCGGTCTCGGTGCGCCCTTCATCTATGTTCGCATTGGAAAAAAGGGGAAGGGGAATGCGCCCGAACTCAAAGGAAAAACTAGAAATCCTGAAGGTCGAAATGGGGCTGATACAGGGTACATTCGATAAGTATGATGATTTGATCTTCAGAAACAGGAACTGGTTCATAACCCTATGGGCGGGTGCAATTGGTCTGGCGTTTACTATTAAAGACCCGGGAATCATCTTTCTCTCGATACTTGCGGCGGTCCTGTACTGGGCCCTTGAGGGATTTATGAGGCATCAGTACTGGTATAAGTATGTTGTACGTTACCGTGCAATTCGGGAATGGCTCAATAGCTCCAAATCGGAAACCATATCCATCTATGATTTGACCAATCACTATGGCCAGAGGCCCGGAAGGCGAGAAAGAGTCAAGAATTCGTTCCTGAAACTGGAACCCTCGCTGTTAAGTGTAGTGATGATAGTGAGCGCGATTATTGCGTACACATTGGTGCCGATAAATGCCTGAAGGATTGTCAAAGGGTATGCTTTGGTCTTGGCACTTGGGTGACACACGTAATACTTATTACAGTTGGAACGTTACACCTGTAAAAGCGGCAATGTCTGATACGGCATGTCCCTTCCCTTACTCCATGGATGATCCCGCGACTTCATGCTCCTGACGGCCGACGTCGATGTTGGTGCGTATTTTGCTGGATATCGCAAACAAAAAC
This sequence comes from Alloalcanivorax balearicus MACL04, assembly GCF_025532145.1. Classification (GTDB taxonomy): domain Bacteria; phylum Pseudomonadota; class Gammaproteobacteria; order Pseudomonadales; family Alcanivoracaceae; genus Alloalcanivorax; species Alloalcanivorax balearicus. The sequence goes on along the minus strand of NZ_ARXS01000013.1, from coordinate 101,906 downwards.
GTAAGGAGCACAATAATGAAGGCAGCACGTTTTTATGACCGTGGCGATATCCGTATCGAGGACATACCGGAGCCCGTGGTGGAGCCCGGAACGGTCGGTATCGAGGTGGCATGGTGCGGTATTTGCGGTACGGATTTACATGAGTTCATGGAAGGGCCGATCTTTATTCCTCCGTGTGGGCATCCGCATCCGATCTCCAAGGAGTCGGCTCCCGTTACCATGGGGCATGAGTTTTCTGGTGTGGTGTATGCCGTGGGGGAGGGGGTGAGCGACATCGAAGTCGGTCAGCATGTGGTGGTGGAACCTTACATCGTGGCGGATGACGTGCCCACTGGGCCCGGCGATAAATATCATTTGTCCAAGAACATGAACTTCATCGGCCTGGGTGGTCGGGGTGGCGGCCTGTCCGAGAAAATCGCGGTTAAACGTCGTTGGGTGCACCCGATTTCAAACGACATTCCGCTGGACCAGGCTGCCTTGATCGAGCCCTTGTCTGTGGGTCATCACGCTTTCACCCGCAGTGGCGGCAAAGCTGGCGATGTGGCGCTGGTCGGTGGGGCGGGGCCTATCGGTTTACTGCTGTCAGCGATTTTGAAAGCCAAGGGGCTGAGCGTTATCGTCACGGAGCTCAGCGGCGCACGTAAGCAAAAAGCCGCCGAGTCCGGTGTCGCCGACCACATTCTGGATCCCTCCGAAGTGGATGTGGTCGAGGAAGTGATGAAGATCACCGATGGCAGGGGCGTGGATGTGGCGTTTGAATGCTCCAGCGTGAACAAAGTCCTGGATACCCTGGTGGCTGCGACTGCTTCCGCCGGCGTAGTGGTGATTGTGTCCATTTGGAGTCATCCGGCCACAGTCAATGTTCATAGTGTGGTGATGAAGGAGCTCGACGTGCGTGGGACCATTGCGTACTGCAATGACCACCAGGAAACGATCAGGCTGGTGGAGGAGGGCAAGATCAACCTGGAGCCGTTCATTACCCAGCGTATTCAATTGGATGATTTGGTTTCAAAGGGATTCGATACCCTGATTCATAACAATGAATCGGCGGTGAAAATCATTGTTCAGCCTCGAATCAGCTGAGAATGCGTGGCGATCTGGAAAGATCTCGCCTTTCCCTATCAATGCTGGACGTGCCCTGGCGAAAGGCCAGGGCTTCAAGCCTTGCTGACTACCGGCCCGCACAATAGATAGCCTTCCTTTCCTTCCCTCTTTTACTACTTCGCCGGACCCAGATGCACTTGGATACTCTGGCTGTTTCTGCTTGCAGGAACGCGGTAGGCTATCGGATTCGGAAAAAGAGATCCCTTGAGTCTCTTTCATTGTTTCGGATTATGTCTAAAAGGAAGGGGAAGATGAAAACAATGACTCTTGTAATCTCTCTGCAAGGTATGGGGCTGAATGAAATACAGGCCTTGAAAGTAAGAAATGCTATTGAGGCCCTAATAGAGTCGAATGATTCCGTGGAGGTTGTTGGCGCCGGCGTTAACCTGGACGGGGCTGAAATTGACCTGGAAATTGAAACGTCTGACGTGGAAGGTGCATCGTCGTTCATTGAAGAGCTGATGGCGAACGCTGATCTAGAAGGGCGTTATAAACTGGAAACCAAATAAAGACAGTCATGAGTTGTGAGAAGGAACTGATGGCTCGTTTCTTTTCTTGTTTATATGGTTTTAAGGAATAATTGTGATTGTGGTTTATGGAATAAAGGAAAGGCTTAATCCGATAAAGAGCCAGCTGTCGGATGTCATTCACGGTTGTATGCAATCTGTCCTGGGCATGCCGGAGGATAAGCGTGCGCATCGGTTTGTGCCCTTGGAGCGGGACGACTTCTATTATCCCGGAGGCCGAAGTGATGCCTACACCGTCATTGAGATCAATATGATGGCGGGCCGCAAGCCGGAGACCCAGAAGGCACTGATCAAGGCCATCTTTCGGGAACTGGAAAGCCAACTGGGGCTTCCTCCCGTGGATGTCGAGATCACTCTCAAGGAACAACAACCCTATCAGTGGGGCTTTCGAGGTATGACGGGCGACGAGGCAAAGGATCTTAAGTATAAAGTGAATGTGTAATGCCAAATTGTATTGCCTGGCCGAGCGTGCTGCCGGTGTTGGGAGAGTAAGTTCTGAGTAGGCAAAATCGATGATGGCGGATATTGCAGAGTTGCAGCGCGAAATTTATGAAGCGGTCCGTGCAGCAAAGATGCAGCTGGACGCGTCGCTGGGCGATGATCCGTTATTCGGGTTTGCTCTGGGCACTGACGATGACGTGCGTGGGGTCTATCACATTGCTGCCAGCGAGTCCTGGGTTGAATCAAATAAGGCGGACTATCCCGAAATTGGCTTCGTCTTCACTGACTGGGAGCAAGCGGGGGACGATGAGGCATTCAGTCCAATAAGCAATAGATTCCGCGAGTTGGCGGAGATGGAGTGCGCCAACTCACAGGGTTGGGGCGCGGCTCGGGACCAGAGGTTCGAGTTGCTTGTGCGGACACTGATTGACTGTCGAAAGGATGGCGTCTTTGCGGCGACCACACTGCTTGATGTGGGTAGTACCGATCCCTCCGAGCACATGGAGAGGCTTGAGATGCAGGCCATCGAGCGTCTTAATGCCCCAGCCGTGGCGGATCGGCTTGCGGAGGCGCTATGCCTGGAGGCCTACCGAACAGGCTCCTCCTGACTATTGCATGAACGGGGATAGAACTGCGCGTCGGGTTGTGCCTTTTCCCTGTTTACACGATGGTGAGAGTTATTGGCGTTAGTTCAGAGGCGGCTTATGCGAGGACTTACAGCTGTTTTTCTACTTCTTCCTGTATTGGCGATGGCAAAGGAAAGCACCTGCTATGGAACGACGTCAAAGGGGAGTCTCGCTGATGGCGTCCAGCTGCCATTGAAGGGTGGCAATTTTGAAAGCTACAGCGCCATGGCTCATTCCGCGGGACGAACCTATGTCCATTCTGGAGTAAGTGACATTGTGGTGTCCGCTTACAAGGACCTGGAGAAAGAGCAACCGGAGAAGGTCTACAAGTACGCGGAGACCGGATTCAAGGAGGGTGGCCGGTTTGAGCCTCATAAGACTCACATGAACGGACTTTCCGTTGATTTCATGGTTCCGGTGGTGGATTCCGAGGGGCAATCCGTTCATCTACCGACCAATCCGCTTAACCGGTTTGGTTATGACATCGAGTTTGATAGCAATAGCACCTACGACGGCTTGCGAATTGACTATGAGGCCATGGCCGCTCATATCGTGGCATTGCATCGGCAAGCGACGTCGCGGGGCTATGGGGTGTGGCGGGTTATCTTCGACCCGGAGCTGCAGCCCAACCTATATGAGACTCAGTACGCGGAGTACTTGCGTGGCAACATACAGTTTTCCACCAGGCGGTCCTGGGTGCGCCACGATGAGCATTACCATGTCGACTTTGATCTGCCCTGCGAACAGATGCGTTAAGACAGCCTTATGCCAGAGTATTCGGATATATACGTCATCTCCGATAAAAGAGATGAAAAGACAGTGGAAAGCTTTCTGAATGGCTTCCTCCCAGAAAGAGAAGAAAGCGCTGACGAATATGAAGTCCCACAGTTCTCAGCCTCCCCTGATATCGTATATTCGAAGGCAGAGGAGCTGGTGAGGTATTGCAGCTCAAACCGGAGTGCAGAACATGCCCTGTATTGGAGGGCTGTAAATCAGAGAAAGCCTGAGCATGGAATGGTGTTCTATCTCAAGGATGGCCACGTAATCTATGGCCTGTCTACTGATGCCAGTGATGATGCCTTTGCTCAAAAGCTGTTGATAAAGCTGAAAGAACACCTTGGTTCCGAGCTGGGTTACATCGGTCATGAAGCATCACCGGATGCTGGAGATTTGAAAGAGTTCATGCGGGTGATGGAGAGTCATCAGTCTTGGCAAGGCTCTTAACTCCCACAGTCCTGGTTCCACGGAAAAAAGTAAGACTTGATTTGAAGGGTACTTTGTACAGCTGCGTCAGGGTCTAATTGGGGGGCTTCGTGATTGTAGATATCACCTGTAAAACAGACCGCTTCAATCTGTCTGTTGTCGGATCAGATTTCATTAACGACTGCTGTTTTGGTGAGGACTTCTCAAGATGGCTCGTAGTGGCGCTATCTGAGGCTGGCGTTGATGCGGAGGTTATCTGTATGGAAGACTTTGGCTGGGCCAACCGGGCCGAGTACCAGGGTATTTCCTACCTCATGTGTGTGGCGGGTAACTCGGAGGAGGACTCAGGTCGTCTTAACTACGGCGAGTGGCATGTGATGCTTGAGCGGGACCGCACGTTGATGCAGAAGATCCTCGGCAAAAACAAGACTACTCCCCAGGATCCTATTGTTGGCAAAGTCATGGATGTCCTTCAGGCCGCCGGGTTCGTGGATGTCGAGGTTGAGCTCTAGCCAATCATTTACGAGTATGTGCGGGGCAGGCCTTGGTTTTGCCTTGCCAGATACCATTACCCAATACTCCATCGCAGGACCAGTCATGCCGTTAACAGTCAGCCGCACAATCCTTTTTGGAGACTGCGATCCCGGCGGGGTCGTCTACACACCCAGGGTCAGCCATTTCGTGGTTGAAGCCGGGCTGGAGTTCTTGTCGCACCTGCTTGAAGGTCCCGCGGCGCGGCGCATCTTCTCAATGGGTGTTCTTCCTCCCGCCCGGGCGCTGTCCATCGAGTTCTTGCATCCGATGACCTGGGATCAGAAGATCGACATAGAGGTGTCGATCAAGGAGATCGGCGCCCATTCTTTCTCGTTGCTGTTCGTCGCGCATAACGCCGAGAAGACCGAGACCTTCCGCGCCTCCCTGACGCAGGTCTGTGTATCGCCTGACACCATGCGCCCGGTTCTGCTGCCTGACGAGTTGCGAATGGCCTTGGAGCGGGACTTGATTGATAGGTAGGGAACCCAAGCGCTTTGCTTCGTGGATGGAGCGAATATGAATAAAAGCACCACCAGCCAGAATCCAGAACTGCTACGCCGCCTGCTGCGTGCCAAGGACCGGATGGATGCGGCCTCGAACGAGGATTGGCCTGTTTCCCGTCTGGCGAGTGTGAGTTGTGTCTCCGAGGCCCATTTTGCCAGATCCTTCAAGGAGGCCTTCGGCGTTCCGCCGCACCGTTACCTGCTGACCCGGCGTATTGAGCGTGCGACGGCGCTGTTGCGGGACACCGACCTGCCTATCACCGATATCGCCTTCCGCACTGGCTGGAGGAGTCTGGGGACGTTCGGGCGTACCTTTCGCGATATCACGGGTAAGAGCCCTGGGGAGGTTCGGGTTCAGGAGAGGGCTGCTCGGCGCGGGCTCGAGAGTGTGCCCGCCTGCGTCCTGGGAGCCGCCCACCGGCCCGATCTCAGAACCGCAGTTTTGGAGAAGCGGCGCCGTCTGGCTGACGGTACAAAAGGGGCCCAACCAAAGGAGGTCCTATGACTCAAGGCGTTCAGGTCGCCGGCATATACGTGCGAGACCAGGATGAGGCGCTCGCTTTCTATGTCGATAAGCTCGGATTTCAGGTCCACACGGATGTGCGCAATGGTGATTATCGCTGGCTCACCGTGCAGCACCCGGATCAGCTGTCGTTCCAGCTTGGGCTGCTCTTGCCGGGGCCGCCGGTACACGATGAGGCAACGGCGCAGGCGCTGCACGCCATGGTGGCCAAAGGCGCGATGCCGGCCCTGGTACTGGAGGTGGACGATTGCCGCGCCGCCTATGAGCGGATGCGTGCCCTGGGCGTGGAGTTCACGCAGGAGCCCGTGGACCGCTACGGCACCGTGGACGCCGGTTTTCGCGATCCGTCGGGCAATGGCTGGAAGATGATACAGACGCGGGGTTGAGGAGGGGCAAGCATGAGCATTTTACCAAATACTCCGCGAAGCTCTTCATTCAGTAGAAGGATCCGGCAATGCCATCGCTTGCTTTCCATCCTCTTCACGCTGACCGTCGTTGCCAACTTTGTCGCCATGGCGCGGGGTGAGCCGCCGGCCTGGATTACCTACTCCCCGTTACTCCCACTTGCCTTGATGTTGCTCACCGGGCTGTACCTGTTCGCGCTTCCTTATATTCATAAATGGCGCGAGCGCGGCAGTGAGGCGTGAATTTGTCCGGGTGCGACGTTGCACGGCTGTCCGTTGCCGGTAAGATCGTTCGGGACTACGTAATGTTGAGGTCCAGATGTTCATCGGTCATTTGCCGGCGGGTTATGTGTCAGCGAAGTTACTCTTCAGACGATTCGCGGATACGGGGGTGGCCACCACCGCTTTTGTTCTGGCGGGTATTCTGGGCGCCATCGCTCCGGACCTGGACATGTTTTACTTCTATCTGGTGGATAACCGGCAAAGCCATCATCACACCTATTGGCCGCACTATCCTATTCTGTGGATCTCGTTGCTTTTATTGGCTGGCCTGTGGTTCAAGCTGGCCCGCCAGAAAGCCGGAGCGGCCCTGGCGCTTATCTTTTTCATCAGCGGCTTTATCCATATGTTGCTGGACACTATAGTGGGCGATATCTGGTGGTTGGCGCCGTTTATCGACAAGCCCTATGCGCTTTTCACGGTCCCGGCTGTTTATCAGCCCTGGTGGCTGAACTTCGTTTTGCATTGGTCGTTCGCACTGGAAATCGCTATTGCTGTCTGGGCATTGCTTGTATGGCGCTCTGATTGGAAATAAAAAGGAAGGGTATGACCGGGATGTTGTGGAGCCATGAGTAAAAAGCTGCGTGTAGGTGATTATTTTGGTCTGGAACTCGCCGGAGGCAAGTTCATTGTCGGGCGGATAACGTTTGATCCGGAGCAGAGAAAGGCCAAGGAAGGAAATTACGGCAATTTCAACTTCGTTCAGGACTGCTACGTCATACAGGTCTACGAGGGGATATACAGCCGTATCGACTCGAGGGACCTGGCGCATCTGAAGGTGCTGATCCCAGGGCTCTACATTTTCAAGAGCTCGTTTTATAAGAAACTCTACAAGCCCGCTTGGCGGTACTTGGATCATCGGGAAGTCAATCCCAAGACGGTGGAATTTCCCATGGTTATCACCAATGCCGAGAGATTTTACTTCGAATACGGAGAAATCAGCATTCCCATAGAAAAAGGTATCGACATAAGGAAGACCGTCCATGCCACTAACTCTCAGGCAGTCGTCAACGCTCTGCACTACATGGGTCGGGATGACCTTGTCCGTAAGGACTACTTCATGCCAGCGAGCTTCTTGGAACGTTCGGATTTGAGGTTCTCCGAAGGTTCGGTTTTACATGATGTCGCCGCCATGGTCGGAGTGGACCTGGGGAAGGGCTATTATCAGCTGGCGCTGGAGCATGGCGCTGATCTTTCCAGGCTTTATGAATAGATCGCGAGTGGTGTCTTATGGATAAAGGCTATCTTTTCAAGTCGATTTGGCGAGGCTGGTTTGTCGGCATGACGGTCACCTTTGTGCCGTTTATTCTTCTGTGGACGTTTGTGAGGCTTGAAGCGTCCTTGCATACCGTGCTTATGGTTTTTATGGTTCCTGTGGTCGCGGCGTTACAAGGTGTTTTTGTGGGAGGGTTGGTCCTCTTGGGGCTGACTATCTGGCCGATGGAGCGTCCCGGTAAATAAGAGGGACAGGCCCGCCTTTTGCCGGCTGGCTATTTGATTGCTGTCTAAAGTGGGGTGTAAGGATTGAGCTATGATGGATAACCTCCATGAAGTGGATGGTGTGCCGATTCGGCCAAAACACAAGGCGACATGTCATTGTGGAGCGGTGGAGATTGAATTTGATCTCCCCGACGGGCTGGTTGAGGTGCGTAGGTGTGATTGCTCTCTATGTCGACGAAGGGGAGCGATAGTGGCCTCGGTGCCCCTGTCTGGTATCCGGATATTGAAAGGCGACGATGTTCTCAGGCTGTATCAGTTCAACACGATGACGGCGAAGCATTTCTTTTGCGGTCGTTGCGGGATTTATACTCACCATCAAAGACGCTCCAATCCTTCACAGTATGGTTTCAATGTCGCCTGTCTGGAAGGCATTAACCCGTTGAAGATAGAGGGCGTGCCAACCAATGACGGTGTCAATCACCCCGCGGACAGGAAAAAAATCTAGCTGTGCCGGTGTGTTCAGGCGCTATTACTGTAGGTCGTATCAAGGGTTGTATTGGCAAAGGTGAACCTGGATCTCTGAATGAACTTCGAAATCCGAGCGGAAGCCGCGTCCGACATTGCGGCCATCCATGATGTAACGGCGGCTGCGTTTCTGAATGCACCGCACACGGATCATACCGAGCAGTTCATCGTTGACGCCTTGCGAGAGGCGGGAGCTCTCACCGTATCGTTGGTGGCGGTGGAGATGGGCAGGGTGATCGGCCAGGTGTCGCTATCACCGGTTTCAATTTCGGATGGCGCTTCGGGGTGGTATGGGCTGGGGCCCATCTCGGTCAGCCCGGAGCGCCAGGGACGCGGTATTGGCAGTGCGCTTATGAAGGCGGCGTTGAATGCGCTGAAGGAGATTGATGCGGCGGGCTGTGTGCTCCTCGGGGATCCGGCTTACTACTCCCGTTTTGGCTTCAAGCCGGAGGCGGGCCTGATTCTGCCCGACGTTCCCGCTGAGTACTTTCAGGTGCTGCCATTGGGGCCATCGTTGCCGCGTGGGGTGGTTGACTATCATGCGGCTTTCAATGCCCAGGGCTAACCACTCAATAAAGGGGATTGATTCTCTGGTTCATGGTGTCTCCCGGGAATTGACAGAATGCCTGGGGGAGAGGGCTGCCGGGCCCTTCCTTTCTCCACTTTGCCCCACTCTCCAAATCGTCTTATCCTGAACCTCGCCTTGCCGCCGCTTCTTCCCTGAGGTGACGCTACAGCGGCTTCAACCTGATCCATCAGCTCCGTCACGGAGCCCCTGGGCCCGTCCGGACATCGGAGACGCACCATGAGCGACACTCTTCCCCCCGCCGACCGTCTGCGCTTCAAGCCGTACAAGGGCCCGGCCGCGGGTTGGGGCGCCCTGCGTGCCGTCACCGACCATTGGTTCGAGAGCAAGCAGCCGTTCAAGAACCTCTATGCCATGGTCAAGACCAACCAAAGCAACGGTTTCGATTGTCCGGGCTGCGCCTGGGGCGAATCCCCCGAAAGCGGCATGATCAAGTTCTGTGAGAACGGCGCCAAGGCGGTTAACTGGGAAGCCACCAGCCGTCGCGTGGATGCCGCCTTTTTCGAGAAATACAGCGTTACCGAATTGTTGCAACAGGATGACTACTGGCTGGAGTTCCAGGGCCGGATCACCGAGCCGATGGTGTATGACCGGCGGACCGACCACTACAAACCGATGGGTTGGGAGGACGCCTTCGCGTTGATCGCGCGCCATCTCAACGGTCTGGAAAGCCCCAACCAGGCCAGCTTCTATACCTCCGGGCGTGCCAGTAACGAGGCGGCCTATTTGTATCAGTTGTTCGTGCGTGCGTTTGGTACCAATAACTTCCCGGATTGCTCGAATATGTGCCACGAGGCCAGCGGCGTGGCCTTGATCGAAAGTATTGGTACCGGCAAGGGCACCGTCACCTTCGCTGATTTCGATAAAGCCGACGCGTTGTTCCTGTTTGGCCAGAACCCGGGCACCAATCATCCGCGTATGCTCGAGCCGATCCGCGATGCGGTGAAACGTGGTGCCCAGGTGGCGGTGTTCAACCCGCTGAAAGAGCGGGGGCTGGAGCGGTTCCAGGCGCCCCAGGATCCGCTGGAAATGCTGACTCAGACCTCTTCACCACTGAACACCGCGTACTTCCGCCCGGCTCTGGGCGGTGACATGGCGGCGGTGCGAGGCATGGTGAAGTGGTTGCTGCAGTGGGACCGGGAAGCCCTGGCCAGCGGCGGCGAAGCAGTGTTTGATCATGACTTCATTGCCCAACACACCGACGGCATGGAGCAATACCTGGCGATGGTGGACGCCACCAGCTGGGAGCAGATCGAGGCTCAATCGGGGATCAGCCGTGACATTCTGGAACAGGCCGCGCGCATTCATCGCGACAGTAAAAGGGTGATTATCTGCTGGGCCATGGGCATTACCCAGCACAAGCATTCAGTGGCCACCGTCCAGGAGATCGCCAATCTGCAATTGCTGCGTGGCCAGTTCGGCGAGGGCGCCGGACTGTGTCCGGTGCGCGGCCATTCCAATGTGCAAGGGGATCGTACCGTGGGCATTGCCGACGAGCCGCCAGCGGCCTTGCTCGACGCCCTGGAAAAACGGTTCGGTTTTACACCGCCGCGTGAGCCCGGATACAACGTGATCACCACGCTGCAGGCGATGGTGGCGGGCAAGATCAAGGTGTTTCTGGCGCTGGGTGGCAATTTCGCCCAGGCCACGCCGGACACGGCGCGCACGCATGAGGCGCTGGGGAGCTGCGAACTGACTGTTCAGATCAGTACCAAGCTGAACCGCAGCCATCTGATATGCGGCAACGAGGCGTTGATCCTGCCATGTCTTGGGCGCACCGACATTGATGAGCAAGCGGACGGCCCGCAGGGCGTCACCGTGGAGGACTCGTTCAGCATGGTGCACCTGTCCCATGGGCAGCTGCGGCCTTTGTCGAAGCAGATGCGGTCCGAGCCGGCGATCATAGCCGGGATCGCCGAAGCCACGCTGGGCAAAACACCGGTGGATTGGCGTGCCCTGGTGGAGAATTACGACCGTATTCGTGATCTGATCCAGGACACCATTCCCGGTTTTGACGACTTCAACGCGCGGCTCAAGACGCCGGGCGGCTTCTATCTGGGCAACCCCGTCCGCGACCGCCAATGGCACACGGAATCCGGCCGTGCCCAATTGGTCAGCCATGCATTACCGGCCACTCTGGTGGATGCGGAGACGCTGGCTTCTGGCGCCAAACCGGATCTGGTGCTGCAAACGCTACGCTCCCATGACCAGTACAACACCACCATTTACGGCCTGCATGACCGTTACCGGGGCGTGCACGGCGGCCGCAAGGTGGTGTTCGTCAATCGTGCCGATCTCGAACGTCTGGGATTCCAGCATGGCGACAAGGTCGATGTTGTTTCTCTATGGCGTGACGGCGAGGAACGGCGGGTCAGCGATTTCACGCTGCTGGAGTACGATGTCCCCGCCGGCCAGGCCGCCGCTTATTACCCGGAAACCAATCCGCTGGTGCCCATGGACAGCTATGGCGACGGCAGCTTTACACCCACCTCCAAGCTGATCGCCATCCGCTTGGAGAAAAGCAGCGCCCCGGCGCGGATCGCCTAGAAGGCGACTCGAGGGGCAGGTATCACAGGAAATTAGCAGGAGAGGAGTATGACGGGAAAGGTGTTGCCAATTGAGGGTAGTTGTCGATGTGGCCAGGTCAGGGTGCGCATCGAAGCTCAGCCATTGCTTACCATGGCCTGCCACTGTACCGGGTGTCAGAAGATGAGTGCCGGTGCCTACTCGTTAAGTGCCGCCATCCCCAGCCCGGGTTTCTCGGTGATAAAAGGCGAGCCGGTGATTGGGGGGTTGCACGGCGCATCCCGTCATTATTTTTGTCCGCATTGCATGAGCTGGATGTTTACCCGGCCCGAGGGGATCGAAGAGTTTGTGAATATCCGCCCGGGGATACTTGATCAACCTGTTTGGAGTCAGCCTTTCATTGAGACTTTTACCAGCGAAAAGCTGCCTTGGGTGTCGACACCAGCCAAACACAGCTATGAGCAGTTTCCGCCTTTTGAAGCTTATGAAAAGCTGATCAGGGAATATGCTGAACAAAGCTGAGTAAGAAAGGGGGCTTTTCCGTCTACCGCCGCGCCTTCCGTTTTCTCCACCAGATCATCACTCCGGTGACGCTGAGCACCACAACCACCAGACCGAGTAACGTAACCACTATCCGATAGGGCAGCCCGCCCAGAGCGGCGATGTGCAGTGTCGTCAGCCAGGTGGTGAGGGTGTCGCCCGAGGCTTCACCGGTTGGCAGGTAGTAGCCGATGAGCGCGCCGGTGGTGGCGTCCACGTAGACCCAGGTTTCGCCAAAGCGCTGATTGACGTCGCTGCCGGTGCGGGCCATGAGTTTGAGTGCGTTTTTGTGTGGGTAATAGGCGAAGCGTTCCACCGCCTTGACGGAAAAGCCCTGGTTTGACGCCAACGTTTCTAACCTTTGCTTCGCGATTTGGAAACCCTGCTCCCAGCCGATGTGTGGATGGCGGGATGGGGATTCCTGTGCGGGTACATCCGCCAGCGGGTCTTCCTGGAAAGCCAGGAACATCTCGGTGGTGGGGCGATAGACCTCCGCATAGAGGTTCATGGCCACGCTGCTCCAGGCGAACACCAGCAGCAGAGCCCAGGGCCACAGGCCGCCGGCACGATGGAGATCGAAGTGGCGTTTGTGGCCGCCGGCGCGCCAGCGAATTTTCCAGGCCCGGGCCCAGCGCTTCCAGAAACGGCGAGGGCGCGGTGGGCCGTTACGGCTTTGCCGGGGCGGGAAGGTGAGCCAGGCACCGATGAAGCAGTCCAGGATCCACAACAGACTGACAATGCCGAAAGCCCAGGTGCCGAGGGTGCCCAGCGCCAGTGAGTGATGCAGGCGATGGACGAACGGCATCAGGTTGGTGGTGCCCTCGGTGATGTCACCCCACAGGCGGCCTCCCAGTATGTCGCCGCTGTATGGGTCGACGAACACTTCGTCCATGGGGAGAGCGGCCGCACCGGGCTCCGGGGCGATGAAGAAGCGTACCGGGCTGTGGGCATCCGGTGGCGCCAGCATCATCCAGTTTACCGTTGCGCTGGGAAAGGCGGCATCGACCTTCTCCCGTAGGACGAAAGGCGAGAGCGGTTCGCTATGCGCGTGCGGCGGTTCGACACGGAGCAGGTCCGGGTTGATCAGGGCGTCGAGTTCGTAATACCACACCAATAGCGCGCCGGTCAGGCCGGCGATGATCAGGAAGCCCGCCATCACCAGCCCGACGTAGCGGTGCAGGACAACGAACCGCTGCCGCATTTTCATTGAATAAGGCCCATTAGAACAGGTACTTCACGCGCGCCAGGTAAGTACGGCCCTCTTCGCGGATCACGCCGTCGAACGAGCCGGGGGAGAAGATCTCCTCGTCGGTGACGTTGTTGAATAGTAGGTCCAGTTGCAGGGCGTCGGTGACGGCGTAGTAGGCGCCCAGGTCCACGCGGGTGTAGGCGGGCAGTGTGACGCTGTTGTCCGCGTTGGCGGGGCGTTCGTCCACGTAGGCGACAGTGCCGCCCAGGCTCAGGCCGGTGACGGCGTTGAGGTAGTAGCGGCTTTGCAGGGCGGCGGTGTGCAGGGGCACGTTGACGAAGCGGTTGCCTTCCAGGGTGGCGTCGTCGGTGCGCAGCACTTCGGTGTCGGTGTAGCCGTAGCCGGCGCTCAGGTAGAGGTTGCTGGTGGCGTAGCCGTCCACGGTGAGCTCGGCGCCCTGGGAGCGGGCGTGGCCCTGGGCCACCAGGAAGCCGGCGTTGAGCGGGTCGCTGATGGGCATGTTGTCTTTTTCGATGATGAAGCCGGCTGCGTTGATGTTGAGGCGGCCGGCGTTGACGCGCACGCCCACTTCGTATTGCACGCTTTCTTCCGCGTCCAGGGGTTGGCGGCCAGAGGTGGTGCCTTGCTGTGGCACGAAGGCTTCGTTGCGGCTGGTGTAGAGCGAGGTGCTGTCAGTGAGGTCGTAGACCAGGCCGAGCTGGGTGGTCCAGGCGGTTTCACCGAGCTCGGCGCGGGTGACGGCGTTGCTGTTCATGAAGTCGGTGGTTTTCTGGGATTGCTCCGCGTCGGTGTAGCGCAGACCGGTGAGCAGGTGCCATTTCTCGGCGAAGGAAATGCGGTCCTGGACGAAGCCGGCGAGGATGCGGTCGGTCTGGGTGAAGCCGCGGTCGCGGGCTTTGGTGCTCAGGTCCATGGGGCCATGGACCGGTTCGTACAGGTCGATGGGGTCGATCAGGAACACCTGGGTGGGGCGGGTGCTGTCGGATTCCCGGTAGTTCACGCCAGCGATAAAGCGGTGGGTCATGCCGGCCAGGGTGGCTTCGCCGCTCAGGTCGAGGATCACCTCGTGGTCGGTTTGCTTGGCGTCGTCGCTGGCGAAGATGATGCGGTCGAGGGTGCGGAAGTCCGCGCCCAGGCCGAACGGGGAGTATTCCTTCCAGTTGGCGCTGTTGCGAGTGTAGGCGTAGCTCAGGCGGGCGTCGATGGTGTCGGTGATGGCCTGAACGAGCCGGGTGTTCAGATAAATGGAATCCCGCTCGGTGGTGGCGTCTTTCCAGGCGATGTTGAAGTCGTCGCTGTAGTCGCCGTTGGGGTTGGGCTCGATGGCGCCTTCCGCCGGGGCGCCGCCGGGCAGGGCGGTCCATTCGTTGGCGGAGTAGCTGCCTTCCACGGTCAGGTTGGTGGTGTCGGTGAGGTCCACGGTGACGTTGGGCGCCACGAACAGGCGCTCGTAGCCCCAGTAGTCCATGGAGGCGTGGCTGTCCTGGTGGGCCAGGTTGAGACGGGCCCGCACCCGGTCGTTGAGCGGGCCGGTCACGTCCAGGGTAGTGCGGTGGTAGTCGTAGCTGCCGTATTCCGCTGTGGCTTCCGCCTGGTAGTAAGACAGCGGTTGTTTGGTCACCACGTTGATGGTGCCGCCCGGCTCCATTTGGCCGTAGAGGACCGAGGCCGGCCCCTTCAGTACTTCCAGGCGCTCCACGTTGGCGAGGTCGGTGGGGTGGTCGGTCTGCCGGAAGCCCAGGCCGTTGACGGATTGCTCGGCGTTGAAGCCGCGGATCAGGAAGTCATCGGCGAACATATCCCGGCCTGATCCCGAGCGGTTGGCGCTGGGGGTAAGGCGGATGACTTCGCCCACGGTCTGGGCCCCCGCCAGCTCGAAGTTTTCCCGGTTGTAAACGTTCACGCTCTGCGGGATGGCCGCCACGGTGTCGTTTCTCTGGCGGCCGTAGACGGACACCGCTTCCAGCGTATTTTCTTGCTGGGGGATTCTTTCCAGTTTGTAGCCGCTGGCACCGCGAGTCACGGTGACGCCGCTGCCGGCCAGCAGCGCATGCAACGCCTCTTCCGGAGTGTACTCACCACTGAGCGCGGGAGCCTGTTTGCCCTGAAGCAGGGAGGCGTCGCCGCCGATGGACAGGCCGGTCTGGCGCGCCAGCTCGATGATCGCCTGATCCATTGGCTGGGCGGGCAAATGGATGGAGAGCGACGGTTGGGCCCGCGCGGTGCCTGGATGAGTGAGCAGCAAGGGGGCCAGCAAGCCGAGCAGCAGCAGCGCCTTGGGGGATGTCGTTCCGGTCTTCAGGATCATTATTGGCTCCAGCGTTATTTTCGCGGTGTCTTTACTGATAAAGACAAAGCAGGAAGCCAATCGGGCAGTGCAAACAGCTATTCTTTTTATGGCCGCCGTCCATGGCGGCCACCCTTCGGACCGTCGCTGAGGCGACGTTAAGAGTCGCTCCCGGCAATTTTTTATTTCTGGCTCAAGGTCACGTACCAGGGTGTGAAGTGTTTTACCTTCAGGTTCAGGGCGTCGCTCAGTAGTGCCAGGGCCGCGTCGCTGTCGTCGGCGGGCAGCACGCCGGTAAAGTGGGGAGGGCGCTGGCTGGCGGCCAGAGTCTCGTCCAGCACCAGCATGCCGGTACGATGGTGGCGCAGACGCTCGATCACACGCGGCAGGGGGGTGTTGTTGAAGACCAGTTGACCGTTCGCCCAATCCGGTCGATGGGTGGGGGCGGCGCTTCGGGTGATCAATCCAGCGCGGTTCAGGTCGGCTTGTTGCCCGGAAGCCAGACGGAAGGTGTCGCCGCTGTCATGGGCGGTAACGGCCACGGTGGATTCCTGCACCGCCACCCGGCTGTAGGTGTCCGCCAGTTTCACGGTGTATTGCGTGCCCAGAGCCGTGGCGCTGATGTCCCGCGTCTCTACCTGGAAAGGTGCATCCGGGCCCTTGGCCACGGTGGCGAGCAGTTCGCCGCGCACCAGTTTCACGGTGCGAGCCCTTTCGGTGTAGTCCAAATCGATGGCGCTATTGCTGTTAAGCACTACCTGGCTGCCGTCTGGCAGGGGCACGGCACGGATCTCGCCGGCGGCGGTGCGGTAGTCCGCGCTCCAATAGGCCCAGGGAAGCTGGGTGCCGAACCAGGCCAGCAGTAGCAGCGAGCCCAGGCCGGTCAGTTGACGCCGGCGTTTGCGGCGTCGTTCGAGGGTCGGTTCGGAGGCCTGCCACATTCGCTGGATCTGCTCGAGCACCTGGCGTCGCCGTGGATCCTCCGCCTGCCAGATTTCGCACTCCGCCTGCAGCCGCGCGCGCTCATCGGCCCCGGCCTCCTGCAGGGCCACCACCCATTCGGCGGCTTGCTGGCGAATACGGTTCAGGTCCGACACGGTGTGTCCAGGCTGTCATAGAGCCGGGCGTGGCAATGGGCCAGCGCCCGGGCCAGGTACTGTTTGACGCTGCTTTCAGAGACCGACAGCCGGCGTCCGATCTGCCGGTAACTGAGCCCTTCAAGGCGCGCCATAAGGAAGGCGCGGCGGGGCTTTTCGGGTAACTCGTCGACCAGCAGCTTGAGGACACTGACCAACAGATCCCGGGCCGCCGCGATCTCCGCCGGGCCCAGGTTGTTCCGGGTTTCCAGCAAGGTGGCGACCTGGCGCAGGGCTTCCTCCTCCACCTGTTTGCGGTGGTGGCGGTTGATCAGCAGGCGGCTGGCAATGACCAGGAGATAAGCACGGGGGTCGCGCAGTGCTTCCAAGGGTTGATCGCCGAGAATCAGGCGCAAAAAAGTATCGTGGCTCAGATCCGCGGCGTCCTGGGGGCAGCGCAGGCGCCGGTGCAGCCAATGGGTCAGCCAGCCATGGTGCGCCTCATACAAAGCGCCGATCTCGCCTTGGGAACGAGGAGGCAGGGGCTGTGGGTTGGTGGCTGTCCCGGTCATGCGTTCCGATACTGCGCCTATAAGTTGAGAGTGATTATCAATTAAAGGCAAAACGGCTGCAACCGGCGTGCTTTTGCACACCCTCGAGCCCGCCAAGACGAACCCTTGCAAAATCAGGATAATGGCGCCCAGCCAAACCCCTGCGCGCCAAACTCTCCAACCCGGACTCTCCCCATGGAAATCAAGGTCAACTTCCTCGACAACCTCCGCCTGGAAGCCAAGTTCGATGACTTCACCGTCGTCACCGATCAGCCGATCCGCTACAAGGGCGACGGCTCGGCGCCGAGCCCGTTCGACTATTTCCTGGCGTCGTCGGCACTGTGCGCGGCTTACTTCGTGAAGGTGTACTGCAAGGCACGGGATATCCCCACGGACAATATCCGGCTGTCGCAGAACAACATCGTCGACCCCGAGAACCGCTACAACCAGATCTTCCGCATTCAGGTGGAGCTGCCGGAAGACATCTCCGACAAGGACCGGCAGGGCATTCTGCGCTCCATCGACCGTTGCACGGTGAAGAAGGTGGTACAGACCGGGCCGGAGTTCCAGATCGAGACGGTGGAGAATCTGGACGAGGACGCCCAGGCGTTGCTGATGGGCGCGCCCGAAGGGGAGGCGCGCACTTATATCGAGGGCAAGGACCGGCCATTGGAGGAAACCATCGCCACCATGACCGGCATCCTCGAGACGCTGGGCATGAAGATCGAGATCGCATCGTGGCGCAATATCGTGCCTCATGTGTGGTCGCTGCACATCCGTGACGCGGCCTCGCCGATGTGTTTCACCAACGGCAAGGGCGCCACCAAGGAGAGCGCGTTGTGCTCGGCGCTGGGGGAGTTCATCGAGCGGCTGAACTGCAACTTTTTCTACAATGATCAGTTCTTCGGTGAGGAGATCGCCAACAGCGCCTTCGTGCATTATCCGAACGAGCGCTGGTTCCAGCCCGGGCCTGATGACGAACTGCCCGAAGGCATTCTGGATGAACACTGCCTGGCCATCTATGACCCCGAGGGTGAGCTGCGCGGCTCCAATCTGATTGATACCAATTCCGGCAAGGTGGAGCGGGGAATTTGTTCGCTGCCGTTTCAGCGCCGTTCGGACGGCGGGACGGTCTGGTTCCCCTCCAATCTGATCGAGAATCTGTTTCTCAGTAACGGCATGAGCGCCGGCAATACCCTGCCCGAAGCGCAGGTGCAGTGTTTGTCGGAGATCTTCGAGCGGGCGGTGAAGAAACACATCATCGAGGAAGAGCTGGCGCTGCCGGACGTGCCGCCGGCGGTGCTGGCGAAATACCCGAATCTGGTGGAGGGCGTCGAGGCGCTGGAAGCCCAGGGCTTCCCGGTGCTGGTCAAGGACGCTTCCCTGGGCGGCCAATTCCCGGTGGCCTGCGTGGCGCTGATGAATCCACGCACTGGCGGCGTGTTCGTTTCTTTCGGTGCGCATCCGAGCATGGCGGTGGCGCTGGAGCGCAGTCTTACCGAATTGCTCCAAGGTCGCAGCTTCGAAGGACTGAACGATGTGCCGCCGCCCACGTTTACCAGCCTGGCGGTAACCGAACCCAATAACTACGTGGAGCACTTCATCGATTCCACCGGGGTGGTGTCCTGGCGCTTCTTCAGCGCCAAGGCCGATTACGACTTCCACGAATGGGACTTTTCCGGCAGCTCTTCAAACAATAATGAAGAGGAGGCGACTGGCCTGTTCCGGATTCTCGAAGATATGGGTCATGAAGTGTACACGGCGGTGTACGAAGACCTGGGCGCGCCGGTTTGCCGGATTCTGGTACCCGGTTACTCCGAGGTCTACCCGGTGGATGATTTGATCTGGGACAATACCAACAAGGCCCTGGACTATCGGGAAGATATCCTGAATCTGCATAGCCTGAATGACGATCAACTGGCCGATCTGGTGTGGCGCTTGGAAGAAAGTCAGATTGATGACTACACCGACATCATCACCCTGATCGGCATCGAGTTCGATGAAAACACCGTCTGGGGTCAGCTCACGGTTCTGGAGCTGAAGTTGCTGATCAGTCTGGCCCTGGGACAGCACGAGGATGCCCTGGAGCGGGTGGAGGCCTTCCTGCAGTACAACGACAATACCGTGGAGCGTAATCTGTTCTATCGTGCGGTCAGCGCCGTGCTGGAGATTACTCTGGACGAGGAACTGGAATTGAACGATTACCTGGTGAGCCTGCGGCGTATGTATGGTGAGGACACCATGAGTAGCGTGGTCGGCGCCGTGGATGGTTCCGTCCGCTTCCCTGGTTTGACGCCCACCAACATGCAGCTGGATGGCCTGGACAAACACCTGCGCCTGATCGAGAGCTATAAAAAGCTGCATGCGGCGCGGGCGGCCAGATGGGAGAGCACGCTGTCGAAGGCCTCATCTTGATCGTGTGGTGAATATGAATGGACTCAAAGTTGCGGCATGCGTATTGCTCATGTCGGTAAGCCCCGGAATGCCTGCCGCTGAAATCCCTTCCAGCCCTCGGGCGGAAAAGGCGATCGCGAGTGTGGAGGCGTCTTTGAAGGCGGCGCTTGCAAAGAAGGGGCTGAAGTATGGCGCGCCAATATTCATCCGCATCTTCAAGGACCCGGGGGTTCTCGAAGTCTGGGTGGAGTCCAAGGACGGTCGCTTCGTCCACTTCAGGGATTACGATATCTGTACCTTTTCTGGTGCACTCGGCCCCAAGCTGAAAGAGGGGGATAACCAAAGCCCGGAGGGCTTTTACTTCGTCAAGGCGGATCGCCTCAACCCTTGGAGCCGCTTTCACCTGTCTTTTAATCTCGGCTACCCGAATCAGTATGACCGTTATCATGGCCGCACAGGCAGTGCCTTGATGGTGCACGGCGACTGCGTATCCATTGGCTGCTACGCCATGACCGATGCCTATATAAATGAAATATACGCGTTATCCGCGGCGGCCCTGCAGTCGGGGCAACCCTATTTCAGAGTCCATTCTTTCCCGTTCCGGCTTGAGGAAGAAACGCTGTCAAAATACAGTTCCCATCGCTGGTATGCGTTTTGGCAAAACCTCAAAGAAGGCTACGACTATTTCAGCAAGCACCGCAGGCCGCCTAATGTGGAGGTGGTAAACGGAAAATACGTCTTTGGCCCATGAACTGATGCCAGGCTGACCGCATGTCGAAGTCCATCGACGCCATTCGACTAACCTGGACAACAGGCTGTGCGAATCGATGGAGCTGACAATGATCAAGTTGTACGGAACACCCCCGACCCGTGCTCTGCGTGCTATCTGGTTGCTTAATGAACTGGGCCTGGAGTACCAGATGCTCCCGGTGGATATTCTGAAGGGCGAGACTCGGGAACCGGACTTTCTCGCCCTTAACCCCGCCGGCAAGGTCCCTGTTCTGGTGGACGGCGATCTGGTGATCACCGAGTCGTCCGCAATCCAGCTTTACCTCGCTGATAAATATTCCCAGGCTGGTTTTGTCCCGGAGACCGTGGAGGACAGGGCGAAGATGTACCGTTGGATCTTTTTCCTGGCTACCGAAATCGAGCAGCCGTTGTGGCGTATCGCTCGTCATACCTTCTTGTACCCGGAAGAGAAACAGCTACCCCAGGATGTGGATCTGGCGAGGCAGGAGTGCCTGGAGATGCTGGCCGTGCTCGAGCAGCATATGAAGACGCATGAGTTCATGGTTGCCGGCCGGCTTAGCGTGGCCGACTTCAACGCCGCCTATACACTGGATTGGGCCAACGAAGAGGAGATGCTGGGCGATATGCCGAGATTGACCGAATACCTGAAGGCCATGTACTCCCGGCCCGCCGCCCCGCCGTCCATTTCCGGAGTGCTTGCGGCCCCGGGAAGTTAGACCGGTATTGAACCGTGGCGTGGCTTCAAAAGGAGCTGTATTCAAATGACAGAACTGGAAAGCAAATCCCATATGACCACCGGCAACTGGATCTTTGTTGTGGCGGCTGCATTGCTGGGAGTGATAAACCTGATCGACTTTGCCTTCCATGGGAATGATCTCCGCGACCTGGGGGCGGCGGTTGGTTTGCTCTTCATTGCCTGGGGAGGCTACAAGGATATCACCATGGTGATGGTTGGCGGTGCTCTCCTGGCGATCGGATCAGTGGCCGCGAAATATCTATTGTGAGGAGGTTCTCGTCCGGCCTTGGGATACGATCTGGCCGACTGGCGCTTCCGTTGCATCGAGCCCTGTCGCTGAAACGGCGCACAATGATGGGCCTGGCTTGTTAAGCTGTTTCAAGGTGATGTTGAGGGAGCATCGGCATGAAGGCGGTGGTGATTACAGGTTGGGGGCTCAAACCTCGTTTAGTGGTTCGTGAGATGCCGGAGCCCGGTGAACCAGGGCCGGATGACGTGGTGGTGCAAGTGCGGGCGGCTTCCGTTAACCCCAAGGACTGGAAGCTCAATTATCACCTCGCCCTGCTGGCGACTCCCGTGCTGAGCCGGCGACTCCCGCCACTGTTTGGCGATGACCTGGCGGGGACGGTGATCGCGACCGGGCGCAATGTTTCCGACTTTGAAGTTGGTGATGCGGTTTATGGCATGGACATGAATCTGCGCACCGCGTCCCTGGCGGAGCGGACACGTATCAAGCAGACGTGTATTGCCAAGAAACCGGTCTCGTTGTCGTTTCGCCAAGCCGCGGCCATGCCACTGGCGGCGCTTACCGCATTGCAAGGATTACGCAAGGGGCGGGCACGGGCCGGCAGTAAAGTGCTGATTATTGGCGCCTCCGGAGGAGTGGGAACTTTCACGGTACAGATCGCCCGGGCGCTCGGCGCCAGGGTGACCGGGGTGTGTAGCGGTGGAAATACGGATTTCGTTCGTAACCTTGGTGCCGATGAGGTGATCGATTATACCCTTGGAGATTACCGCCGCGGCGCTGGGAGCTTCGATCTGGTCTTTGATGTGGCCGCCAATGAATCCCCTCGCAGTTGCGCCGATCTGATCGCGCCCGGCGGCTGGTTCATTTCCACCGGAGGTCATGCCCGGTCGATGCTGGGGACACCGATATACCGTATGTTGGGCCGGAATGCGGCGAACATCATGGTGGCTCCCCGGCGCAAGGATCTGGAAATCTTGTCGGTCCTGGTGGATGAGGGAAAACTCAGGCCGGTGATCGACAGTGAATTTGATCTTACCGATATCGAGCAGGCCTACCAGCGTAGCCGCACCGGGCGCTGTCGGGGTAAGGTAGTGATTGGCGTCGCCGAAGAAGGTCCGTTCGGGTCGGTTTCTGATGAGCCCTGATGAAGACCACTTTCAAACTTTGAACGCCTGGTTTCAGGGAGGGAACATTGGTTGATTCCGTTTGCATAAACACAGGCTCCGTTGAAATCAGTATTTCCGGAAACATCATCTCCGTTGCTTTTGATGATGTGGCGGGTATTCACGCCTATGCCCTGGAAGTCCCGGCGTCCTTGCTGACCTTTGTTGTTCTTGCCACTGAGTCGGGCTACAACCTGGAAGTTCGAAGTGATATGGCGGGATGGAGCCCATTCCTGCGTGAGCTTGGTGAGCATCTTCCTCTGAAAGTACGGGACCTGCCCGGCCTGATTGGCCAGTTGACTGCCGATGCCCCAGTGGCGGAGCTGTATCCATAGACGAAGCCGTTAGGGGAGCCGGCTATATTCTCGCCGGGGTGGCTTTGCCGATCATCCTGCAGGATGGTGCGCAGCGGTGGCCGGAGGGTTGGATCGTGTTGGGCCTGCTCGGCGCCGCCGGCTTGCCTGCCGCCTGGTTGGCTGCCCGCCGAGTGCATCAGCCGGCGGGTGGCACCATGGCGTTGCTGAATGCCCGGGAGTGCCGGCGGATCGCACCGACGTTGATCGGCTACGGTGTTTTTGGGGCCGGTTATGTCGGTTACATGACTTTCATTATGGCGCTGCTGCAGGAGCAGGGGGGCAGTAGCGAGCAGATGATCTGGTTCTGGTTCACGCTGGGGCTGGTGTCCGCTGTTACCAATCTCCTATGGGGGCGGCTGCTGGGTGCTTTCAGTGATGGTCGCGGGCCGGCCCTGGTTTTCGCAACGGCCATGCTGGGCACCTTGCCGGTTCTGCTCTATCCGGGACCGGTGGCGATGTTCCTGTCGGCGATCCTGTTCGGCGGCAGCTTTATGGCGGGCCCCACCTCGATTACCATCGTTGCCCAGCGTCAGTTGTCGCCCGCGTCCTGGACCGCCGCCATCTCGCTGCTGACGGTGGGGTTCGCATTTGGCCAGACCATTGGCCCGATCCTGGCGGGCGCCATATCCGATGTAACGGGCAGCATTGAAGCCGGCTTTTGGGTATCTCCGCTACTATTGGCTATTGCCGCCTGTGTGAATCTGTTGCAACGTCCCCCTGTACCGGCTGAGTCTCCGGCGCTTGCCGGTAAGTCCAGTTAGACACCTTTCAGGAGTTGCGAGGATGAAAAGCGCGAAAGTCTTCTGGGACAAGGCGGCACCTCGTTACGCCAAGAGCCCGGTCAAGGACGAAGAAACCTACCAGAAGAAGCTGTCGATAACCCGGAGCTATTTTCAGCGCGATTGGTCGGTGTTGGAGTTTGGCTGTGGTACCGGCAGTACCGCCATCCAACATGCCGCTCATGTGGACCATATTCTGGCCACGGATGTTTCTCCCAGGATGTTGGAGATCGCGGAACGGAAAGCTCGTGAGGCGGGAATCGGAAATATCCGCTTCCAGGAGGGGAGTCTGGAGACGCTGGACCTGGCGCCATCCAGCTTTGATGCGGTGCTGGGGTTGAATATCCTCCACTTATTGGAGGACGCCGAGGGCGCGATCCACCGTGTTCATACCCTGCTTAAGCCTGGAGGCGTCTTTGTCTCCAGTACTGCGCTGGTGGCCGAGATGGCGTTCTATTGGCGATGGGTGATTCCCGTCATGCAGCGTCTGGGATTTGCTCCTCATGTCAGTCCGTTGAGCCAGAAGGGACTGGTGACGTTGCTGACCAATGCGGGGTTCTACATCGATCACGAATGGCGGGCAACAAGAGAGTCGGTTTTCATCATCGCCGGGAAGCCGTTGATATGACCTACGAGGAATTCAATGCATTTTGCCGCTCCCTGCCCGCGGCCTCCCATGTCGTGCAGTGGGGCGGTTCCCATGTCTGGAAGGTCGGAGGCAAGGTTTTCGCTATCGGAGGGTGGCAAAAGGATGGCCAGCCGGCCTTCACGTTCAAGGCTTCGGATTTGAACTTCCATATTCTAAGTGAGGAACCCGGGTTCCGGCCGGCGCCCTATCTGGCTTCCCGCGGCATGAAGTGGATACAGCAATACGATGCTCCCGCCGAGTCGGATGAGCAGCTCAGGTACTACATCAAGGAATCCCACCGTATTGTTGCCTCGGGACTGACCAAGAAGAAGCAGAGGGAGCTGGGTCTAGCGGAGTAAAAAGAGCGGAATCCTTTACCCGCCCTGTCGCCCCGATAGCCGTTCTTCCAGCGTGCCCAGGCGTTTTTCCATTGTTCTCAGAAGGTCCAACATCTCCTGCCGTTCATCATGAGCGCGCTGGTTCTCCCGCTCCCTTTCCTCCCGCAGTTCCATGTCGTGCACCTCCTGGGTGGCGTTGACAATGATGGCGATGAACAGGTTCAACACCATGAAGCTGGAGATAAGAATGAAGGGGACGAAGAAGATCCAGGCATGGGGGAACTGCTCGATCACCGGACGGGCGATCCCCATGGACCAGCTTTCCAGGGTCATGATCTGGAACAGGGTATAGATGCTGGCGCCCAGAGTGCCAAACCATTCCGGGAACGCCTCGCCGAACAGTTCCGTACCCATTACTCCGAAGATGTAGAACATCATCAGCAGCAAGGCCGCGGTCCAGCCGATGCCGGGCAGCGAGTGCATAAGGGATTCCACCAGCATGCGCAGCCGTTTTACCGTGGACAGGAGCCGCAGTACCCGGAGGATGCGAAGGCTGCGCAGGATCGCCAACTGACCGGAGGTGGGAGCCAGGGAGAGGCCGACGATGAGAAAATCGAAGAGATTCCAGCCGGAGCGGAAGAAGCGGGGGCCGAAGGCGGTCAGCTTGATCAGGATCTCCGCCACGAACACCGCCAGGATGACACTGTTGAGCAGCGCCAGTAATCCGCCGGCGGCTTCTTCCGCGGTGGCGGAAGTCTCCACCCCCAGCACGATGGCATTGAGGAGGATCAGGCCGGTAATCAGGTGCCGTACAGGCGGTGACTCGATCCACGCTCCAAGCCGTTGGCGCCAACTGTTCAAAACCAGCGTTGTCATGCCTGTCTCCGTTTGAAATCCTCTGGCGCCGGCTTGGCTGGCGTATTCGGCGCGCAGTATACATGGTGTGAGCGGTGGAGCCGACAGCGGAATAAACCGCTATCTTCCCGGTCGCCCCGGTCCCAAAGGAACTCCCGGGTACTAGAGACCAGGGGAGGGAGAAATAATTCCGTTTTAGGGTCGGCTTTGGCGTGTACTCTGCTATCAACATCATGACCGTCGAGTTACGACGTCGCTGGGGGACGCGAGCTCGCTCGCGAATTTCTGTAACATCCATGCTGTAGCAAGCAAGGGATTGAGCCGGGTAATGGACAAGAAAGCCAAGAAAATACTGCTTTCCACCTTTTGGAAGAACGGTTGGATTGACAGAAAGGACAGGGTTCTGACAGGGCCGGACTTCGAGTATGCGAAATCAAAGGGGTTGATGTTTGATCCCATTTCGATTTCACATGATGACTGCGTGGCTGCCATTGTCAGATTGGTGAACGAGACCCCTGTGGAGGCGGTGGCCAAAGGGTTTGTCAGTAGTCTGAGTCGTCGCCGTCTGGATTGGCGCTCCGCCCTGTCCTCTTATGTGATTGCAAGGAGCATCCCCGACCATCACTACACTCCTGTTGTCTCCGGAACTCACTATGTGGACGGAAAGCCGGCCGCGCACTCTTACGTTTGCGGTATTTGCAAAGACTGCCGGTATGGGGTGATAGGGCATGAGTCCTATGAGGAAAGTGATCTTAATGTATTGAATTTCGAGCGGATAAAATGGGGCGGTGTTCGCCATGGTGACATTCTCTACACCCTTTTTGACTTGAGGGAGTTTAAGCGGTGCGAGATTCCCGAGCCGACGGCTGATGATGTCGATTGTCTGAACGGCATACTGAGTGTAATTGAAAGCTCACAGCCCGATGATTATCCAGGTGCACTTGAGAAGCGGCTGGCCTCGGTTGTAAAGTCCAGCAAGGCGGAGCGGCAGGTTATCATCGAGATTCTGGCAAGCATCGGTGTGTTAAAACCCGGCAGCTACGACCGGCCGGTAAAGGGAAGAAACGACTGGGTGTTTGCCGAGTACTGGCGTGGTGAAGATGGCTGCTGCCGTCAGGCGATAGAAGAGTATTTCCGGCCGTACTTTCCGTCTTGACGTCAACGACTTTATAAATGGATGCCGTATACGTAATGAAGTATCGAGATGGAAAGGGAAGCCTGGATACTCCAAAGAAGATTCTAAAAGTGAATCACGCCGGAGAGTTCGGTGCGATAAATATATATCGTTCCCAACTTTTTATTGCAAAGATTCTTATGCCTGACCTGGTTCCATTGTTGGACTCATTTCTGCAGGATGAAAAGCGGCATATGCAGATATTCTGGAATGAAATACAGGCCAGAAATGGCGTTAAATGCAAAAGCTTCTGGTTGTGTGGCATCGGGGGCTACTTTATGGGGCTTGTTTCGGCCTTGCTTGGTAGAAAAGGCATCATGGCTTGCACGTGGGCGGTTGAGTCGGTGGTTGTTAATCATCTAAATAATCAGCTCCACTACTTGAAGGGCAAACATGATGAGATGGCCTACTCGACTGTTGCTTCCGTTCTGGAGGACGAAGAAAACCACAGAGACATAGGTGGGGGTTACGGCGGCAGAGATAATATTTGGTATGGCCCGCTAAGACTTTCAATTAGTGTATTCACTGAAGTGGTGATCAGGTTTGGTATGAGATAGAGCGGAGTAGCCGGGAAAGTTCCTGTTACGGGAAGAATGCAGAACTTGCCTCTCATTCTTTCCTGAATATTCTAGGGAGTCGATTATGAAAGGGATCTTTAAGAAGATTTTTGGTTCAAAATCGAAAAGTGATTATGATGCCCGATCCGTGATTAGGCCCTCGAAAGATGCCGAGGCTTTTTGGCAGAGTGTCTATGATGCCAGAACGACATACTACGAAGAACATATCGGATCGTTTCCCGAGGATATACTGAAGCTGCCCAGCATGATCGGGGTTTGGCCAGGTGGTGGGCTTTATGTCATGTCCGCGGACAAGCTGGGGCAGGATTTGTGGGTGTACACCACTTTTGGCATGACCAATTCGGATATGCCAGCGAATGCTACGATGACGGATTCCGAGGTGGAAACCGATGACCAGGGCCGTGTAGTGCGCCAGACAGGTACCTTGAAGGCGAAAGAGCAGGCGGAAAGTCCGGGTGGCACCGCCGGTTATGGCTATGAGATGTTGGTGATCACCAGAGAAAATGTGGATTGGCCGCTGGGTTTCATGCAATGGACGGTCAATGCCGAGATTCTGAATGATGTGGGTATCCTGAAGCGGGTGGAGGATTATAACGGTCTCACGGTTCAGGAAATTCAGGTCGCTGAAGGCGACCTTGTCAATGTGCTGATCAGCAAGGCACGGCAGCCTCTGCCTTTGGGAGTCGACCTGCCCAACGGGCGGATGGATCTTCTTGTCGCCACCGTTATAACCGATGACGAAATGGAATGGTCCATGGAGAACGGTCGGGATGCGCTGCTGGACAAGTTGATCGCCGCGGGAGTGGGGCAAGTCAGCGAGCGGGGCAGAAAATCAATCCTGCAGGGATAATGACACGATGCTCGACGAATCAGAGATGAATCCGGAGCGCTGGGCCCGACTTATGGCGCTGTGGGACTTCGGCGACAATACCGAGACGTATCGCTCCCTGGTGTCTTCCTACTCAGAGAAGGGCCGTTACTATCATTCGCGAGAACATGTTTCCGCTTGTCTTCGACATCTGGATAGATGCGTTTCGGATATACAGTCCCCCCGTGAAGTAGAGTTGGCCTTATGGTTTCATGATGCCATCTATAAGCCGCTTTCAGGAAAGAACGAAAAGAAAAGCGCCGACTGGGCAAGATCCTTCTTGCTGGAGAACGATACATTCAACGATACCGTGGACAGAGTGCACCGTCTCATTATGGTGACCGAGCACAATGCTCCTGCGAAGACGAATGATGAATCGTTGTTAGTGGATATTGATCTGGCTGTATTGGGGGCGGACCCCGCAACTTACCAGATCTTTGAAGAAGGCGTGCGCAGCGAATACAAGATGGTGCCATGGCCCTTATATCGAAAGAAGAGAGTGGAGGTGCTCAAGGGCTTTCTTGATCGCCCCAGGATCTTTCAGAACGAACCTTTCCTGACGGAGCGCGAGCAGCAGGCCAGGACAAATCTGGCGGCTGCCATATCGAAACTGGACGGATAGTCAGAAGAGGCCTGGGATAGCAGAGTCGATAAGGGAGTTTGGCGGTGTCGAAAGTGATATTGAAAGGGTACATCGTGGTACCCGAGCCCGATCTTGAAGCCGTCAAGGCCGAGCTGGCGAAGCATATTGATTCTACTTTAAGAGAACCCGGCTGCCTCTTTTTTGAGGTGTCCCAGGATGTGTCCAATCCGTACAGATTCAATGTCCATGAGGTATTTTCGGATAATGACGCTTTTGAAGCGCACCAGGCGCGAGTACGGCAGTCAAAGTGGGGAAAGGTTTCCGCAAGAGTGGAGCGGCATTACAAGGTCAGTCACCGATAGATGAAGGTACATACAGAAAATCTGCTTCGCCGCTGAGTTATAAGAGGATTGTGAGCTTTGGACGCCAAAGAATTTGCAGCACGCTGGAAATCCGAGAAAGACTCGACTCTGAGGCAGCTTCGAGAAGGGCAAGGGCTGGCCGCGCAGCGAATCAGGGAAATAGGGCTTTCTACTGACCAGCAAGCGAAACTTTGGGCAGCTATGGATGTGGCGTTGACGGACGTCTTCTACACGCTGCTTCTTGGTTTGGATGGTAGTGCGGGCATCGGGGGTATCCAGGAGGCGTATACGATCCGGGACGAACAGGGGAACATGCTTTCCGGCAACGGTGAGTTGGAGGCGGCCGCATACGAACAGTTTCATGGGCTGGGTAGTGCTGATTTACTAGGGTGAGATATGCGGATTGAAAGCGCCAAGAAGGGCGACCATGGTCGTTTGATAGAAATCTGGGAAGCGTCCGTCAGGGCAACTCACGACTTTCTAATGGAAGAAGATATAGAGGCGCTCAGGCCGCTTATACTTGAGCAATACTTTGACGCGGTTGAGCTTACTTGTGCCCGGGATGAATCCGGCGAGATTAAGGGGTTCTGTGGCGTGAGCGAAGGGAACATAGAGATGCTGTTCATCGCACCGGAGGCACGTGGAACCGGTGTCGGGTCTTTACTGGCAGCGTATGCCGTGGAGTGGCAAGGAGCCACAAAAGTAGACGTTAATGAACAGAACGACCAGGCTCTGGGCTTCTATAAACGCATCGGCTTCTCGGTAGTGGGTCGCTCGCCTTTGGATGGGCAGGGTAAGCCCTACCCACTATTACACATGGAATTGGCTTAGTCGGCTTGTCGGTTTCCTGTACTACGATCTGCCATTGAATGGAGAGTGGTCGGACCTGACCGCGAGCTTTCGTCTGGAAAGTGTCGATGACACACTGAACATCATTCTGGAAGAGATCCATGTGCTCTAGATAGAGATCACCGATGGCCGGAACTGGGGTGACGCTATCTGGTGGCGTTGACACGGCAAAGGATCGGGCAGGATCAGGCAAGGGGAGTGCCTTGCCGTTCGCCTGGGTTTGTGTTGGCATGCTACACGTCAACCGACTTTGACTAATCGTGAGAGCATTCCAATGACCGACGACACCTATACGCCTCCGAAAGTCTGGCAATGGGAGCCCGGCAACGGCGGTAAGTTCGCCAACATCAACCGGCCCATCGCCGGTGCCACCCATGACAAAGAACTGCCGGTGGGCAAACACCCATTGCAGCTTTACTCCCTGGCCACGCCCAATGGCGTCAAGGTCACGGTAATGCTGGAGGAATTGCTGGCTCTGGGCCATGCGGGGGCTGAGTATGACGCCTGGCTGGTCAATATCGGCGAAGGCGATCAATTCGGCAGCGGCTTCGTGGAGATCAATCCTAACTCCAAGATTCCCGCCATGATGGATCACAGCGTGGATCCGCCGCAGCGTGTGTTTGAAACCGCCTCCATTGTCCTGTATCTGGCGGAGAAATTTGGCGCTCTGATACCCAAGGAGCACGGGGCTCGCACCGAGTGTATGAACTGGCTGTTCTGGCAGCAGGGCGCGGCGCCTTTCCTGGGCGGTGGCTTTGGCCACTTCTATGCCTATGCCCCGGAGAAGTATCGCTATCCCATCGATCGCTACACCATGGAAGTGAAACGCCAGCTCGACGTGTTGGATCGCCACCTGGCGGAGAACACTTATCTGGCTGGTGATGAATATTCGATTGCCGATGTGAGCACCTGGCCCTGGTATGGACAGCTGGTATTGGGACGTTTGTACGACGCCGCTGAATTCCTGGATGTGGAGTCCTACAAGAACGTGACTCGTTGGGCCAAGCAAATTGACGCCCGCCCGGCGGTAAGTCGTGGCCGCATGGTGAACCGGACTTTCGGCAAGCCTGAAACCCAGCTTCGTGAACGTCACGACGCCAGCGATTTCGACACCCGCACCCAGGACAAGCTCGAGGCGTCCTGACCACTTATGGTATGAACAGGGATGAGTACACTCTTTCATAACGGAAGGTACAGGCTGGATACCGTGCCTCGTGAGATGAGAATGTCTCACTGGGTCCATGCTCCGCTGCTCATTGATACGGAGACGGCCGAGGTCCTGCTGGATCTCCGAGATGGGCTTTGGGATCTGCGAGGCGAAAAGGAGGAAGGGCGGGCTATCCTGCTGACACTGGCGCGTTACCCGGATGGTAATAAGGAGTACGAGCTGCTTTTGCATCCTCATGCCGGAACGATTGCCGTTGGTGGTTGTGAGTATCCGTTGGCCAGAGCCGCGGAGATCTTGAACGCCGCCCTGTCATAAAGTCGATTGCAAAGAGCATGGCTGGCATGGAACAACGAAAGAGATTGCTCCAGCGAATCGCAACGGCCATTGCAAATAAGGTGAACAGCGCAACCCTGCGTGTGGCTATGGATAGACCGGTGGTCGTCTCCCCGCGGGAGGCGACTCGGGGGGATGTGCTTCTCTTTGATGGTATTTTCCTGCAGCGGCCGGAGTTGAGCGGGTATTGGGATCTATCCCTCTATCTGGATATCCGCAGTGATACTTCCGTATCCCGTTTGCAGCAGCGGGATAGCGGCCCCTGTTCCCCGGATCACCCTCTGAACCGCCGCTATACGGGTGGGCAGGCTTTTTATAGGCAGCGATGTCATCCCATGGAAAAGGCGCATATCATCGTGGACAACAATGAGGTGGCCAGGCCGTTTATCGTTAAGTGGGATGATCGTTCACCGAATTGAAAGGGTAATGTATGACCCTGGTAAGGCAAAAACTCTAACCTCCACGTCGCATGGCGTGGCCAATCGCTCCCGAGGAGGGAACGAATATGTCTCTTTCAGTGGATACGCTGGGTGAAATACGGGCCTTGGTGCGCGGCGGGTTCGATGAGCGTGATGACATCATCGAGATCCTGTGTGAGGAGATGTATGAACCGGGAGAACTGGACGAACAAGCGGTGGAGCAGGCCGTGGACGCCGCTTTCAGTGAATTGGAACGGGAAAAGCGCCAATGGCCGGCGGTAACGGATTGCGACCGTTTGGAGCAGGCGTTCCTGGCGCTCAATAAGCGGGGTGTGATTGCCTTGCATAATGCCGGGTACACGCAGGATGACGGCTATGCCGACGTTCAGGAGGTGTTCTCTGAACACCCTGAGCAGGACAGCGTTAGCGGCTACTGCTTTTACCACGGTCAGGATCTGGAATGCGTGGTATCCGGCGGTGGTCTATATCTGGCCTTCGGCCCCATGGACCCGGTGCATGAAGAGACGGAGGGGCCAGTGGTGGGCACGCTGATTGTCGAGGAACTCACCAAAGCCGGCCTGGATGTGCAATGGGATGGTACCTTCGCCCATCGTATCTTCATTCCCGATATGGATTGGCAGCGTCGCTAAGCCAGCGCGTGTTACTGCCATTTGCTTTCGATGGGAGTGCCCCGTCCCACGGTCTTGGTCACCGGGGTCTTGGCGGCGATCTCCAGCAGCCGCTGCCGTTGCTCGTCGGTCAGCTCCCTGCTGCAGGAAAGTGTCCGGTCGATGAACTCGTTGCCGCCTTCGTCGCGACGGAAGTGCAGGTGCACGCTGATTTCTCCCAGATCCCAGCCCTTGCGATCGGCGTACATGCGCAGGGTAATGGAGGTACAGGCACCCAGGCCGGAGAGCAGAAGTTCGTAGGGATTGGGGCCGCTGTCCTCTCCGCCCAGATCGGCGCCCTCATCAGCCTGAAGGCGATGGTGGCGGGCGTGGATATGCTGCTGATAGTGAGTGTCGCTGTATACCGATACCTTGGCCATTGCGGTCTCCTTGGCGGTGGGCGAACAGTGCTCTTACTGTGCCACAGCCGTGCCGGTATCGGGAATGCCCCTCTCCGCTGGAATGCTTTTTTCCGGTGAGATTCCGGAGAGAGGGGCGCTTTGAATCAGACCGCGTGGGAAGCCAGATCATTATCGATTTGCTGTGCCTTGATGGCAGCGGGGCGCTCCATCAGATTGGCGCAGTAACGTTCGAACACCGGCCGTTTTTCGATGGCGCCGACGGCCATCTCGTAACCCAGGTAAGCGCCAGCGAGCAGGTCGGCGGCGGTGAATCGCTTTCCAACCAGGTAATCGCGCCAGCGTAGTTCGTTTTCCAGCGTATTCAGTACCCGGTCCAGCGTGCCGTATCCGGCGGTGGCCGCCTTCTTGGCATCGTTGCCGATCTCGAAACCCAGCACATGGTTGGTGCAGGCGGCATCGAACGGGCCGGCGATGAAAAACAGCCAACGATAGTAAGCGCCCCGCTCCCGGCTGGCCGGAGCCGGTGCCAGTCCGGCTTGCGGGAAGGCATCGGCCAGATAGGTGCAGATCGCCGAGACTTCGGTGACAACGGTGTCGCCGTGCACCAGGGCGGGTACCTTCCCCATCGGGTTGATCGCCAGATAGTCCGCGTCTCTCATCCCCAAACCGAACGACAAAACATGGGTGCGGTAGGGCTGGTTCACTTCTTCAAGCATCCAGCGCGCCACCCGCGCCCGAGACATGGGATTGGTATAGAAGACCAGATCCTGACTCATGCAATCCTCTCCGTGTCGTTATTGATTGGAAGAAGAGTGTAAGTGTGTCTCCTGTCAGATAATGGCAGCAGTGTTGCCGGGCGGAACGTCAGCCCTTCTTTGCCACCTTCTCCAGTGCCAGCAGGGTGTCCATGTAACTGACGAAGTGATTCAGATAGTCCGGTGACAGGCCGCGCAGAGTTTCCACGCTTCGGGTGACCAGGCGGTGTGCATTGAGCGGGCCGGCGTCGCCGGGTGTCTGGGCGATGGCGTGGTCGATGCGCTTTTGGGTATGCAGGCGGGCGCGGGTGGCGCGCAGTTGGCGCAGGGCCTTGAGTTCCCGTGGCGATGTCAGGGGACGGATGTTGCGGCGCCCTTTGCCGGCGATCTTCTGAAACAGGTTGGGGTGGTCTCTTAGCAGGGAATCCAAAGGCGTGTTGTCGGCGCCTTCGTCTGCGATATCGCTGTTCTGCAGTGCTTCCAGCAATGCCACCAGCGGTGAGGGTGATTGCCGTACCTGCTGCTCGGCGAGGCGCTGGAAAGTGCGCAAGTCACCGCTTTCGAACAGGTGATCCAACTGTGCCTGTGTCGCGTCGTCGAGAGTGTCATAAGGCAAAGCGGCGCGCCGTACCCGGGCCGCCTCCCGCGCTTCTTCGAAGCGCGTTTGATAGTCCGTCAGCGCCTGCTGCAATTTGTCCTGTTGCGCCGGTGATGGTGTCCGCTGGCTCTCCGCCATCCGTCGCGCCAGGGCTTCCAGATAACGGAAACGCACCGGGTCGTAGCGGTCGGCGTGGTCGTCACGTAACCGGGCAAGACGTTCCAGCGGTGTGGGTGAGCCGGTGACGTCACTCATTGTTCTCTGCCTGATTGCTCTGGCGCGGTACAGTGGTGATCTCCACCCGACGGTTCTGGGCGCGGGAGGCCTCGCTCTGGTTTGGAACCACCGGCTGATTGTCGCCGAAAGCGGCGGCGAAAATGCGATCCGCTGGCATGCCCTGGGCGATCAGGGTGCGGGTGACGGTAAGCGCCCTTTGCGCCGAAAGCCCCCAGTTGTCCTGATAACGCGAATTCCCTTTCTGGATCGCCAGATCGTCGGTGAAGCCGCTCACCATCAGCAACTCGTCATGTTCGCTGAGATAATTCCGCAGCGGTTCCACCAGGCTGCTCAGCAACTTTTCGCCCTGGGGTTGCAGGACATCGGAATTGAGCGCGAACAACACGCTCCCGCTGATGCCGATGCGGCCGTTATGGAAAGTGATACGGCCGCTGGAGAGCGGATCCCGCAGGGCGTCTTCCAGCGCGATACGGCGCTGTTCCTCCACCTGGCGGCGGGCTTTTTCCTGTTGCAGGGACTGGCTCAGCTCCAGTTGGATGCCGATCACCCACACCGTGATCAGCACAAAAATACCCACCAGCGCCGCCATCAGATCGGAGAAGATGGCCCATACCGGCGTGGCCTGGGCCTGGCTGTCGTGCAGCTCGTCCATCAGACGGCTCCGTTGCCGTTGGTGGCCGACTGCTGGCGCACCGCGCCAAGCGCTTCAAGCACATCTTTCTGCGAGGTCATGCTCAGGTCGATGACTTCCCGCGCTTGCTCCACGTAGTAAGCCAGCTGTTCGTCGCTGCGTGTGGTGGCCTGCTCCAGAGCGGCTTCCACCCGTTGCAGGTGATCCATCAGCTTGTCATTGGCGTCGCTGAACAGTTGCACGGCGACGGAGAACGCCTCGCTGAGGCTGGCCACTTCATGGGCGCCGCCGGTGACGTCGGACGTCACTTCATCCAGCTTGCGGCTTTGTTCGTCCACCTGTTGCGAGAAGGCGTCGCTGACGGTTTTGAGAACATCGCCGGAATCACGGATCAGACTTTCCACTGCCTCGCGCTGGGCGGTGGCGGCTTCACGCTGGGCGGCCAGCAGGGTTTCCAGCTCCGCCATGATGCGTCGGCGTTCCTCCAGCATGTCGTTGTCGCGTTCACTGCCACGGGCCATCTCCTCGCGCAACTGGCTGATTACCTCGGCGGCGGCCTTGGGCGTCTCCGAAGCGGTTTCGATCAGACGCGTCATGGGCGCTTCCAGAGCCGCGCCCAGGTCGCCGAGATGGCGAGTAACCGTGGTTTCCAGTTCCGCCAGTCGCGCGGTGGCGGTTTCGCCGCGCCGGGCTTCTTCATCACGCAGCCCGGACAGGGCCTCGCCAGTGTCCGCCATCAGTTTCTCCAGGCCGTTGCGCTGTTGCACGATCAGCGTTTCGGCGGCGCTCTGGAATTGCTCGTTGTGGTTTTGCAGGGTCTGGGTGATGTTTTCGATCAGGCCCGCGGCGGAGCGCTGCTGTTGATCCAGACCATGGCGCCAATGCTCGGCGGTTTGTTCGGTGGTGGCCTGGAAGCGCTCGGCCAGTGTCGCCAGCTGACGTTCGCCGGTGCTTTGCAGTTGCTGGTGGTGTTCGCGAGTCTGGTCCAGCAACGCCTTGCTGTGTTGATGGAAGGTGTCGTTGTGGTCCTTCAGCGTGGCGCCAAGGGTGTCCGCCAGTTGAACGTTGGCTTGCTGCTGTTGCTTCAGGCCATCGCGCCACAGTCCCGTCGCTTGCTCGGTGGTGGTCTGGAAGCGCTCCGCCAGAGCCGTCAATTGTGTTTCACTGGCCTGCTGCAAGTGCTGATGATGCTCCCGCGCCTGAGTCAACAGGAGATCGCTTTGTTCACGGAAGCGTTCGCTGTGCGCCTGCAGCGCTTCGGCTACCTGTTCTGTCAGCTGGCGACTGTATTGTTGCTGCTCGCCGAGGCCGGATTGCCAAGCCCGGGCGGCGTGCTCGGTGGTGACCTGGAAGCGCTCGGCCAGCTCCGACAGTTGCTCCTTGCCGGCTTCGCGCAGTTGCTGGTGGTGCTCCCGGGTCTGTGCCAGCAGCTCGCCGCTGTGTTGTTCGAAGCGGTTGTTGTGCGCCTTGAGCGCGGCGTCGATATCGGCGGCCAGCTTGCCGCTGTTCTGCTGTTGTTCGGCAAGCCCCTGGCGCCAATGCAAGGCGGCTTGTTCGGTGGTGGTCTGGAAGCGTTCCGCCAGGGCGCCGAGTTGGCGCTCGCTGATCTCGCTGAGCGCCTTGTGGGTGCTTTCCGCCTGTTGCCCCAGACGGGCCATGGCCGCTTCCACGATCGGGCGGGTACTCTCCGCCGCGATGCGGCCGCTGTCCGCCAGGCTTTGTTTCAGGGTCTCGCCGACCGAGCGGGCCAGTTGTTGGTAGTGGCCGCTGACGTTGTCATGGAACTGCTCCTGGTTTTGCGTCAGAGCGTCGCTGACCTGCTCGCTCATGTGTTCCATGCGTTCGGCAAGATGACCGAGTTGGGCAACTACTTCGGGGAAGGCGGCGGACTGCTCTCGCAACGCCTGGTAAGTATCGCGCTGTTGCTGGCCGATCGAGAACGCACGCAGTTCCGTGGCGATATGACCGTCCAGCTCGCGGCCGGTCAGAATCCGGTCACGGCGGCTCAGGGCGGCGGCCAGGCCCAACATGGCGGAGCTGGCGACACCGGCGATGGAGGTGCCGAACGCCAGACTCATGCCGCTGATCGGCGCGGCCAGAGCATTACGGATGGCGTGCAGCTCGCTGCCGCCTTCCAGAGCGGTAACCGCACCGCGCAGGGTCACGATCATGCCGATGAAGGTGCCGAGCAGGCCGAGCATGACCAGCAGGCCGGAGAGGTAGGGGGTCAGCATCGGACCGGGCAGGGCGGCCGGTTCGCCTTCCACCCGGCGGCGCACCGCGTTACGCAGGGAGGCGGGCAAGCCGGCGAGCCATTGGCCGAGACTGTCCGGGCTGCCCGGCAGTTGTCCCAGGCTCTGGCGCAATTGATCGGTGGCGCGGCGGAACTGCCGCAGTTCCAGGAAGCCCAGGCCGTAAACCAGTGCGATCAGCAAGATGGCGGTCAATGCCACCAGGTCGGTGCCGAGAAAGCCCAGGCCCACCCAGATCACCGTGATGGCGCCCAGAATGAAGGTCAGCGCGAAAAGAAAACGTGTCATTGCGGGAGTGGTTCCTCGTGATTCAATGCGTCCAGCAGGCCTTGCACCGGTTCCAAACGGGTTTCCAGCTCGGCCAGCAGCAGCGTCTGCATTTCCTGTCGAAACTGGTGTAACCAGCCCCCCGGCGCCACCCAGGCGTCCATCGGATCGGGCTGATCTTCCTGTTGTTGGTTGCGGTGCGCCCGCCAAAGGGAGCGAAAGCGCTTGCCCAGGACCATCGGTATGGCGCCGAAGCAGTAACGGCCATAGCTGGCCAGAGTATTGTCGAACACCGTGTCGAGCACGGCGAGCTGGGCGAGAGTGTGATTCTGGGCGGTGAAGCCGTCGCGGAGACGTTGCCGAAGATACTGGATAGCGGTGATCAGCTGCCTCTGATGGGACAGGTAAAAACGTTCATAGGGTTTGAACACCGGTGGCGTTTCGATGGTCTGCGGCAGTCGCAGCTTCACCTTGGCGTCGCCGGGGTCGAAACTCAGCGTGATGCCGTTGAGGAGCGTGTCACGGGTCTGGTTGAAGTCCGCCCGCAGACGCTCCGTCAGACCTTCTTCGGGGCGGAATGGCCCCATGGACTGGTACTTATAGGCGGCGTCCAGCGCAATGGTATCGGACAGATCGAACAACCGGCCCATGCGCTCCGCGAAGCAGGCGTGAGCATCAAGGCCGGTGCCGTTGCCCAGTGCGGCCACCAGCTGTACCAATCTGGCGCTGGGAGGGGCCGGTTGCGCTTTTTTTTGCGTCCTGTGCGTGTTGTTGCTCATGGGCCGCCGTGGCTAGGAAAAAGGTATGACCATGCCGTCGCCTGGCGCGACGGGAAACCGCCCATTCTAATCAACTGCGGCGGCCCCACCAATCCTGCGGATGCCTGAGTCGGTTTGACGGTCAGCCGGGATCGTTGGCGGCGGGCATGCTGACCACGGCTCTGGCCCGCAAAGCACGGATCTCAGCGTCACTGAATCCGGCGTCGGCCAGCACACTTTGACTGTCTTCCCCGAGCCGCGGCGCCGGCCGGTCGGGGTGGGTGACGGCCCCGATGAAGCGCAACGGGTGCCGGGTACCCAGTAGTTTGCCTTCGCTGGGGTGATCGATTTCCTGAAAGAAATCCACCGCCTGCAGATGTGGATCGTCGAGCAAATCCTCCAAGGTGTTCACCGGGCCACAGGGAATGTCCTGCTCCTTGAGCGCGGCAAGCCAGTAGGCGGTGGTCTGTGCGGGCATGCATTCCGCCGCCACTTGATACAGTTCGCCAATGCGCTCGCTGCGACGTGAGGGATCCAGCACCCAGTCCGCGTTCGCCAGATCATGACGGCCGACCAGGCCGAGGAAGCGCTGCCAGTGACGTGAGGTGTAGGGCAGCACGGCGAGATAGCCATCGGCGGTGCGATAGGGGCGGCGGTAAGGCGTCATAAGCCGGTCGTAACGCAATGACCCTAGCGGAGGCTGGAACACGTGGCCGCTGAGGTGCTCCGCCAATAGAAAAGACACCAGACTCTCGAACATGGGCGCTTCCACCGATCCGCCCTGGCCGGTGCGCTCGCGGTGCAGCAGCGCGGCGGCGATGCCGATGGTGGCGTAAAGGCCGGCTACTTTATCGGCCAGGACAGTGGGGGCGAAGGCCGGGGGTGAATCGGGGGTATGGTTGAGGGAGGCCAGTCCGCTGATGGCTTGCATGATGTCGTCATAGGCCGGGTCATCGGCATAAGGCCCATCACCGCCGAAGCCCACCGCCGCGCAGTACACCAGGCGGGGATTCAGGCTCCGTACGGTGGTGTCGTCGATGCCCAGTTTTTGTGCGGCGGCCGGGCGCACGTTGTGAAGCAGCACGTCGGAGCCCTTGATCAGTTTGTGCAGTGTGGCCTGGCCTTCGGTGGTTTTCAGATCAATGACCAGAGAACGTTTGTTTCGATTCAGATTGAGAAAGCCGGCGCCCATACCAGTGTGCCGGGCTGGCGCTGCGGCGCGAAAGATGTCTCCTTCCGGTGCCTCCACCTTGATCACGTCGGCGCCCAGGTCGGCAAGAAGCTGGGAAGCGAACGGGCCGAGTACCACGGTGCTCAGATCCAGCACCCGGATGCCCTTCAGTAATTCGAACATGAGATCTCCTTACGGCACGGCGCCGGGCGCCGACGATCTTGTTTTTTCAGTCTTGCATGGTGCTGCTTCTTTGTGCAACGCTATTTTGAATCAAAGGTTCATCTGGTGAACCTACAAGGAAACCATGAGAG
Source organism: Alloalcanivorax balearicus MACL04 (assembly GCF_025532145.1). Classification (GTDB taxonomy): domain Bacteria; phylum Pseudomonadota; class Gammaproteobacteria; order Pseudomonadales; family Alcanivoracaceae; genus Alloalcanivorax; species Alloalcanivorax balearicus. The sequence continues at coordinate 62,428 of NZ_ARXS01000013.1, read as the reverse complement.
AGGAAGATGGCATACGCACCGGTGTCCGCGGTTCTGAAAGGGTTGAAAGTGTTGGAAGCGGTCAACCGGTTGGGGCCGGCGAGTCTGCGAGAGATTACCGAGGACACCGGATTGCCAAAGGCATCCACGGTACGGTTGCTGGAAACCCTGGTGCATGCCGGCTACATCTCGGTAATGAACGACGCTCGGCGTTACATCGTTACCGCGCGGGTACTGTCCCTGTCCAACAACTTCCGCCCTGATCAGGCGTTATTGGCGGTGGCCGCGCCGGTTCTGAAGACATTGCGGGAAAAAACCGGCTGGCCTTCGGATCTGGCTCTTTATCAGCACGGCAAGATGGTGATCGCCGACACCAATCGTCAGCCCGGTACGTTCTCGATCAACCGTTCGGTGGGGTCACGGGTACCGATGACCAGTACTGCTCTGGGGCGGGCCTATCTGGCGTTCTGTCCGGATGCGGAGAGAGCGGCGATTCTCGATCTCCTGGCCCCGCTGCAGGAGCCGGATGAGGTTCTGGCGGACAGCCGTGACAAGCTGGAAAAGCTGATTAAAAAGGTGCGTAAACAAGGCTATGCCACCAGTAATCAGGAGTTGATGAAAACCATTCGGGCGGTGGCGGTGCCGGTACGGCATGACGATCAGGTGGTGTGCTGCTTCAACATTATTGTGCCCGCCCAGGTCATGTCTCTGACGGAACTGGAGCAGAAATACGTTCCGCTGCTTACCGCCGCCGCCCGGGATATAGAACAACGCCATCGAGGCTGAAGCTGATGGCTGACCGTCATTGTGCGTATGACGATTTAATATAGGAAGACACCATGAATTTCGATCTGCCTGAAGAACTGGTGACACTGCGTGATGCGGTCACCGATGTTTGTGAAAAGCACCTGATTCCCGGCATCAAGGGTTTTGAGGAGCGTGAGGAATTCGCCTATCCGTTGATTCGGGAGATGGGAAAGGCCGGCCTGTTCGGCGCACCTTTTCCGGAAGAGTTGGGCGGAAGTGCCGCCGGCTTTCTGGCGGTGTCGGTGATCGCCGAGGAAATTTCCCGGCTGGCGCCGGAATTCGGTTACGCCATGAACATGCAATCGATGACCTGCCCTTACACCATCTATAACTGGGGCACGGAAGAGCAGGCGCGGCAATTCGTACCAGGGTTGATCGCCGGTGAGCAGATCGGCATGTTCGCCTTGTCCGAAGAAGGCAGTGGCTCCGATCCGGCCGGTTCAATGCGCACCGTGGCCAGGCGTGATGGCGACGTGTACCGCCTGAACGGCTCGAAAATGTGGATTACTTTTTCCCATGCCACCGATGTGGGCGTGTTGTTCGCCAAAACCGATCCGCACGCCGATCCGGCACATACCGGTATCACCGCGTTCATCGTGCAGCCGAAACAATTCGAGGGCTACAGCGCACAGCCCATCGAATTGCCCAGCCTGTCCAGATCGCTGCGCAGTTGCACCGTGTTTCTGGATGACTTCGTGGTGCCGGTGGAGAACCGTCTGGGGGAAGAGGGAGAGGGTTTTCGTATCGCCATGAACGCTCTGGAGTACGGCCGTCTGACGGTCAGCGGACGGTTGACCGGTCTGGCGCAATCCGCTCTGGAGCTGGCGCGGAACTACGCCAACGAGCGCATCATCGGCGGTAAGCCGATCGCCCGCTTCCAATTGATTCAGGAGCGTATCGCCGATGCCACGGTGGCGGTGGAGGCGGCGCGGCTGATGTCCCTGCGCGTGGGTTGGACCATGGACCAGGGGCGGGTGTCGACGCGGGTGGCGTCCCGTGCCAAATACTTCGCCACTCAGGCGGCGCGTCTGGCTGGGGATGTGGCGCGGGAAGTCCTGGGTGGCAATGCCCTGACCGCGGAATACCCGGTCAAGAAGATTAACGCCTACATCGACATGCTGACGGTGGGGGAGGGCTCCGAGAACGTGCAGCGGGTGTTGATTGGTGAGGATTCCCTGGGTATCAAGGACGCCACCCGGCACGCCATGCGTAACCGGTTCGTGGGAATGTTGTAGCGCCGGTGGTGAGGAAGGCCGCGGAAGGAGCTTGCAAGGCAAGCTCCTTCCGCGGCTTCGTAGTCCCGTTTTATGGAACGCAATGGCCCTTTAACGAAGGCGTGTGCGTATTACCGGAGCCTGCTGTCTCAGAACGGCAATGCTTTCTGAATCAGACCCGCGATATCGCCTTGTCCCTGTTTCTGGAAATACTGCAGGATCACCGGAATAAACTGCACCAGGGTATCCTTGTCCAATCCCAGCTTTTGCATGCCGCCGGCGATTTGTGTCAGCCCCGCCAGTTTGTCACTGCCCATACTGGAGAGCAGGCCTCCGGCCATGCCCAGCAAGGAATCTCCGCCACTTTCCGGGGCTTGCGACATCATCCCTTCCAGTTTGGGTTCGGCGCCGAGAATGTGGCCGAAGTCGGTGCCGGAGAGATTGTCTTTCACCAGTTTCATCAGCAGGCCAGTACCGCCTTCGGCTTGCTGGCCACTGACCCCGAGAGTGGATACCAGTTGGTTGATCAGGTCCATGGCCTTGTCTCCTTGCCAGCGTTTATTTTGGAATACGGATTTTCTGGCCGGGGTAGATCAGGTCAGGATCCTTGATCACTTCACGGTTGGCTTCGAAGATGGCGGTGTATTTGTTGCCGTCGCCGTAAAACTGGCTGGCCACTTTCCACAAAGTGTCGCCTTTCTGAATTTCGTAGTACTCCACTTCTTCCACCGCCGCTTCCGCCGGCAGAGTGAGGGCGTCCCCTTCCACTTTTTCCACGTTTTCAACGTTGCCGGCCAGCAGCACGGCTTTTTCCTTGGCCGCCTGGTTCTCGCAATCGCCACTGAGCGTGGCGCAGCCGTCGGCGAATTTCACCTCCAGGTTTGATACGCCGGGATTGTCCTCCAGAATGTGTGCTTTGATTTTGTCGGCTGCGTCCGTGTCATCGCTACCGAACAGTTTCTTACCGATGTTTTTCGCAAAGCTGAACAGATCCATGTTGCATTCCTCATACATTAAGGTGGGTCAGGCTCGGGGCCAGGGCTTGATTATTTCCCTATTGGCATGGCAAACACCATGCCGGGTGATCTTTTCTTACCGTAATTCAACACTATTTTGTGATTGTCTCGTGACCGCTCTTCAGGTTATGCAACTGTTGGGTTATGGTCGGCGGATCGATGGAGCCTGAATTGCGATGATTGCTGATGCCGGTGGCAGAGGAGATCAGGGACGTGACCACCGCAAAGAAACTGCGGGTTTTCATTAGACGTTGAGAACCCTCCGGAGATTAAAAGGAGGAGACTATGACTGTATCGCTCAAAGACGTTGCCAGAGAATGGCATGCCGGTGATGAGTTTCAGTGTTATATGCATAGAGAAACCGGGGAGGTCTTCCCGGTTATGAATGAGGAGGCCCAGAAAGCGGAAGAGCCGGATCCCGACGGCCCTGACTGGCTCAAGGAGATATTGCCTAAGATCCGCGAAGTGTTGTCCTCGGACCAATACGTGCCAATGCCGGATCAATGGGAATTTGATGAGTATCATGTCATGGAGAAGTTCTGTTGGTCGGTGACGTCTGGCAGGGACAGCGAGGCGCTTGAGGATGCGATCAGAGGCCGCGGTGCCTTTCGCCGCTTCAAGTCGCTGGTCTTTGATCTCGGCCTGGAGGATGCATGGCACCGGTTCAGGGACGAGGCGTTGGAGGAGATGTTGGGGGCTTGGATGGACTCGGAGGGGATCGAATACGAGGATTAAGCGGAGGTTGATCCTCGTTCCGGTGATAATGACAATCCTGTTTCCCAAGGCGACCCCGTGAGATTGGCACCGCTGCGTCTATCCTGTTTTTTTGCGGCTCTCATATTTCTCAGTGCTGGCGCTATGGGCGACACCGTCTGGTTGAAGAACGGTGACCGGCTCACCGGCGAGATCGTGCTGATGGACAGTACCAAGTTGCTGCTGGAGACATCCTACGCCGGCTCGGTGCCCATTGATCGGGAGATGATCAGCACGCTGCAGAGTGATCAAGAGTTGCTGGTGAAGTGGCCGGGGGGTAATGGTGAGGTCAGTAAGACCGTGGCGGCGGGGAAACCCGGTCGGATCGTGGTCAGCAACGGAGAAGAAACCACGGTGGAACTGGCCAGTGTTACCCGTATGTTGCGCCCCAAGCCCTTCCTTCAGGATCTGGAATGGACCGGGGATCTGGAATTCGACATCAATTATGAGCGGGCTGAGCGGGACACCGACGACTTCGACCTGGCCCTGAACAATCAAGCCCGGCACGGGCCCTGGCGGCATAACCTGCAGGCGGACTACAACCGCAAGTTCCGTGACGATGTGCGTATTGAGCAGGACTGGAGCGCCAAGTACGCGCTGGACCGCTTCGTCACCGAGAGCCGGTTCTGGCAGACCCGCTACGAATACCAGCGCGACTGGTTCGAGAATGTCCGTCGGCGCCGTTCCCTGGGAGCGGGACCAGGTTACCAGTTCTGGGACAATGAACTGGGGGCTTTTTCCCTGGCGTGGTTGCTCAGTTACAACCAGTTCTCCTACGCGGAGAGGAGCGACAAGGCCTTCTACGCGCTGGGCATGCAATGGGATTACAACCGGTATCTGGTGGGCAAAACCTTCGAATTGTTCAGCCGCGGCAGTGTCGGCAAGGCTCTGAGTGGTGTGGAGGGGTATTCCGTGGATGCGGAATTCGGAGTGCGCTACCGGCTCACCGACTGGGCTTCACTGAGCATGAAAGTGGAAACCGATCTGGTGAAGGACTTCTCCGAGGACCTGGATGAAACCGACTACAGTCTCGGCCTGGGCATCGGTTGGTGAGTGGGCTGGTGCGCTGAACTAGGGCCAATTCCACCTGGGGGTATTCAGCAGTCCCTGGCCCATGATGCGGGTTTCCCCAAGTTCTTTTTCCAATTCCACGCCATGGCAGTCCGGTGCCTGATTGAGAGCCGCCACCAGGCGGCTGGCATGGCTGATCACCCACACCTGACTGTGGCGGCTGGCGCGGGCAATCAATCGCGCCAGGGCCGGGAGCAGATCCGGATGCAGGCTGTTTTCCGGTTCGTTCAGAACCATCAGTGAGGGCGGCCGGGGTGTCAGCAAGGCCGCGATCAAAAGCAGATAACGCAGTGTGCCATCGGACAGCTCCGCCGCTGTCAGCGGACGGAGCAGGCCGTACTGGTGGAAGGCGATCTTGAGCCGGCCGTCGTCCAGGGGAACGATGGCCAGGCGCGCGCCGGGAAAGGCATCCTCGATGGCACTGTCGAGCGCCCGGGCATCGCCGATTTCCCGAATGGTTTGCAGGGCCGCCGCCAGATCGCGCCCGTCGTGATGCAGCACGGGGGTACGGGTGCCCAGCTGGACCTGCCGGGCGGGGGCGTCCTGATCGGTGCGAAAGTGGTCGTAGAAGCGCCAACCGCGAATCCGCTCGCGCAGGGTGACCACCTCCGGTGTGGTGCGGGCGTCGGCCACCTGACTGAACAGGCTGTCGAAGCTGTTGAGGTGTTCGCTGATAACCTGCCAGGGGCCTTCTCCCCGGGTTTTCACCAGCGGGCCGCGGCGATCCACCAGCGCCGTGGCCGGACGATAGCCGGAGCCGGCCCAAATCAGTTCCCGTTTGATCTCCGGGTCCAGATTGAAGGCGGTGGTGGCGTCCGGTTTCGGCAGACCCAGCTCGATCAGATAGCCATAGTCCTCATCGTTGAATCCGAGACGCAGGCGGCGGCTGTGCTGGCGAGGCCCGCCCTGCACCGGCACCGAGCCGTTGCGCATGCCTTTGGTGAGGGTCTCCGGTCCAGCCCAGAACGTGGATTCCAGCCCGCCCTCGGCGGCCAGGGCGGCGATCACGTCATCACGCGCGGTGGCGGCCAGCAATCGCAGGGCGCGATAAAGATTGGATTTACCGCTGCCATTGGCTCCGGTGACCACATTGAGGGGGCTCAGTGGCACGGTCAGATTCAGAACGGAACGGTAGTTGCCAATGGCCAGCGTGGTCAGCATGCCGGACGGTTCCTGGTAGCGGGGAGAGGCCAGTAAAAGGGAATCCCGGCGCTGATTCAAGGCGGTGGAAGCGGGCCTTCCGCATCATTGGCGCCGTGCTATGCTGGCGCCCATGAAAACCGTTGCCATCATTGTGAGTGCCTTGTTGGGGGCGATGCCATTGTCGGTAGTGGCTCAACCCTCGACGGAGTCCGCCTTCGTGACGGCCTTGGTCGATGCCGCCATGGCACGCACCCGGGTGTCCGTCACCTATGACGGCGGCTATCGCCGTATCGACTATCCCAACGGTGATGTGCCCGACAATATCGGCGTGTGCACGGATGTGGTGATTCGCTCCTATCGCAAGACGGGGGTGGATCTGCAGCGTCTGGTACATGAGGACATGAAGCGAGCTTTCGACGCTTATCCGAACCACTGGGGATTGCGCCGTCCCGATCCCAATATCGATCACCGGCGAGTGCCCAATCTGCAAACGTTCTTCGAACGTCAGGGGGCGGCGCTGCCGGTCTCCGACCGGGCCGAAGCCTATCGCCCTGGTGATCTGGTCACCTGGATGCTGCCCGGAAATCTTCCGCATATCGGCGTGGTGACCGGGCAACGTTCCACCGATAGCGGCCGTCCCTTGATCGTTCATAACATCGGGCGCGGACCGCAATTGGAGAATCTGCTGTTCTCTTATCCCATCACCGGGCATTACCGTTATATCCGGCTTCCCAGCCAGGAGGCCTTGAATGGGGATGCCCGCTGAGGTGACGTCTCAGCGGCCCTGTCGTCGCTCAATGGCGGCCTGAATCAACGGCATCCGGTCATTGCCGAAGTACATGTCATCACCATCGACGAAAATCGTCGGTGAACCGAAGCCTCCCCGTCGCATGGCGGCCTCCGTATTCTCGCGCAGCTGGTCCTTGATGCCGGGTTCCTGGATGCCGGCGAAGAAAGCCTCCCGGTCCACGCCCAGCTGGTCCAGAATCGGAATCAACTGGTCGTCCTGAGCGATGTCCTTGCCGTCACGCCAATAGCTCTGGAACATAGCCCGGGCGAACGGCACCAGTTTGCCCTGAGGGGCGAGCCAGAGGCAGCCGCGCATGGCCTTGACGCTGTTCACTGGAAAGACCTCCGGCCAATTGATCTCCAGCCCCTGATAGCGCGCCCAGTCCTGCAGATCCTTACGCATATAGCTCGCTTTCTGCGGTACTGGTTTTTCCCGCGAAGCGTACACGGAGGGATTGATGGTATTGAAGATGCCGCCCACCAGAATGGGTTTCCATTCGATGCTGGTGCCGGTGGCCTTGGCGACGGTCTGAATGCTCTCGAAGCCCAGATAAGTCCAGGGGCTGGAGCAGTCGAAGTAAAACTCGATCATGGCGAAATCCTTGTGGTGTTATTCGTTGGTCGCGGTTTGGTTCTGGCCGAACAGGACTCGTTTGGCGTCGTCGGACATGGTGCTCTGGCGCAGCGCCTTGTCCACCGCCAGGCCTTTTTGCAGGGCTTCGCGGCCCCGCAACTGTGAGAACCAGCGTGCTACGTTGGGAAAGTCGTCCAGCGTGATGCCCTGGGCTTTGTGGGTCATCACCCAGGGAAAGATAGCCATGTCGGCTATGGAATAGTCGCCGGCCACGCAAGGAGTGTCAGAAAGAGCGTGATCCAGCACGCCGTAGAGACGTCGGGCTTCGCGGCCGTAGCGGTCAATGGCATAGGGGACTTTTTCCGGTGCGTATAACAGGAAATGACCGTTTTGACCCAGCATCGGGCCCAAGCCGCCCATTTGCCACATCAGCCACTGTTTGACCCGATAGCGTCCACGCAGGTCCGCGGGCAGGAAGCGGCCACTCTTCTCGGCCAGATACTCCAGGATGGCTCCGCTTTCGAAAAGGGAAACCGGCTCGCCGCCATCCTCCGGAGCGTGATCCACCAGTGCCGGCATCCGGCCATTGGGGCTGAGGGCGAGAAACGTGGGATCGAATTGCTCTCCCGCGCCGATATTGACCGGCACGATGCGGTAGGGCAGCCCGCACTCCTCCAGCATGATGGTGATTTTCCAGCCGTTGGGGGTGGGCCAGTAGTACAGATCAAGCACGAGCGTCTCCCGCAGTTGTTGTCATGGTTATGGGCGGCATGCCGCCGGGACCAAACCAATCTAAAACATTCCCACCGGTTTCGCGAAAGCAACGGACCGAAGGATGGTCGTCATGAGAGGAGCGGGTTGACGATTGAGAACGATCGTTCTACTCTCTTGGTCATGACCACTTCAGCACGGCAATCAACCAGAGAGTCTCCGGAAACAGTGAGAGCAAAGTTGCTTGCTGTCACCGAGCAGTTGATCTATAGCGGCGGGATTCACGCCACCGGCATGGATCGCATCGTGCGTGAATCCGGCGTGGCGAGGAAAAGTATTTACCGGTACTTCCCCACCAAGGAAGCCCTGGTGGCCGAGGCGCTGCGTGAGCGGGACGAGCGTTGGATGCGCTGGCTCGTCTCGGAATGCGAAACGGCGCCGCCGGGACCGCCACGTTTGCAGAGGATCTTCGACGCATTGACGGGCTGGTTTGCCCGGGATGATTTCAATGGCTGTGCTTTTATTAACGCTGCCGGCGAAGTCGCAGCCGGTCCCATTCATGACGTGGCCCGGGCCCATAAGCAGCGATTACGAGACTATCTTCGTTCGGTGCTGGCGGAGTGCGGGGTGACCGACGTGGAAACAGCGTCCGCGGACCTGTTGATTCTGCTCGACGGCGCGATTACCTGCGCTCGGGTCGGGGGAGATTACCGGGCGGCGCAACGGGCCGCGCGCATGGCGCGCCAGTTGATTCAGGATTGAGACGTTTTATAAGCCACTGGAGACCGATCATGACCACCGCACCACGCCCACCATTGCCCCCCTTTACCCGTGACAGCGCCCTTGAGAAGGTGCGTTTGGCGGAAGACGGCTGGAACAGCCGGGATGCCGATAAGGTCGCGATGGCCTACAGCCTGGATACCCGTTGGCGAAATCGGGCCGAGTTCGTGCATGGCCGGGATGAGGCGCGCGCTTTCCTTGAGCGCAAATGGAGCAAAGAGCTGGAATACCGTCTGATCAAGGAGCTATGGGCGTTCTCGGAGAGTCGCATCGCCGTGCGCTATGCCTATGAATGGCGGGATGATTCCGGCAACTGGTTCAGATCCTACGGTAACGAGAATTGGGAGTTCGACGATGATGGTCTGATGCGCCATCGATACTCCAGTATCAACGACCTGCCGATTGGCGAGCAGGAGCGTAAATTCCACTGGCCATTGGGACGGCGCCCCGACGACCATCCCGGCTTGTCGGATCTGGGTCTATAGCCGAAAAGTCAGGGCAGATTGAGTTGCCAGGACACACCGAAGCGGTCGGCGACCCAGGCAAAACGAGTACTGAATCCATAATCGTCCAAAGGCATCATGACCTCACCTTGTTCGGACAAATGATTATAAAGGGAGGTCAGCTCTTCTTCGCTGTCGCAGTCGATGAAGAAGGAAAACGACGGCGTGAAATCGAAATCATGAGGGACTGGTGAGTCGATGCAACGGACCACCTGCTGTCCCAGACGAAACATGGCCTGATACACCCTTCCGGCGGCCTCCGGCTGTGTCTCGTCATAATGTGACAGGCTGATGATCTCGCTATCGTCGATCAGAGAGACATAAAAGCGCAACGCCGCTTCGGCATTGCCCTGGAACATCAAAAAGGGAGTGATTGCCTGTGCCATGGCGCGCTCCGATAAAAAAGGCAAAAATCAGGAGCATCAGTCTAGTCATCATTGAAGGATGGAGACAATGCCGGAGACCGTGATTCGAGATGCTCGCCCCGCTGATGCCGAAGCCATGGCGTCCTTGTACAACCATTACGTTCGCGAAAGCATCGCGACCTTTGAAACGGAACCGGTAGCGGCGGTGGAAATGGCCCGGCGCATCCAGAAAGTAAAGGCATCGTCATTGCCCTGGCGGGTGGCGGAAACCACGGGTGGATTATCGGGATACGCCTACGCCACCCGTTGGCATGATCGTCACGCCTACCGGTTCAGCGTTGAATCCACGGTATACATTGATGCCGGGGTGGTTGGCCAGGGTCTGGGAGAGCGTCTGTACCTGTCTTTACTGTCGCAACTTCGTCATCAGGGGTTGCATGCGGTGATGGCGGTTATCGCCTTGCCGAACGCCGCCAGTGTGGCGCTGCACGAGAAAGTCGGGTTCCGGCAAAGCGGCTGTTTGCGTGCGGTGGGCCGCAAATTCGAGCGCTGGATCGATGTCGGATACTGGCAGTGTTTCCTGACGGACGTGCCGGAGCCATAGTCACCGCTCATGACAGGAACGGCGCAAATAGTATGTGTCCCCTTTTGCTGACGAGACGCCGTTCCCCTTCCGGTTGTTGACACCAGCCCGGCGGCTGCTTAAAAGGGGAAAAGGAAACAGTCTGTTTCTTGATGATGGAACAACAGAATAACTAAGGGATGAGAACCATGGAATTCAGTGATGGGCAAGACCCCTATACCCGCGACGATTTCAAAACGGAAATTGAAGAAGCCATTACTCGTCTGGAAAAGGCCAATGATGTGGCGCAGGAGGCGGTGAGCTTTCATCTGGCCCGGGCCTCCGGTTTGTTCTTCAGCCGCTTCGGCACCATGGATGAGTTCATGATGGCCTCGGAAGAGGTGAAGATGGGGTATATCGAGGAACTGAATCGCCGCGAGGATGAATACGCGGAAACGGACCGCTTTGCTTCCTACGCTTTTGCCCTGTTCAAGATGTGGGTGGGAACGGTGATCGAATGCGACCGCGAATTAATGGTTCTTTTCGTGGAACGACTGGGGCCGTTCATGAACCGGGGAGAGAAACTCATCCTGGAGTTGCTGGATGAGGAGGAGAATGAGAACACACACTAGTTCTCGGTTGCCCGCCGTCCGGGAGGCTCCCCAAGCCTGTTTGCGGGCCTAGGAGAAATGAATTCAGAAATTGCTACAACGCCGCTGTGGGAGCTAGCCTGCTGGCGAATGCGGTGTATGGTGTCGGGTATTCGCTTGCAGCGGCCCGGACAAGCTCCCACAGCGGCTTCGTAATCCAGTCTCACTGTCACGACACGCTCGCATACGCCTCTTCCTGCCTTGCTTGCCGCAGGGCACTCGCCCACCACCACAATTGTGCCAGCAGTTTGCAGAGATTGCGTGATGCCCGCTCCGGGTCTCGCGGATGTCCCTGTTTATCGAATTGCTCCGGCGCATTGGGGAAGCTCACCACCTGACGAATGGTGGTGGCGTGCAGTTCGGCGAACACCAATCGCAATTGCTCCACGGCCCGCAAGCCGCCGGATACGCCGCCATAGCTGATGAACGCTACCGGTTTGGCCTGCCAGACGCCATAAATACTGTCCAGCAAGTGCTTAAGAGGCGCGCTGAAGCTGTGATTGTACTCCGGGGTGGCTACCACAAAGGCGTCGGCACGATGCAGGCGCTGCTGCAGATCATTGGCGGCGGAGTCGTTCGGCGGCGCGTTGGTTGGGGCCGGAAACAAAGGCGAGGGATCGATGACGTCCAGTTCGAAGGCTTCGTGGCCGTCGATCTCGCGGGCTGCCCAGCGAACGATCGTGTCGCAGAATCGGCCTTCCCGAATGCTGCCGTAGATCAAGGCGATGCGAACTGGTTTGGCCATGTTGTTACTCCAGTGGGTTGGTGTGATGGGTATCGTGGTTGTGACTCTAAAACCTGAAGCAAGGTTTAGATCAAGGCAGGCCTCGCCTCTTGTAGTGATAGGCGCAAAAAATCGAGGTGTTGGAGTGGCATGACAGCGGTGAATGAAGACAAGGGATGCCGATGCCTCCGATGGTACTGGCATGCAACTTGCCTCCACTGATTCATGCTTTGGACAGTGGAACTCAACAAAGGGGGGGGAGATGGGATATCAAAGTACCATGCAGGAAAGAGTGGAAGCGGTCCGCCAGGCGTTGGCCGTGGACGTCTGTAGTCTATATCTCGCTTTTCCGGAAGCGGGTGAGCTGGAATTGGTGGCCAGCGGCGGGCTGGACCCGCAGGCCCTGGGGGCGCGGATGACGTTCTCGCAGGGTCTGACCGGTAAGGTGGCGCGTACCGGTCAGCCGGTGGTGGCAAGGCAGGTAGCCGATCATCCGGATTACCACCATGTGGCCAACTCCGGCGAGGAGCGCTTCAAGAGTTACCTGGGGATCCCTTTGCGCAATGAGGATCAACTGATCGGTGTGCTGGTGATCCAGACTGTGATCGCCAAGAGCTTTTTTCATAACGATATCCGTGAGTTACATCGCGCCGGTAGAGATGTTCGCGAGGCGCTGCTGGCGCGACAGGGAGTAGCGGGGATAACGGGTTGAGTACCTTGGGAGGGCGGAGGAGAATGTGGGGCCGTTGTCATCAATAACCATAACAGGAGGACATCATGCTCAGAGAACAACTTCCTTATCCAAAACATGAGAAGGTTATCCACGGCAAACGCCTGGCCTATGTGGATGAAGGCGAGGGTGATCCGATTGTTTTCCTCCACGGTAACCCCACATCATCCTTTCTCTGGCGTAATGTCATGCCGGAATTGGCCGGACAGGGCCGCCTGATCGCCCCGGATCTGATCGGGCAGGGCGACTCGGAAAAGCTGCCCGCCGGAGACGGGGCCGAAGTCTACGGCTTTGACACCGCTTATCACTATCTGGAAGGCTTGCTGGAGGCGCTGGGATGTCATCAGCGGGTCACGTTGGTGGTGCACGATTGGGGCAGTGCACTGGGGTTTCATTGGGCCCGCTGTCATCCGGGTGCGGTGAAAGGCATTGCCTATATGGAAGCCATCGTCATGCCGGTGACCTGGGAGGACTGGCCGGAGTCGGCACGGGGCATCTTCAAGGGGTTTCGCTCCGACAAGGGCGAGGATCTGATCCTCAATCGGAACCTGTTTGTCGAGGCGGTGTTGCCGGGCTCGGTCATTCGTGACCTGAGCGAAGTGGAAATGGCGGAATACCGGCGGCCGTTCCAGAAAGCCGAAGATCGCCAGCCCACTCTGAACTGGCCCCGGGATATTCCTATTGACGGCGAACCCGCGGAGATGGTTCGAGTGGTGGGGGATTACGCCGACTGGCTGGCGGCATCGCCACTACCGAAGCTGTTCGTCAACGCGGATCCGGGCTCCATTTTGATTGGCCGGCAGCGTGAATTTTGCCGCACCTGGCCGAATCAGACCGAGGTGACGGTGCGCGGCAATCACTTTCTTCAGGAAGACTCGCCGGTGGAGATCGGGCAGGCGGTGGCTCGCTGGTTGGAGGCCCTATCCAGTTCGTAAGCGGCGCCCGCCGGTGGATCGACATGCCGTTTTATGGTGATCGGAGTATCATGGCCCTCCCGGGAAGCATGCCGGCTGAACCATAATTCGCCGTTCCTTCTTCCCTTCAGACTGAACAGGATGCGCCAGTGAGTACTTTACCTTCCTGCCCGCAATGTGGCTCCGAATACACTTATGAGGACGGTGCGTTTTTTGTCTGTCCGGAATGCGCTCATGAATGGAATACCGAGAGCGAAAGCGCGGATGTGGAATCGATGGTCCGGGATGCCAATGGAACGGTCCTTGAGGACGGAGACACCGTGACCGTGATCAAGGACCTTAAGATCAAAGGTTCCTCCTCGGTGGTGAAAGTCGGTACCAAGGTGAGGAATATCCGCCTGGTGGACGGTGATCACAACATCGATTGCAAGATCGACGGTATCGGGGCAATGAAACTGAAATCCGAGTTCGTCAAGAAAGCCTGATTCCTTTGTTTACCCCCCCCCGCCGAGGGGGGTGTTTCCGTTTTTTAGTCAAAGGTCGAATTGAGGTAGGCGGCTGTTTGTAGGTTCCCTATTCTGTTGTTTAATCCGCCGCTGGCGGAATAACGATAACAACTGGGAGACCCTCATGTTGAATGCTGTCGCCAAACCCTTCGTACGTCTGGTGGAACGCTATCTGCCGGACCCTTATATATTTGTACTGATTCTGACGCTGGTGGCGTTTGCCGCCGCGATGCTGGTTGAAGGCAACTCCCCGCATGCCGTTATGGTGATGTGGGGAGACGGCTTCTGGGGCCTGCTGACGTTCTCCATGCAGATGTTGCTGGTGCTGGTCACCGGCTTCATGCTCGCCAGTACCCCTCTGGTAAAAGGCATTCTCAATCGATTGGCATCACTGGCCCGCACACCGGGGCAGGCTATCTTGTTGGTGACCTACGTGGCCCTGGCGGCCAGCTGGATCAACTGGGGCTTTGGCCTGGTGGTGGGCGGATTGTTCGCCAAGGCATTAGCCCGGCAGGTCCGGGTGCATTACCCGTTGTTGATTGCCGCCGCCTATTCCGGCTTTATCGTCTGGCATGGTGGTCTGGCGGGGTCCATTCCCCTGACCATCGCCACCGAAGGGCACTTCACCCAGGAGCAGATCGGTATCATCGGCACCGGCCAGACGATTTTCTCCTTCTTCAATCTGGCGATCGTGGTGATGTTGTTTATCGCCGTACCGCTGGTGAATCGATGGATGTTGCCACCGGAGGAGGAAAGCCATTACGTCGACGCTGAAACCCTGAAGGACGGTACCGAGGCGGACGTGGTGGTGACGCGGCCAGCCGAGCATCTGGAAAACAGCCGGATTCTGGCCTGGCTGATCGGCTTCAGCGGTATTGCCTACGCCATCAACTACTTTGCCGGTGGCGGTGGCCTTAACCTGAACATCGTCAACTTCATGTTCCTGTTCCTGGCCATCGTGCTGCACCAGACGCCGCGGCGCCTGCTCAACAGCCTCCAGGAGGCGATCAAGGGTGGTGCCGGCATCGTCATTCAGTTCCCGTTTTACGCCGGCATCATGGCGGTGATGACGCAATCCGGGCTGGCCGCCACCATCTCCAACGGCTTCGTTTCCATTGCCAGTGCCGACTCCTTGCCGTTCTGGAGCTTTATCAGCGCCGGCGTGGTGAATATTTTCGTGCCTTCCGGCGGCGGGCAGTGGGCGGTACAGGCGCCGGTGATGATCCCCGCTGCCCAGGAACTGGGCGCCGATCTGCCCCGGGTGGCCATGGCGGTGGGCTGGGGCGATGCCTGGACCAATCTGCTGCAGCCGTTCTGGGCGCTGCCGGTGTTGGCCATCGCCGGTCTCAAGGCGAAGGACATCATGGGCTTCTGTCTGGTGCAGCTGATCATTACCGGGGCACTGATCAGTATCGGTCTGACCTGGTTCTAGATGTCGTGGTATGGCTGGCCGGTCTTCGGGCGGGCCAGCCATTGTTCAAGGGCCCGAAGCACGGCGTCCGGTGCTTCCTCCACGGCGAAATGGCCGACTCCGGGCAGGATCGTCAATTCGGCATTGGGAATTCGTGCCGCCAGATCCCGGGCAATGGTGGTATCGCAGAAGCGGTCCGCGTCCCCCCAGATCACTGCCGTGGGCAGACGCAGGTTCGCCAGTCCTTCCTCCAGTTCCCGGCGTGGCGCGACCTCATAGTGGCGGAAGAAGCTTGTCCACCAGCGCCGTCCTGAGCGATGCCGAAGCCAGCCGATGTAATCTTCCAGTTCCGCCTCATTGAAACAGCCAGGCACATAGTTCCGCAGTGTCCGGCGATGCAAGTGGTACAGCGGTCCATAGGTGAACAGGAGCGCGAGAAGGGCGCGGCGCGCGCAATAGCATTGAAAGGCGGTGAGCCGATAGAAGGCCGGTGTGAACGACCGGTGTGCCCGGGAATTGATGATCGCCAGCCGTTTCAGGTTTCGTGGATAGCGTTGAGCGAAGCCCAGGGCCAGGAAGCCGCCATAGTCGTGGCCGGCCAGATTGAAGTGATCCAGCCCCAACGTCTGTGTCAGTTGGCGCAGGCGCTCCACCTCGGTGTAGTAATCGGCTTGATGATTCGAAGAGCGTTCGGACTGGCCCCAGCCAAACCAATCCGGCGCCACAACCCGGTGGCGCCTGGCCAGCGCCTCAATCTGATGCCGCCAGCAACGATGATTCTGCGGGTAGCCGTGCAAAAGCAGCAAAGGTTCACCCTGACCGCGCTCCAGATAGTGCAGCCGGAGACCGCCAACGGTAATGAAATGTTGCTGTACCGCCATCGCCTCACCATTTGTCAGTATGCGAAGCAAGGTTAAGCCGGTTCGAGGGATGGAGGCGATTACCTGGGAGGTAAAGAGCGGCGGTGACTTGCGGATCTTGGTGACTCTGGCGCTTGGTCTGTGAATCCGGGATGGTCCATTGCCGACTTGTGAATTCAGCGATGGCTACGAAGTCGCTGTAGGAGCTTGCCTGCAAGCGAATGTTTGGGGAGCGCCCCCAATTTGCAGGCAAACTCCTACAGCAACATCGTAGCCCCTCTGTGGGAAACTGCCCGGAAAGCCCGGGGGCAGCGCGATGTTACTCGTCCCAGAGATTTTCCAGGGTATAGGGGCTGCCTGGCTGCGCCCAGTTGGCGCCGGATACGTAACGACGGTGTTTATCCAGGGCGGCGATACGATCCATATCGCTGCCGTCCAGTTCCAGGTCCGCGGCGGCGAGGTTCTGGCGCAGGCGCTCGGGATTCACGGATTTGGGAATCACCGCGGTACCGCGTTGCGCGGCCCAGCGAATCAACACCTGAGCGGGGCTGGCCTGATGCCGTTCGGCGATCTCCACAATCACCGGATCTTCCAGCAACACCGGTTCATCGGCGGCCTTGAACGCCTCCGGGCGGTCAAAGGATCCCAGCGGCGAATAGGCGGTCAGATGAACGCCGTTGGCGTGGCAAAACGCCAGCATGCTGTTTTGTTGCAGGTAGGGGTGCAGTTCAATCTGGTTCATGGCCGGTTTGATCCGCGCTGTTTCAAGCAGCGTTTGCAGCTTCCTTATGCTGAAGTTGGACACGCCGATGTGACGTGTCAGACCCTCATCGACCAGGGCCTCCAGGGCAGCCCAGGTGACGGCTATCGGGCGCTCTTCCAGCGACAACAGATCTTCTCCGCTATTGGGGAAAACCACGCCGGGTTTATGCGCCACCGGCCAGTGGATCAGGTACAGATCCAGATAATCCAGCCCCAGGTCGGATAGGGTTTGCCGCAACGCCGGAGCCACGTCTTCCGGAGCATGAGCGCTGTTCCATAATTTCGAGGTGATCCATAATTCCTCGCGGCGCACTTCGCCGGCGCTCAGCGCCTCGTTCAGTGCCTGGCCCACTTCTTTTTCATTGCCATAAATGTGGGCGCAATCGATATGGCGATAACCGGCACGGATGGCTTCGCGCACCGCCTGATGGACCTCTCCGGGCTGAGACTTCCAGGTACCCAGACCGATAATGGGCAGGGTGTCGCCGTTCTCAAAAGCAAGCGTTTGCATGGAGTGACTCCTTGGCCTGTGTGTTGTCGTCCCGTTGGTTGGGAGCACGCCCGCTGCTGGCGGGTGGTGAAAGGTAAAAAAGGAAGGTGTTCCAGGTTAGACGAGAGACGTTGGTTTTTGAATGTGGCTTTATGGGGAATCGTTGCCTGATTCTGCTTGATGGCGTCCGGCCGATTGTGATGCGAGGAGAATGACCTTTGACCAGATTTACGGGGCCCGGAGTGATGGCGGGTCATTGGCTACGGGGCCTGATGCTGATCACTATGTTGTCGGCCCTGAGCGGGTGTGCCGGTTTGCCTTCCCTGGAAGGGCGCACCGCCACCGTGGCGCTGTCATCGGAATATGCGCGAACTTCCGCCATGGGGAAGGTTGTGACGCCGCTGGCGGATGCCCACCCTGGCAAGAGTGGTATCCATGCCCTGGTTGATGCGCGAGAGGCCTTTGCCGCCCGCATGCTGTTGGCGGACGCCGCCGAGCACACTCTGGATATCCAGTATTACATATGGCACGCCGACATCACCGGGACACTGCTGTTCGAGGCGCTGCACCGGGCCGCCGATCGTGGCGTGCGGGTCCGGTTACTGCTGGATGACAATAACACGGTCGGTCTGGATGAGATTTTGTCGGCTCTGGATGCCCATCCCAACATCGAGGTGCGGCTGTTCAACCCCTTTGTTTTGCGTTGGCCGCGGGCCTTCGGTTTTATTACGGACTTCTCCAGGGCCAACCGGCGCATGCATAACAAGTCCTTCACGGTGGACAATCAGGTGACGGTGGTGGGCGGGCGCAATGTGGGGGACGAGTACTTTGGTGCCACCGACGGCCCACTGTTCGCGGATCTGGACGTGCTCGCCATCGGGCCGGTGGTAAACGATGTTTCCGTTGATTTTGATCGCTACTGGGCCAGCCGTTCCTCTTATCCCGCCGACCGTATTCTGCCGGATAAGTCGGTCCCCGACCTGCAGGCGTTGGCGGCGTCGGCATCGCGCATGGAACAAACCCGTAAGGCTGACGCTTACATGCGCGTCTTGAAGCAATCCGAGCTGGTTACTCAACTGCGTAATGGCAACCTGCCGTTCGAGTGGGCGGCAACCCGGATGGTCTCGGACGATCCCGCCAAGGGTCTGGGTGAGGCGGCGCCGGAAGGGCTGCTGATGGCGCAACTGTCGGAGATCATTGGTACTCCCGCCGCCAGCCTGGAATTGGTTTCACCGTATTTCGTGCCCACCGCCGCCGGGGTGGAGGCGTTTACCGCTCTGGCCGAGAGCGGCGTTGATGTCCGGGTGCTTACCAACTCTCTGGAAGCCACGGACGTATCGGCGGTGCACGCCGGGTACGCAAAGAGGCGCGGGGATCTGTTGTCCGCCGGTATTCAGTTGTATGAGATGCGTGCCACGGTGGACGGTGTGGAGCGAAATAAAAGCGCGGGACCGTTTGGCAGCTCCGGCTCCAGCCTGCACGCCAAGACTTTCGCCGTGGATCGGGAACGGGTGTTCGTTGGCTCCTTTAACTTCGATCCGCGCTCCGCCAATCTCAACACCGAGCTGGGATTTGTCATTGAAAGTCCGGTGTTGGCCAAGGCGGTGGCACACGTCTTTGAAACGCGGGTGCCGGAAGGCGCCTACCAGGTCAAACTGGATGAAAGCGGTGAGCTGTACTGGGTGGAGAAATCCGCAGATGGTGAAAGGCTTTATCGCAAGGAGCCCGGGGCCGGGGCGATCAAACGATGGGGGGTGTCGTTGCTGTCCTGGCTGCCGATCGAATGGCTACTATGACAACGGTAGTGCTGTTTGCCATAGGCCGCGGCAACCCATACTTAAAGATAACATTCAAAAAAGGTTCATCGCGGAATGACGGGAATGAGTGTCTCCATCGGGGCACGGGTCTGCACGGAGGCCTTCCGGGATCGCTGTAAATACATCCCTGTAAGCTCCCGGTTTGACGTCCCTGTCAAACAGGGTCCGGAAGGCCTCCGTGCAGACCCGCTTCGAGTGAACCGCCGCGTTCCGGACTCCAACAACGACGAACCTTTCTGGAGAGGGGAGAGGATGCCCTCCATCCCGGTGTGGTGGTATGGTCGCGGTCGAAAGGACATCCTTTTCCTTTCCAGAAACGGCTGTCGGTCACCTCGAAGCGGAGCCGTGTTACGCCTTTGCGGGACCCTGCTTCACGGCGTTCCCGCAAAGGCGTAACACGGCTTCGCTGTCCCTGATGGAGGGTAAGGCCGTTTCCCGCTAAACCGCGATGAGCTTAAAAAAAGAGGGGCCATCGGGCCCCTCTTTGTTCTCCTCTTCCTGTTGCCAATCGTCGTAGTCCTCCAGGGCATCCCGCCAGTCCAGGCGCGGGCGCATCGTCTGCCGGCCGGGCTGGTGGGGACCGCCCTTGCGCATCAGCGGATTGCAGGCCGCGGGATTGCGCATCGGTTTACGCATCTTCTTCATATCGTTCTCCTGTCGCGGGTTTTCAGCCTTTTACACATAGCACTTGTTTCAACGTGTGCACGATGTCGACCAGGTCGGTTTGATCCGCCATAACCTGATCGATGTCCTTGTAGGCGCCGGGGATCTCATCCAGCACGCCTTTGTCCTTGCGGCATTCCACGCCCCGAGTCTGGGCTTCCAGGTCGGAGCGGTTGAATCGCCGCTTCGCCTCGCTCCGGCTCATGGTGCGACCGGCACCATGGGAGCAGGAGCAGAACGATTCGGCATTGCCCTTGCCACGAACAATATAGGAGCGGGTGCCCATGCTGCCCGGAATGATCCCGAGCTGATCCCGAGCGGCGGCAATGGCGCCTTTGCGGGTCAGAAACAGGTCCTGACCGAAATGCGTCTCCCGCGCCACATAATTATGGTGGCAATTAATCGCCTCCTTGCTGACCTGAAATGGCGGCAGCAAAGGGCGCAGCGCTTCCACCACCAGCCGCATCATCTCCCGGCGGTTGGCCAGCGCATAATCCTGTGCCCATTCCACTGCGTGCACGTAGTCATCGAAATGCTCCGCGCCCTCCTGAAAGTAGGCCAGGTCTCGATCCGGCAAATGCAGCTGGTGCCGTTGCGCGTCCTTGCGCGCCAGGCTGATGAAGTAACGGCCGATTACATTGCCGATACCCCGGCTGCCGGAGTGCAGCATCACCCACACCGCCTGATTCTCATCCAGGCAGAGTTCGATGAAGTGGTTGCCGCCGCCCAGGGTGCCCAACTGGCGCGCCCAGACATGAGGCTTCTGCATCTTGGCGATGCCCGGGTGGCGGCCGATGATTCGGTCCAGCCCCGCATCGAGCTGATTCACCGCCTTGCGCTGCACGGTGGGCTTGTCGTGATGATTGAAGCCCACCGGTACCGCCTTCTCAACGGCGCCGCGCAGCCGGCGAAGATCATCCGGCAGATCAGCGGCTTTCAATGTCAGGCGTACCGCGTTCATGCCACAGCCGATGTCCACCCCGACGGCGGCGGGAATGATGGCCCCGGCGGTGGGGATCACCGAACCCACGGTGGCGCCGATGCCGGCGTGCACATCGGGCATGGCGGCAACGTGGTGATGAATGATCGGCAGCTGTGCGATATTGATTAATTGGTTCAAGGCACCGTGCTCGATCTGATCGGTGTAGATCTTGATCGGCACCCGGCCTTTGTTGATCACTTGTTTGACTGGCATGGTGTCCTTCCAGTGTTGCTTCGCGGTCTGTGTCCGCTTCCTTGTCGCGTCTTCCACCATGCCATAACGAAAAAACCCTGGTGAACAGGGTCCACCAGGGTTTTCGGCAGGCCGCTGGAAGACGTTGTCGCGCCTTCCAGTGGTCTCAGGAAGGCGTATTAGCGCTGTGAGCTCTTAAACTGTGATTTCATGGGGCCTCCCTGTTAATGTCGGGTTGATAGCAATGAGGATGCGAATAATACGCCGCCTGGGCGGCGACGCAACCCCCCTTATCCTTGATTCGTGAAGAGGCCCAAAAAGTGTATCAGCCCCGTGCCTTCCGGCAGACCGAAACCGCCGCCCTGGACGATCTGATCCGGGAATTTCCGTTCGCTACTCTGGTGATTGAACAAGAGGGGCTGGCCGCCAATCATTTGCCGCTGCTGTTGCGGCGGCGTGGCGATGGCCGGGCCACACTGGTGGGACATCTGGCTCGAGCCAATCCAATGTGCGATACAGAGTTCGAGCCGGTTTCGGCTCTGGCGATCTTTCATGGCCCACAAGGCTATGTCTCGCCCAACTGGTATCCCAGCAAGTCCCGGGATGGCCGGGTGGCGCCGACATGGAATTACGCGGTGGTGCATGTGCGCGGCACGCTGACACTGGAGCACGATCCGCGCTGGCTGAGGGCTCTGTTGAATCAACTGACTGATCGCATGGAATCGAGCTTTGACACCCCCTGGCGATTGCAGGATGCACCGGAAGATTATTTAGAGCGAATGATTGCCGCCACTGTTGGTGTGCGTCTGGAGGTGCGGGAGATCGAAGGCAAATGGAAGCTAAGTCAGAACCAGCCGGAGGAGAACCAGAACGGCGTGATCTCCGGGCTCGGGCGGGACCGCCAGCCGGAGCTGGCGGCCTGGGTAGAGAAGGCGACGGCTGGTCGCTGAGCCGTTTCCCAAGACCTTCTGGCAGCGAAAAGGTTTGGGTCAACTGACCCGACATACCATGAGGTTTGTCCGCGATTGAATTTTGCCGAGCCTGGGTTCTCGGTATAAGCTGGGTGGACAAAATTTGAATGCTATTTCGCTATGCGGAATGCATAAGCCGTTTTATTACAACAACAGCGAAACGGGAGAGCACACTGATGGGTGTTTTGAAGTCGACCTCCATTCTTTTTTCCGCCCTCGTCACAGGGTCCTTGATGATTTCCGGCAGCGCTTTGGCCGCCGAGGACGTCAATCTACCCAAAACCATCGCCATGACCGCCTACGGTACCGGCTCCGCTGGCTACACTCAGATGGTGTCGATCGGCAATCTGTTGCAGAACGAATACGGCGTGTCCGTCCGTATCCTGCCCGGTGAGAACGACGTATCCCGCATGACGCCGCTGCGTACTGGCCGGGTACCGATGTGTGCCTGTGGCATCGCCAGCTATTACGGCTCCGAAGGCGTGCTGATGTTCGCCGGCAAGGAGTGGGGGCCACAGCCGATCCGGGTGATCGCGACCTCCACCGCCAGCTTCGGGTTGGGTGTGGCGGTGGCTGGCGATCTGGATGTGAAAAGGCCAGCCGATCTGAAGGGAAAAAGGGTTTCCTATGTGCGCGGTGATGATGCGCTCAATATCGGCACCGAGGCGTTCCTGGCTTTTGGCGGCCTGACCTGGGATGACGTCAAGAAAGTGGAATTCCCCGGTTACGGCCGTTCCTTCGATGGCGTCATCGCCGGGCAAAGCGATACCGGCTTCACCATGAGCGTGGCACCGCCGGCGCAACAACTGGCGGCGAGCCCGCGCGGTATTACCTGGCCGACCCTGGATCCGAACGACAAGGAAGGTTGGAAGCGGTTGCAAGCGGTGGCGCCTTATTTCCAGCCTCATAAAGTGACCTCCGCCGCCGGGATCGAGAAGGGAAGCGCCTGGCAGGGCGCCACTTATCCCTATCCGATTCTGGTGATCAACGCCAACGAAAAGTCCGGTCTTGCCGATGGACTGATCAAGGTCCTGATCGAGGATTACGACAAATTCAAGGATGCGGCGCCGGGCAATGCCGGTTACGCCCTGGAACAGCAAAATACCCAGTGGGTGATTCCGTTCCACGATGAGGTGGTGGCCTACTACAAGGAAATCGGTCACTGGACCGATGAAATGCAAGCGCATCAGGATCAACTGGTGCAACGTCAGGAAGTGCTGCAGAAAGCCTGGAAAGGGTATAAAGGCGGCAACCCGCCGGAAGACGATGATGCGTTCCGCAAAGGATGGATGGAAGCCCGGGCCAAGGCATTGGAAGCAGCAGGTATGAACCCGGTATTCCGTTAACCGACGCATAGGTAGTAAACGGTGAAATTCGAAGCGGAAACCGAACCTTCCACGGGCCAGGTATCCGGTGTGCGGGACTTGCCAGGGCAGTGGCCCTGGCTGCCGCGACTGGCGACACTGGTTCTGACTCTTCTGACCCTGGATTACGTCCTTAATCTCGGGTTTTTCAAACTGATCACCGCGGTGGAAAGCCAGTTCCTCTATACCGTGGTGGCGTTGATGTTACCTCTGGTCTTCATTCTCTGGCCGATCAAAGCCGGCATCGCCTCCAAGCGTGTTCCCTGGTACGACCTGCTGCTGTTTCTATTGGCGGCGGCGGTTTGCGGATACTTCGTCTACAACGCGGAGCGGATTCTCGATAACGGCTGGGAGTACGCCGCGCCGCAAACCGCCATGGTGATGAGCTTCTTGCTATGGGTGATCGTGGTGGAGGCGGTGCGGCGCGCCGGTGGCTGGCCGCTGGCTCTGATCTGCGGTCTCGCCAGTATCTACCCGATAGTGGCGGACAAGATGCCGGGGCCGATTCAGGGCTTTCCATCGTCGCCGGATCAGACCGCGATTTATCACGCCATGAGCCGGGAAAGCATGTTGGGGATTCCCTTGCAGGCGTTCGCCAACCTGGTGATCGGCTTTTTGCTGTTCGGTGTGGCATTGCAGAAGACCGGTGGCGGCAAGTTCTTCATCAATCTGGCTTTCGCCCTGCTCGGTCATGTTCGTGGTGGTCCGGCCAAGGTGTCGATCTTTTCCAGCGGCCTGATGGGGTCCATGAGCGGCAGTGTCATCACCAATGTGCTCACCACCGGGGTGCTGACCATTCCGGCCATGCGCCGGGTCGGTATTGGCCGATCCTACGCGGCGGGTGTGGAGGCGTGCGCTTCCACCGGCGGGGTTTTGATGCCGCCGGTGATGGGGGCCACGGCGTTCGTGATGGCCAGCTTCCTGAATATTCCCTACGCTACCATCGCGTTGGCGGCGGTGGTGCCGTCGTTGCTGTTTTATTTGGGCCTGTTCGTGCAGATCGACGCTTACGCCGCCAAATATCAGCTCAAGGGCTTGCCCCAGGAAGAGTTGCCATCCCTGCGGCAGACCTTGAAGGAAGGATGGTATTTCATCTTTGTTTTCGTGCTGCTGATCTGGATGCTGTTTTATCTGCGCCGTGAAGCCATTGCGCCGTTTTATGCCACGGCCTTGCTGTTGGTGATCAATCAGATCCTGCCGTATCACCGCTGGGGTTGGGCCGAATGCAAGGACTTCTTTTCCAGCGCGGGCAAGCTGTTCGCCGAGCTGATCACGATCCTGGCCGGGGTCGGGCTATTGGTGGGCGCTTTGTCGGTAACCGGTCTGTCCGGCACCATCGCCAACGATCTGATCTACATCGCCGGCGGTAATCCTCTGGTGTTGCTGATCATGGGAGCGGTGACCAGCTTCATTCTCGGTATCGGCATGACGGTGACCGCCGCTTACATTTTCCTGGCGGTGGCACTGGCCCCGGCTCTGGTGCAGGGCGGTGGCATGAATCCATTGGCGGTGCACTTGTTCATTCTCTATTGGGGCATGCTCAGTTTCATCACGCCACCGGTGGCTTTGGGCGCTTTCGCGGCTGCCACCGTGGCCGGTGCGAGGCCGATGGAAACCGGTTTGAAGGCGATGCGGTTGGGTAGCGTGATCTACTTCATCCCGTTCCTGTTCGTGCTTAATCCGGCGCTGATTCTGCAGGGCCAGTGGCAGGATATCGTGATTGTGCTATGCCAGGCGTTGGTGGGTGTGGTGCTGATCGCTGGTGCCATGCAGGGCTATCTGATCGGCATTGGAGACCTGACCGTGCACCGGGCGCTGCAATGGCCGATCCGGGTGATGCTGGTCATCGGCGGTCTGGCTTTCGCTATCCCTGGCGGGGGCGCCATGCCGCTGGATCATGGTGAATTATTCATGCTCAGTCTTGCCCTCACTCTGCCGGCGCTGATTGTCGCCTGGCTTCTGGTCCGCAACGTACAGCGGGCGCGCCCTCACGGGGCTTAAGCGGTGCCCCTCACCGGGCCTCCCGGCCCGGTGATTCCTCCTCTGTTCTCACCCTGTCGCCGTCAGTGATCCACTGAAAGCCGGCGTTTCGCTTCTGTGCATTTGATTTCATATGTTGCCTCGTGGTTTCGGACTAATGGGTCACGAAGCTTGACGCCGTGCCGTTGTTTTTCTTAAATGGAAAAGACTTTCGGAGAAAGAAAAATGGCGAACAGCTACCAACTACAAACACTGGCCCGGGCCCTGGATGTCCTGGAGCTGCTGGAGCGGACTTCCAAGCCGATGTCTCTGACCGAGATCGCCGAAGTCCTGGGGGAAGCGACCGCCATTGTCTATCGGATCCTGCATACCCTTGAAAACAGGGGGTATCTCTATCGGCGCCCGGAGGACAAGCGATACAGCTACACCGGACGGTCCACCGGAGCCGGGGCGGTGTCCCGGGCGGTGGATTTGCTGCTGGCCGCGGCCGAAAACGTGCCCGGAGGGGCGTCGGCGGAGCAACTGGCGCGGCGAGTGGGGCTGGATTCGAGAGTGACTGAAGAGATTTTGATTCCGCTGAGAGAAAAAGGTTGGGTTCAGCAGGAAGATGGCAGCGATCAATGGCACCTGTCCCATACGGTGATGGCATTGAGCCGGCCTTTTCTGAACCGCGACGATACGCTGTTACGTATCCGCCCTCTGATGGAGCGGCTCCATGCCGATACCAGGGAAACCGTGTCTCTGTTTCACCGGGCCGGTGACAGCCAGGTTGTCACCTCCGTGCTGCCCAGCCCTCACCCGGTCCGCTATGCGCTGGATATGGGTAGCACCCTTCCGCTTTATCTGGGTGCCGCGGGTAAGGCGATGATGGCTTTTCTGCCGGAGTCCGAGGCGGAAGCGTTGATCAGGAACCACCAGATCACCGCTCTGACCCGCTATGTCCCCAAAACCGGTGCCTTACGAAAGGAACTCAAAACCATTCGCCGTAGAGGTTATGCCATTTCCAATGGCGAAAGGGTGGAAGGCGCCAGCGCCGCGGCTGTGCCGGTACTGCGCGAGGATGGTTACCCGGTCGCCGTGCTGGGTCTGATGATGCCCAGCTTCCGCACTTCCGACGGCGAACTGCATGGTCTCGGCGAGCGGCTGGTGAAGGAACTCAATCTGTTGCGGATCCCCCCGGTACAGCCGCAAAGCTCGTGCTCCAACGCTAACTAGATCAAAGGTGAATGGCCGGGCAACCGGCATAAGGAGAACAAGATGATTCGTGACCCAGAGGGTTTTCAGGCGTTCCTGAATGAAACCCGCCAGTGGGTGAAGGAAGTGGCGATCCCCGCCGAGGAGCGGGTGGAAGCCGCCGATGAGATTCCCGAGGAACTGGTGGAGGAAATGCGACGCCGTGGCTTTTTCGGTTGGAGCATTCCTGAGCAGTTCGGCGGCGCGGGCCTGACCACCGAGGAACTGGTGCTGGCGGCCATGGAGCTGTCGCAAAGCGCCACCGCCTTCCGCGCCCGGGTAGGCACCAACACCGGTATCGGCTCCGAAGCTTTGGTGGCCGATGGCACGGACGAGCAGAAAGCAAAATATCTTCCGGCTTTGGCCCGGGGGGAGGTGACCGGCTGCTTCGCACTGACCGAGCCGGATGCCGGCTCCGACGCCACCGCCTTACGTACCAGCGCGGTACGTGATGGTGACGACTACCTACTCAACGGCACCAAGTGCTTTATCACCAATGCCCCTATAGCCGGGCTGTTCACCGTCATGGCAAGGACCGACGCGGACGATCTCTCAGCCAAAGGAATCAGCGCCTTCGTGGTGGAAGGGGACACGCCGGGACTGTCGGTGGGCAAGGCCTATAAAAAAATGGGCCAGGCCGGATCGCCGGTGTCGGAGGTGTATTTCCAGGATTGCCGGGTGCCCGCGGCCAATCTGATCGGCGGGGTGGAAGGCAAGGGGTTCGTTACCGCCATGAAGGTGCTGAACAAGCAGCGTCTGCATCTGAGTGCCTTGTGTACCGGGCCGGCCATGCGCATGCGCGATGAAGCCCTGGCGCATGCGTTGAAACGCCGCCAGTTCGGTCAGCCAATCGCGGATTTTCAACTGGTGCAAGCAATGATCGCCGACATCCAGACGGAGATCCACGCGGCCCGCGCACTCATTATGGAAACTGCTCGCAAGCGTGACCATGGAGAGGACATAAAGCTGGAGGCATCGATGTGTAAATACTTCGCGTCGGAGATGTGTGGTCGGGTGGCGGACAAGGCGGTACAGATTTTCGGCGGTGCCGGTTACGTGGCCGACTACAGTTGCATCGAGAGGCTCTATCGCGATGCTCGCTTGTTCCGCCTGTATGAAGGCACCAGCCAGATCCATCAGTTGAATATCGCCAAGCTGACTTTACGTGCGGCTTCTTGAAAACCTTTGACATTCATTGACCCGGAAGGAAAGGCGACATGCTTACAACAACCACACGTCGAATCCTGAAACTGATCACGCCCGCGCTGATGATGGTGGCGGCATCGTGGTCTCAGGCGGCCGACTATCCCGAGCAACCACTCACCGCCATGGTGCCGTTTCCCGCTGGCGGCAGCACCGACCTGATGGCCCGCGCCATCGCCAGGGAACTGACCGATTCTCTCGGTACCAATGTGGTGGTGGACAATCGTGCCGGCGGGGCCGGCACGGTGGGAATGGCCGCTCTGGCCCGTGCTCGCAAGGACGGTTATACCATCGGTGTGGTGCCGGCCGCGCCTCTGGTGAATCAGCCGCACATGCGGCGCACGCCTTATAATCTCGACTCCTTTGACTACATTTGTCAGTTCTTTCTTAGCCCTCAGGCGCTGGCGGTAAAGCCGCAATCGCCATTCTCCAGCCTTGATGAGATGGTACTTTATGCCAAGGCGCATCCCGGAGAGCTCACCTATGGCAGCCCCGGTCCGGGTTCTCTGCCAAATCTGTCCATGGAGCAGTTCCTGGAGAAGGCCGGGGTAAAAGTCACTCATGTCCCGTTCGCCGGCGACGGCCCCGGTGTCACCGCTTTGATAGGCGGGCACGTGGACATGTACATGACCATGTCCAATGTGATCGCCGATCGGGAACTGAAGGCCATTGGCATTTTCAGTGAGGCGCCTTTGGACACTTTACCCGGCGTGGAAACGGCGATAAGTCAGGGCTACGACTTGACCGCGTCCTGGTGGGGTGGGGTGATCGCACCCAAGGGCATCCCCGACGAGGCCCGGAATACGCTGGAAAAAGCCTGCCAAAAAGCCACGGAGTCCGAGCGCCTTGATCAGGTCCTGGGGCGACTGGGGACCCAGGCTGCCTATCTGGGCTCAGGTGACTTTCTCAAGCAAGTAAACCGCATCTCGGAAACCAACGGACGGTTGATCGATAAGGTGCTCAAGAAACAACAGTAATCCGATGGCTCCGGAAATCGGGGCCAAACCGCGCTTATCTGATATTCAGGAGAACAACATGAAGATAACAAAACTATTGTCTCTTGCTCTGACCGCCGCTCTGCCGTCTCTGCTGGTGTCCCCATTGGCGTTGGCGGAGGATTTTCCCACCAGACCAATAACGGAAATCGTGCCGTATCCCGCCGGTGGCAGTAGTGATCTGGCCGGTCGGGCTCTCGCCAATGCCCTTGCCGATCATCTTGGTGTCAACGTGGTTGTCGATAACCGTTCCGGTGGTGGTGGCAGCGTCGGCATCAGCGCTCTGGCCCGGGCCCGGACGGACGGCTACACCATCGGCGTGGCACCAATAGGCACCATCGCCAATCAGCCTCACATGCATCGCACTCCCTACAACACGGAATCGTTCGACTACTTGTGCCAGTTCTACTACGGCCCTGAAGTCCTGGTAGTGAAACCGGATTCGCCGTTCAACACTCTGAATGAGGTGATCGATTACGCCAAGGCCCATCCCGGCAAGTTGTCCTTTGGCAGCCCTGGGCCGGGCACTTTGCCGCACCTGGACATGCTCAGATTCCAGCAGGTGGCGGGTATCGAGCTGACCCACGTTCCCTTTGCCGGCGACGGCCCGGGTTTGACCGCGTTGATGGGTGGACATGTGGATCTGTATATGGCGATGCCGAACACGGTTACCGACCGCAATCTTGATGCGGTGGCGGTATTCAGTGATGAACCCATGGCCTCCCTGCCCGGTATCAAGACCGTGATGGAACAGGGCCACAACATGACCGCTTCCGTTTCCGGCGGCCTGGTCGCCCCCAAAGGGCTGCCGCAGGACATTAAACAGAAGTTGGTAAAGGGCTGTGAGCAGGCCACTGAATCCGAAGAGCTGAAAAAGGTACTGGCCCGTGTCGGCTTCGAGGCTCGCTATCAGGGTCCGGATGAATTCCGTCAATTGGTGGAGCATACGTCCGAGGTGAATGGTCGCTTGATCAATGATGTGATCAAAAAAGCCGGAGGCCGGTAATTATGAAAGCACGTGTCCTTGACGCTGGCTATGGCGTTGCCGTGCTGGTCGCGGCATTGGCGGTGTATTTCGCCGGCGGTGGCGACGACAGCGTGCAGCAGGTGGCCAATGATCCGTTCTGGTATCCGAAGGTGCTGCTGGTCTTGATCGGCGTGTGTTCGGTGTGGCTGCTGGTGAAAAGCGCGTTGGGGCGTTCCGGGACGCCGCCCTCGAGCATTCAGTGGCGGGCCTTGGCGGCAACGGCGATGATCAGCGGTGCTTACCTGCTGGCCTATGAGGCGCTGGGCTTCGTGCCCAGCACCCTGGCTCTGATGTTGGTGATGAGCGGGGTGCTGGGGTTCCGGCGCCCATTATGGCTGGTGGTTATCTCGGTATTGTTCACCGCGATGATCTGGTATGGCTTCGCCGATTTGTTGAATCGGACGCCCCCGGGGCCAGCGCTGCCTTCCTTGAGTTCATTGTTCCAATAATCTTTCCAAAAAAATACATACCGGATAACCGGAGGCTATCGAAATGGATGCCTTTTTAAGCGCCCTCAGTATGCTCACCTCGATGGATGCCCTGTTGGCCGTGGTGGCGGGTACGCTGGTGGGTATCATCATCGGCGCCTTGCCCGGCCTGGGGTCGTTACTCGCGATCACCATGGCCCTGCCATTGACCTTCGTCCTGGGGCAAGGTGCCAGTATCGCGTTGCTGCTTGGCATTTACTGTGGATCGATCTACGGCGGCTCGCTATCCGCGATTCTCATCAATACACCCGGTACGCCGCAGTCCGCGGCGACGGTGCTGGATGGCTTTCCCATGGCGCGGCGTGGCGATGCCGGTTTGGCATTGGGCTGGTCGACCACGGCGTCCGCCTTTGGCGGTATCCTGGCCACGATCATTCTGGCGGTGGCCTCGCCGTTGCTGGCGAAGATCGGTATTCGCTTCGGGCCGGTGGAGTATTTCGCGCTGGGCCTGTTCGCGTTGACCTGTATCGTGACGGTGTCACGGGACAATCTGGTGAAGGGGCTGCTCGCCGGTCTGCTTGGCTTGTTCGTGGCGGTGGTGGGGCAGGATCCCGTGACCGGCTATCTGCGTTATGACTTTGGTGTCTTCGACCTCTCCGCCGGTATCGGTCTGGTGCCGTTTCTGGTTGGCTTGTTCGCCTTGTCCGAGGTGTTCTGGCGTGCGGCGGAGAAAAAGGAGGAAATCGGACCGGTTATCCGCTCCGCCTTCCAACTGCCGACACTGTCGGAGCTGCGCCGACGTTCCGCCGTGTTGATCAAGTCATCACTGATCGGAACCTGGATTGGTACTTTGCCGGGTGTCGGGGCCGCCTCCGCTTCCATGGTCAGCTATGCGGAAGCCAAGCGAAGCTCACCGAACAAGGACAAATTTGGCACCGGTGAGCCGGATGGCCTGATTGCTTCCGAGGCGGCCAATAACGCGGTCAGCTCAGGTGCCATGGTGCCGACTTTGTCTCTCGGTGTGCCCGGTGATCCGATCACCGCGGTGATGCTCGGTGCCTTGGTGCTGCAGGGCGTCACACCGGGCCCTCGTTTGTTCCTCGAGAATCAGTCGCTGGTGCTGTTCATCTTCATGATGCTGTTCGTGGCGAATATCTGCATGTTTCTCGGCGGGATGCTGATGTCGCCATTGTTTTCGCGGATTCTGCGTCTCCCCGAGCCGCTACTGATGGCCTGCGTGGTGGTGCTGGTCGCCACCGGTACTTACAGCATCAATGCCAACCCTTTTGATTTGCTGGTGGTTCTGATTGCCGGCATCGCCGGTTTCCTGCTGCGCTACAACGGCTTCCCTCTGGCACCGATGGTGATCGGGTTCGTGCTGAGTCCGATGATTGAGCAAAGCCTGCGGCAGGGCCTGATTCTGAATCAGGGCAATTTCATTGCTTTTGCCGCCAGTCCGATTGCCGCGGTGCTGTTTGCGTTAACCGCGCTGTTTCTACTGTGGCCTGTGATCCGGCTTATTCAGCGGCGCGTGCTACAAGGGCGGAAGAGTCAGCCGTCGACTAATTCGAATTAATCAGGAAGTGCAGGGAGAAGAATAGTTATGACGGAGAATAAAAAAGCTCTGGATGGTGTCCGGGTGGTGGAGTTCGGCCAGTTCATCGCGGGCCCCGGCGCCACGCAGATCCTGGCGGATCTGGGCGCCGACGTGATCAAGATTGAAAGCTTCAACGGCGATAACAGCCGGAAGTTCGGTGTTAGTGAGAAAAGCGGTTATCGCAGCGGCATGTTCATGGCCTATAACCGTGGCAAGAAGTCCATAACCCTGGATCTGCGCAACCCCGAAGGCGTGGAAATCGCCCGCAAGCTGGCCCTGCGGGCCGATGTGGTGGTGCAAAACACCCGTGTGGGCGTGATGGAAAGTATCGGTCTGGACGCGGCCACGCTGCGCGCCGAAAAGCCGGGCCTGATCTACGCTTCTATTTCCGGATTCGGCACTGGCGGCCCTTCCCGGGAACGCCCCGGGCTGGATATCGCCGCGCAAGCGGAAAGCGGCATGATGTCGCTGACCGGTGAGCCGGGAGGCACACCGCTGAAAACCGGGTTCGCCGTGGTCGACGCGGCCACCGCCACGGCCACCGCCAACGCCGTTCTCGCGGCTTTGTTCCGTTGTGCCCGGACCGGCGAAGGAGAAACCATCGAAGCCTCCCTGCTGGCCACGGCAATCGGACTGCAGTCACAGATCTGGGCGGAGTACGCCTGCTCCGGCAGTTTGCCGCAGCGGGCCGGCAACGCTCAGCCACTGGTGGCGCCGGCGGCGGATCTGATCGCCGTGCAAGACGGCTACATCGTCATCTCCGCCTATATGGAGGATCATTGGCAACGGCTGTGCCGCTCCGTGGAGCTGCCGGATCTGGCGAAAGACGAACGCTTCGCCACCAGCAACGACCGTGTCAGAAATCGGCCGGCGATGATCGATATTCTGAGTACCGCTCTGGGGCGCTACACGGGTGAAGAGGCGCGCGCCCAACTGGAAAAGTTTGGTGTGGTTTGTGGGGTGGTGCGGGATTACCGCCAGGTCCGGGCCAGTGCCGATGTCCAGGCGACCGGTATTTTCAAGCGCGTGAACGATGGCCGGGGCCAAGAGGTGGAGATCCCCGGGCTGCCTTTCACTTTCGCCGACGCCGGCGAGATGGAGAAACCCTATACGTTGCCCGAACTGGGGGAACATACCCTGGAGGTTCTGGCGCAGGCCGGCTTTACGCCGGAACAATGCCAGGCGCTTCTGGACAGGAAGGTGATTTCGGCTGGCGGCATAGGGTAACAATCGCTGCATCGTGTTTGTGCTCGGCGGCAATCCGTTCGCGGGCCTCTGTTGTCTCTTGGTGAACCCGGGTATCGTCAAAGTATTCCAGCGGGGCCATCGGGGAGAACGAAGTGCGAGCACAGCCGGGCGTCAATCTGAATCTTAATGTGCGTGGTCTCGGTGTGTCCGCGACCCTGGCCATCAACGAGTTGAGCAACGATCTGCTGCGTCAGGGCAGGGAGGTGTTCAAGCTGGGGTTGGGGCAATCGCCGTTCCCGGTGCCCGAATGGGTGGTGGACGCACTGCGTCAACACGCCGCCGAGAAAGATTATCTGCCGGTGCTGGGACTGCCTGAACTGCGCCGGGCGGTGGCCGGCTATTGGCAGCGCTGGCAAGGCTCCGAATTCAGTGCGGACGATGTCATGATCGGTCCGGGTTCCAAGGAGCTGATGTTCATTCTGCAACTGGTGTTTTACGGCGACCTGGTCATCCCCACGCCGAGCTGGGTGTCCTATGCACCGCAGGCACGCATCGTTGGTCGCCCGGTACATTGGTTGCCGACCCGCCGGGAGGATCACTGGAAGCCCCGCGCCGAAGCTCTGGATGCGCTTTGCCGGCAGGATCCGGACCGGCCACGCCTGGTGATTCTCAACTCGCCGGCCAATCCCCATGGCTATGCGTTCACGGAGACGGAATTGCGGGCGCTGGCGGATGTGGCGCGCCGTTACCGTCTGATTCTGCTTAGCGACGAGATATACGGGCAATTGCAATTCAATGGCGGCCACCAGTCGATTTCCCGCTACTACCCGGAAGGCACCATAGTCAGTGGCGGTTTGAGTAAATGGTGCGGCGCTGGCGGCTGGCGGCTGGGCGTCTTCGCTTTTCCGGAGACCTTGCAGTGGTTGCGTCGTGCCATGGCCACCGTGGCCAGTGAAACCTATACCTCGGTGTCGGCGCCGATCCAGTACGCGGCGGTGACGGCGTTTCAGGGCGGGACGGCCATGGACGGTTACCTGCATCAATCCCGCCGGATTCTGGCCGCTCTGGCCGAGCACCACGTCGATCTTTTAAGAGGCGCCGGTGTGCCGATGGCCTCCACCGATGGCGCTTTTTACCTGTTTCCGGACCTGTCGCCACTGACCGATACCCTGCGCCGACGTGGCATCGAGGGCAGCGTGGAATTGTGCGCGTCGTTGTTGGAGGACACCGGCGTGGCCACCTTGCCGGGAGAGGCGTTCGGCAGGCCGCCTTCGGAGCCGAGTCTGCGGCTGGCGTTCGTGGATTTCGACGGGGGTCAGGCCCTGGAGGCGGCGGCCGGGCTGGAGGGGCCCCTCGAGGATGCCTTTTTGCGCCGTTATTGCGGCCGTTGTGTTACCGCCATGGAAAAATTGGCGAACTGGATTGCCGCCTAGTCGCAAATAAAAGCAACGTGCTGTCACGCGTCTGCTGTGGACAGTTTCCGGTGAATTGGGTATTGCTGAATCCATAACCGAGCCGGTTTACCGTGAGCCCCGGGGCCGGCGAATCCGAAGAATCACGACAAGAATAAGGATGCGACAACTTGCCGAACCGGTCCGAGCCTCAGTCCCCGGTGGGGGCCCGCGTGCTGGCGATACTGCGGCGCCTGCCGCCGGTACGCCGTGCCGAAGCCCGTTTCCAGCATGTGGAAGAAGAAGTGCTCCGTGGTCTCAGGGAGCGCATGGATGCCCTGGACCCGGGGGCTTCCCATCACGCCGAGTCGTTCCAGAACCGCCTGACCGTCAGCCTGGAGCAGGATACCGACACTCTTGAGCTGGAGATTGTCCAGGGCCTCGCCGGCCATCTGGTTTCCGATGAATGGCGTCTGCTGGCGGCGTTGTCCGACGGCTCCGGTTATCCGCTGCTGACCCTGCGACGCGCCCGCTGGCGTGATAGTGGCGAAGCGCTGCACCGCTATTCCAGTATCGGCCGCAGTGCCGGCGTGTACGCCCAGGAATACGTACCGTTGTATCTGGCCCGGCTGATCAATAATGGTTTGGCGGCGGCGTTGCCGGAACGAGCATCGCTACGCATGGATTACGAGCTGTGCGAGGGCGATGCCACGTTCCGGGAAGCCCTGCGCCGCTGGGACGGGGAGCGGCCGCCGCTCAAGAGCTGCCGCGAGACCCTGGTGATCAGCCCTGCCGGCCAGCGCCTCTGGGATGCGGTGATGCAATTGGGTGAGGAGGAAAGGTGAGATGGATTGGTCCCTGATCCTGGCCGACGTACGCGCCAACTGGATTCTCTATCTCTCCATGCCGGTGGTGGCGGCCTTGATTGGCTATGTCACCAAGCTGGTGGCGATCCGTATGATGTTCCAGCCGCTGGAGTTCGTCGGTAAACCACCGTTGCTGGGCTGGCAGGGGATCGTGCCGCGCCGGGCCGCCACCATGGCCAGCATTGCCTGTGATCTGATGATGGAGCGGCTGTTGAAGCCGGAGGATGTGTTCGACCGTCTGGACCCGCAACGGGTGGCGGCGGAAATCCGCGATCCGCTCATCGACGTGGTGGAAGACATTACCCGCGAGGTGGCCGCGGAGTATCAGCCCGGCCTTTGGGAAACCCTGCCCGAGGGGATCAAGCGGCGGGTGATTCAGCGCATTCAGAAAGAAGCGCCGCACATGGTCGAGCAGATCATGGAGGACATAAAATCCAACATCCATCGGGTGTTCGATCTCAAGCACATGGTGGTGAACGCGCTGGTACGGGACAAGGAACTGCTTAACCGGGTGTTTCTGGAAGCGGGCCATGTGGAGTTCAAGTTCATTGCCCGCTCCGGCATTTATTTTGGTTTCGCCATCGGCTGTGTGCAGGCGGTGGTCTGGGCGTTTACCCACAATGTCTGGGTGATCCCCCTGTTCGGGCTGTTCACCGGCTGGTTCACTGACTGGCTGGCGCTGAAGATGATCTTCAACCCGAAGCAGCCGGTGCGCTACTTCGGTATTTTCGAATGGCAGGGGTTGTTCCTGCGCCGGCGCAAACAGGTGGCGGCCCGCTATGGCGAACTGGTGGCCCAGGAAATCGTTACTCCGCAGGCGATCATCGAGGAAATCCTCAAGGGGCCGTTATCGGACCGTCTGTTCGCGCTGGTTCAGCGCCAGGTGCAACGCACCCTGGACGAACAGGCCGGGCTGGCCAAGCCCCTGGTGGTGTTCGCGGTGGGTACCAGCCGCTACCAACAGATGAAAAAAGTGGTGGCGGAAAAGGTGATGGCGGCTTTGCCGGAGGCGCTTGGCCATGTGGAAGCCTATGCGCAGGAAGCCATGGATCTGAAGAATCTGCTGGTCACCAAGATGCAGGAACTGACCGAGGAGGAATTCGAGGGTCTGTTGCGGCCGGCTTTCCAGCAGGACGAGTGGATTCTGATCGCGGTGGGTGCTCTGCTGGGCTTCCTGGTGGGGGAGGTCCAGGTGCATGTCATGCTGCATTTCGCGGTGATGCCGGTGGGGTAGCGGGCCGTGAGCGCACGGCCCGCCGGGGCCCTAATCCACCGCGCCGTCCTGTAACGGTGCCAGCGCCTCGTCCACACAGCCTTGCCAGCTGAGCGCGTCCTCGAAACGGCGATAGCCGCCGCCGGCGCCGAAAGCGCTGGAGATCACCAGATCCGGAGACAGAGTGCGAAGGAAATGCAGACTCTCGATCAACGCTTCACGGTCGCTCATGGAAGGCAGGAAACCGTTGCGGCCCTGGCCCCCTTCATCGAAGTACAGCGTATCACCGGTGAACAGGTAGCGGTCGCCGGTGGGTGAGCGCACCCAAAAGCAGGTACTGCCGGGAGTGTGTCCCGGTGTCGGCAGGATTTCGATATCACGCGGGTGGAGTTCCCGTTGTGCCAGCACCACATCCACCGGGCAGTATTTCTGGATGTCCTCCAACTCCCGTTGGTGGCCGCACAGTTGACTGTTGAAGCGGGTCCGGATCACCGCCAGGCTGGCACCGACCTCGTCGCGGTGACTCAGATACTGGCGATGCACGCCGCCGTGATCGGCGAAAGCGGATAACTCATCATCATGACTGGTGTTGTAGAACAACACATTACCCGCCGGATGGGCATAGAGGTAGGCGTGGGTTTGCAAACCTGGGGCGGGGTATTCCGGCTCTGTCTCCCACAGGTCGTCGGCGATCTGTTTCATGGGGCGCTCCAGCGGTTAGCGTTGGCGCCCATGCTAAGACCTCAACCACGGTGGAGAGCAACCCCCCGGCGCTGAAGATGTGACCTCGCTTTGGGCCACCGGTGTCCAGCTGTCCTTACCAACTGCCGGTATTCTCCATGGAAGCCCAGGGCTCCCGCGCCGGCAGGGCATCGCCTTTTTGCAGCAGTTCCACGGAAATCAGATCCGGTGAGCGGACGAACGCCATGTGGCCGTCCCGGGGCGGGCGGTTGATGGTGTAGCCCATGTCCTGAAGGTGTTGGCATAACGCATAAATGTCATCCACCCGGAAGGCCAGATGGCCGAAGTTGCGCGCCGAGCCCATGTCCTCTTCCGGGTCCCAGTTCCAGGTCAATTCGACTTCCGCCTCCGGGCTTTCTGGCGCGGCCAGGAACACCAGGGTGAAACGCCCGGCGGGCACTTCCTTGCGGCGGACTTCCTTCAGTCCCAGTCCCTCGCAATAGAAACGCAGGGAGGCATCCAGGTCAGTGATGCGGACCATGGTGTGCAGGTACTTCATTGGCTGATCTCCGTGAATCAGGACACTTTGGCAGGCAGGGCGCCCATTTTGTCACGGTGGCCCGGCGGGCTCCAGGGAAGAGGTCCGGGTGAGTCACCGCTTGACCCGGCGCCATGGAGGGGGTTCGATTATGAAAATGAAACCAGATTCCATAACAAAGATAGGGAGAAGCTGTGATGGCGTTGCATCGTCTGAGCACCACCGAACTGGCCCGGCGTATCCGTGAGGGCGAACTGACTTCCAGCGAGGCGCTGGAATACTTCATAGCCCGTGTGGAGAAGCTGGATCCGCCGCTTAACGCGGTGGTGGTGCGGCGCTTCGACGAGGCGCGGCAGCGGGCACGGGAGGCGGACGAGGCGCTGGCACGGGGCGAACACTGGGGCCCGTTGCACGGGGTGCCAATGACGGTGAAGGAAACCTTCGAAGTGGCGGGTTGGCCCACCACCGCCGGGGTGACGGATCTGGCCGGACATGTTCCACGGCAGGACGCCGATGCCATTGAGCGGTTGCGCGCCGCCGGCGCGGTGTTGTTCGGCAAGACCAACATACCGGCCTACGCCGGCGATCTGCAGAGCTTCAACGAGATCTATGGCACCACCAACAATCCGTGGGACCCGGAATTGACTCCGGGCGGGTCCTCCGGCGGTGCCGCCGCCGCGCTGGCCGCCGGCATGACGCCGCTGGAACTGGGCAGTGATATCGGCGGCTCCATTCGTACTCCGGCGGCGTTCTGCGGCGTGGCCGGTCTGAAGCCGAGCTGGCGGCTGATTCCCACCCGCGGTCATATCCCCGGGCCACCGGGGGCCCTGTCCACCCGGGACATCTCCGTGGCCGGTCCGATGTCACGGCATGTGGAGGATCTGGAACTGGCCATGGAGATTCTGGCGGGGCCGGATCAGGACGAAGGCCCCGGTTGGCGCTTGCAACTGCCGGAACCGCGCCACCAGCAGCTCGAGTCGTTCCGGGTGGCGGCCTGGCTGGATGACCCCCGTTGCCCGGTGGACCGGCGTATCGTCGAGGCCCTGGAGCAATTAACCGGACAATTGGGCCAATGGGGCGTGGCGGTGGACCATGAGGCGCGGCCCGAGGGGATCGGCCTGTCCGAGGCATACGATGTTTACTATCAGTTGCTTGCCGGCACCATGGGGGTGGGGTTGCCGCCGTCGCTGTACCAGCAGATGGAAGAAGGGGCCGCCGAGGCCGCTCCGGATGATCAAGGCTACCGGGCCCGCTTCGCTCGCGGCACCACTCAGAGCCATGCGGACTGGCTGCGCGCCAATGAGCGGAGGACGGTGATGCGGCGTCAATGGCGCCAGTTCTTCCAGGACCACGACGTGTTGCTGTGTCCGGTGGTACAGACGTTGCCGTTCAGCCACCGGCAGACGCCGGGCCCGGATCAGCGTACGCTGACCGTGAACGGAGTGGACCAGCCTTATATGGACATCCTGGTCTGGGTGGGGTTGGCCGGGGCGGTCTATTTGCCGGCGGCGACGCTGCCCATCGGCGTTTCCGCGGAGGGGTTGCCGCTGGCCGTGCAGATCATCGGCCCCTACCTGGAAGATCGTACCGTGCTGCGTTTCGCCCGGTTGCTGCAGGAACGGCTGGAAGCCTTGCCAGAACCGCCTTTGGGCGGCTAAACCGGCCTGATTCCATTAAAAATGACCCAGTAGTCGTGGAAACGAAATAAGACAAAAGTGGGTATGGCGATGAGGGATCCTGTGTTAAATTTGCGCGGAATCTCATTATTTTGAGCACCTATTTCGCTATGCGGAATAGGTGTCGCTTTGACCCAAACCGGTGGCGCTCACCACCCGAGAAGAAAAAGCAGGAGAACTAGAATGGTTCTATTAGCACAACTCCGTAAGCATCTGGTCACGGCCGCCGCCGCGGTGGCGGTGGCGACCAGCGCTGTTTTGCCCTCCCTGGCCTCCGCCGACGATGTCATCAAATGGAAGGTTCAGTCCCACTGGCCTGGTGCCAGCAGCTCCTACAAGGACAGTCTGGAACGCATCAAGCGGGTGCTGGAAGAACGCACCGATGGCCGTCTGCAACTGCAATTGTTTGAGTCCGGCGCCCTGTTCAAGCCCAACGAGACCTTCAACGCGGTCAGCCGTGGCATCATTCAGATGGGCACCATCTCCCCGGGCTACGCTCAGGACAAGCTGAGCCTGGGTGGCATCGCCTCCGGCCTGCCCTTCGCTTTCCACAACGTGTGGGAAGCGGTGTACTTCCACAAAAACATGGGGTTCGAGGACAAGCTGCGGGCGGAAGCCGCCAAGTACGGCGTGTACTACTCCACCGACAAGATCTACCCCACTGAAATGGTGATCAAGAAGCCGGTGGAAAGCTGGGACGACTTCACCAAGCTGAAGATCCGCTCTTCCGGCGCGTTGCAGAAATTCCTCACCGAAGCCGGTGCCGCTGGCTCCTACATCCCCGGCGGTGAGCTGTATCAGGCGCTGTCCACCGGCGTGGTCGACGGTGCTCACTGGGGCGCCTCCCAGGGTGCGAAGAGCATGGGCCTGTATGAAGTAGCCAAGTACCACGTCAAACCGGCTCTGAACATCGCCGGCACCGACGTCTTCATCGTCAGCCAGAAAGCCCTGGACAAACTGCCGGAAGGCATGGCCAAAATCGTCAAGGATGCGTTGGAAGAACAGTTCTGGCTGCGCACCAACGAGTATCTGTACCAGGAGCGGGTTTCCCTGGCCACGGCAATGCGTGACGAAGGCGTGCAGATCAACACGCTGCCCGACGACGTACAAAAGCGCCTGACCGCCACCGCCCAGAAGACTTGGGATAAAGAAGCCGAGCGCAGCCCCGAGGCGAAAGCCATCGTGGAAGAACTGCGTGGCTTCCTGAAGGACCTCGGTTACCTGTAACGGATGACCGTCAGGATGATGAGGGCGCCCATCGTGGCGCCCTTTTCTCGTTCCCGCCCTTCACTCGACCTATTGGAGGAATCCCATGTCCGCGGTTCGAGCGTTTATTAATGGGATCACCTGGCTGAACGACCATGTCGGTCGCTGGGTTTCCTATCTGGTGTTCGCGATGTTCGCGTTCCTGATACTGGAGGTGTTCCTCCGCTACGTGTTCGGTGCCCCCACCGTATGGACCAACGAGCTGACGCAGATGCTCTTCGGGGTCTACGGCGTGCTTGCCGGCGGTTATGTCATGGCGCATAAAGGCCACGTCAACGTGGACCTGTTCCATTCCGCGTTGCCGGTACGGGTGCGCGCCGGCCTGGATGTGATCACTTCCGCGGTGTTCTTTATTTTCGTCGGGGCACTGCTGTATTTCGGCAGCTCCATGGCGTTGGAATCGATCGAGGGTCTGGAAACCTCCTATTCCGCCTGGAACCCGCCGATCTGGCCGATCAAGGCCTGTATCCCGCTGGGGGCCTTGTTGCTGCTGTTGCAGGGTCTGGCCAAGTTGCTGCAGGACCTGGGCGTGGCCTTCAATCTGATCGATCCGTCGGAGATCAAGACTCTGGGTGACGAGGAGGAAGACCACCTATGAGTATCGAAATGCTCACCTTGCTGTTCTTCGGCACCCTGCTGCTTTTCGTTTTTCTGGGTGTGCCGCTGACTTTCGTACTGGGCGGTGTCTCGGTGGTGTTCCTGTATTTCACCTGGGGGGCCGACGCTTTCTATATGGTCGCCTCGCAGATCTGGGGCACGATGGAAAGTTCCACCCTGGTGGCGATCCCGCTGTTCGTGTTCATGGCCATGGTGCTGGAACGCACCGGGGTGGCCAAGGATCTCTATCATATGATGCACCTGTGGTGGGGCGGCCTGCGCGGCGGTCTGGCCATCGGCACTCTTGGCATCTGCGCGCTGTTCGCGGCCATGTGCGGCATCAGCGGTGCCGCGGTGGTGGCCATGGGCACCATTGCCTTGCCATCGATGCTGGAACGCGGCTATGACAAGAAACTGGCGCTGGGGGTCATCAACACCGGCGGCGGTTGGGGGATTCTGATCCCACCCAGCATCCTGATGATCCTGTACTCGCTGATCACCGGCGTTTCGGTGGGCCAGATGTTTGCCGCCGGGGTGTTGCCGGGCGTGTTGTTGATGGTGCTGACGGTGCTGTACATCGTCGTGCGGTGCGCCTTCCAGCCGAATCTGGCGCCGGCCTTGCCCAAGGAAGAACGGGGCAATATGGCGGAGAAAATGCGTGCGCTGCGGGCGGTGATCCTGCCGATTCTGATCGTGGTGATGGTGCTGGGCTCCATCATCAAGGGTATCACCACCCCCACCGAAGCGGCCGCTGTGGGTGTGCTCGGCTCCCTGCTTTCCGCTATCGTCTACCGCAAGCTGACCTGGGGTTTGATGCGTGAAGCGTCCCTGCGCACCTTCAAGCTCACCGGCATGATCATGTGGATTCTGTTCGCCGCCCACGCCTTCAGCGCCGCATATCAGAGCATGGGGGCCCAGGCCTTGATCGAAGGGCTGATGACGTCGATCCCCGGTGGCCCCTGGGCGATCATTATTTCCATGATGGTGATTGTGTTCCTGCTGGCGATGGTGCTGGACCCGGTGGGCATCATGCTGATCACGCTGCCGGTGTTCATGCCGATCGTGCAGAGCCTGGGCTTTGATCCAATCTGGTTCGGCATTCTGTTCGTGATCAACATGGAAATCGGCTATATGACTCCGCCGTTCGGTTTCAACCTCTTCTATCTGAAAGGGGTGGCGCCGCCGGATGTGAGCATGCGTGATATCTACTCCTCGGTGATTCCGTTCGTGCTCGTGGAGATCGTTGGTCTGGCGCTGATCATGATCTTCCCGGAAATCGCCACTTACCTGCCCAAAGCCCTGTTCTGACGGCGGCTCCCGACTGGCTCCCGGCCCCGTCCGATGACGGAATGCCGGGGGCTTGTCGAATTATCCTCTTCCCGATCGACTCTCTGGTGACGTTAACCCACAAGGAGAGTCACCCGTGAACGTAAATCCCTATCTTTTTTTCCAAGGACAGTGCGAGGAAGCACTGCGCTTCTACGCCGAGCTGCTGGGCGGCGAGATCCTGGCGTTGCTGCCGTACGGGCCAGAGGGCTGCCAGGACATGCCCGAGGCGAAGCAGGACTGGATCATGCACGGCTGTGTGAAACTGGACGGCACCGTGCTGATGGGCTCGGACAGCCCTCCGGACCGGTATCAGGCGCCCACCGGGTTGTCAGTATCGCTGGAGGTGAACGATCCGGGGCAGGCCGAGAAAATCTTCGAGGCGCTGTGCAGCGGCGGCAGTGTGACCATGCCCATGGAGGAGACGTTCTGGGCGTTGCGCTTCGGCATGGCCACGGATCGCTTTGGTATCCCCTGGATGGTGAATTGCCCCAACCCGGAGGCCGGCTGCCCGGAATAAAGGCGGCCGGTGGCCCTTGCTCAGTCCCGGCCCGCGCTCTCCTTCCAGCGCGCCATCAGCGTGTTGGAAGGCAGTGATTCGTCCAGCAGCTTACGGGCCGTCTCCACGCCGGCCACCGGCAGGCCTTCCGGGTCCAGCAGGCCGATCTGCACCAGCACACTGGCCTGGTCCCAATAGATGTGTTCGTGGCACAGCTTGTCACCACGGAAGCGCACCACGCCGAGCATGGGGATTTCCACTTTCCTGCCGGTGGCGGCCACGCCGGGCAGCAGCCAGTCGATTTCCCGGTCGTGGGTGAAGCTGAGCACGAACTCGTCGACGATCTGGCAGGCGCCGATGGTGCGGGAGATCGGTGTCAGCATCATGTCCTCGGGATTACCGTGGACGAAGTGGTGCTGGTAGAAGCGGCTCAGCTGTTGATAACCGACGCCGCCGGTCATGGTGGGAATGTGGTTCACATAGGGTTCGGACACCATGGTGGCCATGGTCGCCGGGACATCGCGCGCCTCGAATTCGTAGCGCACGTGCTCTTCCCACAGGGCGGACAAATCGTATTCGGGGCCGATCTCCCTTTTCAGGGCGGCGATGGTGCGTTCATGCGCCATCTGCGCGGAGGGTTTGTGATAGTGGTCGCCCTTGGGCCGGGC
The DNA here is from genome assembly GCF_025532145.1 of Alloalcanivorax balearicus MACL04. Taxonomy (GTDB): domain Bacteria; phylum Pseudomonadota; class Gammaproteobacteria; order Pseudomonadales; family Alcanivoracaceae; genus Alloalcanivorax; species Alloalcanivorax balearicus. The sequence continues at coordinate 18,753 of NZ_ARXS01000013.1, read as the reverse complement.
AAAGGCATGATCCACTCCCGGATAGACGAAGGTTTCCAGGCGTGACACGGTGCCGCCCAGGGTGGTGATGATGCGGTTGCGGGCCGCGTCGTCGCAGAAGCCGTCCAACTCAGCGAAATGCAGCACCAGCCGCCCCCGGATCGACCCGGCCTCTTGCAGATGGTTCTCGATACCGACTCCGTAGTAGCCGACGCTGCACGCCACATCGGTGCGGCAGGCGGTCAGATAGGCCAACTTGCCGCCCAGGCAATAGCCGACGAAGCCCAAACCGTCTCCGCTCACCTCCGGCCGTTGCCGCAGGGCATCCAGCGTGGCGGCGATGTCGTCGATGGCCAGATCCAGATCAATGGTCTGAAACAGTTCGAAAGCGCGACCGAAATCCTGTTCGGTGTAGCCCAGTTCGATACCGGGTTCGATGCGCCAGAACAAATCCGGAACCAGGGTGACATAGCCTTCCTCGGCGTAATACTCCGCCAGCTCGCGCATGGTGCCGTTGACACCGAAAATCTCCTGACCCAGCACCAGCCCGGGCCCCTTGCCCCCTTCCGGTACGGCCAGATAGGCGCGGAAATGGCCGCCGTCGCGGGCCTCGATATCAATGAACTGTCCCATGCTATGCTCCCTGTCGGACCGGCCTGTCCGGTCTTTCTGATGATGCCAAATGTACGCTACGAAATTCCGAATAGTATGAAACCGCAATCCACATAAGGAGAACAAGCCATGGGGTTCATCGATTCCCGCGCCAACATTCACGACAGTGCCTACGTCCACGAATCCGCTTACCTGTATGGCGACATCACCATCGCCGAAGGGGCATCGGTGTGGATCAACGCGGCGGCGCGGGCGGAAGCCTATGACATCCACATCGGCCGTTACAGCAACATTCAGGATTTCGTCATGATTCACATTGGCAGCGGCTGTGGTACTCGGGTGGGTGAGTACTGTTCCATTACCCACCATGTGACGCTGCATGGCTGCACCATTGGTGATAACTGCCTGATCGGCATCAACAGCACCATCATGGACGGTTGCGTGATTGGCGATAACTGCATCGTTGCCGGCCATACCTTCCTCAAGGAAGGCACCGTGATTCCCGATAACTCCATCGTCATGGGTTCCCCCGGCGAAGTGCGCCGCCAGCGCGACAACCGCATCGCCAACCGGGTCAACGCCCTGGCCTATCACCACAATGCCCGCGCCTATGCCAAGGGCGACCATCGCGCCTGGGAGGATATGGCGTTATTCCAGAGATTGGCCCGGGAAGTGGCGGAAGACGGGCGGTAACCGGAAATGAAGCTGGTGCTGTTGCCGGGCATGGATGGAACCGGTCTGCTTTTTCGTGACGTGCTGGCGCATCTGACCTGGTTGGAATGCGAGGTGATTCCGTTGCCGCACACCGGGCCGCAGGATATCGACAGCCTTGCCCGGCATGTCGCCACCCGGTTGCCCCAAAGCGACTATGTGGTGCTGGCGGAGTCCTTTTCCGGGAAGATCGCGGAAACCCTCCTGTTACGGGAGGATCCTAATCTCAAGGCGGTTATTTTCGTGGCGTCTTTTCTTTCCAGGCCTGGCCGGTTGCTTCCCGGGCTGGCGGCTGCCTTGCCGGTCAAGGCACTGCTGGCGTTGCCTGCTTCATCGTTGGCAATCCGGTGGTTCCTGATGGGACGGCAAGCGTCTGATGAAACGATTGCGCGGTTCAGGCAGGCGGTAATCTCGGTGCCGCAAAAGGTGCTTGGGCAAAGGCTCAGGCAGATAGCGGGTATGCGCTTTGAAAGGCGCCGGTTCACGTTGCCGGCGCTGTACCTTCGACCCCGGAATGATGTTCTGGTAAACAACGCGACGGCGCAGTTCAGGGAATCCTTTGCGAATCTGGACGTTGTCGAAATCGGCGGACCTCACTTTATTCTTCAGGCGAGGCCGGAGCGGTGCGCGGACATAATCGTGGAAGCCGTCAGGGAGTGGTTCCCAGCTTGCGGTTAGCGAGGAAAGAACAACATGAAGCGGGCGCCGCCGAGCGGTGAGTCGTCCAGGGTCAGCGTCGATGAGTAGCTGTCGAGAATGTCCTTGACCACCGCCAGGCCCAACCCTTGACCGGGATGGCGGGTGTCCAGTCGCTCGCCCCGTCGCAGGATGCGTTCGCGCTGATCCTCGGCGACGCCGGGGCCGTCGTCTTCCACCACCAGGAGGTCGCCGTCGCTGAGCCGCCGGGCGCTGACGCGCACTCGGCTGAGACAGAGGCGATAGCCGTTTTCCAGAAGATTGCCGAGGACTTCCAGCAAGGCGCCTTGCTCCAGGGGCAGAGTGAAGTGATCGGGAAGGGTCCGTTCCAAAGCGACCTGCTTGCCGTGGTGCACCTTGTCCAGCGCGGTTTCCAGGGTATCCAGTAATGGCGCCAGCGCCACCTGGTGACGAATCAGACCGCTGCGGCGCAGCGAGGCCCGCTGCAGTTGAAAACCGATCTGTTGATTCATGCGCTCGATCTGATTGCCCATGATTTCCACCTGCTCCCGGTTTTGCTGACGGGAGGACAGCGTTTCGCCCACCGCCTGGAGCAGGCTCAGCGGTGTTTTCAGGCCGTGCGCCAGATCCGCCAGGGAATCCCGATAGCGCTCCCGCTGCAGCCGTTCGCTGTCGAGCAAACGGTTCAGCGAGCGGGTCAAACGCAGCAACTCCCGGGGATGGTCCTCGCTGAGACGCTCCCGTTCGCCGTTTTCCACCTGGTCCAATTCCTTTTTCATGCCACGCAGAGTACGGAAACCCCAGGTCAGGCCCAGCCACAGCAACACCAGCAATACCAGCAGGCCGCCGCCGAGCCAGACGTAGAGCTGTTTGCGCAGGCCGGACAGCATGGCGTCGTAGTCCCGGGACGGTTGCACGGTGACGATGCTGTAAGCGGCGTCCTCGCCGCGCAGCAGATCGATTTCCATATCGTAGACGAACAGTTTGACGCCGTTGGCGTCGCGAACGCGGTGCAATTCGCGGTTCTTGTCGCCGTCGTAGCGGGGCAGATAATCGATGTTCAGATCGTGGGTGGAGGCGGAGCGCCAGAGCAGATGGCCATCGCGGTCGTAGATATAACCGAACAGTTTGTTATCGAGGAGGGTGAATTCCTCGTCGGGCAAATGATCGGGCATGTGCAAACGGCCATTTTCCACCCGGGCGGCGGAAATAAGGGTGCTGACGTCCGCGGCCAACCGCTGTTCGATGGTGTCTTCCAGTGCCAGGCTGAACGCCTGCTGCAGAGCCTGTTGCAGAGCGATGATGAACAGCACCGCCAGGGTGGCGGCGCCGAGCATCAATCGCAGGCGTAGCGACCGCCTCACCGGCAGCGCTCGATGAACAGGTAACCTTGGCCGCGCACCGTCTCGATCGGGCGGAAGTCTCCGGACTGGTCCAGCTTGCGGCGCAGGCGCCCGACCAGCACTTCGATCACATTGGGGTCACGGTCCTGATCGTCGGGGTATAACTGTTCCATCAGCCTGTCCTTGCTGACCACTTGTTGATGATGGCGCATCAGATACTCGAGGATACGGTATTCGTAAGCGGTCAGCGCCAGGCTGTGTTCGCCGACACGAGCCTGGCGCCGATTCAGATCCAGCACCAACGGGCCGGCCTCGATGGTCGATTGCACAAACCCGGAAGCGCGGCGCAACAATGCGTTCAGACGTGCTTCCAGTTCCTCGAACTGGAAGGGTTTGACCACGTAGTCGTCGGCGCCGGCGGCCAGCCCTTCCACCTTGTCCTGCCAGTTGCCGCGGGCGGTAAGAATCAGAATGGGGAAATTCCAGCCCTGATGGCGAATCTCGCGAATCAGGTCCAGACCACCCATGCCGGGCAATCCGAGATCGACGATGGCCAGGTCATGATGGTATTCCCTGGCCCGATACAGCGCCTCTTCGGCGTCGGCCACCGCATCCACCACGTGACCCTGCTCGCCCAGACGGCTGTACAGATGGTGGCGCAGTAACGCCTCGTCTTCCACCACCAGCAGTTTCATGGGGCCTCCGATAATGCCTCGCCGGCGCGGGGCCGGCGAGAGGGGGGGACTGGGCGGCACGGCAGCGAGCGGTGCCGCCCTTCAGGGGGCATTGCCCCGGTGTTCGATGTCGATCAGAACCGATAGTTTACGCCGACATAGAACTGTTCGCTGCTGTGCAGATCGGCACGACCGGCATTGCCCACGCCGCGTTCCTTCAATTGCACGTCGGCGCTGGTGCGCAGGTAGCGGTAGCCGCCTTCCAGCGCCACGTTGTAGCCGAGATTCTGAATGATACCGGCCTGCACACCGCCGGCCAGGCCCACGTCACGATCCCGGTGGAAACCACGGCTTTCCTGTTCCAGGCTGACCAGACCGGCGCTCACGCCGCCGAACAGCCGGGTGCCGTGGTCGCCCACTGGCAGCAGGGCGTCATAGCTGCCCAGCAGGTTCTGCTGACGCAGTTTGTACTGGTGCCGGGTATCGGAGGCATAGTCATAGGTGGCGTAGAAGCGGGCGTTATCTTCCACGGTGCCCAGACGCACGCCCCAGGTGCCGCTGTTCTTGATGGCGCCGTCCAGGTCAGGATCATTCAACTGCGCGTTCAGTGAGTGGGATTTCTGCATGTTGTTACTGGTTTCACCCCAGGTGACACCGCCGAAATGGTCGGCGGCCTGAGCCAGGCCGATAGCACCGATCAGTGTGCTGCCCAATACCAGTTTCCCGAATGTTTTCATGGCTTTGATCCTTTGTTGCTGACACTGTTTAACGATGAAGTCAGCATAAAGAGGTCATCCTGAACCGAGCCTGTCGCCTTCCTGAACGGGACTTGAACGGAAGGTAAAAAGTGAAACGGATTCCGTTCGCGCGAACCGGCTGGCAAGGCGATGGGAATCACGGAGACCGGATCTCCTGTGATGGAGGGAACAGCCATGAAGTTTATTTTCGAAGTGAGAATGAAGCCGGGCTATACGGTGGCGGAATACGCCGCGGCCTGGATCGAGGCCAGTGAAATTATCCAGCAGGCTCCCGGGGCCCGCGGCACCTACCTGCACCGCAAGATCGGTGAGCCGGACACCTTGCTGGCCATTGCCCACTGGGAATCCAAAGCCCACCGGGACGCCAAGGATGACCGCCGTAGCGAGATTGTGCGCGGTATCCTGGAAAAACACGCCCGTACCTGCGAGATCACCGTGATCGGTGAGTTCGAGGAGCCGGAGTGGCAGGTGCCGCCGCCCCGGCGGGATTAGAGCAGGAGCGGTTCAGCCCTGATTCAGCAGGGTATCGCCAAACTCATCACGGAGCTTGTTCTTAAGCACCTTGCCGGTGGCGTTACGAGGCAGTTGCTCCACGAACACCACCGCGTCGGGAAGTTGCCAGGAGGCCACTTTGCCTTCAAAGCCAGCGAGGATGTCCTGTTCCGAGGGGTTCTGGCCTTCCGCCTTGACCGCGATCAGCAAGGGGCGCTCATCCCATTTGGCGTGACGGGCGGCGATCACCGCGGCGTCGGCCAGTTCGTCCATGCCCATGGCCAGGTTTTCCAGCTCCACCGAACTGATCCACTCGCCGCCGGATTTGATCACGTCCTTGGAGCGGTCCTTGATGGTGAGAATACCGTTGCCATCGAGGGTGGCGATATCTCCGGTGGGGAACCAGCCGCCCTGATGCGGCGCCGGCGTGTCAACGTTGAAATAGGCGTCAATGACCCAGTGTCCCTGAGCGTACAGATTGCCCTGGGCCTCGCCGTCGTTGGGCAGGTCATTGCCGTCGTCGTCCATGATTTTCAACGCCACGCCGAACGGCGGCCGGCCCTGCTTGGCGCGCACCGCGGCCTGTTCGTCCGCCGACAGGCTCAGGTGCTTGTGCAGCAGAGTACTGACCGAGCCGATCGGGCTCATTTCGGTCATGCCCCAGGCGTGCAGGGTATCGACGTCGTAGTCGTCGCGGAACGTGGCGATCATCGAAGGCGGACAGGCGGAGCCGCCGATGACGGTGCGGTTCAGGCTGGGGACTTTCTCGCCGCTCTTCTTCAGCGCGCCGATCAGGCCCTGCCACAGAGTCGGTACACCGGCGGCCAGGGTCACCTGATGCTCGTTGATCAGGTTTTTCAGGCTGTCGCCGTCCAGGTTCGGCCCGGGTAGCACCAGTTTGGCGCCGACCATGGCGGCGGCGTAGGGGATCCCCCAGGCGTTCACATGGAACATCGGAACCACCGGCATGATGCAGTCCCGCCCGCTGAGCCCCAGGCTGTCGGGCATCACCACGGCGTAGGAATGCAGCACCGTGGAGCGGTGGGAATAGAGCGCGCCCTTGGGGTTGCCGGTGGTGCCGGAGGTGTAGCACAGGCTGGAAGCGGTGTTCTCATCGAACTCCGGCCAGCGGAAATCCTGCTCGCCCCGGGCCACCAGGTCGTCATAGCCGATGATGCCGGGAACCTGTTTCTCCGCTTCCTCGTCCACCGGTCCCATCAGCACGATATGCTTCAGATGATCCAGCTTGTCGCGGATGGCGGCGATCAGCGGCAGGAAGGTCTTGTCGATGAACAGGACCTTGTCCTCGGCGTGATTGAAGATATACACCAGCTGTTCAGGGAACAGCCTGGGATTGATGGTATGGCAGACCAGACCGGCGCCGGAGACACCAAAATACACTTCCAGGTGGCGATAGTTGTTCCAGGCCAGGGTGGCGGCCCGGTCGCAACGCTCCAATCCCAGTTGCAGCAGCGCGGAAGCCAGTTGACGTGAACGTTGTTCCACTTCGCCCCAGGTGGTGCGGTGCACGCCGCCGGTGGTCTCCACCGAGACGATCTCGGCGTCGCCATGGTAACGGGCGGCGTGGGTGATCTGGCTGCTGATCAGCAGCGGCTGTTGCATCATTTGGCCAAGCATTTTTGTTCTCCCGGAGCTGGCTTGTTGTTTTTACGGTTCATTGGTTCTTTGACGGTTCGTTGCGTCAGGGCGCAGGCATTTAGGCGCGATTCGGCCCGTTATTTGAATAAGCCGGGTTGACCTTTTGCCGTAATAGACAAAACCAGACAGTCGCCGCTTTACCTTAAGCATGGTTGAGGTCCTAGCCTTGGCCCTTCCATATCTTGATGCCTTATCAGACCAAGAGGAAGGAGAGGACGCAATGACCAATCGGGTGGATCTCAATGCCTATCTGGAGCGAATCGACTATCGCGGCCCGCGCACGGCGGGGCTGTCGCTGCTGGCGGAGCTGCAACGGCGGCATATCGCCACCATCCCCTTCGAGAATTTGTCGCCGTTTCTCGGCCTGGAGGTGGCGCTGTCCCCGCCGGGGCTGGAGCGCAAGCTGATCCATCAGCACCGTGGTGGCTATTGCTATGAGCACAACCTGCTGTTCAAGAACATCCTGGAACAGTTGGGATTCCAGGTCAGCGGCCTGGGGGCCCGGGTGCTGTGGGAGCAGCCCTACACGGCGCGGCCGGCGGTGTCCCATATGCTGCTGCGGGTCACCCTGGACGAGGTGGATTATCTGGTGGACACCGGATTCGGCGCCCTGACGCCCACCGCGCCTCTGCGCCTGGACCGTGTAGGACCGCAGGAGACTGCCCATGAGCCCTATCGCGTGCTGCACCTGAAGGATCATTTCCTGCTCGAGGCCTACGCGGGGAATGGCTGGAAAACACTGTATCGGTTCGATCTGCGTGAGCTGTGGCAGGCGGACTACGAAATGGCCAGTTGGTATCTGTCGCACCATCCGCGGTCCCACTTCGTCACCAACCTGGTGGCTTGCCGGGCGGATGCCGATGGCCGCCGGAACCTGAATAACCAGCGTCTGTCGATCTACCCGCCGGGAGGAGAGCGTCAGCGGCGGATGCTGAGCAGCGTGGCGGAAATGCTGGCGGTGCTGGAACAGGAAATCGGTCTGCGGCTCCCGGATCACCCGGCGTTGGAGCGGCGGGTGGCGGACTTGCTGGCGGCCGGGGCGGGCTGATGTCTCGCTGGCGACTATCCGTGCTTGAGGCCGTGGCGTCCGTTGGTTAGTGTTGCCGGTTTCCCCCAAAGGTCGCCCCGAGAGTAGAACGTTATGTGGATCAAGAATCTGACGGTGTTTAGCGCCAAGGACCCTTTTACCTGGCCGGTGTCGGAGCTGGAGGCCCAGCTGGAGAGCGCCCGTTGTCAGCCCTGCGGCAGCCAGGCTCCCAGTAGCGAGGGCTTTGTGCCGCCGTTGAAGGGCGAGGAGCGGATGGTGTTCGCGGTGGAAGGGTTCGTCTACTGCGTGCACCAGGAGATTACCCGCCTGTTACCCGGCCCGGTGATCAAGGAGGAGCTGGATGAGCGGGTGGAGCAGATCCAGGAGCGGGATGATCGGCGCGTGGGCCGTAAGGAGCGGGCGGAACTCAAGGAACAGATTACCTTTGAGCTGCTGCCGAGGGCGTTCACCCGCTCCCGCCGCACCGGCGTGTTGATCGATCTGGAGCGCGGCCGGATTCTGGTGGACAGTTCCTCCTCCACCCGTGCCGAGCAGGTGGTGTCGGCGCTGCGTGAGGCGCTGGGCTCGCTGCCGGTGACCCATGCCGGCGGTGAAAGCGCGCCGACCACTGCGTTCGCGGGCTGGTTGCGGGATCACCGGCAATTGCCGGAGGACTTCGGTCTTGGTGATCGCTGCGAGCTGAAGGATGTGAAAGGCGAGGGTGCCAGCGTGCGTTTCACCGCGGTGGATCTGGGCCGCGAGGAGATCCTGGCCCACCTGGACACCGACATGGTGCCGGTGCGGGTGAACCTGTCCTGGAATGACCAACTGGAGTTCGATCTGACCGACGGACTGGATCTGAAACGCATCAAGGCGCTGGATCAGTTCCAGGAGAATCTGGACGGCATGGAGGCGGACGATGCGGTGGCGGAGTTGATGGCACGCATCAGTTTGCAGGGTAATGCCTTGCGCAATTTGCTGGATGGCATCTACCAATACTTTCAGGTAAAAGCCGACGCGGCCTGATACGGCGCCCGCAATGGCCCGAGCGGACCTGTGCTTACCTGCGTTGGGTCACAACAATGGAACGCTTTGAACCAGGGCGACGACACCCATGCCGTCGTCCTCGGGGGGCTTCTTTTTGATAAGGGTGGGTGCCATGCAACGTATTGAGATTAACCGGAGCTTTCCGTTTCCGGTGGAGAAACTGTTCGACTTCCTCAGTGATCACGAAAACCTGGAACTGATTTTCGCGCCGGCCAGAATCCGGCGGATCAAGGACGGTGTGGATACCCCCAACGGCGTCGGTTCCGTGCGTCGTATGCGTATCCTGCTGGCGCCGCCGTTCGAGGAAACCGTGACCGAAGTGGTGCCCAATGAGCGGATCGCCTACCGCATCAGCAAGGGCAGCCCGCTGAAAAACCACCAGGGAGTGATGAGCTTCTCCGCGCAACCGGACGGTGGCAGCCAGCTGCACTACGTGATTACCTTCCAGGGCAAATTGCCGCTGGTGGGGCCGCTCGTAAAGGCCGGGCTGCAACGCGGCATCGAGCGCGGTCTGAGCCGGCTGCGGCTTTAATCAGGGTTGCAGCTGCCGTACCGGCCGCACCTCCACGCAACCCACCCGCGCCGCGGGAATCCGTGCCGCGAGCTGGATCGCTTGATTCAGGTCGCGGGCGTCGATCAGGTAGAACCCCGCCAGTTGCTCCTTGGTTTCAGCGAAGGGGCCGTCGGTCACCGAGGTGGTGCCTTGATGCATGCGCACGGTGACCGCGGTATTGACCGGTTCCAGGGCTTCGGCGGCCACCAACTGGCCGCTGGCCTCCACGGTCTCGCAGTACGCCTCGCATTCAGCGTCTTCCGGACTCTCCGGCAGGCCGTGCAGTTTTTCTTCCTCGCAGTAGACCAGGCACAGGTATTTCATCGATTGATCCTCAACAGGGGGTTATAACGAAGATGGGATGACAGAGGACAGCTCCGCCACCCGTTTTTCCAACAGGCGCCGTTCCGCCCCTTGGCGGCTCAGCGTCAGAGCCTCCTGGTAGACCCGCAGCGCTTCTTGATGGTGGCCCAGTCGCCGCAGCAGATCGGCGCGGGCGGCCCGGGCTGGCAGATAGCCGTCCAGTTGACCGTCGGCCAGCAGCTCGTCCACCAGTTTCAGGCCCGCTTCCCAACCGTCTCGCATGGCCACCGCCACCGCCCGGTTCAATTCGATCACCGGCGACGGGCTGGTGCGCAACAAAACATCGTAGAGGCCGACGATCTGCGGCCAGTCGGTCTGGTCGGCGCTGGCGGCTTCGCCGTGCACCGCGGCGATGGCGGCCTGCAATGTATAGGCACCGAATCGACCCTCGCCCAGGGCGCGCTCCACCAGGGCGGTGCCCTGTTGAATCAGGTCCTGATCCCACAACGAGCGGTCCTGGTCTTCCAGCAAGATCAGATCGCCCTGGTGATCCAGGCGGGCCGGGCGCCGGGCCTCGATCAACAGCATCAGCGCCAGCAGGCCGCGCGCTTCGGATTCGGGCAGCAACTCCACCAGCAAGGCGCCGAGACGGATGGCCTCACGGGACAGATCCGGGCGTGTCAGATTATCGCCGGAGGAGGCGAAATAGCCTTCGTTGAAGACCAGATAAACCACCTGCAGCACGGAGTCGAGCCGCTCGTTGAGTTCCTGACGTTCCGGTACCTGATAGGGAATGCCGGCCTGGCGGATCTTGTTCTTGGCGCGCACGATGCGTTGTGCCATGGTCGGCGTGGCCACCAGGTAGGCGCTGGCGATTTCCTCGGTGGTGAGATCGCACACCTCCCGCAGGGTCAGCGCCACCCGGGCGTCGGCGGGCAGGGCCGGGTGGCAGCAGGTGAAGATCAGCCGCAGACGGTCATCTTCCAGCTCTTCTTCCTCGCCGGGCGGCGGCACGTCCTTCTCCAGGCGCCGGGCGATCTCCTCCTGGGAGGCGTCGAAGCGGGCTCGCCGGCGCAGGGTGTCGATGGCCTTGAAGCGGCCGGTGGAGACCAGCCAGGCCCGGGGCTGCTCGGGAATACCGTCCCGTGGCCATTGCTCCATGGCGGCGATGAAGGCGTCCTGCAGAGCCTCCTCGGCCAGATCGAAATCGCCCAGCAGACGGATGAGCGTGGCCAGCACCCGGCGGGACTCCGCCTGGTACAGAGAGGCCACCTGACGTTGCAGCGCCGGTGAGGCGGGGCTGTCCATGCGTCGCTCCTGGGCTTGCCGGACCGGTTGGAAGGTTTTCATGCTAACAACAACCGCGGATCGCATCATGGGGTTTCCTCTGCTGTCGTGACCGGCCGCACTTCCACCGCGCCAAGCCGACAGGCGGGCAGATGGGCGGCCAGGGCCAGGGCTTCATCCAGATGGGCCGCTTCCAGCACCAGCCAGCCGGCCAGTTGCACCGGTCCTTCGGTGGCCGGCCCCGGTTCGATCTGTCGCCGTTCATTACGGTATCGCAGAGTGGTGGCGGTGAGGGTGGAGGCCACCGTGCCGCTGGCGTGCAGTCTTTGATGCTGGCGCAATTGCTGGCGTAACGCCCGGGCGCTGTCATGCAGCGCCCGCCGCTCATCCGCCGGCAGGCGTTCCAGAGCGTCTTCGTTCACGTAAATCAGACACAGGTACTTCATCGGCGCTCCCGTTTCCCGCCCGGCTGTCCTTGAGTAATCGTCCGGGGAAAGCAGAATTCGACAGCGATCAAACCACCAGTGGTGTCCCACAATCGCCGTGACGTTAAGTCCCAAGCCTGTCGCGGGCCTTGGAGACATAGATCCGAAGGCCGCTACAACGCCGCTGTGGGAGCTTGCCTGCAAGCGAATGGTGGGAGGCCGGAAGCCTATTCGCTTGCAGGCAAGCTCCCACAATGCTGTTGAGGCCCGGAAGGCCTCCGTACACACCACCGTTATTCCGCGATGAACCGTTCCCTTCGATGGTGACAGCGCGCGCCAGTGTGCTATTGTTGGCCTCTGTTATGTTTACGGTGTAAACAATAAAGCGAAAAGATAATTCCTGACGATAAAATCCAACGAGAGGATCTGGCCGTGATAGAAAAGACCATCGCCGAATGGCATAAGCTGGTGGAGGCTCGGGATGCCGCCGGGCTGGATGCGATTCTGGCCGACAATGTGGTGTTCCACTCGCCGGTGGTGCATACCCCCCAGGAAGGCAAGGCGATCACCTCCCTGTACCTGACCGCCGCCCTGCGTACCCTGAATAACGAGCACTTCCGTTATGAGCGAGAGATTCTTGACGGTAATAACGCGGTGCTGGAATTTTCCACCAATCTGGAAGGGATCCACATCAACGGCATCGACATGATCCACTGCGATGATCAGGGCCGTATCGATGACTTCAAGGTGATGGTCCGCCCGTTGAAGGCGGTGAACAAGATCCATCAGATGATGGCGGCGATGCTGGAGAAGCTGAAATAATAGGACGCCTACACGCAACACGCTTGCACGCGGACCCTCGATTTCTGGAAGGCCGTTCGTATTTTTGCGTGCTGGCGTGTCGCGTGTAAGCGTGCAGGCGCTAGTCGAACAGAATCACCTGCCGGATCGCTTCGCCATCGGCGAGGCGGTCGAAGCCTTCATTGATGTCTTCCAGTTTCAACCGATGGGTGAGCAGCTTGTCCACCGGCAGACGGCCGGCCAAGTATAGGGCCGCGTACTCGGGAATATCCAGGGCCGGCACATGGCCGCCCAAATAAGAGCCCAGCAGGCTGCGCTCTTCCGCCACCAGTTGCACCGGGCTCACCGCCATGCGAGTGCTGGGGTGCGGCAGGCCGGCGGTCACTGTTTTGCCGCCCTTGCCGGTGGCGGCGAAAGCGAACTCCAGCGCCGGGCCGACACCGGCGAACTCCGCGGCGATGTCCACGCCGCCGCCGCTGATCGCTTTGACCTGTTCCACCGCGTCCTCGTCTCTGGAATTCACCACATGAGTGGCGCCCAGGGATTTGGCCATGTCCAGTTTGTCCTGGGCGATGTCGGCGGCGATGATCTGACGGGCGCCGCCGGCCACCGCGCCTAGTACCGCCGACAGCCCGACACCGCCGAGGCCCACCACCAGCACGGACTGGCCGGCGCGCAAACCGGCGGTGTGCACCACCGCACCGACCCCGGTGAGCACGGCGCAGCCGAAGACGGCGGCGATATCGAATGGCAGGTCCTTGTTGACCTTCACCGCGGAGCGCCGTGAGGTCACCGCGTACTCGGCGAAGCCGGATACGCCCAGGTGGTGATTCACGGTGTGTTCGTTCTGGTGCAGGCGCAGGCCGCCGCCGAGCAGGGTGCCTTCGTTGTTGGCGGCGGCGCCCGGCGCGCACAGAGCGGCACGGCCATCAAGGCAGTAATCGCAGGTGCCGCAGCTGGGGACGAAGGAGAACACTACATGATCGCCGATTTCCAGATCGGTGACGCCATCACCCACTTCCATCACTTCGCCGGCGGCTTCGTGACCCAGTGCCATGGGCAGAGGGCGCGGACGGTTGCCGTCGATCACCGACAGATCCGAGTGGCACAGGCCGGCGGCGCGTACCCGCACCAGAATCTCGCCGTGTCCGGGGGCATCCAGTTCCAGCTCTTCGATCTTCAGCGGCTGGGATGTTTTGTAGGGGCGCTGGGCGCCCATTTCGCGCAATACCGCGGCACGTGTTTTCATCGCTCTCCCCTTACTCTTCCGGAGCCTTTTGCTCCAGATCCTTCGTGAAGGTCTGATCATTTTCACCAGTGAAGAACTGGCGGCCGTAAATCAAAAAACACAGGGCCACGCCAACGGCGAAAGCCCAGGTGGCGCCCTGGGTGGCAAGGACCGCGGCGGTGACGCCGGCGATACCCAGGTCCCGCTGACTGCGGGCTTCCAGAATGCCAATGCGCACGCTGACGTAGCCCTGGATCAGCAGGGTCAGCGCCAGCGCCACGCCGAGAATCGGTTCCACCAGGCTGACGATGGGCATCAGCAGAAGGCCGGTGTTGGTGCCCCAACGGAACGAGCCGGCGCCGCCGAAAATGGAGTCCATGGCCTTGCGGCCTTCCTTGAAACGCTCGGTAATGACCACGTGCATGGCCGCCCACAGCGGGCCGCACATGGCCACATCGGGGCCGATGATGCTCATGGTGGCATTGCGGCCGCCAAAAATCATATGCGCCCGGTCGGGATCGTAGTCGATCTTCTCGTCCTTGCGGGCTTCGTCCGCCTCGGTGAGCAGCGCCTTGCCCTGCAGCACATCGCCGAACAGCACGATATAAGCCGCCAGCATGGTCGGGATCGCCTGCAGGAACATACCCGCCGAGGGCAGTCCCAGGCCGAACACGGTGTACTCATTCCAGAGCGTGGCGAAATCCGGTTTGGTGAAGCCCCACTCGATGGTGGGCCAGGGCGCTTCAGCAAAGATCGGCGCCACCACGATGGCCAGGGCGATGATCGGGAAAATACCCAATTTGCCGAGCGTGGCCCAGAACGCATTGCGCTTCTTCAGGACATTGAAGTGGCGGGAAAAGATCAAATAGAAGGCGATGCCAATGGCAATGGAAATGGTCCAGGGGAAGCTTTCAAAGCGGCCGCCGACCTTGAACACGGTGATCACCGCGGCGATGCCGGCGCCCATGATGATGCCGGCCTTGATGGCCGGCGGCACCACGTTGACCACCTTGCGAGACAAGCCGGTGAGGCCCAGGAAAATACAAAAGCCACCCAGTAACAGCTGGAAAGCGATCAGCGCATGCACACGCTCCGGGCCTTCCGGGAAGCCGCTGCAGTAGGCCATCAGCAACGGGATCGCCGGAGTGATCCAGCCCGGCACCACGGGGTCGCCCAGCAGGTGGTGAGTCAGATACAGAATGCCATTGAGCAATACCACGGCGAGGGCCGCCTCGAAGGGCATGCCCAGTAGCTCGGTCATCAGCGGAATGGCCGCCAGGTCCACCGCGCACATCAACAGCCCTTGCAGATAATCGGGCCACTCAAAACGATAGTGGATAAAAGGCAGACGCAGCTTAAATGGGCCGAGAGGCCAATAGAGAGTTTCGCCGTCCGGGCGTCGGTAGTCACGCATAGTGAGGGCCGTACCTACTGGTGGGAATGACAGGGGTCAGTTTAGGCCGCAGCCCTCCCGGGTCAAGCGCCGTTGCCCAGCGTGGTCACCAGATAGCGAGCCAGCATGGCGACGCAGATCACCACGATCAAGGGCCGGATCAGTCGGGCGCCGCCGCCGATCACGGCGTGAGCGCCGAGGCGCGCGCCGAGCAATTGGCCGGCCACCATCACCGCGCCGGTGGCCCAGAGCACCTTGCCGCCGGCGATGAACAGGGCGAGCGAGGCGATGTTGCTGGCGAAGTTGAGCGCCTTGGCGCGGGCGGTGGCGGTAATCAGGTCGCGGCCGCGCAGTGCCACTTCCACCAGGGCGAAAAAGGAACCGGTGCCGGGGCCGAAGAAGCCGTCATAAAAGCCGATGCCTGGCACCAGGGTGCGTTCGTAGGTCTTGTCGCTGATCCGGGGCGCCCGTTCCACCTGGCCGGCGCCCTTTGAGAACAGGAAATAAAGGGCGATGACCACCAACACCACCGGAACCAGAATCTCCAGAACGTCGGTGTGCATGACCTGCACCAGGACAGTGCCGAGGGCACTGCCGATCAGGGAGGCAAGGAATGCCCGGCGCACGTCGGCAATGCGGAAGCGCCGTCGGCGCCATAACGTGAACGCGGCCATGCCGGAGCCGAAAGTGCCCTGCAGCTTATTGGTGGCCAGTGCCTGCACGGGCGACAGGCCGGCCAGCATCAAGGCGGGTAAGGTCAGCAAGCCGCCGCCGCCGGCCAGGGTGTCGATGAAACCGGCGAGCAGCGACACCGCCGCCAATATCAGCAATATGGAGAGGTCTAATTCCACGATGTCCCTTCCTGGCGAGGGCCTACTTTACCCCGGCCGATGGGGGGCTGGCGATGGCCGTCACTATGTTGCAGCATGATCTGCGTTACCATCGCGGAAAGGGAAAGGATGGAGCGGCGTCGCCGGGGCCTCCGGCGTGGACGATTGAGGGCATTATTGATGGTGGTGTCGGGACAAGGAAGGCTGGAGGGCTGGCTCACGGCGCTGCTGGCGTTGTGGTTGCTGACGCTGAACGGATGCCAGCTGTTACCGCGGGAGCCGCTGCCCGAGCCGGGCGTGGCCGGCGATGCCGGGCGGGATCAGCCTGGTACCCTGCATTTCCAGATTTCGCCCGGGCATACCGGATCCTATTACGGCTGGCAGGTGGAAGTGGCCGCCGCCGAGCATAACAAGGGCTTCATCTCATTCACCTCCCGGCCAATGGAAGCGGGCCAGCGCCTGGACGCGCACCTCTGGGCGGATCGATATCAGGTGCGGGTGTTGCATTTGGGGCGGGTGCGGTTTCAGGAATGGGTGCCGGTGTCCGCCGGTGGCGATACGCTGATCTCGGTGAAACTGAGCTTTCTGCGGAGCACCGTTACGCCCCATGTGGGCGCGGAAGCTCGCGGGCGCCTGTATGGCAAGCCTTCCCGGATACGCGACCTTTCCAGCAACTACCAGCCGTTTACCGTGCATGCCGGTGACGGTCTGCGGGTGATTTTCGATGGGCCCCAATACCGTGGCGAACTGGCTGGCCCGGGGCGGCTCGAGTTCATCCAGAATGGCGCCACGCTGGCCACCATGGAGCAGGCGCGCATCGCCGCCAATGAGATCATCGGCGAGTTGCGCTTCAAGGACGAGCGTAAAGTGGATCAGGCGCTGAACGGCGCTTTCTCTTTTCCCGATGGTACCGTTTCCGAATGGTCCGACGGGCGCCGCTTCGAAGGGGCTTACCGGGGGCTGCAGCCGGATCAGGGCAAATTGCAATTGCCCGACGGCGATCTCTGGTACGGCTCGGTGGAGTTGTTGATGCCGAGGGGGCCGGGTGTGCTCAAGCGTCGCGATGGCAGCTGGCTGGAATTACCGGCGGGCAGTGATTTGCTTACCCTTACCGGAACCGTGCCTTGTGGACGGAGCAGTGGTGGCAGCCGACAATGCCATTACCTGGACGGCCAGCGTCTGTCCTCGGAAGCGGATTTGAAACGGCGTCTGGCCAGTCGCCAGACCTCTTCCTCCGGCCCCGCCGCCGGTTGCCAACTGGCCCAGGGCCATTTCAGCCGTGGCCTCGGCCGCAGCCGGTTGTTGCTGGGGCCCGGTGGCGAAGGGGAGTTTGAGCAGTACTCCGGCAGCCGCCGGTTCCGTTTTTATTCCGCGTTCGAATACCAGGCGCAGCCCGAGCGGTTGGATGTGAAGTACGGTGAGGGCAGTTACATCCACGTGGAGAGCGGACAAGTCCTGCACCGTACCGGTATCAGTGAGGTGGCCTTGCCGTGCCGTTTCGACGGCCACACCCTGTGGCTGGAAGGAAAGCCCTACCAGCGTGATTGACGCGTAAGCGCGATTGGGAAGTCCCTGAATAAGTATGACGATGTTTCAGTTCCAGAGACGTCGTCATACTTATTCAGAGACCAGGTGGGTGCCATCATGCGTTGGCGAGGAAGACGGCAAAGCAGCAATGTGGAGGATCGCCGGGGCCAGCCGCTCAGCGCCGGCAGTGGCGGTGGGGGCGCGGCTCTGTTGCTGCTCCGGGTGGTGCCCTGGCTGTTGCGCAGCAAGACCGGCCGGGTGCTGCTTCTGGTGGGCGCCGTGGGGTATGTCGGAGCCCGTTTGCTGGGAATCGACGTGCTGTCGATGGGGCAGGGAAACATGACAGCGGAGCGGGGGCAGCCGTTGTCCGCCGAACAGCAGGAACTGGCGGAATTTTCCGCCGTGGTGCTGGCGGAAACGGAAGACACCTGGCGGCGTATCTTTGCCGGTATGGGGAAACAATACCGTGAACCGACCCTGGTGTTGTTCAGCAATGGCGTGCGTTCCGCCTGCGGCACCGCCAGTTCGGCGGTCGGCCCTTTCTATTGCCCCGGCGACCAGCAGCTTTATCTGGATCTGACCTTCTTTAACGAGCTGCGCCGGCGCCATGGCGCGCCCGGCGATTTCGCCCAGGCCTATGTGATCGCTCACGAGGTGGGCCATCATGTACAGACCCTGCTGGGCATCAGCCAGCGGGTGCGCCAGGCCCAGTCCGGCCTTTCCCAAGCCGACGCCAATGCCCTGTCGGTGCGGCAGGAATTACAGGCGGATTGCTTTGCCGGGGTGTGGGGACATGAAGCCGGACAAAAGCAACTGCTGGAGGAAGGGGACCTGGAAGAAGCCCTGACCGCCGCCAACGCCATCGGTGACGATACTTTGCAGAAGCAGGCGGGGCGCGCCGCGGTGCCGGACAGCTTCACCCATGGCAGCTCGGCCCAGCGAATGAAATGGTTCCGGCGCGGATGCGACAGTGGTGATATCAGCGCCTGCGATACGTTCGCGGGTTGAAGCAAAAGGGTTCATTGCGGAATGACGGCAATGCGTGTCTCCATCGGGGGTACGGGTCTGCCCGGAGGCCTTCCGGGATCGCCGTGAATACGTCCATGTAGGCTCCCGGTTTGACGTCCCTGTCAAACAGGGTCCCGGAAGGCCTCCGTGCAGACCCGCTTCGAGTGAACCGCCGTGTTTCGGACTCCAACAACGACGAACCTTTCTGGAAAGGGAGGAGAATGCCCTCCATCCCGGCGTGGTGGTTTCGTCCCGGTCGAAAGGACACCCTCACTTGCCGATCGCCTCGAAGCGGAGCCGCGTTACGTCTTTGCGGGACCCTGCTTTACGGGGTTCCGCAAAGGCGCAACGCGGCTCCGCTGTCCCTGATGGAGGGCAATTCCTGTTCCCGCCAAACCGCGATGAACCAAAAAAAGGTTCATCGCGGAATGACGGGAAT
>NZ_ARXS01000012.1 GCF_025532145.1 Alloalcanivorax balearicus MACL04 | reverse complement strand
CCTTGCTCGATGATCACATCTCTCATGTGCGGTCGCAGATAACCGCTCTGCAAGCGCTTGAGAAACAACTCGTTTCACTGAGAGCGAGTTGCAACGATGACCGGGAAGTTGAGGCGTGTGGGGTTCTTGCTGGAATTAGCGAAGGAAACATGCACCAGCAGTAGGTGAAGCATCAACCAGATAATCCGATGAGATGCCGGTCTGTCTCACTCTCATGCAAAGGTAAGATCAACCATTTAATCCGCTTACCCACAAAGACAAGGCGCCGACGATGAGCTTGGTCATGGTATTTCCTGTGGTGTGTTAACGGAGCGCCACCCCGGAAAGGTTACTTCCGAGAGCGTGGTGACTTTCTTCTATTCTGTCCGAGCTTTCCGTGCTCTGCCCTGCGACAGATTGTCGCAGGGCAGAGCCCAGGGAGCAGGGCTACTGGACTTCGGTAATGATGTAATTGCTCCCATCGTATGTGAATTCGAAATCGATGGTTTGTCCCTCCGACAGCTTATCCAGGAGCCTGGTGTTCTGTACTCCGAATGCCATTGTCATCGGGGGCCAGTTCAATGTGGTGACAGGACCATGGGCTAAAGTGAGCATGTTGGCGGTGCCGTCCACCTTTGCGATTTTCCCGGTTGCGTGGTGCGTCGCCGAGGTGCCCGTGTCAAAAGGTGACGCGGGTTCCCGTATATCTCCAGCATGAGCCACAGCGGCGAATGGCATCAGAGCCGCGATGAGGATAAAGAGGTTCAGACGTTTCATAGGATGTCTCCTTGGGATAGTGAAATGGAAAGTGACGTTATTCAGGACGCCGATTGCGGCGCATTAGGTAATAGGCGGCGGGAACCACCAGCATGGACAGAAGTGGTGCGCTGATCATGCCGCCATGTCCGATCCGATCACCTGCGTGCTCTGACCTGTCCGTCATTCCATGTTTCCTTTATCAGAACACCTGAGAACAGGGTTCCCGGCTCTGCCTTGAATATCCATGTCAGGGCTTCGATTGCTGGGGCGTTTGTTCCCCGGTACCGTCCATCATTGTGCTGCATTTGCTCATCATGCTGTGCATTTGCGACATCATGCTCATGGCGCCACCGGTTCCTGTGTCGCCGCTGGCGATCACCATGCCGCCTAGTGTCAGCCCGGAAGCCAGGACAGCGCCGATGAGAAAACTACGTACAGATAGACCTTTCATGATGACTCTCCAGTTGTGAATCCCATTGCGGATCACTCCGTCGGTGGACAAGCGTTTAATCCATTGCCGCCGACAGAATGTTATTCTGCATGAACGGATGTGCGCGGTCCTGCGACCTATTGTCGCAGGCAGGCCCGGGTCGATCAGGGCAGAATAAGGTGAATTGAGTTGAGATGATGATATGTCGGATAACGTGGAAACGGCCCATCTGAGCCGCTTGGTTCGGCTGCGGTATACCATGTTGATCGGGCAGGTGCTGGTGATCGCCAGCGTCTGGCTCGCGCTGGAGGTGCCGCTGCCGCTGGTACCCATGCTGGCCCTGATACTGGCGCTATTGATAGTGAATGTGTGGACTCAGCGCCGGCTGCGCGGGGGGACACGGGTGGCGCAGTGGGAAGTGGCGGCTCATATTCTGTTGGACATCGCCCAACTGACGATGCTGCTGTACCTTAGTGGCGGCCATACCAATCCGTTCATATTCATACTGTTGGTGCCGCTGGTGTTTGCCGCGGCAATGTTGACCGTGTGGCGCACTCTGATCCTGGCCATCGTGGCGCTGCTTTGTTATTCCCTGTTGCTGATTGATTATTCGCCGCTGCCCATGCTGGAGCATCTGGCGTGGTTGCCGCCTCCGTTATTGCACCGCACCGGCATGTGGCTGTGCTTCGTGGTCAGCGCCGGCATGATCATTTTTTTCGTGGTACGTACCCGGCAAACGCTGCGGCAGATGGATGCCGAACTGTCCCAGGCCCGCGAGCGAGCCATGGAAAACGAGCATCTGGCGGAAATCGGAGCGATCGCCGCCGGGACCGCCCACGAGTTGGGCACGCCTTTGGCAACCATCTCGATGCTCGCCCAGGAACTGGAAGGGGACCTGCAAGACCCGGAACTCAGGGCACGGCTGGTGTTGCTCCGGCAGCAGGTCAACCGCTGCCGGCACACCATCGATGATCTTTCCGATTCGATTCGCGAGTTGCGATCAGAGCGGGGCAATGAAGTGGGATTGAACGATTGGCTTGAAGGTCTGGCCCGCCGTTGGCGATCGGTGTCGCCGGATGTGACCCTGCAATTGAATGTCGGGCGGTATCCGGAAGGACTCACTGTCCGCTATGACCGGGCTTTGGATCATGCCCTGTCCACTGTGGTGGCCAATGCCTGCCGGGCCAGTGACCAGGTGACGATCATCGCCGCCGTCGAGACCGGACAACTGGTGATCGAAGTGTGTGACCAGGGGCCGGGCATTCCCGCTGCATTGGTGCCATATCTGGGGCGGGAGCCGCTCGGTGGCCGTGTCGGCGTGGAAGGTTCCGGCCTGGGAATCTACCTGGCCATGGGCATCGTCCATCGCCTGGGAGGCAGCCTGGTTTTCCACAATCGCGAAGACGTTGGCGCCATGGCCTGCTTCCGCTTGCCGATGGAACGTATTCGTAGGGAGCCGATAGAACATGAGTACGCCGAACTCGAAGCTTATCCTCATTGAGGACGATGACGCTTTCCGGACAACCGCTTCCCGGGTGCTGACACAACAGGGATTCGAGGTCCGCGATGCGGCCTCCGTGGAGGACGCCGAGGCGCAGTTGCTGTCTTTTCGTCCCCGCTACGCGGTTCTCGACTTGCGTCTGGGCGAGGCATCGGGGCTGGCTTTGATTCCCCGACTTCTGGCGGCGGATCCGGAATGCCGCATTGTGGTGCTGACCGGATACGCGAGTATTGCCACGGCGGTGTCGGCAATCAAGAGCGGGGCCATGGACTACCTGACCAAACCGGTGGATATCGAGGTTCTGGTGGCGGCGCTCCATGGCGAGGCGACGTCCCGGGAGGAGGCCCTGGAAGCGGACCCCATGTCGGTGCGTCGCGCCAGCTGGGAGCACATTCAGCGGGTCTTGAACGACGCCGAAGGTAATATTTCCGAAACCGCCCGCCGCCTGGGCATGCACCGCCGCAGTTTGCAACGCATGCTACAGAAGCGGCCGCCGAAGCGCTGATCCTCTACTAGCTCCGAAACCGCCCGCTTCGCATCCCCCACTGGCCACGAAGCCGCTGTAGGAGCTAGCCTTGCTGGCGAACCAGGCCTTCCAGCGTTGGGCTATTCGCTTGCAGGCAAGCTCCCACAGCGGCTTCGTAGCATATCCGTAGGAGCTAGCCTTGCTGGCGAACCAGGCCCTCCTTCGTTGGGCTATTCGCTTGCAGGGCAAGCTCCTTGTATCTCTCCGAGGGCATTGTTAAAGCTAGCTAATACGATGTCCTGGGCCGGGAGCAACCTGTCAGGCTCCTGAGGACGTTGATCCTGTGCTGTAGATCAGGCCCCGGCCCTTTTCTTCCAACCCTGAATGGTAACCGGGCTCTCCCGGAGCAACGGGATGAAGCCGTATAGACAAGGCGAGGAATGGGAAGATGGAGAATGTGGGTATTGACGTCAGTAAGGCGAAGCTGGATGTGCTGTGGCTGCGCGATCCCCAGCGCAACAAGATCAAAACTCGGGTGTTCCGCAATCACGCCCGGGAGATGCCAGCGCTGATCCGCTGGCTGCAGGAGAAAACCGGGGCGCCGCCGCAGGCGGTTCGTGTGGTTCTGGAATCGACCAGCGTGTATCACGAAACGGTCGCGTATGCCCTGCACGAGGCGGGCTTTGTGGTGATCGTGGCGAACCCGAAATGGGTCCACCACTTCGCTAAGTCCGAAGGGCAAACGCATAAGACGGACAAGCAGGATAGCGGTGTGCTGGCCCGGTATGGGCTGGAGAAAGGCGATCGCCTGTCCCGGTGGCAGCCGGAACCGGAGGAGATCCGGCATCTGCGAGGGCTTCTTGGGCGGCTCAGAGCCCTGGAGAAGGATCGGGACCGAGAGCAGCATCGCTTGGAAAAAGCCCTGGCGACCACGACCCCAGCGCGAGTGACGGCGTCGATCCGGGACATGATCACAGCGCTGGAGGCGGAGATCCGTCGGTTGAAGGACGACATCGATGATCACATCGATGGTCATCCGCACCTGAAGCGGGAGCGGGCGTTACTGGAGAGCATTCCGGCGATTGGTGAGGCGTCCTCGCGGGTGCTGTTGTGCAGCTACCACAGCCGAACGTTCGGTAGTGCCCGGCAATGGGCGGCGTTCGTGGGCCTGGTGCCCCGACACCGACAATCCGGCACCTCGGTGGACAAACCGTCCCGGATAGGTCGCGGTTCCGCGGGCTTGTTGCGGAAAACGCTGTATATGTCGGGCGTGACGGCGCAGACGTACACCCCGGAAGTGCGGGCCCTCAAGCAGCGTATGGCGGCGTAAGGCAAGGCGGGCTTGAGCATTGTCGTTGCGGCGATGCGGAAACTCCTGCATATCGCTTACGGCGTGCTCAAGCATCAGCAGGAATACAGACCACAAACGACTTAACGTCGTTGTGGCCTGTTAGGAGAGATGGTATCTACAGCCGCTCCGTTAGATCGGTAAGCAGGTCGCGATACTTGTCTTGTGCGCCCGGTATGGTTCGTGTTCACAAGGGGGTGCTATAGTCCGGCCTGCACTGATCACGGAGGTTCTATGAAAGGAATATCCCGATGCCGTGGCGCTTTGCTGGTGGCCGTCGCCACGGTGGCATTGACCGCTTGCTCCGAATCCACCATTGATGGCGGTTCCGAACAGACGTTGCAAACGTCCATCGCCCAGGTCCGCGATGGTTTGCCGCCGGAGCAGGCCGACCGCTTCGAGCAAGCGCTGCAAGTGATCGTCTCCGATAAAACGAATTTCGCTGCCTCCGTGGAAGGCGATCCCGATGATGTGCAAGAGATTTTGCGGCTCGCCCTGAATGGCAAGACCGCCAAGGCGGTGATCGCCCAGGCGGATCGCATTCAGCAGGCCCGGGAACAGGCCCGCAGGGACAAGGCGGAGGAAGAAATCAAAGCCCTGGAGGCGGAGAAAGCCAAAGCGGATCGGGAGCGGGCGGCCTTGTCCCGATTTCAGGTGGCCTCGGCCAATTTCTTCATGAAGGACCGCAAGATGTTCGGCAAGGAACCGGTCATTGAGCTGTCGGTGGTGAACGGTACCGATAAGCCGGTGTCCCGGGCGCACTTCCAGGGGCGTTTCATCAGCCCGGATCGCAGCGTGCCCTGGTTCGAGGACGATTTCAGCTACGAGATTCCCGGTGGTCTGGAGCCGGGAGAAAAAGCCACCTGGAGCCTGTCACCGAGCCGTTTTGGCCCCTGGGGCGATCCGGATGTCCCCGAAGACGCGCAGTTCAGTGTCACCGTGGTGGGACTGGATGGCGCGGAGGGCGAGCCGCTGTTCGATGATCATGCGTTCAGCGAAACAGCGGGGCAGCGTCTGGCGGAGCTGAAGGAACAGTATCGGGCGGAATAGTCCGGTTCATTCTTCCGGCACGTAGATCATGCGTCCGTCATCGAGCCGGTAGGTGACGCCGGCCCGTGATCCTTGGCCCTGGCCGACTTCGCCGTTGGATTCGTAGCGCGTCAGTTCCTGCCCGTCCTTGATGGTGATGCGCATGTCGGCCTCGCCCGGGTTTTCCACTACCACCACCTTGTCCTGCGAGAACGGATTCAGCGGGTTCTGCGCGATCACCACCATCAGCATGCCAATGATGACCAGGAAAAGGTCGATCAGATTGACCACCGAGAGCATCGGATCGTTGGCGTCCTCGTCGTCCAGAAAGCGCATCAGTGCCGCCCCTCCTGGTGGCGTTGCTGTTCCAGTTCGAGCAGGTCCTGCAGCAACCAGCGCCGGCGAACGGTGAGGATGAAAAAGCAGATGCTGGCCGCCAACAGAGCCAGGATCACGGCGGAAAACGCGGCCACCATGTTTTTGCCGACGGCGCCGGCGTCGTTATTCCCCAGTGCCAACAGCGCCGGGCCCATGGGGATCATGGTGGCGATCAGGCCGAGCATGGGCGCGGTGCGGGACACGATGCGCAGCCATTCCAAGCGCCTCATGATCCACAGTTCCAGATCGTCACTGGCCGGCTGTCGTTTCGCCTCGTCCGGGCCGATACCTTGCCGGGCGAAGGCAAACAGCGCGCTTGGATGATTCGCCCGCCGGCGCTGCCAGGCTTCCACGGCGAAGGCACCAAACATGACCAGCGCGTAGGCCAGGGCGGCGGCGATCAGCACCATGACGGGCGCCAGGAACAGGCGGGAAACGGCGTAGAGCAGGGATTCGATTTCGGAGAAAGCGGTCATGCAGGTCTCTGTTGGTCAGGGTTCTTGGGGCGAATTTTTCTGGGTCGATAGCGGGCGCCGGGTCAGCCCGGCGCATGGCGTTGGCTTAGCACTTGCCGCAGGCCGCCAGCGCCGATCAATAGCAACATCAGCAACAGCGCCCACCATTGGCGGTTATGGTCCTGCGCGGAGTTGGCCGCCACCGGCTCCAGAACCTGACCCTCCAGGGTTTGGGAGGGCGCATTGGCGGCTTCCCGGGGTTCCGGCATATCGGTGTCGGGCGCGGCGTCGTTGTCCGGTGCGGGGCCGGTGCTCAGCCCGAAGCCCCGCGCCATGTCGGCGATGAAGCGGCGGGTCACCTCGGCGCCGGTGTCCACTTCGAACTGTTCCGACAGGGTTTGCCAGCGTTGCGCCAATTGGCGGCGGGTTTGCTCGGAAGCGTCCCAGTAGCCCTTGCGGATGGCCTCGGCCATGCGTTCCAGGAGCTGTGCCTGAGCGGTGGGGTTATGCTGCTCGAACCATTCATTGGTACCCAGGTCGCGGGTATCAGTGACATAGGTGTCGAACAGCGACTGCCACTGGTCGTCGCGCACGGTGTCGGGATCCATGGCCTGCCAGCCGAACAGATTGTTGGTGGCGTTGAGGACCTCCAGGGTGCCGGCGTAACCTTCCTGCTGCATGGCGCCGATCCATTGCGGGTTGAGGTAACGCACGCGCAATTCGTTGGCGAGGAAGCGTTCCAGGCCGGTGGTGTTGACGGCGCCGCCGCGCAAGTCGGAGATCAATAACTGCGGCGCCTTGCCGTCCAGATGACGAATGGCCGACGACAAGCCGCCAAGAAATTCAAAGGGATGGTCGGTGGACAGCACGCCGTGCAGGTTTGACGAGCGTGACATGATCGCCGCCTCGGTGCCGTGCAGTTGCTCGGCCAGCAGGTTGGCCGTCCCGGGACTGTCCCCCCAGCTTTGGCCACCGTAAGCGTGGCGGCTGCTGGCGAGGAATTGCCGTGCCAGGACGTCGTCGTCTTCCCACTCGGTGGAACGCAGGGCCAGATCGGGCACACCGGTGCCGTACTCGCCGGGGGCATTGCCGAACAGCCGATGGCGCGCGGCGGCTTCCGCTTCGGCGTCCGGCAGGCCCTGTTGCCGCAAAGCGGCGGCGATGCGCCGGTTGTTGATGGCGATTGGATTGCCGGGTTCGTCCAGCTTGGCCAGCCGTGTCAGCGCGTCGTCGAGCAGCCGCATGAAGCTGTCGAATTGATCGCGATAAACGCCGGTGACCTGCACCACCACGTCGGTTCTGGGGCGCCCCAGTTCCGCGGCGGGAATGATCTCCAGCTCGGTGACCCGGCCGGCGCTGTCCCAGACCGGCCGCAGGCCCAGCGCGTGCAGGATTTGTGCTTCGGTCACGCCGAGATGACGAATCGCCTCCGAAGCCCACAGGCTGAACGCCAGCTTGCGCGGCCAGGCGCCGTCATGCTCGGCGCGGAAGGCCTGCACCAGTTGTGTATAGGCGGTGCCGGCGGCGTCGTAGGCGGCCCGGGCCGGGATCTTGTCGGCTTCGAAGGCGTACAGATTACGGCCGCTGGCCACGTCCGGATTGCGGATCGGATCACCACCGGAGCCGGGCCGCACGAAGCGGCCCTCCAGCCCGGCCAGCAGCGCTTCATTCTCTTGGGTATTGATCAAGTGCTGATTCAGTTGCCGCGCTCGACCGGCAAAGTCCGCGAGGTCATCGGGCGTATCCTGCGAGGCTTCGGGGTCGAGGAAACGACGCACCGTTTGATAGGGGAGAGTGGTGCTCAAGTCATCCTGGTCGACGGCGAACAGTTCTTCATGGTCCGTTCCCAGGGCGGTGTAGAACGGCTCGCCGAGCTGTTGCATGACAGTGCTGATGCGATGTTCGTCCTTGGCGGGTTCGCCAAAGGTATGCAACCCCAGCGGCATGGCGGCGCGCGCCAGCTCGTGCAGATGATCGTGCAGCTGTTGCAGGAAAGTGGCGAAGTCCTGCTCGGTCTGTTGCGCCGTCCAGCCCAGATCTTCATGCAAGTGCGCGTCGATGGTGGCTTCACGGATACGCGCGCTGACTTGCTCACGCACCATGCCGGGATCCAGTTGCTGATATTCATGAATCAGATGGTGCAGGTCACGTAGCTGGTCGTACAGCCCGGCCGGCGCGAACGGCGGTGTCTGATGGCTGATGGTGACGGCGCGGCCACGGCGCTTGGCCTGGATGGCTTCGCCGACGTTGTCCTGAATGTAGGGATAAAACACCGGCAGATCGCCCACCGCCAGCCAGGGGTAATCGCTGGCGGCGAGACCTCGGTCCTTGCCGGGCAGCCATTCCTGGGTGCCGTGGGTGCCCAGATGGATCAGCGCGTTGGCCTGGTATTGTCGTTGCAAATACAGATAGGCGGCCATATAGAGAGGATCGGGGATGCTGTCGGTGTCATGGTAATGTGCCGATGGATCTCCGGTGCGCGGTATTTGCGGCATCACCAGCAGCCGTCCGAGCCGCCAGCGTGGAATGACAAAATAGAGCTTGCCGTTCACCTCCCGCACAGCGTCATGGCGTTCGGGTTCACCGCCGCGCTTCAGTTCGGCTCGACGTGATGACGGCAACCGCGCCAGCCACTGCTGGTATTCGTCCACGGGGAACAGCGCGGCCATGTCCTCGGCCAGCAACTCGTCCAGCGATACCGTGCCGTACAGAGCGCCGAGCATGCGCTGGCCGGCGGCGATCACCTGCTGCTCGGTCACTGGTTCACCCACCGAGTATCCCGCCTCGGTCAGGGCAGTCTGAATGGACACAATACTGCGTGGAAGGTTGAGGTTCGATGCGCCCAGGTTCTTCTCGCCAGCCGGGTAATTCCAGTACATCAGCGCCAGTTTCTTGTCCGCCGCCGGTGTATGGCGCAGTGCCACCAGACTGCGCAGTTTGCCGATCAGCGCATCGGTTTGTGCCGGCAACAGATCGTCCACGCCGCCGGTGATGGCGGAAAGCACGGTGGGGTCGCTGATGCCCCAGCCTTCGGGGGTAGCCAGAAACACGGCGGTAGTACGTGGAGCCACACCGCTTTTGGCGTCGGGCCAGTCGCCGGCTTCCCCGTCACGGAACCGCAATGTCTGGATCACCGGAATGTCCAGTGCGAGGAAATCCCGGCGGCGCGCCTTACCGTCACGCAGGTGAGTGAGGTTGACCAGGACATCCACCCGCCCGTTGCCGAGGGCGTCGCTCAGCCCTTCCGAACCGGCGGCGTCGAACCAGAATACGATTGGCAGCAGACCGGCGGCTTCGCTGCGGGCGATCAGGGTATCCACTTCGCGGGTGAGCAGGTCGGAGACCACGCCCCGGTGAATCAGGAACGCCACCCGGCCTTCGGGCCGGCTCTGCCGCTGTGTGTCATGCCAGCCAAGATAGTCGTCAATGTGCTCGAAAACACGGGGCGCGCGCGGGTGGTAGAAGCCGTTGCCGGGCAAGGCTTCGGGGGCCTCGAGCAGATGCGCCGGGGCGGGGGCGCCGCCTTGCAACGCTTTGGCCAGAGCAAAGAAACGACGGAAATTGTGCTCGCCTCCGGCGGCGTACAAGGCGCTCAGGACGCCGCCGTGGCGGGGCTGTAACTGTTCCCAGCCGGGCCGGCCGCCACCGATGATCAAGCGGGGGCGTTCGCTGTACTCCGGAATGACGTCCAGCTTTTGCGTCACCATCACGCGATCATTCGGGCGCGGTACGTCCAGGACGATCAGCGCGGCGGAGCTTGCCGCTTGCCGCACTGTGGCCGCTGTGCTGGTCTCCACGTTCAGGTGCCGCAGCGCCATGCCTTCCTGTTTGGCGAAGGTTCGCAGCTGCTGAAATTTTTCCGCCGACACGAAATCGTTGTGAAAGACCTGTATCAATGGCTCGGCGGCGGCCGCTCCTGACAGGCCGATCAGCAGACAGGTCAGGAGCAACCGGAAATAGTGCAGGGGCTGTGCGCTCATCAGAATGTGGCCGTCAGGCCGACAAAATAGCGCCGTCCTTCGTCGGCACGGTCGTAGAGATCAGGGTCGTCATTGGCCAGGCGCTCGTCGGTAAGGTTTTCGACACCGGCGTGCAGGCTGATCCCGGGGCTGAAGGCGTAGTCCACATAGCTGTACAGCAAGGTGTGATCCGGCCGGTCGCGCTCGGTGTCGGAACGATACTGGGAACCGACGTACTCGGCGCGGACACGGGTGCTGATCCGGTCGGTGGTCCGCCAGATCAGTGTGGTGTTGGCGCGGTGCCGGGAACGGTCGGCCGGGCGTTCGTCGTTGGTCCGGTCGCGGGCATCCAGATAGGTGTAGTTGGCTTCCAGCCGCCAGCGTTCGAGCAGATCCACCGCGGCGGTCAGCTCCAGTCCGCGCAGGCGCGCCTTGGCAATGTTGTCGTATTCCAGACAGACGTAACCGGGTTCGAAGCAAGTCGGCTGGCGCACGGTTTCGATCAGGTTGCGCACGTCGTTGTGGAACAGGGTGGCACCGGCGGACCAGCGGTCCTGAGTGAGCGTGGCACCCAGTTCAAAGGAACGGTTGGTCTCCGGCTCCAGGTTCGGGTTGCCCCGGATGATACCGCGCCCGCCCATGGCCGCCCGGGATTCGAATTCCGGTGACAGCTGTTTCAGGGTTGGCGCCTTGAAGCCGTGACCGGCACCGGCCTTGAAGGTCAACTGGTCAGTGGGGTGGAACAGCAGATAGGCGCGTGGGCTGGTTTCCCAGCCGAAGTCCTGGTGATGGTCGAAGCGGCTGCCGAGTACCAGCTCCCATTTTTCGCCGAGAAAGATTTCGTCCTGGGCGAAGGCGGCGTAGTGGGTCAGGTCGTCCTTGCCCTTGCTGTTGATATTGGGGTCTTCCAGTTCCTCGCGCCGCACCTCGCTGCCGATGGTGAGCTTGTGCGAGCCCCCGGCGATCCAGCCCACACGGCCGTCAAGCACGGTGTCGGTGAACCGGTTGGGGCCGGTGGTATCCGCGCCGTCACCGCGGTAAGTCTCGCGATCCAGGGTGCTTCGATAGAGCCGGACCTGACTGTTGCCCCAGCCCCAATCGCCCCGGTGGGAGAGAGAATAACGGCGGCGCTGCACTTCATTGTCGGATTGGTAGGGGCCGGCGCGAACGCCTTCCAGATCCTCGTTGCCGGCGTCCACGGAGAGGTCGATGCGTTGATAGGGATCCGGGGTCCAGGTCAAACCCACATGGCCAGTGGTGGCGCGCTGTTCGTCCAGGGCGGTGAGTTCGGGGTCGGCGGCGTCGAGCAGGGCGTCGCGACGGCGGTATTCACCCCAGACGTTTACTCCCAGGGTTCCTGGCACCAACGGACCTCCGGCGTAGAAACCGCCTTTATAGTGGTTCCCGTCCAGGCTGTGATCGCTGATCAGGGCCTGGCTGCTGAACGATCCCCGCCACTGATCGGTGGCGGAACGGGAAAGGATATTGACCACGCCACCCAGCGCTTCCGAACCGTACAGCGACGACATCGGCCCGCGAACCACTTCCACCCGTTCGATGGCGTCCACCGGCATCCAGCCCAGCTCGAAATCCGAGTGAGCAATGGCGGAAGCGGAATTGTTGATGCGTTGGCCGTCGATCAGTACCAGGGTGTGTTCGGAACTCATGCCCCGGATCGAGATGCCGCGTCTGCCGAGGCCAACGCTCTCCACGTCGATACCGACCGCATCCCGGACCGCGTCGGAAAGATCGTGCACGGGCCGTTGGCGCAGATCATCGCCGTCGATCACCGACACGCTGGCGGGGGTATCCGCTTCGTTCCGCTCCGAGGCCGTGGCGGTAACCACAATGGCTGGCAGGGTGGCGGGCTGGCGGCGCTGCTGGGTTTCCTCGCCGAGGGCCAGGGCCGGGCTGGCGGTGACAGCGGACGAGAGCGACACAAGGGATACCAGTGAACGTCGAAACATCTGAGCCTCACGAAGGGCGCCAGCGGCGCCGAAAATGGATAACAAGCGGCAAGGGCTCTGTTCCTCCCCCGAGGAAAGAGCGCGCTGGACCGGTTCCAAGGGTGGTTCCGGATCCGAGTTTAATTTATGTTATATCATAACATTCAGTAAACCAACCGCCCTTTCCAACAGGAGCACACCATGCCTGACCACACCGCCCCGGCCGAACAGGCCCGGGCGCTGACCGAAGCAGCGCTGCGGCGGATGCCCAAACGTGACTACATGAACCGGCGGCAACAGATGTTCTTCCGGCAATGTTTGCTGGCGATGAGAAAGGAGATTGAAGCGGACCTGGCGACTTACCGTCTGGCGCTGCAGTCCGATGAGCGCCAACCGGACGACTTTGATCTTGCCAGTGCGGAGGAAGACCGGCGCTATCTGTTGAGGACCATTGAGCGCAACATCGGACTGCTGAAAAAAGTGGACGGCGCTTTGCGCCGGCTGACTACCGGCGATTATGGCTACTGTCTGGAAAGCGGTGAGCCGATCGGCATCGAGCGGCTGTTGGCCAGGCCGACGGCGGAGTATTCCATCGACGTGAAAGCACGCCAGGAAAGCCGCGAACGGCATTATGTCCACCACCGGTCGTGATCGGGGCGAATTCCTCTTGATTCGGACTCCCGCTTTGTAATCGCGAACACATGTGGGGCGCGACGATTTCCTACAGACATCCCTTGCTCGTTTGCTAGCCTGACCCCAATTACTCCAGTTAGAGAACTCTGATGTTCCAATGCTCCATGGATGGAGAGTTCAGTGGCTGAGCATCTTGCCAAATATAGCGGTTTGCTATAATGTGGTTTCGTAGCTTCAAGGAAGATCATGCACATCATCACACAGAAGCGAATCTGGGAGGCCAAGGAGAAATGGCCGCGGGCAGCCACGGCGCTGGATATATGGTACCGACTGATGAAGGCCAGCGAGCCCAAGGACTTCGCGGCGATGAAGAGCATCTTCCCAGCGACCGACAAAGTGGGGCGTCATCATGTGTTCGACATCGGCGGCAACAAGATCCGTTTGATCGCCGTCGTTCACTACCGCTTCAAACGGGTCTACATTCGCGCCATTCTCGATCACCGCGAGTATGACAAGGGTCAATGGAAGGAGTGATCCATGACTGCCATTCTTGATCAAGCCGCCATGCATTGGGCCCACATTGCTCCGTTGCTTGACGAGCCGGAGAGCGAGGCGGATTACGATGCCAAGGTCGAAGCTCTGGATGAACTGCTTGACGCCATTGGGGACGATGAACAGCACTCCCTGGCGAGCCTGGCGGCGCGCCTGGGTGATGTCATCAAGGCCTACGATGAAACACACCGCCCAATGTCTGATGTCGCGGGCATTGATGTGCTGCGTTACCTCATGCGGGAGCACGGGGTAAACCAGAGCCAGTTGCCGGAAATCGGGGCTCAGTCCGTGGTTTCTTCCATCCTGTCCGGCAGACGAACGCTCAACTGGCGCCAGATTTGTGCCCTTTCCGAACGATTTGGCGTTCCCACCGATGCTTTCAAGGACCGATAGCGCTTGCTACCCGGAAGAAAGGCAATCTGAGGGGAAACTGAACGCGAAAGTGGCATTTGATGTGAAAAAAGCGTGTAAAAACGTAAACGGGGCTTTAAAGGGAACGTAAAGACTGCCCGAGATGCACTACACTACCGTTCACGATAAAGGAGGCTTCATTCGCTGGGACGCGGTTGAATCGTCAGTCTGTCGCCTGCCCTGGTGTGATCCAGGCGGGTGATGTAACGAGGACCATCACGTCAATGATTGAGTATTTTGCCCCAGACGAACACCCGCGCGGTTTCGTCGGGTTCCTGGTGACGGCCCGTATCGACGGTCATACCAGAAAAGCGACGTTTTCCACCCGGACAGCGTCATCCCAGGATAAATCCAACCTATGGATCCAATACCAGTGGTTAAGCGCCGTGGGAATGGACCTGGAATGGAAAATCGAGAAACGGGAACGGCACTATCAGCGATTCGTGACCAGCGATCACCCCGACACACGGCCGGGGCGCGGCCTGGGGGTTCATGGGCTCACCGCCGCCTTTTATGCGTCCGGAGACGACTGGATTCCGGCCTTCTCCGTGGAGCGTAACCCGGATGTGCTGGGGCGTCCGCAAGCGGATCGGCGCTTCACTTTCGAGCACGCTCCGTACTCCATGGTCTGGCGGGACGCGGTGATGTTCTGGGCCGAGGAACACGCCATTGAGGATATCGACCGGGAGCGTTTACTGACGCGGACTCCGGAGCCGGCGCTCTTTTCGGCGTTGCGGCGGCGGATGAACGATGAAGGGAACGACGTCCCCACGGAAGCACTATCCTCGGTATACCGCGAGCAACGCGACGCGCTGGCGGCCACAAGAGCACCGGCACAGGTTTTGGAAGCGGCGCTCATGGATGATCTGAGCGACTGGCAACGCCGTCACAAAAAGCACGGTGAGAGTGCCGCCTGACACGGATCATCATCGGCGTCCAGGCCGCACCGCAGCTATTCGAATCAAGGGAATCGGGATTGAAGCGGACTGCGAGGGGGGCGGATAGTGCCGGAAGATGGTGCCGGAAAGAGGAATCGAACCTCCGACCTACTGATTACGAATCAGTTGCTCTACCGACTGAGCTATTCCGGCATGGACCTGTAACGGCGCGGTAGTTTA
Source organism: Alloalcanivorax balearicus MACL04 (assembly GCF_025532145.1). Lineage (GTDB taxonomy): Bacteria > Pseudomonadota > Gammaproteobacteria > Pseudomonadales > Alcanivoracaceae > Alloalcanivorax > Alloalcanivorax balearicus. The sequence continues at coordinate 105,223 of NZ_ARXS01000012.1, read as the reverse complement.
GCAGGAATGGAGGTGGAGGCAAGGGGAGGCCGACAAGGCTTCCCCGGGTGGTTCATGGTTTCGGGTACAACACCATCTGCGTGCAGCGGAACAGCGCGATGACCTTACCGCTGTCCTGGTGACGCACTTCCGCGTCCCACAATTGCGTGGTGCGGCCCAGGTGGACCGCTTTGGCTTCGCAGGTCACCACACCTTCGCGGGCGGTACCGATGAAGTTGCTTTTCAGTTCCACGGTGGTGAAGCTGACGGCGCCTTCCGGCAGCGAGGTCTGGCAGCCAAAACCACAGGCGGAGTCGGCCAGGGCGATCACCGAGGCGGCATGCAGATAGCCGTTGGGTGCCAGGTGATGGCGGGCCACGGTGAAGTGTCCGCGTATCAGGCCGGGCTCGGCGGTGTCCCATTCCAGTCCCATGTAGCCGGGCAGGAAGCCGGCCTGGCGTTCGGTGATCTGGTCGTTCTGGTTGTTGCTCATGTTTCTTTTTCCAAAGCAGGTGTTGAACAGGATGGTACGGATCGCACTTTCGGGATCCGGGTCATAATCGCGGCGGCAAGGATGTTGGTGGCGATACTGGCAAGGATGGGCACCGTGTAGCTGTGGCTCAGGTCGAAGATGTAGCCGGCGGCGGTGGGGCCGATCAGAGTGCCCAGAGCGACGCTGGTGTAGAGCACGCCGATGATACTGCTGATGTGGCGGCCGCCGAAATAATCCATGGCCAGAGCCGGTATTAGAGCCACGAAGCCGCCATAGAACACACCAAACACGAAGCCGAATAACGACAGTCCCCAGAAGTCCCGGGAAAACAGCCAGATCAGGAGGGACAGCGCCATGCCCATGAACATGGCCATCAGGGTGACCTGACGGCCCCATTTGTCCGCCAGGCTGCCCAACAGGAAACGGCCGGCGGTGCTGCCGACGCCGACCGCGCCGAGCAGCAGGGCGGCGGATGCGGAATCGATGCCATGATCGCGGGCATACGGCACCAGATGCACGAACGGAACGAACAAGCCGAAGGAAGCAACCAGTCCCGCGGCGTACAGCAATATGAACCGCTTCGAGCGGATCGCCTCGCCGACCTGCATGCCGTCGGAGACGGTGCCCGGCGGCGGAGCCGGGTCGCCATCGGGATAGAGTCCGTGGTCACGCGGGTCGTTCCGGATCAGCAGCGACAGGACCAGCCCGAGGACCAGAGTGACGGCGCCGATCAGCAGGTAACTCTGACGCCAACCCAGGGACTCGATCAGCAGCGCGGCGATGGGTGGCATGAACAGGGTGCCGACGCCGATACCACTCACCGCCAGTCCGGAAGCGAAGCCCCGGCGCCGGGAGAACCAGCGCTGTACCGCGCCCACCGCCGGCACATAGGAAAAACCGACACCAAGTCCGACGCCGAGCCCATAGGCCAGATACACCTCTATCAGGTTGCGGGCCAGACCGGCCAGCATCAAGCCGACGCCGGTGAACAACATGCCGATAATCGCCATGGTTCGCGAGCCCCAGCGGTCGGCAAGGGGGCCGCTGATGATGCCCAGAGCGAAATAGAGAAAACCGGCCAGGGAAAAGACCAGGGACACGGAGCCGCGCGAGGCCTCGAAATCGGTTTGCAGCGCGTCGACGAAGGCACTGAAGGTATAGGCACTGCCGAAGCCGAGGAAGGTAACGGCGAAAGCACCTCCGACCACATACCAGCCGGGAAAAAGGCGGGAAGGCGGCGTTGGAGTTGGCGTGGGCACAACGGACTCCTTTGTTATTGGACTGCAGGCCGGCTGATCAGGCCGTGTTCCATATTGGGGCAGCGTCCGTTCCGAGACAAACGGGATTTTCTAAGGCTGGGGGCATAGTAAAACTAAACATGGAAGATCGCGGTCCGTCGCTACGAAGCCGCTGTGGGAGCTTGCCTGCAAGCGAAGGGTACTTTGCACTTCGACAGATTCGCTTGCAGCGGCCCGCCGCCCGGACAAAGCTCCCACAGCGGCTTCGTAGCCCGGTGTTAGCGAATTATACCTCGGTGACTTTGAACACCAACGACGCCGAGTTGAGGCAGTGCCGCTCGCCGGTGGGCGGCGGACCGTCCGGGAACACATGTCCCAGATGACCATCGCAGCGGGCGCAGCGGATCTCGGTGCGGATCATACCGTGACTGTGGTCGTCCAGGCGGCGAATATGGGTGTCGTCCACCGGTTGATAAAAACTCGGCCAGCCGGTGCCGGATTCGAATTTGGTGGCGGAGTGGAACAGCGGCAGGTCACACAGCTTGCAGTGGTAGACGCCATCTTCCTTATTGTCCAGCAGCCCGCCGCAGAACGGCGGTTCGGTGCCCTGATTGAGCAGGATGCGTTGCTCTTCCGGGGTGAGAGCGGCGGCTCGTTGCTGTTTTTCCTGGTCGGTCAGCGGTGTCAGATCGTGGCCGCTGGGGGACAAATGCTCACTCATGATGTTCAGTCAGCCTCCGGGGTTTTGAGGGTGTCGGGAAAGGCCGTTCGCAGTTTTTCCACTTTCGGGTGCGCCACGTGGGTGATGTACGGCTGGGTAGGGTGACGCCGTGCGAAGTCCTGGTGGTAATCCTCCGCCGGATGGAAAGTGTCCAGCGGCTCCAGGGTGGTGACAATGGGCGCGATGAAGGCGCCGGCCTGGTTGAGTTGGTGAATATAAGCGGCGGCGGCCTGCCGCTCCGGTTCGCTTTGATAAAAGATGGCGGAGCGGTATTGCGGGCCGCGGTCGTTGCCTTGCCGGTCCTTTTGCGTGGGGTCGTGGGCCACGGCGAAGAACAGTTTGAGCAATTCGCCGTAACGGATCACGGCCGGGTCGTAGCGGATCTCGATGGCTTCGGCGTGGCCGGTGCGGCCGGTGCAAACCGCTTCGTAGTTGGCGTGTTCGGCGTCGCCACCGGCGTAGCCGGAGATGACCGAATTAACCCCTTCCAACTGCAAAAACACCGCCTCCGTACACCAGAAACAGCCGCCGGCGAGGATCGCGCGACCCGGGTCCTGATCCCGTGGCAGAGCCTCGGCGGGGTCAGGGAAGCGTTCCGGGTGCAGGGCCAGACTGGTTCCGGGAATGACTGCGCTCATTGCGGGGACTCCTCGTTTGCATCTTCTCGTTCGCATCTTCGTGGCGGATCGGCTCCAACGCCTATTTGGGGATCAGGCCGCGATCCGTCAATACCTGATGCAGGGCGCGGCACTGACTGCGCGCGATGGCCTTACGGTTATTGGCTTCATGGGTGCGCGCCACGCCGGTCCACAGAGGGCGGCCGCTTTTGTCGAAAAACTCCGCTTCATAACTTTGTTGCGCGTCCGGTTCCTTGGGCTTTTCCAGTTTGCCGCCGATACCAATCTGCCAGGTGGGTTCCTGTCGCATATCGCTGTTCATTGGATTGAGGTCCCGGGACTCGGTCATGCGGGGCGGCGACAGCAGCAGGGCGGTCAGGTCGACGATCAGGGCACGGTCGTAGGGCTGATCGCGCAGCCAGCGCAGCAACGCCTGTTTGCCGCCATCTTCATACCACACTGGCCGTACCTGATGGGCCAGATGCACGGACAGCGCATTGCTTTGGAAAAGGGGCTGACACACCTCTTCCCAGACGCGGCGGGTGGCCGGCTCCGGGCTTTGTGCCACCAGCAGCAGGGAACGCGCCGGCGCGCTGCCTTCGTCATTGCTGTGGCGGGTGGTGATTTCGGTGGTGCTGGCGCAACCGGCCAGTATCAGCACGGCGGTGGGCGCGGCGATCCAGCGCCGGGCCTGGAAGAGAAAACGTGACAATCGGGACCGAGGGAAACTCACCGAACACTCTCCTATGGGCGCCTACTAAGATGACCTCAGTGTAGCCGCTTCAGAAGATGGGGGACACCAGACGTGGCGCCGCACCGGCGAGAATGTGAAAGGCTCTGTCCCCGGGATGGCCGGGTTTCGACGGTGTGTACCAGCGCACTTCATAGAGCGCGCCGTCCTCGCCCTGATCCTCCACCAGCAACAGCTGCAGATCGCCGCTGTCGTCGTCCACCAACACCTTGCCGCTGGCTTCATCCACCACCGCCATCAGCGGCTGGTGCAGTGGTAGCGCCGCCGCTGGCTCACCGCGAAAACGCCAGCGCCAGTAAGGCTCGTGGGTGGTGTCGCCCGTCATATAACGGGCCTCGCCCTGCCATTGTCGGGACCAGGTGCGCTCAGGCGATGGCTCGGGCCAGTAGCGGTGACTGCGCAGTACGAATGTAGCCTGGCCCGGATGCTGGTTTTGATTGCCTTGCTGGAACAGGTCGTTGCTGAGACGGGCGCTTTGGGCACTGAGAAAATCCACGGTGTGGGGGCCGTAGAGGGTGTGTCCGCCCTCGTAATATTGAGCGCCGTACTCTGCTTCGGTGGTGGCGTAGCCGAAGTAGCCATTGGCCAGGCTGCTGATCGCCACGGTCCAGCCCGGATCCGGAAGGGTCGCGCTGACCGCGGCACGGATCCGATTGCCGCTTTCCAGTGTGATTTCCCAGGGCAGGGCCACCAGCACCAAATCGTTGACTCGCAGCACCTGGAACAGGGCCCGGTGAGGGTAGCGGGCCGGCGCCAGAGCCAGTTGCAGCTTGGACAGCATCCATTGCTTCACGCCCTGGCAGCCATTGGTGAATACGGTGCGCGGCCACCCTTCCTTCAGGTAGGGCAAATAGGAAATCGGAAACACTTCATCGCCGTTGGCGGCACCGGCCACGGCAGCACCGATGATCGGGCGCTCACACAGGCCATGGCGCTGTTCTTCGTCGAGCTTGAGCAGGTCCAATTCCCGGCTCGCCACCGCGGTGTGCAGGTCGTCCCGCAGCTCACTCCCCAGGCGTTGGAACAGGGTGTTGGCCTGTTCCCCCAAGGCGGTGCCGATTCGACGAGCCTCGCGGTCACCGCGCAACCCCGCCGTCCAGGCCGGATTGTTATCGCCGTGGGTGGCCTGGACGGTGCCGTGCACGAAGCGCCAGGGCAACGGCTTCCCGGCGGGCTCGATGCCTTGCGCCAGCCAGTGCCAGACGTCGGCATGGTAGGGGCGGGTAAAGGCGGGGATGGCGGTGCCGTGGATGGAAAACAGAGTCAGGGCGCCAGCCGGATAATAGCGGCCATCATCGGCCATCAGGTCGATACGCAGCTGGCTCATGCGCGGGTTTACCGCCTCCAGTGCCCGTTCCTCGGTCCATTGTCGTTCCGGGATCCGGTGATTGCGGGCCCAGGCTCCCAGGGAGCGGTTGCGGGTCAGTCCCCACACCTCGCGTTGCCCGCTGGCGAAACGGGCCGGCCGGCGCGCGCGATAGGCTTCGATCACCGCCTGGCTGATGCGCTCGGCAAGAAAGTCGAACAGCACCGGGTCAAAACCGGGGCTTTGACTGCCAAACACATTGTAGAAGTCACTGCCCAGGTATTGGCCGGGGCCGGAATGGGTATGAGTGACCAGCAGGCTGAGGGCGTGGGCGGGAATGTCGGTGGCGGCGGCGATACGTTCCGCTACCGCGTACTGGAGCGGCAGTGATCCGGCACCCAGGTCCAATTGCACCAGGGCCATGGGCGTCTGACCGGCGCCATGCAGATAAAAGGCCCGTGCTTTCAGGCGGGTGCGAAAGCCATTGGCGCTGCGGGCCCAGGCGGAGTAGCCGAACTTGGGCAGGCCGATGGCCGGGGTAATGTCCACTTCGGCCACGCCGGCCAGATTACCGCCCTGGACGGTGGAGGGCCGCGGTGCCGGGATGTCAAAGCTCAAGGTGGTGGTGGGATAGAACAAAAAAGGCCAGGCGGTGTGAATCAGGATGCCAATGGCGATCAGCAGCACCAGCAGCACCAGCCGGGGCAAGGTCAACAAGCGGCGTGACGGACGAAAGGTCATGGCGCGGGGGAGCGGAAAAACCGCATCGGCGTAATTATCATTTTTCTTGGCACGAAAGTCCTAAAAATACCTGCAACTTACTCTTAAAGCAACACCTCAGCCGGGTGGCGTACATAACGACACAAACCGATACGACTTTGTGATGTTGTGAAATGGGACAGAGAAATTCTCAACACTATTCCAACCGGTTTTCACCGGATCTCTGTTTTTTTTGAAGCCCACAGTTATTCCAATGATTGCACTGTAACCCGTTGACACCCGAGGGGGAAAGACGATGAAAGCAATCTGGAAGCTGTCCACGCTGGGCATGGCCGTGGCTTTGGCCAGCCATGTCGCTGTGGCTCAGGAACGTGAATACGTAGAACAGGCAAAACCCAACCAGTACATCGGTGGCATGGCGCACTACATCGATGTCGAGGACGACTGGCAGGTTGGTGATCGCGGGGCGGGCGGCACCATTTTCTACGGTCGCAAGCTGCATGATCACGTTTGGTGGGAGTCCGAGGCCGGTGCCTACGGTATCGAGTCCAAGGTCGATAACGGCCAGGACTTCTATCAATACCCGGTAACCACCGGTCTGGCCTTCACCCTGGGTGACCGTACCGGTTTCACTCCTTATCTGGTCATGGCCGTTGGTGGTATCTATAACGACGTCTACATCGACGACGATGATGGTTGGGACTTCCACGCCAACGCCGGTCTGGGCGCGGTGACCGGGCCGCTGTTCAACAACGGCCTGAAGGTCCGTGCCGAAGCCCGTTACCTGTATAACGATTTTGACGGTACCGGTGATTCCGCCGGCGACGGTGGTTTTGGTGATTACCGCTATTCCCTGGGTCTGGAAGTACCCATGGGTTACACCAAAGTGGTGGAAAAAACCCGGGTGGAAACCAAGCAGGTGGCGGTACAGCAGCCGGTGATCGATTCCGATGGCGACGGCGTGCCGGATAACCTGGATCAGTGTCCGGATACCATGCCGGGTGCCAAGGTGGATGGCAAAGGCTGTCTGCTGGTGAACCAGACCGTTACCTTCAACAACATCAACTTCGAGTTCGATTCCGCTGAACTCACCGCTTCCTCCCGTCCGCTGGTTTCACGCATTGCCCGCTCGCTGACCGCGGAAAACAACAATATCCGCGTGGAAGTGGCCGGCCATACCGACAGCGTTGGTTCCGCTCAGTACAACGAAGGTTTGTCCCAGCGGCGCGCCGATTCCGTACGCAGCTATCTGGTTCGCGAAGGTGTGGATAGCAGCCGTATCTCGGCCCGTGGTTATGGCGAAAGCCAGCCCATTGCCGATAACGATTCCGCGTCCGGTCGCGCTATGAACCGCCGCGTTGAATTCCATGTGACTGAGTAGTAAGAGGAGGGATCTCGAGATGTCACGTTTAAAAACGATCAGCCTGCTGCTGCTGGTGGCCGTGCTCGGCCTCGGCGGCCTGTACGGCTGTAAAGCCAGTGGTGGGAGCAGTGGCGGTGGAGGTGACCCCACCCCCAACGTCCAGGACGACGATAACGACGGTATCCCCAATAATGAGGATAACTGTCCCAACATGCCGAACTACGAGCAGGGCGACATCGACCAGGATGGCATCGGCGACGTGTGTGACGATGATCGTGACGGCGATGAGCACGACAACGACGATGACAACTGCCCGTGGGATTACAACCCGGATCAGGTGGACACCGATGGTGATGGCCTGGGTGATGCTTGTGATACCGACAACGACAGTGACGGTGACGGCTACGATGACGGCGAGGACAACTGCCCGAATACGCCCAACCCGACCCAGTCGGACATCGACGGTGACGGCATCGGCGATGCCTGCGACGACGATATCGACGGCGATGGTATCCCCAATGGGGAAGACAACTGTCCCTATGTGGCCAACCACGATCAGCTGGACACCGATGGTGACGGCGTAGGTGATGCCTGCACCGGTGACAAGGACGGTGACGACGTGCCCGATGAGCAGGACAACTGCCCGATCGTGCCGAACACCGACCAGGCTGACCTGGATCAGGACGGCATTGGCGATGTCTGTGACGACGACCGCGACGGCGACGGCGTGGAAAACGGCCACGATGATTGCCCGGATGTGGCCGGTCCCGCCGACAACAACGGCTGCCCGGTGGACGACCCCACCGATACTGACAATGACGGCGTTCCCGATGACGAGGACAACTGCCCGAACACCCCCAATGCGGACCAGGCCGACAGTGACGGTGACGGCATCGGTGACGTGTGTGACGACGGTGGCTTCACCTGTAACGATATCAGCAACTATCAGCCACTGCTGGCCACTGACGGTTACCAGGCCAGTGAAGCAGCCAGCCTGACCTGTCTGGGCTGCAGTGTGTCGAATCCGGAGAACATCATTGATGGTGACGACGCGACCGCCGCTGAACTGAATGTTCCCCTGAACCTGCTTGGCAACGTCGAAGCGAAGGTGGCGGGAGCCGCTGCCATCACCGGAGGCAACCGGGCCGGGTTCGTGGTGTCCGTTCCTGAGTCGATTCTGCGTCTGGACCTGCTGCAAAACACGACCCTGCGCTTCTATGAGGGCGATACGCTGGTGGCCACCGCGGAAGCGGATAACAATGTGCTGGGACTGGATCTCCTGGGGCTGTTGGGTGAAGGTGGCCAGCGGTTCCTGTCCACGGAACTGGATGGCTCCTTCCAGTTCGACAGCATAGGGATCCGCTACGGTTCCCTGGTGGGCACGGATCTGCTCGATGGTAAATCGTTGGTGATACACCGCGCTTGCGTGGGTATCGATCCTGATCTCTGATCCATAACTTTCTCCTTTCAGGCGAACTGATGGGGCGCGAAAGCGCCCCTTTTTTTGTCGCTGACTTCTCCCTCCTGCCTCTTGCCCATAAACTCAGAGAGCACTACGAAGCCGCTGTGGGAGCTTGCTTGCAAGCGAATCTTTTTGTCGAGAGATCATTCGCTTGCAAGCAAGCTCCCACAGCGGCTTCGTAGTTCTGTCTGTTGGGGGGAGACTCCGCTTTTCCGAAAAAAAAGTAAAATGCCGGCTGAATTCCCGTTCACGGTGTGATCCGGATCCCGGTATCGGCGATACTGGCCTACTTAACACTGGCTTGATGTTTCCGGGTGACAGTAACAGTGGTGGGAGAGCGGGATGCACCGAGCAGGGCGCGTATGGTTTTGGCTATGGCTTTGTCTGCTGGGGCTGACGGCATGTTCTGATTCCACCGATGGTCCTTTTCGTAATTACACCGAAACCGGTGATCTGGCGGAAATTCGCGAGCACGGCGTATTGCGGCTGTTGGCGCCGCGCTTCGATGCCGAGGAGGAATTCGTCTGGGAGGGCGTGCCCACCAGCGAATACCGCCGTGAAGCGGAGGCCCTGGCCGAATCATTGGGATTGAAGCCACGCTGGGTGTACGCGGATGATTTCGCCGAGTTGTCGGTGATGCTCAACGCTGGCCAGGCGGATCTCATTGTTACCCATTACAGTCGTACCGACCGGCGCCGCGAGCGGCTGTCGTTCTGCACGCCGCTGGCCGTGGTACAGGAAATATTGGTACTGCCGACGGATCGGGTCGGCATGGCATTAGCGGACCTGGGGCCGCTCACCATCGCCGCGCCGCGCGGCACTGCCTACCTGGAAACCGCTCAGAATCTGGCTCGCCGCTACGACAATGTTGAAGTGGACAGAGTCAGCGGAGAATTGTCCGAGGACGAATTGCTGCGCGGCATAATGCGGGGCCAGTACGGCGCGGTGATCATGGACGAGCCGCTGTTCAAGGCCTTGTCCATTGATTATCCGGAGTTGCGCGCCGGACCGGTGGTGCAGCCGCGGCGGGCGATTGCCTGGGCGGTGCGTAAAAGCAACCCGGACCTGCGTGAAGCGGTGAACCGTTACATCGTCGCGCATCGTATCAAGGCGTCGCAACAGGACCATGAGCGCCGTGACTGGCCCGCCATCCTTAATAGCGGCGTGCTGCGGGTGATTACCTCGAACAACCCGGCCAGTTACTTCATGTGGCGTGGCGAACTGATGGGGTTCGACTACGACCTGATCCGCGACTTCGCTCAGCGTTATGACCTGCGTCTGCGCATGATAGTGCGTGACAGCCCGACGCAGATGCTGGCCGCTCTGGAAAGCGGGGAGGGGGATGTGATCGCCGCTTCCATGAGTGTGACGCCGGCGCGGCACGGGAAGGGGTGGCATTACTCCGAGCCTTATCTGGAGGTGCGGGAACAAATCGTTGGGCCGGCCTCGGCGTCGCCCTTCGAGGATCTGTCGGAGCTTGCCGGGCGAAAGGTGACAGTGGCGGCCGGAAGCGCCTTCGTGGAAACGCTGCGCGCGTTACAGAACGACGGCATCGGCGTGGAAATCGAGGTGCGCCAGAACGTATCCAGCGAAATCTTAATGGACCGGGTGGCCAAAGGGGAGCTGGATCTGACCATGGCCGACAGTCACCTGGTGGCGATGGAACAGGGTTACCGGGATGACCTGAAAGTGCTGTGGACCCTGCGACAACCCCGGCAGATCGCCTGGGGGGTGCGGGAGAATCAGCCGCAACTGCGCCATCAACTGAATGACTACATTAAACGGGTGCGCGACGGGCAGTTGTATCGTGCCACTTTTGATCGCTATTTCCTGGCTGAGCCCGCACGCGCTTCCCACTCCGCGGAAAGGGTGGAGCCGGGCAAGCCGATCTCGCCCTACGATGACCTGGTGCGCGAGCATGCGCTCAAGCACGGTTTCGACTGGCTGATGATCACCGCCCAGATGTATCAGGAAAGCCATTTTGATCCGCTAACGCGGTCGTTTTCCGGCGCCGAAGGGCTGATGCAGGTGATGCCGCTGACCGCCCGCCAACTGGGCTACCAGAACCTGACCGACCCGGCCGAGGGCATTGGCGCCGGCGTCGCTTACCTGGACTGGCTGGAGGGCCGTTTCCCGGCTCGTCTGGATCTGGCGGAAAAAACCTACTTCGGACTGGCCGCCTACAACGCCGGGTTCGGCCATGTGGAAGACGCGCGCCGTTTGGCCCAGCGGCTTGGCAAGGATCCCGATCGCTGGTTTGGCAATGTGGAGGAGGCCATGGCGCTGCTGTCCCACCCTCGCTACGCCCGTCAGGCCCGCTACGGCTATGTGCGGGGCCAGGAAACCGTGCAATACGTGCGCGATATCCGCGCCCGCTACCTGGGGTATTTGAGTGCAACAGAAAAGCAGTGAATAGTGAACAGTTAATAGTTAATAGCGAAAAGATAGAAATGCGTATCCGCAAATATCATTTGCGTACCAGCAATTTTTCATCGCGACCATGGACTTGCTTCTTTAAGAGCAAAGACGCCATTCCCATGGTTTGAACGCGGTCTCTTTGATTTCAGATCGCATCGGCGTATGCCGCGAGCTATTAACTATTCACTGTTCACTATTACAGGTTGGCCAGCCACTGCAGCAGCGTCTGCCGCACTTCCGGGGCGCAGTAGTCGTTGAGGATTTCGTGGCGGCCGGAAGGGCAGTCGAGCCGTTCCAGGTGCTGGTGGCGGCGTTTCAGGATGTGTTCCAGGCGGTCCATGCCTTTTCCTTTATTGCTCATCGGGTCCTGACGGCCGCCCAGCAGCAGTATTGGCAGCAGGGAGGGCAGGCGCGCCAGTTGCTCGCCGGATTGGATTTGCGCCAGCGCCGAGATCAGCGCCAGCCAGGTGCTGGTGGTGCATTCGAAGCCGCAGGCGGGATCAGCGATGTAGGCGTCCACCTGATCCTGGTCGGTGCTGAGCCAATCGAACTCGGTGCGGGCATCGGCGATGCTGGCGGCCCAGGTCTGGAAGGTCATCTTGTGCACCAGGGGACTGTGGCCACGAGCGCCATGGCGGCGGCGCTGCCAGCCCATCAATAGCGTCATGGCACGGTAAAACCACGGGGAATGGCTGTCACTGCCGCACAACACCAGGCCGCCCAGTTGCTCCGCGGCCTGTTCGGCGGCGGCCAGGGCCAGGAATGAGCCCATGCTGTGCCCGCCCAGCACCAGCGGCCCCCGGTCCGGCTTCACGTGTTCCAGCACCTGCAGAATATCACCGATGACCTTGTCCCAACCGTCCTCATCGGCGAAGTGTCCCCGAGGCGCGTTGTCGTCGATGCTGGTGCCGTGACCGCGATGGTCCGGGCAATACAGGTTCCAACCGTGTTCACTCAGGGTTTCCCCCAGGGCGCCGTAGCGGCCGCCATGTTCCGCCATGCCGTGCAGCCAGACCAGTGTGCCGGCGGCATCCTGCGCCGGCCAGTGATGGACCCCGATGACATGATTGTCGATGGCGGTGATGGACAACAGCTGTTTGGACATGGTGACCCCCTGTAAGTGGCACGAACATGCGGCATCCCTTTGGTTTCGTCAAGACGGGCCTGTATCATGAGGTTTTCCCGCCGTCCTTGTTTCGCTATTCGGGAGCAACCTTGATTCGCTATCAGATTTGCCCGGTCCATCCGCAGGCCCATATTTTTGAAATCACCCTGACCGTGGACCGGCCGACGCCGGAAGGCCAGGCCCTGACGATGCCGTCGTGGATCCCCGGCAGTTATATGATCCGCGATTTCGCCCGACATGTGGTGTCGTTGGACGCCCGGGCCGGAGATCGGCCGCTGGCGGTGGCCAAGATCGACAAGCAGACCTGGCAACTGCCGCCGGTGGACGGTCCGGTGACCGTGACGTACCGGGTCTATGCCTGGGATCTGTCGGTGCGTGGCGCCCATCTGGATACCACCCACGGTTACTTTAACGGCCCCTGCGTGTTCCTGGCGGCCATGGGGCACGAGGATCAGCCCTGTGAAGTAACTATTCTGGCGCCGGCGGGAGCGGAGTTCGCCACCTGGCGTCTGGCCACGGGCATGCCGCGGTTATCCGGCGCGGAGCTGGATTTCGGTGTGTTCCAGGCGGACAACTATGACGCGCTGATCGACTATCCGGTGGAGATGGGGCACTTTGAACACGCCCGTTTCGAGGCCTGCGGCGTACCCCATGATGTGGTGCTCACCGGCCGTTTCCGCGTTGATCTGGAGCGCCTGTGCCGGGACCTGAAGCCGATCTGCGAGCACCATATCAAGCTGTTCGGTGAACCGGCGCCGGTGGACCGGTATCTGTTCATGACCCTGGTCACTGACGGTTATGGCGGTCTTGAGCATCGCAACTCCACCAGTCTGATGAGTCCGCGCGGTGATTTGCCCATGCCCACCGACGGGCCTCGCCAGGTGCGCGACGGTTATCGCAGCTACCTGGGACTGTGCAGCCACGAATACTTCCACACCTGGAACATCAAGCGGATCAAACCGGAGGCGTTCACGCCTTTTGATCTGAGCCAGGAGGTGCATACCGAATTGCTGTGGGCGTTCGAAGGTATCACCAGTTACTACGATGATCTGGCTCTGGCACGCACAGGGCTGATTTCACCGGAGAGTTATCTGGAATTGATCGGCCAGACGCTGACCCGGGTGCAGCGCGGGCAAGGGCGGCTCAAGCAGACCGTGACCGAGTCCAGTTTCGATGCCTGGACACGCTTCTATAAACAGGACGAGAACGCGCCCAACGCCATCGTGAGTTATTACGCCAAGGGCTCGTTGGTGGCCCTGGCGCTGGATTTGACCCTGCGCGAGCGCAGTGATGAACAGGTGACGCTGGATCATCTGATGCGTGCGCTATGGCAACGCTACGGCGAAGACAGCGGCGGCGTGCCCGAGCAGGGCATTCAGGCCCTGGCCGAGGAACTGTTGGGCGAGAGCCTGGATGAGTTCTTCCAACTGGCGCTGTACAGCACCGAGGATCTGCCTCTGGCGCCGTTGTTGGCCGCGCGCGGGGTGGTGTTGCATTGGCGGCCCGCCGGTGGCCATGGCGACAACGGTGGTAAACCGGCCAAAGGCCCGGCACCGGTGCATCTTGGCCTGCGTGCCGCCGCCGATCCGCTCGGTGCGCGGGTGCAGGTGGTGTACGAGCAAGGCGCGGCGATGGCCGCGGGGCTTTCCGCCGGCGACGTGATCATCGCCGTGGACGGCATCAAAACCGACGCCGCCGGCCTGGACAGCCGTTTACAGGGTTATCAGGAAGGCGAGGTCGTGGAGGTTCACGTGTTCCGCCGCGACGAGCTGCTGCGCTTCCGTGTCACCCTGGCGCCGTCGGAAGCCTCCACCGCGTACCTGACCCTGGCCCAGGGCGGGCTCACCGATAAGGGCCGGGCGTGGCTGCTGAATAACAATTGACAGTTGATAGTTGACAGTTGACAGCGAAAAAAAGGTGATCTTTAGCCGCTGTGGGAGCTTGCCTGCAAGCGAATACCCGACACCGGAGGCCCTATTCGCCAGCAGGCTGGCTCCCACAGAAAGCCAGACTACAAGGCCGCTGTGGGAGCTTGCCTTGCAAGCGAATGGGCCCTCGACCGTGAGACACCAGCGGTCCTTTTCATACCGAAAAGGACCGCGATCTCTCTCCGAATTCGTGAATTATGACTGACCTTTCCCTGAAGGATTTACAGCGTCGTCTTGAGGAAGCGCGCGGCGCCGATCGCGGCCGTTTGCGCAAGCGCCTGGAAGGCTTGCGCCGCCGTCCCAATGACGCGGCGCGGGCCAAGGTGGCGGCGGCGATCGAGACCTCGGTGGCGGAGCGTCAACGGCGTGCCTCGTTGGTGTCCGAGTTGCGCTGGCCGGACTTGCCGGTGGTGCATCACCGTGAGGAACTGGCCGAGGCGATTGGTGATCATCAGGTGGTGGTGGTGGCCGGCGAAACCGGTTCCGGCAAGACCACCCAATTGCCGAAAATCTGTCTGCAACTGGGGCGGGGCGTGGACGGCTACATCGGCCATACGCAACCCCGTCGCCTGGCGGCCCGGTCCGTGGCCGCGCGTCTGGCCGAGGAACTCGATACCCGGGTGGGCGGGCTGGTCGGCTACAAGGTCCGGTTCGCCGAACAGGTTGGCGCGGACAGTCTGATCAAACTGATGACCGACGGCATGCTGCTCAGCGAGATTCAGCATGACCGGCAACTGCGCCAGTACGACACGCTGATCATCGATGAGGCCCATGAACGCAGCCTCAATATCGATTTCCTGCTCGGCTATCTGAAGCAACTGCTGCCGCGCCGCCCGGATCTGAAGGTGATCATCACCTCGGCCACCATCGACCATCGCCGTTTCGCCGATCATTTTAACGGCGCGCCGGTGTTCGAGGTGTCCGGCCGCACCTATCCGGTGGATATTCGATACTGCCCGCCGGAAGGAGAACGGGAACTGGGCTGGCAGGTGGAAGAAGTGTTGCGGCGGATCGACAGCGAGGAGCGCCGGGACGGCCGCCCGGTGGCTCGCGACGTGCTGGTGTTTCTCAGTGGCGAACGGGAAATCCGCGATGTACACCATCATCTCAAGCGTTGCGATTTCCGTGACACTGAGCTGCTGCCGCTATACGCCCGGCTGAGCGCCGCCGAGCAGCAACGGGTATTTTCTCCGCATCGTGGCCGCCGTATCGTGCTGAGCACCAATGTGGCGGAAACCTCGCTGACGGTGCCGGGCATCCGTTACGTGATTGACGCCGGGACCGCACGCATCAGCCGGTACAGCGTTCACTCCAAGGTTCAGCGTTTGCCGGTGGAACCGGTATCCCAGGCCAGCGCCGACCAGCGCTCCGGCCGCAGCGGCCGGATCATGCCGGGGATCGCCTACCGCTTGTACAGCGAGGACGATTTCATCAACCGTCCGGCCTTCACCGACCCGGAAATCCAGCGCACTAACTTGGCCGCGGTGATCTTGCAGATGGCGGATCTGGGGCTGGGCCGGGTGGAGGACTTCCCGTTCATGGAGCCGCCGGACGGCCGCTTCATCCGCGACGGTTATCGCCTGCTGGAAGAACTGGGCGCGCTGGATGGCGAGCGCGGGCCCACCACTCTGGGCAAACAGCTGGCCCGTTTCCCGCTGGACCCGACGCTGGCGCGCATGCTGGTAGCGGCAGCGGAGAAAAAGGCGCTGCGCGAGGTGCTGCCGATCGTCGCCGCGCTGGCGGTGCAAGATCCGCGCGAGCGTCCACGCGAAAAACAACAGCAGGCGGATCAGGCTCACCAGCCGTTCCAGGATAAGGAATCGGATTTTCTCTGGTTTTGGAATCTCTGGCAGTGGGCGGAACAGCAGCGCGAGGAACTCAGCCGTGGCCAGTTCGAGAAACTGCTCAAGAAAACCTTTCTGGCGCCGTCACGGATGCGCGAGTGGCGGGACACGCACCGCCAATTGCTGCTGCTGGCGAAACAGGAAGGCTGGGCACTCGATGACAGCCCGGCGGAATACCAAGCGATCCACCGGTCCTTGCTCAGTGGCTTGCTCGGCAACGTGATGATGCGAGGCGAGGAGGGCGAGTGGCTCTCCACCCGCAACCGCAAGCCGCTGCTTTGGCCGGGCTCGGCACTGAGCAAAGCCGCTGGCAAGAAGAGCGGCGCGCGCTGGCTGGTGGCGGCGGAGCAAGTGGAAACCAGCCGCCTGTTCGCCCGTTGCGTGGCCAGGGTGGAGCCGGACTGGATCGAGGCGGAAGCCGGCCATCTGGTGAAACGGCAGTATTATGAGCCGCACTGGTCAAAACGGCGCGGCTGCGTGATGGCACGGGAGCAGGTCAATCTGTTCGGGCTGATTCTGGCCTCCGGGCGCCGGGTGCACTACGGGCCGATGGAACCGGAGCTGGCGCGGGAATTGATGATTCGCGAAGGGCTGGTGGCCGGTCAGCTCAGCCGTGAGCCGGATTTCGTCAAGACCAACAGGGAGCGATTGGAAGCGCTGGAGGAGATGGAGCACAAACTGCGCCGCCGTGACATTCTCGCTGACGAGCAGACTCGCTTCGAGTTCTATAACCAGCGGTTGCCGGATTCGCTTCATACCCTCACGCATCTTGAGACCTGGTATCGCAAGCACGCTTCGGAAGCGGAACGTCAGGCCCTGATCATGGGGGACGACGTGCTGCTCTCCCGCACACCGCAATGGCAGCGCGACGCTTTCCCCGATGAACTGGTGGTGGACGCCATGCACCTGCCGCTGGAATACAGTTTCGACCCCACCGGCCAGCGTGATGGCGTCACCTTGGTGGTACCGCTGGCGGCGTTGAACCAGATTCCGGAAGAGCGGCTGGCATGGCTGGTACCGGGACTGCTGCGGGAGAAGCTGGAGGCGCTGCTGCGCGGTCTGCCCAAGGCGCGCCGCCGGCATTTCGTGCCAGTGCCGGATTATGTCAATGCGCTGATGGAAGCGTTGACGCCGGATCAGCCGCTGCTGCCGGTGATGACCCGGGAATTGCAACGTATGACCGGCGTGCGGGTGGAGCAGGAAGAATGGCGCGAGGACCAGCTGCCGGATTATTTGCGCATGAATTTGCGCGTGATGGACGGTGATCAGGTGGTGCTGGAAGGCCGCGATCCGACGGATCTGCGCCAGCGCTTGCGGGGGCGGGCGCCGACGCACAGCGAAGTGATCGAGGAAGCACCGTCACAGGAAAGCCGTGAATGGGATTTCGGCGAGGTGCCGGAATGCCGTGAGCAGAATCGTGGCGGTATTGTACTGCGCCGCTACCCGGGACTGCGGGATCTGGAAGACCGGGTCCGGCTGGATTTTTTCGATGACGCCGAAGAAGCGGCCTGGCGCCATGGCCATGGCTGTGCCCGCCTGGCGTTGTTGCGTTTGCCGGATCAGATCAAGTCTCTGAAACGGCAGGCTGGCGCGGCGATTGGCTGGCAAAAACTGAAAAGTGAAAAAAGTGCCATGGCGCGGCAGGCGCTGGAACACGTATTGTTGCGGACCGCCGCGGACCATTTCCACTTTCATGCCGAGCCGGTCCGCGATCAGAGCGCGTTTCGTCATCGCCTGGACTCCGGTCGTGGCGACTTCGTACCGGCGGCGGAACGCGCCGTTCGCCATTGGGGCGAGGTGTTCGCCTGCTATCGTGGCATCATGGCGCGGCTGGAAAAGGGGTTCCCTCTGGCCTGGGCCCATGCCCACCGGGATTTGAAGACGCAGCTTTCGGTGCTGTTCGAAACGGATTTTCTGTTGTCCGTGCCCGCTGAGTGGTTGTCGGAGTACCCTCGTTATCTGAGCGCCATCGAGCAACGTCTGGACAAAATGGGCGGGCAGCTGGGGCGTGACCGGGCGCAGGTGGCGGAACTGGAGGCATTCTGGGAAAAGTTCAGTCGCCGGGCCGGGGAAACGCCGCACTGGCGCCTGCCTGAGCCGCTGGTGCTGTTCCGCTGGATGCTGGAGGAATACCGGGTCAGCCTGTTCGCGCAGCCGCTGGGTACCCGTATGTCGGTGTCGGCCAAGCGTCTGAACCGGCAGTGGGAAGCTTGCTGAGGCGCTGCGGGGTTTCCCTCGGACCGGACTACGAAGCCGCTGTGGGAGCTTGCCTGCAAGCGAATCCGGGGGGGGCTGGAGCTCATTCGCTTGCAGGCAAGCTCCCACAGCGGCTTCGTGGCCCCGGGGAGGGAGAGTGATTCGCGCGCTCATGAAACATCGGTTTTGCGCCCACGGGGCTGAATCCGGATAATGACATCATTTACTGTCGCGGCGCCCGGTGCGCCTTTGCAGAGAGGACAGGTTAGTGACCCAATCCGTAGTGATCAGCGGAACCGGGCTGTGGACCCCGCAGCAGTCCATTAGTAACGACGAGCTGGTGGCGTCGTTCAACCAATACGTGCAGCTCTATAACGAGAGCAACGCCGCCGCCATCGAGGCCGGTGAACTGGAGGCTCTGAGCCCTTCGAGTACCGGTTTCATCGAGAAAGCCTCCGGCATCAAACAGCGTTATGTGCTGGACAAGGAAGGCGTGCTGGATCCCGAAAGGCTGTGTCCGAACATTCCCGAGCGGTCCGATGACGAGTTGTCGGTGCAGGCGGAGATCGCCGTCAACGCCGCCCGGCAGGCACTGGAAAACGCCAACTTGACAGCCGACGATCTGGATGCCGTGCTGGTGGCCTGTTCCAATATGCAGCGTGCCTATCCGGCCATGGCGGTGGAAGTGCAGCAGGCATTGGGCATGGAACATGGCTGGGGCTATGACATGAACGTGGCCTGTTCCAGCGCCACCTTCGGTATCCAGGCGGCGGTGGACGCGGTGCGCAATGGCTCCGCCCGGCGCGTGCTGATGGTCAATCCGGAGATTTGTTCCGGTCACCTGGCCTGGCAGGATCGCGACTGTCATTTCATCTTTGGTGATGTGGCCACCGCGGTGATCGTGGAGCGGGCCGAGGACGCCACCAGCGACAACCGCTGGGAGATTCTCGGCACCCGCCTGCAAACCAAATTCTCCAATAACATCCGCAACAACTTTGGTTTCCTGAATCGGGCCGACCCGTCCGGCATCGGCGCCCGCGACAAACTGTTCCGCCAGGAAGGCCGCAAGGTATTCAAGGAAGTCTGCCCCATGGTGGCCGAGCAGATCAGCGGTCATTTGAACGATCTGGATCTGCCGGTGGAAGAGCTGCGCCGGATGTGGCTGCACCAGGCCAATTTGAGCATGAACCAGTTCATCGCCCGCCGGGTGCTGGGGCGTGATCCCAGCGAAGAGGAAGCGCCGGTGATCCTGGACGAGTACGCCAATACCAGCTCGGCCGGTTCCATCATTGCTTTCCACAAATATAATGCCGACCTGCCGGTGGACAGCAAAGGGGTGATTTGCTCCTTTGGCGCCGGTTATTCCATCGGCAGTGTGGTGGTCAAACGGGTGAAGTAAAGAATGCGGGACGCTTGACGCCAGACGCTTGACGCTTAAAGGATAAAATCCAAGCTGTTTCGCGTCCGGCGTCCGGCGTCCGGCGTCCGGCGTCCGGCGTCCGGCGTCCGGCGTTTAACTCCCCGCGTCGAGAATTACCCGGCCCGCCACCTGACCTTTTTCCAGATCTTCCACCGCTTGGGCCGCGCCTTCCAGCGGACGGTGCTCGATGTGAATCGGTGGCAGGTTTTTTTCCTTGGCGAAAGCCACCAGATCCTCCAGTTCCTTCAGCGTACCCACATAAGAGCCGATGATGCTCACTGCTTTATTGGTGATGATCGGCAGCGGATAACGCAATTCGCCGCCGTGCAAACCCACCGGTACGTATTTGCCACCCTTGCCCAGCAGGCTCAACGCTAATTGGGCGGTCTGCTCATTGCCGACGAAGTCCAGGGCCGCCTGCACCGTGCCCGGGCAGGTTTCCGCCACCACCCGATTCAGTTTCGGTGTGTTCGGGTCGAAGCTGTGGCGGGCGCCGCTCTCTTGCGCCAGCTTGCGTTTCTCCTCGGACAGATCGATACCGATCACATTGCCGATGCCCATGGCCTGGAGGATGCGCAGAGCCATCTGGCCAAGGCCGCCGCAGCCGATCACCACGATCCATTGGTCATCCGCCAGCGGCAGCACTTTGTTGATGGCGGAGAAGGTGGTCAGCCCGGAGCAGGCCAGGGTGGCGGCGTCGCCGGGGTTGAGGCCGCTGATGTCGAGAAGATAGCGGGAATGGGGCACGACGATGTGATCGGCGTAGCCGCCGGGTTTGTTCACGCCCAGGTGAGCCGGGGTGACACACAGGTTTTCCTCGCCTTTCTGGCAGGCACCGCATTTGCCGCAGCCGATCCATGGGTAGATCAGACGTTGGTCGCCGGGTTTGACGCCGGTGACCTGGTCGCCCACCGCCACCACGGTACCGATCACCTCGTGGCCCAGAGTAAGCGGTAGCGGCATGGCGAAGTTGAGGCGTTTGTCGCCGCCCAATTCGAAATAGCCATCGTGAAGGTGAACGTCACTATGGCAGACGCCACAGTAGTTGACCTTGAGCAACACTTCGTCGCTGGCGGGGGCGGGGAGTTGGTAGGTTTGCGGTGCGATCGGACCGCCGAACTCCTGGAATTCGAAGCGGCGACTGTCCGATACACCGTTTTGTTGTTCTGCAGTCATGGCAGGCGTCCTTGTAGGTAACGTCATTGCGGGCCGGTCATGCGGGTTGGCCGCACCGACAGGGTGTTTGTATGCTGTATATCGTATAAAGCAAGTTGACGGGAAGGGACATCGTCCGTGAAGACGATTTTGCTTACCCCGCTTCAGGTCGGCTTGACCAACCCTTACTTACGGAGACGGCTATGTCCGCGGAACTTCAGGACTCGACTTTGCTGCGTTACCAGTCACTGATCGATGGTGTCTGGTGCGACGCGCGCTCCGGCCTTACTTTCGAGGTCAGGAATCCGGCCAGTGGCGAGGTGCTGGCTCAGGTGCCGGATATGGGGGCCGTTGATGCCCGTACCGCGGTGGAAGCGGCGGCCGTCGCCTTCAAGGACTGGCGCCGCCGTTCGGCCCGGGAACGCATGCTGATTCTGCGCCGCTGGTACCAGGAGATCGTTGATAATGCCGACGACCTGGCTTTGCTGCTTACCCTGGAGCAGGGCAAACCATTGGCGGAAGCCCGGGCGGAGGTGCTTTCCGGCGCCAATTTCGTCGATTGGTTCGCGGCGGAAGCGATGCGGGTGATGGGGGACATTCTGCCGCCGGCGGACAACAGCCGCCGTGAATGGGCAACGCGCCACCCCATCGGCGTGGTGGCGGCGATTACCCCATGGAACTTCCCGTCCTCCATGGTCACCCGCAAAGTGGCACCGGCTCTCGCCGCCGGCTGCACCGTGGTACTCAAACCCGCCGAGGACACCCCGCTGTCGGCACTGGCATTGGCCGTGCTGGCGGAACGCGCCGGGGTGCCGGTGGGTGTTTTCAATGTGGTCACCGCGTCCCATGGCGCGGAAGTGGGCGGAGAGCTGACTTCCAATCCGCAAGTGCGCAAGCTGTCGTTTACCGGTTCCACCGCGGTGGGCAAATTACTGATGGCCCAGTGCGCGGCCACGGTGAAGAAAGTGAGCCTGGAACTGGGCGGCAACGCGCCGTTCCTGGTATTTGAAGACGCGGATCTGGACGAGGCGGTGCGTGGCGCCATCGCCATCAAATTCTATAACACCGGTCAGACCTGTATCTGCGCCAATCGCATCATGGTGCACGAGCGCGTCTACGATGCTTTCCTGGAACGGCTTGCCCGGGCGGTGGGAACGCTGGCGTTGGGCGAGGGGACCAGGGAGGGCGTGACCCAGGGGCCATTGATCAATCCGGCGGCGTTTGCAAAGGTTTCGGCTCTGGTGGACGACGCGGTTTCGTCGGGCGCCACAGTGGTAACCGGCGGTGGTGGTGATGCCGGTCTGGGAGGAACCTTCTATCAGTTAACCGTGCTGGGTGACGTCACTCCGGCAATGAAGGTGTTCAATACCGAGATCTTCGGACCGGTGGCGCCTGTATATCGGTTCAGTGACGAAGAGGAGGTGATCCGGTTCGCCAACGATACCCCTTATGGCCTGGCGGCTTATGCCTACACCCGGGATCTGGGGCGGATTTTCCGTCTCAACGAGCAACTCGAATACGGCATGGTCGGCGTGAACACACCGCGCTTCGTTTCAGAGACGGTTCCCTTCGGTGGCGTCAAGGAATCGGGTATTGGCCGTGAAGGCTCGGTGTACGGCATCGATGAATTCCTGGAAACCCGTTATTTGTGTCTGGCCGGGTTGTAGGGGCGTGGCGGCTTGCCCGCCACTTTTCTTCCGCCTCCCGGGGCGCTGTGCTAACCTCGAAAAACCCTCATTTCTTTTGGAGAAAACGCTTGTCAACGGATAAAAAACGAGGCGCGAAGCAGACCTCGAACGGCGAGCAGTTGGCGGAAGCCGTGGTTGATGGCGTTCAGGATACGACACTGATTGAGACGCGCCGCAATCAAATTTGCGATGCCGCTCTGGAGCTGTTTCTGGAGAAGGGCTTCGCTTCCACCACGATTCGCGATATCTGTGCCCGCTCCGGTGTCAACCAGGCCAGTATTTACGATTACATCGCCAATAAAAACGACATTCTGCGGCGTTTGTTGAACAAGCTTTGGTTTCGTCCGGATGTGCCGACGCTGGCCGAACGTCTGGATCATGTCGGCGACACGCCGTTCGCGGACACGGTGGCGGACTATCTGCACGACACCTGGACCAAGAAGCGCCGGGGCACTCTGCTGATCTACCGTTCGGTGCCGTATCTACAGGAGGATGATCGGCGCGCCATGCGTGCTCGTGACCGGGCGGTAATTGAAGGGCTGGCGGCGCGTCTGCGTCAACGGGCACATTTGTCCGAGGAGGACCCTCGCGCGGAAGTGCTGGCCAATCTGATTATTTTTCTCGGTGCTTTCGCACCGATGCGGGACTGGCTTAACAAGGACGTGGATGATGAGGTCATCCTGCGCACGGTGTCCGCGGGGGTGGCGGCCATGCTGGATCAGTTGGCGCGGGAGAATCCGGCGGGCAATCCGTCTGGCAAGGACAGCGCCTGACGCTGACACCAATCAACGCAGCACATTCGCTTGCAGCGGCCCGCCGCCCGGACAAGCTCCCACAGCGGCTTCGTAGCATGATCTGTGGGAGCCAGCCTGCTGGCGAATGGCGTGCGTAGCTCCTTCCGTGCCCGCGGCAAGAACGCCGCGGGCACTTTGGTTCTGGCTGTGGTGGATTACGCGGTCTGTGCCAGTCGGCGGTTATCGTTCCAGACCAGTGCCACCAGCACCGCCGAGGCGAGGCCACCGATAATGGTGGTCATCAGTCCCGGAAAGCTGAAGGCGAAACCCGCCGCGATCAACGGAAGACGCAGCCAGGGACGTACCCGACCGGCGCCCAGCAGATAGCCTTCCAGGCCGCCGGAAATCAGCATGATGCCGATGATGATCGAAGGCAGCACGTAGATCAGCGGCGTCAGATCGCCCTGCAAGACCAGTGCCGGCTGAAACAGGAAAAACAGAGGCACGAAGTAGATCACCACGCCCAGGCGCATGGCGGTGAAGGAGGTTTGCATCGGCTTCCCACCGGCGATGGTGGCGGCCAGGAACGCGGCGGCGCCCACCGGCGGTGTGATCACCGACAGCATGGCGTAGTAGACAATGAAGAAGTGCACCGCGATGGTGTTGAGGCCGCCGACGTCGATGATTGCCGGCGCCAGCGTCACCGCCAGGAAGATATAGGCAACGATGGCCAGGCCAGCCATGCCCATGACGAAGCAGGCCAGGACGCCAAAGAAAATAATCAGAAAAATATTGCCGCCACCGAGACTGACCAGGCCCGAGGTGAGAGCGCCGGTGACGCCGGTGATGGTGAGCGCGCTGACCACGAAGGCGATCGGCAGAATGATGGCGGCGGTTTGCGTCACCAGTACGCCAATCTGCCTCAGGGTTTCATACAGCCGCCTGGGGGTCATGCGGGTTTCCTTCTGCAAGAAGGAGAGCGCCACCATGAGTACGCAGGCGTACCAGGGCGCATAGTATTCCCAACGCATGTAAAGCAGGCCCCAGATCAGAAACACCAGTACCGAAATAAACGGCCAGCCCCGTTTCAGCACGTCCCGGGCCGATGGCAATTGCTCGCGGGGTACGCCTTTCAGACCGGTCCGGGCGGCATAGGCGTCCACCTGTAACAGCAGGCCGAAATAGAACAGCAGAGAGGGAATGATCGCCGCCACCATGACGGTGGCGTAGTCCACGCCGATGGTGATTGCCATGACGAAAGCGATGGCCCCCATGACCGGAGGCATGAGCACGCCGCCAGTGGACGCGCAGGCTTCGATGGCGCCGGCATAGTGGGCGGGATAACCGACCTTTTTCATGGTCGGGATGGTGATCGATCCGGTGCCGGCGATGTTGGAGAAGATGGAGCCGGAGAGGCTGCCAAAGAAGGCGCTGGCGACCACGGACACCTTGGCCGGTCCGCCACGGTAGCGGCCAAAACCCGAGTTGGCCAGATCGATAAAGAAAGCGCCACCACCAGTGGCGATGAGCACACCGGCGAACACCAGGAAACCGAGAATGATTTCCGCCACGATCTTGGTGGTGATGCCCATCATGCCTTCGGCACGGAAGATGTGGGCCTCGATCATGCGATCAAAATCGTAGGGAATGCCCATCAGCAGACCGGGAAGCCGGTCGGCGATCAATGGATACGATCCCAGCAACACCACCACCAGCAGGAACGGCAGGCCACCACTGCGCCGGGCTACTTCCAGCATCAACAGCCACATTACCGTGCCCATCGGTATGTGATTCCAGCCGGACTGCACCATGTCCCAGGCGTGGGTGGAAAAGAACACGCTGATACCCAGTGCCACGGCGGCGGCGATCAGATCATAGAACGGGACCTTGTTTTGCCCACGCCGGGCGGGCAGGGCGATGAAGGCGGCGGCGACGAACAGGCCGATGAACAACCAGTAGTACTGGCCTTCCAGCAGGCGCTCGCCATTCCAGGTGATACCGAAGATGTACACCAGGCCGATGGCCAGGCCACCGACGACAAGCAGTACGAACAACAGACTTTGCCAGGAATACAAATCGCCGAGGCGCGTGGCCTCGGAGGGCGGAGTGGCGTCTTCCGGTGGGGAAGTGGTCTGATTCATGAGGTGCGGCTCGCGTAAGGAAATGGACGGAAATGGCCGGTCCGGCGCCGGGCGAAGGATCGCCGCGACGCCGGGGCAGCATTACAGACGGGAACGGAAGCCTTCGAGGCCCTGGGTGTGTTTGTCCAGGATGTCGAGGAAAGCCTGGTTCTGGAAGTCGGCTTTCACACCGGCCTTGGCGGCTTCTTCCATCGCCGCCTGGCGCGCCTTGACCCACTGATCCATTTTAGTTTTAGCGGCCTCGTTCCAGGCGTCGTCCTGTTCGGTCCAGGCGCCAATTTCACGCAGGTATTTCACCGTGCCTTCATGTATTGGCAAGGGGGTGCGGTCCAGATAGGCGCGGAACTGCTCCAGGGACATACGCGCGGCCATGGGGTGGGAACCCTTATAAGCGTCGTAGGATTCATGGAACCATTTGGCCATGTGGTAAGCGAAGTCTTCATCCGTGTCCGCCGGCACCGAGTAGACGAAGTTGGAGGTGGCACCGTCCACGCCGCGGGCGGTGGAGACACCCAGTTCGATCTTGGTGGGGATCAGCATGGGCCGATGTTGCAGATAACCGTCCCAGCCTTCCTGGTTATCCTGGTTCAAGGGCAGCCAGCGGATGCCACCGGGCGCACCTTCCATTTCCGACAACACGGAACTGACCGGGGCGCAGTACGCCACATCCGCCTTGCCTTCCACGACGGAACGGCAGTTTTCCGCGTAGCTGCTGGCCGGCACGTATTTGATGGTCTTTTCCGCTTCTTCCTCGGAGAGTCCGATGAAGGCGGGCAGGGCACCGGTCACGGCGGCGATCATCGGTGGCGAGAACATCCCCTTGGCCACGCGATAACCGCCTTTCTTGAGATCCTGCAAGGATTTCAGTTCGGAGTCGCCCGCGACCACGTAACCCCAAGGGGTATCGTTATGGTGCCAGAGGACCCGTTGTGGCACTGGTTTGGTGGTCGCGTAGCCGCCAATGCCTTCGATCTGAAAACGCATTTCGGCGGCGGACACGGAACTGATGGCGATATCCCGCCGGTCGGTGAGCCGGCGATAACGCATGGACTCGTTATCTTCCGGTACGGCGCGAACGACGGTGCCGGTTTGCTTCTGCAGGATCGGGGTCCAGCCATTGGTGGAGGCGAAGCTGGCGGAAGAGGTGCCCGCCGTGCCGATCACCAGCAGCCGGGGCCATTCGAAATCGCTGCCTTCGGCGGCGAAAGCAGCGCCGGATATCAACAGGGCGGTGGACAGGGCAGGGGCGAGCACCCTGCTCAGGGTACGATGTTTCATCGGTGACTCCTTATTGTTCTCTAATAGTTCACTTTTTAATGATTGAGTGCATTTTATTGAGCTATTTGTATATGGCGGCCGGCTGGTTGTGAAAGCTCTCCCGAGGTAACTGTCGCCGGTTGTTTGCCAGGGCTGTGTGCTCCTATGAATACCTTGTTTTAAAAGGGCTTTTTTTACGCGGACTCTGGTTCGGGTTGTCCGCCTGACGTATGTCAGGTTAAACCGCCGATAATCGGAATTTCAAGCGATAAAAGCGACCTTTTATTAAAAACCTACTAAAAAGAAGGTCGACTATGTTTACCTGTTTTAAAAAATCGCCGGGAGCGATTTTTGACGTCGCGGCAGCGACAGCCCGGAGGGTGACACGCCTTTCAAACCACCCGTCATCCCGGGGTGGAGAGTTCAATGGCTTAAGGCCATTGAACTCCCCCTCCGGGGCGCCCTTCGGGGCGTCCAAACGGTGCTCTAAGCACCGTTGTGTGACCCGGGATCTCCCTCTGGAGGGCAATGGGCTTTCCGGAGAAGAAGGCGGCGGGAGACAGGGAGATGGAGATATAGCGGGAGATGCCGGATCAAGTCCGGCATGACGTGGTTGCTCTGACGTCTTCCCCCCAAGGCCGCTAAGCGGGCCTTGGGGGTGGCGTGGTGCGTGCCAGCGAGTTGGTCCACGGAACGCGATGGTTGGTTACCGAATCAGCCGAGCGAGCGTGCTATCCGGGCGCCGACTTCCGCGACCCGGCGGGCACGGGCGCCATCCCGGATCGGATCGGCGCTGGCGCTGCTGACGTTGCCCTGGGCTGCGCGGGCCGCCACCCCCTGGATGATAGCGGCGCTGCGGAAGCAGGAAAACGCCATGAAAATCGGCCATTCCGGAATACCGTCCCGCCCGGTGCGTTCGCAATAGCGGTCCAGCAATTGTTGTTCCGGCGGCAGACCGGCTTCAAGCAGGTCCCTGGCATCGGGTTCGCTGCCTGAGGTGTGATATGGCATGCACAGATAGGCGAGGTCCGCCAACGGGTGGCCCAGTGTGGACAATTCCCAGTCCAACACCGCGATCACGCGTGACTCTTCAGGGTGCAGGATCATGTTTCCGAGACGGAAATCGCCGTGCACGATGGCGGTCTCGTTGCTCACATCGGTATGTTCCAGCAGCCAGTCCCGCAGCCAGTCCATCTGTGAATAGTCGAAGTCCGCCGGCAGCGCCTCCTTGGCGCCTTCGTACTGTCCCGCCCAGCGCGCGGTCTGACGTTTGAGATACCCTTCCGGCCGCCCGAAGCGCTCAAGGCCGGCGGCTTTCCAGTCCACGCTGTGCAGCTGCGCGAGTGTATCGATCAGGGCATGAGCAATGGCCGGGCGCTCTTCCCGGGCCACCGGGTCCATGGAGGGCGGCGGAATGATGCGCCCTTCCACGAACTCCATGACGAAGAACTCGGCGCCGATCACTTCGGGATCCTCGCAGTAGGCCAGCATGTGCGGCACCGGCACCCCGGTATCGGCCAGCGCATGCATTACCGCGTGCTCGCGGTCCACCGCGTGGGCCTTGGGCAGCAGTTTGCCGGGGGGCTTCTTGCGCAATACGTAGCGTTTGCCGCTGGCACTGGTGATCAGGTAAGTCGGGTTGGACATGCCGCCCTGGAATTGTTCGACAGTCAGGCCCTGGGCGGCCTCCGGCAAGGCATCGCGCAGCCAGTGCGCCAGCGCCTCGGCGTCGATGCGGTGGGCGGGCAGGGGCGCGACCAGCTGCGGGCCCGCGGTGGTGGCGTTGTTATTCATATCCCTTTCCTTCCAATAGGGAGCCTTTGAATCGATAAGGCATCGAACGGCGATCGGGATTGAACGCCTGTTTCTCGATACCAAACGGCACCGTGTCGCCGGTTGGGCATGCACGGCTGACGTTTGTCAGGATGAGATACTAGGAACGGACGGCGCCCGGGTCAATGCATTCGGATGATTCTTCGTCGGGGTGTAAGGGTCACGCTTGACATCACCTTCGGATCCGCCGTAGCGTTTCCCTGACAAACGTCAGCCCGCGACCTTCGGGCCGCGGGATGCGGACGGGCCCCTCCGGGAGAGCAGAGAGAGAACAACAAAATGTCAGGATGGGACAATGACCAGACCGCCGCCCAGGGGGCTCCGGCTACCGATACGCCGGCGCTGACTCTGGAGCAGGCGGTGGATCATATCACCAGCACGGATCCACGTTTCGCTGTTACCGAAGCGGACATTCGCGGACAACGGTATCCGGTTTTCGCCAACGCGCCGGCGCACTTGCGCGAAGTGCTGCAATCGGTGGAGGCGGTTTACGGCGACCGCGATGTGCTGGTCTATGGCGACGAACGCTGGGACTACCCGCGTCTGGTCAACGAGGTCAATCGGCTCGCCAGGGCCCTCAGTGAGCTTGGTGTCCAGCCCGGTGATCGGGTGGCGTTGGCCATGCGCAACTATCCGGAATTTCCATTGTTGCTATTGGCGATCACCGCCGTTGGCGCGGTGGTGGTGCCGATGAACGCCTGGTGGTCCGGTGAGGAACTGGCGTTCGCGCTGGAGGATTGTGGCGCCCGGGTGGTGTTCGCCGACAACGACCGTTACCGGCGTATCGAACCGTTCTCGCAACGCTTGGGGCTGGCGCTGTTCGCGGTTCGTGATGTGGAGGGCGAACACAACTATTCGGATCTGTTGGCGCGGGTGCCGGAGGCGTCCTGGCCGACGGTGCCGATCGATACTGACGATGATTTCGCGGTGTTGTACTCGTCGGGCTCCACCGGCCGTCCCAAAGGCGTGGTGCTGACTCACCGGGGGCTGGTCTCGGCGGTCTATTCATTGATCATGTTGCGGTTACTGCCGGCGCTGATGAATCCGGAGCAGCCGGCGCCGACGCGGCCGCCCTGTTCCCTGGTGGTGACGCCGCTGTTCCATGTCACCGCCCTGAATTCGAATCTGATTCAGGGACTGGCCGCCGGGGCCACCCTGAACCTGATGTACAAATGGGATCCCGAGGAGGCGATTCGCATCATTAACGCCGAGCAGGTGACCCGTTTCGTCGGCGTGCCGACCCAGTCCGCGGAATTGATGGAGGTCGCCCGGCGTCTGGACCAACCGTTGCCGTCGCTGGAGTTCATCGGCGGTGGCGGCGCCAAACGTCCGGCCGCCCAGGTGGGACGTTTGGCCAGTGCCTTTCCCGCGGCCAGCATTGCTTCCGGCTGGGGCATGACCGAGACCAACGCGCTCGGCATTATTATTTCCGGTGACCCCTATGTGGAGAATCCGGAAGCGGCTGGCCGCCTGACGCCGCCGTTGCAGGAGATGCGCATCGTCGATGAGCAGGACCGGCCGCTGCCGCCGGGCGAGGTGGGTGAGTTGCTGGTACGCAGCGCCGCCAACATGCGTTGTTATCTGGACCAGCCGGAAGCCACCGCCGCGGCCATGCGTGATGGCTGGCTGTACACCGGTGACATGGCCCGGGCCAATGAAGACGGCCTGGTCTATATCGTCGACCGCAAAAAGGACATCATCATTCGCGGCGGCGAGAACATCGCTTGCCTGGAAGTGGAAGACGCTTTGTATCAGCACCCCGAGGTCGCCGAAGCCTGCGTGTTCTCGGTACCGGATGAGCGCCTGGGCGAGATCGTCGGTGCCATTGTGGTGTTGAAACAGGGGGCGGCGTTGAAACAGAAGAGCACGGTGGGCGAGGCGGAATTGAAGGCCTGCGTCGCCGAACACCTTGCCCATTTCAAAGTGCCGGAACGGTTCTGGTGGCAGAACGGTCCGTTGGCCCGTGGCGCCACCGACAAGATCGACCGGCGCGCGATTCGCGCCGCCTGCCTGTCCATGCAGGATAGCGGCCACTCTGATACCGATAAGTCTAATACCAGCAAGCCTGATACCAACAAAAGTACGGCGGCGACCGCCGCTCAAGGAAACTGACATGGCTTATGAATTTGTCAACACCGAACGACGGGGTCCCATTCTGATCGTGACCATGAACCGGCCGGAAGTGTATAACGCCGTGCATGCGCCCATGCACAATGAGATGTCCCAGGTATGGGACGACTTTGCCGCCGACGATGATCTGTGGGTGGCGGTGCTCACCGGGGCCGGCGACAAGGCGTTTTCCGCCGGTAACGATCTCAAGTACACCGCCCAGGGCGGCAAGGGCACGCCACCGCCCACGGGGTTCGCCGGCCTGTCGACGCGTTTCGATCTGGAAAAACCGCTGATCGCCGCGGTGAACGGGTTTGCCATGGGCGGAGGATTCGAAACCGCCTTGTGCTGTGACATTCTGCTTGCCGCCGACACTGCTCGCTTCGCTTTGCCGGAGGTCAAGGTCGGCTTGTTCGCCGCCGCCGGCGGCGTACAGCGCCTGAGCCGGCAGATCGGCCGCAAACAGGCGGTGGAAATGATGCTGTCCGGCCGTCAGGCGAGCGCCGCCGAGGGCAAGGAGCTGGGCTTCGTCAATGCGGTCTATCCGCAAAATGAACTGATGGACGCGGCCCTGGCCAAGGCCGAGGAAATCTGTGCCGTATCGCCGTCATCGGTGAAGGCGACCAAACGGGTTCTCAATCATCTGGATGAACTGGAACGTCTGCGGGAAAGTCTGGCGTACAGCCGCGAGGTGATCGAGGATTTGCGCCATACCGAGGACTTCAAGGAAGGCGTCAATGCCTTCGTGGAAAAGCGCCCGCCGCAGTGGAAGAATCGCTGATCGCGCCCCCCCATTACATCGAGGAGTAAAACCATGGGTAACGATACCAATCTGAACAATCTCGCCATGTCCGAAGAGGCGCAGCCGCTGCTGGACGCGGTAAAAAAACATATTCGTGAGAATGTTGATCCGATCACCGAGGAATACCACCGTCTCGGTGAAGGTCGCGCCGAGCGCTTCAGTCATGCGCCGGGCCAGTTGGAACTGCTGGAAGAAGCGAAAAGCAAGGCCAAGGCCAATGGGCTGTGGAACTTTTTCCTGCCCAACGCGGAAACCGGGGAAGGTTTGTCCAACCTGGATTACGCCTACATCGCTTTCGAGCTGGGCAAGAACCCGCTGGCGTCCCAGACCCTGAACTGTTCCGCCCCGGATACCGGCAACATGGAAGTGCTCGAGCGCGTGGGTACTCCGGAACAGAAAGAAAAATGGCTCAAGCCGTTGCTCAATGGCGAGATTCGCTCCTGTTTCGGTATGACCGAACCGAAAGTGGCCTCCTCCGATGCCCGCAACATCGAAACCAGTGCGGTGCTGGACGGTGATGAGTGGGTCATCAACGGCGAGAAATACTACATTTCCGGCGCCGGCGATCCGCGTTGCAAGATCATGATCTGTATGGTCAAAACCAGCCCCGACGCGCCGACGTTCCGTCAGCAGTCGCAGATCCTGGTGCCCATGGATACTCCCGGGGTGAACATCGTTGGGCCGATGTGCGTGTTCGGTCACGACCACGCTCCGCACGGTCATATGCACATCAAGCTGGAAAATGTGCGGGTACCCAAGGAAAACATCCTGTGGGGCGAAGGCCGCGGCTTTGAGATCTCCCAGGTTCGTCTCGGCCCGGGCCGGATCCACCACTGCATGCGCTCCATTGGTTCGGCGGAAAAAGCCCTGGATCTGATGATGGAACGTGGCCTCAACCGCGAAGCGTTTGGCAAGAAGATCCTCGATCTGGGCAAGAACATGGAAACCGTGTCCCGCGCCCGCATCGAAATCGAGGCAATGCGGATGATGGTGCTCAAGGCGGCCAAGGCAATGGACGTGATGGGCAACAAGGAAGCACGTATCTGGGTATCCATGGCCAAAGCGATGGTGCCGGAGAAGTGCTGCCAGATCATCGATCAGGCCATGCAGATCCACGGTGCCACCGGTATCAGCCAATGGTCTCCGTTGTCCGAAATGTACATGCAGCAGCGCACCCTGCGTTTCGCCGATGGCCCGGATGAAGTGCATCACAACGTCATCGCCCGTAACGAGGTCACCCGCTACAACCAATCCGGGGGCTGATGTCATGGTCGATACCTCACTGTTCGACCTGAGCGGCAAGGTGGCGCTGATGACCGGCGCCTCCAAGGGCATGGGTAAGGCGATGGCGCAAGCCCTCGCCGCCCACGGTGCCACCGTGGTGATCTCCGCGCGCAAGCAGGAGACCCTCGATCAGGCCGCCGCTGATATCAATCAGGCGGTGGGCGCGGAACGGGTGCACGCGGTGGCGGCCAACGCCGGCCGCAAGGAAGAACTGGAAGCGCTGGTGGAGAAAACCCACCAGCTTGCCGGGCCGGTGGACATTCTGGTCGGCAATGCCGGGGTCAATATTTTCTACGGCAAGATTTCCGAGATTCCCGACGACGCCTACGAAAAGACCATGAAAACCAACGTGCAGGCCAACCTCTGGCTGGCGCGTCTGGTGGCACCGGACATGGTCGCCAAGGGCAACGGTTCGATGATGTTCACCGCCAGCGTCGGCGCCTACAAACCTTCCGATACGCTGGGTTTGTACGGCACCTCGAAACTGGCGCTGATCGGCCTGGTGCGTAACCTGGCGTTGGAATACGGCCCTCAAGGTATTCGCGCCAACGCCATTTGTCCGGGCCTGGTGCGCACCGATTTCGCCAAGGCGCTGTGGGACAATCCGGAAGCGGAAGCCCGTGCCAATTCGCAGATTCCTCTGCGCCGTTTGGGTGAACCGGAGGATTTCAGCGGTCTGTCGGTATTCCTCGCCTCCGACGCCAGCCGTTACATGACCGGGCAGGCGCTGACTGTCTGCGGCGGTACGCATATGTGGGCCTGAGGTTGAGCGGGCCCGATTCCGGTCGGGTCCTTTTCAAATAACAAACAGCGAGCAAAGGCATGGAAATTAAAGACCGGATAGTTGTGGTCACTGGCGCCGCCGGTGGCATCGGTCGCGCGCTGGCGGAGTGTTTCGCCGCGGCCGGCGCCAAGCGGGTGATCTGCGCCGACCTGGACGGCGAAGGCGCCCAGGCCACCGCCGAGGCCATCGGCGGTATCGGCCGGCGGGTCAATGTCGCCGAGGAAAGTGAGATCCAGGCGTTGATCGACGAGGTGGAAGCCAACGAAGGGCCGATTGATCTGTTCTGCTCCAACGCTGGCATCTCCACCCGCGGCGGGCCGGAAGTGAGCAACGACGTCTGGCAGAGAATCTGGGACATTAATGTCATGGCCCACGTCTACGCGGCGCGGCACCTGGTGCCGAAGATGACCGCCCGTGGCGGCGGTTATTTGCTCAACACGGCTTCCGCCGCCGGGCTGCTGTCGCAAGTGGGATCCGCTCCCTATGCGGTGACCAAACACGCCGCCGTGGGGCTGGCCGAATGGCTGGCGCTGACCTACGGCGATGACGGCATCAAGGTATCGGTGCTGTGCCCGCAGGCGGTGCGCACTGCCATGACCAAGGGCAAGGAAGATGGCGTCGCCAGTATCAATGGCATGATGGAGCCGGAACCGGTGGCCCAGGCTTGCCTGAAAGCGATCCAGGAGGAGACTTTCCTGGTTCTGCCGCACCCGGAAGTGCTGGAATACATGCGCAACAAGACCGCGGACTACGACCGCTGGATCGGTGGTATGCGCAAGCTGAACCGTCGTTATAACGATCCGGTTTAGGCTGAATCCGGGAACAGGCTGCTCAGAGGTTATCGGCTCCCCGAGCTTCTTCAATAATGGGAAAAGTGACTCCGGTCAGCCGTTCCGACTCGTTCCATAGCCTTTCCGCGGCGCTGATATCCAGTGCTTGCGGAGGGACTGTGGCGACAGTGGGATAGCCGCGGATTTCACCGAACTTGTCCGGGCCGTAATAGACGCCACCCTGAGCCTGTGGCGACGTCGCGGCGAAAAGCGTCGGCAATGCCCCCTGTGCCGACGGCTGGAACAGGAACCACAGGAAACGACGAGCCAGAGCCGGAGCGCTCCATGCGCCGGTGCCATTGGGCAGCAGTTCGGTGCGCGAAATACCGGGATGGGCGGCGATGCTCTGGATACCCCAGCCGGCGGCATCGCTACGGCGTTGTAATTCAAGAGCGAACATCAGGCAAGCCAGTTTCGATTGGCTGTAAACGGGCATTGGCTTGTAGTTCCGCTGCGCTTGCAGATCCTCGAAGCTGATCGTGCCGCTGCGGGCAGCGACGCTTGAGAGGCTGACGACACGCGGCTCGTTGCCTTTGCACAGCAACGGCAGAAGCCGGACGGTCAAGGCAAAGTGCCCGAGATAGTTAGTGCCGAATTGCAGTTCGAACCCATCCTCGGTTTGCTGTCGTTTCGGTGGCATCATTACCCCCGCGTTATTGATCAGCAGCTCCAGACTGTCGCGTGAGTTTCGCAGTTCGTCGGCGAAGGCCTCGATGGAGTCGAGACTGGCGAGATCCAGTGCCTGGAAAAGCACGCTCGCGCCGGGAACGCTTTGCCGAATCTGATCCACGGCCGCGCGCCCTTTCGAGGGGTTTCGGCCTGCTATGATGACGTTGGCGCCAGCACGGGCCAGTGCCAGCGCATCCTGGAATCCCAGGCCGCCTGTTCCTGTGACGACCGCCGTGCGGCCGCGTTGAGAGGGAATGTCGGAGACTGTCCAATGGGTCATGGCGCTTGCCTGGCTGAGAGTGGGAAAGATAAACTGGGTGCATTAATTTATGCACTTAGTGCAACTTATAATGCACTTGGTGCATTTTTGCAACAGGCCATCGAAATGTCAGCAAATACTCCTGCCGTGAAACCCGTGCCCACGGAGAGCCCGCGGGAACGCAAACGCCGAGAAACCCGTCAGCGCATCGCCGAAGCCGCACAACGCCTGTTCCTCGCCAATGGTTACGAGGGCACGACGCTGGACGCTATCGCGGCGGAAGCCGGCATCTCGCGCCGTACCTTTTTTTCGTACTTCAAATCGAAGGATGACATCATCTTGTTCTGGCGTGACGTCGATTCCGCCAGCCTGTATGCCGATCTGCTAAGAACATCCCCCGATGTGCCGCCGCTTGATGCTGTCCGCGATGTGATGGTGAAGCACATTGAGCGTTATACCACTGAGCAGATGACGGCCGTCGACAATCTGATGCGCTCAAGCGAGGCGCTTCTCACGCGTAAACAGGCCTATTACGCGCAACAGGAACAAGTGCTTTTCGATACGTTGTGCGAAGTCTGGCGGCAACCCGAGCGCCGGGCGGCACTGCGCATGGTGGCAATGGTTTCCATCGGTGCGATGAGACTCGCGCTGCAGGCCTGGAGGGAGCAGAGCGGGCAGAGAAAGCCGGCGGCCAGTTTTTTGCGGGACGCTTTCGACAGTCTGAAATCCGAGCTTTGACGGGCACCGGGCTTCGTCGCCGGCCGGCTCCTCGGTGCCAGTACCCGATGCAGGAGCGCTTTCCCCAAGGTGGCCGGCCCTCGTTTGCTCCCGGATATCATATCTTCATGTAACGTTTACTCCCGCCGTGCATCACTATAGTGTCGAAATCATGAACCGGGCCATTCCGGGTCTCGGTGGTGTTTCGACCCCATCAGCGAATCAGGAGAAGATGACATGGCTAAAGCCAATAAACTCAGTCCTCTGGCGGCCACCGTTGGCGCCGCTTTTGTCGCATCGGCGATGTCCCTGCCGGTGACCGCCCAGGCGGTTGAAAATCCGTTCGCCGCCTCCGATCTCGGAGCGGGCTATCAGCTGGCCGACAAGCACGGCGAAAAAGGCGCCGAAGGCCGTTGTGGCGGCGACAAGAAAGGCGAGGGCAGCTGTGGCGGTGACAAGGGAGACAGAGGCGAGAAAGGCGCCGAAGGCAAATGCGGCGAAGGGAAGTGCGGCGGAGCCGCCTGATCCCCAATCCCCTCATATAAGAGTGCCATGATGACAGCCCTTGCCCCGGTCCACGGGATCGGCCTGGGATTGCGGCGGGCCCTGATGGGCCCGCTTTCCCAATGCGAGACCGTGCCGTTCCAGTTCATGGAGGTGGCGCCGGAAAACTGGATCCCCATGGGCGGTCGCCTGGGCCGGGAATTCCGTCGTTTCACCGAACGCTTCCCGTTCGTCTGCCACGGTCTGAGCCTGTCCCTGGGTGGACCCCATCCGCTGGATTTCGAGCTGCTGGCCGCGATCAAACGGTTTCTCGATGAACATCAAATCCGCTGTTATACCGAACATTTGAGCTACTGCAGTGACGGTGGCCATCTTTATGATCTGATGCCGATACCGTTTACCGGTGAGGCGGTGCGTTACGTCGCCGATCGTATCCGGCGGGTGCAGGACTTTCTTGAACGCCCGATTGGTATTGAACACGTCAGTTATTACACGCCCCCCGGCGGTCCCGCGGAAATGACCGAGCTGGAGTTCATTCGCGCGGTGCTCGAGGAGGCCGATTGCGGTCTGTTGCTGGACGTCAACAACGCCTATGTGAACGGCATCAATCACGGTTACGACCCGTACAGCTTCATCGATGGCCTGCCCGGCGAGCGGATCTGCTATGTGCATATCGCCGGTCACTACGACGAGGCCGAGGATCTCAAGGTGGATACCCACGGCAGCGCCGTGATCGAGCCGGTGTGGTCATTGCTGGAACACGCTTATCGACGCTTTGGGGTGCTGCCGACGTTGCTGGAGCGGGATTTCAACTTTCCCGACAACGATACCCTGTTCGCGGAGTTGAGCCGTATCGGCGATACCCAGCGGCAGGTGGAAGATCAGGCCCGGAAGCCGGACAGGAGCTCCGCATGAGCGAGCCGGATTTTGTTGCCGTGCAGCGGCGTTTTGCCGCCCATCTGCGCGACCCGGACCGGCACGCGGCACCGGAGGGGCTGGAGGATCGCCGGCTCGCGGTATACCGCGACCTCTTTTTCAATAATGTGCAGGGCATCCTGAGCCAGGGCTTTCCGGTCCTGCACGGCGTCTTGCCGGAAGACCGCTGGCGGGCTCTGGTGCGCGCTTTTTTTCATCGCCACCGCAGCCATTCCCCCTATTTTCTGCAAATCCCCGGCGAATTCGTTGCTTTCCTGGCCGGGGAGTATCAGCCCGATCCCCAGGACCCGCCTTATCTGGCGGAACTGGCCCATTACGAGTGGATGGAGGTGGTCCTCGATACCGCCACCGAGGAGATTCCCCAGCGAGGCTATGATCCCGATGGCGATCTGCTCGCGGGGGTGCCGGTGCTCAATCCTCTGCATGTACTGCAGGGATATCGCTTCCCGGTCCACCGGATTGGTCCGGATTATCGTCCTGATCAGCCCTTGGTCGAGCCGGTGTGGCTGCTTATTCACCGGGATCGGGACGATCGGGTCCGCTTCACCGAATTGAACCCCGCCACCGCCCGCATGCTGCAATTGATGGCCGCCTGTCCTGAAGAGCAGGGCGAGGCTGTGTTGACAAGACTGGCGGAAGAGTTGAACTTTGCCGACCAGAGTGCGCTGCATGGTTTCGCCGTTGAGTTGCTGGAGCAGCTGCGCGGCAAGGACATGATCCTGGGAGCACGCTGAATCGCGCTCTTGTCCGGTTTGGCTCTTGTCCGGTTTGACAGGGGCTGTGATCCGATCCTGGGAGTGATGGCACCGACGTGCCTATAATGCGCTCACCAACGAACAGAGGATTGCTTGTGCGTAAATGGATTCTGCTGGCTTTCGCTGGCCTGGTGGTTGGGTGTGCGCAGACGCCACGGGATAACAGCGAAGCCCGGGCGCCGTTGGCGCCGCCGGAAGCGGTGAGTGCCACCGACGCCGAACGCGGTAATGTGGAAAGCACGGTGGAAAGCGCCGTTGATGACGCTCCGGACGCCTTGCCCGCCGAGCCTGCCACTGATGGCGGGGAGGATTGGGGGGGAAGCGCCCCGGCCGCGGATGATGGCTGGGGTGAAGGCAGTGATGACTGGGCCGGCCCCGGTTCTGGTGACCTGGATGATCCCTTTGCCGGTCCCACCATGGACTGGGAAGAGGTTGATCCCTGGGAGGGCTTCAACCGCAAGATGTTCGGATTCAATGAGTTCGTTGACCGCTACGCTTTGAAACCGGCGGCCAAGAGCTATCGTTTCGTGACCCCGCAGTGGATGGACGATGCTATTACCCGCGTGTTTTCCAACCTCGGTGATGCCACCAGTGGTTTGAATAATATTCTGCAGTGGCGTTGGGGGCAGGCAAGGGACAATTTTGGCCGCTTCGCGGTCAATACCACGCTCGGTCTGGCCGGTTTGTTCGATGTGGCTTCGGAGCTGGATATCCCCAAACACAAGACTGATCTGGGGCTGACGCTGGCGCGCTGGGGAGTGAATTCGGGCCCTTATCTGGTCTTGCCTTTCTTCGGGCCGTCCACGGTGCGGGATGGGGTCAGTATCTGGCCGGAAACTTACCTGAACCCGATCCGTTACATGGTGGAAGACGACACCCATCGTCTGGCAATCGCCGCCCTGTACGCGGTGGACCTGCGCGCCGATCTGCTGGATCTGGAAGGTAACATCATCGGTGACCGTTACACCTTCATCCGTAATTTCTACATTAACCAGCGCATGAAGGGGGAAGGACTGAGCCGGGTGCCGGGACCGGCGCCGAAAGCCGAAGGGCAAGCGGCGCCGTCAGAAGAGCAGGGAGCGGAATCGGAACCGCAATGGTGATCCGCGCGGATCACTGTTCGCCGGTGGCGGCGAGTTTGGCTCGAATATAATCGCCGTGAGACACGTAGAGCAGGTCCGCCACCCGGCGGATCAGATGCTCTTCGTACACGTCCACCTTGCCGTCGGCGGCGGCCACGGCCCACATGTCCTCGATCAAACGGGCACGGGGTTCCGGGCCCCAATGTTCGCGCAACGGACTG
Organism: Alloalcanivorax balearicus MACL04; assembly: GCF_025532145.1. Classification (GTDB taxonomy): domain Bacteria; phylum Pseudomonadota; class Gammaproteobacteria; order Pseudomonadales; family Alcanivoracaceae; genus Alloalcanivorax; species Alloalcanivorax balearicus. The sequence continues at coordinate 65,881 of NZ_ARXS01000012.1, read as the reverse complement.
GTGAATTCATACAGATCGGTGGCGCCTTCCACCCGTTCATGCAGCTCGGCGACAATCTCTTCCAGTTCGTCGCTGTCCAATTGCCAGCGCTGGCGCACCGCCTTGAACAGGCTTTGTTTTTCGCGATCATCAATGCGGCCGTCGGTGCGCGCCACTTCCAGCAGCAGGGCGGCGGCGGCCCGGTGCAAATCCAGCTCCGTTACCGGTTCCCGGGTGGTCTGGGGTTCGAACAGGCGGGCAATCCAATTCACGCGGCACGTTCCTCCTCGCTTAACAAAGTTTCCAGCGCGACCTGATCCGCGGCGAAGCGGCGGATGCCATCGCTGAGCAGGTCGTTGGCCATGGGATCCTGATTCATTGCCCAGCGGAAACCCGACTCGCTGATCGGTGTCCAGTCTTCATCCGGTTCCACGTCGGCGGCGTCCAGAGCCTGGGTCAGCGGATTCTCATCGGCGGCCAGGGTTTCCAGCAGGGCCGGGCTGATGGTGAGACGGTCGCATCCGGCCAGGGCGCGGATCTGATCAGCGTTGCGGAAGCTGGCGCCCATGACGATGGTTTCCAGTCCCCGTGCCTTGAGCGTGCGGAAAATGCCGCATACCGACTGCACGCCAGGATCGTCGTCGATGTGCTGGATGTCGAGGCCGCGTTTGACGTGCCAGTCCTGGATCCGGCCGACGAACGGGGATATCAGTGTGGTGCCGGCCTCGGCGGCGGCCAGGGCCTGGGCCAGGGAGAACACCAGGGTCAGGTTGCAGCGGGTACCTTCCTCTTCGAGGATACGGGCGGCCTCGATGCCTTCCCAGGTGGCGGCGATTTTGATCAGGATGCGATCCGGATCCACATCCAGTTCCCGGTACAGCGCCATCAGCCGCCGAGCCCGCTCCACCGTGGCGCGGGTGTCAAAGGACAGGCGGGCGTCGACCTCGGTGGAAACCAGGCCTGGAACATGCTCCAGCACCGCTTGCCCGGCGAGGCAGGCGTAGGCGTCGCTGCACCAGGTCAGGTCGTGGCCGCGGCCCATTTCCGTGGCCAGGCTCCGGGCCTGGGTCAGCAGGGACTGGTAGCGGCTGTCCCGCGCCGCCGCCAACAGCAAAGAGGGATTGGTGGTGGCGTCACAGGGGGCGAGAGCGGCGATCATCTCCATATCGCCGGTGTCCGCCACCACGGTGGTCCATTGCTCCAGTTGCTGCCGCTGATTCGCCATGATCCGTCCCGTTAACCAAAAAAGTGAGTGAGCATTAGAGCATAAGAACCCGGGAAGGTTCTTGCCAGTAGGAAAACGGCCGGACGCCTGACGCTTTAGGGAACCTCTGAAAAACGTCATGCCGGACTCGATCCGGCATCTCCCGCTACGAAGTGGTGCGCCCTCCAGAGGGAGATCCCGGGTCAAGCCCGGGATGACGTACGGGTCAAGCCCGGGATGACGAGGTATTTTTTAGAGGTTGCTTGGAACACCGTGTCTCGGACCCTGGCGGATATGGATAACCGTTTTTTATGCTGGCGAGAGCGGAGGGTGTAGGTTGTTCATCGTCCGGCGTCCGACCTAGCCTACCAGCGCCAGCGCATCCTCGAACACCTTCGGGGTGGTGTCCGCTTTGTGCATGTTCTCGCTCAGATGACGGCGGTAGGCGCGGGCTCCGGGCAGGCCCTGAAACAGATTCAGGGCGTGGCGCAGCACATGTTTGGGATGACAGCCGCCAGCGTAGCGCTGCTCCAGATAGGGGAGGAAGGCCCGTGCCACCTGATGGCGATCCGGTTGTGGTGCGGGATCACCGAACACGGTGGCGTCCAGACCGGCCAGGCACCAGGGGTTGCCGTAGGCTTCCCGTCCCACCATCAGGCCGTCCACCTGATCCAGATGATGCAGCACCGAGGGCAGATCGCGCAGGCCGCCGTTGAGAATGACCTCAAGATGCGGGAAGGCCTGCTTGATGGCGTAGGCCCGCTCATAGATCAACGGGGGAATTTCCCGGTTCTCCTTCGGCGACAGGCCATTGAGGATGGCCTTGCGGGCGTGAATGGTCAGACTGCGGCAGCCGGCGGAATCCATGCGGGCGACGAAGCGTTGCAGGAACGGATAGTCGTCCTGATCATCGATACCGATGCGGGTCTTCACCGTGACCGGCACCGGGCTGACCCGGGCCATGGCCTCCACGCAGCGGGCCACCAGATCCGGCTCCGCCATCAGCACCGCGCCGATCTTGCCCTGCTGCACCCGGTCCGAGGGGCAGCCCACATTCAGATTGATCTCGTCGTAGCCATAGTCGGCACAGATACGCGCGGCTTCCGCCAGCTGCGCCGGATCGCTGCCGCCCAGTTGCACCGCCACCGGGTGCTCGGCGTCATCGAAGCCCAGCAGCCGCTCGCGATCACCATGGATCACCGCCTGGGCCACCACCATTTCCGTGTACAGCAGCGTGTGACGACTGATCAGCCGCGCCAGATAGCGGTAGTCGCGAGTGGTGTAGTCCATCATCGGCGCCACCGAAAGGCGCCGGTCGGGACCGGGGGCGAGGCGTTGGGATGGGAGCATGGGACGGTAACAACGACAGCAGGGCACGCATTATCGCACGGTGCCGGTGTGAGACAAAACCGGATCCGAGGTGGGAATAACCGGCCCGGGCTGGTAGACTGCGCCGCCTTCCATGACGGGTAATGTCTGATTTTCATGTTTCATTCGCATTCCTCCGCCATCCTTGATGGCCTGACTCCGCCCTAGCGCGCGGATCTTCCGACACCCGGCAGGTGCTTCTCGCGCCGGCCCGACGGTGTTCATCCCCGGAACTTCCTGGTTCCCGCGGGACCGTTGTCCCGTATTCGCGATTTATCGCCTGTTTTTATGCCCAAATTGCTTCAGGCAATTTTTGTTGCCGCCTTTTGTGGTGTTGTTTTTTGCATACGTACATGGGGTTTTCCGTTAATGATTGCTTCCCTTAAAGAGCATTGGTTCAGCAATGTTCGCGCGGACGTGCTCGCCGGCATTGTCGTGGCGCTGGCGCTGATCCCCGAGGCCATCGCCTTTTCCATCATCGCCGAGGTAGACCCCAAAGTGGGTCTTTACGCATCGTTCTGTATTGCCGTGGTCACCGCCTTCGCCGGTGGCCGGCCCGGCATGATTTCCGCCGCTACCGGCGCCATGGCGCTGGTGATGGTGACCCTGGTCAAGGAGCATGGCCTGCAGTATCTGCTGGCGGCGACGATTCTGGCCGGGGTGCTGCAAATCGTTGCTGGCTTTCTGAAGCTGGGACAATTGATGCGATTCGTGTCCCGGTCGGTGATCACCGGCTTCGTCAACGCTCTGGCGATCCTGATCTTCATGGCCCAGCTCAAGGAACTGGTGGACGTGCCGTGGCTGGTCTACCCGTTGGTCATCGGCGGCCTGGGGATTATTTATCTGTTTCCGTTGTTGACCAAATCGGTGCCTTCGCCCTTGATCTGCATCATCGGTCTTACCGTGTTGTGCGTGGCGCTGGGCTGGGACGTCCCCACCGTGGGGGATAAGGGCGACCTGCCGGATAGCCTGCCGGTATTCCTGCTACCGGATATCCCGTTGACCCTGGAGACCCTGAAGATCATTTTCCCGGTATCCCTGACGTTGGCGATAGTGGGGCTGCTGGAGTCGATGATGACCGCCGCCATCATCGATGAACTGACCGACACCGAGAGCAATAAAAACCGCGAGTGCAAGGGGCAGGGCATCGCCAATATCGTCGCCGGCTTCTTTGGCGGCATGGCCGGCTGCGCGATGATTGGCCAGTCCATGATCAATGTGAAATCCGGTGGCCGTACCCGCTTGTCCACGCTGGTGGCCGGTGTGGTGTTGCTGATCCTGGTGGTGTTTCTTGGCGATCATGTGTCACGGATTCCGATGGCCGCGCTGGTGGCGGTGATGATCATGGTGTCCATTGGTACATTCAGTTGGGAATCGCTGGTGAACCTGCGCCGCCATCCGCCCAGCAGCACCATCGTCATGCTGGCCACCGTGGTGGTCACCGTGCTCACTCATAACCTGGCCCTGGGTGTTGCCGTTGGCGTGGTGCTGAGCGCGCTGCTCTACGCCAATAAAGTCGGGCGGGTGTTTTATGTGCGTTCGGAACAGGACGCTCCTGGCGAACGTACCTATCATGTGGTGGGGCAGGTGTTTTTCACCTCATCGGAACAGTTCCTGGACGCTTTCGATTTTCGTGAGGCCCTGGAGAAAGTGGTTATCGATGTACATCGGGCCCACTTTTGGGATATCACCGCCATTGGTGCTCTGGACAAGGCGATCATCAAATTCCGCCGGGAAGGCACCGATGTGGAGCTGATCGGCCTTAATGAGGCCAGTGCCACTCTGGTGGACAAATACGCGGTACACGATAAGCCGGACGCCGTGGAAAAACTGATGGGCGGACATTGAGGAAAACAACATGAGCAAAGTCGTTGCCTGTATTGATGGGTCAGTGGCCGCCAGCGCGGTATGCGATGCCGGGGTTTGGGCCAGCCGGCGCCTGGACGCGCCGCTGAAGCTGCTGCATGTGCTTGACCAGCAACGTTATCCGAGCACGCCCACGGACTTGAGCGGGTCCTTGAGCCTGGGCGCCCGTGAACATTTGATGGAAGAGCTGGCCGATCTGGATGCCCGCCGTAACCGGGTGGCCATGGAGCAGGGAAAATTGATGCTGGACGCGGCCAAGGCCCGGGCGATGGACAAAGGCATCGACGATCCGGAGTTGCAGCAACGCCATGGGGACTTGTTGGAAAGCCTGCTGGCGCTTCAGGACGAGACCCGTCTGCTGGTGATCGGGCGGCAGGGCACCGAGCATCAGGGGGCGTCCGCCAAAGTGGGGGACAACGTGGAGCGGGTGGTTCGAGCGGTCTACCGGCCGATACTGGTAGTGCCCGAGACGTTCGCCGAACCCGAGGTGATCATGCTGGCGTTCGATGGCAGTGATACTTGCCGCAAGGGGGTGGAAATGCTGGCCGCCAGTCCGCTGTTCCGTGGTCTGGATTGTCATCTGGTGACCGTTGATGATGGCCAGCATGCCCGTCACGAAGAACTGGCCTGGGCCGGGGAACGCTTGTCCGCCGGCGGTCATCAGGTCTTCACTTCCATCCTGGAAGGCGAGGTGGAGCCGGCATTACATCGTTATCAACAGGAGCATGGTATCGAGCTGCTGGTGATGGGGGCTTACGGCCATTCCCGTATCCGGGAATTCCTGCTGGGCAGTACCACCAATGAAATGCTGCGAGAGGCGAGGGTGCCGCACCTGCTGTTGCGCTGACCCCGGAGAAAGGAATACTGCGGCGAGGTGGAATGCCCCGCCGCGGCAGCGATTTATTTCACCGTGATGGTGATTTCCTCGCTGGTGATGGAAGGCTCGAACGGCACGTGTCGGGCATCGCCCATGATCAGTTGCAGGGTATGTTCGCCCGGTGGCAGATCCAGCGTGGTTTCGGTCTGGCCGCCGCCGAAATGGCGCACGTTGTCATTGCTGGGCAGAGGTTGATCCTCGTTCACCGCCTCCTTCAGATCCACCAGGAGGTGGTGGTGCCCGGTGTTGTCCTGGGTGACGCCGGCGGGGGCCACGCCCATGCCTTTGAGACCGAATTTCACGGTGACCGGCCCGGAGACGGTGTCGCCGTCCTGCGGCGTGATGAAATACACTTCGGCTTCGGGCGGCGCGGGAGTGCGCTCGATGGCGGTGGCGAACGGTGCCAGCACCAGCAGCGCGGCGGTCAGTAGTACTTTCATTTCAGGCCCTCCTTGATTACGGCGAAGAAAGTAACAGCGTCAAAGCCGGCCAGTATGGATTGATTATCAGACGGACCGGATACAAAAAGGTCCTCCTGTTGCCGTTTTTTGTCAAATGGGGAAGGCGCTGTTCGAGCGGCCCGCGGCGGGTGAATAGCATGTCGGCGTGCCGGCAAATGCCGTATAATGCCGCCTTTTTCCGGCCGTGGAGTTGTCATGACCGTTCGTACCCGGGTAGCCCCGTCCCCCACCGGCGATCCCCATGTGGGCACCGCCTACATTGCTTTGTTCAATCGTTGCTTTGCCCGTCAGCACGGTGGTCAGTTCATTCTCAGGATCGAGGACACCGACCAGGTGCGCTCCACCGCGGAGTCGGAGCAGGCGATCCTGGATTCCCTGCGCTGGCTGGGGCTGGATTGGGACGAGGGGCCGGACGTCGGTGGCCCTCACGCGCCTTACCGCCAAAGTGAGCGCGGCGATATCTATCGTCAGTACGCCGAGCAATTGGTTCAGGCCGGCCACGCCTTCAAGTGCTACCGCAGCGCCGAGGAACTGGACACGTTACGTGCCCGGATCAAGGAGAGCGGTGAAAACCGGGCATTGAAACCCCGTGATCTGGAGCTGGATGAAGCCGAACAGTCCCGCCGTGAAACGGAAGGGGCGCCTTACGTGATTCGCATGCGGGTGCCGGAGGATGGCCGCTGCGCCATCGAGGACATGCTGCGCGGCACCGTGGAACTGGATTGGGCCCTGGCCGACGCGCAGGTCCTGCTGAAATCCGATGGCCTGCCCACCTATCATCTGGCCAATGTGGTGGATGACCATCTGATGGGCATCACTCATGTGCTGCGTGGTGAGGAATGGCTGAACTCCGCGCCGAAACACAAGCTGCTGTATGAGTATTTCGGCTGGGATATGCCGGTGCTGTGCCACATGCCGCTACTGCGTAATCCGGACAAATCCAAGCTCAGCAAGCGCAAGAACCCGACCAGTATCAATTTCTATCGTCGCATGGGCTTCCTGCCGGAAGCGCTGGTGAACTACCTCGGTCGCATGGGCTGGTCCATGCCCGATGAACGTGAGCGCTTCTCTCTGAGTGAGATGGAAGCGGCTTTCGACATCAACCGCGTGTCCCTGGGCGGGCCGGTGTTCGACGTGGAGAAACTGAGCTGGCTCAACGGCCAGTGGCTGCGGGACCTGTCCGATGAACAGTTTCTGCAACAACTGATGGGCTGGGCTTTCAATCGGGACTACGTGATGCAGGTGCTGCCGCACATCAAGCAGCGGGTGGAAACGCTGAGTGACGTGGTGGACAAGGCCGGCTTCTGTTTTTCCGGGATGCTCACCATCAGTGAACAGGATTTCGAGCATAAGCAGTACAGCACCGAGGATATGAAGGAATGGCTGCAGTTTTTCCTCTGGTCCTGCGAGGCCCAGCGCAGCTGGAACCGGGATAATCTGTTCGCCGACGCCAAAGTCCTGGCGGATGCCCTGGATGTGAAAATCCGTGACTTCCTGTTTCCGGTGTTCGTGGCCATCGCCGGCACCAGTGCCAGTTTCTCGGTGGTGGACAGCATGGGGTTGCTGGGCGCGGATATCAGCCGGGCGCGATTGCGGCACGCGGTGGAGGTGCTGGGCGGGGTCTCCAAGAAGCAAACCAAGAAGCTGGAGAAAGCCTATGCGGGGCTGTTATCCCAGGCCGATTAAGATTCCGGCAATTTGACCAAGGGATGAACAGACGGGGCAAAAACCGTGAAAAACCGCCGCTAAGTGCTTGACAGGATAGGGCCCCTGGGTAGAATACGCCGCACCACACGGGACGCACATACCGGTGGTCACAATCTGGGGCTATAGCTCAGCTGGGAGAGCGCTACAATGGCATTGTAGAGGTCGGCGGTTCGATCCCGCCTAGCTCCACCAAATACGTCCCCTTCGTCTAGTGGCCTAGGACACCGCCCTTTCACGGCGGTAACAGGGGTTCGACTCCCCTAGGGGACGCCACTACAAAAACCCTCGCTCATTGAGCGGGGGTTTTTGCTTTGGGGCGGATACTCTTGCTGCCTCCTTAGCGAAAATCCCGCGACTTGATATTCAATTCCCGCAGCGCATCACCGGCGTCGATCAAGGCTCCCGCCATCAGGTGCACGATGCCTTCCGGACTGATTTCCAGAGTGCCTTTGACGATCACCAGAGGGCTGCGCAGCAGGGTTTTGCGGAACCGCTCCTGAATGGCATTCCAGATCACCACGTTGGTGTTGCCGGTCTCATCCTCCAGTGTCATGAACAGCGCGCCTTTGGCGGAGCCGGGTCTTTGCCGATTGGTCACCAGCCCGGCGACCCGGATCAGTTGCCCCGGCCGGCCCCGCTTCAATTCCCGTGCCCGGCGGCAGCCGCGAAAGCGGGGCAGATGGCGGACCAGGGCCATGGGGTGCCGGCCCAGGGTCAGACCCAGGTGACGGTAATCCTGCAGCAGATCAGCGTGCTCCGAAGGGGCGTCGAGGTAGACCCCGTCATGGTCCTTGCCGGTACCGCGCTCCGTTTCAAGCAATGGGCGTGGCGCTTCCAGTCCCTGGATTTCCCAGTGGCCCTGGTGGCGGTGGCCGCTGAGCGCGCGCAGTGCGTTACCGGCCACCAGTGCTTCCCGTTCCCGCTGATTGAGACGAGCCCGCTGACACAGATCACGCACGCTGCTGAAGGGGCGTTCGGCGCGGGCCTGTACCAGGCGCTCGGCGGCTTCCGGATTGAACCCTTTCAACTGACGAAAGCCCAGCCGCAAGGCTGGCTGTACCCCGAGCTTTTGTCTTTGTGTCTCTTCCAGAGTGTGGTCCCAGTGGCTGTGCCGTACGTCCAGGGGGCGCAGTTCAATGGCGTGGCGGCGCGCGTCCTGGAGGATTTGCGAGGGGCTGTAAAAGCCCATCGGCAGGCTGTTGAGCAAGCCGCAGTAAAAGGCGCTGGTGTGATGGCGTTTGAGCCAGGCGGACACATACACCAACAGGGCGAAACTGGCGGAGTGGGATTCCGGGAAACCGTAGCCGCCGAAGCCCTTCATTTGCTCGAACAGGCGCTGGGCATAATCCTCACTGTAGCCGTTGGCGCGCATGCCCTGGATCACCTTGTCCTGGAACTGCATCAGCTCGCCGCTCTTGCCCCAGCGGGCCATGGCCCGGCGTAACTGATCCGCCTCGCCGCCGGAGAATTTCGCCGCCACCATGACCAGTTGGATCACCTGCTCCTGAAAGATGGGGATGCCCAGGGTGCGTTTCAGTACCGCTTCCACTTTCGGGTCCGGGTAATCGGGTTCTTCCAGACCGTCGCGGCGGCGCAAATAGGGATGCACCATGTCGCCCTGAATCGGGCCGGGGCGGACGATGGCCACCTCGATAACCAGATCGTAGAACTTGCGTGGCCGCAGCCGTGGCAGCATGTTCATCTGCGCCCGGGACTCCACCTGAAAAACCCCCAGACTGTTGCCCTTGCAGAGCATGTCGTAGGTGGCGGGATCCTCGGTGGGGATGTCCTGCATGATCAGCGGCCGGCCGCGGTAGTGACCGACCAGATCCAGGGTTTTGCGGATCGCGGTGAGCATGCCCAGGGCCAGTACGTCCACCTTCATCAGCCCCAGGGCTTCCAGATCGTCCTTGTCCCATTGAATCACGGTGCGATCGGCCATGGCGGCGTTTTCCACCGGCACCAGCGTGGGCACCGGATCGCGGGTAATGACGAAACCGCCCACGTGCTGGGACAGATGCCGGGGAAAGCCGACCAGTTCAAACACCAGCGCCCGGTACTGCCGGCCCAGGGCGGTATCGCCCAGACCCACTTCACGGAACCGCTCCTGCAGATCGGCGGGTTTGTCCCACCAGGCCAGATTGGCGCTGAGCCGCTCGATGATCGACAGATCCACGCCCAGCGCCCGGCCCACGTCGCGCACCGCCGAGCGAGTGCGGTAGTGGATCACGGTGGCGGCCAGGGCGGCGCGGTCCCGGCCGTATTTGCGGTACAGGTACTGCATCACCTCCTCGCGGCGCTCGTGCTCGAAGTCCACGTCGATGTCCGGTGGTTCCCGCCGTTCCTTGGAAATGAAGCGCTCGAACAGAAGCTGGCTGCGGTCGGGGTCCACCTCGGTGACGCCGAGGCAGTAACACACCGCGGAATTGGCGGCGGAACCGCGGCCCTGGCAAAGAATGCCCTGGCCGCGGGCGAAGGCGACGATGTCGTGGACGGTGAGAAAGTAATGGGCGTATTCCAGTTCACGGATCAGCGCCAGCTCCCGCTCCAGCAGGGCCTGTACGGAGGCGGGTACGCCATCGGGATAACGTCGCGCGGCGCCTTGATGGGTGAGGGCGGCCAGATAATCGTCGGCGTTCTGACCCGGCGGCACGACTTCTTCCGGATACTGGTAGCGGATGTCGTCCAGCTCGAACTCGCACTGGTCGGCGATCCAGGCCGCCTCGCGCAGCAGGGCTTCCGGGTAAATTCCGGCCAGGGCTTCCAGCGGGCGCAGATGCCGCTGATCATTCTGGAACCGGCGCCGGCCCAGCTCGTACACCGAAGTGTTCAGCCGCAGAGCGGTGAGCACATCCTGCAGCCTTTGCCGCTCGGCGCGATGATAATGCACATCGTTGGCGGCGCTCATGGCCAGATCGAAACGTTGCGCCAAGGCCAGACAATATTGATAGTGGAGGGCGTCGTTACGATCCTGCAGCAGTTCGCAGGCAAGCCAGAAGCGATCGCCGAAATGGGCCTGGAGCAAGGTGGCATGATGGGGATCGCGGCCGTCGCCGGCAGGGAACCACAGACACAGGGCATGGCGCTCCAACCGTGTCAGATCCCGCCAGTGCAGTTGGTATTTTCCTTTTTCCGCCCGTCGCCGTCCCTGGGTGATCAAGGTGGCGATTTCGCCGTAGGCGCGCCGGTTCCTGGCCAGTAACACCAGATGCAGTGCGCCCTGGTCGGTATCCAGATGGAAAGCGCTACCAATGATCAGTTTCAGGGTGGTGCCGCTGCCGTCCCGCAATGCCTTGTGCGCCCGCCAGGCCCGCACCACTCCGGCCAGGGAGGCGTCATCGGTGATCGCCAGAGCCCGGTAGCCCAGTTCGTGGGCACGTTGCACCAGTTCCTCCGGCTGGCTGGCGCCGGTGAGAAAGCTGAAGGCGCTGGTGCAGTGTAGTTCGGCGAAGGGCAGGGCGTCCGGGGTCATGGGTGACTCCCCGGCACCTCTCGGTCCCGCCGTCGAGGGATGGACATCAACCTGACGTTAACGTTAACTGAAGTGCCTGTTTCATTCGTTTGCCTTGGGATATCGCCATGACTCTGAATAACAAACGCTTTCCCATACCGGAAAGTCTGGACAACCTGCCTGAAGACATCCGCGAGGTGATTCTTGGCGTGCAGGAAAAAGCCGGTTTCGTGCCCAACGTGTTTCTCATGCTGGCCCGCCGTCCGGCGGAATTTCGAGCTTTTTTCGCCTATCACGATGCTCTCATGGAACGCGAGTCCGACACCCTGAGCAAAGCGGAAAAGGAAATGATCGTGGTCGCCACCAGCGCCCGGAATCACTGTCTGTACTGTGTGGTGGCCCATGGCGCTTTGCTGCGGATCTACAGCAAGAATCCGTTGGTGGCGGATCAAGTGGCGATCAACCACCGCACCGCGCCGATCAGCGAGCGTCATCGGGTGATGCTGGATTTCGCGTTTCATCTGGCGCTGGAACAGGGGGAGATGAACGATCAATGGGAGGCCCGTCTGACCGACGCGGGCTTCACCAGCGAAGACATGTGGGACATTGGCGCCATCGCCGCGTTTTTCGGCATGTCCAATCGCATGGTCAATCTCACGGGAACACCGCCCAACGAGGAGTTCTACCTGATGGGGCGGGTGCCACGTTGACGGGAAACGCTGGCACGCGAACACGCTGGCACGCAACACGTGGAAGCCTCTGTGGTCGAAAGGGTCATCCTCTTTCCGTTGGCAAAAGGCTTTCCCGGCTGTCCACAGAGTTAGTAAGCATGGCGTGTAAGCGTGTTGCGTGCCAGCGTGGTCGAGCGGTGGCCGGGTGATAACCTCCGGGATAACCGTATGGCCCCAGGCCCTAGAAAAACCCATGTAACCACCACTGCTGCCGGGCATCCTGGAACAGCCAGCAGCATTCCCCCTGGGGATGATGCGCCAGCCGATAGTGGCGGGGCATCGTTCCCCGCCAGGGCTGGCTGAAACGCTCCTGTTGCGGAAACAGCCGCAGGGGGCGCCCCCGCCATACCGGGACACCGTTGTCCTGGTGCAGTCTCAGCGGGGATTCCAATAACCACAGAGGACGATCCTGATCAGCCTGATCATTTTCATGCTCCCGTGGTTTCACGCCGAACGGCGGCTGACGGCATTCGTTGTATTCCGGCAGGTGATCATCGGCCAGAGCCGGGCGATAAAGCACCAGTCCCGGAGTGTCCACCAGCTTTTCCAGCAGGCCGGTCAGCGGAGCGCGGGCTCCGGGTTCCGGGAACAGGGCGGCAAGGCCGGGGTTCAACGGTCGTGGCCGGCTGGTATCCAAGCCCAGTCCCAGTACCGCGCCGTCCAAAGGCTGGTTCTCCAGGCGCCTCAGGCTCAGATCGAGCCAGCCAGCGGCGTCATGGGCCGGTCGGGCCCGACGCACCAGCAGAGTATGCCGTTCACGATTGTCCAGACGCAGATGCCAGCGTATCGCCAGCACCTGCTCCTGATAGCGCCTCAGGTGCTGTTCCATCTGTTCGAGCAGCGCCGCCATGGGGATCTTGAGCAATGCCTGATCGTTCACCGGATCATCGAATTCCCGCTGTTCCCGGAATGGTGTTGGAGCGGGAATTGCCCGGCGCACGTCCGCTTTCTCTGCGAGCAGGCGTTGCAACCAGTCCAGAAAAGAAGCGCCGAATCGTTTGCCGAGCGCGGCCCGCGGAAGTGCGAACAGATCGCCGAGGGTATGAAAGCCAGGGGCCCGCAGACGTTCTTTCACGGCATCTTCCAGGGCCAGGGTGTCGATTGGCAGAGTAGCCAGCCAGGCCTGGAAACGGCTGCGCTCGGGTAGGTGTTCAAGGGTGGGCAGCTCGGTGAGATGCCAGGCCGCCAATGGTGTGGGGCCAAGGCCCAGATGGCTGGTTAGCGGGCAGTGCAGGCGGTATTGATCCACTCGTGACAGCAACCCTTCGAAGCCGCCGAACAGGCTCAGGCAGCCGCCGACTTCCAGCAGCAGAGTATGGGGGGGCGCCAGGCACACTTGTGGCGTTATGGCCAGCAAGTGACGGGCCTCCCGCAGCAAAGCCCGTTCCTCCTGCTGGGGATCGGCTTGTTGCACCTGTAGGTCGTCGCATAAAGCACGCGCTGTGCCCAGGCGTAATCCGGCGCTCACTCCGGCGCCGCGGGCGGCGGCATTGGCCAGGGTGATCCGCTGCTGCCGCACCAGTACACGGGGTTCGGGGCTGGGGCCATCCACGGCTTCCAGAGCCAGCAAGGGAAAATGCAGGGCCAGCCACAAAGGGGGATTCATGGACGGACCTCCGATGTTGGCGCCGGCAGCGCCGGCAGAGAGGGCGCCGTGGCGGTCTCCGGGCGGCGGGTCAGGGCCGCCATGGTGGCGCAGGGCGGCGGGGGCTGGCGCAGATGCTCGGGCAGCACCACCAGCTGGCACTGCTGACCGTGGCGGCCACCGGGCTGCTTGCCAACGGTGACGGTCAGTTCGCCGGGTTGATCGGCGTCCAACAGCAGACGCAGAGGCGCCGGGCTGGGCTGTTTCGAGGCCCTTCGCGGGCGCACCAGCAGAAACAGACAACGGCCCTGTTGCGCGGCCATGTGCAGACGACGCAGAGTTCCGGCGGGCAGGGCGCCGCCCGGTGCCCACAACACCAGGCTGTCCAGAGTGTCGCTGGAGGCGGCTTCCAGGCAGGCACGCAACAGCGTGGAGCGTTCCCGGGCCTGTAGCACCAGGATTTGCTCTAGCGGCAGCCCGGCCCGCTTCAGGGCAGCGGCGGAAGGCCGGGCCGGGGGATTGGCGATGATCCGGGCGCCGTCCTCACGGCGACGCAACAGGGGCAACAGCAAGTGCAGCAATGACGGACAGGGCAGTGGACAGAGCAGTTCCACCAGCCCCTGGTTGGGCCAGCCACCTTGCCAGAGCAGGCGATCCAGGGCCGGGAAACCGGTGTGCCGGCGTTCTTCGCGGGCCGCTCCCCGGCCGGGGCCTTGCCAGGTGTCCTGGCGACGAAGCAGTTGTTGCAGGGCGTCCGCATTCATGAGGTAAGCATCCGATTACTGTTCTTATGTACAGTATTCCGATGTGCCGATCGGGTCAATCCGTCCGCTGGCCGGTATACATATTGTCTCCCACTCCGGAGCTGACTATGTTGAGGGCCTGATTCCCTTCCATGAGTGCGACGATGACACAACAATACAGCGCGCCGCCGGGGCCGGAGTGGCTGCAACGAGGCTTGGCGCGCCGCCGTTTTCTCAAATGGACGCTGACCGCCAGTGCCGTGATGGCCGGTGCCGCCGCAGGCGGATTTCTTTGGCTGCGCCGTTCCCCCCTGGACCGGCAGCGGATACCGGATTGGGCCGACGAACTCAGCCCCGGGGAGTTTCTGCTGCTCGACCGTTGCCGGCGGGTGCTATTGCCCACCGAAGGGCGGGACCTGCCGGATACCGAAACCGTGCCGGTGGTGGCCAACGTGCAGCGCACGCTGTCGTTGCTGGCGCCGGCACTGCGGCAGCAACTGTCCCAGGGACTGGGATTGTTCGATAACGCCGCGGTGTTCCGCCATGGCAGCCGCTTTGTCGATCTCGACGACGAAACGGCGCGGGATTATTTCGATCGCTGGGGGCGGGGGCTGGTGTTGCAACGAACCCTGGCCACGGTGATCAAGCAACTGGTGTACAGCGCTTATTGGCGCGACGAACGTACCTGGCCGGCTCTGGAATTCGACGGTCCGGTTTCGGATCGCTGGGGATTGGCGTATCTGGGAAACGCGCCGATGCCGGAGGACGATGGGGATGTACAGACGGGGATACCGGAATGACAACGGCACTTTGGCGGGACTCCGGTCTGGCGGTCACCCAGGCGAAGGACATCCATGAGCCGCGATTGAATTTGCAGGCGGATGTGGTGGTGGTCGGCTCCGGCGCTGGCGGTGCCGTGGTGGCCTATGAACTGGCACGGCGCGGCAAACGGGTGCTGGTGCTGGAAGCGGGGCCCTATGTGCCGTCGCGGGATTTCAGCGAACGCTTCCCGGAGGCCATGGAGCAGCTTTATCAGGATCACGGAGGTCAGACTAATCGCAGTGGCGATCTGCTGATCCTGCAGGGGGCCTGCGTCGGTGGCTCCACCGTGGTCAATGCGGGCGTCTGTTTCCGTACCCCGGACTTCATCCTGCGGGATTGGCAGCGGGATTTTGGGCTCACCGGTCTCACCCGCGACAGCATGAGGCCCTATTTCGAGCGGGTGGAAAAACACCTGGGCGTGCATGAAAACGGTGAGCATGAGATTGCCGCCCATGCCCGTCTGATCCGGGCTGGTGCCGATAAGCTGGGCTGGTCGGTGAAGCCGTTCCAGCGCAATATCCGCGATTGCGCGCTCACCGGGCACTGCCTGTCCGGCTGCAAGACCGAGCGCAAGCAATCCATGCTGGTCAGTTATCTGCCCTGGGCGGTGGCCCACGGCGCGCGCATTTTCGCCGACACCCGCGTCACCGGGATTCTCTCCGATAATGGTCGTGCCACCGGCGTCCGTGCCCAGGTCACCGGCATCGATGGTGAACCGGTGGCAGAGATGACGGTGACGGCGCCACGGGTGGTGCTGGCCGCCGGGGCGGTACAAACGCCGCTATTGTTGCTGCGCAGCGGATTGGCCAATGGCTCCGATCAGGTCGGGCGCCACTTCGCCTGCCACCCGTCGCTGTACGTCAGCGCCCGTTACCCGCAACCGGTGCACGCCTGGCGCGGTGCCATGCTCGGGGTCTACGTGGATCAATTCATGGCCCCGGAGGACGGCGGTTTCGTGCTTGAGGACGGTGGCGCCGGGATCGTGGAACTGTCGATGACGGCGGAGCCGGGCACCGGCGCGCCGTTCATGGATTTCATGGGAGAGGCCCGTTATCTGGCCGGGCTGGTGACCCTGATTCACGATCACAATGTGGGCCGGGTGCATTGGGACGGGGACCACAAGGTCATTGATTATCAGTTGGACGATATTGATTTCCCGTCCATGAAGAAGGCGCTGAAAGCCGCGGCGCGCCTGCACTTGGCCGCCGGGGCGGAGCAGGTCCATGTGCCCACCAGCGAACCGCTGGTAATACGCCGGGAAACGGACATCGATCCGATGGTGGAAAGCTTGGAGAACCAGCCGCACCATCTGCGCATGGTCAGCTATCACCCCCAGGGCAGTTGCCGCATGGGCGCGGATCCGGCCACCAGCGTGGTGGCGGAAAGTGGAGAAACCCATGAAGTGTCCGGGCTCTACATCGCCGATGCCAGCCTGCTGCCGACCTCGATCATCGTCAATCCGCAGATCACGGTTTACGCTCTGGCGACCCGCATCGCCGAGGCTATTGCTGCATCAGCCTGACGCGGTGCACGGTGCCGGGCACTTTATAGTCGAGAACGTCCTGCTCCCTGAGCATGCAGACGCCATGTTCAGGATTGAGGCGGCACCAGCGGGTCTGGTCGCCGCCGCCGGGTACCACGCTGAAACGGGTGGCGTAACCGCTTTCCTCATTCAGGCCCACCCACAGCTGGTTGAAACGCCAGCCGCATAAAGGGTCGTCGAAGCGGTCCAGATAGACCGTCATGCGATAATTCAATCCTTGCGGTTCCAACGGCACATCGGTGCCTACCTGACGCAGGGGACACTCCGGTTTGCTGGGCACGTACAGGGCTTCCACCCGCACCTCGCTGGCCGATAGCGCCGGCTCGATATCCAATAAATAAAGCCAGGTCTTGGCGGGTGCCGGGTTCAATTTCGGAGTATGGGGGGCAACGGTGACACAGGCGCCGAGCAGAGCGCTCAGCGTCAGCGGCACGATGAAGCGGAGGCCGGAACGGACGGTGGAGGAAGCGGCACTTTCCATGGCTTTCCCTGTGCGATGATCGCGACAACGCGGTGGCGTAAAGATCTTGAATGGGCTGTTAGGCTATCATTGCCATTCGCGGCTGTCGCGCCGCAAATCCACACAGGAGAAACCATGACTGACGCGAACACACGTCCGCTGCGGGACGCTTTTGGATATCTTTGCCCCCTGGATACCCGTTGGTCCGACAACGATCTGTACGGCCACGTCAACAACGTCACCTACTACAGCTACTTCGATTCCACCATCAACCGTTATCTGATCGAGCAGGGTGGTCTGGATATTCATCAGGGTGATGTGATCGCCTATGTGGTCAGCTCCGGCTGTGAGTATTTCGAGGCGGCGGCTTATCCGGAGTCCCTGGCGGTGGGCATGCGCGTGGACAAACTGGGTAACAGCTCGGTGCGTTATGGCCTGGCGGTGTTCGGCGCCGAGGGCTCTGCCAAGGCCCTGGGCCATGTGGTGCATGTTTTCGTCAATCGTGAAAGTGGCCGCCCCGTGCCGATTCCGGAACCGCTGCGTAAAGCGCTGGAAAAGCTGGCGTAAGAGGCTGGACGGGAAGGGGCAGGGAGCCTCTTGCCAAGGAAGGAGAGCCGGGGGTCAGCGTCCCAGGACACGGGAGAAGCACGGTCCTGGGACGCTGACCCCCGGCTCTCCACGAGCTCTGAAATCGTTCGCTTCGAATCACCCCCAGCTACGAAGCCCACTGTGGGAAGCTGCTTTAGCAGCGAATGGGCTGGTCAGATCACGGCACGGCGGATGAGAACCACAGTTCGGCGATGACGTAATACTCCTGCCCGAATGGCAGATCCTTCAGTAAAAAGCCCACTTCCGGCTCCTGGCCGGGAAACCGTTCTGGCGGATCCGGCCGCTGCATATCATCCTCGTAAATAAACCGCACCGGTGTATCGAAACCATCCAGAAAGTGTAATCGGGCGCGCAGGGCAAAACCCTTTCCGGTATCAAACCAGAGGGTGTTGTCCCGTGGCACTGTGCTGCCACGCATGGCCTGCTCCGTGTCACTGAGCACACCGTCCACCACCGCCTCCCGTGCCCCCGTCCAACTGGTACGCAGGCGCGCTCCCTGCAACCGATAGCCGTCCACGGTGATGCGGGCGCTGGGTTCGCGCAACACGGTGGCGGCCACCGCCGGCAGGGTAAAGCGGCTGTGCACCATCACGCTGTCGGCGCCAACGATGAAATAGTTATGTACGGTGAGCACACGCAATCCTGTCACCCGTACCCGGGTGGTGGCGTATACCAGCGTCGCCAGCGGGCCGGTGATGACCTGCCGGATCACCGGGTCCAGGTTGTCGTTGTCCAGAGTGACCCGTGCATTAGGTAACAACAGGCCCGCGCTGAGTCTCAACTTCAGGCCATCCAGCAAGGTGCCTTCACCGTCCCAGCCCTGATAAGTGAAATCCCCCCAGCGGAACAGATTGTCGTCAACAAAGGCGAGCCGGAAGCGGTCGCCCCTGATCGCCAAGGGCGTGCTTTCGAGCGTGGCCGCGGGGGCGAAAGTGGCGCGGGGCCGGGCTCGCAGAACATAGAAAACGCCGTCGCCGTCGCCGTCGCCGTGGGTAATGGGCAGCGTGGCAAGCACCTCCGCCGGCAAGGGCATGGGATGAACCTCTCCGGCGTCCCCGGAGCGCAGCAGCAAACGGTCTCCGGCGGCGACCCTGTCTACCGGAGCATCCCGGCGGGCGTCGTGATCTTCCTGGAAATAGGGCTGATGGCCCAGAGTCCAGGGCAGCCACTGATGCCGCACTTCATGAAAAGCGCCGTCCCGGTAGTGGACCAGCATCAACTGATCCCGGGCCGCTCCGATCAGCGGGCTGTGTGCATCGATGGGGAGAGTAAGCAGGGCTGCGTGGGCGGGAAGGGAGAAAACAAAGAACAACAGGCAGGCCAGCCCGCACCGTCCGCATCGCTCATATAAAAACAGCAACGCGGACGGCGTGGAGGCTGGCAACGGCTTATTCCGCCAGTTCCGGCCGGTTGGCGAAATGCGCCAGCGCATCCGGATTGGCCAGGGCGTTGCGGTTGCGGACTTCGCGTCCATGGACGATGTCCCTGACCGCCAGTTCCACGATCTTGCCACTGACAGTGCGGGGAATCTCCGGCACTTCCAGGATCACCGCCGGCACATGGCGCGGGCTGGCGCCGTCGCGGATGGTCTGGCGAAGGGTTTGTTTGAGATCGTCATCCAGGACCGCGTCCCCGGCCATCACCACGAACAGCACCACGCGCACATCGCCCTGCCATTGCTGGCCGATCACCACCGCCTCGCGAATCTGTGGCAGGGTTTCCACCTGGCGGTAGATCTCGGCGGTGCCGATGCGTACGCCGCCGGGGTTGAGCACGGCGTCGGAGCGGCCATGGATGATCAGGCCGTCGTGACCTTCGTGGGCAACGGTTTCGGCATAGTCGCCATGGGCCCAGATGTCCATGCCAAGGGAGGCGAAACGCTCGAAGTAAGCATCCTGGAAACGCTGGCCGTCCGGGTCGTTCCAGAACGCCACCGGACAGCATGGGAACGGCGTGCGGCACACCAGCTCGCCTTTTTCTCCGCTGACCGCCTGGCCGTCGTCGTCGAACACCGCCACATCCATGCCCAGCCCCAGACACTGCAGTTCACCGCGATAGACCGGCAGCATGGGGTTGCCGAGCGCGAAGGTGGAGATGATGTCGGTGCCGCCGGAAATCGAGCTGACCAGCAAATCCGGTTTCACTTTCTGGTAGAGGAAATCATAACTTTCGTGAAGTAACGGAGAGCCGGTGGAATACAGTACCCGCAAGGTTTCCAGACTATGGCTCTTGATCGGTTCAATGCCGGCCTTTTCCACCGCCTGCACGAATTTGGCGCTGGTGCCGAAGTGGGTGACGCCCTCGGTGTCGATCAGATCGAACAGCCGGGAAGCGTCCGGGTAGGCTGGGTTACCGTCGTACAACACCAGGGTGGCGCCGCTCTGCAGACCGCCCACCAGCCAGTTCCACATCATCCAGCCGCAGGTGGTGAAGTAGAACAATACGTCATCGGCGCCCAGGTCACCGTGCAGCCGGTGCTCCTTGGCATGCTGGATCAGCGTGCCGCCGGCGCCATGGATGATGCACTTGGGGGCGCCGGTGGTGCCGGAGGAATAGAGAATGTACAGCGGATGGTCAAAGGGCAGGGCGGCAAATGCCGGCGCCGGCCCGGCGGCGTCCAGCCACTCACTCCAGGGCAGGGCCGCATGCACATTGCTGGCCTTGCCGCGGCCGGGAATCACCACCAGCAATTCTGGTTTCAGTTGTTCGCGCAGGGTTTGCAGGCGCTCGCCCAGGTCGATCCACTTGCCGTTGTACTGATAGCCGTCGCAGGCGAACAGCACCTTCGGTTCGATCTGGCCGAAACGGTCGAGCACGCCCTGGACGCCGAAATCCGGAGAGCAGGACGACCAGATCGCGCCAATCCAGGCGGCACCGAGCGCGGCGATGATGGTCTCGATGCGGTTGGGCATATAGCCGGCCACCCGGTCGCCGGGACGCACGCCAGCATCGTGCAACTGAGCCGCCACCTGGCCGGCGGCCACGCGCAATTCGCTGTAGCTGATTTGGTGCCGCTGACCGGCCTCGTCCACGCTGATCAGAGCGGTGTGATCGTCATGACGGGGCAGCAGATTTTCCGCTGCATTCAGGCGGGCCTGGGGAAACCAGCGGTGGTCGCGGAAGCGTTCGGCCCGCTCCAGCACCTCGGCGCCTTTTTCGCCTTGCAGTGCGGAGAAGTCCCAAACCAGATTCCAGAACGCTTCCGGTTCGTTCACCGACCATTGGTGCAGGGCGCGATAGTCCGGCAGGGGCAGGCCGGACAGGGCACGGGCCTGTTGCCAGAAACGGTTCAGCGCACTGTGTTGCAGGCGCTGTTGATCCGGTTGCCAAAGCGGTTGTTGATCAAGGGTTGTCATTCTTGCTCCACTTCAAACTCCACCAGCAGGGTGCCCTCGCTGACGCTGTCACCGGTGCCCACGTTGAAACCATGAACGGTGCCGTTGTCGCCGGCGCGCAGGGTGTGTTCCATCTTCATGGCTTCCAGTGTAATCACCGCGTCGCCGGCGGCAACGCGGTCACCGGGATTCACATGCAGGGCGACGATGGTGCCGCTCATGGGGGCGGTGAAATCGCCGTGGCCTGCATCATGCTCGCTCTCCCGCGCCGGATGCAGGTCGACAGCATAGTCCTGACCGGCCACGAACAACCACAACCGTTCTCCCTGATCGACGAAGCGTCCGCAGAGGGTCATGCCGCCAGAGCCCACATCGTCAATGGCCGCATCGTCAACGCTCACATCGTCAAGGAGTGTGCCGCCATCGATGCCGAGATGGAAGCGCCCGCCATCGCTGTGGAACTGGAAGGGCAGAGGGACGCCGTTCACGCTGGCCTGATTGTCCTCGAGGATCACGATCAGATTCTCGTCCAGCACTTTGAGCGGCACCAGAGTCTGGCGCCGGCCTAACGGCCGCCAGCCGTTCAAGGCCTGCCAGGGATCGCTGCCGGTTGCCGGCCGTTGTACCACCAGCGCCGCGGCGGCCACCGCCAGAGCCGGTATCGGTACGCTCACCGGTTCCAGCAGATGCGGATGTTTCTCCAGCAGGCGGGTGTCCAGCTCCGCCTGGCTGAACGGCTCGCTGCTCAGCACCCGGTGCAGAAAGGCACTGTTATGGTGAATGCCACCGAGCATCAGGTTTTCCAGGCCGAGCACCAGACGGCGGCGGGCCTGTTCCCGGTCGGCACCGTGGCAGATCAGCTTGGCGATCATCGGATCATAGTGATCGCTGACCGTGTCGCCGGCCTCGAAGCCGGCGTCCACCCGCACGCCTTCCGGCCACACCAGGGGTTGCAGGGTGCCGGAAGAAGGCAGGAAATGCTGATAGGGGTTCTCCGCGTAGAGACGCACTTCCATGGCGGCACCGTGCCGCTGGATCTGGTCCTGGTGTTTCGGCAGCGCGCGCCCTTCGGCCACGGCGATCTGCCAGGCCACCAGATCCTCGCCGGTGATCATCTCGGTAACCGGATGCTCCACTTGCAAGCGGGTATTCATCTCCATGAAGAAGAATTCACCGTCCGGCGCCAGCAGAAATTCCACGGTACCGGCGCCGACATAGTCGATGGCGCGAGCGGCCTGCACCGCCGCTTCGCCGAGCCGTTCACGCAGCGCCTCGTCCAGCCCCGGGGCGGGAGCCTCCTCGATGATTTTCTGGTGACGGCGCTGTACCGAGCAGTCCCGCTCGAACAAATGCACGGCGTTGCCGTGTTGGTCGGCGAACACCTGCACTTCCACGTGGCGGGCGGTGGGCAGGTAGCGTTCCAGCAGCACCCGGTCGTCACCGAAGGCGCCTCTGGCCTCGCGGCGAGCGGAAGCCAGCGCTTCATCGAAGCGGTCCGCGCTTTCCACCACGCGCATGCCTTTGCCGCCGCCGCCGGCCACCGCTTTGATCAGCAATGGAAAACCAACCCGTTCCGCTTCGCTCGCCAGGGTGGCATCGTCGGCGCTTTCCTGATCGAATCCGGGCAGCACCGGCACCTTGTTTTCACTCATTAACTGCCGGGCGGCGGCTTTGTCGCCCATCACCCGGATGGCGTTGGCGCCGGGGCCGATGAAGATCAGGCCGGCCTCGTCGCAGGCGGCGGCGAACCCGGTGTTTTCCGACAAAAAGCCATAGCCGGGATGTACCGCCTGGGCGCCGGTGGCGCGGGCGGCGTCGATCACCTTGCCGATATCCAGATAACTGTCCCGGGCCGGCGCCGGCCCGAGACAAACGGACTGATCCGCCTCACGGACATGGGGCAGCTCGGCGTCGGCTTCGGAATAGACCGCCACGGTACGAATACCTTGTTCGCGACAGGTTCGGATGATGCGGCGGGCGATCTCTCCGCGGTTGGCGATCAGCAGTGTGGTGATGTTGGTCATTCTTATATCAGCCCTTTTATGGATCTCTTTATGACACTCCCGGGATTCGACAACCCCCGGGGTTCCGTGGTCACCAACGAATCAGGAGGCGCTCCAGGCCGGCGCGCGTTTTTCGAGGAAGGCGGCGAGCCCTTCCTGGCCTTCGTCTCCGGTGCGCAGGCGGGCGATCAGTTCGGCGGTATAACCGATCAAGTTCTCGTCCAGTGGCTGCTCGTCGCTGCGCCGTACCAGATCGCGGGCCTCCAACTGAGCTTCCGGAGCGCCTTTCAAAAGAGCGTCAACCAATGCCTCCACGGTGGCGTCGAGCTGATCCTCGGCCACCACTTCGTGGACGATGCCCAGTTCCCTGGCGCGTGGCGCGGCGATCACTTCGGCGGTCATGAAATAGCGGCGTGCCTGACGGGGGCCCAGCGCACGGACCACATAGGGGGCGATCACCGCGGGCAGAATGCCGAGCTTGACCTCGCTCAGGCAGAAGCGCGCGTTGTCCGCCGCCACCGCCATATCGGCGGCGCAAATCAATCCCAGCGCACCCCCGAAGGCCGCGCCCTGGACCCGGGCGATGACCGGCTTGCCGGCCTGATCGATGCGCGCCATCAGCGCCGCCAGCCTTAACGCATCGCGCTGATTCTCTTCATGGTCCAGTTGGCCCATGGCTCGCATCCAATTGAGATCGGCACCGGCGGAGAAGTGTTTGCCGGCGGCATCGAGCACGATGACTCGGGCCTGGTCGTCGGCACCGGCCTGGTCGAAAGCGTCGATCAGGGACTCGATGACGGTGTTGTCGAAAGCGTTGCTTTTTTCCGGCCGGTTCAGGGTGATGCGGGCCACCGGCGCTTGCAGGGTCAGTTCTACACTCATGATTACATCCGGAATACGCCGTAGCGGGTGTCTTCAATAGGCGCGTTGAGGCTGGCGGACAGCGCCAGCCCCAACACGTCGCGGGTGTCCACCGGGTCGATGACGCCGTCGTCCCAGAGCCGGGCGCTGGCGTACCAGGGCGTGGCCATGGACTCGTATTGAGCGGTCATCTCTTCCTGGAAGGCCTGCGCCTGTTCCTCGCTCCAGCTCTCGCCTTTCTTTTTCAGCGAAGCCACCTTGACCTGGGTGAGCACGCTGGCGGCCTGTTCTCCGCCCATCACCGAGATGCGGGCATTGGGCCACATGAACATGAAGCGCGGGTCGTAGGCGCGGCCACACATGCCGTAGTTGCCGGCGCCGAAACTGCCGCCGGTGATCACGGTGAATTTCGGTACCCGGGCGCAGGCCACCGCATTGACCATTTTGGCGCCGTGCTTGGCGATCCCTTCCGCTTCGTATTTCTTGCCGACCATGAAACCGGTGATGTTCTGCAGGAACAACAACGGAATCTTGCGTTGATTGCACAGCTCGACGAAGTGAGCGCCTTTCAGCGCCGACTCGGAATAGAGCACGCCATCGTTGGCGAGAATGCCCACCGGTATGCCGTGAATACGGGCGAAGCCGGTGACCAGGGTGGTGCCGTAGCTGGCCTTGAATTCATCCAGTTCGGAACCGTCGACGATGCGCGCGATCAGCTCCCGGGCCGGCATCGGCGAGCGGGTGGTGGGCGGGATCAGCCCGTAGAGTTCCTGGGGATCATAGGCCGGCGCGCGGCTTTCGCGGATGTCGAGCTGTTCCGGTTTGCGCCAGTTGAGCCGGGCGATGCAGCGCCGCGCCAGATCCAGCGCATGGGGTTCGTCCTCGGCCAGATGATCGGCGACGCCGGATTGCTCGGCGTGCAGCGCGGCACCGCCCAGTTCCTCGGCGCTCACTACCTCGCCGGTGGCCGCCTTGACCAGCGGCGGGCCGGCCAGAAACACGGTGGAATGATTACGCACCATGATCACTTCGTCGGCCATGGCCGGCACATAGGCGCCGCCGGCGGTGCAGGAACCCAGCACCACGCTGATTTGCGGGATGCCGCTGGCGGACATGTTGGCCATGTTGAAGAAGATGCGGCCGAAGTGATCCCGGTCCGGGAACACCTCATCCTGGCGCGGCAGATTGGCGCCGCCGGAATCCACCAGATAGACGCAGGGCAAACGGTTTTCCGCGGCAATGGCCTGACAGCGCAGGTGCTTCTTCACCGTCAGCGGATAATAGCTACCCCCTTTCACGGTGGGATCGTTGGCGACGATCATGCATTCCACGCCGCTGATGCGGCCGATGCCGCCGACACAGCCGGCGGCGGGAACGTCCTCGCCGGGGTAAACCCCGTCGGCGGCCAGTGCGGACAGCTCCAGGAAGGGGGAACCGGGGTCCAGCAAGTACTGGATGCGTTCCCGCACCGGCAGCTTGCCTCTTTCCCGCAACCGCGCCTCTGCCGCTTCACCGCCGCCGTGGGCGATGTGCGCGAGCTTTTCCCGCAACTCCCCGCGCAGCTTCAGATTGTGTTCGCGGTATTGGTCAAACTCCGGCGCGCTCTTATTAAGATGACTGATAATTCTAGGCATTATTAGGCGCTCTCGTTGAACAATTCCCGGCCGATCAACATGCGGCGGATTTCGCTGGTGCCGGCGCCGATTTCATAGAGCTTGGCATCGCGCAGCAAACGACCGGTGGGGTATTCATTGATATAGCCGTTGCCGCCGAGACACTGAATGGCGTCGAGAGCCATCTTGGTGGCGTTTTCCGCGCAATACAGAATGACGCCGGCGGCGTCCTTGCGGGTGGTCTGGCCGGCATCGCAGCAGCGGGCCACCTGATACAGATAGGCGCGGCTGGCATTCAGGGTCACGTACATGTCGGCGAGTTTGCCCTGCATCAACTGGAATTCGCCGATGGCCTTGCCGAACTGTTTGCGTTCATGCACGTAGGGCACGACCACATCCAGGCAGGCCTGCATGATGCCGGTGGAGCCGCCGGAGAGCACGGTGCGTTCGTAATCCAGACCGCTCATCAAAACGCGAACGCCTTCGTTCAGTTTGCCGAGGATGTTTTCCTCCGGCACTTCGCAGTCCTCGAACACCAGCTCGCAGGTATTGGAGCCGCGCATGCCCAGCTTGTCGAGCTTCTGCGCCCGCGAGAAACCGGGGAAATCCCGTTCCACCAGGAAAGCGGTGATGCCGCGCGGTCCGGCGTTGATATCGGTTTTGGCGTAGATCACATAGGTGTTGGCGTCCGGTCCGTTGGTGATCCACATCTTGTTGCCGTTGAGTATGTAACGATCGCCTTTCTTCTCCGCGCGCAGGCTCATGCTCACCACGTCGGAGCCGGCGCCGGGCTCGCTCATGGCGAGGGCGCCAATATGCTCACCGCTCACCAGCTTGGGCAGGTATTTGGCTTTCTGCGCTTCGTTGCCATTGAGAAAAATCTGATTCACGCAGAGATTGGAATGGGCACCGTAGGACAGGCCGATGGATGCGGAGGCGCGGGAAATTTCTTCCATCACCAGGGTATGGGCCAGATAGCCCAGGCCGGCACCGCCATACTCCTCGGAAACGGTGATGCCAAGCACGCCGAGATCACCGAGTTTTTTCCACAGTTCGTTGGGGAACAGATTGTCGCTGTCCACCTGGGCGGCAATGGGCGCGATTTCGCGCCGGGCAAAGGCGCGAACACTGTCGCGCAGGGCATTCAGGGTTTCGTCGAAGTGAAAGTCCAATCCACCGTCATACATTATTGTTCTCCAATTGCATCATGGCCTCACGGGCCCGTTGTTCAGCCTCATCCATTTCCTGCTGCATGGCCTGGATGTCTTTGAGTTGCTGCTCGAGCATGGCCCGCTTTTCGGCGATTTTGCCGAGCAGGGCTTGTAATTGATGGCGGTTGTCCCCGGCGGGGATGTATAGCTGGATCAGCTCGCGGGACTCGGCCAGGGACAATCCCAGCCGCTTCCCGCGCAGAATCAGTTTGAGCGCGACGCGGTCGGAAGGTAGATAGATCCGGGTCTGGCCGCGCCGTTGTGGGTGCAGCAGGCCCTGATCTTCATAAAAGCGAATGGTGCGCGTGGTGATCTGGAATTCGCGGGCCAACTCGCCGATGCTGTAGGTCTTTTGTGTTGTCATGGTGGCAGCATAGGGGAAGTTTACGTAAACGTAAAGATGCTGTGGGTGAGTGCCTGACGGCGGACCTTCTTTGACCCGCGCGTCATTACGGTTGAATTTAATGACGGCAAGGCCTAACTTACGCCTGATCCGTATGTCGGCAGAATGACGGTGATATACAGAAAAGATCGCAAGGTCCTCAAGCGAGTGGATTACGGGGCCGCCAAGAACTCCCTGATGGGGGTGTTGGCGGCCCTTCTGGTTTATGCCCTGGTGACGGCCTGGGGCGGGGTATACCGGGCCCACGAACTGGAAACATTGATCGCCGGCGGCGCGGTGGTGCTGGTCACGGCCTTCCGGTTGTGGCTGATCGCCCGATTCGACGCCCTGTACGGCGCCGGACCGGCGCGCTGGCGCAAGCTGTTCGGCGCCGGGCTGATCCTGCACGCCCTGGTCTGGGGCGTGATGCCGGTGTGGCTGCTGTGGCGCACCGGCGCCGGCTTCAACTTCTTCGTGGTTATTCTCTATAACGTTGGTGTCACCACCGCTCTGGGCAGTTCCTGGATGGCGGGATTGCGCGTGCGCCAGCTCTACATCGTGCTGATGTTCGTGCCGATCCTGCTCGGGCTGTTCTTCTATGGCGGCATGAAAGAGTGGCTGCTGGTGGTCCTGGTTGGCGCCTACACCTTCTATTTGTTCCGTCTTTACCGGGGCCAGTATGAGCTGTTCTGGCACGCGGTGACCCGTGAACGGCGCGGCGAACAGCATGAGCGGCGGAGGGATCATCATGCCGGTACCGATATCCAGTTGAGCCTGGTCTACCGGCTGGCCCATGAGCTGCGCACACCGATGAACTCGGTAATGGGCATGATGTCGCTGCTGGAAGAAACCAAGCTTTCCGATGAGCAGCGTGAATATCTGCAGGCGGCGGGGCAGAGCGGAAAACTGATGCTGGCGCTGATCGACGACGTGCTGGACTACTCCCGTATCCTCACCGGCCGCATCGTGCTCAGCCCCGACTATTTCGATCTGCGTGGCACCCTGGAACAGGCATTGGAAGCGTTCGGCCCCATGGCCCAGAGCAAGGGCTTGGAATTGTCCGCGGTAATTGATCGCATGCTGCCACGGCGTGTACGTGGCGACCGTGACCGCTTCATGCAGGTGCTGACCAATCTGCTCAGCAACGCGGTGAAGTTCAGCGACAAGGGCGAAATCCGCCTGGACGTGGATTTCACCGAGGAAAGCGACAACGAAGGCGTGCTGCGTGTCAGAGTCAGCGACCAGGGCAGGGGCATGGATACCGATACGCTGCGCACCCTGTTCCAGGATCATTTCCTGGACGGCGCCCAGGACGCCTTCGCCGCCAAGCACATCGGCTTCGGTTTGTTGGTGTGTAAGGGGCTCACCGAGGCCATGGGCGGTTCCATTGGAGCGGAAAGCGTGGAAGGCGAGGGAGCTACTTTCTGGTTCACGGTTCGTCTGGGCATGCAGACTGACATGAATGAACCGCAGAAACTGCTGAGCGCCATGGACGGTTTGCAGGCGCTGGTGGTGGGCAGCGCGGGCGGCGCCCTGGCCGGTTTGCAGGAAGACTTCGAGGCGCTCGGCTGTCAATGCCAGGGTTCCCGTGATTATGACCATGCGCTGCAGGCGTTACGGGCCGGACAGCGCGAACAATCCGAGTTTCATTTGTTGCTGGTGGACACCCGGGAACGGCAGGAACTGGCCTTGAATCTGTGTCACAACGTGCTGGTGGATCCGGCCCTGAGACCGGTCAAACTGATTCTGATGTGTACCATCGAGGAACGGGCCCAGCCGGCTATCCAGCGTCTGGTGGAGCGCCACGGCCTGGTGGTGTTGGTGAAGCCAGTGCATCGCAGCGTCCTGCGCGGGGCTCTGGAGCGTCTGCTGGGGGTGCCGAGGGCGGTGCCGGTACGGGACCTGCCGCTGGAAAACGCGGAAGCTCTGGAGCGCCGCAGACATTTCCGCTTGCTGTTGGTGGAAGACAACGAGGTCAACCAGTTGGTCACCAAGGGCATGCTGGCGAAGCTGGGATATCAGGTAAAGACTTTCAGCAACGCACCGGCGGCTTTGTCCTTGTTGCAGCGCGAGACCTATGACCTGGTGTTGATGGATTGCATGCTGCCGGGAATGGACGGATTCGAGGCGACCAGAGTGATGCGCGAAAGCGAACGTCAGGAAGGCCGTTCGCGCACGCCGATCATCGCGATTACCGCCAACACCGCCGAGGGCGTTCAGGCCCGCTGTCTTGCTGCTGGAATGGATGACTTTCTCGCCAAACCGGTGCATCTTGAAGAGATGGAAACGGTATTGCGCCGCTGGTTGCCGCTGGGATCGGCAAGCGACGATCACGAAGTAGGCGAAGGAGAATAATAATGACCCGACGTGCTCTGGTGTTGGGCGCCACCGGGCTGGTGGGCCGGCACTGTCTGAGATTGCTGCTGGGCTGTAAGGCCTACGACGAAGTGCGAGTGCTGACCCGGCGTGAGGTGGAAGTGGAACACCCTCGCCTGCGGGAAAAAGTCATCGATCCGGAGCAGTTGGAGCAGGAAGGCGGCTTCTTCAAGGTGGACGACGTGTTTTGCTGTTTGGGCACCACCATGAAGCAGGCGGGTTCCCGGGAAGCCTTTGAACATGTGGACCACGAATTGGTGGTGCGCTGCGGGCACATGGCCAAGCAGGCCGGTGTGCGGCGTTTCATGGTGGTGTCCGCGCTCAACGCCAATGCCCACTCTTCGTTTTTCTATGCGCGGGTAAAAGGGCGCATGGAGCAGGATCTGGAGGCGCTTGGCCTGCCGCTGCTGGTCTTGATTCAGCCGTCCTTGCTGCGCGGCGACCGGCCAGAGAAGCGGTTGGCGGAAGACGTGGGCAATCTGCTCTCCCGGCTGCTGGAACCGGTGACCCGCTGGAGCGACGCGCATTGGTTGCCGGTGCCGGCGGAACGGGTGGCGCAGGCGATGGTGGGCATGGCGCTGATGGGCCCGGACGCCGGCGTCTACCGGGTGCGGTACCGGGATTTTCAGGTGTTCGCCGGCAAATTCCAGGGCCAGTTCCCGGCTCTGGCCTGACCTTACAGGGGCTTCGGCCGCGCGTCTCGTCTTGTTAATTGTTGATTCGCCCGCTGGTGGCCCCGCCGCAGCGGGCCTGCCAAGGAGTGAATATGACGTTGGTAACCTGCGATCTGTGTGACGAGCATGCCGACAAAGTGTCCGTGGTCACCGGGCTCAACTGGTTCAGCTACGGTGGCCGCCAGGCGTTTGGCGGCGAGATCGTAACGGTAAAGTGTTTCGAGGATAACTCCCGTGTGAAGGAGCATCTGGCCACCGACGGCAAAGGCAAGGTGCTGGTGGTGGACGGCGGCGGCAGCCTGCGCAATGCTTTGATCGGCGACATGATCGCTGAAAACGCGGTGAGCAATGGCTGGGAAGGCGTGATCATTTATGGCGCCTGCCGTGACGTGCAGGAACTGGCAAAACTGGATCTTGGCGTGGTCACTCTGGGGTGCGTGCCGATCAAATCGGTGCGCCGCGGTGAAGGTCAGTTGAACATCGACATTACCTTCGGCGGCGTTACTTTCCGCCCCGGGGATTTCGTTTACGCCGACGCCAATGGTGTGATCAGCTCCACCGAAGCGCTGCTGTGAATTGAGACCGCCCAGGGGGGGAGGTCTATTGGATACGTCTGTATCAAGGGAATGAAATCATGTGGAAAACAATGAAAGTAACGGACTATATGAAATGGGGTCCGCTTACGCTTGATCCGGGTGTCTCCCTGTTCGACGCCATGGGGCTGCTGTTGGAAAATCGTATTTCCGGGGCGCCGGTGGTGGAGCGGGGGATTCTGGTGGGGATGTTCTCTGAATCCGATTGTCTGCGCGGCATGCTTGAAGCCCGTTACCACGGTATCGATATCGGTGTGGTGGCGGATTACATGAGCCATGAATTACAGGTGCTGCCGGCCCAGGCCACGGTATTGGAGGCGATGGAAGTTTTCCTGCGCCATCACCGCCGCCGCCTCCCGGTAGTGGAGAACGGAAAATTGGTGGGGCAAATCAGTCGGCACGATCTTCTGCGTGCCATGATGGAGATGGCCGGGGAGAACGGCATCGTGTCTGAAGTGTGAGACCGGTTCACCGGGCCCGCGAGCGCGGGTCCGGTAAACACGGAGAGGCGATTACGGCAGCAGGTGGCTTACCGCGTCGCGCTCTTCGGCCAGTTCCTGCTCGGTGGCCTGCATCTTGGCTTTGGAGAACTCGTTGTTTTCCAGGCCCTGGACGATGCTCCAGTCGCCGTCCTTGCAGGTGCAGGGGAAGGAGTAGATCAGGCCTTCCTGGATACCATAGGAACCGTCGCTGTAGATCCCCATGGAAACCCAGTCACCTTCATCGGTGCCCAGCGCCCAGGAGCGCATATGGTCGATGGCGGCGTTGGCGGCGGAAGCAGCGGAGGAAGCACCGCGGGCCTTGATGATGGCGGCGCCACGCTGTTGCACGGTGGGGATGTAATCCGCTTCGTACCAGTCTTGCTCGATCTGATCGACGGCCACTTGACCGTCCACTTCGCAGTGATGCAGATCCGGGTACTGGGTGGAGGAGTGGTTGCCCCAGATGGTCATCTTCTTCACGTCGTTGACGGTCTTGCCCAGCTTGTTGGCCAACTGCGCCATGGCGCGGTTATGGTCCAGGCGGGTCATGGCGGTGAACTGACGCGGGTCGATGTCCGGCGCGTTGCGCTGGGCGATCAGAGCGTTGGTGTTGGCCGGGTTACCCACCACCAGCACTTTGATACCTTTGCTGGCGTTGTCGTTGATGGCCTTGCCTTGGGCGGAGAAGATCGCCGCGTTGGCTTCCAGCAGATCCTTACGCTCCATGCCCGGGCCACGGGGGCGGGCACCTACCAGCAGAGCGTAGTCGGCGTCCTTGAAGGCCACATTGGCGTCATCGGTTTGCACGATACCGGCCACCAGCGGGAAGGCGCAGTCTTCCAGTTCCATCACCACCCCTTTCAGGGCTTCCAGAGCGGGGGTGATTTCCAGCAGTTGCAGGATTACCGGCTGATCCTTGCCGAGCATGTCGCCAGAAGCGATGCGAAACAGCAGGGAGTAGCTGATTTGACCAGCGGCGCCAGTCACCGCCACGCGTACAGGTGCTTTCATGAAGGTCTCCTAGATCGTGGGGAGATGAAGTCGGCGCGCATTATAGAGGACCGCGCGGCCAAGCGCACGGACGGAAGGAAAAGAGGGGGTGGCGAAAAGGCATCGCGGTCCACCCCATGACTCGCTGGCACGCTTACACGCAACACGCTGTATTGGCGAGCAAGCGTGTTGCGTGTAAGCGTGCCGGCGTCTCAACCGGCGGCTTTCTGTTCGCGGGCCATTTTATTGACCTTGCGGCTGATGCGGTCCAGCTTTTTGCCCAGCGCGTCCATTTCGTCGCGGGTGGGCAGACCGAGCACATGGGCCAGATTGGCACGCCAGTCCTGCGGGGCCACGGCCTTGGCCTTGTCGCCGGCTTTGTCGCGCAGCGCTTCACCGGTTTCCACCAGCTCATTCAGCAGGCGCTCGCCGTTTTCGGTAATCCGATTCACGATTCCCCGGGCGGCTTTGTTAAGCTTGTCCGTTGTGGCGGACAGGCGCGTGCGCAGGCCGGTGGCTTCGGTTTGGGCTTCTGCTACGTCATGTTCACTCATTGAATGGCTCCTGTGCCAAGTCGTAAGCGTCGTGATAATGGCTACAAGTGTACGTTGAGTGCATTCGGGGCTCTTTTTTTCTGTCGAACAATTCGACAACCAGCCAAGTGCTAAGGAGAACAAGGTGGCGAATGAACAGACCGTGACCCTGTCGCAGGGCCGCTATCAGGGCGTACCGGGGGAGGGTGTCCACGAATTCCGGGGCGTGCCTTATGCATTGCCACCACTGGGCGAACGCCGTTTCAAGGCGCCCCAGCCGCTGCCCGACAGTGATCAGGCACAGCGGGCCGATCGCTATCCGCTGCCTTCCTTGCAGCGCCGCAACCCGCTGATGGGCGTGGAGGAATCCGGTGAGGACTGCCTGTATCTGAATATCTGGGTTCCCGAAGGCGAAGGGCCCTTTCCGGTGATGCTGTGGTATCACGGCGGCGGCTACACCGCCGGGTCGGTATCGCAGATGCTGTATAACGGCGCCGAGCTGGCCCGGAATGGCAAGGTGGTGGTGGTCAATGCCGCCTATCGGCTGGGCGCCCATGGCTTCGCCGATTTCGCTTCGGTATTGCCGGGCGCGGACAGCAACCTGGGGTTGCGTGATCAGATCGCCGCCCTGGAATGGGTGAATCGTCACATCGAGGCGTTTGGCGGCCGGGCCGACCAGGTGACCATTTTCGGCGAATCCGCCGGCGGTTTCAGCGTCGCCTCGCTGATGGCGGCGCCACGGGCGCGACCCCTGTTCCAGCGCGCCATCATCCAGTCCGGCGGCGCCGATTTCGTGCTGTCGCCGGAGGAGTCCCGGCGCGTCACCGAGGCGTTTCTGGCGGCGTTACCTGGCGAGGGCGATGTCGCCGATCGTCTGCGGCAGGCCGACGGTGAAGCCTGGCTGGCGGCACAGGGGGAGGCGCTGCGGACTTCGGTGGCACGGGGATTGCGGGATTCCACCCCCCAGTTCGGGATGAATTTTCTGCCGATGGTGGATGGTGATCTGCTGCCACAGGTTCCGATCCAGGCCATGGCCGACGGTGCCTGCGCGGATATCGAACTGCTCGCCGGGGTGTGCCGGGACGAATGGAATTTCTTTCAGTATTCCGGGCCGTTGGCCGGCTTTCCCACGGTGGAGCAGATGCGCGCCATGGACGATGCCGAGATTCAGCGCCGCTTCGAACGTGCCGCGCCGGGCAACGGCCAGCGCCTGTTCGACTACTATCGCGCCCACGTTACCCCGCACCCGCAGCGCAGCAACATGGACTGGTTTTCCGCCATGGAGAGCGACCGTCTTTTCCGGGTGCCGACGTTGCGTTTGCTGGACGCTCAGGCTGCCCGGCAGCCGCGCACCTGGGGGTTCCAGTTCACCTGGCCGAGCACCCAGTTCGGCATCCCCATGGGGGCCTGTCATGTGGTCGACGTGCCGTTCGTATTCGGCATTACCGATACGCCGGTGGGGCAGTACTTCACCGGTGGCGGCGAGCAGCCAAAACAACTGGCCCGCCGGGTGCAACAGGTGTGGAGCGATTTCGCCCACGGTGGTGGCGCTGACTGGACTGCCTGGAGCGAAAGCCGCCAGGTGCACCAGTTCGGGCCCGGCGACAGTGAAGCCGCGCTGTTGGACCAGGAGGGCGAAACCCTGTGGGAGGCGGTTATTCCACGCCCGGAGACTGCAAAATGATCAGTAAAACCGTAGAATAACGTCCCCAAACCCGATTCCACGGAGAGCAGTATGAGCGTGGCTCAAGCCATTGAGCGCAAAATCCGCGACGCCATGCCGGTCGTCCAGGTCACGGTGGAGAACGAAAGCCACCGCCACAATGTGCCAGCCAACTCGGAAACCCACTTCAAGCTGACGGTGGTGTCCGAGTCGTTCGCCGGCAAGATGCCGGTGCGCCGTCATCAGGCGATCTACGCGGTGCTGTCCGAGGAATTGGCCGGTCCGGTGCATGCACTGGCCCTGCATTTGTTTACCCCTGAGGAATGGAACGCCCGCAATGGCGAGGTGGCGGCCTCGCCGGATTGCCGTGGCGGCAGCAAACATGATCCGGAGTTCACTCGATGAACGATGTCATCGTGGTGGCGGCGTTATACCGCTTTACCCGTCTCGACGATTACCAGAACCTGCGTGAGCCGCTGCTGGCTTGCATGACCGAAGCCGGCGTGCGCGGCACCCTGCTGCTGGCCCGTGAAGGCATCAATGGCACCATCGCCGGCAGCCGGCAAGGCATTGACGCGGTGCTGGCCTGGCTGGCGGCGGACGGCCGCTTTCAGGGGTTGGAGTACAAGGAATCCTACACCCACGAACCGCCGTTCCTGCGCACCAAGGTGAAACTCAAGAAAGAGATCGTCACCATGGGCGTGGAGGACCTGGATCCCGACGCCGACCGCGGCACCTACCTGGAGGCGGAGGACTGGAACCGGGTGATCGCCGATCCGGAAACTCTGGTCATCGACACCCGCAACGACTACGAGTACGAAGTGGGCACCTTCGCCGGTGCGATCAACCCGCACACCAAGGCGTTCCGTGAGTTTCCGGATTATGTGCGCGAGAATCTGGATCCGTCCCGCCACAAACGGGTGGCGATGTTCTGCACCGGCGGCATCCGCTGTGAAAAATCCACCGCCTATTTGCGCCAGCAGGGGTTCGAGGAGGTTTATCACCTCAAAGGCGGGATCCTCAAATACCTGGAAGACGTGCCCAAGGACGATTCCCTGTGGCAGGGCGAGTGCTTCGTGTTCGATGAGCGGGTTACCGTCGATCACGACCTTCAACCTGGCCAGTATCAGCAGTGCCACGCCTGCCGCCGGCCGATTTCCGATCAGGACAAGCTGTCCCCGCAGTACGAACCGGGCGTGTCCTGCCCGCGGTGCTACCACGAGTCCACGGTGGATCAGAAGGCCCGCTTCGC
This sequence comes from Alloalcanivorax balearicus MACL04, assembly GCF_025532145.1. Lineage (GTDB taxonomy): Bacteria > Pseudomonadota > Gammaproteobacteria > Pseudomonadales > Alcanivoracaceae > Alloalcanivorax > Alloalcanivorax balearicus. Next base: position 30,507 of record NZ_ARXS01000012.1, on the reverse strand, counting down.
CGAGCGGCAGCGCCAGATCGAACTGTCCCGTCAGCGCGGCGAGGCCCACCTCGGACAAAACCCCCGGGAGTCCGGATCACGTTAACGGAGACCGGCATGTTCCGCTTCGCCTTCTGTGCTTTGCTGATGGGGCTGCCGTTACTGGCGTGGCCGGAGGCGCCGGTGCGGGTGGCGGTGGCCGCCAATTTCGCCGGCCCCATGCGGCAACTGGTGGCGGATTACCAGTCCCGGCATGCCGGGGCCGAAGTGGCCGTCAGCGTGGGTTCCACCGGCAAACTCTATGCGCAGATACGGCAGGGCGCGCCGCTGGACCTGTTCCTCGCCGCCGATGAGGCCCGTCCGCGTCAGTTGGAGCAGCAGGAACGGATTGTCGCCGGCAGCCGCCGCACCTATGCCCTGGGCGTGCTGGCACTGTGGAGCCGGGAGCCGGGGCTGGCGCTGGGGGCGGCGCTTTTGAATGGCGGTGAACTGACGCCGTTGGCGCTGGCCAACGCCCGCACCGCGCCCTACGGTGCCGCCGCCGAGGCGGTGCTGGCCACGCTGGCGTTGCCGGACTCCGTCACCCTGGTGCGTGGCGAGAACGTGGGGCAGACCTTTCAGTTCATCCAAAGCGGTGCCGCCCGGGCCGGGTTCGTTGCTCTGTCCCAGGTACGGGAAGCCGACGGCAGTCTCTGGCTGCCACCGGCGGAGTCCTATCCGGCGATTCGCCAACAGGCGGTGCTGCTGGATGACCGGCCGGCGGCACGCGCCTTCTATGATTTCCTGTTCAGTGACGCCGCCCGGCAACGGATCGAAGCGGCGGGATATCGGCTGGAGACGCCTTGATGCTGGCGGCCGGTGACACTCTGGCGTTATGGGTGAGTGTCAAACTGGCGCTGATCACCACCGTGATCCTGTTGGTACTGTGCACGCCGCTGGCCTGGTGGCTGGCCCGACGCTTCCGTCCCGGCCAGGCTCTGCTGGAATCGCTGCTGGCGTTGCCGCTGGTGCTGCCGCCCACGGTGCTGGGCTTCTACCTGTTACTGTTTCTTGGCCCGGACGGTCCCGGCGGCTGGCTTGGTCCCCTGCTGGAGCGACCGGGGCTGGCGTTTTCCTTCGCCGGTCTGGTGATCGGTTCGGTGGTCTATTCACTGCCGTTCGTGCTGCAGCCGTTAAAGAACGCTTTTGCCGCCATCGACAAGGATGTCCTGGACATGGCCGCCGCCGCTGGCGCCGGCCCTCTCGACCGGTTCTTCTCCGTGGTGTTGCCACTGGCGCGCCCTGGTTACCTGTCCGCCGCGGTGCTCGGCTTCGCCCATACCCTGGGAGAGTTCGGTGTGGTGCTGATGATCGGCGGCAGCATCGCCGGCGAGACCCGGGTCGCCTCGGTGGCGCTGTATGAGCATGTGGAGGCCGGTGATTACGCCAGTGCCCAGCGTCTGGCGCTGGTGCTGGTGGTGATGTCGCTGGTGCTGCTGTGGGCGGTGTTTCGCTGGCAGAAGAAAGCACGGGGACCGCTATGAGTCTGTCCCTGGATATCGCCCTTCGTCGCGGCGCTTTTGCGCTTTCCGTGCAGGGAACGTTGCCGGAACGGGGCGTGACCATTTTGTTTGGTGAGTCCGGGGCCGGCAAAAGCAGTCTGCTGCGGGCGGTGGCGGGTCTTGAGCCTTGTCAGGGGCGCATTGAATTCGACGGTGAACGCTGGCAGGGCCGTGCCGGAATGCTGCCGGCCCATCGCCGGCCGGTGGGCCTGATGCTGCAGAAACCGACGCTGTTTCCTCATCTGGATGTGACCGGCAATCTCCGCTATGCCGCAAGGCGGGCGACAATGTCGGGACAACGTTTGCCGGCGCAACGTTGGGAAGAAGTGCTGGAGCTGCTGTCATTGGCGCCGTTGCTGCCGCGCCGGGTGCAGGGACTTTCCGGTGGCGAGGCCAGCCGGGTGGCATTGGGGCGGGCATTGTTGAGCGCGCCGCGACTGTTGCTGCTGGACGAGCCGCTGGCGGCCCTGGATCAGGCCCGGCGCCAGGCGCTGATGGAGGTGATCGGCCGGGTGGCGAAGACCATTCCGGTGTTGTATGTCAGCCACCACCTGGATGAGGTGCTGACACTGGGGGAGCATCTTTGGTGGTTGCGTGACGGCGCCCTGGCGGCGCAAGGCGAGGTCAACGATGTGCTGGCCGGCCCCGGGTCACCGTTGGCGGAGCATCGGGACGCGGCGGTGGTGCTGCGCACCCGTCATCTGCGTTATGAGCAGGATCATCATTTGCTGGTGTTGGCCCTGGGCGCCTGTGAGGTGAGAGTGCCGGCCTCCGGGCCTGGTGGTGACACACCGCGTCTGCGGGTGGCGGCGCGGGACGTGAGCCTGACATTGTCGCCGGCCTCGGACTCCAGCGTGCTGAATATCCTGCCGGCCGTCGTCGACGACGTGCGGTCACTACCCCAGGGGCAATGCCTGGTGCGGCTGCGGTGCGAACAGCAGTGGCTGTTGGCGCGCCTGTCCAGCTATTCCCGGGACCGGCTGAGGCTGGCCCCGGGAAGCCGGGTCCATGCCCAGATCAAGGCCGCCGCGCTGGTGTAGCCAGCGGCGGCTCGGCCTCGCTATCGCAACCGGCTTGTCCACGCCAGTCCGGCGCCAACCCGAAACGCAGCTCCCCGGTGGTGATGGTGCTGGTGCCGGAAAACAGGAACATGCCCACCGTCACCAGCTGCAGACAAAGAATCATGCCCGGTTGCCACAGGGTGGTCAGACCGGCGCTCAAGACCGGCATAACAGTGTCGCCGCCCGGTAGCAGCACACTGATCAGCAGACCGTAGAGCGCCGCCAGGCTGGCCATGGTCTGGTAAACCGTAAAGCGCTTGCCGCCTCGGAAATCCGCCCGTAAAAACTCCGAATACACCCGCCACAATTGTCCGCCGGTCAGCGTCAGAGCGAAGGCGATGGCGTACAGTCCGTGGAAGTACAAGGCCATGCCCACCAGCGCCAGCAGAGTGTAGAACACACAAGTGAGGGCCTGGATCGGAACCACCCGCACCGCTTCCATGTTCCCGGCGAAGGCAATCTTCTTGGTGAAGCCGTGAAAGACATGGTGCAAGCCGGCGAAACAACGCCGGGCCCAGGCCGGCGCGTGCTCCAGTGATTTGCCGTAACAGCAACCAAAACTGATACAGGCGAGCCGACCGACCCCCTCGCCAAGCACATAAGCGATGGTCATGGCGGCCAGCAGCGGCATCACCGGCAACGGATCTTGCCACCATTGCCGGGACAATTCATCGGCGCCCCACAGTAACAGCGGCGCCAGCAGGATACCGACGAAACTGGCACCGCCCACGGTAAAACCGTGGCGATTCTTTTCCACCACCGTGGCGATCAACTTGGCCGCCGGCAGACACACGGCCAGAATGCCGGCGGTGAGTCCCAGGGCGATGCCCAGAGGGACACCGGAAGCGGCGGTAAGCAATACGAACGCGGCCACGCCGAAGCCGCCGGCCAGACCGGTGAACAGTCCGTAATAAGTGAGGTTCAGCGTGCGCCAGGTGCCGTCACGGTTTTTCGCCAACGGCAGGCAGGCAACGAATTGCCAGCGCTCCCGTGGCAGTGCCCGGAACAGCATCCGGTAGCTCAGTGCGAACAGTGCCGCCAGGGCGAGCACAAAGAGATCCGCGTCCATGATTGTCCCTCCGCTTGTCCGATTCTACGGCAGGCTACGAAGAGGCGAGGACGGATCGGTGACGGATTATTGACGGTTTGGTGAAGGAGGGGATAAGGCGCTGGCATGCAACACGCTTACAGGCAACACGCCATGCTTGCCAGCCCAGTAGCCATGCGGAAAGGGCTGATTGCTTAACAAGTGAGAGGCGGGCCAGCATGTCTCCAAGACTGGCTATCCGGTTTTGGATTTAGCGTGCAAGCGTGTTGCGTGTAAGCGAATTACAGGGACCCATGTGCCATGGGACGCGACCCTGTTTACACCTTTCGCAAATAATATTCCGCCGCGTGAACGATCAGATCGGTGACCGAGCGATCCTCGCGCAGGGCCTGCATCTTCAGGCGCTTGTGCAGATCCGCGGGAATGTCGGCGGTGAGGCGGCGATGACCCGCCCGTACCGAGCCGGTGCGGCGCATGCGTGGTGCCCGTTGCGGAGTGGTCGGGAGGTTCTGCTGCTGGTCGACGAAATCGATCTGTTCCATGATGAGAAGCTGGCGGGGCTGAGATGCGCGAAGGATAATACATAGTGCCGCGGATGGACAGGAATTTACTTTCAATCCATCATGCAAGTGTTTGAAAAGCATAGGGAATAAATCGGACTATTTGTCATTGCCTGGGGGCGCGGTACGGTCGCACGGCTTTTGCGGCTGTCCGGGTTGGGAACGGAGCAGGGGGAAGCGCCATGGAAACAGTGGCGACACTGATTATCGGCAGTGGGTTCGGCGGGTCGGTGATGGCCTGCCGGCTGGCGGAACGCGGGGAACGAGTGGTGGTGCTGGAGCGGGGGCGCCGTTGGCAATCGCGGGACTACCCCAGTGTCAGCCAGGACAACTGGCTATGGGATGAGGACGAGCCCGAGCATCAGAACGGCTGGCTCGACTTCCGCTACTTCGGCGACATGAGCATCGCCATGGGCGCGGGTGTGGGCGGCGGCTCGCTGATCTACGCCAACGTCAGCCTGGATGCCCGGCCGGAGATGTTCGAACAGGGGTGGCCGGAAGCCATTCGTTACCCGCAATTGAGCCGCCATTACCACACCGTCGGTCAAATGATGGGGGTGCAATCGCTGCCGGACAATCAATGGACACCACGCACTCGCCTGATGCACGAAGCGGCGGAAAAGCTCGGTCACGGCGGCCGTTTCAAAGTGGTGCCGCAAGCGATCCAGTTCGATCCGGACTGGCATGCCGGCCTCGATGACGCCTACGACTATCACCACAGCAAAACCTGGACCAACGCCCACGGCCGGGAGCAGGGCACCTGCGTGCATTGCGGCAATTGCGATCTGGGATGCCCGGTGAACGCCAAGAACACACTGGATCTGAACTATCTGGCGCGGGCCGAGCAGCACGGCGCCGATATCCGTCCGTTACACCATGTGCGTTGGATCCGTCCGCTGGAGGATGGGCGCTACGAGGTGGGGGTACGCGATCTGCTGGCCGGCGCCTGGCGCCGCTACCGTGCCGGCCGGGTGATCGTCGCCGCCGGCAGTGTCGGTTCCACCGAGTTGCTGCTGCGCTGTCGCGATCAGTACCGCACCTTGCCGAAGCTGAGCCGGGCGTTGGGACGAAACTGGAGTTGCAACGGTGACTTCTTCACCCCGGCGCTCTATTCCGATCGTGAGATCGCACCGACCCGTGGCCCCACGATCACCAGCGCCATCGATTACCTGGATGGCAGCGACAATGGCGCCCGCTACCTGGTGGAAGACGGCGGCTTGCCGGATCTGCTCGGTAATCTGTTGGAGCACACCGCCCGCCACCCTCGGCTGGCCCGTACCCGCCTTGGCGCGGCGATGCTGGAATACGGCGAGGACAGTAACCCTTTCCTGCGCATGATGCCGTGGTTCGGCCAGGCGGTGGACGACCCTGGCGGCCGCTTCCGCCTGGGCCGGCGCTGGTACGCACCCTGGAAAAAGGACCGGCTGCGGCTGAAATGGGATTACCGCAAGGCGGAAAAAGCGGTGCAGGCGCTGGCCGACCGCCACCTGGCATTGACCGAAGCCACCGGCGGCCGGGGCATGACGCCGGCCACCTGGAAGTGGTTCAAGAATCTGGTGACCCCGCACCCGCTGGGAGGCTGCGGCATGGCCGACGACCCCAAGCAAGGGGTGGTGGATCACACCGGCGCGGTATTCCACTATCCCGGCCTGTATGTGGTGGATGGTGCCATGGTGCCTCGTGCCCTGGGATTGAACCCGTCCAAGACCATCGCCGCCCTGGCCGAGTACGCCGCCACGCGGATGCCGGGTTAACGCTTCGCCGTGCCGTCGCTGGTGATGGGGCGCGGCTCAGATCGCGGCGGCCAGATGCTCCCGGAGCGCCTGTGCCGCCGGCAACGTTTGTCCCCGCGCCGAGCAGACCAAGCCGAACTCTCGCCGGATTCCGGGATCCAGGGGGAAATGCCGCAGTCCACGCAGGTTGTCGGGCAGGCTGGATTCCGGCACCAGGGAAACGCCCATGCCTTCGCGGACCAGCGCACAGGCGCTTGTCCAGTCCCGCACGGTGACGCGCACATCGTCCAACTCAAGACCGGCCTGGCGGACCAGGCTTTGCCCGTTCACCTTGCAGCCGCCGGTGGCGAGAATAAACGGCTGCGCCGCCAGCTCCGCCAGCGTGATGCCCCGCGAGGTGGCGCGGCGGGCCAGCTCATGGGTGCCGGGAACCAGCGCGACCCAGGCATCACCGCCGAGCAGCAGCGCCTGACGCCCGGGGCCGGGATTTAACACCACCCCCAGGTCAATGGCGTCGTCCGCCAACCAGGCCTCCACTTCCTCATCGGTGCCTTCCAGGGAAACCACCTCGATGCCGGGGTGACGCAGCTGGAAATCACGCAGCATGGGGGGCAACAGCGTCGAGATGACCGAAGGAAAGCTGCCCAGGCGAAGGCGCCCGTGACGCAGGCCGTGGCTGTCATCGACCAGCGCGCGGATCGCGTCCAGATGGGCCAGCATGGCGCGGGCATGCTCCAGCATCGGTTCGCCCAGGGCGGTAACCCGTACCTGTTGCCGGGAGCGAGCGAAAAGCGTCAGACCGAGCGTCGATTCCAGCCGGGTGATGGCCTGGCTGGCGGCGGACTGGGTCATGCCCGCCTGTTCGGCGGCGCGGGTGATGTTGCCGCTGTCGGCGACCGCCACCATCAGGCGCCAATGGCTGAGGTTCATCATCGTCAGTAGCCAGGCTAATGATTGGGAAATCGAATATTAATTTCTCAGCTTTAGCGGTGGGACGCAAACTGCCGGCACTGTTTCCCGATGCCTAATTGGCTGATGCCTTGGAGATCCCGATGAAGCTCTATGACGCCCCGCGTACCTGTTCCTTGTCGCCGCACATCGTATTGCACGAGCTGGCGCTGCCGTTTGAACGGATTCTGGTGGATAACCGCACCAAGAAAACCGCCGACGACCGCGACTTCCTCACCATCAATCCCAAGGGCTATGTTGCTGCCCTGGAACTGGATGATGGGCGGGTGCTGACCGAAGGCGCGGTGATCGTCCAGTACCTGGCGGATTTGCGACCAGAGCGGGGGCTGGCACCGCCGGCGGCTACCTGGGAGCGGGTGCGATTGCAGGAATGGCTCAATTTTGTCACCTGTGAAATTCACGCCGGCCTGGCGCCGTTATTCAACGGTGCATTGGCGGAGACGGCCAGAGGGTATTTTGTCGAGCGGCTTCACCGGCGTCTGGATTATCTGCAGCCGATTCTGGCGGAACGTCCTTATCTGATGGAAAGCGGTTATAGCGTTGCCGATATCTATCTGTTCACGGTGTTGCGCTGGTGCCGGCTTTTCTCCATCGACCTGAATCCGTGGCCGGCGCTTAAACGGCACCAGGAAAGTGTTGGTGAACGCCCGGCGGTGCGGGCGGCACTGCGGGTGGAAGCCGCTTCATAGCCACTGCCCGCCAGGCGGGCGCGTCTGTATCATGACGTCCCATGACCACGAATGCGTTTTCTCCTTCCGATTCCCTGCCGGTGGACGAGGTTCTGCCGGATCTGCTCGATGCCTTGCGACGGCACGGCGGTGCCGTGCTGGAAGCGCCGCCGGGAGCCGGTAAATCCACCCGGGTGCCGCTGGCCTTGCTGGATGCCGACTGGCGTCAGGACCGCCGCATTTTGATGCTGGAGCCGCGCCGGGTGGCGGCTCGCTCGGTGGCCACTTATATGGCATCGCAACTGGATGAGTCGGTGGGGCAACGGGTGGGCTATCGCACCCGGCTGGACAGCCGCGTGGGCAGGGACACGGTGATCGAAGTGGTTACCGAAGGTGTGCTCACCCGCATGCTGCATGAGGACCCGGCTTTGGAGCGTTATGCGGCGGTGCTGTTCGACGAATTTCACGAGCGCTCCCTGCAGGCGGATCTGGGCCTGGCCCTGGTTCAGGAAGTGCGGCAAGCGTTGCGCGAAGACCTGCGTCTGTTGGTGATGTCGGCGACCCTGGACGCGGAGCCGCTGGGCGAAGGGCTGGCGCTGCCGGTGGTGCGCAGTGAAGGCCGGCAGTATCCGGTGACGGTGCACTATCGGGCGCCGGGACGAGAGCGCCACTGGCTGGATCATTGCGCCGACTGCGTGCGTGAGGTGGCGGGGCAGGGCACGGTGCTGGTGTTCTTGCCCGGTGCCGGGGAAATTCGCCGATTGAGCGAGGCCCTGGCCGGACTCGACTGCGCGGTGGAGGTTCTGCACGGTCGCCTCGATGGCGATGAGCAGCAGCGGGTCCTGCGCGCCAGTCAGGGTCCGCGAGTGGTGCTGGCCACCAATGTGGCGGAGACCAGCGTAACGCTGGACGGCGTTACCACGGTGGTGGACAGCGGTTTGCAGCGCAGCCCGCAATACGATCCACGGCGTCATCGCAGCCGCCTGGCCACCCGCCGTATCAGCCAGGCCAACGCCGATCAGCGCGCCGGGCGTGCCGGGCGACTGGGGCCGGGCCAGTGTCTGCGGTTGTGGCCTCGGGAGGAAGTGCTGGCCCGTCATATCGAAGCGGAGAGCAGCCAGGTGGCGCTGGACGGTTTGGTGCTGGATCTGGCCCGTTGGGGGTGTCGCGACCCCGATGAATTGTTCTGGCTGACGCCGCCGCCAGCGGGGCCCTGGCGGGCGGCGCGGGCGCGGCTGGAACGGTTGGGCGCGCTCGATGACAGGGGCGCGCTCAGCGAACTGGGCCGGGAGCTGGCGGAACTGCCAATGGACCCGGAGCAGGGGGCTTTGGTGGTGCGCGGCCATCAACACGGCTGCCCGGAAAGCGCGGCGATACTGGCGTTGCTGATTCAGGACGCGCCGGCGGGGCTGGACCGGGAAGTGGATTTACAACGGCGTTGGCAACGGTATCGAGCCCGCCCCGGGGATTGGCCGTTACTGCGTAAAGCGTTGCGGCGTTTACGCGGCGTGCGGGCGGATCGGGAGGAAGCCGATGCCAGTCTGTTAGGGCGGGTGCTGGCGGAGGCCTTTCCGGACGGTCTGGCCCGCCGGCGGGAGCAAGGCACAAGTCGTCATAGCGGCGCTGATGGCTCTCGTTACGTCCTCGCTGACGGCACTCGTTATGTCCTGGCTGATGGCTCTGGCGCCCGTCTGCAACCGGGCTCGGCGCTGGCCGGCCATGAATGGCTGGTGGTGCTGGACACCGACGGCGATCCCAGGGAGGGCCGGATCCGGTTGGCTTGGGGATTGGACGGGGAAGCGCTGGCCACCGTCCTGGAACAGGCTCCCTGGAAGGAACGGTTGGGATGGGACGAGCACCGCGAGCGGGTAGTGGCCGAACAGATACGCGCTGTGGGTGAGCTGGTGATTGAGCGGCGTCCGTTGCCCTCGCCATCGCCGGCGATGATCGAACAGGGTTTGCTGGCCGGTATTCGTCAGCGGGGGCTGTCGGTGCTGCCGTGGGAGCCCCGCTGGCGCCAGTGGCAAGCACGGGTGAACTGGATGCATCGGCTGCGCCCGCAAGAGTGGCCGGCGGCGGACGACGACAGCCTGCTCGCCACGCTGGAATCCTGGCTGCTGCCGTTTCTGGCAGGGCACCGCAGCCTGCGGGATCTGCGTGCTTTGCCGTTGGGGCAGGCGTTGTCCCTGTGGCTTGGTCACGAACGGCAGGCGCGGTTGGATCAGTGGCTGCCGGAGCGCTGCAGGGTGGCGTCGGGGCGTTCGGTACCGATCGATTATTTGCCCGACGGCGGCCCGCGTCTGGAAGTGAAGCTGCAGGAGTGTTTCGGCATGGAAGCGCTGCCGTCCCTGGCCGACGGGCAACTGCCGCTGACCGCCTCGCTGTTGACCCCGGCTGGACGTCCGGCCGCCATCACCGGGGATCTCGGCCGTTTCTGGCGCGAGGGTTACGCCGAGGTCCGCAAGGACCTGCGCGGCCGCTATCCCAAACACCCTTGGCCGGAGGACCCACTGCGGGCCGAGGCGACGGCGCGGACCAAGAAAGGCATGGGGCGGGGGTAATACGTTTGCGCGTAATACGCCGACACGCCGATTCGCTGCCAAGGCAGCTTCCCACAGAGAGCACTACGGAGCCGCTGTGGGAAGCTGCCTTGGCAGCGAACAGCTTGTAGAGGTTCTGTCGTTGTCCCTCATGTCGCTATTAGCCTGATTGACCACGCATCCCGCAGTGTGATCGTTTCGGCCCTTTCCCTGGAACACGCCCTCTGCTATCAATAGCCGCTTTCGGAGGGAGCGAAATATGAAATTTGATTCCATTATGGTTGCGGCCGAAGCCAATGAAATGATTCTGCCCGAAGGTTGGGGGCAGGGCCGGGCCACTTTTGGTGGTTTGATGGGCGCCATTCTGATCCGTCACATGCAGGCGTATCTGGCTCGGGAACTGCCGGAGCCGCCGCCTTTGCGTTCTTTCGCCCTGACTTTTGTCGGTCCCGCTGTTCCGGGGCCACTGGCGCTGAGCGCCGAAATCCTGCGCAGCGGAAAATCCGTGACCCAGATGCAGGTCACCGCCCGGCAGGAAGGGCAGGTGGTGAGCACCATGCTGGCCAGTCTGGGCCATGCCCGTGAGTCTTCCATTCGGGTTCAGGGGCCGGCGGCGCCGGACTGGAAATCCGCCGAAGAGTGCAACGCTATTCCGTTCATGGAAGGCGTCTCCCCGGATTTTCTGCGTGAATTCGAAATGCGTCCGGTGGCCGGCCAGTTTCCCTACTCCGGCAGCGACAAGCCGGACTTCGAAGGCTATATGAGTTTCCGTGAGCGTCCGGAGCGCCAGGATGCCGCCAGCCTCGCCTGTTTGGTGGATGTCTGGCCGCCGTCGGTAATTCCGATGCTGACCAAGCGGGTGCCTTCCAGCTCGATGACCTGGATCATGGAGTTCCTGGAGGATCCGGCCGAGCTGCCGTGGACCGATCACTGGTTGTACACCGTGCATACCGACAGCTTCGCCGACGGCTACGGCCAGAATCGCTCGGTGATCTGGGATGGCGAAGGGCGTCCGGTGGCGTTCAGCCGCCAGACCATCGTGGTGTTTGGCTGATTCCATGAGCGGGCTTGAGCTGCCTCCTCTGCATCCGGCGGACCTGGGAACACGGGTGCCGCGCCGCGGCAGTGCGCCGATGGCGTGGCTGGGCCGCTGGATTCTGCGCGCCATCGGCTGGAAAGTGGTGGGGCGTTTGCCCGACATTTCACGGGCGGTGATGATCGCCGCTCCGCACACTTCCAATTACGACGGGCTGGTGGGCATCAGCGCGATCCAGAGCCTGCGCCTGGACATTCGTTTCATGGCCAAGCACACCTTGTTCCGGGGCCCCACCGGCGTACTGCTCAAGGCGCTCGGTGGCATCCCCGTGCATCGGGGGCGCGCCGGCGGGTTGGTGGAGGAAACGCAACGATTATTGGCGGCGGGAGATCCGTTCTGGCTCGGTATCACGCCGGAAGGCACCCGCACCGGGGCGCGGGAATGGAAGACCGGCTTCTATCGGATCGCCCTGGCGCTGGAATTGCCGATCATCGTGGTGACGTTCTGCTATCGCCGCAAGGAAGCGCGGATTCTGGACGCGTTCTGGCCCACTGGCGATGTGGAGAAGGATCTGGAGGCGATCTACGCGTTGCTGGACGACGTCGAACCGCGCCATCCCGAAAGGCTGTCGGCGCCGCTCAAGCGCCGCCGGCAATCGTAGACGCAGACGAGGGCTGAGGGGGGCTAAGGGCTTCGCGGCTTCTTATGTCACCGTGCTTTGCTGCTGTTGTTTCTCCCTGGCGCGGCGAATAAAAGACTCCCGGCCGAGGGCCGCGATCATGGCGTAACCCAGCGGCGTGGCAATGGCGTCACAGGCAGTACGAATGTGTTCATCGAACGAGTCCAGGGATGCCAGCTCCAGGATCCCAAGGGTGTGTTCGCCCTGCCGGATCGGCAGGAACAGTACCTCGCCCGGGCGGATCTGGCTATGCCCGGTTTCCAGATCCATGTAGCCGCCGGGCACTTCGTGGCGCACCGAGGTGCCCTGAATCTCCAGGGCCGAGGCGAGGAAACCGTCGCTTTCAAGATGGGACTGTTCCCGCGCCGCCTGGCCGAGGCCGCGCGCCGCTTCCAGGTGCAGGCCGTCTTCCTCCAGCCGGTAGCCGGCGCCCGCCACCGCCGGGGTGTTCTCGATCAGAAACGCCAGTGTCTTGTCGAGCAATTCGGTGACGCGCGGATTGCCGGCAATGTGGGCGGTGAATTCATTCAGCAGACGCTGCCGCCGGGCTTCCCGGTCGGCGTTGTCGCGCCAGCGCCGCAGCCGTTGTGATTCGGCGTTGCGCAGCAGCATGTTGGCGAAGTTGCTGCGGGCGCTGGCGTCGAGCATGTAGCCGTTCAGGGCGCACACCAGCAGCGGGAAGCCGTAGTACAGCAGCAATGAGATCGGCGTGATGCGCCAATCCTGATAAAGCGCCACGCCCAGGGCGATGATCAGAGCGCCGAGGGACCAGAACAAGGTACGGGTCGGAGGCAACCGTAGAATGGAGAAGCCGATGATCAATACGTAGATCGTTTCAAACGCCGCCACCTGGCCGAGGAAATGGTCTTGCAAGTGGATCGCGCCGATCAGGGTGCCGGTCAGCGAGATCATCAGTGCCAGCCCGATCAGCGTGGCCACCAGCCGCTGTACCGCGGGGACATGGATGGCCGCCAACAGCAACGCCAGTGAACAGGCAATGGGATAAACGCCGAGCGCCTGCCAGCGGCCCAGCGATGGGTCCTTCACCAGCAACGATACCGGCACCACCACGATCAGGAAAATCGCCAGCAGGATGTACACTGAACGCCGGATCAATTGGGTGGCGCGACGCTCCGCGTAGACAATGTAGTCGTCTTCCAGGGATCCGGGAAAACGTACCCAGAGAGTGCTCAACGCGCGCTTCAGAGCGCGTTCCTGTTCCGCTTCCAAAGGTCGCGTCTGGGTGCTGTCAGTGGCCATGGAGTCCCCCGTTCTTTGACGTTGCTGCTTATTATGTGGTCGCTGCCCGGTTGCTTCCGTTTGTGGGTGCGGACACTATTTGCCGAACCGGGGCATGATAGCGCGCCGGGCAACGGACTAATGATAAATGGGTAACACAACCTGAAGGTAAGAATAATGGCGTATGAAGAGCAATTTGAACAGGCCCGGAAGGACGTACAGACCCTGTCACGCAAGCCGGGCAACGATGACCTGTTGTATCTGTACGCCCATTTCAAGCAGGGCAGTGTCGGTGACGTGACCGGCAAGCGGCCCGGCATGCTGGATATGGTGGGGCGCGCCAAGTACGACGCCTGGGCCAAGCTCAAGGGCATGGACCAGGACAGCGCGCGGCAAAACTACATCAGCAAGGTGGAAGCGTTGCGGAAGAGTCACGGTTGAGAGGCGGCCGCCGAATGCCTTTCCGGCGTCCGGCGGCCTTGCCTCTCAAGGCCGTTCCGCCAGCGCCTCCGTGTCAGCCCGTGGGGTCGGTCGCCAGCGCGCCAGGAACAGGGCCATGGGCGCGGCGATGTACATGGACGAGGTGGTGCCGACAACAATGCCGAACAGCACCGGCAGGGCGAAGCTGGCCACCGCGCCGCCGCCCAGCAACCCCATCGGCAGCAGGGCCAGGAAGGTGGTGGCGGAGGTGAACAAAGTGCGGGTCAGCACCTGGGTCAGACTGACGTTGATCAGTGTCTCCAGCGGCTGATCCGGATTGAGCTTCTGGTTTTCACGGATACGATCGAAGACCACCACTTTGTCGTTCACCGAGTAACCGATCAGCGTCAGCAAGGCGGCGATGGCGGTGAGATTGAATTCCACGCCGGTGAGCACGAAGAACCCCAGTGTCTTGCTCACATCCAGCAGCAGGGTAATCAGCGCCGCCCAGGCGAAATGCCGTTCGAAGCGCAGCCGCAGGTAGGCGAACATGCCCGCCCCGGCCAGCAGCACCGCCAGAATACTGGCTTCAACGAAGCCGCCGCTGACCGCCGGACCGACCATATCCACCCGTGGGAAACGGCTGTCGGCGTGCAGACTGGTGATCGCCGTCTTCGCTGTTTCGACCGCCGCGTTGCCGTCCTCGCTGGCGGGCATCCGCACGAGGAAGTGGCCGTCATCGGCGAACGGCTGCAACGCCGCGTCGGTGAGGCCGGCGTCCCGCAATGCCTGCCGCAGAGCGTTCTCCGACAGGGACGCCGGCACCTGAACTTCCATGGCGGTACCGCCGAGGAAATCGATGCCCTGGTTCAATCCCGGCCAGGCCAGAGAGCCAAGGGACAGCACCGAGAGCAGTACGGACAGCACGATGCCCAACGCCTTCACGCGCATGAACTGGATCGGCCGTTGGCGTTGCCGCAGGCGCTGAAATCCGGGTACCTCCGGCAGGACCAGCGGTTGCCGCTGCCGCCGTCGCAGCCGCCACTCCATCAGTAACCGGGTCACCGACACCGAAGTGAACATGGAGACCAGCAGCCCCACCGCCATGGTCACGGCGAAGCCGCGCACCGGACCGCTGCCGAAACCGAACAGCAGTCCCACGGCGATCAGCGTAGTGATGTTGGCGTCGACGATGGTGGCAAAGGCACGCTGGAAGCCGGCGCGCAGCGCCGCCATGGCATTCTTGCCTTTCTCCGCTTCCTCACGGATACGTTCATTGATCAGAATATTGGCATCCACCGCCATGCCGACGCCAAGAATCAGACCGGCGATGCCCGGCAGCGTCAGCGTCGCGCCGAAACTGGCCAGCAAACCCAGTACCAGCAGAACATTGATGGCCAGAGCGGTATTGGCGATCACGCCCCAACGGCGATAGATCGAGATCATGAACACCAGCACCAGAGCCGCGCCGAGGGCACCGCTGAGCACGCCCATGCGGATGGTGTCGCCGCCGAGTTCCGCGCCCACCGTTCGCTGCTCCACGACTTGCAGCGGGGCGGGCAGGGAGCCGGCGCGTAATAACATGGCCAGGTCACCGGCCTGCTGCGGGGTGAAGTTGCCGCTGATCTCTCCGCGACCGGCGGTGATCGGGGTACGGATCACCGGCGCGGTGATCACTTCGCCGTCCAGCACCACCGCGAAGGGCCGCCCCACGTTGTGGGTGGTGATGTCGCCGAACAGGCGGGCACCGTCGCTGTCCAGAGTGAAGTTCACCACCGGCTGATGGGTGCGGCTATCGAAGCCCAGGCGGGCATCGGCGAGTTGGCCGCCATCCAGTAAAGGCGTGGCTTCAACCTGGTAACGCCGGCCGTCTTCCACTCCCGGCAGCATCAGGGAGCGATCCGGGCTGCTGCCATCGGCGACCAGATGGAAAGTCAATCGCGCGGTGCGGCCAAGCAGGGCGGTGATGCGCTCCGGATCGGTGACGCCGGGCAGCTGCACCAGAATGGCATCGTCGCCCTGGCGGGTGACACGGGGTTCCACCACGCCGGTTTCATCAATGCGGCGGCGCACCACATCCAGGCTGCGTTCCACCGCATCGCTGATCACCTGTTGCGACAAACTGGAAGAGGGCCGCAACACCAGGGACGGACCGTCGTGGGTGACGGAGAGCTGGCGGCGGCCCTGATTATCCCGGACGTCCGAAGCCAGCCGCAGGGCGGCCTCCATGGCGGAAGCGGGGCGAACGGCCAGACGCACTTGATCGCCATCGACCACCGGGCGGCCGTGTTGAATACCGTTGCGGTCCAGGCGTTGACCCAGCTCCTGCGCGATCTTGCGGGTTTTCTCGGCCAGCAGTGGTCCTTGTTCGACTTTCAGCAGCACATGGGAGCCGCCCTGGAGATCCAGACCCAGGGACAGATGGTGTTGGCGATACCAGTCCGGCGCCCGTTGCAACGACGCCGGTGGCAAGATACTCGGCAGTGCGGCGAGCACACCGAGCAGAATGACGACGGCATAGGCCGTCGCCCGTAAGCGAAATCGGTTCAAGTTTGTTCTCCATTAAAACCACTCTCCGCCGGGCGCGCGCACGAAGGTGTCGCCGTGTGGCGGTGTTGTTGGGGTCAGAGCGTGGAGAACGCGGGTGGGGCGCGGGGATCCTGTGGCCGATGGTGCTCGACAACCACCGCCGGGGGATGGTTCAGGGGAAGCGGGCCGAGGCGCGACGGTGTTGGCGTTGCCGACGGCAGCCACGGTAGTACAGCCGCGTTGCCGTCGTCATGGTGATCAGTGGCAAAAGCGTCGTTACGGACTTGATAGCCGGAGGGCAGGGCAAGTTGAGCGGCACCGTCGAGGGGCTGGGTGTGCGGTCCGCCTTTGCGGGCGTCAAACGCCTGACCGGAATGCGGCGCGGCAAGCAGCATCAGCACCCATAGCAGATGGGCGAGCAGGCTCACGGCCGGTGCACGGCGGTTGGAGCGAAGGCTGCGGGACGACGGAGCGGCCAAGTCGGGTGTCCGGTGGTGATGGATTCGGGATCGCCGGGTTAAACCGGCTTGATCCAGGCTAATGTTGGTAATGTTGGAGACTAGCGCCATCAAATGGGGGCGGCGAGTATCGGCTTCAACGGGGGTAATGGAAAATCGAAATCGTGATATAGAGTTGGCATTAATAAGATTGCCTATCCCATTGAAATTAAAGCAATTAAAATTCCAATCAACATCATCACCAAAAGCAATGTGGCCGCTATCGACAGGCCCCGGGCCCATAAGGTGAAGGGTCGGCCTATGGGATCCATACGGCCTTCGGCCATGGCCTTCAGATCCCTGTGCGCCCACCACCAGACCACCGGCCCCAATGGGACGAACAGCAACAAGCTGACCACGGCCAGTACCAGTAGCGGGCCGCCACGGTCCGGCTGGGTCACGCGCGGGCCGCCCGGCGCTGATCGATCCAGCGTTTGAGCACTCGGCGTATCGCGCCCCAGCGGTTGACCAGCAGCGCCAGGAAGATCATCGCGCAACCGCCCAGTTGGGTGGCGTTCATGGTTTCGCCGAACCACAGCGCCGCCAACAGCGCCGTCCACATCGGCTCCAGGATCATGATCACCACGCCATGACTGTGCATGGACAGGCTCTGCGCGTAGGTCTGCAGAAAGAACCGCGCGGCGGTACCCAGGGTGGCGCTGGCGATCACCCAGGCGGCAATCACCAGTCCCACTTCGCCGGAATGGAAAGTGGGTCTCCAGGGCTCCAGCAGCAAGGACGCGGTGCCGGTGACCAGGCCCACCGTGACCAGCACCACCGAGGTCAGCGCCAGCGCCGGTACCCGTTCGCGGGTGGTGATCCGGCCGCCGCTGCCGGTGATGGTGGCGTTATTGGCGGCGCGGGTGTTGAGGGTGAAAAACAACGCGAAAATCATCGCCGAGGCAAGGAAGAAAAACTGCCCCAGCTCGGCCTGGAAGCCGCCGTCCAGCGACAACAGCGCCAGCCCACACACCGCCACCGGCAGTGCCAGCCAGGTACTCAGCGGCGGCTGTTCCTTGAACACCAGGCGCGCCATTACCGGGACCAGCACCACACCAAGGCTGGTGATGAAAGCGCCTTCACCGACGTGATTGCCGTAGTGCAGCCCCATGATCCAGAAGCTCATGGCGGTGCCGAACACCATGCCCACCTGGACGCTGCGCCAGTACTTGTCCCGATTCATGCGGCGCAATTGCCGATGTCCCACCAAAGCCAGAATCAGACCGGCCAGCAGAAAACGCAGACACATGAACAAAAGCGGCGGCATCAGCAGCACCGCCTCCTTGGAGAACATCCAACTGACTGCCGCCAGCAAGGTCACGCAGACCAGCAGAAGATCCGATTTGGTCGAACTGGGAAGGGCCATAACTCCGCTACAAGTGTGGGACCGCATTGCACGGCGATGCGAATTCTAACACGGTGGCATGGCGGCTTCACCGGCACGGACCAGGAAGCCTCTGAAGAACGTCATGCCGGACTCGATCCGGCATCTCCCTCTACGAAGCCATGCGCCTTACAGAGGAAGATCTCGGGATGACGGGGTGTTTTTCACAGGTTCTTAGAAATAGGGGCCGGCGGCGGCGATGCTGATCACCAGCAGACCCAGTATCAGGTTGATGCCGACGATGCGCCGGATCTGTCCGATCTGAAAAGCGGCGTCGGCGTTATGACGGACCGTTACCGCCTGGCGCAGACGGCGAAAGGGAGCAAAGTAGACGTGGGCGAACAGCGCCATCATCACCAGGCCCAGTGCCAGCATGGTGTGCACATAGGCGCCGGTGGAACCCATGCCGCCATAGACGCCGAACACCATCCACAGGCCGGTGATCAGTAACACCGCCATGCAGCCCCATACCCAGCGGAAAAAACGGTCCAGAGTGTGCAGCCACAGGCGTGGCCGGGACTCCGGATCCAGAGTGGCGCCCATGGCGGGACGCAAAGCCATGTAAGCGAAAAACATGCCGCCGACCCAAATCACCGCCGCCAGTATATGCAGCACCAAAGGCACGGCCATGGACAACACCATCGTTTTCTCTCCCAGGGATAAAAGCGGATAAAGCGTCAGCACCGACGCAGGAACGGAGTGTAGCAGGAGGTGGGGAGGGCAGCACGACAATCGCGGCTCATGAACCACTGCCCACGTAACACGTCAGGCCGATTCGCTGGCAAGCCAGCTTCCCACGGAGCAATCCACGAAGCCGCTGTGGAAAGCTGCTTTAGCCGCGAATGGGCATATCCGTATTTTTGAAACAGCCTGCAATCGTTCCGTGCTTGTACGTGTCGTGGGAACGGGGCAAGCTGCCTGAGCGCTTCCGCGCGACCCTGTTCCACCTGCTGGACCTCTCATGTTTGACCGTACCCGTCTGTGGCTGGAAAACCGACGTTTGGCCCGTTTGCCGGTGACCCGGGAACAATGGGAAGACGCCGTTGCCGACTGGGCGCCAGCTCGGCGTTACCAGGGAGAGCGCCGCGAGCGGCTGTTCCAGCAGACGTTGCGTTTCCTGTTGCGTAAGGAGTTTCGCGGCGGCGGTGATTTCCAGGTGACTCCGGCCATGGAATTGAAGATCGCCACCATGGCGGTGGTGATGATCATGGGCCTGGATCTGGACTGGTACGACGGCTGGTACACGGTGATCGTCTATGAGGACGCTTTCGTCACACCGGGTGATGAAATGGACGAGTTCGGCATCGTTCACAGTGAGGGGCGGGTGCTGGCCGGGGAAGCCTGGGACCGGGGACCGGTGCTGCTGTCCTGGCAGGATGTGCAGGCGGCGTCATCGGAGCCGGGGTTCAATGTGGTGCTGCACGAGATGGCGCACAAGCTGGATATGCGCAGCGGCAGCGCCAATGGCGCGCCTCCTCTGCATCATGGCATGGACGCCCGGGTCTGGCACAACACCTTCACGCGAGCCTGGAGCGCGTTGGAACAGGCCGAGCGGGAGGGAGAGCCTTTTCTCGATCCCTATGCCCTGCAGGATCCGGGGGAGTTCTTCGCGGTGATCACGGAAAGCTTTTTCGAGACTCCGGAGCCCCTCGAACAGATTCTGCCGGAGGTCTATGGCCAGTTGGCGCAGTTCTATCGCCAGGACCCGCTGCACACCCGCTGACGCGTTTTACAACCCTTTACCAGCCTGGCCTCAGGGAATTCGCGGGGTTGTGAAATTTTTCCTCCTTTCCTATTGAACGCTTGCGCCGTTCGTCCTATCACAATATTGAAACCCCCGGGTCATTACCGGGTCACAAATCGGTGCGGTCCCGGGGCGCTCACCACAGGCGAGAGAAAGGAGTCACGCTTGAGAGTCGTCGATACCACTTTGTTTTATGCGCAGTCCAGCGGCGGGGTGCACACCTATGTGGACAGCAAGCGCAAGGGACTGTTGGCCAGGGACATGGAACATAAGGTGGTGTACCCGGGCGCGGCGGCAGTGATGCAAGGAGACTTCATTCAACTGCCGGCGCTCAACCTGCCAATGGCGCCGGGCTTTCGCTTTCCCACCCGGGTGGGGCAGTGGAGTCACATTATTGCCGGCTTGCAGCCCGACCTGATCGAGGCCGGCGATCCCTACACGCCCGCCTGGGCGGCACTCCGGGCGGCGCGAATGCTGGATGTGCCGGCGGTGGCGTTTTACCACTCCGATCTGATCACGCTCCTGCACAACCGCATCAGCCCGATGCTGGACGGGGCCACCCGTGCCTACCTCAGGAAGCTGTACGACGGATTCGATCTGGTGCTTAGTCCATCCCGGGTGATGGCCGAGCGGCTGTGGGACTGCGGGTTGCATAACGTGGAGGTACAGCCGTTGGGCGTGGACGCCCATACTTTCCACCCTAATCGTGCCGACCCTCTGGCCCGGGCGCGGTTGGGGCTCGGAGAGCACGAACGTTTATTGGTGTTCGCCGGCCGGGGCTCCCAGGAAAAACATTTGCCGGTGCTGTTCCACGCCTTGCGGAAACTGGGCTCGGGTTATCACCTGTTGCTGATCGGCACCGGCCCACAATCGGACGTGCCGGGTAATACCACTGTGTTCGAGGACTTCCTGCCGGCGACGGAAGTGGCGGCCTGGCTGGCGTCATCGGATGCGCTGCTGCACGCCGGGGATCAGGAAACCTTCGGGCTGGTCGCACTCGAGGCAATGGCTTCGGGCATCCCGGTGATTTGCGCCGACGGTGGCGCGTTGCCGGAAGTAGTGCCGGAGGGCTGCGGATTAAGAGTGCCGCCCCATGACGGGGTGGCCATGGCGGCGGCGGTACGTACCTTGTTCGAGGAGCACGACCCGGTGGCCATGGGCGAGCGGGCCCGCCGCCATGTGGAAGCGGAGCACGGCTGGGACAAGGTGGTGGACAGTCTGGTGCGCCACTATCGCAGGCTGGTTGGCGCCCGTCCTGAAACGCGGATATCGGAACACCATGGCCCCCAGACCTGATTCCCGCCCCGACAGTGCCTTCCTGTTGTCGCTGCACGATGTGTGTCCCGCGACCTGGGCGGATTATCAACCATTGCTGCGTGCTCTCGAACGCCACCCACGAATTCCGCTGACGTTGCTGGTGGTGCCGGACTTTCATGGCGGCGGGCGCTTTATCGAGGACAAGGCCTTTTGCCAGGCGCTGGAACAGCGCCGCCGGCGTGGTGACGAGTTGGTGTTGCACGGCTACTTCCACCATGACGACAGTCCGCCACCGACCACGCCGGGAGGCTGGGTGCGCCGGCGTTTGTTGACGCACGAAGGCGAGTTCGCCGCCCTCGACGGAGAAACGGCGGCAGCGCGCATACAGCGAGGTCTGGCGATGTTTCACCAGCTCGGCTGGCCGGCCCGCGGATTCGTGCCACCGGGATGGATGACCAGCGCCGGCTCCCGCGCCGCCATCGCCGAAGCCGGATTTACGTATTGGACCGACCGGGACGGCTTCCATTGCCCCGGCAGCGGCCTGTTTCTGCAGACACCAACACTGGTATGGTCGGCTCGCTCGCCGTGGCGCCGCGGGCTGTTCCAGGGGGTCAATCGGGCACGCGAATGGGCGCATCGCGCCGCACCGGTATTGCGTCTGGCGGTGCACCCGGTGGACATGCGCCACCAACGTTCACGGCGAGCCTGGATCACCACCATTGAGCGGCTGGCCGGTTGCCGCAGGGCGTTGACCAAATCCCAATGGCTGGACGAATTGACCGGGGAGACGGCGTGAGGCGCCGCTGGTGGCTGTTGCTCCTGGCTCTGGGGTTGGGAGCGCTGGTGCCGCTGGTGCTGGGGGGCGCCAGTGCCTTTCACGGGCTGACGCTTATTCCGGCGGGTTGGTTGCTGCTGATGGTGGCGATGATGTTCCTGTGCTGGAACCTCAATGCCTGGCGATTGCGCATCATGCTGGCGGATCGCGCCGAGGGGCTGGGCCACGGCGGTGCTCTCGCCACGGTGATGGCCACCGAGTGCGCGCTCAATGCCACCCCCGGCGGTAGCGGTGCGCCCTTTACGCTGGTGGCGCTGCTGCGCCGCTATCAGGTGACACCGGCCACCGCCACGGCGGTGTTCGCGGTGGATCAGATCACCGACCTGGTGGTGTTTCTGGTGTTGCTGCCGACGGTGGCGCTGTACGGGCTGAGCCGTTATCTGGATCTGGAGGGCTGGTGGCAACTGGCTTTGCCGATGGTGCTGCTGGGTCTGGCATTGCTGCTGTGTTGGGCGGTGGCGAACCGCTTCAGTGACATCCTGCGTTTCACCGACCCCTGGCTGGAACGCTGGCAGGTGCCGTTGCGGCGGCGTCGCGCTCTGGCCCGGGCATTGCTGCGCTTCCGCCAGAGCATGGTGGAAACACTGCGAGTGCCGCGCCGCCGGTTGATGGCCCTGTTCGGCCTGTGTCTGGCGCACTGGCTACTGCGTTATTCGGTGATATATCTCACCGTGCTGGCGCTGGGCAAACATGTGGACTGGGTGTACGGCTTCTTTGTACAGATGATGGCGATGGGAGCAGGGTATCTGACCTTGCTGCCCGGCGGCGCCGGCGGGGCGGAGGTCGCCGGTGCCGCCTTGCTGACGCCCTGGCTGGGAGCGGTGAGCACCGCCACGGTGTTGCTGGTGTGGCGGTTCATGACCTTTTATCTGTACTTGCTGGTCGGCGGCGGCTGTCTTCTGGCACTGGCTGGCCGCGAAGCAACGGCGATGCTGGGGCACGGGGAACGCTGATTTATGTGATTGACGTCACATTTTAATCCGTGCTCTATTCAGGGCGGGAATGACCAAAACCAAATAACAACACAATAAGGATTTCAGTATGCCAGCCACCCCCAGCGTGACTGGCCGGACCCGTTTGTCAGGTGTAGTGCTGCTTGCCGTCAGCCTGATGATGTTGTCCGGCTGCGCCCGGCTTTTCCCCAAACCCCAATATGATCAGACTAACCCTAAACGATTGCACCATATCGGCAGTGATCTCAATGGGGCCTATGACCCTTACTCACGCCAGCACGAAGCCAATTTCAAATCCGTCGAGCGCTTCAACGCGGAGCGTTCCAAGACGAAGATAAACGAGATGGAAAAAAGCAGGGTGGCGATGGAGGACGTTGGCAACCGCGCCCTTTATGCAGAGTATCAGGCTTTGCTCGATGACATCGAAGCGGACATGTTGTCCTGGGCGCGAAAACGGGAAAAATGTGGCGGCCACGTTGTTAAAGTGTTGTTGTTTTTCCACGGCGGATTGAATCATCCCGCCAATAACGACAAGCGCCTGGAAAGGCGGCTGGCGGAGATACAACTGGACGGTTTCTATCCGCTCTATGTCAGTTGGCGTTCCGGCGCTTTCGTGTCGTTCTGGGATCGCTTCACCGCGGTGCGCAATGGCGGCATCGCTACGGGGCCTGTGGCGCCGGTACGTGGTACCATCTATACCCTCAGTGATGCTCTGAGCGGTTTGGCGAAAGCGCCGGAGACCGGCTGGGATGTGGCGGCCAACAGCCTCGCCGCCGCCGATGCGAGGCAGCGGGGCATGGACCGAGATCGCTCTGATTACCTCCCTAGTGACGCGCTCTACTGGCCGGCCAGCGACCCTTATTCCTTTCTGGATCAGACCCGGTATCGCGCTGGCCAGGTGTTGCCGGGCGTGGTCCGTCTGGTCACCACGCCGGTGGTCCAGGGCCTTGGCACACCGGCCTGGAGCATGATGCTGCGCCGCACCAAGCACTTGACCACCATGGAGGCGGACGTTCTCGGCTACAACGAGAGCTATTGTGGCGAGGACTGCGCGGTGGAAGGCAATGGCGTGGTGGCGGTGCTGGCGCGGCGTCTTGATGCGCTGAATCAGCGTTTGCCGGCCGGCATGACCATGGAGATCACGCTGGTGGGGCATAGCATGGGGGCCATCGTCGCCAATGAACTGGTGTCGCTGTACCCGCAACTGCCGTATAAAACCATCGTTCACATGGGCGCCGCCGACAGCAACCGCAACTGGATCGATAAAACCTATCCGTGGCTCAAGGCTCACGCCGATGATCCCGGCGTCGCCTTCTATAATCTGACGCTGCATCCGACCAGCGAGGAACGGGAGGTCAACGGTTTTTTTCTGATTCCCAACGGCAGTTTGCTGGTATGGCTGGATGACATGCTGACGCAACCGGATCATATGCTGGACCGCCGCTCCGGCCGCTGGACCAACGCCCGTCACCTGCTTCCGTTTTACGAGGACGCGGGCAATGCCTACCTGAAAGTCTTTCCCGCCAACGACGACAGTGTGCCGCAGAATCACGGCGATTTCGGCAAGTTCCGTTATTGGCGGGAGGACTTCTATTGGGGACGGGAGCAGGAACGGGCCGGTTAAAAGCCGGGAGCGATTTTAAAGGTGATGGTCGCGGCGCGAAAACTTCCCTCCATCAGGGACGCTGGGCTGCGTTATACCTTTGCGGGAACGTCGTGAAGCAGGGTCCCGCAAAGGTATAACGCAGCCCAGCTTCGAGGTGACGGGCAAGCATTGGTGTTCTTAACAAGCGTCTCAGCGGCGACGATGGAAGAGATGGAGCGATCTCCTCATTCCGCAAGGTTCGTCGTGCTTGGGACCCCAGATGTTGGGATTCACTCGAAGCGGATCTGTACGGGGGGCTTCCGGGACCCTGTTTGACAGGGACGTCAAACCGGGAGCCTACAAGGAGGTATTCACGGCGTTCCCGGAAGCCCCCCGCGCAGATCCGCGTCTCCGATAGTGGGCAATCCCATTTTGCTCTGATACCACGGCGAATAAAAAAAACGGTCCCATGCCGTTTCACATGGGACCGCCATAAAAAGCACCGCGGGGGAGCCGCGGTGTTGTTCTCCGTCAAAGTCGGTAAAGAAACGTCGGACCGGGAAATTCCTGGCCCTCGTCCTTGCCAATCTCGGCGGCCACCAGTTGGTTGGTCTTTTCGTTCATGGCCATCAGCAGAGGCTTTACCTTCTCCGGGTCGGCCGCGAGATTGTTGAGCTCATCCGGATCGGAATGAGTGTCATACAACTCCAGATCGTTATGTGCTCGCAGCGTTTCCCAGTCCGTCGGCGTGTGATGGCTGTCGGGACTGAAATAGCGCGCGAACTTATAGCGGCCGTCGTGCACCCCCCTATGCAGGCCCCGATTACCCAATTCGGGGCCCAGGCGCAGTTGCTTGAAAAAGTCGGCGAGCATGGCCATGGGGGTGATCTCGTCGCCCTCTTTGGCCAGCCGCCGGGTTGCTTCCGGATCGGTATAGAGCAGTACGCCATAGGCGAACAGCACGCCCCGATCGTCTCGTTCGGTGGTTTTGCCGTTGAGTGCCGGGCTCAGGTCCACTCCCGGTGTTTCGCTCTTGTGCTTGCCCGCGCTGGCGAGCCCCACCAGGGTGGGCAGCAAATCCACCGTGCTGCCCAGGTTGTCCACCCGGCGTCCGCCCTGCACATCCGGATGGCGGATGATCAGGGGAACGCGGCTGTTTTCCTTGTAGATCAGCGGGCCTTTCTGGCGCAGTCCCTGGGCGCCTGCCATTTCGCCGTGGTCGGCGGTATAGACGATGATGGTGTTTTCCCACTGGCCGCTGGCCTTGAGCGCCTGCAACACGTGCTCCACCTGACGGGACACATCGCGAATGCAGTTGAAGTAGTAGCTTTGGTTGGCGCGCCAGGCGGCTTCGTCCTGTTTATCGATGTGGCCATAAATGGCATCGAGTACTTGGGCGTAAGAGCGGTGGCACCAGGGTTTGTCGATCAGATTGGCGCGATGGAAGGAGCGCGGTAGCGGAATATGGCGCCAATCCGCCTCGTACACCGGGTCGTTGGGCGGCGGCCGCAGCGGCGCCATGAAATCCGGATTGACCCGCGATTGTTCCTGTCGTGCGCCGCTGGAGAAGAACATGATGTCGTGGGGATTGACGAAATTCACTGCCAGCATCCACGGTTTGTCCAACTGATGACTGCGCCGTGCCAGCCAGTGGCTGGCCTCGCCGGCCACCATGCGATCGGCCAGATAACCCTGCCATACCGAGCCGTGCACATCGCCGGTGAGGTTGTAGTCGTGAAAGCCGTGCTCCTCCAGAGCTTTATCGCGGCTCGGGTAGCTGCCATAGAGCAGACCCGGACCGTCCTCAATATCCGACAGGTGCCATTTGCCCTTATAGGCGGTGTGATAGCCCATCTCCTGAAAGAAGTGGCCGACGGTGGGCAGGTCCGGATTCAGAGTAGGAAAGGGCGGAGCATGCAGATTGGCGGTCATGCCGGTATGCATGGTGTGTTGTCCGGTGTACATCACCGAACGCGAAGGCGAGCACGGAGATGTGTTCACATGATACTGATTGAAACCCACCCCTTCCGCGAGCAGGGTTCGATGGGCCGGCAGATCCAGCTCCGCTGGCAGATCCATCCAGGACCGCTCCTGATCCGACACCAGTAGCAGTACGTTGAGAGGACGGTCGCCGCGGACCGGCGATGGCGTGCGAGCGCCGGCGGGACGGCTGACGCCTAGCGCGGCCGCCCCCAGGGCCAGCTGTTTGAGAACGGTGCGCCGATCCGGTCCGGTCATGATGTTCCCTGTTATTGATTATTGGATGAGCGGAGTATGCCGGGATCATTGATAAACAGGGTGAATAAATCCATTCTCTTTATTTATGATTCTCCCAGTATGACCGAATGACAATAAGGAGAGTGGCGATGTGGCCCTTGCAGCAGCTGGTTCAGTTCCGGGCGGTGTATGAGCATGACAGCCTGTCGGCGGCGGCGCGGGCGCTGGGTATGTCGCAACCGGCGTTGAGCCACAGCCTGAGTAAGTTGGAGGCGCGTGTGGGCGGGGCTCTGTTTCAGCGGCACACGCGGTCCTTGCGCCCCACGGAATTGGCGCGAGCACTGTATAAACAGGCGGGCAGGGTGCTCGACGAAGTGGCCGGGCTGGACCTGCTGGTGGCCCGTTTCCATGAAGGGCGCAGTGGTCTGGTGCGGGTCGGCTGCGGGCCCTTCGCGCCGGATATTCTCGGCCAGAGTCTGGCCGGGCCACTACGACGTGAGGGCAGCGGCATCCGGCTGGATCTGCACGCGGATCAGTTTGACGCCCTGCAGGAAGGGCTGTACGCCTACCGGTACGACTTTCTGGTCTATGACCGCCCGCAGCTGGAAACCCTGGCGGATCAAGCTGATACGGTGGTTCAGCCGTTGCGTCATTTGCCGCTGCGGGCGGTGGCGCCGACGGCCTGGGTCCGCGAGGAGAAAGAACCGGTCGGTGAAGATCCTGCCGCTGCCCAAGCATTCATGGCGCGCATGCCATGGGCATTGCCGATTGTGCCCACGGAGTATCGGCAAAGGCTGTCGCCTTGGTTTCAGGCCTTGCTGGAGCAGCGCAAGGGCGCCGAATATCAGATGGCGGCGATCAGTTCCTGCCTGGCATTGTGCCGGGCCGGCCAGGCAATCACGGTGGCGCCGGATCTGCTGATCGAGGCGGATATCGCCTCGGGACATCTGCTGGCGCTGCCTTTGGATACCGGCGTGCGGGTCGATGTCAGTGCCTGCCGGCTGCGCTCTCATCCGTTGTCCGACGCCGCGGCGCGGGTCTGGCAACTGCTGGTCAAAGGCGGCGATTCACCCTGGCGCTAACTCAACTGGCGGGCGGTGGACTGCGGACGATGGTGCCCTGGGCCACCACGCAGAGTTTGCGCTGCTCATCACGGCAATCGTAAATGTCGCAACGAACCACGGCCTGATTACGGCCGGCATGAATCACCGTGGCCTCCGCCAGCAGGGTGTCGCCGCCAGCGGGGCGCAGGTAGTTGATCTTGAATTCCGAGGAAAACACCAGCGGCTCCAGAACCGTGCCACCGGCGAACGCCAGCGCGTTATCGGCCAGATAGCTCAGGACGCCGCCGTGGACGAAGCCGTATTGCTGGCGCAGATCGTCCTTCACCTTCAGGCGCAGAGTCGCTTTTCCCCGCTGATAGTCCAGTAATTCCGTCCCCAACAGGGCACTGAAGGCTTGCTCGGCCAGGACCTGCCGGGCCTGCTGCAAAGAGGCGTGCATGGAGAGTCTCCCGGGTTCGGGGCATCACCGGAATGGCGATACCATGAATGGAGCATTACTCTAGAGATATGCTCCAGAAGCGTCAATCCACTCAGGTTGTGCCTTGTTGCGAATCGCATTAGGGTGCTTTCCTTTCTACTTTCCACCGCCACTGCCGAGGGCCGGGAATGCCGAGTTCGGATACACGTGACAAGATCGTTGCCGCGGCCTTGGCCACTTTCGTGGAAAAGGGCGTGGCCAACGCTACCATGCAGGCGATTCGTGAGCGGGCCGAGGTGAGCAATGGCAGCCTGTTTCACTTCTTCGCCAACAAGCAGAGCCTGTGCGAGGCGGTATACCTGGAGGGGATCCGGGACTATCAGAGCGGCCTGGCGGCACAGTTGGAGCAGGGCGGTGGCGCTCGTGACGTCGTCGCGGCGGTGTTGCGTTACCACCTGGAATGGACCGAGGGAAACCGTGACTGGGCGCGATTCCTGTCCGAGCGCGGCTACACGGGATGGGGCGAGGATCTGGCGCGTCAGGTGGAACAGGCCAATACCGCGTTGATGTCGACGGTCTCCGCCTGGGTGCGGCGGCACGTGGCGGAGGGCACACTCAAACCCGTGTCCCCGGAGGTGGTGGTGGCCACCCTGCTGGGGCCGGCCCAGTTGCTGTGCCGGGCCTGGTTGGCGTCGGAGAGCGCCGCCGCGCCAACCACCCATCTGCGGGAATTGGTGGCCGTGACCTGGAGTGCGCTGGCCGTCTGAGTCCGGCTACAGCCGGGGTGTGGAGCGGATCCTGAACAGGCTGATTGCCGCGGCGATGGCGGCAAAGGCGGCGGCCATGATCAACGCCGGAGTGATGCCGTTGGTCAACTGTCCGAACACCAGGGCGGTGAGCGCCGCGCCCAGGGTCTGTCCTATCAACCGGGTGGTACCCTGCATGCCGCCGGCACCACCGCTACGTTCCCTTGGCGCCGACCCGATCATGGCGCGATTATTGGGCGCCTGAAACAGTCCGAAACCAATACCGCACAGCGCCATGGATCCCAGCAGCGCAGGCAATGGCGGTTGTTCCGGCAGCGCGGCAAGTAATAGTAATCCGGTCATTTGCAGCAGCAGTCCGAGGGAACACAGCACGCCAATGGGATAACGATCCGCCAATCGCCCAGCGATGGGGGCGGTGACCGCCACCGCCGCCGGCCAAGGTGTCATCAGCAACCCGGTTTCCACCGCGCTGTAGCCGAGAATGTCATGCAGATAAAAGGGCAGAGCGATGAACGCCGCCATCTGGCTGGTGAAGGCGCAAAACGAGGTGCCGATGGCCAGCGCGAACGGCGGAATACGTAGCAAGTCCACCGGCAGCAGCGGCGAGGACTGGGACAGCTGCCGGCGTACCAGCAACGCGATCACCACCAGCGAGGCGGCCAGCGCCAGCGCCGCCACGGTGCCACCCATGCCATGGGCGAGACTGTCCACCGCCATGACCAGCAAGCCGATACCCAGTGCATTGAGGAGCGCGCTGCCCCAGTCAAAGCGGCGCGGAGCCTGGCCGGTCTCGGGCAGATTGTGGCGGGCCAGCACGAAGGCCAGACAGCCCAAGGGGATGTTCACCGCGAACAGCCAGGACCAGGATCCCACCGACAGAATGCCGGAGGCCACGGTGGGGCCGACCGCCGAGGATAAGGCCACCACCATGGCGATCAGACCGATGCCCCGGCCCAATAAGCGTGACGGATAGATAAAGCGCACCAGAGCGGCATTGACGCTCATGACCCCGGCCGCGCCCAGCCCCTGAAAAAAACGGGCGGCGGTGAGGGTTACCAGGGAATCAGCAAGCGTGCACACCAGGGAGGCAATAGTGAACACCGCCAGCCCGCTCTGATAGACGCGGCGATAACCGACGATGTCACCCAGTGACGACAGCGGCAGCAAGGTGGTGGCCACGGCGAGCAGATAGGCATTGACGACCCACACCGACTGCGACGGACTGATCTCCAGATCCCGGGCAATGGTGGGCAGCGCCACGTTGACGATGTTGCTGTCCAACACTGCCAGGCCGACGCTTACCACGATAGCGAACATGGCCCAGCGTCGTTGCTCCGTGGGCAGGCCGTCCTGGTCCGAACGGGGCTGGCCCGATGTACTGTCAGGCAAGAAAAAAACTCCTGGCGCAAGCGTTCAAAAGATCACAAAAAAATCATCATACCCGGTTGAAGGTGGGATGCCACGGGGAGAAACAATGGGTCTGTACGGAGGCCTTCCAGACTCCGGTAACGTCGATCGCCGGCACAGAAGGGACCTGTGGGAGCTTGCCTGCAAGCGAATGGGCGTCAGGGCCTCAAGATTCGCTTGCGGGCAAGCTCTCACAGCGGCTTCGGTGAAAGGACATCCGCACTCGCCGGTTACCTCGAAGCAGAGCCCCGTTATACCTTTGCGGGACCCTGCTTCACGGCGTTCTCGCAAAGGTATAACGCGGCTCCGCGTCCCTGATGGAGTAATTAATGCCGGTCATAAAAAAGGTTCATCGCGGATTACCGGGAAAAGCGGCT
>NZ_ARXS01000011.1 GCF_025532145.1 Alloalcanivorax balearicus MACL04 | reverse complement strand
GGGAAACCATACAAGCTTGCTTGCAAGCGAAGTGGAAGAAGTGGCCCCGATTCGCTTGCAAGCAAGCTCCCACAGCGGCTTCGTAGCCCGTTCTGTGCCAGCGATCAACATTGCTGAAGCCCGAAGCGCGACGGTTCCCTCGAAGCGGGTCTGTACAGACCCGTGCCCCCGATGGAGACCTACCCCCCCCTTAGCACGACTGTCATTTTTTACTTCCACACTGGCTCCTTGGGTTGTTAAACAAAAACATCTGGGGGGACTACCATGGGCGACGGCACGCCGGCTCGCGCGCGTCTGGTGGAATTGCTTTGGCAGTTGAAGCAGAACTACGACCGCGCCGGGGACACAGGTCTCGGTTTCATTCATTTCAACACCTTGCTGAACGACGCCCGCTACCGGGCGGAAATTATCGAACGGGCCCGCCACAGCCCTCACAATCATATCCGTCATCTGGGTGAGGAACTGGCGCGCCTTGACCACGCCGACGCGGCCAATAACGCCCGTCCTCAAGCGACCGCCACGGGTCCTTCCCGTTTCGCTTACCGGCGGCTGGCATGGCCTCTGATCATTGGCACCTTGTCGCTGTGCCTGCTGCTGTTCTGGTGGCTGGCTTTGCCCTACCTGCAAGGCGACCGGGTAGTGACCGGGGTGATCGAGCAGGACCAGACCTGGACCGCCGACCGCGATTGGGTACTGGGGGACGTGGTGTACGTACTGCCCGGCGTGCGCCTGACCATTGAGCCGGGCGCTCGCATCCTCGGCCGCGCCGATTCGGCGCTGGTCATCACTCGCGGGGCCCGTCTCCACGCCGCCGGCCGCGAGGATGCCCCCATCGTTTTCACCAGCAGCCAGCCCGAAGGGAAAAGAGCCGCCGGCGATTGGGGCGGGCTGGTCTTGCTGGGGGACGCTCCGGTCAACGAACCCGATGCCCAGATCGAAGGCATTGATGCCGGCGATCCGCTCGGCGCCTACGGCGGACAGAACCCGCAAGGCAGTTGCGGCGTACTGGAATACGCCCGGATCGAGTTCGCCGGCTTCGAGGTTTATGCCAACAATGAGCTGAACGGGCTCACCCTGGGTGGTTGCGGCAGCGGCACCATTGTCCGTCATGTGCAGGTGCACCGGTCCCTGGACGATGGCGTGGAAGTGTTTGGCGGCAACGTCGATCTGCGCCACATCGTGATTACCGGTGCCGGCGACGACGGGCTCGACTGGGATCTGGGCTGGCGCGGCAGAGTGCAGTTCCTGGTGGTACAACAACACGAGGATAGCGGCGACAACGCCTTCGAAGCGGACAACAACGGCGCCCATCACCAGGCACTGCCCCGCTCCGAGCCGATAATGTACAACGTCACGCTGGTGTCGCCGCGCAGCAGCACCCGCCATCATCGCGCCATGACCCTGCGCGAAGGTACCGGGGGCCATTTCCACAATCTGCTGATCAGCGGTTTTTCCGGCGAAGCCATCGATCTGCGCGATGGCGCCACGGTGGCGAATCTGGATACCGGCGCGCTGGATTTCCAGGGTGTGCTGATGCATGGCATCGGCCCGCGCGGCCTGAGTTATTTCGAAGCGGAGCAAGGCGACGCGGACGACGACGGCGGCTTCGACGAAGACACCTTTTTCCGAGGATTGAGCAGCGTCCGTTTCGATGAAGACCCGCGCTTCAATCAGGATGCGATCAACCCTTATCATCCCAATGTCACGCCGGCCCTGCGGTCACCGGCAACGCGCGGCGCGGTGCCAGTACCTCAAGGCGAATTCTGGGACGAAGCGGCCAACTACCTTGGCGCGGTGCGGCCCGGGGCCAGTGCCACCTGGCTGGATCGCTGGACCGCTTTTCCAGCCCGTTAGCGAAGACCGGCCGGGCTGTCCCACCGTTGTGGGACAGCCCGCTTATACGCCCACACCCGGATTTATCCGAATCAGCGCACCACCACGAAGAACACGCCGCCGTCACGATTAACGCGCAACAACAGGGCGGCATCGGCGTCGGGCACCGCCGACTCCAGTTCCTTCATATTCGCCACATTCTGGCGGTTGGCATTGATAATCACATCACCGCCACGCAGACCGGCGCGCCAGGCCGGGGAATTACGTGCCACCGCTTCCACCAGCACACCACTGTCGGCGTGCCGCAGCTCGCCTTTACGCAGATCGCGCAGGCTGGCGCCTTGCAGGAACTTGGATATGGCATCGCCGCCGGACTGACGCTGATCGGACTCGGTAATGACCGCCACGACTTCGCGCTTACGGCCATCGCGAATAATGTTCAGCCGCACTTTCTCGCCCACCGGCGACAGCCCGACCTTGTTACGCAAATCCGCCGCCCGGGTCACCGCCTGGCCGTCCACTTCCACCACTACATCACCAGCCTTGAGACCGGCCTTATCGGCGGCACTGTCCTCCACCACATTGGTGACCACCACACCGCGCTGCCGTTGTTCCACCTGGAAGGCGTCCGCCAGCTCCGGTGTCAGATCCTGGATCGTCACACCCAGCACACCGCGGCGTACCTCGCCATGCTCGATCAACTGCTCCATCACATTCACCGCCATTTCCGTGGGAATGGCGAAACCGATACCGACGTTCCCTCCGGAAGGCGCCAGTATCGCCGTATTGATACCGACCAGTTCACCACGCAGGTTGACCAGCGCACCGCCGGAGTTGCCGGGGTTGATGGAGGCGTCGGTTTGAATGAAGTTCTCGTAACCTTCAATGCCCAGGCCGGTCCGGCCCAGCGCGGAGACGATGCCGGAGGTCACGGTTTGGCCGAGACCAAAAGGGTTGCCAATAGCCAGAACATAATCCCCCACCCGTAAACCGGTGGAATCGCCGATCCGGATCTGGGTCAGATGGTCGGTCTTGTCCAGCTTCAGCACCGCCAGATCCACTTCCTCGTCCAGCCCCACCAGTTCCGCGCTCAGTTCGCGGCCATCGGTGAGAGTCACTTCGATCTTATCCGCGTTCTTGGCCACATGGGCGTTGGTCAGCACGTAGCCTTGCCTGGCGTCGACGATAACGCCGGAGCCGGCGCTGATGGCACGCCGGGTGGAAGGCTGCTGTTGCTCGGGAATATTAAAAAAACGGCGAAAGAACGGATCTTCCAACAGCGGGTTGCGGGCGGTGCGCACCCGCGTCTCGATGGCGATGTTCACTACCGCCGGCGCGGTTTTTTCCAACATCGGAGCCAGGGTCGGCAACGACTCCCCTTGCGCCACGGGCAACGCCGCCCGCGCCGGCACGGCGGCGGCCAACAACAGAGCAACGCAAAGCGCGCAAATAAAGGAATAATAGGATTTCAATGGTGCGTACAAGGCCACATCCTCCTGTACCTGGGCACTAACTTAATCGGGCTTGAATTGGCGATCAACATGACGGCCAAATTAGCGAATCGTGAAGCTTCGACCCTGACCCGGCCTTCAGGGTTCCAACAAATGGGGTTCCGATAAAAACAGCCGGACCTGATTAAACTCATTGGCTTCCCCCAGATCCGGCCAGGTGGTGGCGTGCCAGTGTCCCAGCAGGCGATACCCCGGCGGATTCAATTCGGCGATACGGGAATCCGCCAGCAACACCGGCGCGCCGGCCTGGTGAAAGCGGGCCAGCAGTGGCAGGTTATCCCGGTCATAGAGAATATCGGCGGCGGTGATGCGATCGGCCAGAGCCAGACAGGCCTCCAGATCGTCGCTCAATTCCACACTGACCCCGTTTAGGGCGGCGTTGGCTTCGCAGGCGGCCAGCGCGTCCGGGTCCAGATCGCAGGCGATCACACGGCGGGCGCCGGCCCTGGCGGCGGCCACCGCCACCACTCCGGAGCCGGGCCCCACGTCCACCACACAGCGGTCCTCCACCCACTCCGGGTGGGTCAGAAGATGGCGTGCCAACACCTGCCCCGAGGCCCAACATAACGACCAGTATGGCGGCGCTTCCATCAAGGCATTGGCCACCTCCTGATCCAGACGCCGGTCCGCCAGCAGCCGGTCCAACAGCCATAAGGACAGCTCCGGCACCAACGGCAGCGGCGTGGCACACAGTTGGATTTCCGGCAGCAAGGCATTGAGACGGGCCTGCAGCGCCAGTGGCGCCGGTGCACTCACGACGCCGCTTCCTGCCGCGCCTTGGCGGCGGCCAATTCCGCGTTGAAACGCGTGGCATGGCGGACTTCGCCGTTGTCGTTCAATTCCGGATAAGGCAGCCCATAGCGATCACAATAGCCCGCCAGTTTCGGATGCGCCCAGCGGAACAACGTATGCCGGTAGGTTTCCGGATCCAGCCGGGGGCGATCATAGAACCCGGCCGCGCGCCGCTGTTCGCAAGCTTCGGACAGAATGATCGCCGCCGCCACGCTGACATTGAACGACGCCACCATGCCCATCATCGGCACGATCACATGACCGTCCACGGCGGCGCCGGCGGCTTCGCTGACACCGAAGCGCTCGGTGCCCAGCAGTAACGCCGTGGGCTTGGTGAAATCCACTTCGCGGTATGGCAGCGCGGTGTCGGAAAAGTGGGCGGCCAGCACCTGCATGCCCTGGGCACGCACCTGTTCGATGGCGGCCACCCCGTCGTTATGCTTGTGCAGATTGATCCAGCGCTGCGAGCCCATGGCGGTGCCCGCCGCTACTTTGGCGCGATTTTCCGGCAGCACGGCGTGCACGTCGAGAATGCCGACGGCGTCGCAGGTGCGCACCACAGCGGCGATATTAT
Source organism: Alloalcanivorax balearicus MACL04 (assembly GCF_025532145.1). Taxonomy (GTDB): domain Bacteria; phylum Pseudomonadota; class Gammaproteobacteria; order Pseudomonadales; family Alcanivoracaceae; genus Alloalcanivorax; species Alloalcanivorax balearicus. The sequence goes on along the minus strand of NZ_ARXS01000011.1, from coordinate 135,830 downwards.
GGGGTTTGTGCACCCCTTCCATGATCACGGTGAGATCCGGCTGACGGCGATCCAATGTGTCCAGCAACCGGCGATAGCGTTCCGGGGTCATGGGGACTCCTGTTGTTGGCGAAGCGGGGTAGTTGGGGCTGGATTGTAGCATGGGGTTCGCCTGTGCCCGTTCCGTCGGGCACAATGCGCTCAGATAACGAAGGAAGACCCGATGAGCGAACGTTCCCTGCCCCTGGCCGGTATCCGCGTGGTGGAACTGGGCCAATTGCTGGCCGGTCCTTTTGCCGGCACGCTGCTCGCCTATTTTGGTGCTGATGTGATCAAGGTGGAGCCCCCCGGCGGCGACCCGATCCGCCGTTGGCGCTCCCTGGATGATACCGACACCTCATTCTGGTGGCGCAGCCTGGGCCGCAACAAGCGCTCGGTCACTCTGGATCTGAAGACCGACCGCGGCCGCCAACTGGCCGGGCAGTTGATCGACCGCGCCGATGTGCTGATCGAGAATTTCCGCCCCGGCACCCTGGAATCCTGGGGGCTGGGCCCGGAGCGCTTCGAGCAAAGCAATCCCGGCCTGGTGTACGCGCGAATTTCCGGCTATGGCCAGGACGGGCCCTACGCCGACAAGCCCGGCTACGCCTCGGTGTGCGAAGGGGTCGGCGGGCTGCGCTACGTCAACGGCTTTCCCGGCGAGCGCCCGGTGCGACCCAACCTGTCCCTGGGCGACACCATCGCCGGCCTGCACGCGGCCCTTGGCATCGCCCTGGCTTTGCTGGAACGGCACGGCAGCCAACAGGGCCAGGTGGTGGATGTGGCCCTGTACGAGTCGGTGTTCAATCTGCTGGAAGCGGTGATCCCTGAATTTGACGGCGCCGGTCTGGTTCGCGAACCGTCCGGCTCCACCGTCACCGGCATTGTCCCCACCAATACCTACCGCTGTGGCGATGGCAAATACGTCATCATCGGCGGCAATGGCGATTCCATCTTCAAGCGGCTGATGCAGGCCATGGACCGCGAAGACCTGGCCGATGATCCGCGTCTGGCTCACAACCCGGGGCGGGTAGAGCACGAAGCAGAACTGGATGCCATTATTGGCGATTGGTGTGCCGGCCAGGACAGTCCCCGGGTACTGGCGCGACTGGAAGAAGCCCGGGTGCCTTGTGGTCCGATTTACAGCGCCGCCGACATGATGGCCGACCCGCACTTCCAGGCACGCGGCTTGTTCCAACAGGTGGAAATCAACGGTAAACCGTTGCGTATCCCCGCCATCACGCCACGCCTTGCCGGCACCCCCGGCGGCACCCGTTGGCCCGGCGGCGAGGCCGGCACTCACACTGAAGCGGTATTGCGCGAGGATCTGGGGCTATCCGAAGCGGAGTTCCAGGCGCTGCGGGACGAGGGCGTGCTGGGGTAGAATTCAGAGATTGCTACGAAGCCGCTGTGGGAGCTTGCCTGCAAGCGAATCTTTTGGTTCAGGAGTCCAATTCGCTTGCAAGCAAGCTCCCACAAACAGGGCAAGCTTCCCACAGCGGCTTCGTAGTAAAGCGGAAGCGTCTCAACGACGTTGTGACAGTTGCTCGTAGAGGTTGTCGATGATGCGCGCGGCCAGTTGCCTCGCGCGGTCGGTATAGGGCCCTTCGAAGTTCTGGTCCAGATTGGCCATGAACAACGCCAGCCAGCGCTCATGATGAGCGCCGGTGAGCGGCATCTTGTCGTCCACCGCCCGGTGTTTGGCCATCATATGCCGGTTGTAACGGTCGTCGCCAAGCAACAGCTTCTTCCAGAAAGCAGCGATCAGCGGCAGGTGCTCATCGAGGTCGATGCGCGCCACCTCGAGAAACACCGGCGCCAACAGCGGATCCTCGAGAATCCGCCGATAGAACAACGAGACCATGCGATCGATCTGTTCCGGGCTGTCCAGATCCGGCTGCCCTGACGCGGAGCGCTGCTCGACAACACCGGGCTGAAAAAGCCGTACCCGTTGCCGTTCACTCACCAGCGAATACGCCCGGTCAGGATATCCTTGAACATGACGAAATCACCGGCCAGGCTGTACCACGGATGCTTGAAGGTGGCGGGCCGATTCTTCTCGAAGAAGAAATGCCCCACCCAGGCGAAACCGTAACCAACCACCGGCAACAGCAACAGCCCCCACCAGTTACCGGAAATCAGAACACCGAACAACACCGCGAACAGACACAGCGTACCGATGAAATGCAGACGCCGGCAGGTCGGGTTGGTGTGCTCCTGCAAATAGTAGGGGTAGAACTCCGCGAAGCTCTGGAAATCAGATTGCTTTACCGTCGTCATAACGTCCACCTGTTCCGTTGCGCCCGACACCGTTGGTGGCCCTGGGGTCATCGGCCCAGGGCAGCGGCGCCAAGCCATCTGGTACCGCCATTGTCCACCATACCCGGGCATAAACAACAGCCCTGATCGGGCCATCCGCGAGATGGATCAATGACCATGACCCGCCTTTCCCTGCCCGCCGGCTTCGGCGCCAGCGCCATCACCGTTCCCCGCCATCTGACGCCAGTCACCGACCGGGGCGACGAGTGCACCGCCGCCGAGGCCGGGCTGCGGCCACAGCAGGTAGCCACCATTTGGCGCCACGCCCGCGAGCTCTACCGCACCGGCATGAACCCCGCCATCGCCCTGTGCCTGCGCCGTCGTGGACAGGTTTTTCTGGATCGCACCCTCGGCTACGCCGATGTCGACCAGCAGCGCCTGCTCACCACCGGCACTCCGATTTGCCTGTTTTCCGCCTCCAAGGCGGTCACCGCCATGCTGGTGCATCATCTGGCGGAACAGGGTGAACTGGATCTGGACCGGCCGGTGTGCCACTACATCCCCGAATACGGAGCCATGGGCAAGCACCGGACTACTCTGATGCACGTGCTGACCCATCGTGCCGGGGTACCCCGTATCCACGAGCCGGTGGCGGCGGAGGATCTGTTCGACTATGACCGCATCATGGCTTTGCTGTGCCGGGCCAAACCGGAAAACCCCGGGCGTCAGCAGGCTTATCACGCGATCACCGCCGGCTTCGTGCTTGGCGAGGTCATCCGGCGTGTCACCGGGGAGAGCATCGATGCCCTGCTGGACCGGGTGATCCGGCGGCCGATGGGGATGCGTTATTTCACCTATGGCTTGCGGGAGCCGGCGGTGGCACCGGCGGAAAACGCCGTCACCGGCCTGCAATTGCCACCGGTAAACGCCTTTCTCACTCACGCCGTGGGGGCTCCGCTGGAGGAAGTGGTGGGCCTCTCCAACGATCCCCGTTTTCTCGACGCCACCATCCCCGCCGGCAACCTGTACGCCACCGCCGAGGAGGCCAGCCGCTTCTTCCAGATGCTGTTGAATGATGGCCGCTATCAGGGCCAGCAATTATTCCATCCGGAAACCGTGCGCTTCGCCACGGGCCGGGCCGCCACCAAGGGAGGCCGCCTGGATCGTACCCTGATGGTGCCGCTGGCGTTCTCGCCGGGCTTCATGCTCGGCGCCCGTGCCCTGAGCCTGTACGGGCCGGGCACCAGCAACGCCTTCGGCCATTTGGGTTTCATCAGCATTTACTGCTGGGCGGATCGGGACCGGGATCTCGCCGGCGCCCTGCTGACCACCGGCAAGGCGGCGCTGGGCCGGCATTTTTCGGCGCTGCTGAAGTTGCAGATGGCGATCAACCGGCATACGGCCTGACTGTCATCGGGATCCGCCATAGACCGGACTACGAAGCCGCTGTAGGAGCTTGCCCTGCAAGCGAATGGACTCCCGGATCAAGAAAATTCGCTTGCAGGCAAGCTCCTACAGCGGCTTCGTAGCAACCACCTATTTCGTCTCTTCAGCGGCCCCCATACAGGCAAGGGCCGCATTGCTTGCTTAGAAGTAAAAATCAAACGCCACATAGGCGGCGTTGAAATTGCCTTCGTAGACGTCACCGTTGGCGTCGATGTCACCATCGGACCACAGGTATTCCAGATAGAGCCAGCCGGGGCCGTACTTGTAGCGAATACCCGGAGCGTAAAACTGCACATTGCCGGCATCATTGTTACGGGTGTCGGTGCTGGCCACGCCGCCGTCCAGGTAGTACGCCCAGTTGCGGTTCTGATACATCACCTCGGCCACGTGCCGCTGGGTTTTCACTTCCTCGTCCGCGGGCGCGGCGTCGGAAGCCAGGAAGGCATCGAGACCGCCAAAGTCACGGCGGGCGTCGACAAAGCGGTATTTGAAGCTCCAGGGCCCGCTCTGATACAGGTAGTGCAGATCATAGGCCACGTGCTCGCCATCGGCCTTGCGGCCGGAGGCAGTGTCCGCGGTGAGATCCTGCATCCGCCCGTACTGTACCGACGCCCCCACGGTATGGCCCTGCAGGAAGTGCCAGTCCAGGTTCAGAACACCGGTTTTCAGTTTGCGGTAACTGTCGCTGGTGCCCCAATGCCCGTTGTCATCCAGGGTGTCGGTGCTGTCCTCGCCCCAGTCGTCCTGATGGTAATAGGCCGCGTCATAGTGGAAATCACCGGCATCGCCGCTGAGTTTGAAACCAACGTCCATCTGATCGCCGTAACCACCCTGAAGGCCGTCGCCAGGCCAGAAGTTCACCGTTTTCCAGCCGAACGGCACCTGGCTCTTGCCCACTTTAAGCAAGGTGTGGTCGTTGAACTGGTAACCGATCCAGGCCTTGTGCATGGCGAAGGTATCGCCGCTGCTGTTGTTGTTGACGTCGGTGAAGGAACCTCTGCCGATACGGGCTTCGGCGCTGAAACGCCAGGGGCCGTAACCACCGTCGTCATCAGCGTAGAGGATGAACGCCGGGTCGGCGAAATTGCCGCCGGTTTCCCGATCCAGGTCCGCGTCGAAGGCGGAATTGGGGCCGCCAAAATCGGATTTTTGCACGTACTGGTACACCCACCAGACGCCGGCGCTGAGTTCAGCACCCGCATGAGCATTTTGTACCAGAAACAAAGAAGATACGGCGCCCAGCGCCAGGGCCGGTAAAGCCCGCTTATTGTCTGCCATCGGCTTCTCCCCAGTCGAGTCAGAACTTTTGCTTGAAGTAAGGTTTCGTTCCTTGCTGCCTGCTTTTTCGGATTATGGCGTGCCCGTCGCCTCGCTCGGCGTCAACACTGAAACGGCGAACAGGGCGCGCTCACCCTAAGGGTGTATCACAACCAAACGGGCGGGGTCACGTCAGGAGCGTTTTACCGGGCCGCGAAACAGCCCGGTAAAAACAAGGAAAATCGGCCACGAACAGTGTCGTCGCCGATTTAATTGAAGGTTACAGATTGTCCAGAATGGCTTTCTTCACCGCGTCCAGCTCGGCGTCGATGGTGACCATGCGGGCGCCGGAAGACAGTTCCTGCTGACATTGCGCGATGGCGGTGTCCGGATCCTTGAGCCCGTTACCGGTCAGGGTGCAAACAATGGTGCTGCCTTCGGCGATCTTGCCGGCCTTGATGTCACGCATGGCGCCACCAATGGAAGCGGCGGAAGCCGGTTCGCAGAACACCCCTTCTTTTTGCGCCAGCAGTTTTTGCGCGGCCAGGATTTCCTCATCGGTCAGTTCGTCGAACCAGCCTTCGGAATCCTTCTGCGCGGTCCAGGCTTTGTCCCAGGACTGCGGGTTACCGATACGAATGGCGGTGGCCACGGTTTCCGGATCTTCCACCGCAGCGCCCCGCAGGAACGGCGCCGCGCCCGTGGCCTGGTAGCCCACCATGCGCGGTACGCCGCCGGCGATACCGGCTTTGTGGTATTCGCTGTAGCCCATCCAGTAGGCGGAAATATTACCGGCGTTGCCCACAGGCAGGCAGTGGTAATCCGGGGCGCGGCCCAGTTCCTCGACGATTTCGAATGCCGCGGTTTTCTGCCCCTGCAGACGGAACGGGTTCACCGAGTTGACGATGGTGACCGGCGCTTTCTCGGCCACCTGTTTGACCAGTTCCATGCCCTGGTCGAAGTTGCCGCGGATCTGCATGATCATGGCACCGTACATCATCGCCTGGGCCAGCTTGCCCATGGCGATCTTGCCTTCCGGAATCAGCACGAACGCGGAGATGCCGGCCCGGGCCGCGTAGGCCGCCGCCGCCGCAGAGGTATTGCCGGTGGAGGCACAGATGATGGCATTGCTGCCCTCTTCCACCGCCTTGGTCACCGCCATGGTCATGCCGCGATCCTTGAAGGATCCGGTGGGGTTCAGGCCCTCGTACTTGACGTAGATATCCACGTCCTTGCCGAGCAGGCGCGGAATATTCTTGAGCCGGATCAGCGGGGTGTTGCCTTCGCCCAGGCTGATGATCGGCGTGTCGTCGTTCACCGGCAGGTGGTCGCGGTAACGGTTGATCAGGCCTGTGTAGCGGTCACGGAATGGCATGGCATTGTCTCTGCTTCTGGTGTGGAGGCCGGGATACGGGCCCCACGGGTATTAATCGTATCGTCTTTTCAAGCGTCCAGCGTTTCCACGCGAATACGCATTATATCGTTATCCACGGTGTCCAGGGCAGCGATTCGCTTGAGCGCTTCGTTCATGTCGCCTTCGCGCACCCGATGGGTCAGGATGACGATGGGCACCAGCCCTTCGTCCGCTTCCTTCTGCACCATGGCTTCGATGCTGATGCGATTGTCGCTGAGAATGCGAGTCACGTCCGCCAGCACGCCGGCCTTGTCCTGGACATGCAGGCGCAGGTAGTAACCACAGGAGACATTCTCGATGGTCAACACCGGCTCGTCGGACATCTGGTCGGCATGGAAGCCCAGATAGGGCACCCGTTCGTGGTGATCCACGGTCAGTTCACGGCCCAGCTCGATGATGTCGGCCACCACCGCAGAGGCGGTGGGCTCAGAGCCGGCGCCGGCGCCGTAATACAGGGTTGGGCCGACAGCGTCGCCATCGATCATCACCGCGTTCATTACGCCGTTCACCGCCGCCAACATGATTTCCTGCGGAATCAGCGTGGGATGCACGCGCAGCTCAATACCGTTGCCGGTGTCCTTGGCGATCCCCAGGTGTTTGATGCGGTAACCGAACTGGGCGGCGCTGTTGACGTCCTCGATGGTGATACGGCTGATGCCCTCCATATAGACCTTGGAGAACTGCAGCGGGATACCGAAAGCGATGGAGGCCAGAATGGTGAGCTTGTGGGCGGCGTCCACGCCTTCCACATCGAAAGTGGGGTCCGCCTCGGCGTAGCCGAGCGCCTGGGCTTCCGCCAGCACTTCATCGAAGCTGCGCGCGCCCTGCTCCATTTCGGTGAGAATGTAGTTACCGGTGCCGTTGATGATGCCCGCCACCCAGTTGATGTGATTGGCGGCCAGACCTTCGCCCAGCGCCTTGAGGATCGGGATACCGCCGGCCACCGCGGCTTCGAAAGCCACGTCCACGCCGTGTTCCTGGGCGGCGAGAAAGATTTCGTTGCCGTGTTCGGCGATCAGCGCCTTGTTGGCGGTGACGATATGTTTGCCGTTACCGATGGCGGTGAGCACCAGCTCGCGGGCGACGTCAGTGCCGCCGATCAGTTCCACCAGGATGTCCACGTCCGGGTCGTTGGCGACGTCGAACACATCCCGGGACACCCGGATACCGGTAATATCGCAGGCGGGATTTTCACGCCGCGCGCCAATGTGAGCGATCTCAATGGGCTGACCCACGCGCCGGGCAATCTCCCCCGCATTGCGTTTGAGTACATTGACGGTGCCTGAGCCCACCGTGCCCAGGCCAGCAATCCCAACCTTAATCGACTTCACTTGGTCCTCTCCAGAATGTGTGTAATCCAGGGTGCGTGTAATCCATGGGGGCCGACGGCGTCAGCCCGCGATCAGCCCATCGGCGCGGAACATCTTCTTGATGCCCCGCAGCGCCTGCCGGGTACGTTGCTCGTTTTCAATCAGGGCGAACCGCACATGGTCATCGCCGTATTCGCCGAAGCCAACGCCTGGAGAGACCGCCACACCGGCCTCCGACAGCAGCTTTTTGGAGAACTCCAGCGATCCCAGCGCCCGGTAAGGTTCCGGAATCCGGGCCCAGACGAACATGGTGGCGCGGGGCTTTTCCACCGTCCAGCCCAGGTCGTTGAGGCCGTCGCAGAGTACGTCACGGCGTTTCAGATACAGATCGCGGATTTCGGAGACACAGCTTTGATCGCCTTCCAGAGCGGCGATAGCGGCCACCTGGATCGGCGTGAAGGTGCCGTAATCCAGATAGGACTTGATGCGCGCCAGGGCGTGAATCAGCTCTTTGTTGCCGCAGCAGAAACCGACCCGCCAACCCGGCATATTGTAGCTTTTTGACAGGGAGAAGAATTCCACCGCCACGTCGCGAGCACCTTCCACCTGCAGAATCGACGGCGCCTCGTAGCCATCGAAAACGATATCGGCATAGGCGATATCGTGCACCACCCAAATACCGTATTCGCGGGCGATCGCCACCACCTTCTCGAAGAAATCCAGATCCACGCACTGCCCGGTGGGGTTGCCGGGAAAATTCAGCACCAGCATCTTGGGCTTCGGCCAGGCTTCCTTGATTGCGCGGACCAGTTCCTCGAAGAAATCCACACCCGGCACCAGCGGCACGTGACGGATATCGGCGTTGGCGATGACAAAGCCATAGGGGTGGATCGGGTAGCTGGGATTGGGCACCATCACGGTGTCGCCGGGCCCCATGGTGGCCAGCGCCAGATGCGACAGCCCTTCCTTGGAACCGATGGTGACGATGGCCTCGGATTCCGGGTCCAGTGCCACGCTGTAGCGGCGCTGGTACCAGTCGGTGATGGCCTTGCGCAAACGGGGGATGCCACGGGACTGGGAATAGCGGTGGGTATCGCCGCGCTGCACCGTTTCCACCAGCTTTTCCACGATGTGCGGCGGGGTCGGCTGGTCCGGATTGCCCATGCCGAAATCGATGATGTCCTCACCCCGCGCTCGCGCCGCTTTCTTCAGCTCTCCAACAATATTGAAGACATAAGGCGGCAAACGGCGAATACGCTGAAAATCGGCTTCCACGGCTGAATCCTTCAAAAAAGATGGCGCGGTCCGCGGCCGTACCGGAACGGGCACGTCACGGGCCGTGGCGGGGTTACTGGAAGCCGGACACATTAACGGCGCCAAGAGGCGCCGTCAATGTGTCCCGGGGGCCGAAAGGGCCGCGAACAGGAGCTTAAAGCTGCAGTCGCTGCAGCATTTGTTCAGGGGTCAGATAACCGCCCAGCTGGGTGCCTTCGGCGGTGTAAATAGCCGGCGTGCCTCGCACTCCGAACTCCACGCCCAGGGCGTATTCGTCGTTCACCTGGCCGGCGCAGCTGCCCAGCTTGTTTTCGACGATCTTGTCTTTCAGTTTGGCGTCGGTGAGCGCACTGGCCCGGTCCTTGGCACACCAGATGTGGCGCATGTCCTCGGCCGCCTCGGAAGCCGGTCCGCCGCGCGGGAACGCCAGGTAATGCACGGTGATTCCGGCCTCGTTGTACTCCTCGATGTGCTCATGCATCTTGCGGCAGAAGCCGCAGGTGATGTCGGTAAAGGCGTAGATTTCCGCCTTCTGATCATCAGCGGCGTAGGTGATCATGCGCTTGCTGTCGACCTTGGCCAGGCCGGCCTTGCGCACCTTCTCAAGGCGCTCTTCCGCCAGATTCACTGGCTTGCCGTCGCGTAGTTCGATCAGCTCACCGGTAAAAATGAAACGACCATCACTACTGGTGTATACCCACTGGCTTCCGCCACCGCCCTTGAGTTCCACCTGGGCCATGCCCTCCACCGGCGCCGGCTCGATTTTGCTGACTGTGAACTGGGGAAAGGTGTCGGCGAAGTTCTTCCTTACCGCCTTCTCATCCACCCCCGAATCCGCCACCGCCAGGGTGGCCGCGACCAATCCCAGGGCCGCCATCATCATCCTTTTCATGACATTCTCCAATGGTACGCCGCCCCCTGCGGCGATTATCGTTATTTGAGTGGCGACAGGCGCATCAAGTTCCCGCCCGGGGATGATGTTGCTCATAAAGCGTCTGTAGCCGCTGCTGCGCCACATGGGTATAGATCTGTGTGGTGGACAAATCACTGTGCCCCAATAACAACTGCACCACCCGCAGGTCGGCCCCGTGGTTGAGCAAATGTGTCGCGAACGCATGGCGCAGTGTATGGGGTGACAACGCCTTTTGCACCCCCGCGCTGACCGCGATCTGTTTGATCCTGTACCAGAATGCCTGGCGCGTCATTGTCTCTCCGCGACGGCTGGGGAACAGCACATCCTGATCCGGGTGAATCAGCAAGGGTCTGGCTTCCCGCAGATAGCGCGCCAGCCAGTGCAGAGCCTCTTCCCCCAGGGGCACCAGCCGCTCCTTGTCCCCCTTTCCCACCACCCGCACCAGCCCCTGGCGCTGATTGACCTGCCCCAGGGTCAGGCCGACCAGTTCCGACACCCGCAGACCACAGGCGTAAAGCACTTCCAGCATGGCGCGATCGCGCAAACCGAGCGGATCATCCAGATCCGGCGCCGCCAGCAGCGCTTCCACATCGGCCTCGCTGAGGCTCTTCGGCAAGGCCCGGCCGGTCTTGGGGCGCGCCACGTTCAGGGTGGGGTCTTCGTCGATACGCCCTTCCCGCTTCATCCAGCGGAAAAAACTCTTCAAGGCGGAAAGCTGACGGGCCACCGATCGCGCGCCCAATCCCTGCTCATGGCGATGGGCGAGGAACTGCAACAGCTGATAGCGCTGGCACTGTTCCAGCGGGGTGTGCTCCTCCCTGTTCAACCAATCTCCGAATTGGCGCAGGTCCCGGCCATAGTTTTCCAGGGTGTTACGGCTCAGCCCCCGCTCCAGCCATTGATTGTCGAGCCAGGCATCCACCAGCCGTTGCTGGACTTCGGACAGGTCCGTCATAACCTATTTCCCGTTTCGTTTCCGCGATTCTGGCGCCACGCGGTTCACTCAGCAAGCCGGGGTTTTACTATTTATTACCCGGGTCGCGCATCCATACGGGGCATACTCAGGGGGCTTTGAGTTACCAGAGGTAAGGAGTGCCCTATGGAAATTCTTTCTTGGATCGTACTGGGTCTGATCGCGGGTGTGATCGCAAAATGGATCATGCCGGGCAAGGATCCGGGCGGCTTCATTATTACCATTCTGATTGGTATCGCCGGTGCTTTTGTCGGCGGCTGGCTCGGTTCTCTGTTGGGGATCGGCGCGGGAGCGGCATCAAATTCGTTATCGATCGGCAGCATCATTACCGCCATCGTCGGTGCATTAGTGCTGTTGTTCCTGTACCGGTTGCTGGCTAAACGCTAACCCTCCGATGCAAAACAAAAAGGCCGCCCATCCATTGGAGGGGCGGCCTTTTTATGTCCGGTGGGAGCATCCTTGCTCGGCCAGAGGTCGCTTCCGAATGCCCTACAGCAAAGGCTGAAGCGACAATAGCTCGCAACCGGAGCGAGTAGCGTATTACCGGATTTTTTCCTTGATACGGGCGGATTTACCGGAACGCTCACGCAGGTAGTACAGTTTGGCGCGGCGAACATCACCGCGGCGGACGACTTCGATGGAGTCGACCAGCGGGCTGTGCAGCTGGAATACCCGCTCCACACCCACGCCGTGGGAGACCTTACGGACAGTGAAATTGGAGTTCAGGCCACGGTTGCGGCGGGCAATCACCACGCCCTGGAACGCCTGCAGACGCTCACGGGTGCCTTCTTTCACTTTTACTTGAACGGTGACGGTGTCACCGGGACCGAACACCGGCACGTCGCTTTTCAGCTGTGCCTGTTCGATTTCCTGAATCAGGGGTTTCTTGCCGCTCATGGCGTGCTCCTTGGTTCATTGATCGCTGTATTGCTGCTCGTACTCCCCAATGTATTCATTGAGAAGCCGCTCTTCTTCCTCGGTCCAGCCACTGACGCGGCGGGCTTCGAGCAAGTCGGGACGCCACCGCCAGGTGCGTCCCAGTGCCTGCTTCAAACGCCAGCGGCGAATCCGCTCGTGATCGCCGCTACGCAAGACTTCAGGCACCACCCGGCCCTGATGTTCTTCAGGCCGCGTATAGTGCGGGCAGTCCAGCAGGTTTTCCAATTCGCCGGAAAACGAATCCTGGGCTGCCGAATCCTCGTGCCCCAGCACTCCCGGTAACAGGCGCGCCACGGCATCCACCAGTACCAGCGCCGGTAGTTCACCGCCGCTGAGTACGTAATCGCCGATGGAGATCTGCTCATCCACCCGCGCTTCGATAAAGCGTTCATCGACCCCTTCGTAGCGACCGGCCACCAGGATCAATGCCGGTTCGGCGGCCAGTTCCTGGGCCTTGCGCTGGGTCAGTGGCCGCCCTTGAGGTGACAGGTAGATCACCCGGGCCGGGCCCACTCGCTCCCGGGCCGCGCTCAGCGCGCGTTCCAGGGGCTCCACTTTCATCACCATGCCCGGCCCGCCGCCAAAGGGGCGATCGTCCACGGTGCGGTGGCGGTCATCGGTGAAATCCCGGGGATTGACCGCTTCCAGACTCAGCCGGCCGCTCTCGATGGCCCGCCGTGTCACGCCAAAGCCGGTCACCAGCCCGGTCATTTCCGGGAACAGCGTCATCAGCGCGATTCGCATTGAGCGCCTCCCTGTCCACGTCCGCCGTGGCTCTAGAATTCCGGGTCCCAGTCCACGCGAATCTCGCCGCGCTCCAGGGCAACGTCGACAATCACGTCGTCCGGCACCCAGGGCAGCAGCCGTTCACGGCGGTCCAGACTGTCGGCATCGCCGATCACCACCAGCACATCGTTGGCGCCGGTTTCCATCAGCCGATCCACCCGGCCCAGATCACGGCCGTCCGGCAGTACCACCCGCAGACCGATCAGGTCCCGCCAGTAGAACTCACCTTCTCCGGAACGGGGCAACAGGGACTCCGACACGGCGATTTCCCGGCCGACCAGTTCCCGTGCCGCCTGCTCGCGGTCACCGATACCGTCAAAGGCGACGACCAACCCCTTGCCTTGGGGGCGGGCGCCAGCCAGTTTCACTTCTTCCCAATCCCGGCCCTTGCTCAGATACCAGGGCTGGTACTCGAAGATGTTCTCCATGGGATCCGTGTGGGAATAGACTTTTACCCAGCCTTTGATGCCATGTACCGCCATGATGCGGCCCACGATCACCTTGTCCGATTGAGATCCCATGGGTCTGGTCTGGATCAGAGAGCCAGGATGCTCAAGCGCTCTCGCTCTTGCGCGCTTCCTTGACCAGGTTTTTGACCCGGTCGGACAGCTGGGCGCCTTTCTGAACCCACTGGTCCACGGCTTCCAGGTCCACTTTCAGACGGATTTCACCGCCACGGGCGATCGGGTTGAAGTAACCCAGACGTTCGATGAAGCGGCCGTCACGGGCGTTACGGCTGTCGGTGGCAATGATTTGGTAGAAAGGGCGTTTCTTGGAGCCACCACGGGCGAGACGAATAACCAGCATTTTTCAGTCCTGTTTCAATCCGGTGTCCCGGCCGAACGCTCATCGCCCGGCCATCGTATCCGCTTGAAGTTCCCTCCGAATGGACCGGAGGGCGCGAAGGGCGCAGATTTTACGCGGGGTTGGCGGGGAAGGCAAGAACAGAGGCTGTTTCACCCTCCCCCCCCCCTTACATAGGCGGCAAACCACCTCCGCCGCCGCCCATACCACCGGGAGGCATACCACCCGGGGGCATGCCGCCGCCGGGGCCGCCCTGCCCACCCATCATGCCTTCCAGGCCGCGCATCATGTTCTTCATGCCGCCCTTGGTGCGCATCTTCTTCATCATCTTCGCCATCATCTTCTGCTGCTTCATCAGGCGATTGAGATCCTGAATCTCCAGCCCGGCGCCGGCGGCGATGCGCTTCTTGCGAGCCCCCTTGATCAGATCCGGGTTGCGGCGCTCCTTCGGCGTCATGGAGTCGATCAGCGCCTCCATGTGCTTCATGTTCTTCAGAGCCGCCGGATCCTGGGCCGCCTGCATCATGTTGCCCATGCCGGGCAGCTTGTCCAGCAAACCGGCCATGCCGCCCATGTTGCGCATCTGCTGGAACTGGTCCTTGAGATCCTCGAAGTCCATCGCCTTGCCTTTCTTGAACTTCTTGGCGATCTTCTCGGCTTTCTTTTTGTCCAGCTTGCGCTCGGCTTCCTCCACCAGGGACAGCACGTCGCCCATGCCGAGAATCCGGCTGGCGATACGGTCCGGGTGGAACGGTTCCAGGGCATCGGTTTTCTCACCCATGCCGATAAACTTGATCGGCTTTCCGGTGAGATGACGCACGGACAGCGCCGCGCCCCCGCGGGAGTCACCGTCGGCCTTGGTCAGAATCACCCCGGTCAGCGGCAGCGCTTCGTTAAACGCCTGAGCGGTGTTGGCGGCGTCCTGACCGGTCATGGCATCCACCACGAACAGCGTTTCCGCCGGCTCGATGGCGGCGTGCAGCCGTTTGATCTCCGCCATCATGGCGTCGTCCACGTGCAAACGACCGGCGGTATCGACGATCAACACGTCCATGTAACGGCGGCGGGCCTCGTCCAGGGCGGCGTTGGCGATATCCACCGGATCCTGGTCACCGGTGGACGGGAAGAAGTGGGTCTCCACCTCCCCGGCCAGGGTTTTCAACTGCTCGATCGCCGCCGGACGGTAGACGTCGGCGGACACCACCATCACCTTCTTCTTCTCGCGCTCCTGGAGAAAGCGCGCCAGCTTGGCCACGGAGGTGGTTTTACCCGCCCCTTGCAGACCGGCCATGAGGATGATCGCCGGCGGCTTGGTGGCCAGGTTGAGGGCGTCGTTGGCGTCGCCCATGGTGTGAACCAGTTCGTCATTGACGATCTTCACGAACGCCTGGCCGGGGTTCAGGCTTTGCAGGACTTCCTGCCCCAGGGCCTTTTCTTTGACCTGTTCGACGAACTCCTTGACCACCGGCAGCGCCACATCGGCTTCCAGCAGGGCCTTGCGTACCTCGCGCAAAGTATCGCGAATATTGTCCTCGTTGAGCTGTCCCTGGCCGGCCAGGCTCTTCAGCGACTGGCCCAGGCGCTCGGTGAGATTCTCGAACATGATCATCAACCTCCTGAATCGGGTGGCCGCCTTCCGGCCCGGAAAACGGCGACAGGGCGCGATTATAGGGCAGGCACCCCGCCGCCGTCATGGCGAACGCTTCAAAAGCCGGGACAGCTGTGCCAGACTTCGGCGGCTTTTCCCGGAAAACCACCATGGAACCTATGACTCCTGCCCTGGCCTTCGGCTTACCCGCCACCGCCCTGTACGTGTTGGCGTCCATACTGGTGTACCGCCAGTTCCGGGGGCAAGCCTCGCCTTCAAAAGCGACCATTCTGATCCCCGGCGGCCTGGCGGTGATCGCCCATGCGCTGACGCTGTACGCCCAGCTGATCACGCCGCAGGGCCTGCTGCTGGGCCTGTTTCCCGTGGCCTCGGCGGTGGCGCTGGTGGGCGCCGCCCTGGTGGTACTGTCCAGCTTGCTCAGGCCGTTTCAATGGGTCAGTGCGTTGGTATTTCCGTTCGCCGCCGCCACCATTCCCGCAGCGCTGTGGCTGCATACCGGCTATGTGGCCCATCCGCTGGAACATGGCATCGGCATGCATGTGCTGCTCTCCATCGTCGCTTACGCGGTGCTGGCGCTTTCCGCCTGCCAGGCGGTGTTGCTGTGGGTCCAGCACCGCCAACTCAAGGACGGCCACATCCGCGGTGTGATGCGGCTGTTCCCGCCGATCCAGATGATGGAATCGATGCTGTTCGACGCCCTGTGGCTGGGCGAATGCCTGCTGACCCTGGCGATCCTGTTCGGCTTCCTCTACGTGGATGACCTGTTCGCCCAGCATCTGGTCCATAAAACCGTGCTGACCCTGGTGTCCTGGGTGATTTTCGCGGTGTTGCTGTTTGGCCGTCATCTGCGCGGCTGGCGTGGCCTGACGGCTGTGCGCTTCACCCTGGCCGGCTTCGCCGTGCTGCTGGTGGCGTTCTTTGGCACACAACTGGTGCTGGAAGTGATTCTGCGGCGCTGATCGCGACGGCACGGTTATCGCTTGACACCCCGGAACCCGGCACCGAACAATAGCGAGCCAAACAGCAACCAAACGACCGTCTCTTGGCCAGCATCCCGGATGGGTGGTTATTGATCACCCTGATCATTCTGATCCTCTTTTCCGCTTTCTTCTCCAGCAGTGAAACCGGCATGGTGGCGATTAACCGCTACCGGCTGCGCCACCTTTCCCGGCAAGGCCACAGCGGTGCCGGACGGGTGGAAAAACTGCTGCGGCGTACCGACCGGCTGTTGTCGGTGATCCTGATCGGCAACAACTTCGTCAATAACTTCGCCGCCACCGTAGCGGCGATCCTGGCGATCCGCTGGCTGGGCGATTCCGGCGCGGCGGTGGCGCCGGTGGTCATCACCCTGATCATGCTGGTGTTCGCCGAGATCACGCCAAAAACCTACGCGGCGATGAAACCGGAGCGGGTGGCGTTCCCCGCCAGCTTGATGCTGCAGCCACTGCAATGGCTGCTGGCTCCGCTGGTATGGCTGGTCAACGGTATCAGCGGCCTGTTCCTGCGCCTGTTCGGCGTACGCACCGACAGCGCCGAGGAAGACCACCTCAGCCCTGAGGAACTGCGCACCGTGGTCAACGAAGCCGGTGGTCTGATCCCGGAAAAACACCAGAAGATGCTGCTGAACATCCTCGATCTGGAAAGCGTCACCGTCGAGGACATCATGATTCCGCGCAACGAGATGATCGGTGTCGATCTGGACGATGACATGAACGACATCCTCAACACCCTGCGCACCAGCCAGCACACCCGGCTACCGGTCTACCGCGGCGACCCCAACGACATGCTGGGCGTTCTGCACCTGCGCAAGCTCAGCCGTCTGCTGCTCAAGGAAGAAATCAACAAAGCGGAACTGATGCAGTACACGGTGGAACCCTATTTCGTTCCCGAAGGCACCTCACTGAACCGCCAGCTTATCCAGTTCCAGAATGCCAAACGCCGTATCGGCATCGTGGTGGACGAGTACGGCGACGTGATGGGCCTGGTGACCCTGGAAGATATTCTTGAAGAGATCGTTGGCGAGTTCACTTCCGATCAGGCCGCCACCACCAATCCGGACATCCTGCCCCAGGAAGACGGCAGCTTCGTCGTTGACGGCTCCGCCAACCTGCGCGACATCAACCGGGCGCTGCACTGGGACATCCCCATCGTCGGGCCGCGCACCCTCAACGGCCTGATCCTCGAGCACCTGCAATCGATTCCCGACGCCAACATTTCATTGCGGGTGGAGGACTACCTGATCGAGATCCTGCAGGTGAAGGACAATATGGTTAAGGCGGCGAGAGTGAGAAAAAAACAGGGAACAGTGAAGAGTGAATAGTTAAAAGCGAGAATCAAAGAAAGCGTTCTTGTATTTCACTGTAGGAGCCAGCCCTACAGGCGCATCGTCAAACGCAAAAAAATCGCCAGCATGGCTAGCTCCTACAGCGGCTGAAGGTCGAGGCGTTTTCGTTTTTTCGCTGTTCATTATTAACTATTCACTGTCAACTGCCTTCCCCAGCCACGCTCTGATATCGCCAGCATGGCGCTCGACCAGGCGGCGGCCTTCGTCGATGGCTTCCTTGGCACGGTGGAAGTCCATCAGGGCAAAATCCTCCAATAGCGGGATCAAGGTGATTTCCGGCGGGTCGCCGGCCATGCGGGAGCGGGTGATGCGGTCCTGCATGATGTTGACGCTGGAGGCGATAACATCGAAGAAGCCGGGAGCCTGGCCATCACCGCTGGTGAAGTAATTCGCCATCTTCTGCCAGAGGCTGTGCTCTTCCTCGGAGACACCGTTCTCCCCCGGCGGTTTCTGCCGGGACAGGTGAGCACCCACCAACTGAGCATTGAGGTTGACGGCGATGACCACGTCGGCACCGAAGGCGCGGGCGGCGGACACCGGCACCGGATTGACCAGGCCACCGTCCAGCATCCAGCGCCCCTGGTGTTTGAGCGGCGTGAACAGCCCCGGCAACGCACAGGACGCCCTTGCCGCCTGCAGAATCGGCCCCTTGCTGATCCAGATCTCACGGCCGCTCTTCATGTCCGTGGCGACGGTGACAAAACGCTGCTCCAGATCCTCGATGTTGGGGTTGCTGTGCCGCTCCTCGAAGAAACCGAACAGTTTTTCACCCTTGACCACACCGCCGGACAGGGTGAAGTCCATCAGGCCGAACACGTCCTTGGTGGTCAACGTCTTCACCCAGTCCGCCAGGTCATTGAGGGTACCGTTGACGTAGGCGCTGCCCACCAGGGCACCGATGGAGGTGCCGGCCACCACATCCGGACGAATCCCCATCTCTTCCAGGGCCTGGATCACACCAATATGTGCCCAGCCGCGCGCCGAACCACTGCCCAGCGCCAGTCCCAGACGCGGCGCCGGCGGCGTGTCCCGCTCCCCTTCCGCGCTCATCCCGGCACCACTTCGTCCATCAGGCAGGGCGCTAGTTCTCCGTCCATGCGCCGCTGACACCGGCGCAGCACTTCCACCTGGCGGTCCGCATCGAGGCGCCCCCAATGGCTGATTTCCTGGCCGGTGCGAAAGCAGCCGACACAGACATCGTCACCGTCCAGCGCGCAGATCGACACGCACGGTGAGACCGGCTTGGGACTATTTGAAACGTTCATCTTCTTGCAGGTGCTCCGAGAAATGACGGGCATGGGCCACATAGTGCTGGCTGCCCATGGTGATCATCGCCTTGTGGCCATCGGTGATTTCCTTCACCACCTTGGCCGGCGCGCCCATCACCAGGGAGTTGTCCGGGATCTGCATGCCTTCCGGCACCAGAGCGTGGGCGCCGATAATGCAATTGCTGCCTACCTTGGCGCCGTTCAGTACCACCGCGTTCATACCGATCAGCGTGTTATCGCCGATGGTGCAGCCGTGCAGCATGACTTTGTGGCCGACCGTGACGTTCTTGCCGATTTTCATCGGCACGCCCGGGTCCACGTGCAACACCGAGTTTTCCTGCACATTACTGTTATCGCCGATCTCGATGACATCGTTGTCGGCGCGGATCACCACGCCAAACCAGACACTGGCGTTTTCACCCAGCACCACGGACCCGATCAGGGTGGCGCTGGGCGCAATCCACTGGCCCTCGCCACGGAATTCCAGCTGGCGGTCGTTAATCGTGTAGATCATTTTCTTATCCTTGCCTGAACCGTTTCAATCGTCGCTGACATCGAAACGGATATCGGTATCGTAAACGTGATTGATCAGATCCAGGATCATGAACGCGGTCAATCCCCAGATCCGTTTATCCTCAAAATAGTAGTTCGGCATGCGCAGACGGCGGCCGTATACCTCCACCGGCGCGGTCAGATCCGGTTCCTGTTCCAGAAAGAAACGCAGCGGTACGTTGAAAATCGAGTCGATCTCGCCGGGCTCGGGCGTCAATTCCGCGTCCGCATGCACCACGCCGACAAAAGGCGTTACCTTCATGCCGAAACGGGACGGGATCGGCGACAGATTGCCCAGCACTTCCACCGCTTCCCGGGCCAGCCCCACCTCTTCCTGACTCTCGCGCAGCGCGGTCATCATCAAATTACGGTCGGAGGGATCCCGCTTGCCACCGGGGAAGGCCACCTCCCCAGCGTGAGTCGGCATGGAACGGGAACGAACAGTGAGAATCAGCTCCGGTTCCGGCTTATCGACAAAAGGCATTAAAACCGCCGCCTCGGGCAGATCCAGTGGCAACTCGATCAAACGGTAATCCGGCAGTCGCCTACGCAGGCGTTCCAGGTCTGTCATCCGCGCTTCTCCCGCGGCCATCTGCTGAGTGGACCTTCGCAGCACTGCTTCACTCTCTTACTCCCCTTTCTTTTCCATTCAGTTTGACCATCGCCCGCTCCACGGGCAAGGGCGCGGCACCGCTTTCGGATTGCCAGGGTTCCGACGAGCCAGTAGGCTGGCGTACTTCACCACGGCGAGAACGATCATGAAGTATTGCAGCCATTGCGGGCAGGAAGTGTTGTATTCGGTTCCCGAAGGAGACAACCGGCCCCGCTATTGGTGCAACCATTGTGGCACCATCCATTACCAGAATCCGAAGATCGTGGTTGGCGCCATCCCGGTCTGGGAAGGCCGCATTTTGCTCTGCAAACGCTCCATTGAACCCCGCAAGGGCTACTGGACCCTGCCCGCCGGCTTCATGGAAAACGGGGAAACCCTGCAGGAAGGCGCCGCCCGGGAAACCTGGGAAGAAGGTTGTGCCACGGTGGAGGTTGGGGACATCTATACGATTTTCAACCTGCCCCATATCAACCAGGTCTATGTCTTTTTCCTGGGCAATATGGCCAACGGTGACTATGGCGTGGGCGAGGAAAGTTCCGATGCCGGAATGTTCACGGAAGACGAGATTCCCTGGGACCAGCTGGCCTTCCCCACCATCGGCCGTACCCTCAAGTTTTATTTTCAGGATCTGAAAACCGGCGACTTCCCGGTACGCACCCAGGACATCCCACCGCTCAAGCGCAAACCGGCGCTGGATGAGAATATCTAGGCCGGTATCGTGCAACCAATAGCTGGCCAGCGTGATGCGTCAAACCGGTAGCGGCGCCAGCGGCCACAGGTCGATGGCCGGCTCCTCGTAGGGGTGGGCGTCACGCAAGGCGCGGACCGCCGGTTCCAGACAATCCGCCCCGCAGATCATCTCCACCCGGTACTCTTCCACGGTCTCCACCAGTCCCTGACTGCCCAGATAGGGATTGCTGCCCTGCAGGGGCCTGAACTGGCCCTGACCCAGCACCTGGAAGCTGCAACGATCGTAGTCACCAATGCGGCCGGCACCGGCATTGAACACCGCCGC
This sequence comes from Alloalcanivorax balearicus MACL04, assembly GCF_025532145.1. Taxonomy (GTDB): domain Bacteria; phylum Pseudomonadota; class Gammaproteobacteria; order Pseudomonadales; family Alcanivoracaceae; genus Alloalcanivorax; species Alloalcanivorax balearicus. The sequence continues at coordinate 115,035 of NZ_ARXS01000011.1, read as the reverse complement.
CTTGACGGTTTCCACGTGACTCACCGGAACATAGAAGCAAAGCTTGTAGAGAGTCGCCATCGGTCCTCCTGATGATCGATTCAGGCCACATCGCTGCCGTTGGTCAGGTGCGCATATTCCGGTTTCAGACGGTAATCCCCCTGGGAGGAAATCCAGATGCCGTCGGCGGCCACGGTTTGCACGCCGTCGGCGAAAACCCGCGCCTCACTGAACAGCTTGCGCCCTTCCAGACGCACCAGTCGTGCCTCGAAACTGACCTCGGTATGCAGCGGGGTCGGCGCCATGTAACGCACCTTGAGAGTGCCGGTCATACCGACGTTACTGACAAAATCCTGGGTCTTGGCCAGCAACATATCCAGAGCCAGTGACAGCACGCCACCATGTACCTTGCCCGGCGGGCCCATGAAGGCGCGGCCAAAGGTGGTGCGGGCGCGCACGGTGTCGCCGTCGAGCCAGAAGGTCATCGGCGGCGACATGGCATTGGCGGGCCCGGAAAGAATCTCGAAATCCGCCATGTCCAGAGCGTCCTGGCGGCTGCCCTGGCCGACGATCAGACGGCCGAGGATGTCGCGCATACTGCGATGAGAGAAGCCTTCCAGGCTTTGCCGCAACGCGCGCGCCTGTTCGGTGGCGGCGGCCAGCGCCGCTTCATCCGCATCCAGACGCACCAACTGCTCATTGATCGCCGCCAGCTCCCGGGCCAGTTCCCGGCGCCGCGCCGACACCGGCGTCGGCTCCGGCAGCTCGCCGAGCGGCATATCAAAATAATGGTACTTTTCTTCCGTCATATTCGTGTCTGATCAGCCTGTTACTTAATCTACCTCTTGCACGCAACACGCTAGCACGCCCACACGCAAATTCGCTGGCAAGCCAGCTTCCCACACCCCTTTCTTCCGCCTTTCGCTGTCAACTGTCCACTATCAACTGTCAACTGCCTCTAACCGATCCACTTGCGCGCATTGGCGAACATACGGAACCAGGGGGCATTGTCGAAGCGGCGCCAATCATCCGGGATCCAGCTGTTCTGCAGCACGCGGAATACCCGCTCCGGGTGCGGCATCATAATGGTCACGCGGCCGTCCCGGGTGGTGAAACCGGTGGCGCCCTGGCTGGAACCGTTGGGATTGGCCGGGTATTGCTCGGTGGCATTGCCCATGCCATCCACGTAGCGCAGGGCCACCAGGCGCTGCTCCACATTGCGGGCCAGGTCGGCGTCGCTGATCTCCACCCGCCCTTCGCCATGGGCCACGGCGATGGGCAGGCGGGTGCCAGCCATGTCGCGCAGCAAGATGGACGGCGAATCGCCGATTTCCACCAGCGAGGTGCGGGCCTCGAACTGCTCGCTCAGATTGCGCACGAAGCGCGGCCAATGTTCCGCACCGGGCACCAGGTCCTTGAGGTGGGCCAGCATCTGACAGCCGTTGCACACGCCCAGGGCGAAGGTGTCCTCGCGGAAGAAAAAGCGGTTGAAGGCGTCACGCAGGCCGTTGTGATACAGCACTGTCTTGGCCCAGCCGCCGCCGGCACCAAGCACGTCGCCGTAGGAGAAGCCGCCGCAGGCCACCAGGCCTTTGATGTCGTCCAGATTGACGTCACCGGCCAGCAGGTCACTCATGTGCACGTCCATGGCGGCGAAGCCGGCGCGGTCAAAAGCGGCCGCCATCTCGGTCTGGCCATTGACGCCCTGCTCGCGCAGGATCGCCACCTTGGGCCGGGCGCCGCCGATGAACGGCGCCGCCACGTTTTCGCTCATGTCGAAGGTAAGCCGCACATTCAGGCCCGGATCATTGCTGTCCGGTATGGCGTCGAACTCCTGGCGGGCGCAGTCCGGGTTGTCACGCAACGCCTGGATACGATAGCTGGTTTCCGACCAGAGCCGTTGCAGACCGCGACGGGGCCGCTCCATCAGGATGGCGCCGCCCAGGCGTACCCGCACTACATCGTCCACGTTGAGCCGCGCCACGGCATGCACGCAACCGGCCAGACCGGCCTCGGCGTAACGCTGACGCACCGCCTCCGCTTCGCCTTCCGGCACCTGCAGCACCGCGCCCAGTTCTTCGGCGAACAGGGCCGCCACCGCTTCCGGTCCATCACCGGCGATGTCGTCCAGCACGATGTCGATGCCGACCCGGCCGGCGAACGCCATTTCCACCAGGGTGGTGAACAGGCCGCCGTCGGAGCGATCGTGATAGGCCATCAACTTGCCTTCCGCCAACAGCGCCTGGGTCACCTGGAAGAACGCCTTCAGATCGGCGGCGTCATCCAGATCCGGCGGCACATCGCCGACTTTTCCAAATACCTGCGCCAGCGCCGAACCGGCCAGCCGGTTTCGGCCACGGCCGAGATCCACCAGCAGCAATTCACTGGCCTCGGTGGTACGCAACTGCGGGGTCACGGTCAGGTTGATATCACTGACCTGGGCGAAGGCGGTGACGATCAGCGACAGCGGCGAGGTGACACTCTTGTCGATGCCACGCTCATTCCACACGGTGCGCATGGAGAGAGAGTCCTTACCCACCGGAATGGCGATACCCAGCTCCGGGCACAGTTCCATGCCCACCGCCTTGACCGTATCGAACAGCGCCTGATCCTCGCCCGGGTGACCGGCGGCGGCCATCCAGTTGGCGGACAGGCGGATCTGCCCGAAGCCGCCGATGTGGGCGCCGGCCAGATTGGTAATGGTTTCCGCCACCGCCATGCGGCCGGAAGCGGCGGCGTCCACCAGGGCCACCGGGGTGCGTTCCCCCATGGCCATGGCTTCACCGGTGGTGATATTGGCCTGGTTGGGATTGAAACCGGTGGCGGTCACCGCGCAGTCGGCCACCGGCACCTGCCAGGGCCCCACCATCTGGTCCCGATGAACCAGGCCGGTCACCGAACGGTCGCCGATGGTGATCAGGAAGCTCTTGGAGGCCACCGTGGGCAGCCGCAGCACCCGATCCACCGCATCGCGCAATTCGATATCATCGGTGCTGAAGGTCTGGCGCTGGAAATCTTCCCGGTCGAAGGCACGCTGCATTTTGGGCGGCTTGCCGAACAGCAGGTCCATGGGCAGATCCACCGGCGCGTCGCCGAAGTGCTCATCGGACACTTTCAGGTGTTCTTCCTCGGTGGCCTCACCAAGCACCGCGAAGGGCGCACGCTCGCGCCGGCACAGTGCCTCGAAGCGCGCCAGGTCTTGCGGCATTACCGCCAGCACATAGCGTTCCTGGGCTTCGTTACACCAGATCTCCACCGGGCTCATTCCCGGCTCATCACTGGGCACCCGGCGCAGTTCCAGGTTGGCGCCACGATCGGCATCGTGGACCAGTTCCGGCAAGGCGTTGGAGAGGCCGCCGGCACCGACGTCGTGGACGGAAACAATGGGGTTGTCGTCACCCAGGGCCCAGCAGCGATCGATCACTTCCTGCACCCGCCGCTCGATTTCCGGGTTACCGCGCTGCACCGAGGCGAAATCCAGGGCCTCGTCGGATTCGCCGCTGGCCATGGAACTGGCAGCACCGCCGCCGAGACCGATCAGCAGCGCCGGGCCACCCAGCACGATGATTCTGGCGCCCGCCGGAATACCTTCCTTCTGCACGTGACCGTCACGAATATTGCCAAGGCCGCCAGCGATCATGATCGGCTTGTGGTAACCGCGCCGTTCATCCCCGTTGATCCCCGGGGCTTCGATTTCCAGGGTGCGGAAATAGCCGCACAGGTTCGGACGGCCGAACTCGTTGTTGAAGGCGGCACCGCCCAGCGGCCCCTCGATCATGATGTCCAGGGCCGAGGCGATGCGCCCGGGGCGGCCGTAGTGGTCCTCCCACGGTTGCACGAAATCCGGAATGCTCAGATTGGAGACCGAGAACCCGGTAAGGCCGGCCTTGGGCTTGGCGCCGCGGCCAGTGGCGCCTTCGTCACGGATCTCGCCGCCGGCGCCGGTGGACGCCCCCGGATGCGGCGCGATGGCGGTGGGATGGTTATGGGTCTCCACCTTCATCAGCATATGCACCGGCTCATTGACGTAGCGGTACTCGGTGTCGTCCGGACGGGGGAAGAAACGGTCCGCCACCGGCCCCGCCGCCACCGCGGCATTGTCCTTGTAAGCGCTGAGCACGCCTTCACTGGCGTGTTTGTAAGTGTTGCGGATCATGCCGAACAGGCTCAGCTCCTGGGCCTCACCGTCGATGGTCCAGTCGGCATTGAAGATTTTGTGCCGGCAATGCTCGGAGTTGGCCTGGGCGAACATCATCAGTTCCGCGTCACTGGGGTTGCGCCCCAGAGCAGTGAAGCGTTCCACCAGGTAGTCGATCTCGTCGTCCGCCAGCGCCAGGCCCAACTCGCCGTTGGCGCGGGCCAGCGCGTCGCGACCGCCGCCGATCACATCCACCGTGGTCAGCGGTTTGGGCTGATGATGGCTGAACAGGGCCTCGGCCTGCTCGGGCTGATCCAGCACCGCCTCCACCATGCGGTCATGCAGCGGCGCCACCAGCTCCGCCCGGGCGATATCCGGGTCCGCCTGCAGCCGATATTCAATACCCCGCTCCACTCGCAACACCTTGTCGAGCCCGGCGTTATGGCAGATATCGGTGGCTTTGGAAGACCAGGGGGAGATCGTGCCGGGACGCGGCACCACCAGGAACCGGCGGCCTTCCACCTGCTCCTCGCTGATCGTCGGGCCATAGCTCAGCAAACCGTCGAGTACCGCCTGTTCCTGGGCGGACAACGGCGCGGAAATTTCCACGAAATGAACGAAACGGGCGGACAGTGCCTCCACCCGAGGCAAAGCGCGCAGCAATTTTTCCTTACGAAATGCGGAGAGAGCCGGGCTACCGGGTAGGATCAGCATGGGCTGGCTTTTCCTTTGGATCGACGGGGGATTGGAAGAAGCCGCAATGATACCGGATTCCTGGGGGGCGGCGCGAGGGCGCGAACCCGGATTCCCGCCTTTATCACGAGATGGTCACGACACGGTGGAAACCGTCATCAACCGGTCCAATAGCGGCAATTGTTGGACAAAAAAGTAGCGGCCCGGGGGTTGTGAATGGTAAATTCGCCTCCAATTGTAAAAGCACCGCTTATTTTTTATACCCGCCGTCCATGGCGGGCACCCTGGCGGACCGTCGCGGGCGACGTTAAAAATCGCTCCCGGCGATTTTTGATGCCCTGCCATCCATGGCGGGCACCCTGGCGGGCCGTCGCGAGCGACGTTAAAAATCGCTCCCGGCGATTTTTTGGTCATTCCAAGCCGTCTCAATCCCGGACCTCCGCCGAGGCATGGTCCGGCGACGGCTTCGAATGTCCTGCTTCCGGCAACAAGGACCGTTTCCGGAACCGAGGAAGCCCCGAAAACCAAGCAATGGGCGCTTCCAACCTATCTGGCAACCCCAGGAGGCAGCAAGGACATGACGATACGGTTACGCCGTAAACTGCTGGCATGGGCACCCCTGGTGCTGCTTGCCGCACTGATCCTGGGCCTGTTTCTGCGCCCATCCGGCACCGCCCTGGAACGGATCCAGGCCCGCGGCGAACTGGTAGTGGTCACGCGCCCGTCCCTGACCACCGTTTACGGCGATGAAAACGGTTCCACCGGCATGGAATACGAGCTGGCCCGCGGCTTTGCCGAGCGGCTGGGCGTTGAGTTGCGCCTGGTGGAAGCCGATGATCTGGCAACCGTGCAAAAGCTGCTGCTGGCCGGCAAGGCCGATTTCGCCGCCGCCGGACTGGTGATCACCGAGCAGCGTCGCCAGCAGTTGCGGCTGACCACCCCCTATCAGAAAGTCGATACCCTGGTGATGTACCGGCTCGGCGAACCGCGCCCCAATACCCTTGTTGATCTGGACGGCAAGAGCGTCGCCGTGGTGTCCGGTTCCAGCAACGCCGATCTGCTGGAGCAGGCCCGTGCCGCTCAGCCTGAGTTGAAGCTGGACGTCTACACCGGCACCAATGTGGAGCAAACGCTGGCCCGGGTGGAGGAAGGTGAAGCCGATTACGCTCTGATCAACTCCAACGATTACGCCATCCACCGGGGCCTGTTCCCGGATCTGGCGGCCGGCTTCACTATCGGCGCGGATCAGGGACTCGCCTGGGCCTTCGCCCCCGGCAGCGACGGCAGCCTGTATCAGGCCGCCCAGCGCTATCTGACCCAGCAAAACGCCATTGGCGCCACCGAGCAGTTGGCCAAGCGCTTCTACGGCCATGTGGAACGGTTTGACCTGTATTCCGCGCGCAGCTTTATCCGCCACCTGGACGACCGTCTGCCTGACTACACCAATGCCTTCCGCGATGCCGCCGAAGACGCCGGCTTCGACTGGCGCCTGCTGGCCGCGGTGGCCTATCAGGAATCCCTGTGGGATGCCGGCGCCATCTCCCCCACCGGCGTGCAGGGCCTGATGATGCTGACCAATCAGACGGCGCGGGAAATGGGCGTTACCGACCGTACCGACCCGGGCCAGAGCATCCACGCCGGCGCCGCTTACCTGCGCAAATTGCACGACCGCATGCCCGAACGCATCGCCGAGCCGGACCGCACCTGGCTGGCCCTGGCTGCCTACAATGTGGGCTTTGGCCACCTCGAAGACGCCCGGGTCCTGACCCAGAAACAGGGCGGTGACCCGGATCGCTGGCAGGATGTGAAACAGCGCCTGCCGATGCTGGCGAAGCCCGCCTACGCCGGCCAGTTGCGCTACGGCCCCGCCCGTGGCGGCCAGGCGGTGGCCTATGTGCGCCACGTACGCGGCTACTACGACCTGCTGGTGTGGGCGGAAAATTCCGAACGCCACCGCCCTACCCTGGTGGCGACAGCCGAATAACCCCTCGGCGAAAGAAAAAATCGATCTATGAATTCTCTGTGAGAGCTTGCTTGCAAGCGAATTGAATTCGCTCAGGCGTTTGCAATATTCGCTTGCAAGCAAGCTCCCACAGCGGCTAAAGATCAGGCTGTTTTGTCTTTTCACTTTTCCGCTGTCAACTGTCCACTATCAACTGTTAATTGCCTGTCCGTTTGCGCCGGAAAAAATCCCGCATCAGTTGCGACGCCTGGTCCGCCAGCACCCCGCCGGTGACTTCCAGGCGGTGGTTGTAGAAATCCCTCTCCGGCAATCCCAACTGGCTTTCACACACCCCGGCACGGGGCTCGCGGGCGCCGTACACCAACCGCGCCACCCGGGCATGGATCATGGCGCCAAAACACATGGTGCACGGTTCGATGGTGACGTATAGGGTGCTGTCCGGCAGCCGGTAGTTACCGGCGCGGGCAGCGGCATCACGCAGCGCGCCGATTTCCGCATGGGCGGAGGGGTCATGGCTGAGAATCGGCTTATTGTAGCCCTCGCCAATAACCTCGCCGTCACGCACCAGCACCGCGCCCACCGGCACCTCGCCCTGCTCCGCCGCGCGTTCCGCCAGGGCCAGCGCCCGCGCCATCCAGTATTGATCGTCCACTTGTCCGCCCGGGGTTGATTGGAAAGCTTTCGGCGACAATGGTAGGCGCGACGGCGCCGGGGTGAAACTCTTCCCTCGCGATGGCGGCACTTTTCGCTACAATCTTGTTCATCCAGGCGGGTTTGGACCCCGCTGAACCCATTGTTTCGACGATTTGTTCGATGAGGAGACGGCATGACCACCATCGGTACCCCCTATTCCGACAACGCTACCCGCGTGATGCTGCTGGGCAGCGGTGAACTGGGCAAGGAGGTGGCCATCGAGCTGATCCGCCTGGGTTGCGAGGTGATCGCCGTGGACCGCTATCCGCGGGCGCCGGCCATGCAGGTGGCGCAGCGCTGGCACGTAATCGACATGCTGGACGCGGACGCGGTGCGGGCAGTGGTGGAAGAAGAGCGCCCGGCGTTGATCGTGCCGGAAATCGAGGCCATCGCCACCGCCGAACTGGAAGCTCTGGAGCAGGAAGGCTTCACCGTGATCCCCACGGCCCGGGCAGCGCGGCTGACCATGAACCGCGAGGGCATTCGCCGCCTCGCCGCCGAAGAGCTGAGCCTGCCCACCTCGCCCTACCGGTTCGCCGGTGACAAGGACGAATACCTGGCGGCGGTGAAGGCAGTGGGCCTGCCGTGCGTGATCAAGCCGGTGATGTCCTCCTCCGGCAAGGGCCAGAGCCTGGTGAAAACCGGGGACCAGATCGACGCCGCCTGGGAGTACGCCCAATCCGGCGGCCGCGCCGGCCAGGGCCGGGTCATCGTCGAAGGGTTCGTCGAGTTCGACTACGAAATCACCCTGCTCACCGTACGGCACCGCAATGGCACCGATTTCTGCGCGCCCATCGGCCACCGCCAGGAAGACGGCGACTACCGTGAATCCTGGCAACCGCAGCCGATGAACGACGCGGCGCTGGAGGAAGCCCGCCGCCAGGCCGGCGCCATCACCGCTGCCCTGGGCGGCTGGGGCCTGTTCGGTGTGGAGTTCTTCGTGCGCGGGGACCAGGTCTGGTTCAGTGAAGTGTCACCACGCCCTCACGATACCGGTCTGGTAACCTTGATGTCACAAAACCTCTCTGAATTCGCGCTGCACGCCCGCGCCATTCTCGGGCTGCCGATACCGAACATCGAGCAGCGGGGTCCGTCCGCGTCCTCGGTACTGCTGGTAAAAGGTGATTCGGAAACCATGCGCTACGGCAATCTGGATCAGGCCCTGGCGGAGCCGGACACCGATCTGCGCCTGTTCGGCAAGCCGGAAGTGCATGGCAGCCGCCGCCTCGGCGTCGCTCTGGCCAAAGCGGATAGCATCGAAAGCGCGAGAGTCAAAGCCAACACCGTGATTACCACTATCGAGGTAAGTCTATGAACCCGCGGATTGACGATACCCACAGCAAGATCATTGGCTACGCCCTCTGGATCTTTGGCTTCATGGGGTCACACCGGTTCTACTATGGCCGGCAAATTACCGGCGTGATCTGGTTCTTCACCCTGGGGCTGTTCTTTATCGGCTGGATCGTCGATTTGTTCCTGATCCCGTCCATGGACCGCGATGCCGATCATCGCTATGTCTCCGGCCCGGTGGATTACAACATCACCTGGCTGCTGTTGACCTTTCTTGGCATCTTCGGCCTGCACCGTTTTTATATGGGCAAATGGGTGACCGGGCTGATATACCTGCTGACCCTGGGCTTGTTCGGACTGGGCATTCTCTACGACTTCCTCACTCTCAACGAGCAAATCGCCACCGCCAATAGCCGCAAGCGCTGGACCTGAATGGATATGGCTTTCCTCCTTTCCCCCTGAAGCGTCTACCCTCCGCCGGCGAAGTGGTAGAGATCCATCGCTTCTTCGGTGGATAGCGCGCCGTCATCCAGCATGGTATTGGCGAACGCATTCTTTGCCATCGACATGCCTACCGGGTTTTCATTCAGTTCCCGTATCGGATAGTGCTGATGAACGGCTTCCGAGGTCTCGACAACCACCTTCAGGGTGTCCACCAGTTCCCGCTCGACTTCGGGTAAATGCCCGGCCACCGCACTTTCCAGCTCTTCCGGGTGCTCTTCCAGGTACTCGAATTCCGCCGCGCCACCAACCGCCGCATAAGCAAGACGGGTCGCGTGAATCGATGCCATGACACCGATATCGGCCTGCTCCCGGGTAGGCAATTCCGAGACCGTCTCGCCTTCCAGGCGCAGTCGCAGGGCCTGGCGTCCATTCAGAAAACGCACCTGATAGTCATCACTGTCCTCGACCGCCGCCTGTTCAATGAGGATGTCCTGCAAAGCCATGGAGGAAAAAACCTCGATCCTATCGCCGTTCTCATCGGCCATTTGAATGGGCACCGCGCCCACCTTGATGGCGAATTCCGATGGCGCCATGCCCGATTGCATGGCAAGGACATCCGAATAAAGTCTTTTGATCTGCTCGCTGTCAGGGTGAGCCTCAAGCAGTGTCACGATATCCGTCGTCGCCGCCGCATAGCGGTGGGCCTGGATGTTATCTTCGATGGCTGCCAACAGCGCCTTCTCTTCCGCCGTCAATTCAACGTCGGAAATATCCAGTCCGGGGTCCGGCTCAGGCTGCACAACGTCTCCACCTCCCGAGCTGCTGAGGTCATCACTTCCACACCCCCACAGAAGAGGGAGCAGCAAGGTGATCGATAATACCCACTTGATGTAGTTCATCTTTTTGTCCACCCAATTTCGTCCATCGATCCCCCGTTCAGGGACAATCACTCAAGGATTCACCGCAGTAATAACCGCTCAGTGCGGTGACGGTCGCGTCACCTTCCATATCGCCGGTCTCGAACGTCACTTGCAGTTGGTAGTAAGCGCCGTTATCCCGCTTCAGTTGAATGGTATGGCCGACATCAGCGTCGAGTACCGCGCCATTCTCGAGGTTCACCAGAGCAAAGGGCTCGCCACTGCTGTCGTAAAGATTGGCCGAGTTTTCTCCGGACCAATAGCCATACAGAAATAGAGCGGTGTCCGGTCCCACCGCGGGCTGTGCGGCGGTGGCCGTCAAACGATTGTCCCCGTCGATATCGATAACGATAACGCTCAAGTCGCCATCGTCGTCGACTACCGGCAAGGCACTGTTCAAAATCAGAGGAACGACACTGGATTCTTCCGCGGTGATCGAGGTGACATGGCTGGATGTTTCCCCCTCGGCATTGGTGATGATCAGTTCGATCTCGTAGCCCCCCGCCACATCCGTTATCAGACTGGCTTGCGTACCGTCCTCTGAAATCACCAGTTCCGCGTTGCTCTCCTCCGGCGCGGAGCTCAGCGTGTACTTGAAGGAAGAACCACTGGGATAAGATGAGCGGTCCAGATCGAAGGACACCTCGTCACCAACCCAGTGCTCCGTCTCATCAGTCACCGGACCGGCCACGGGCGTGGAAACAAAGGAAAACGACTGGCTGCTGATAATTGGATCCGGCCGGGACGGCAACTTCAATCGGGCTTCGACGGTATAAGTCCCTTCCATTACGTCCGGAGTCAGGGTCGCCCTCTTGGCGTTGACGTCGGGCACCATCTCCACGCTGCTTCCTTCGGGACGTTCCGTGACCGCCCACCACAACTCCGCTCCCGGAGGTACCGTCGAGCCACTGGCATCGAACAGCACCAGCTCCCCCATATTGATGATCTCCGGCGGCGGGCGAAACACCACATTCACGACCGGCTCAAGCACCGTGACCGCCTCGCTCAATGTGACGTCGCCATCCGTGCCCGCACGGGTTCGTTTAACGGTATAACGGCCGACTTCCCCGGCAACAAAGTGCCGTTCTTCAGGCAGCGCCGTGGTCAGCAGCTCGGAGGACTTATCCACCGTTTGCCCCCCTTCCGGCGTCAGCAGCAATTCCCAGGTTGCGCCGTTGCCGTCCGTCTCTCCATTATCATCCAAACCACTCCAATAAGTGGCGACGATGTCGTCTCCGGGCAGCGCGTATTCCTGATTAAGTTCCAGACTCGGATGAACGTAACGGGCGGCCAGCGCCACCGATGCGGAGTCCCTCGTACCGTCGGAGCCGGTGGCGGATACCGTCAAGGTCGCGGCGCTGGGGCTGCTGGCTTCCCTTGCCGTTCCCATGTACCGCAGGTATTGCGTACCGCCTTCCTCAATGATGGCCCAGTCCGGTTCATTGGCGGACCATGAGCCCTCCGCCACCTCGGAAAGAGGTCCGTCCACCCAATAGTCGGGCAATGGCACCGGCCCGCTTTCGTTATCCAAAACCAGGAAGGGCTCTTGAAGAGCCACGCTCAAACTGTTCATTCCCTGCCTGGTTGCCGGTAGAGTGCCCGTACATTGATGAATTCGGCCTAGTGCATCCTGAGTCTGCAAAAGATAGCCGTACGCTCCGTCAGAGGGATCAACAGGGGTGTACGAGTAGGTGTAGTAATCCACCACTCTGAACTGTTCCCGAAGAGCTATCGAGGTCTCATCTATCTTATCTTTCCCTTCATACACCAGAGCATCGGGCCCCATCGGCAATGCCTTGACAATGGGATAACCTTCCCACACCCACACCTCGAGCTGGCAGTTACCGTCCTCAGCCCAGCAATCGGATAAGCTGCAAGCAATTTCGGGTTGCTCCTCGCAACTGCAATTCACCAGCACCAATGAGCACAACATGAGCAACCCGACCTGACTTGCCGATTTTATTCTCAGTGGAAAACGTCGTAAGGGTAATCGCACGGCACTGGCCTCCAGCCGGTGGGTTGTTCGAATTATCAACAGCCCTGAAGTTGATCTTTTTCCAACAAGGGCTGTGTGCTTTTCGTGCGAGAATAAACCACCCCTCCCCCCCATACCCTTCCCTATTTAGGGGGGGGGAAAGCGGAAAAATACTGGAGGCTTATTGCGAGCCGGAGAAACTCCGCCGGCTCGCTTCTGAATGAAGAGTCTAGTAGAAGTGACAATGATGCCGCCGCGAACTTGCCGGCCAGCGAACAGTGGTTGTGGGTAAGCGTATTGTCAGGCGGAGCCCATCAATTCCTCATTGCGTACTTGCCGGCACCGAGGAAGAACAACGCCGCCGCGGTGAACAAATAGAATCCCTGCAACTCAATCGCCCAGCCACCATTGTCGTTGATCGCGAACAGCTCATTCATGTGCACCAGCACCAACGCCACCAGCATGTTGCCGACGATCAACGCTGCCCCTATCCGGGTGTAATAACCAACAATGATCATAAGCGGCGCGATCACTTCGCCGATAAACACTCCGTAGGCAAAAAAGCCGGGCACGCCCAGGCTCTGCAAAGTGCCCGCGATCCAGCCAACGCCGTGCAGCAACTTGGAAATCCCATGCAACAGCAGCATGCCGCCCAGGCTCAAGCGCAGGATCAGCTTCCCTAAATCCGGATGGTTCATGGCGTTCTCCTCGTCCTCTGTTGATCAGTGATTTACCGATATTGAACGGGTTTCCCGCGACGAAGGAAAGACGCCCGTGACACAAACCGGGACCACCGATCTTGCTGCTTCCGACAAAAAATCGTTTACATGACACCCATCATGCATTTATAAATTATAGCCATCATCCAAAAGGAGGGCCGCCATGCGTGTCAGCCGAGAACAAGCCGCCGCCAACCGGCGCCGAATCGTCACCGAGGCTTCCCGGCTGTTTCGGGAAAAAGGTTACGACGGCGTGGCCGTGGCGGACCTGATGAAAAGCGCCGGCCTCACCCACGGCGGCTTCTACGGGCACTTCGAGTCCAAGGAAGCGCTGATGGCGGAAACCTGCGCCTCCTCCGGCGATATCCGTACCCGATGGGAGCGCCTCACGGCCAAACGCCAGCAACCACCCTTTCAGGTACTGGTGGAGCAATACCTGAGCCCGCGCCATCGCGACCAGCCCGGCCACGGCTGCCTGTTCGCCGCGCTCTCGGTGGATACCGCCCGGCAAACACCGGAAGTGCGCCACGCCTATACCGGCACCTTCCGCAAGTTCGCCGACATGATCGCCGACTGGCTCCCTGGCCGTCGCGCCAACCGCCGGCGCCGGGCCCTGGCCACGGCGTCCAGTCTGGTCGGCGCCCTGGTGTTGTCCCGCGCCGTGGATGACCCGGAACTGTCCAGCGAAATTCTCGACGCGGTACGCCAGCAACTGCTCGGCGCCACCGCTTCCGCAACCCCGGCTTCCTCCGGGAAGCCAGCCAAGGAGTAAACCGTGAATCAATCCAATACCGCCATGAAAGCCATGACTGGCCTGGAAACACTGCGGATGATGATGGAGAAGGATCTCCGCGCCGGCATCGGCCAAACCATGGACTTCACTCTGGTGGAGGTGGAGCGGGGACGGGTCGTGTTCGAAGGCTCGCCCAGTGAAAAAGTCTATAACCCGATCGGCACCGTCCATGGCGGTTACGCCGCCACCTTGCTGGATTCCGCTTGCGGCTGCGCCGTGCATTCCAACCTGGAGGTGGATCAGGCCTACACCACCGCGGAACTGAAAGTGGCCTACCACAAGGCCATGACCAAGGACACCGGCCCGGTACGCGCGGAAGGCAAGATCATTACCATGGGCCGCCGCCTGGCCTTCGCCGAGGCCCGCCTCACCGACAGCGAGGGCCGCCTTTATGCCAGCGCCACCTCAACGTTGCTGGTAATGCAACGGTAAACGCCGATGAACCGAGCCGCTGTCGCCACCGCGCCCCTGTCCCCTCCCCCTTCGAATGCCGGAGAGCGGGCACGCAGAATCCTGCACGCGCCGGTACTGCCTACGTTACTGAAACTGGCGCTGCCCAATCTGGTGGTGATGCTGGCTCAGGCCCTGGCCAACTTTCTGGAAAGCTACTACGTCGGCCTGATCGGCGTGGACGCCCTGGCCGGGGCGGCACTGGTGTTCCCGCTGGTGATGCTCATGATGATGATGTCCGGCGGCGGCATCGGCGGCGGTATTTCCTCGGCGGTGGCGCGCGCCCTCGGCGCCGGCGATGCCGACAAGGCCAACGCCCTGGCGCTGCACGCGGTGGTCATCACCGGTGTACTGGGTTTGCTCTGTTCAGCGGTGGTGATCGGCTCCGGTCCCGCTCTCTACGCCCTGCTCGGCGGCCGCGGCCAGGCCCTGGACGCGGCCCTTGCCTACTCCAACGCCCTGTTCGCCGGCGTCACCTTTCTGTGGCTGATGAACGGCCTGTCGGCGGTAATGCGCGGCGCCGGCAATATGCTGATGCCGGCGCTGGTGCTCACCGGCGGCGTGTTGCTGTTGCTGGTGCTGTCGCCGCTGCTGATCTTCGGCATCGGTCCACTGCCGGGTATGGGCATTACCGGCGCTGGTCTGGCGCTGGCCGCCTATTATCTGATCGCCACGGCGATTCTGGCGGTGGCCCTGATGCGCGGCCATGGCGGCGTCCGGTTGGACTTGCGGGCACCGCTGCGCAAAACCCTGTTCGCGGAGATCCTCGGCGTCGGCCTGTGGTCCGCCCTGAACACCGTGTTCTCCAATTTGTCCGTGGTGGTGGCCACCTTCTTCGTCGCCCGCACCGGGATGACGGCGCTGGCCGGCTTCGGCCTGGGTATTCGTATCGAATACCTGCAGATCCCGCTCAGCTTCGGTTTCGGCACCGCCCTGGTGGCCATGGTCGGCATGAACATGGGCGCTGGCCAGATCCAGCGCGCCCGTCGCATCGCCTGGATCGGCGCCGCCCTCACCGCCGCCACCACCGGCACCGTGGGCCTGCTCGCCGCCGCCTTTCCCACCGCCTGGCTCGGCCTGTTCACCGACGATGCCGAGGCGATCGCCACCGGCGCCATTTACCTGCGCACGGTGGCGCCGGTGTATGGCTTCTTCGGCGTCGGCATGGCGCTGTACTTCGCTTCCCAAGGCGTCGGCCGTATGCAGTGGCCGATCGCCGCCAGTCTGACCCGCCTTGCTGTTCTTGGCATCGGCGGCACTCTGATGACGACACTGTTTCCCGGCGATCTGGTGGCCCTGTGCGCGGTGATGGCCGCCTCCCTGGTGGCACTGGCGGCGGTCAACAGTATTCCCTGGCTGATCAGGAGATAATCATGAAAGCCGTTATCGCGGGCTACGCCCGTTCCCCGTTCCACTTCGCCCGCAAAGGGGCGCTCGCCGAAGTACGCCCGGATGATCTCGCCGCCCAGGTGGTGAAGGGATTGCTCGCCCGTACCGATCTGGATCCGTCGCAGCTGGAGGACGTGATTCTTGGCTGCGCCTACCCGGAGGCCGCCCAGGGCAACAACATGGCGCGCATCGTCGGGCTGTTGTCAGGCCTGCCCCGGGAGGTCGGCGGCATGACCATCAACCGCTTTTGCGGCTCGTCCATGTCCGCAATCCATATTGCCGCCGCCCAGATCGAGGCGGGCATCGGTGACGCTTACCTGTGCGTGGGCGTGGAAAGCATGTCCATGGTGCCCCAGGGCGGTTTCAACTTCTCCCCCAACCCCTGGTTGCGGGAACATACCGACGCTTACGTGTCCATGGGACGCACCGCCGAGAACGTGGCGCAACGCTATGAAATCCACCGGCCCGAGCAGGAAGAACTGGCTCTGGTCTCCCACCGCAAGGCCGCCGCCGCGCGGGACGGCGGTCTGTTGCGCGATGAAATCATCGCCATCGATACGGGAACGGGCGCGAACCGGATCGAAGACGACGGCTGCATCCGTCCCGGCACCTCTCTGGAAGCTCTGGCGAAACTGCCGCCGGCGTTTGATGAAAACGGCGTGGTCACCGCCGGCACCTCTTCACCGCTCACCGATGGCGCCAGTGCCGTGCTGGTCACCAGCGATGACTTCGCCCAGCGCCACAATCTGCCGGCCAGCGCCCGGATCCGCGCCGTGGCCACCGCCGGTTGCGACCCGACGGTGATGGGGCTAGGTCCGATTCCCGCCACCCGCAAGGCACTGCAACGGGCCGGTCTCAGTGTGGAGCAACTGGACGTGGTGGAAATCAACGAAGCGTTCTCCTCCCAGGCCCTGGCCTGCATCCGCGATCTGGGACTGAACCCGGATACCGTGAACCTGGACGGCGGCGCGCTCGCTCTTGGCCACCCCCTGGGCGCCACCGGCGCGCGCATCACCGGCAAAGCCGCCACCCTGCTGCGGCGGGAAAAGGCCCGCTACGCCCTTGCCACCCAATGCATCGGCGGCGGCCAGGGCATCGCCACCATCCTGGAGGCCCTGTAACAGCCCGTTCGCGGGCGCCCACCTTTTCGTCCGTTACTCCGACGACCCGGCGTCCCTGGCGTTCCCACTACGCGCCAGAGACAACGCCACGGTGATGGCTCCGCCATCGTCCTCTCCACGGCCGTGGCACCGGGGTCGCCGGGGGCTTTTTATGGCGGCCATCTTTAAGGTCTTTGGAGCCTCCATTCAGACATTGCTACAAGGCCGCTGTGGGAGCTTGTCCGGGCGGCGGGCCGCTGCAAGCGAATGGGTCACGCTGGAGGGCCGGCCGTATTCGCCAGCAGGCTGGCTCCCACAGCGGTTCTGTAGCGCCGTGCAGAGGGAACCCCAAGCCCCCAAGCCAGATTTTGCGTCAACTCCTTTGCCTCATTATTAATCGCGTTTTAATATAAGCTTATATCAATACATTTATTGTGGGCTTTTTCGGTCAGGACCTTCGCTCTGACCGCACGCCAGGGAGTTCCGTCATGCCAGCTTCACTTGCCAGCAAGCGGGCGCTACGCCTCAGCTTGATCCCCTTTCTGTTTGTTTCAGCCCTCGCGGCTCGCGGCGCCGACTCCGGAGAAACCCTGGCCCGTCAGGGCGCCAGCGGCGCGCCACCCTGCGTCACCTGCCACGGCACCGATGGCCGCGGCAACGCGGCCGGCGGCTTCCCTTCCCTGGCCGGCCTCAGTGCCGACTATCAGGCCAAGCAACTGCATGACTTCGCCAGCGGCAAGCGCGCCAATCCGATCATGGCGCCGATCGCCAAGGCGCTCAGCGACGAGCAGATCCAGGCAGTGGCGGAGTACTACGCCGGCCTCGATGCCGGCTCCGGTCAAACCGATCAGCAAAGCAGCGACAAGGCCGCTGCCTTGCCAGGGCGCGATTGGGTGGTGAATGGACACTGGCAGGCCAATCAGCCCGCCTGCGTCGCCTGTCATGGTGACGGTGCCCGTGGGGTGGGCAACCACTTCCCGGCGCTGGCCGGGCAACATGCCGGTTATCTGGAAGCCCAGCTCAAGGCCTGGCAAAGCGGGCAACGCAAAAACGACGCCGGCGGGCTGATGGCAGCGGTGGCAAACGCCATGACCGAGCAACAAATCAAGGAAGTCGCCGCCTATCTCGCCGCCCTGCCCACCACTGGAGAGATCCCGGAGCATGCCCGGCCGGATCCGGCACCCCGTGTCGCCGACGCCCTCAACAATTACTTCCAGCCGCCGCTGTTGGAGGATCTACCCGATAACGAATTCGGTGCCTCGGTGCGTCGCGGCGCGGATATTTTCCGCCACACCAGCACCGATGCCGAAGCCGGCCGCTACGTGGGCAATAGCCAGAGCTGCGTCAACTGCCACATGAACAACGGCCGCCAGGCCAACGCCGCACCAATGTGGGCGGCCTGGGGACAGTACCCGGCCTGGCGCGGCAAGAACCAAAAGGTGAACACCATGGCGGAACGCCTTCAGGGTTGCTTCACCTATTCGCAAAACGCCCAGGCCTCCGAGGCGGGACAGGCGCCGGCGGCGGACAGTCAGGTCATTGTTGATCTGATGAGTTTCATGTTCTGGCAATCCAAGAGCACCCCCACCGGGGAAGCTCTGCCGGGCCGGGGCTATCCGGAACTGGACAAGCCGGCGCAGCCGTTCTCACCGGAACGGGGGGCCGGCTTGTACGCGGAGCATTGCGCGCTGTGTCACGGCGACGACGGCCAGGGCACCGCTTTGGCGAAACGCCGCTACCAATTCCCGCCGCTGTGGGGAGATCAGGCCTTCAATTGGGGGGCCGGCATGCACAGGGTCAACACCGCCGCCGCCTTTATCCAGGCCAACATGCCCTTGGGCAAACCGGGCAGTCTGTCGGTACAGCAGGCCTGGGATCTGGCCGCGTTCATCACCAGCCAGCCACGGCCACAGGACCCGCGCTTCAAAGGGGATCTCGACGCCACCATTAAAGACTTCCACGGCAACCGGGCCATGGATTACTACGGTAAAACCGTGAACGGCTATCACCTGGGCGCGCCGGGAACCCTGGAGCAATGGCGCAAGGAGAGGACCACCGGCCGCTAGCCGTGATCGTCGAAGCTGCCGTGGCGCCCTGCTCCCCGGGCGAAGCGTTGCGCCCCGGCGATGGCTTCGGCGAATACCACCGGATAGCCGCCGGCGCCTTCACGGCGCAGGGCTTCCGTCAGATCGTGATCCCACTGCTGATAGGTGGAAAGGCGGTCCGCGCGCAGGCACCGTTGCGGGAACGCGGCGATCTCCCTGGCCAGGGCCTGGGCCTGGACCAGGGCGTCGCCGTCCGCCACCACCCGGTTGGCCAACCCCATGCGCAACGCCTCATCCGCCTGCACCGGGCGACCGGTGAGAATCATGTCCAGTGCCTGCCCCTGGCCGATGATTCGAGCAAGCCGTACGGTACCGCCGTCAATCAGCGGAACCCCCCAGCGGCGGCAGAACACACCGAACACCGCCGAGGCTTCCGCCACGCGCAAGTCGCACAACAGTGACAGCTCCAGGCCGCCCGCCACGGCATAACCTGACACCGCCGCGATCACCGGTTTACTCAGCAGCATGCGCGAGGGACCCATGGGGCCAGGACCGGTGCCTTCGGGTTCCACTTCGTTGCGGCGCTGCTCATCGCCCATGGCGGACAAATCGGCGCCGGCGCAAAAGTTGCCGCCGGCCCCGGCCAGTACCGCCGCATGAACGCTGTCATCCTGTTCGAACGCTTCAAAGGCAGCACGCAGGGCGTCGGCGGTGGGCCGGTCCACGGCATTGCGTTTATCAGGGCGGTTAATGATGATCGTGCGAACCGCACCCTCGGTGTGGGTGATAACCGGCGAATTGGACATGGGTTGTCTCCTGGTTTGAGGTCTGTACGGTTTTGAGGCATGCGCCGCGCGCCATTTGCCGCACCAAAATGCAATTTTTCGAAGCTAGGATATATTTCACTAAATGTCCAACATAGGAAAAATCAGTTACATTGAAGGCATGGAACCGACCGCTTCGGATCTGGTGCTTGATCTGCTATCCACCCACGATGCCCGGGAGCTGTCGATCGCCGCGCTGTGCCGGGCGGGCGAGGCCTGCGGCCTGCGGCCGCAGAACGTGCGGGTGGCGGTGAATCGTTTGCTGCGTCATGGCAAGATCACCAGCCCCGCGCGCGGAATTTACGCGCTCAATCCCCAGGGCAATTCTCTTATCGAGGATGTGCGCAACTGGCTACGCAAGGAGCAACAGGCGGTGGCCTGGGATGGCGGCTGGATCGGTGTCATCGACGCCGCCGTGCCAAGACGGGAAAAAGTCGCCTGGCGCCGTCATGAACGGGCGTTGGCGTTGAGGGGATTTCGTGCCCTGGCGAACAGCGGCCTGTGGCTGCGCCCGGACAACCTGATCGGTGGCGTCGCGACGGTGCGGGAGGATTTGAAACGCTTGGGCCTGGCCCCGGCGGCACGGGTCTTTGGCGTCAGTGCGTTATCCGGGCAGGATGAAACGCTGATTCGGGCACAGTGGGATACCCGGGCAATGACCTCGGCCTATGAGACTATCGGCCAACGCTTGAGAACCAGCGAGGCGACCCTGGACACGCTGCCACTGGCACAGGCTGCCCGCGACAGTCTGTTGCTGGGGCGTGCCGCCATTCGCCTGATCATTCATGATCCGCTGCTGCCCGAGGCCCTGATGGGCGGCGATGCACGTCATCGTCTGATCGATCAGGTGCGCGCCTATCAGGTCAGAGCCAAAGCGTTGTGGGCGCGGTTCCTGGAAGACGGCTGATCAACGGCGGGGGAAACCCCGGCAGGACCGCCACTTCCGACACGGCCCCACCGGATTCCTGCTTATCCGCCCCGGCTAGGGCCTGTTCACCCTATTTCCATCGCGCCTGCTGGATGCCCTTTTTTGCCTCCAGCCAGGCGGAGGGCGCGCGGTTTGGTCATTCCAAATGAGCAACCGACAACGACGCGGGAGGTAAAAAGGGCTCCAGCCCTTCGGGTTGCGGCTAAAACGTCACCACTCCGCGTTACTCGTCGTTCATTTGGAATCACCAAACTTCTCTCCTCGTGCCTGGATTGGTGACGTTTTAGCCGCAACAGGCGCGGTGGAAATAGGGTGAACAGGCCCTAGTCACGGAACCACAAATAGTCGTGGGGCTGCTGTTGAGCCGACACCACCACCCGCAGCGCGTCCCGTTCCCCGATAACCGCGTTCTGCAGATAGAGGGCACCGTTGGCGCTGGCGCTAAAGGGTCCACAGGCACCGGCGGTTAGCGCCAGCGAGGCCGGATCACCACTGCCCGCCGTGGTGACACTGCCCTCAAAGGCGCAGTCGCCCGATTGCGCCGACACCAGGCCCTGATCGCTAATGCGCACCGACCATAACGTGCCCTTCTCGTCCACGAACACGTAGTCCCCCGCCAGCGGGTCGTCGGCGATACTTTTCTCATCGCGCTGTAACACGAAGGTGCCGTTGAGGTCTCCCAGTGATAGTTCACCGCGTACCACGGCGGCGTCGGCATCGTCATCGGTAAAATGCACCGGTTCGCCCGCCTTTCCGTCCTGTTCCGCGATGCCGTCAAAACCGGTGTCATCCAGTTGGCCTTCCAGCAGAATCCGGGCGCCATCGGCCTCGTCGTCAAACGCCAACAGCGCGGTGCCATCTTCCTGTACCAGAGCCGTGATCCAGTTGGCGCCGCCGTCGTCGGCAAAGAAAGCGCCTTGATAGAGGCCAGCCAGGGACGCCGGCGTGCCAGCGGGAGAATGATCACCGCTGTTGCCACCACATGCCGTCAGCGACAACGCCAACAACGCAACGCCAAGGGATTTCAATTCGCTCATCGTTCCACCCTCCGGCTCAATCGGTTTCGGCGTCGCCAATACCATGGAGGGTAACCCGGGTCAGCGCCTTGGCGGCCCGGGGACCATTGAAGCTGGCATAGAGCGTGCTGATGCTGATGTACCCTTCACGTTGGGCGATACCTTCCTCACTGATCTCTTCGGCGGGAATGTCCTGACTGGCAAAATCAAACACATAACCGTCCAGGGAAACGGTACCGTCGTCCTGTGGTTGAAGGTCAATGGATAACGTGGAGTGTGGTCCGGCGTCGGTGAACAACAGGCCTTTGGGGGTGCCCGCCGGATAGTTGATGTTGAGCGCGATCCCCGGTGGCAACAACTTGTCCCCTTTGGCGTTATCCTGCAGCTTCTGCACCACGTCCGCCACCAAAGCGGCGGCAGCGGCGTAATTATCGGAACGCACGGAAAGACTGACAGCGATGGCGGGCACTTCTCTTTGCACCGAAGAGACCGCCGCCGCCACGGTACCGGAATGCAACGTGGAGCTGCCCACGTTCTCTCCGGAGTTGATGCCCGACACCACCAGATCCGGCGCCTCCCCCATCAAGCGCAATCCGACATAAGCACTGTCCGCGGGGCTCGCGCTGACGCGCTGGCCCAGTTCCAGAAACGGCATCGGCAAATGATCCACGGTGCCACAATCTTCACCGTTGGAGACCGACACCGCACTGACGCAGTAGCCGCCAGCGGCGGGCTCATCGCCTTTGAGATCCGAGGTCAGCGTTTCGAAACGCACACCGCAATCACCACTGGGCAGCGTCAGCCGCGACCCCTGACCGCTTTGCGGCCCTGCCGGAGCGTACATGGTGATGGTGTGCCCACGGCTTTGCAGTGTCTCGGCCAGGGCGTTGATTCCCGGCGCGGCACAGCCATCATCATTGACCAGCATGATGTTCAGCGCCGCCGCCTGCGTGGACAAGGCCAGAACGCCGATTCCCGTCGCGTATTTCGCCACTGTCCAGCCAGTGATAAAAACACCTGTCTTTTTCATCGTGATCTCTCCCGATCTTGTTGTAATTCGTCTGTGTTATGGAGCTGGTTGTTGAGCACCAAGCAGTAAACGGAAGGCGGTACGGGCATGCGGCATGGCGGTGTCGTGGCCGCTGATGATGTCGCCATAAAGAAAGGACTCGCCGACACGTACGATCAGGTAGGCCAGTTCGGCAAGTGGGATCGGCGACCGCCAGCGGCCGGCGTCGGCCTCGCTTTGCAGCAGGCCGCGAATGACCTCGATGGAGCGCCCCTGAATGATGCTGGACTTGGAGGTCAGAATCCGGATTGCGTATTCGGTGTCCTGGCGGATAAAACGCTGTAGCGGCTCGTTTTCCATGATACGCACCACTACCTGCTCACAGGCCCACGCCAGGTACTCGCCACCTTCACCTTTCGCGTCCTCGATGATCTGATCGAACAGCACCCGATAGAACGACCACAGAACTTCCCCGAGCAACAGGTCCTTGTTACCGACCCAGCGGAACAGCGTCGCCCGATTGACGCCCAGTTCCTCCGCCAGTGATCCCATATTGAGGCGCGAATGTTCGAGCCAGTGTTTGCGGGCGAGCTTGAGCGCATCCAGTGGCGTCGCCTGTACTTTTGCTTCCTGCTGAGTAAGGGCGCGGGTCAGTGGGGTATCGTTATGCATCATTTTTCAAATTTATTCTTTAATGCGTCATTTTTGTGAAATGTCGCATTCATCCTAGAAGTCATTTCCCTCCTCTGTCAATTGCCATCCCCCGTGTTATCGGTAGCGTGCCGTGAGCAAGGGTGTCAGCCGCACTGCCACCATGATGGCAGCAGCGCTCGCACCCTGGGGTGGGAAAAACGGTCGTCGATCAGATGCACCACGCCTTCGTCATCGCCGGTGCGGATCACCCGGCCGGCGGCCTGGACCACTTTGCGCAGCCCCGGATACAGGTAGGTGTAGTCGTAGCCATCACCGAACAACGCCGCCAAACGCGTCTTGAATTGTTCGTTCACCGGATTTATCTGCGGCAGCCCCAGCGTCGCCACGAAAGCGCCAATCAGGCGCCGGCCGGGCAGGTCGATGCCTTCGGCGAAGGCGCCGCCGAGCACCGCGAACCCGATCCCTTCCCCGCCTTCTTCGAAACGATCCAGAAACGCCTGGCGGGCCTCTTCGTCCATGCGTCTTTCCTGGGACCAGACCGGCACGTCCGGATGGGCCCGGCGGAACACTGAGAGCACGCCGTCCAGGTACTCATAGCTACTGAAGAACGCCAGGTAATTGCCACGGCGCTGCTGGAACTGATCACCAACCAACGCGGCGATCGGCGCCAGAGAGGCCTGACGGTCGCGGTAACGGGTGGAGATGCGGTGGCCGATGCGCACCTGTAATTGCTCCGCCCGGAACGGCGACGGCACATCCATCCAAGCGGTGGTGTCCGGCAGCCCGAGCAGATCGGCATAGTAACGGGGCGGGCTGAGCGTGGCGGAAAACAGCACCGCCGCCGAAGCGGTTTCAAAACGCGGCGCCAGCAAGGCCGCCGGCACCACGTTGCGCAAACACAAACACGAACCGGGTCGGCCACGGGACGGTGCACGCCAGTGGCTGTCAAACAGAAAGGCATCACTGTCGAATCGTTCCGCCACCCGGTTGAAATGCAGCGCATCGAAATAGAAACGGATCAGATCGCTGTCCAGAGCTTCCGGTTGTTCTGCCAGGTAATCGGTGATCGCCGCCACGCCCTGCTGCAAGGCGAAAAGAAACCCCTGGGGCGGATCATCATGAACGCGATAGTCGGTGTCGGGCTGGGCCTCCTCGATCTCCTTATTAAGCGCGTTCCAGTGCCGGTGGATGCGCTCGAACGCGCCTTTCAGGGATTTCGGCACCTGTTTTTTCACGCGGCGAAAGGCGATCTGATCCAGTTCGGCGGAATACATGCCACGGGCACGGTCCACCAGGTTGTGGGCTTCGTCCGCCAGCACCGCCACGCGCCACTGGTTTTCCGTGGTGAGCCCGTGCAACAGCGCGGAAAGATCGAAGTAGTAGTTGTAGTCCCCCACCACCACGTCACTCCAACGGGCCATTTCCTGGCTGAGGTAATACGGGCAGACGTCATGCGCCAGGGCCACCTCACGCAATGTCCGCCGATCCAGTATCGGCGACTCGGCAGCCGCCTGCCGGGCCGCGGGCAGACGATCATAAAACCCCGCGGCCAGCGGACAGGATTCCCCATGGCAGGCCTTGTCCGGATGTTCGCAACTTTTTTCCCGGGCGATCATTTCCACCGTACGCAACGGGATCGTGCCGTCATCGGTGAGCGTGCGTACCGCGTCCAGCGCCAGCTTTCGCCCCGGCGTTTTGGCGCTGAGGAAAAACACCTTGTCCAGCGCCTGGCCCGGCGCCGCCTTTAACAGCGGGAACAAGGTCCCCAGGGTCTTGCCGATACCAGTGGGGGCCTGGGCCAACAACGGTCGGCCGGTGCAGGCGCTTTGATACACCGACTCCGCCAGTTCACGCTGGCCGGAACGGAACCGGGCATGCGGAAACGCCAACGCGGTCAAGGCCTGATCCCGCGCCTGACGATGGGCCAGCTCACGGTCCGCCCATTGCAGGAAACGTTCACAGTGTTCATCAAAAAAACGGTTGAGGGACCCCGCCTCGTGGACTTCCCGCAGCGGCGTTTCCTTCTGCTTGACCACATCAAAATAAACCAGCGCCAGTTCCACCTGGTCCAGGCCGCGCTCACGGCACAGCAAAGCGCCGTATATCTTCAACTGTGCCCAATGCAACACTCGATGGTTGGCGGGCTGCCGTTCCAGATCGCCACGAAAGGTTTTGATTTCTTCCAGGCGGTTACGCCGGGGATCGTAACCGTCGGCCCGGCCACGCACATGCAAGTGGCGGTAGTCACCGGCCAAGGGTACTTCCCGTTGATAACTCTCACCGCGACGGCCGGTGACGGTGGTGTGCCCGGCAATGCCCTCCTGAGCGGTGGGCGAAGGGGTGAAACGCAAATCCAGGTCGCCGCTTTTGGCGGTGAATTCCGCCAGGGCGCGCACCGCCACGGTATAGCGGCTCACTCCGTCTCCCGCCAACGCACATGACACACCGCCACCGGAATATCGTGCTGCTGAAAATAGTCGAGCCAGCGCCGCTGATTATCCTGCAGACGATCGCCGGGCCCTTTCACTTCCACCATTCGATAACGGCGCTGTCGCGGCCATAGCTGAATCAGATCCGGTAACCCCGAGCGGTTGGCGCGCGGATCGGCCAGCAGTCGCTCAAAGCAGAGGCGCAGATGCTCGGCGGGAATACAGTCCAATGCCTGAGTCAGCAGGTCCGAATCGAGCGCGTCCCAAAACAGGAACGGCGACAAACGCCCTTGCTTTTCCTCAAAACGTTGCAGGATCACGGTGCGATAGCTGCCATCGTTCAGGCACGCCAGAGCCCGCGCGAACAGATCCCGGCGGCGGCTGACAAAATCGTCCCGATAGAGGTCCGCCGGCCCGCTTTGAAACGGATGGAAAAAGGCGCCTGGCAGGGGCGCGAACAGCGCCTCCCAGCACAGCAGCCCGAACAGACTGTTGATCAGGGTGTTTTCCACGTAATAGACCGGCTCCGAGGCGGTCCGCATATGGTTCCTCGCCGCCAGTTCCACCCACGGATAATAAGGCAGCGTCAGTTCGAACTCATGATACGTCGGCATGGCCCCGGCACGCCGCACCGGATGTCCGAGTTTACGTTGCAGACGGGGCAGCACCCGCTGCACCTGCTGCCACTCCGCTTCGTTGCGGGGCTCCGCCTCCGCAGTCCGGGCCAATTGGTAAGCCTCGACGTAGCGGCCGGTTTTTTCCAGGACCCGCAGCTCACGGGCACGGGCCTCGGCGTAATGGCATCGCTGATACAAAGCCAGGGCAGCCTGTTCCTCGCCGCGCCGCTCCCTCTCCCGCGCCACCTTGAACAACAACTTGTGTCCGCGCTCGCGCAACCACGGATTGTCCGGCAACGCTTCCAGGCGCGGCAGGAGCGCCTGTTCCAACGCCTCCAGATCGCCATCGCCATCGAACTGCTCTCGGCAAGCAGCCAGATCGAGATAGGCATCCACTTCCTCGCGACTCTGAAAGGGACGCGAGGCGCGGGACAAGGTCACAGTTTCATACAGAAAGGTGCCTTGTTCGGCGAGCACGAACTCGGACCAGTCCTGGTGCAGATTGCCGAAGAACATCAGACGCAGGCGATCGCACAGTGGCCGAATGCGCAACTGATAGACCGGCACACCGTCCCAGCCCCACGCCTTCGCGGCACGGGCCTGATCGTCGTCTTCCCGCAGTGCCTCCAGCCAAAGCGTCTTGCGCGCCGACAGCGCCAGGCCTTGCTCCGCCAGACGCTGGCGCAAAGCCGACTTCAACTCATCACGGGTACAGAGGGCAAACAGCGTCTCCAATGTCAGGAGCGGGTCGCCATCAACCCAGCCCGCGCTGATCAGCGGCGCCATGGCGGTAACCGTGTCGCCAACTTCGCGGTAGCCCAGCCGGTCCCGGCGGAAATACTCGCCCTTGCGCATCACCATCCGCGCCAGCAAGGCGCGGCTGGGTTCCGGCAAAGCTCGAAAGGCATCCAGGAATGCCATTTCCTCCGGCGCCAGCAGATCACCATGGCGCTCCCCCACCCAATCCAGCACGGTCTGGAAGTTGCGCAGGTAATAGAGCGGATCAGTGAGATCGGCAGTGAGTGGGCGAGATGTACTGGTCATCCGATTAGCATACCAATGGACAGTATTCGGTACCAACCATTGAGCCCTTCGACGCTGACGAAAGATCGAAATATCAGAACACAGAAAACAGATTATCTCTGTTTTTCATCGAATCATCTGCCCTTTTAATACCCCCATCGCCGCACGGCCCAGCGAGCCCGTGCCATTCTCAACCTTTAAGAGGCTTTCGATCATGACGTTATTGCAACCCGCTCTGCAGACTCGTAGCACCTGGGCACCGCTGCTGCTGCGCGTCCCCGTGGGGATTATTTTCATGGCCCATGGCGCGCAAAAACTGTTCGGCTGGTTTGGTGGCCATGGCCTGGAAGGCACCGGCCAATGGATGTCCTCCATCGGCCTGGAGCCCGGCGTTCTGATGGCTCTGGCGGCGGGTTCGGCTGAGTTCTTCGGCGGCTTGTTGTTACTGATCGGCCTGCTGACACGGCCCGCGGCACTGGCGCTTGCCTTCACCATGGTGATGGCGATTGTCACCGTCCATATCGGCAACGGCCTGTTCATGAGTAACAATGGCTACGAATTCGGTCTCGCCCTGTTAGCGGCTTCGGTCTCGCTGTTGATCTCCGGCGGCGGCAACCTGAGCCTGGACCGGGCCCTCTACCCGGAGGACTGAAACACCCGGTCCTTTGGTCCCATCACTGTTCCGGTGCCGCCCGGCGGTACCGGCATGTTGCTCAGGAACCCTGTCGATTCTGAATCAGCGGACAACACTCCGCGGCCGCCCGGCGTCGCGCTTCCCCGGTCCGTGTCCCGATCCGCTCCGCCGATTGCCGGCGTCCGGTCTTGCGCCCGGCGTGCACGAAGGCGACGACGAACAGCGCCGACAGAATCAGCACGATGGTGGGCGCCGGCGCGCTGTCGATAAAGAAAGACAGATAGACACCACTGAAAGCACCGAACACCGCCACCAGCACCGATAGCAGCAGCATCGCGCCGAAAGTGCGTGTGAGCAGGAAAACGATGGCGCCAGGCGCGATCAGCAGAGCGATGGCGAGAATCACCCCCACCGCCTGCAGCGCCCCGACGATGGTCATCGAGATCAGCGCCAGCAGCCCGTAATGCAGCCAGCCGGTTTTCAGACCCACAGCCCGGGCCTGGGCCGGATCGAACGCGTGCAGTAAAAGATCCTTCCATTTCAACCCGATAACACCGGTGGTAATCAGTGCGATCAGTGCCGCGGCAAGCAAGTCCGGGCCGGCGACACCAAGCAGGTCGCCGAACAGGATGTGATCGAGATGGACTTCCGACTGGATCTTCACATACAGCACCAGCCCCAGCCCGAACATGCCGGCGAATACCACGCCCATCACCGTATCCTGTTTGACCCGGCTGTGGTGATCGAGAAAGCCGGTGCCGACTGCACACAGCATGCCGGCGATGAAAGCGCCCACCGCGTAAGGAATACCGATCAGGTAGGACACCACCACCCCGGGAAACACCGCATGGGACATGGCGTCGCCCATCAGCGACCAACCCTTGAGCACCAGAAAGCAGGACAGCAGCGCCATGGGTACCGCCACCAGCATGGCGACGATCAGGGCATTGACCATGAACTCGAACTGAAACGGCGCCAGCAGCGTATCGATCAACGTCATACCGGCTCCGCGCAGGCCCGTGCCGCCCTTTTGCGCGCGGCCAGCAAACCGTGCTTCGGCGCCAACAGAAACACCAGCAGAAAGATCAACGTCTGCAGCACCACGATCACACCGCCGGTGGCGCCGTCGAGAAAATAACTGGCGTAGGCGCCGGTCAGGCTGGTGAGCGAGCCGATCGCCACGGCGATCATCAACAGCCGGGGAAAGCGGTCGGTGAGCAGATAAGCGGTGGCGCCGGGCGTCACCACCATGCAAATCACCAGAAACGCGCCCACGGTCTGCAACGCCGCCACCGTCGATGCCGACAGCAAGGTGAAGAACAGGATCTTGAGCCGGGTCGGATTCAAGCCGATGGAACGGGCGTGGCTCTCGTCGAAGAACGTCACCATCAGGTCCTTCCATTTGATCAGCAGCACGGCCAGGGAGACCAGGCCGATCAGCGCCAGTTGCAGCGTGTCCACCGGCGTGATGGCGAGAATGTTGCCCAGCACGATGGTCTGGATGTTCACCGAAGTGGGCGACAGGGAAACCATGAACAGCCCCAACCCGAAAAACGCGGAAAAGATCAGGCCGATCACCGCGTCCTCCCGAAGCTTGGTGCGCTGATTGAGAAACAGCATGGCGGCCGCCGCCAAACCACCGGAGAAGAACGCGCCGATAAACATGGGCAGCCCGAACAGGTAGGCCCCCGCCACCCCGGGCACGATGGAATGCGACAAGGCATCCCCGATCAGCGACCAGCCTTTGAGCATCAGGAAACAGGACAGAAACGCGCAGACGCCGCCGACCAGCGCGGATACCCACATGGCATTGACCATGTAGTGGTAACCGAACGGTTCCAGCAGCAAGGCGCTCATAGGTTATCGCCATTCCCTGCCGCGCGGGCCGAGGCCCGGCCGCCCCTGAGAATCAGCGGCCGCTCGTCGTCGGTGAACACGCCAATCGGGATCGGCATGCCGCTGCCTGCCTCATTGACGACGAAGTGCCGCAGCACACCACCAAACGCCTGCTCCAGATTCCGCTGGGTAAACACCTCGCTGGTGGGGCCATGGGCGAGAACGGTGCGCTTGATCAGTATGGTGCGATCACAGAACTCCGGCACACTGCCGAGGTTATGCGTCGAGACCAGCATCACCCGGCCTTCCTCGCGCAGTTCCCGCAGCAACGCCATGATCTGATCCTCGGTTTTCACGTCGACGCCGGTGAACGGCTCGTCGAGCAGAATCACCTGGCCGTCCTGGGCCAGCGCGCGGGCGAGAAACACTCGTTTTTTCTGTCCCCCGGACAGCTCTCCGATCTGCCGTTTGCGGAAGTCGGCCATATTCACCCGTGCCAGGGCCGTCTCCACCGCCTGGTGATCGGCGGCCCGGGCCCGGCGCATCAGCCCCATATGTCCGTAGCGCCCCATCATCACCACGTCTTCCACCAGCACCGGGAAATTCCAGTCCACCTCTTCCGCCTGCGGCACATAGGCCACCAGATTACGCCGCAGGGCTTGCCGGATCGGCATGCCGAGCACGCGAATGTCGCCCCGGGCCAAGCGCACGAAGCCCATGATCGACTTGAACAGCGTGGACTTTCCCGAGCCGTTGACGCCGACCAGCGCCGCGATGGTGCCGCGCGGGATACGGAAGCTGGCGTCGCGCAACGCGGTATGGCCGTTGCGGTAGGTCACCGTGGCATGTTGCACGGCGATCCCCTCTCCGTGCTGGCGGGCGACACATTCGGCAAGGCGGGCGGCAACGGCGTTCATTGAGTCAGACCTTTGGCGATGGTGGCGGCGGTGACCCGCAGCAGATCCAGATAGGTGGGCACCGGGCCGTCCGGGCCGGTGAGGGAATCCACATAGAGCACGCCGCCGTAAGCAGCACCGGTTTCCCGCGCCACCTGACGGGCCGGGGAAGCGGAGACAGTGCTTTCGGAAAACACCACACGGATGTTTTCCGCCCTGACCGTATCAATCACTTTGCGGACCTGCTGGGGCGTGCCTTGCTGGTCCGCGTTGATCGGCCACAGATACCGTTCCTTCAGATCAAAATCACGGGCCAGATAAGAGAACGCGCCCTCGCTGGTCACCAGCCAGCGCCGCGCCTCGGGCACCGCCGCCAGTTCCTGGCGAATCGGCTCGACCAGCGCCCGGATGCGGGCTTTGTATTGCTCGGCGTTGCGCCGGTAGGTATCTGCGTTATCCGGGTCATAACGCACCAGTGCATCACGAATGTTATCCACGTAGATCAACGCCGAAACGGGTGACATCCAGGCATGGGGGTTGGGCTTGCCGCTGTAGGGCCCCTCGCCGATACCCAACGGCTCGATCCCGTCCGACACCACCACCCCGGGCACGTCCCGTAAATGGCGGAAGAAGCGTTCGAACCACGACTCCAGATTCAAGCCGTTCCAGAGGATCAGACGCGCGCCCTGGGCACGTTTGATATCACCGGGGGTAGGCTGATAGTTGTGGATCTCCGCCCCCGGCTTGACGATGGACTCCACGGTGGCGGCCTCTCCGGCCACGTTGCGGGCAATGTCGGCGATCACCGTGAAGGTGGTGACCACCTTGAACTTGTCCCCGGCCATTGCCGGTGTCATCGCCGACAGCATGATCAGCGCCGCGCCGGCCCCCAGAACCAGGACCGGCCGAATCGCCTTGCCAAGCATCACTCACTCCTCCAATGACCCACGCCGGGTCCGTCCGGATCGTCCTCCTATAATGAACGCAATTGAGATTCATTTGCAAACAAGAGTGATCAACAAATAGAAGAGCGGAGGCTCCCCGCAATCCCCGCATCATCATTTACTCGTTATCGGCATTCAGGGTAATAGGAAAGGAAATGACACCAACATCATTGATTAATTGTTCCGCTCCAGTCGCGCCAGCGCCTCACGGATCACGGCGATATCGGTGGGACGCACCACTCTCGCTCGCTCCTCACCATCGCGCAGAAAAATCAGTGTCGGCCACAATTTGACCCGGAACGAGCGGCCCAGCCGCCGGCCCCGGCCGTCTTCCACCCGGATGTGATCAGTATCGGCTTGTTGCAGAACTTCCCGGATCAGCGGTTGCGCGGCACGGCAGTGGCCACACCAAGGCGTGCCGAATTCCAGTACCAGATTTCCCTTGCCGGCATCGATTTCCTGTCGTTCCGGCTCCCGCGCCACAAAGATTTCGTTGTAGCTCATTGCTGATTCTCCTGTTCCAAAGAGGCGCGAAAAGCGTCGACGAAGGCCCGCACCCGGGCCGGAATATAACGCCCTGGCGGATACACCGCGTGGATGCCGCCGTCCGGCAACCGCCAGTCCGCCAGCACCCGCACCAGACGACCAGCCCGGATCTCCGCTTCCGCGGTGGGCTGAGCCATGACCGACAAGCCGGCGCCACGCGCCAGCATTTCCCGCAGGACACCGGTGGCGTTGGTGCGTAACCGGGCCTGCATTTGTACCCTGCATTGCCGTTCGCCTTTGCGAAAGTTCCAGGTCAATGGCGAGCGCAACGGCGTGAAGGCGACCCAGTCATGGTCGCTCAGAGCTTCCGGCGTGGCCGGTGTGCCTCTTTTGCGCAGATACTCCGGCGAGGCCATCAACCATTGCTGAAAGTGGCCCAGCACAGTGGAACGGAGCGTCGAATCCCGTAGCCAACCGAGACGGATCGCCAGATCGATGCCTTCGCGAACCATATCGGTGATCCGGTCGCCGCCGCGTAACTCCACCTGCAATCCCGGGTGCTCGGCACTGAATGCCGCCACCACCGGCGCCAGAGTCTGCATGGCGTAGTCCTCGGGAGCGGAGATCCGCAACTCACCGGTCAAGGTCTGCCGGTCCGCTTCCAGAGTGCCCAGCGCCGCTTCCAGGCCACTCCATAACGGCCGACATTGCTGATAGAACGCCTCGCCGGCCGGGGTCGGCTGCACCTGCCGGGTGGTGCGATGAAACAGGCTCTGGCCCAGGCGCTCCTCAAGACGACGGATCTGCAGGCTGACCCGGGTCTTGGTGCAGCCCAGGCGCTCGGCGGCGGCGGTGAAACTGCCCGCTTCCACCAGGGCGATAAATACCGGCAGGCTGTTGTAGTCGAGATCTTCCACGGCGGCCATGGTCAGCCCCATTGTTATCAATTTAAAAACACTGAATTATTGATTGGGCTGTTTTTCAAATCAATCACCGGTGCCACCATGGCTTTGTTTTCGAGCAATCTCTTCCTCATAAGGAGTTGGTTATGAACATTGCACTGATTGGCGCCAGCGGCTTCATCGGCTCCGCCCTGCTCAACGAGGCCCTGGAAAGGGGCCACCAGGTCACCGCCGTGGTCACTCACCCGGAACGGTTGCCGCAACACGACAATCTGACGCCGGCGAAAGCGGACGTGATGGACAGCGAGGCCCTGGCCAAGGTGCTGGCCGGCCATGACGCCGTGATCAGCGCGTTCAGCGGGCATGCCCAGGACGACGTCTATGGCTACTACATCAAGGGCGTGGAATCGATCCTGCGCGCCCTGGAGAGCGTCGACGCCAAGCGCTTCCTGATCGTCGGCGGGGCCGCGTCACTGGAAGTGGCTCCTGGCAAGCTGCTGTTCGATACGCCGGAGTTTCCGGAGCAGTACAAGGCCACCGCCCAGGGCGCCAAGGCGGCTCTGGAACTGTTGCGCGGCCAGAGCGAACAGACCTGGACCATGCTGTCCCCGGCGGCGGAGATCTTCCCCGGCGAGCGCACCGGACGATTTCAGCTCGGCGGCGACCAGCTGATCACCGATCAGGACGGCAACAGCCGCATTTCGGTGCAGGACTACGCGGTAGCCATGATCGACGAACTGGAAAACCCACAACACCGGGATCAGCGCTTTACCCTGGGCTATGTCTGATCAGATATTGGCGCCACCGTCCATGGCGAACTCCGAGCCGGTCACCGAGCGGGCCTCGGGGCCGGCCAGCCAGGACACCAGCGCCGCCAGATGATCGGGGTCGTTGTAGCGGGGAATCGCCATGAGCGCCCGCTGGCCATCGGCATGGTCGCCGCCCGCGGGGTTCATATCGGTGTCGGTGGACCCCGGATGCACCACGTTGGCGGTGATACCACGCTCACCCAGATCCCGGGCCAGCGCCTTGGTGAAACCGATCAATGCCGCCTTGCTCATGGAGTACAAAGTCAGCCCCGCCCAGGGCACCCGCACCGCCAGGCTGCTGCCCAGATTGATCACCCGTCCGCCCTCCGGCAGCAGGTCCACCGCCGCCCGGGTGGCGACGAACACCGCCTGGGTGTTCACCTCCATGACCCGCTGATAATCCTCCAGGGTCAGTTCGCTGATCGGGCGCATCTCGAAAATGCCGGCGTTGTTGACCAGGATGTCCAGCCCGCCAAGAGCGTCCGCCGCCTCACGCACCGCCGCCGCCAGGGCCGCGCTGTCGCGGTTGTCGGCACGTAACGCCAGGGCCCGCCCGCCTCTGCTTTCGATATCCGCCACCACCGCCTCGGCAGCGGCCGACTGGCTGGTGTAGGTGATCCCCACCCGGGCGCCGTCGGCGGCCAGGCGACGGGCGATGGCGGCCCCGATACCCCGGCTGCCACCGGTCACCAAGGCCACTTTACCGTTCAAATCCGTCATGACTCTCTCCAAATATGTAGTGATCAATACAAATAAAAAATGACGTGCGAAATCGACGCCGTCAAGTTATTTTTTATTGATCGATACATAAAAGGAGTGCCCATGCCACCCCGCGGCAGACCTCGCAACTTCGACCGGGAAACGGTATTGCGCAAGGCGCTGGACGTGTTCTGGCGCAAAGGCTTCGAACACACCTCCATGGCCGACCTCACCGCCGCCATGGGGCTGAACCCTCCCAGCCTGTATGCCGCCTTCGGCAGCAAGGAGGGGTTATTCCGCGAAGTCCTGGAGCTGTACCGGCGGCACGGCGGCAACGGCATCTGGGAAGCGGTGGCGGACAGCGCCAGTGCCCGTGAGGCGGTGGCCCATGTGCTGCGCCGATCGGCACAAGCGTTCAGTCATGAAGACCGTCCGCCGGGCTGTCTGATCGTGCTCGCCGCACCGCAATCGGAGGGCGCCAGCCCGGCCATTTGCGAAATATTGAGGGAGCACCGGACGCGCAACATCAGCGTCCTGCGGGAGCGCTTCGAACGGGCTGTCGCCGACGGTGAACTGGCGCCGGGAACGGATTGCCAGGCCCTGGCGACATACCTGGCCACGCTGCAGCACGGCATGTCGATTCTGGCCCGCGACGGCGCCGACCGCGCCGCTCTAATGAGCGTGGCGGATACCGGTCTGGCTGCCTGGGACGCCCTGGTCAGCCGGCCGCCAGCACCCGCGCCAGATCCGCACTGAAATGGCGCGCCACCTCCGGCTCCAGTCCAGTCACTGTGACGCGCAAAGCGCCGGCGCCGGCGCCAAGACGGAAAGGCCGGTCATCGCGCACCAGCCAACCCCGCCGAGCCAGCGCCGCGGTGACCGGCGCCGCCGGCCCCGGCAGCGGTATCCATAGATTGAGCCCATCGCCGTCCCACGGACACAGCCCCTGGTCCCGCAGGGCTTGTGACAGGGTGTCCCGGCGACGCCGGTAATCGGCGGCAGCTTCCGTCACTCTCGCCATTACCGCCCTGCTCTCCAGGCACGAGGCCACCATATCCTGCAGCAAATGACTGACCCAGGCGGTACCGGAGGCCAGCCGCTGGCCAAACCGGCTGGCGCTGTCCTGATCGCTGACCACCAGCGCCAGTCTCAGATCCGGTCCAAAACACTTTGACACCGAACGCACCAGCGCCCAATGCCGGCTCTGCGGCGACGCCAGTGGCTGATAAGCCGCCCGCGACAACGGGGCGAAGTGATCGTCCTCGATCACCAGCACGTGCGGATATTCGGCCAGCACCTGGCGCAATGCCGCGGCCCGATCCGCGCTGAGGTTGCACCCGGTGGGGTTGTGGGCGCGCGGCGTGCACAAAACGGCACGGGCGCCGCTGGCGAGGGCCTGACGCAAGCCATCCACGGTCATGCCTTCCCCGTCCACCGGGACGCCCATGGGACGCAGGCCCAGTAAACGCAGCGTATGGATGCTGCTGAGGAAACAGGGATCTTCCACCGCCACCGGATCGGCGGGCACCAGATGGGCGGTCAGCAGCCGTTCGATGGCGTCCACCGCTCCGTGGGTCACGGTCAGCACCGGATC
Organism: Alloalcanivorax balearicus MACL04; assembly: GCF_025532145.1. GTDB lineage: Bacteria > Pseudomonadota > Gammaproteobacteria > Pseudomonadales > Alcanivoracaceae > Alloalcanivorax > Alloalcanivorax balearicus. The sequence goes on along the minus strand of NZ_ARXS01000011.1, from coordinate 79,147 downwards.
TGGACAGGGCACGTCCCGGAACCAGGGCTCCGCCAGGGCCGCCAATCGGGGCGACACTGGTGGCTCACCGTACAGGCGCGGTTGCCCGGACAGCGCCGCCGCCAGGGCGCGCGGGTCCGGCAACCAGCGCGGGTCCGGATTACCGCTGGCGAGATCCATCAACGGCGAGTCCGGTGCCGCGCCTTCCCGTGGGCCCGGTGCCGCTGGCTCTCGAATCAGCGTCCCCAACCGCCCCCGGGTTTCCGCCACGCCAACCACCACCAACCGCTTGTAGGCAGCAGCCACGGTATTGCGGTTCACACCCAGCCGCGCCGCCAGTTCCCGCACCGGCGGCAGCGCCTGGCCCGGTTCCAGGGCACCGCTTCGCACCTCGGCCCGCACGCTGTCGACGATCTCCGCCGCGCTTTGTCCCGTAATCGCCATTTTTTGTCCTATGACAATATAGATTTTGACCTGTGACAATCATAAACTAAGCGCTCTCCAAGTGCCCATCGGAGCCCGGTGATGACACCAGACCCAACCCAAACGCCCCCTTCGCCCTACCCTCCGGCGGCAACGGAGGCGCGGATTCGCGCCAATCTGACCTCGGTGCGCCAGCGCATCGCCGACGCCTGCAACCGGTGCGGCCGGGACCCGGCCACGGTACGCCTGCTGCCGGTGAGCAAGACCGTGGCGGTGGAACGGCTGCGGCTGGCCTACGCCGCCGGTTGCCGGGAACTGGGTGAGAACAAGGTTCAGGAAGCCCGCCATAAACATCAGACGCTGGCGGATCTGACCGATCTGCGCTGGTCGGTGATCGGCCATCTGCAGACCAACAAGGCCCGCTACGTGGCCCGTTTCGCCAGTGAATTCCAGGCCCTGGACAGCATCCGGGTGGCCGAGGCACTGGAACGCCGGTTGCAGCAGGAAGGCCGTGCCCTGGACGTCATGGTGCAGGTGAACACCTCCGGCGAGGACAGCAAATATGGCCTGGCGCCGAATCAGGTGGCGCCATTTCTGAAGGCATTGACGCCGTTCTCCTGCCTGCGGGTCCGAGGCCTGATGACCCTGGCGTTGTGGTCGTCCGACACCGACCGGGTGCGCGCCTGCTTCGTCCGGTTGCGCCAGTTGCGGGACCAACTACGCCAGAGCGCGCCGGACCGGATCGATCTGACGCACTTATCCATGGGCATGTCCGGCGACTTTGAAACCGCCATCGAGGAAGGCGCCACCGTGGTTCGGGTGGGTCAAGCCATCTTCGGCGCGCGTCTCCTGCCCGACAGTCACTACTGGCCGGACGCGGCTTCTTCTCCCACACCGCAAGCGGAGCAAACCCCATGACGATGAACACCGCCGTGGCCCTGCGCCACCTGGCTTTCGAGGATCTCGGCACGCTCGACCCCCTGCTGCGCGAATGGGGTTGGCAAATCCAATACCGGGATGTTGGCGTGGACACCCTCGAGGATTTATTCGATGCCCCGCCTGGCCTGCTGATCGTACTCGGCGGTCCGATCGGCGCTTTCGACGACCGTCTCTATCCGTATCTGCAATCCGAGCTGGCCCTGATCAGCGAACGTCTACTGCGACGGCAGCCGTTGCTCGGCATCTGTCTCGGCGCGCAATTGATGGCCCGGGCCCTGGGCGGCCGGATCAGCGCCATGCCGGAAAAGGAAATCGGTTTCGCGCCCGTTCAACTGACCCGCGTCGGCCTGGCCTCGCCGCTGACCGCTCTGGAAGACGTGCCGGTGTTGCATTGGCACGGCGACCGGATTCAATTACCGGCGGCCGTGTCCAGTCTGGCCACGACGACGCCTTGCCCGACCCAGGCGTTCGCCGTCGGCCACCACGCGCTGGGCCTGCAGTTTCACATCGAAGCGGACCCGGAAAAGCTGGAGCGCTGGCTGATCGGCCACACCCTGGAACTGTCGGGGGCCGGCATTGATCTGGAACAGTTGCGCCGGGACGCCGCGGAACACGGCCACTCTCTGATTCGGGCGGCGCGACGGCTGATGACTCAGTGGCGGGATCAATGGGAGCAAAAACAATGACGCAGTACCGTTTGACCATCCACCATCGGGGCCGGCTTTTGGGGCATTTCGAAACCGATAGCGCCGACGCCAGGGCGGCCATGGAACAGGTGCGAGGCTGCTTCTCCGAAGCCTCCGGCTACCAGCTCACCGTCCAGGTGGCGAACGAGGAATACCGTTTGCTGGAAAGCGGGCCCGACGGTTTGAGGGTTCTCGGCCGCCGGCCCTTGTACCAGCCACTCCCCGGGGAAGCCTGATCAGGTTCCGGTACCGCCCAGCATGGCCAGTAGCCGCTGGCTGAGAAAGCGCCCCACCTCCTCGCTGTCCCCACCGCGGGCGATGAGGTCATCGGCCAGACCATGCATGCTCCAGAACGCGATGACCGCCAGCCGCCGCCAATCCGCCTGTGGCCAGGCGCCGGCTTCGCCGCCGGCGCGCAGAATCGCTTCCACCTGATCCAGCACCTGGTTCAGATCAGGATCGCTGCGGTCATGATAGTGATCGGCGTAGACCAGATCGTGCAACCGAAAGTCCTCGACGCAGATGGACAGGCTGCTCTGGCACCAGGCGCTGAGCCGGCCGCGCCAGTCGTCCTCGGCGCAGGCTGCCATCGCTTCCGACACCCGTTCCAGGAAACGGCGGGCAAAGCGCTCGCGAAGCGCCGGCAGCAAGTCCGTTTTGGTGTTGAAGTAATGGTAGAAAGTGCCCTTGGCGACACCGGCCCGTTCGACGATATCGTCCACCGTGGTGGCCTTCATGCCTTTTTCCAGAAACAACACCTGCGCCGCGCTGACCAATTCATCCAGACGTACTTCCGCGGGCTTCACCTGCCGCTGCCGTTGCTTGGTTTTCAAGGGACTTCCTTCCATTAGCGCATTCCGCGCGAGAGCACCATCGCCCGTCAGTGTATCCGTTCACGCCGGATCGTCCCAGGAAACCGCCTCCGCCGTCCTATGTGTCGCTAATGCGATCATAAAAGCGCTATATTCACTCCACTCGTCGAGTGATACGAACAATGGAGGCGCACCATGGACCGGTTGGAGCTACTCAGGATCTTCGTGCGTGTGGTGGACTGCGGCAACTTCACCCGTGCCGCGGAGACTCTGCCGCTACCACGTTCGTCGGTGTCCGGCGCGATTAAAACGCTGGAACAGCGTGTTGGCGCGCGATTGCTGCATCGCACCACGCGCCAGGTTACCGTCACCGAGGAAGGACATCGTTTCTACGATCGTTGTGTGCGACTGCTTTCCGATTACGAAGAAACCGAGGAGTTATTCCGCCCCGGCAAAGCCCCGGCCGGACGCATCCGCGTCAATGTGCCGGCCCGCATCGGGCGGCTGGTGCTGGCTCCAGCGCTACCGGCCTTTCTTGACCGCTATCCGGATATCAAGGTGGATCTGTGCGTGGCCGACCGCCAGGTGGATCTGGTGCAGGAAGCGGTGGACTGTGTCATCCGCGTCGGTCCGCTGGCCGATTCCTCGTTGATCGCCCGGCCGTTGGGGCAATTGAAACTGATCAATTGCGCCAGCCCGGCGTACCTGCGGCGCCACGGTACACCGCGTACAGTGGAAGAACTGCCGTCGCATCGAGCGGTGCATTATATCGCGCCCAGTCAGGGCCGCCCCGAGCCCTGGGAATATCGGCGCGATGGTGAATACCACCAGGTGGAGATACCCGGTGCCGTGGCGGTGAACAACACCGAGCTGTATATCGCCTGCTGTCGGGCCGGGCTGGGTATGATCCAGGTGCCGGCCTACGACGTTCGCGAGGATCTGGACAACGGCCTGCTTCGCGAGGTGCTGCCCGAGTGGCGGGCGGAGCCCATGGAGATCACCTTGCTGTATCCGCAACGCCTGCATCTGTCGCACCGCTTCCAGGTGTTTTCCCAGTGGCTGGAAACGGTGATCGGCGAACGCCTGCGCCCCGCGCCCCGGCGTTAAGAGTGTTCATCCCGCGCGTACACCACCAGACGCAGATGACGATCCTCGTCCACGATCAGGGTGGTGTGCTGGTAACGCCGGGCCTGTCCATCGCAAAGCAATTCCCGGCTGCCCGTGCACGGCGCCGCAACATCTTGGCAAGGCCACCATTGGCGGAATTCCGGTGAGGCCCGTTCCAATTGCCGAACCAGATCGGTGATGCTGGGATCGGTGGTGGCGCGCACGAAATCACGGCGGAAGCTGGCCAGCATGCGCGGCGCTTGTTCGGCCCAGTTCACGAACACGCCGCGCAGATCCTCGGCGGTGAACAACAGCCACAGCAGATTGCGCTGCCCCGCCGGCCGCTGCTCGAAATCAAACAGGGTCTGGGCCGCCGCGTTCCAGGCCAGCACATCCCAGCGCAAATTGAGCACGTAAGCCGGATGGTGGGGCCAGTCGTCCATTAAACGCCGTACCAGCGGGGGCACCGAGCACCAGGTTTTGCCCGGTTCCACCGGCGGCCGGTTCTGTGCCAGCAAAAACAGATGGCGGCGCTGGGCGCCGTCCAGTTTGAGCACCCGGGCGATGCGTTCCAGTACCGGCGCGGACACGCCGATATCCCGTCCCTGCTCCAGCCAGGTGTACCAGGTCACCCCGACCCCGGCGAGCGTGGCCACTTCCTCGCGGCGCAAGCCGGACGTGCGCCGGCGTCCACTGTCCGCCAGCCCCACCTGCTCCGGGGTGATCGCCTCCCGGCAAGCGCGCAGAAAAGCGGCCAGTTCCCGGCGTGTGCGCTGCAGCCTTGGCGTGGCCATTGGGGGTTACCTCTTGTAATAGGATAAACAGCTAAATTGTAATGCGATAAAAGGCCGCCAGAATACCTCCCCTTCGCCCATAAGAGGAGACCATGATGACGTCCCGTTCCCAGCTTGCTTCGCCCCTTTCCCATGGCAAGGGTATTCCCGGCCTGCCGGTGTTGTTGCTCGGCGGTTTTGTCACCATTTTCGATCTGTTCGTGGTCAACGTGGCGATCCCCAGCATGCAGCGGGATCTGGGCGCCAGTTTCGCGCAAATCGGCTTTGTGCTGGCTGGCTATGAATTGGCCTTCGGCGCGCTGTTGATCACCGGCGGCCGTCTTGGCGACCGCTTCGGGCGGCGGCGTCTGTACCTCTGGGGGATGGTGCTGTTCACCCTGGCCTCGCTGCTGTGCGGCATCGCGCCCACGGCGGAAGCGCTGATCGCCGCCCGGGTGTTCCAGGGCGGGGCCGCCGCTCTGCTCTTTCCACAGATCTACGCCTCCCTACGCGTGCTCTACGACGCCGACACTCAGCGCCGGGCGTTTGCCTGTCTGGGTATGACTCTGGGGTTGGCGGCCATTGCCGGGCAAATGCTGGGCGGCTGGCTGGTGCACCTGGACCTGGCCGGTCTGGGCTGGCGCTCCATCTTTCTGGTCAATCTCCCCATTGGTCTGCTGACACTGATGTTCGGCGGTCGCGTGGCCGAATCCCGCCTGGAGCAGCGGCCGGATCTGGATGGTGCCGGTGTACTGCTGGTGGCGGCCGGTTTGACGCTGTTGCTGGTAGCACTGCTGGAAGGCCCGGCCCGGCACTGGCCACTGTGGAGCTGGGGCGCCCTGGCATTGTCCGGCCTGCTGCTGGCGCAGTTCAGCGTTCAACAACGTCGCCGGCAACGCCGGGGACACTTGCCGCTGGTGGATATGACGTTACTGCGGCAACCGGCTTTCGCACTGGGCTGTGTGCTGGTCACGCTGATTTACTCCACCTCCAGTTCCTTCTTCTTGTGCTTCGCGCTGCTGGTGCAAACCGGGCTGGGGTTGGATCCGTTCCAGGCCGGGGCGCTGTTCGCGCCGGCCAGCGCCGGTTTCATGGCGTCGTCATTGCTGGCGTCACGCTGGGTGACCCGCTACGGCACCGCGACCCTGGTGGCCGGCGGCGGTCTTTACGCGGTGTCCCTGGGATTGCTGATCGTGCAGGTGAAGTGGACAGCGGAGGGTGGCCTGCTGGCCTGGTGGATTCCGGTATTGATCGCGGTGGGCTTTGGCCAGGGTCTGGTAATGACGCCGTTGCTGAATCTGGTTCTGGGAGTGGTGCCGCAGCGGCAAGCGGGTATGGCCTCCGGAGTGATCTCCACACTGCAACAGGTAGGCGCCGCCCTCGGCGTGTGCGCCATGGGCATGCTGTTCCTCGGCACTTTACGGGCCGCTCCGGCGGCGGATCCTGCCGCCGCCCATGTGGACGCGTTCGTCATTGCCATGTTGTACAACCTGACGGCGGCGGCGCTGTCCTGTGTGCTGCTGCAGCAGCTGCGGCGGTTGGGTGTCGACTTGAGGCCTGACGCATGACACCTTGCTACAGCAGGTAGTGTCCACTACTGGGGCGCTTACGATCCGTTGCTTTGGTTATTTTCTTTTTTCTTCTTCCCTTTGTCGTAGTGCCACTTGATGGCGAAGAACATGCCCGTGCCGAACACGACAATCTTGAACGTAAAGAAAACTATAGGGATCCAATTCATCATTCGGAGTCTTTCCAGTCCATGACTTGACACTGTCTATCGTGAGGGGCGCCTCAACGGGTAGCGCCACTTGTTCGGACAGTGTTCCGGGATTTTCGAGTGGAACGCGCCAGGCAATCGTGCTGCCGTTTTAATCGCGGGCAGCGTCGCGAAGTATGCCTCATCCGGGGTTTGATCGGCCAGGACCGCGTGTGATATCAAGCGCTCTTCACAACACCCGAACGTCCACCACCGTGGACCAGGCAGTGAGCAGCAACAGCACCGCCATGGCGCGGTTGAACCAGCGCAGGCGCCCCGGCGAACGGGTCCAGGCGGCGGCTTTGACGCCCAGCCAGGCCCAGATCGCCATGCACGGCAGCGCCACCAGAAAGAAGATCAGCGACAACAAGGCCACGCGACCGCCCTGCCCGGCACCCGGGGTGACGAACACGCCCATGACCGCTAGCGCCATCATCCAGACTTTCGGGTTCACCAGTTGCAGGGTGGCGGCCACCGTAAAGCCACGGCCGCGGCCAAGCGCCCTTTCGTCGTCACCGAGGGAATCACTGCGGAACAGATGCCAGGCCATCCAGCTCAGCCAGGCAACACCCGTCCAGGCAATGGCCCGCTGGATCTGCGGGTGCTCCGCGAGGGAGCGGGTCAGGCCGCTGCCGACCAGCAGCACGATGGTGGCGGCGGCGGCGCAGCCGCCGATCACCATGGGCAGCGCCGAAGGCCAGCCATGGCGGGAAGCATTGCTCATCACCAGCACGTTAGTGGGACCGGGCGTGATCGAGGCGACAAAGGCAAACAGAAAAAACGCGACCAGGGATTCCATGACACCAACCCTTAACCAGATGGGATGGCTATCGTCGCGTAGCGGCCGCCGTCAGTCTGGAAGCTTTGAGCAGCGATTGCGGTAATAGGCCGGCGTCATCGCATAAGCACGGCGGAACCAGCGCCCAAGATGGCTTTGATCGGCGAACCCGGTGGCCGCCGCCACGTCCGCTGGTGTCTCGCCCCGAGCCAGCAAGCGGCGGGCTCCGACCAGACGCAGTTGCACCAGATAAGCGTGCGGCGACATGCCGAACGCCGCTTTAAAGGCCCGCGTGATACGGAAACGGTCGCAGCCGAGCGCTCGGCCCACGTCGTCCATGCCGATGTCATCGGCGATGTGGGCATGCAGGAATTCCCGCGTTTTCGCCGCCAGCAACGGCATCACCGGGTTCGGCTGCGGCCGGCGCCGCCATTGCACATGGCAGGTCAACCGCTCCAACAACGAATCCAACGCCGCCTGCCGGGTGATGCGAAAATCGCCGTAATGCATGACATCGAAGGCGGTGCCGATGGCGTGGGCCAGCCGCACGTCACTGCTCATGGCATCCTGAAACGCCATGCGGTACTCGTCGGGACGTTGTTCGAACAACCCGCCCAATTGCCGATGCAGCCAGTGCGGATCGATGTACAGTAGCCGGTAAGTAAAGCCCTCCGGCGTCGGCCCATGGCCGTCATGGACATCACCGGGTTCCAGCAGAATCACTTTGCCCGGCGTGCTCTCATGGCGGGTGCGCCCCAGATGAAACCGCTGCACGCCCTGTTCGGTGAGACCGATGGCATAGGTGTCATGCCAATGCGGGTCGTAGGCGTGACCTTCGAAATGGGCACGCAAACTCTCGATCCCGGTTTCCGAATCGCGAGACAGATCAACCCAATTGGTGGAAGTCATTGCCGTTCCTTGCCACTGTCTGGAGCGAATTCGCCCCGTGGCGTCATTACTATTACAGAAATAGGTACAGAAATCGGTTAGTGGAATTGATCATCAATACAGCCCCGAGCGGGGGCAGTCTGGAACATTTGTGCGGCGCCCCTCTATTCTTCAGTGATAACAGCATCCCATAGGAATAAAAAATGAAATTTCTCTGTCTGGCCTATGAAGCGGAACAGGCCCTCACCGATCTGACGCCGGAACAATGGCAGGCGCTGCGCCAGGAAACGCTGGACTATGTGGAAACCCTGCGCGCCGGGGGCCACCTGGTCAACACCCACGCGCTACAAAGCGCGCGCCGGGCCAAAACCACCCGCATCCGTGGCGGCAAGATCTCCGTCACCGATGGTCCGTTCGCGGAAACCAAGGAGCAGTTGGGTGGTTTTTTCCTGATCGAAGCACGGGATTTCGATGAAGCCCTGCGCCTGGCCCAGGGCTGGCCGTCGGCGCGGCTGGGCACGATTGAAGTGCGCCCGATCGAGGAGGCATTGCGCGAGGAAGGGCGGTATTGAAGGAGCTCTACGAAACCACTGTGGGAGCTTGCCCTGCAAGCGAATTACGCTGCATTAGAAGAATTCGCTTGCGGGGCAAGCTCCCACAGCGGCTTCGTAGCTCTCCCCGAGGGAAGCGAGCCGCAATCAGTTCTGCCCGGCAATACGCTCCGCGCGCAGCCGCTGGATCGCTTCGGCGGACAACCCCAGCGTTTCCGCCAGCACCTCGTCGGTATGCTCGCCCAGGCGCGGCGGCGCCGTGCGATACTCCACCGGTGACGCCGACAGCCGCAGCGGGCTGGCCACCTGCGGTACCGTGCCCAGACTCGGATGTGGCATTTCCAGTTGCATGCCCCGGGCCTGAACGTGGGGATCCTGAAACACATCGGCGATGCTGTTGACCGGCCCGCAGGGCACACCAGCCTGCTCCAGAACCTCGATCCATTCCCGGGTGGTGCGCATCACCGTGGCCTGCCGCATCAACGGAATCAGGGTATCGCGATTGTCCACCCGGGCCCGGTTGGTGGCGTAGCGGTCGTCCACGGCCCATTCCGGGTGTCCGGCCACCTCACAGAAGCGGGCGAACTGACCGTCGTTGCCGATGGCCAGGATCACATCACCGTCGGCGGTGGGGAAATCCTGGTACGGCACCACGCTGGGATGAGCATTGCCCATGCGCGTCGGAGCCTTGCCGGTGGTGAGATAATTGAGCGTCTGATTGGCCAGACAAGCAATCTGCACATCCAGCAGTGCCATGTCGATGTGCTGGCCTTCGCCGGTCTGATTGCGATGCTCCAAAGCGCCCAGAATGGCGATGGTGGAATACAGACCGGTGGTGATGTCGGTGAGCGCCACGCCCACTTTCATCGGGCCGGCTCCGGGCTCATCATCGCGATGGCCGGTGATGCTCATCAATCCGCCCATGGCCTGAATCAGAAAATCGTAGCCGGGGCGGCTGGAGTATGGCCCGGTCTGACCGAAGCCGGTGATGGAGCAATAAATCAGGCCGGGGTTGTCCGCGGACAGAGATTCATAGTCCAGACCATAACGGCGCAGGCCGCCTTTTTTGAAGTTCTCGATCACCACATCGCTTTGCGCGGCCAGTTCACGGATTAGCGCCTGCCCTTCCGGGTGGGCGATATCGATGGCCACCGATTTCTTGTTGCGATTGGTGCACAGATAATAAGCGGACTGGTCACTGTCATGACCCTCCGCGTCCTTGGCGTAGGGCGGCCCCCAGATACGGGTATCGTCACCGCTGCCGGGCCGCTCCACCTTGATCACCTCGGCGCCCAGATCGCCCAGGATCTGACCGGCCCAGGGGCCGGCCAGAACACGGGACAGATCGAGCACGCGCAGGTGCGACAGCGCGCCACTCATAAAAGCCCCTTAGTTGGTGAAGGCTTGCAGGCCGGTTTGCGCGCGGCCGAGGATCAGCGCGTGCACGTCGTGGGTCCCTTCGTAGGTATTCACTACTTCCAGGTTAACCAAGTGGCGGGCCACGCCGAACTCGTCGGAAATGCCGTTGCCGCCCATCATGTCCCGGGCCAGGCGCGCGATGTCCAGGGACTTGCCGCAGGAATTACGCTTCATGATCGAGGTAATTTCCACCGCCGCGGTGCCTTCGTCCTTCATCCGGCCCAGGCGCAGGCAACCCTGTAATGCCAGGGTGATTTCCGTCTGCATGTCCGCCAGTTTTTTCTGGATCAACTGGTTGGCGGCCAACGGGCGGCCGAACTGTTTGCGATCCAGGGTGTACTGGCGGGCGGTGTGCCAGCAAAATTCGGCGGCGCCCAGGGCGCCCCAGGCAATACCGTAGCGGGCGGAGTTCAGGCAGGTGAACGGACCACGCAGACCGGACACGCCCGGCATCAGGTTTTCCTCCGGCACGAACACGTTGTCCATGACGATTTCACCGGTGATGGACGCGCGCAGGCCGACCTTGCCGTGAATCGCCGGGGCACTCAGACCTTCCCAGCCTTTCTCCAGAATAAAGCCGCGAATCTTGTCATCCTCGGTCTTGGCCCAGACCACGAACACATCGGCGATGGGGCTGTTGGTGATCCACATCTTGGCACCGGAGAGCAGATAGCCGCCGTCGGTTTTCTTGGCGCGGGTGACCATGCCGCCCGGATCGGAACCGTGGTCCGGTTCGGTCAGACCGAAGCAACCGATCCATTCGCCACTGGCCAGCTTCGGCAGGTATTTCTGCTTTTGCTCTTCGCTGCCGAACTCGTTGATCGGCACCATCACCAGGGAAGACTGCACGCTCATCATGGAGCGGTAACCGGAATCCACCCGTTCCACTTCCCGGGCGATCAGGCCGTAGCACACATAGTTGAGGCCGGCACCACCGTAAGCTTCCGGAATGGTAGCGCCCAGCAACCCGAGTTCGCCCATTTCACGGAAGATTTCCACGTCGGTGTGCTCGTTGCGGAAGGCGTTGAGCACCCGCGGCATGAGTTTGTCCTGCGCGTACTGGTAGGCGGTGTCACGCACCATGCGCTCGTCTTCGGTGAGTTGCTGATCCAGCAGGAGGGGGCTCGCCCAGTCAAAGGCTGCGTTATTGGCCACGGTTATTCCACCTTTTCACTTCAAGAAGGGATGAGAGACTGCCCGGTCAGGCACGAAGGCGCTATTTGGGCGGGTTTGGCGCCATGCTATACAGGCCGCGGCGGTCAGAACAAGCCACTTTCTCGCACGCCTTTGTGCTATTTTATCACTTGTGAACGAAAACCGACCGGGAAGACCCGCATGCGACGCAAGATCCCCAGCACCACCGCTCTGATCGGCTTCGAGGCGGCCGCGCGCCATCAGAGCTTCACCAAGGCCGCCGAGGAACTGGCCCTGACGCAAAGCGCCATTTGCCGCCAGATCGCGGCCCTGGAGGACTTTCTCGGCGTCAAACTGTTCCGCCGCTCACGTCCGGGCGTGCGACTCACCGAAGCGGGCCGCGATTACAGCCGCCGGGTCAGCGTCCATCTTGATGAATTGGAACGGGATACACTGGCGGTGATGGGGGACCACGGCGCCGCCAACACCCTGGAACTGGCGGTGGTGCCCACCTTCGGCACCCGCTGGCTGCTGCCACGGCTGAAGGACTTCCGCCGCGCCCACCCCGGTGTCACCGTCAATCTGACCAACCGTACCAAGCCGTTTCTGTTCGCCGAGACCCGCTTCGACGCGGCGATCTATTTCGGCGATGGCGACTGGCCCGGCACCGAAGCCACCCTGTTAATGCATGAGGAGCCGATGCCGGTGTGCAGCCCGCGGCTGATCGCCCCGGAACGGGAGCTGGACGCACAGACCATCGCCGGCCTCACCCTGCTGCAACAGACCACCCGCCCCTACGCCTGGCGTGAGTGGTTCGATTCCGCCGGCCTGCGGGTGGAACGGGACATGACCGGCCCGCGTTTCGAGCTGTTCACCATGCTGGCCGAAGCCGCCATGCAGGACATGGGGATCGCCCTGATTCCACCATTCCTGATCCGCGAGGAACTGGCCTCCGGCCGGCTGATCATTCCATTACCGCACAGCTATCGCAGCTCCTGGGCTTACCACTTCATCCTGCCGGAACAGAAAGCGGAGAATCCGTTGTTGCTGTTGTTTCGGGATTGGCTGGTGGCGGAAATCGAACATTTCCGGGAGAGCGGCGGGCTGACAGCGGCGCCGGCACCACAGGCGGTTTGACGCCGGGCGAGACGCATGGGTGTCATGGCTCACAAGCCGCGATCTTTTCCCTATCCGATGTCTTCCCTATGTCATTTCCTGGCGTTAACCTTGGACACGATGTCGAATTCCTCACCCCGTCGTTCGACTCAATGACGACTCAAAAGAAAGGAGAGACCGATGAACTACAAAGGAAGTTGTCATTGCGGAAACGTCGCCTTCGAAGCCGAAGGCGAGTTGGACGGCGCCATGTCCTGTAACTGCTCCATCTGTCAGCGCAAGGGATCCCTGATGTGGTTCATTCCCCGGGATCACCTTCGCTTGCTGACGGCGGAGGACGACATCGCCACCTACACCTTCAATCAGCATGTGATCCAGCATCACTTTTGCCCGAAATGCGGCATTCATCCCTACGGTGAAGGGGTGGATCCGAAAGGCAATCGGATGGCGGCGATCAACATACGTTGTCTGGAAGGTGTCGACCTGGATTCGGTTCCCGTGCAGCGGTTCGACGGCCGCGCCATGTAACCGGTCCGGTTCGCCGACCAACCCGCCGAGCGACTGACCCACGCTCTTCACACTGCCCTTTGGGCATACCCGAACCTCATGGAGGTTCCTCTGTCGCGTTGCCATAACGGGAAACCTTCGGCCCGTTCCCGCCACCCCCGTTCCAACTAACCTATGGTGGCGTACCGCGCGGCATCTTGTAGTAAGTGAAAGGATAACGACTGTGACACAGGAGAATATGGAAGCTTCCAATGCGTCACCGCCCGCCGCCACGCGGCGCGAGTGGCTGGGTCTGGCGGTGCTGATGCTGCCCACGGTGCTGTTGGCTCTGGACATGACCGTGCTGCATCTGGCGGTGCCACAACTGAGCGCGGACCTGCATCCCACCAGTGATCAGTTGCTGTGGATTCTCGACATCTACGGCTTCATGATCGCCGGCTTCCTGGTGACCATGGGCACGCTGGGCGACCGTATCGGTCGGCGCAAACTGCTGCTGACCGGGGCCACCGCTTTCGGTGCCGCTTCGGCGTTGGCGGCCTTCGCCACCAGCGCGGAAATGCTGATCGCCGCCCGCGCGCTGCTGGGCATCGCCGGCGCGACCTTGATGCCCTCCACCCTGTCGCTGCTGCGCAACATGTTCCATCAGGAGCACGAGCGCACCGTGGCGATTACGGTGTGGATGACCGGCTTTATCGTTGGCAGCGCCATCGGTCCGCTGGTGGGCGGCGCTCTGCTGGAGTTTTTCTGGTGGGGCTCGGTGTTTCTGCTGGGCGTACCAGTGATGGCGCTGTTGCTGGTGTGCGGTCCACTACTGTTGCCGGAATTCCGCGACGAGCAGGCCGGGCGCCAGGATTTTCTCAGCGCGCTGCTGTCGGTGGCCATGGTCATCGCGGTGATCTACGGCTTGAAGGACATGGCCCGCAACGGCGTATCGTGGATGCCCTTGCTCTCCATCATCGCCGGGCTGGTGATCGGCGCGCTGTTCGTGCGCCGGCAACGCCGTTTGGCGGAGCCGATGTTCGATCTGGCGCTGTTCCGCAACCGTACTTTCAGCACCTCGGTGGTGGCCATGCTGCTCACCGTGCTGGCGCTGTCCGGTGCCTGGCTGATGGTGTTCCAATATCTGCAAGGGGTACTGGGTTTGTCGCCATTACACGCCGGTCTGGTGATGCTGCCGCCAGCGGTGATCCAGACCATCGTGTCGCTGCTGGTGCCACGCCTGACCCGCTATATGAGTCGAGGCGTGCTGGTCAGTGTCGGCTTGCTGCTGTCGGTATTCGGTTTCCTTGCCATGGCCATGGTCACCGGTATGGACACCATGGCCTGGCTGGTGGCCGGCATGACGATCATGGGCGTGGGAGTCATGCCGATGATGATTCTGGGCACCGACATGGTGGTCAGCGCCGCTCCGCCCAACAAGACCGGCGCCGCCTCGGCAACGTCGGAGACCGCCACGGAACTGGGCATGGCCCTGGGTATCGCGGTGATCGGCAGCGCTGGCGCCGCGGTTTATCGTGCGCACATGGCCGGTGTCCTGCCGCCTGATCTGCCAGCGGATCTGGCGCTGGCCGCCGGTGACACCCTGGGCGGCGCTCTGGATGCCGCCAGTCAGCTGCCGCCGGACGTGGCGGATCTGGTGCTGTCGGGGGCGCGTGAGGGCTTTACCCAGGCCTTGCACACCAACGCCCTGATCGGCGCGACCATCGTTGCCGTGACCGCGGCGATGGTGGGCTGGTTGCTGGCCCGCCGTCAGGCCATACCGGCCGCCCCGGATGACACCACGCAAACCGAAACCCCGTGACCCAACGCCGGGCTCCCTGCGAGCCCGGCATCACCCCCGGCGCGCCCGCTCCAGCGCCTGCCAGTCCAGCTTCTTCATCGCCATCATCGCCTCGGTGACCCGCGCCGCCCCGGCGGAACCGGCCTCTTCCAGCGCCTTCGGCAACCACTCCGGAAATACCTGCCAGGACAGGCCGAAACGGTCCTTCAGCCAGCCGCACTGCTGCGCGCTCGGATCGCCCCGCTCGGACAAGGCCCCCCAATAATGATCCAGTTCCTCCGGGCTCCGGCATGGAACCTGAAACGATACCGCTTCATTAAAAGTAAACAGTGGCCCGCCGTTCAGAGCCACGAAGGGACTTCCCTGCAACTCGAAGGCCACCACCATGACATCACCGGGATGCTGGCCATGGATCTCCTTGCCCGCCTCACCGTAATGACTGATGGCGGTGAGGCGTGAATCGGGAAACACCTCGACGTAAAAGCGCGCCGCTTGTTCGGCCTGGCCGTCGAACCAGAGACAGGGGGTGATCGTCAGCTCGTTACTCATCGTTGGCTCCTCGCGTTTGAATTGGACTCTGGTTAATCGCTTGCGGATGGTACGGTTCGACACATGTCGGCAGTGGTCCGCTGGTCCGCGCTGTGGCAATCTCGAAGCAGATCATCCGGATAGGAGGCTGGTTTGATGAACCAAAAAGAAAAAGCGTCGCCCTGGGTATCCGCGGTTACCGTCCTGGTGGGCCTACTCATGGTGGTCGCCGGCATCGGGCTGCTCAGCGGCGGTATTTACCTGATCCTGCTGGGTGGTTCCTGGTACTTCAGTCTCACCGGCATCGGCCTGATAGTCTCCGGCGGCCTGGTTATGGCCCGGCGGGCTCTGGGCTTCTGGCTATACACTATCGTTTTCATAGGCACCGCGTTGTGGGCCTGGTGGGAGGTGGGTCTGGATTTCTGGCCTCAGGTATCCCGCCTGTTCGCGCCGGCGGTGCTGCTGTTCCTGCTCGCGCTGCTGGCACCGGCTTTACGAGGCACCGCCTATCCGGTGGCGGCGGTGATTCTGCTTGGTCTGGCGGCGACGATTTTTCATGCTTTCCATCCCGGCCCCATCATCGCCAGCAAGACCGAACCGCCCTCATTGACAGTGACGGATCAGGCTCGGGAATGGCATCACTACGGACGCCAGCAGGACGGCACCCGCTATGCGCCGCAGGATCAGATCACACCCGATAACGTGGGCCGGTTGGAAGTGGCCTGGACCTTTCGCACCGGGGATATTCCCAATGCCAACCCTCCCGGAGCCGGCGGTGAGGACCAGAACACACCGATCCAGGTGGGCGACACGCTTTATGTCTGCACCGTGCATAACAAAGTGTTCGCCCTGGATGCGGACAGCGGTGAACAGAAATGGAGCTTCGATCCCGAAGCGTCCTCACCGTTGTGGCAACGTTGCCGGGGCCTGGGTTATTACCAGGCTTCCAACAACGAAGAGACCTGCGCCGGCCGCATCGTGCTATCCACCATCGATGCCCGCCTGATCCAGCTGGACGCGCAAACCGGCGCTCTCTGCCCTTCTTTTGGCGACGGCGGCACCGTGGACCTGAAACAGGGCATGGGAGAGGTGAAGCCCGGCTTTTATTTCCAGACCTCGGCGCCCACGGTGGCGCGGGGACTGATCATTATCGGCGGCTGGGTGTTCGATAACATGATGACCGGCGAACCCTCCGGCGTGATCCGCGCCTTTCACGCCGACAGCGGAGAACTGGCCTGGGCCTGGGATCTGGCCAATCCAACGCTCATCGGCCTGCCTGCGGAGGGCGAGACCTACACCCGCGGCACACCGAATGTCTGGTCCACGCCGGCGGTGGATGAGGAATTGGGATTGATCTATCTGCCCACCGGCAATGCCACTCCGGATTTCTTTGGCGGTCACCGTACCGACGCGGATGAAGACTATTCTTCCTCCATCGTTGCCCTGGATCTTGGTACCGGACAGGAACGCTGGAAATTCCAGACCGTACATCACGATATCTGGGATTACGACGTGCCCTCCCAACCCACTTTGTTCGATGTGGACGACGGTAGCGGCAATACCGTGCCAGCGCTGATCCAAACCACCAAGCGCGGTCAGATTTTCATGCTCGACCGGCGTACCGGCACCCCCATTGCCGAAGTGGAAGAGCGCCCGGTTCCGCAGGGCGCGGTGGATGGTGACTGGACCTCGCCAACGCAACCCTATTCGGTGGGCATGCCTGCCATCGGTGCGGAGAAGTTGTCGGAAGCCGCCATGTGGGGCGCTACCCCGTTCGATCAATTGTACTGCCGGATCCAGTTTCGCAAACTGCGTTACGAAGGCGATTTCACACCGCCGGGGCTGACCCCCAGCCTGCAATGGCCGGGCTATTTCGGCGGCATGAACTGGGGCAGCAACACCGTCTACAAGCCCGGCGGCTATCTGATCGTCAACGACACCCGTTCCCCGCAGCGGGTATTGCTGGTACCGCGCGAGGAAGCGGACAAGGAAGACGCTTCCGCCTCTCATACCGGTTTATCTCCTCAGCACGGTACGCCCTATGGCGCTTCCAAATACGTGTTCATGTCGCCGCTGGGCGTGCCTTGCCAGAAGCCACCTTACGGTACTCTCAGCGCCATCGATTTGAATCGGCGTGAAGTGGTCTGGCAGGTTCCATTAGGTACCGTGGAGGATACCGGCCCTCTGGGACTGAAAATGCACCTGCCGATTCCCGTGGGCATGCCGACGGTGGGCGGCCCCATGTCCACCGCTTCCGGCCTGGTGTTCTATGCCGGCACTCTGGACTACAACATTCGCGCCATGGACGTGGCCAGCGGGGAAACGGTATGGAAACATCGCCTGCCGGTGGGCTCCCAGGGCACACCAATGACTTACACCTCCCCGGCCAGCGGCAAACAGTATCTGGTGATCTCCGCCGGCGGCTCCCGGCAATCTCCGGATCGGGGCGACTACATTGTTGCCTTCGCCCTGCCAGACAAGCAGGACGGAGCCGCCCGCTAAAGCGATGGAGCGCCGGCATCCGCGCCGGCGCTTCGCCGTTGGAGGAGCACGTGCAATGCCACCGCCAGCACGGCTCCTATCGTCGCCAGCGCCATATCCTTCTGCGCGTCCCAGATGTCGCCCTGAGTCCCCAGGAACGCCTGTCCCAGATCGCCACCGAACCAGACCGCGGCAATCCACTCGATCAGTTCGTATAACATCGACGTGGCCATGATGATCGCGGTGGCGAACACGTAGCCCCAGCCACGCCCCAGACCGACCGCGCGCCGGCAGAACTCAAACAGAGGTATGGTTAACAGCAACCCGTAGGCCAGATGCACCAGCCGGTCGAACTGATTGCGCTCCCAGCCCATCAGTTGATCAAGACTGAAGCCAAACAGCTTCCTCAGCGCCGGATCGTAGGGCACCAGGGAGTAGGTATAATGGGAGCCCAGCTCGTGCAAGGCGAGAAAAGCAAAGATCAACAGATAGGCCTGGTTGGAGAAAACGAACCAGCGCCGGGTGATGATCAGTGCCACAACCGCCAACAACACCAGGGCGTTTTCCAGCATCCAGTCCGCACGATCGTGGGGCTCAACAGCCATCCAGACGGCAAACGCCACCAACAGGGACAGTAGAAGAAAAAAAACAGCGCGACCGGACATTCCGTGATTCCATATCTGAAAGCATTTCAGGCAAGCGGCCAGCGCGCGAAAGGTCAAGATTGGCCGTCGTCGGCAATGGCGACCAGCCAACGCCTGACGACCTTTTCCTCTTCGGCGCCGAGCCCTTTCATCAAAGCCTGTTCTACCTTATTCACCTTGGCTCTGCACTGTTTCAAAAGCCGCCGGCCTGATTCACTGGCTTCGATTCTCTGAATACGCCCATGTATCGGATGAGGCTGTCGCCGCACCAGACCACTCCGCTCAAGATTTTTGATGATCACGCTCACTGTCTGTGGAGTTAGCATGGCCAGCCGGGCCAGATCAGCGTTGGAAATCCCGGGATAGGCCTCCAGCATGGTAAGGGTCAGAAACTGGGGTAATGTGACCTCTTTGTCGGCAAGCGCTCTTTCCATTCTTAGTCTGTGGGCAGCGCTGGCCTGGCGTAGCAGATAGCCCAGGTACCCCTGCTCACCCCGCTTTCCTTCCCCGATATCGGGCACATCCGGCGATGCCTTGCGCATATTATCAGAACTCTTATATGATGTCAGAGCACTGATAATACACGGACCCTTTCTCTATCGCCAGCAGCAGGCGGCAGTGAAGGCAATGAATATGAAGGGAGATAACCCGATGCATCCGTCCTACACCCTGCACACCATGCAAGATGAGTCCGAGGTATCGCGGTGCTTTCCGCTTATGAAGCAGCTCAGACCCCATCTGTCCAGTCCAGCGGAATGGGTTTCCCGGTGGCGTACTCAGAGTGCGGAAGGCTACCGTTTGCTGGGGTTACAGCAGGAGGATCACTTCGTCGCCCTGGCCGGATATCGGGTCCAGAACAATCTGGTATACGGCCGATTTCTCTATGTGGATGACCTGGTTACCGATGAGCGGCACCGTAGCTGTGGGCTGGGCGAAAGATTAATGGCGGAAATAAAGTCGATAGGAGAAACGGAAGGTTGCGCAAAAGTGGTTCTGGACACGCCACTGAGCAATGTCCTGGGTCATCGCTTCTATTATCGTAACGGCCTGCTGGCTACCGCCCTGCGCTTCAATTTCATCTTGGAGAAGGCATCATGATCCGGATTCTGCATGTCTCGGCCAGCACCCGGGAGGCGTCATCCCGGAGCCGGATAGCCGCCGATATGGTATTGGCCAGGCTGCGTGAATCCCACCCGGATCAGAGTATCGTGGAGCGTGATCTGGCAGCCCGGCCGCTACCTCACCCGGATGTCGGCTTCGTGGAAGCCACCGCACTGCCGCCCAAAGCGCATACGGAACAGCATGCGCACAGCCTGGCGCTGTCGGAGAACCTGATTCGTGAGCTGGAGCTCTCGGATCTGTTACTGATCTCCACTCCCATGCATAACTTTACTGTACCTTCCGTACTCAAAGCCTGGGTTGATCACGTGGTACGTCCATACCGAACATTCCAGTTGAGTCCCGAGGGCAAGATCGGTCTGCTTCGTCCCCGGCCTGTCCTGGTGATCAGCGCCTGTGGTGGCGGATTTATGGATGACATGCCAGGAGAAACACCTCGAACAACGGGAAAACAGAAGGATTTCCTGACCTCATATTTGCGCTACGTTCTGGCGGTCATCGGTCTGACTCAAGTGCAGATATTGAGACTGGAGCATCAGAATGCACCCGGCGCCGGTGACATTACGGATGAAATCAACAACTGGGCGGATCAGGTTCTGGATCAGTTGGAACTCTGATCGCTTTCCGGTCATCCCTTATCGGAGTGCCCAAAAGGCAAGGCAGCGAACGTCCGCGATGACTTTCCGTCTTTCCCCACACACTTCGCTACCAGCTTGGCTTTTTCCCGGTCGCTGTCATCATGCCCCAGAGCCAGTTGATTTTATAGCGCTCCGAAGCCACCGACTGGAAGCCAGCTTCGCGCAACAGACCCTCGCATTCCGCACGGCGATAGGTTTTGAAATGAGCGGGATCCGACCACTTCAGATACCAGTCACACAGGCGGCAACTGAGGTAGTCATGGCACCAGTCGCTGATCACCAGCCATCCGCCTGGCCGCAGCACCCGAAACATCTCCGCCAGAGCGGCGTCAGGGTCACGGATATAATGAAACATGCTCAAGGAGACCACGACATCGAACTGTCCATCCTCGAACGGTAGTTGTTCCGCCCAGCCTTCCTTGAGGGTCACTTCCTCGCGCAAACGGTCTCGCGCCCGCGCCAGCATCTGCGGCACCGGATCGATACCAGACAGGAGTCGTGAGGGATGGCGTTCAGCCAACACCGCCAGCAGGGCACCGGTTCCGCATCCCACCTCCAAGACACGTTCTCCTGCATGCAGAGGCATCCGCGTCAGCGTCTCCTGGATGGTCCGGCGCAAATACCCGGACCAGCGTCGATCATAATCCGCGGCGAGACGGCCATAGGATTCCAGTACCGGCGGCTTGGATTTCATTTCGTTGCTCTTCTCACGGCAGGTTGCACGGCGGATCATCTTCCATCAAGGAATTCACAAGCAATTGCTGCGCCAAAAAGTCAATAGGAAAAGGCCACCTTGTCTTGTAAGCCTTTTACTCGAGAAATTCCGTTCTGGCTGATAGCCACCCTATGACAATTTTATTACTCTCGGCTTTGCTCTCGTACTTTATTAGGAGATCACGGATATGGAAATCCGACACGCACTGGAAGTTCTGCGGGATCTGGCGGAAGGCGTTGATCCAGTCACCGGGCAGCCCTTTCCGCAACACTCGCCTTATATTCACCCGGATATAACCCGGGCTCTGTTCACCTGTATTCAAGACATTCGCTACCGGCGCGCCTCCGCCGTCACCCTGAGAGACAACCAGGCGGCGGTGCCCGTGGTCAAGGGGCCTTATTACCTGAACCGTCCCTGGACGCCGGAACAGAGCCGGCAATTGCGGGATGCTTTCCTGTCAGGGCTCTCAGTGGAAGCTCTGGCACTATGCTTCTCCCGTTGCCCACCAATGGTCAGGAGCGAGCTGCAACGTCAGGGGCTGGTTCCCGGGGGGGACGATGAGAGCGCGACATCTTCCAGATGAACCTCGTACGGATCACCGTTGCCCGACAATCTCGGAACCGCCAGGCTCGCCCGGCAGCTTCCCACGGAAAGGCCCGCAATACGCTTACTCGCGGTCCGGCAAATGCATCAAGAGCACTTGAGCATCGTCATACGCGGTCAGCGCCGCTACCACTTCCGGCAGCGGATCGGGATAATAGCCGGGCAGATCCCGCTCACCCGGCAGATCAAGAGGGAACGCCAGGCGTTCCACTGGCGGCTCGAAGCGGGCATCGACTCCCGGCCGATTACCGCGGGCATCTATCCGATACCAGCCGTGCTCCGGCAGGAACACCGCGTTGAGTCCGTGCAGACAATACGGAGCTCCGTCGTCATTGAGGCTCAGACGCTGATAGCAAAAGGCCGCGGGCAAGCCATTCGCTCTCAACAGTGCCGCCAGCAAGTGGCTCTTGGCGTAACAGAAGCCGCTGCGTTCGCGCAGCACTTGCGAAGCTGAGCAGGTCACCGGGGAAAGCTGATAATCGATGGAATGCCGAATCTCATCGCGCACCCAGAGGAAACACCGCTGCGCTATCTCCGTGGGATTCTCCTCCTGACGCGACAACTCATCGGCCAAAGCCCGAACATCCGGGTGGTGCCAATCCACTACCTCGGTCGAAGCCAAAAACGTTTCCATACCCTTCCTATCTCTCCAAAATGAACATCACCCGTACGAACGAGAGCCCTATCAGTACGCCAGTTTTCCGTACAGCTGATCAAAGGGAATCTGAACTCGCCGCCGGTAAGCGGAACGCTCACTCAAACGCCGATACCAGTCGGATACTGCCGGATGGCGCGGCACCGGCAATCCCATTTCAAAGTAGCGATAAAGAGCGGTACCGGCGGGGATGTCGGCCAAAGACAGGGCAGCCCCTGCCAGATAAGGCCTGTTACTGAGTTCACGATCAAGCAGCTCGAAGTGCGCATCACAGGCCGCCAACGAGGATTCGATCGCGGCATTGTTCCGCTGCGTTTCGGGGGTCCGGTAGAATTTCCAGAACAACGCCATAAAGTCGGGCTGCAACGCGGTTTGTGCCCAGTCCATCCAACCATCACGGCAGGCGCGCTCAGCCAGTGATGAAGGCCACCAGAACTCCCCTCCATAGCGTGCAGCCAGATAGCGGAGAATCGCATGGGACTCCCAAATCACTGTCTTACCATCACGCAGCACCGGCACTCGCCCGTGAGGATTCATGGCTAGGAATTCAGGATCTTCCAAACCACCGTGGTCGCCGCCCAGGCTGATGTGCCGGTGCTCCAGCTCCAACTCATCCAGCAACCAGAGCACCTTCTGAACATTAAAAGCGCTATCGCGCCCCCATAGCGTCAGTACTTCAGTGGACGTTCCGAAGTTATAACCAACGGCCACAATCGGTCTCCCGAACGATACAGGCATACTGTTCTTCGGTGATGATATCGGCATCGGAAAGCCAATCCAGTATTGCTTCCAATGCTTCCAGCTCTTCATGGTTGCCACAGTGCAGGCTCATGAGGCGGCATGATCGCTCCAGCACAGCCACGTATTCCTCATCCGTTAATGCACCCCGCCAGTCGGCCACTGTTTTTGCCAAGGTCCATTTCGCCTCCACGGCGTTATCTTCCCTGTTTAATTGGCGTTCGACAGCCGAAATCAGGTTATTGGCCTCCACGTACACGTTTTTATTTCCCACCATGTCAGCCCGCTCTTTCGACAACATGCTGGCCCACGCCAATCATGGCCCCCAAAATCAGCAGGCATAAAGCATATAGCCCCACCTTGCGGCCTTGCGCCTTACCTTCTTCAGACACGGAGGGAGGCGGCTCAGTCTTGTTACCGAAGATACGGACCAATAACCGATATGGAAGCAAGAGAATCGCGGCCACGCCCGCTTCCATCAATCCAGCCAGCGTCGCCAGGACCAGGAATCCTATCAGGACTTTTATACCGCCCATCAGAGCGAGGGTCGCTAACAGATACCCGACTGCCAGAAACAACAAGCCGACCGCGAACAGCGCCAAAAAGCCGGCCCCGTCCATTATTTTCTCGAAGAGCATTTTCATCCCTGATCACCTCTTTCACCGCCTGTTTGAAGGCGCGGCGCCGGCAGCGTGGAAGACTTCCGGACAGGGTATCAGCATTCGACTTGAATTCCAGGGTAACCGCTAGTTCACCACCAGTTTCCCTTTCATCATCGTCCAGTGACCGGGAAAGCTGCAGAAGAAAGTATAGTCCTCCCCCGCTTGCAGACCACTCCCCGGAATCGTCAGCGAGGTGGATTGACCACCGCCAATCATGTCACTGGCTCCGATGACGCGGTCATCGTCGGACGGCACATATCCGCTCTCCGGCCCGGCCTTCATTCCAGCCTTGGCCACGTCCTTGAAGTCCCCAGTCAACGTCACCACCACATTGTGCCCCATGACGTTCGCGCCGAGCTTGCCACTGTGCACCAATTCAATGGTCACGGCTTCACATTGGGAGGATACCGTAAGCTGGGGTTGGTCAAAGCGCATATTGTCGTCGCCATGCAAGGTAACCTGGCAGTTATCGGCGGCCAGTGCCAGAGAGGACAGGCCCCAGATCAGCATACCGACAATAGCGTAACAGGCAGTGTTCATCGGTGATCTCCTTGAGCTTTAGAGTGATGGGATGCCGTGACCGCCTCGACCTCACGGACGAAGGCCGGATCCGGGGCGCCGGCCATTTTCTCGGTACGCGCCACGATGCGGCCGTCGGCATCCA
Organism: Alloalcanivorax balearicus MACL04; assembly: GCF_025532145.1. Classification (GTDB taxonomy): domain Bacteria; phylum Pseudomonadota; class Gammaproteobacteria; order Pseudomonadales; family Alcanivoracaceae; genus Alloalcanivorax; species Alloalcanivorax balearicus. Next base: position 55,052 of record NZ_ARXS01000011.1, on the reverse strand, counting down.
GCAGCAGCCAGGCATTGGTGTGATCGAAGCCGCCGTCGTCACGTTGACGGAAACGGATATCCAGCAACGCGGCTATGGTTCGTTCCTGATGATCCCGAGGCCGCAGAAAAGTGGCCCGTCCGGGCGTCAGCCGATATCGGGCCATGGTTTCCGTCAGTACGTCGGGAGTGTCATGGTCCGGGTCCATGGAAATGATCAGTAGACGGGGAACCGCCGAACCCTCTTCCAGGAGCCGCTGTTGCACGCTCATTCCCTGGTGAATGATCAGCGGACAGCTCATGCGGCAGCGGGTATAGACCATCGAAACCAGACGGGGCTGGCCACGCAGGTCCCGCCACTGCAGCGTCTCCCCTTTTTCATTCTGCACCGTGGCGGACAGCGCGTAGACGGAGTCGCCGGGCAGACTTTGCTCACCACGCACCGCCTGAGGTATCAGCATCGTCAACACCAGCAAGGGCAACAGCACACTCAGGCAATCCCAGGGCCTGCTCACAGCAGGACGGGATTGAGTATTTTCTTCACGATTCGCTTTCATGGTAGCTCCTTGGCACAACGAAAGCCGAGATTGGATAAGGTGGTACGAGCAGACAACGCCGACAGCAAGGCCACTCGCTTGATCACCGCATAATCACGGCGATCGCTGAAGGCCAGCGCACTGCCACCGCAGTACCGCAGCGGGTTCTCGGTATCGACGTTGCGGCTATCAGCGGCGGCCATCATGCTGGCGTGGTCCCAGGGCCATTCCCAGACCAGCCCATGAAGGTCATGCACTCCATACACATTTGGCATGCTCTCTCCAGCGTCGCGGTAAGCGCCGGGGGTACCCAAGGTCAGGATCCGGCGGCGACGATCGGCATCATCACGAGCATCCGTCTGGCGGGCATCGGCGGCGGCGGCGAATTCCCACTCCAGCCAGGCCGGCAACCGCGCGCCCCGGGCACGGCAGTAGGCATCCGCCGCGAACCAGCTCACCCGTGTCACCGGGAAATTCAGAGTGCCGGGGCGCGGAGCCAGCGGCCTGTCCCAGTGAGACAGGTAGCCGGCGTCAGCGAACAGTCTGGGAATCCGGTCCCGACGCCATTGTGGATACGCTTGGACAAAAGCCAGAAACTCCGCTTCGCGCACTGGCCGTGACATCAGTTGATAGCCTTCGACGACGACCTCCCCGCCGTTGTCACCAAACCGTAAGCTGGAGTGGAAGGGGCCGCCGGGCAACGGAACGTACTCATTCGCCAGCACCACCGTGCTCAGTAAACACAGCAACGGAATCCAGCTCCCCTTCCCTTTCATCCTCTATCTCCCACCCTCGGCTTCGGGGTATTCCCCACTGAACTGCTGGCCGGTGTAGATCTCCGGTTTCATTTCTCCGTCCACACTGAGAATGCCCAATGCACCTTTGTTGAAAGTACGGAAGATACTGTGATCAACCAGGATGAAGTTACCCGGGACATCGGTGGTGAACTCGACCATGGTCGCCCCCCCGGCCGGAATCAGCGTGGTTTGTACATTTTCCTGATACTTGCTGCCCCCTTCGTAGAAGACGCGATCGAAGATCTCACCAATTACGTGGAAACTGGATACCAGATTGGGGCCACCGTTGCCGACAAACAGACGGACCTTGTCACCGGCATTGGCAGTGAGCGCTCCGTCTCCGGTCAAGGCCCCTTCACTGCCATTGAAGACCACGTAGGTGGGGTGCTCGTCCACCGCCTTTTCCAGGCTGAATGGCTGCAGCCCCGGTTCGCCATGGTCGCCCTCGGTGTAGAAGTCGCCTTGCATGACGTAGTACTCACGATCCACCGGCGGCAATCCCTCTTCCGGCTCCACCAGAATCAGGCCGTACATGCCGTTGGCGATATGCATTCCCACCGGCGCCATGGCGCAGTGATAGACGTACAGACCGGGGTTCAGGGCTTTGAAGGTGAACTGCGTTTTATGGCCCGGCAGGGTGAAGGTGGCTTCCGCGCCACCGCCGGTTCCGGTGACCGCGTGCAGATCAATGTTGTGCGCCACATGGGAGTCATGGCGATTCTTGAGGTTGAACTCCACGGTGTCACCTTCACGGATCCGGATGAAGCTGCCGGGCACCGTGCCACCGAAAGTCCAGAACTCGTAAGTGACGCCATCGGAGAGGCGCATTTCCTGTTCCACCATTTCCAGGTCCACCACCACCTTGGCGGGCCCTTTTCGGGAAATCGGCGGTGGCACCACAGGCGGCGCCGTTAGTTGCGCCTGCTCCACCGGAAGCGGCGCTTCGGACGCCGTCTTGCCGGTTGTGCATCCACTCAAGAGAAGTGCCAGAGCGATCCCCCCGGCGAGCTGCTTCAGTACGGTATGTGATGTTACTCCAGACTTCATGGCCGACCCTCTCTTTGACTATCGGGCTCTCCGTCGCGGTCTGGATTAAATATGCATTTAAAATGAATCTTTATGTTTTGATCGGTATCAATGGGCGAACCGCCCCAACACCTGGCGATGACAAACCGGATTGATCAGTGATCTGGATCAATAACGCCGGGTGTCCCCACGTGCCTGGCGCCGCAACGCTTGCGGGGGATGCCCGAAACGACGAACGAAGGCGCGGCGCATGCGTTCCGGATCATTGAACCCGAACATAATGGCAATCCGCTCAATGGGCTCGTGGCCGGCTTCCACTCGATGCCGGGCCGCTTCCACCCGCAGCCGTTCCACCGCCCGCGCCGGGGTCTCCCCGGTTTCGGCACGGAACAAACGGCTGAACTGGCGCGTTCCCAAACAAGCCGCCTCGGCCAGACGTTCCACCGGCAAAGGTTCATGCAGATGGGCACGGGCAAAGTCCAGCGCCATGCGAACGCGATCGGATTCAGGCTCCAGCGCCAGTGCCTCGGAAAACTGCGACTGATCGCCGGAGCGCCGTTGCTGTACCACCAGCTCCCGGGCGGCGGCTCGCGACAATTCCAGCCCCAGATCCTGCTCGATCATGGCCAGCGCCAGATCGATACCGGCGGTGATGCCGGCGGAAGTCCAGATATGACCATCACGGATATAGATGCGATCACCCTCCACCTTCAACGCCGGATAGCGCCGTTGCAGTTGAGCGGCATAACGCCAATGCGTGGTCACGCGGCGCCCGTCCAAAAGTCCCACCGCCGCCAGGATCACCGCACCGGTACAGACGCTGGCGATCCGGTTGGCCCGCCGTGCCAGACGCCGGACAGTGTCCCGTTCTTCACGCTGTTCGGCCAACCGGTGAGCCCCCCGGCCACCAACCACGATCAGAGTATCCACCATCGCACGACCGGGTTTGAGGGTGTCTATGGAGATACCGGCGGTGCTGCGCACGTTGCCGCCCTGGCGGGAAAGCACGCGCAAATCGTAGGCCTGCTCCGGCGCCAGTTGGTCCAGCCTCTGAAAGGCCGCCAACGGACCGCTGAGATCCAGCAACTGGAAGTCGGGAAACACATAGAAGGCAATTCGATGCATGGCGCAAATCGAGGGAAACTGGTCATTGGCGCCATCACCTTGCTCCCCTAATCTGAGAGCGTCAAGCAGGAGACCCACCATGACGCAAACTCTGAATATCGTGTTCGCCGTTTACGATGATGTCACCCATCTGGATTTCACCGGTCCGCATATGTTTTTCGCACGGCTGCCAGGTGCCCGGCTCCAGGTGGCTTCTCTGCACGGTGATCCGGTGCACGCCGACGGTCTGGTATTCGCCGAGCTGGCGGCACTCACCGATATCCCCCACTGTGATGTGCTGTGTGTACCCGGCGGCCTGGGCTGCGTGGCGGTGATGGAGGACCCGGCCTATCTGTTGGAACTCAAACGGTTGGCCGCCAGTGCCCGTTATCTGACCTCGGTGTGCACCGGCTCCCTGATTCTCGGCGCCGCCGGCCTGCTGGAAGGCAAGCGGGCCGCCTGCCATTGGGCCTGGCGGGATATGCTCGGTGAACTCGGCGCCATCGCGGATCCGGAACGGGTGGTGCGCGACGGCAATCTGATCACCGGCGGCGGGGTGACCGCGGGTATTGATTTCGCGCTTACCGTGATCGAGGAACTGGCCGGCGCCGACGTCGCCCAGTCCATTCAACTCGGATTGGAATACGCGCCACAGCCCCCCTTCAACGCGGGCCGTCCGGAAACCGCGCCAGCGCCGATACTGGATAAAGTGAATGACGCCATGGCCGCCGCCATGCCGGCGCGCTGGGAAGCCACCCGCCGGGCGGCGCGGCGTCTGTCGCAAGACAAGTGAGGCGACCGCTCAGTCCGGGCGATGCCGTGGGCGGTCCGGACGGTAATGGGATGGCGGCTGGCCGAGCCGCCGCCGGAACATGGTGGAGAACGACGCCGGGCTGTCGTAGCCATATTCAAGGGCAATACGGGTGATCGATTCTCCGGCCGTCAAACGCTCCAGCGCCAGCACCACGCAGGCCTGTTGTTTCCAACGCAGAAACGACAGGCCTGTTTGCTGTTTGAATAAGCGGCTGAAGGTGCGTTCGCTCATGGCCAGACGCGGCAGCCAGTGTTCGATGCGGGCGTGAATGTCCGGCTCATCCAGGAACGCGCGGCAGACTGTCTGCAAGCGCTCATCCTCGGGCAATGGAATATGGAACGGCAAAGACGACAGCCCCGCCAGCTCATGGAAAACCAGCCCCACCAAGATGCCATCCCTGCCATCGAGGTCATACAACAAAGGTAACTGTACCGCTTCCGCCAGCAGCTGACGCAACAACGGCGACACTTTCACCACCTGGCACACCGGCGGAGGCCTGATCACCGCACTCGGCTCCAGATAAAGGCTGTGCGTGCTCACCCCCAGCATGCGCACCTGATGTGCTTCTTGGGCCGGAATCCAGACCGCCTGTCCGGGCGGCACAACCCAGTTCCCCGCCCGTGTGGCAACGTGCATCACCCCCGTAGCGCCGTAGAGCAATTGCACTCGGCGATGACAGTGCCAGGGCAACACCTGCCCATCGGCATAATCGGTGCGGATCGCCACCAAGGGACGCGGCGTATCGTCAATGTCGTCGATAGGGATATTTCGCATCGCCCTCTTCCAAGTCCCTGTGTGCCCATCCTGCCTCACCCTGGCCGAAACACGATCAGGGTTGGCCGGATCGATGATACCGGCTCGGCGGCAGCGACGTATGCTTTCGACTCCGAAAACAATCCAGGCACAATGGGACCCGACTATCATGGACTACATTATCGTCATTGCCGTGGCCGGCTTCGCCACCGGCATCACCACTTTGCTGTTCGGCTTCGGCGGCGGCTTCGTGGTGGTCCCCTTCGTCTATCATTTCGTCAACGCCACCAGCGTTGGCGGCGGCAATGGCATGCGCGTGGCCGTCGCCACGTCCACGGCGGTGATGATCCTGAACGCCGGCTATGCCACTTACACCAATTGGCGCCGGGGATATCTGCTTAGAGAGGCCCTGACCCCACTCCTTCTTCCCATCGGCATGGGCGCCGTGCTGGGTGCCGGCCTGGCCGATCTTCTCGACGATTCGATATTACGCATACTGTTCAGTGTTTATCTGGCGGGGACGCTGCTGGATGGCCTGCTGCGCAAGGGGTTCCTGGGTAAATCCAAGCCCCGCCGGATAGGCCTCACGACCCGCTGGGTCGGCGGCCCGCTGATCGGCGCCATCTCCACGCTGCTTGGCGTTGGCGGTAGTGTCATGACGGTTCCGCTGTTACGCCGGCATGGCCATGACATGAAGTACTGCGTCAGCACCGCCAACCCGTTATCAATGCCGGTGGCCATGGTCGGCACGGTGATGTACGCGTGGCTGGGACAAGACCAGTCGCTTGGTGCGGAATATCTGGGATACGTCAACACCAGGATTCTCGGTGTCCTGGTAATCGCGGGCGTCGCCGGAATGCTGTTCGCGAGACACTGCATCCCGGCGATTAATGACCAACTGCACGCCCGGGCCTACCTGCTGCTTCTACTGCTGATGCTGATCGTCAGTCTGTGGCCGTAACCCGTGAACACTACTGCCATTGTCCTTTTTCCGGAGGCGCGGGCCGGAGCAGTTTCTGCAGCTGTTCGAGCAGATCCCGTTGCCGCTGCGAAGGATTTCCTTCCAACTGGATGATCCGCTCCACCAGATCCAGTGCCGACTCGGCCTGCTCCGGTGAAAACCGGTCAAGACAGGGCCGCACCACCGCCGCCAGGTTATCCCGGATTTCTTCGCCCTTACCAAACAAATGCACGCAAGCGGTCAACAGATCCGAGGCCTCGGCCTCGGACAGGTGGAAGGTCTCCCGGAACAGCGTCAACAGGGTTCGCTTTTCCTCGCCGCTCATGTCGCCATCCAGTTTGGCGGCGGCGGTCATTAACAGCGCCGTCACTTCCAGGGGGCTTTCCAGAGCATAAATCGGGTTGCCCTGGCTGCGGCTGCGCCACTGGCGACGACGGCGCCAGGCCCAGGGATTCAGTCCACCCAGATCGATCCCCATCTCCGCCAGTCGATAAAGCAGCCACAGAATCGTGACCAGTGTCCCCAGTAAACCCAGTACGATATGCATGCCCGTACCTCCCTGTCTCCATGATGTCATCGGCGTCACGATTATAGCGGCGTTTTGCTCATCAGGCTCAGCTGAATCCCACCACATCATGGGGAATGTACGCCTGCTCCAAGGCGGCGATCTCTTCCCCGGACAGCTCCAGGGACAAGGCATTGACCGCATCGTCCAGTTGCGCCGGTTTACTGGCACCGACAATCGGCGCGGTCACCGGAGACTGATGCAGCAGCCAGGCCAGCGCCACCTGCGCACGCGGTACGCCGCGGGCGATGGCCACCTCGCCCACTGCCTCGATCACGCGGCGGTCCGCTTCCGCCATTTGCACGTAGAGCCCCTTGCCAAACTCATCGGTACGCTGCCGATCGCTGTCCTGATCCGGCTCGCGCGCCAGACGCCCTCGTGCCAGCGGGCTCCACGGCAGCACGCCGATGCCCTGGTCGGCGCAGAACGGCAGCATCTCCCGCTCTTCCTCCCGGTACAGAAGGTTTAAATGGTTCTGCATGCTGACGAACTCAGTCCAGCCGTTCTGACGCGAGGTAAACACCGCCTTGGCGAACTGCCAGACGTACATGGACGACGCGCCGATGTAGCGGGCTTTGCCGGCTTTCACCACATCGTGCAGCGCTTCCAGGGTTTCCTCGATGGGGGTGCGATAATCCCAGCGATGAATCTGATACAGGTCCACATAATCGGTGCCCAAGCGTCTCAGGCTGTTATCGATTTCCCGCATGATCGCCTTGCGGGACAAGCCGCCACCATTGGCATCGCCGGACATCGGCATGAACACTTTCGTGGCCAGCACGATCTCATCCCGGCGGGCGAAATCACGAATGGCGCGCCCGACGATTTCCTCCGAGGTACCGTCGGAATAGGCGTTGGCGGTATCGAGAAAATTGATCCCGGCCTCCAGCGCCTGGCGAATCAGCGGCCGACTGCGCTCCTCATCCAGGGTCCAGGCATGCTTGCCGCGATCGGGAATGCCGTAGGTCATGCATCCCAGACAAAGCCGGGATACCTTCAGGCCGGTACGGCCCAGTCGAGTGTATTTCATATCCGCTCTCCCCGTTTTGCCACGGCCATTCGCTGTCCTCCGGAAGAGACGAATGGCCGTGGCCAATGCGATTTTCGCACTGTATACCCAAACGCGGAAACAGACACCTCCGCTGGCGCTAGCGGGACTCCATCTCCGCTTGCCGCTGATCCGGTTCAATCAGCCCCTGGCGAAGCAATTCGGACAAGATCGCTCCTCGGGTGCGCTCGAAGCGGCCGGTCAGATCCGCGATGCTCGCGCCATCACCAAACTGACTCGCCAGCTCTTGCCGCAACGTCTCTGTCCACGGCAGCCCGGCATTTCTGGGGCGGCCGAGTTTAATGTTCTCCTTTTGCCGATCCTCCAGACTCAGCGGCGCCCGCTTGGGCATCCGCACAGCTTTCAGCAGCGTAAACAGGGAACGAATAACGGCAGGTTCATTGTACAAATGCTCTTCCGGCAGAACTTCACCGGTTACCGGATGCACACCATTGGCCAGGGCTGAGACAACCCGCCGGGCTTCTTCAATATCCATATCGAAGCACTCCTTTTTGTGTATAGATAGTTATGTATAGATAGTTGTGTATGGACTTCCTTGGAGTCTATTCGTAGACAACGGGCCGGCTCCCCATCAATTTGCCAGCCCGCTTCAAGTATCCCCGGGTACTCATGGCCTGGCTGTGACGGGGTTCATGGGAATGATTGACTCCGCGGGAGGGCTACGGCATTCTCAGTCAAATTGTTACCGAAAAATTCATCAAAAGAACAATCATGAAACAAAGTGCCCGGTGCGACCTGTATGACCGCGCGCTCGCCGCCCTGACCGGAGAGCGTCCCGAAGGCAATGAGCAGGCCAGTTCGGTCCCGGTTTCCCGCTATCTGTCCGAGCCCCATTTCGAACAGGAGAGGGACCTGTTTCTTCGCCGCCCGATTCCGGTGGCGGCCGCATCCGAGCTGACGACGGCCGGTGACTGGTTGTCCCTGGATTGCTATGACACCCCGTTGTTGCTGGTACGCCAATCCGACGGTACGGTGCGAGCCTTCCTCAACGTTTGCCGTCACCGTGGCGCGCGCGTGGTGCCCGCCGGGCGCGGTCATGGTGCTCGGGCTTTCGTTTGCCCTTATCACGCCTGGACCTACAAGCCGGACGGCGACCTCAAAGGACTGCCGCAGGAATTTGGTTTTCCCTGCCTGGACCGGTCTCGTTCGGGGCTGCGCCGGCTGGCGGTGAGCGAACGCGCCGGCATGATCTGGCTGATTCTGGATCCGGATCAGGCCGATCAGGATATCGAGCCGCACCTCGATCCCTTAATGGCGGAACTGGAAACTCTGGACCTGGCGCATCCCCAGGGCTTCGCCTCCCGTTCCTACCTGGTGAAGGCAAACTGGAAATTGCTGGTGGACGGCTCCTTCGAGGCATATCACTTCAAGATCGCCCACCGCGACACCATCGCCCACATGTTCACCGACAACCTCCAGATCATCGACGAGTTCGACCTGAACCGGCGCCTGTTCCTGCTCAAGGCCAACTTCGATCCCACATCGCCGCCACCTCGCGACCGGTTCCAGCCACGGGATTATGGCAACATCATCTACTATTTCTTTCCCAACACCACCTTCCTGGTGCAACCGGACCACACCCAGTTCAGTACCCTCGAACCGCTGGCTCCCGGTCTGACCCGGGTTCACGAGACCACGCTTGTGCCGCATGCCCCGGACAGCGACAAAGCTCGGAGCTACTGGCAGGCCAACGTGGATCTGTACCGCCGCACCCTGGCGGAAGACTACGACCTGGCCGAGTCGATCCAGAGCGGGCTCGCCAGCGGCGCCAATGAAGCGCTGACGTTCGGTACCTTCGAATACAGCGCTCCGCGCTTTCACCACCAGCTGCAACAGCTTCTCGAACAGCGTTAACCACACGTAGTAGCGGTGTAATACCCCTCCGGCACCGGCCCCTGCTAACTTTTCCTGACCTTGCCGGACTTTTCCTGAGTCCATACCAACAACAGCGGGAGGCCGATATGGGCGCCAAAACGATTCTGATGATTACCGGTGATTTTACCGAGGACTATGAAACCATGGTGCCGTTCCAGGCGCTACAGGCCGTCGGACATACCGTCCATGCGGTATGCCCGGACAAGAAGGCGGGCGACACCGTGGCCACCGCCATCCACGATTTCGAAGGGGATCAGACTTACACCGAGAAGCCGGGGCATCGATTTGCCCTGAACGCCGACTTCGACGGTATCGATCCCGCCCGCTACGACGCCCTGGTGGTGCCCGGTGGCCGGGCGCCGGAATATCTGCGCCTGAACACTGAGGTGCAAAACCTGGTACGGCACTTTTTTGACACCAACAAGCCGGTGGCCGCCATCTGCCATGGCGCGCAACTGCTCGCCGCCGCCGGGGTGCTGGAAGGCCGCACCTGCTCCGCCTACCCGGCTTGCCAGCCGGAGGTGGAATTGGCCGGAGGCACCTATGCCGGCATCGACGTTGACGATGCGGTAACCGATGGTAATCTGGTGACAGCACCGGCTTGGCCGGCCCACCCGGCCTGGCTGGCCCAGTTCTTCAAGCTGCTCAATCAATAACCGGGCCAGTGCGGGTGCCCCTGCCCTAATAGCGGGTTCGGGGGCGCCCGAAGGACCTCATCATGTGCAAGCTGTTCATCAACGCCGACCCGCAACTCTGGGTCAGCCGTACCCATTCCCTCCGCATCGACGGTATGGTCACCAGTGTGCGCATTGAAGACGCGTTCTGGCGTGTGCTTGAGGAGGTGGCGGAGCGGGACGGCATGAATCTGCCGCAGATGATCACCCGGCTCTATCATGAGTCCATCGACGCCGGCCATGATCTCGGGAATTTCACGTCCTTCCTGCGTGTCTGCGCCATGCGCTACCTGGCCCTGCAGTTGAGCGGCGACATCCCCGCCGACACCCGGGTGGCAATCGCATCCCTGGACGCGGAAGGCATTCTGGCGCGCGAGCCCGCCAGCGGCAAACCTCACGGCAGGGCTGGCAAAACCACCCACTAACCCTTTCGTCCTGCGGGAGTCATCCTCATGAGCGACCGCCCGATCAAGCAGCCCGGCCCCGATCATCCGATTGATATCCATCCCACACCAGGGCGCGTGGTGGTGATCGCCGATGGTGCCATCGTCGCCGACAGCCGCGCGACGCTGACGGTGAGCGAGGCCGATCTGCCGGATGTGTATTACATTCCCCGCGCCGATACCGACCTGTCGTTGCTGACACCGACACCACTGAAAACCTACTGTCCGTACAAAGGCGAGGCGAGTTACTTCAGTCTGCCCGGAGAGCAGGGTGAGAACGCCGTATGGAGTTACCCGAAGCCTTTCCCCGCGGTGGCGCAAATCAAGGAGTACCTGGCGTTCTATCCGGATCGGGTGGAGGACATCCGGGTTCTACCCGAAGCCTGAGGCTCACGCCCAAGGGTCAGGGCATCAACCACAGCGCCATCGCCGCGGCGGCGGCCGACAAAGCCGCCGCCAGAGTCCGAACGTGGTTCCAGAACGTCCACTCACGCAAGTACAGAGCCCAGTAACGGTGAGCCTCCTGCGAACCATCCGTCATTCGTGCCAGGCGCTCATTGCGGGGGACGTTGAACAACATGGTGACCAGAAAAGTACCCAGCAGATAACAGACCCCGGCGGCGATCATCCCCAGCGACGGCCCGGCGTGCCAGGGCACGAAGGCCGCCACGATGGCGGCAACGGAGAGGATTGCCGAGCCCATGAAGATCCCCAGAAACCCGGGATTGAGCACGGTGACATTGATACGCCGCATGGCGTCGGCACCGTGCTCCGGCGGTTGCCCCGCCAGCGCTTTCATGATGAAGGAGGAGAAGGCGAAGAAGACGCCGGCAACAATGCCCGCGCCGATGCACAGCAGGAAGAGAATCAATACACTCATGGCAGACCCTCGGTGGTGACCCCGTTTTATCGTTGTCGAGTTAACCATCACCGTTTCGACATTAAAGCCACATCATCGAATCGGCATACCCTGCCCTAGGCCTTTGGAATCTGCTCGGTGGTTACATGCCCCGGGTGCGCGCTCACCCGGTCCAGCCAGGCTCGCACATGAGGATACCGGGATAGATCAAAACCACCCTCGTGGGCTTCATGCGTATAGGCGTAAAGGGCAATGTCGGCAATGGTGTAGTGCTCCCCGACAAAAAACGCGCGCGTCCTCAAATGCGCATCCATCACCGTCAGGGCCTCATTGCCGCCCTTATGTTTCTGTTCCAGCAGCTTGCGATTGAACGGCGTCTCTTCAAGCCCCTTGATCGCCAGCCAGAAGCGGGCGGTGGCGATGTTCGGTTCATGGCTGTACTGCTCGAAGAACAGCCACTGCATTACCCGCGCCTGCTGAACCTTATCTCCGGGCCAGTAATCCGTGCCCTGCGAAAGATAAAACAGTGCCGCATTGGACTCTGGCAGGAAGGTGCCGTCATCCAATTGCAATACCGGAATGCGTCCGTTGGGGTTCTTCGCCAGGAACTCCGGAGTACGGGATTCGCCGCGCAGGATGTCCACGGGTACGTACTGGTAGGAAATTCCCAGCAACGCCAGCAGCAAACGGATCTTGTAACCATTGCCGGATATCGGATCATCGTACAGAATCACGGAGCCCTCCTTGTCTTCCCTGTTATTTACGTTCTTCCAGCGATAAGCGGATCGCCAGACCCGCCAGCACGCCGCCCATTACATAGCGTTGCAGCGCCAGCCATAACGGGTTACGGGCAAACCAGCCGGAAATACCAGCGGCGGACAAAGCGATGGCAAGATTGACGGAGAAACTGACCAGAATCTGCGTCAGCCCCAGCGTGATACTTTGCAGGAACACCGAGCCGTTCGCCACGGCTATGAATTGAGGGAAAATGGACAAATAGAAGACCGCTATCTTCGGGTTCAACACATTGGTCAGAAACCCCATGAGGAACAGCCTGCCATCGGAATCCGCGGGCAGATCACGGGGCTCGAACGGCGAACGGGCACCCGGCCTCACCGCCTGCCAGGCCAGCCACAGCAAATACGCGGCACCGGCCCACTTCAACAGTTCATAAGCCAACGGCACCGCCAGGAACAGGGCGGTCAGCCCCAGCGCCGCCGCCAGCATGTGCACCAGAAAACCGGCGATCACGCCAAGCAGGGAAATCACACCAGCCCGTCGACCCTGACAAATCGAGCGGGAGATCAGATAGATCATGTTGGGGCCCGGTGTCAGCACCATCAGCAACGCCGCACCGGCGAAAATAATCAGATCCTGCAGTGGCACCATATTTCAGTCCCCCGGTCGCGCCTTACACCAGCGCTTCCTCCGGCGTCTTTGTCCCGTCCAGCAGACCAAATTCCCGGTTCACCAGAGACCGGGTCCGTACCAGATACAGCAAGGCCACCGCCACATTGGCGCGGGACACCACGTTGTCGCCGGCCTCCTCCACGCTGGTCGCCACCCTGCCGGTGGCCGCGTCGTCGGTGAGACGTCCCGGCTTGAGAATAACGTAGGGCACGCCCCGGTTCTTCAGGTAGTCGTCCGCCGCCTTTTTCGCCGCCATGTAGGGCCGCAGCTTCTCCGGCGCCCGCAGCGGATCGTCGGCGCGCAGGGCGCTCACCAGGATATAGCGGGACAGCCCTTTGTTTTTGGCCAGATCGGCCACCCGCATGGCGCCGTGCAGATCGATCAGCAGTGTCTTGTCCGCCCCGGTATGCGGCCCGGAGCCGGCGGTGAACAACACCTGATCACAGCCGTCGAAGGCATGGTCAAGATCCCCTTCCAGATCCGCCAGCACGGTATCCATGCCCCGTTCCCGGAACCAGGCTTGCTGTTCCGTACTTCGCACCATGGCCCTGAACGGGACCGCCGCGTCTTGCGCCAGTTGGCAGAATTGCCGTCCGATCTGCCCGTTGGCACCCACCACCAGAATCGTCATTGCTCTACTCCTCGCGGGAACTTCGGCCCTCCGCGTTCTCAATTCAACGGGAGTTTCACATTAACCCAGTCTGCGGAATCCGCAACCTTGCGCCAGACCTCAGCGCCTTCGATGTGCTCTCGGAGAATCCATTGGCCCGGCCCTGACCAGGCGAGCTCCACATAAGGACCTTCCAAGCAGCCCACGGCGATCAAGGCCGCAACCTCATCCACTGGTCCCGGCATCATACCGCCGGCGGCCACAGGCAGGCGGCTCGCCAACAGTTGCCGTAGCTGGCGGTACAATGCGGATTGATCAGAGAACTTCAGAGTATGACGCGGCTCATCGCCGCCAGCGAAAACCAGTTCCCCCGACGACGCCTCCGTGTGCATGGCGGCGAGATAGCGGGGAGGCTCCCCTTCTCCCAAATAATAACGAGCCTCCGGTGAGCTCACGCCGTCGACACCGGAGGCTCGGATTGCTCAATAAAGGCGCCATTGCCGTCCCGCACGAATCTCGCGCCCACTTCCCGGTCGAGCAGCCCGATAAAGCTGTCGTCCTCGGTCAACACCGCGCCGAGGGACACGTAGGCGGCATTGTCCGGATCGTCCAGATAGGTCTGATCCTCGTTGCCGACAAGAATGCGCCAACCGCTGTCATCGTCGTATTCCGGTGTCTCCCGGTAGAGCAAGCCCACCGGTTCACCATCGCGCAACACTTTTCCGGTGACGAAACAGCGCGGCAAATACTTGTCGGCAAGGCTGGGAACAGGATCAGGAATCTGCACCCCCATGATGTGACGAGCCTCGAACCGCACCGGGTCATGGGCGCGCAGGTCCTTTATATAGAGAGGGATATTCTCCAGGCTCCCGCTGAAACGCTGATCATCATGGATGTCGGTGATCAATACCCACATCCGTTCCGCCCCCGGCGCCTGCGGGTCGTCACTGTCAAACTCGAACATCAGTTTGACCAGATCACCGACCCGAAGCCTGGCGATGGCTTCCGGTGATGGCTTGTAGAAGGTGTACGGGTATTGATCCGCCAACACCTGGGTATCCGCCAGTCTCCAACTGCAGTCCATCAGATTCCGCCCCTTGATATCAATCCATGGTTCACTATTGGCTCTATTACTTCAGGAAGGAGCGGAAAAACTGACTCAAGGCGGTCAGGTCCTCGGTTCGTTCGGCGGGGTCTTCCTGATAACTGGCCAGGCGTGAAAGTTCCTTCTCGATAAACCGGTTCAAGGTCGGGATCGCCGGCACGAATTCCTTTTCCTGACTGCGCTTCTTGCGTTCCAACAGCTTGCTGATCTCATCGTTTACCCCCGGCGCATCCGTGAGGGTTTCACGCAGGCGCTCGAACTCGATGGGTGCGGGCTCGCCATGGGTCTCAAGCCAGCGGATCGCCAGCAGCGGCCTGAGCACGTAAAAATACTTTTTCAACGGCACCAACTGGGCTTTCAGGTATCCCTTATAGTTGGTCTTGGCCATGCTGTGGTAGTGGTGCACGCCCTTCGCCACCGAGTATATACCCGGCATCAGCGAGCGGACGCCTTCGGAGAAGGTACGGTCGTCCACATAAACAATGGGGGACTGCATCCACTCGACAAAGGACGGGTTGGACTTCCAGAACAGCTTCAATGCTTTACGCAGATCCCAGCCATTGATGTCGATGTCGTCGACGATTTCGTACTCGATGACATCGCGCTTGTCTTCCAGATCCACACTGAGATACCAGTCGTGGGGGTGCACATAGACAAAGCGCACATCATAGTCACTGTTCGGGGAGGCAAACCCCCAGGCCCGGCTGCCGGATTCCACGGCATAAAGCACACGGACCCCGTGCTCCTGCTCCGCGTCACGAATGCGGCGCATGATTTCTTCTCTTACTGACTCATCAATCATAGTCCGGTTTTACCTCTTCCTCCGGTTGGTCATCGCCGGTTCGCCCTTATCACCACCATCACAACGATGGAGCATGACATGCAACCCTGCCAGCCCCGGGCAAGCGGGCTCGCCAGTATGCTCGTGACAGCGGCCATACTGAGTGTACCCGCATGCCGTTTCGGCCACTTTTTACGTTCCTTGATGGATCGGCGGGATCAGCGGACGGCAATCGCGGCAAGGTGTCCGACCACCATGGCGGCGGCGCGGGGCAGACAACCCTTGAAGAAATGGTCGGTACCGGCGAACACCACTACCGGCCGTTGCCGCGGGCGGACCCATTGCAGCAGGTCCGTCAACGGCGCCCGTTCGTCGTTTTCGCCATGCAACAACAGCGCATTATCGGGAATGGGCTGCGGCTGGTAATAGCGGCCGTCCGGGACCTGCCCCACCGGCAGTCCCATCAACACCAACCCGTCCACCGGCTGTCGGGCCTCCAGTCTGGTGGCGGCACGGGCAAACACATAGGCGCCGAAGGAAAAGCCCACCAGCGCCAAGGGGAGCCGCGGATACTCCTCACGCAAGGCCGTGATCATCAACAGGGTATCCTGCTCTTCCCCTTCACCGGCACCGTGCTCCCCTTCCGAGTCATCAACACCGCGAAAACTCGGTCTTACCACCAGCCAGCCGGCATCGCGCAAGACCCGCGCCAGAGAATGCGGCACCGGATGCCGGGGGGAACCGCCCAGCAACGGCTGAGGATGGCCCACCAGCACCACGCCACAGGGCGCATCATCAGGATGATCAAGCGTCAGGCGAAGGCGCCCCGCCGGGCCTTGCAGATAACGGGTTTCACGTTGAGAAGCTGATGCGCTCATTAGAACAGGGAATTCCGGCTGACAGACTGACGATGGCGGGAGTCTAACACGATCCTCCGTGCGCTCCGCCTTCCCCTCAATACTCCTCGTCCAAGTGCCAGCCGATCAAGTCACCCACCTCATCGTGGACATTGGCCAGCACTTCACAATCACAATAGCCGCCGTGTTCGTTCAGCCAGGGCACCACAAGCTCCGACGCCAGGCCCTGTTGATTCAGGAATACCCGTGTCCGGGTCAGGGAATGGTCGCAAGGCGGGGCATCGGTACGATCAAGAAAGGAGAACAGTGCTTTCAATTGTGCCAATGGCATCGGCAAGGAAGCACATAATGCCGCGCGCCGTTTTGCTTTGAATTCAGCCTTGAGCGCCTTCTTGGCCGCTTGATCCATCCGTCTTTCTCCGGCGCGGCGCCCGGTGTCCGCGCCATGGTATGAATTGAGGGGGGGGGGGAGGAACCGGCCTTGCCGATGCTTGCCTACACGATAGCGGCCGGAGTCCCCTTTCCACTGGAGTGCTTTGCCGGTCAAATGGTTCCGGATGGACAGCATCACCAGCGTGATCTGTGACTGCGTTCTCTGCAATTATCACATCTGGTGGTCCAGCCAGGATCCCGTTCAGGACATACCCCGTGGTTGGTCCACTTTCGCTTCCGGGAAATACTGTCCAGCCCAACCCATAAAATCCGTCTCGGTATGACATTCCAAACAAGCTCCCGAGCAGGGCTGGTAAAGCCATAGTGCCTGCCCCGAACTCAGGCGCTTGTGCAAAAGACGCAGTTTGCCTTCCAGCCATTGCATCGGCGTGGCGGTACCGTATTGATGCGCCTGCAGCAGACGTTCAAAGGTATCGCGATCCACCCTGCCGGAGCGGGCCAGGTGGGCATCGAGTTCATGATTGAAGGCGGCGGCATCCATGGTCGGCGTTGTCACCCGGGGCGATTTACGACAGGGACTTACCCTAACGCAGGCGGGCCGCCCGGTCATCCCGGACGGCCCACGGCGGACACCGGGAATCAGGCTTTCGCCGGCAACGGTTCGGTACGCAACCCCACGGACACCAGCAGCCCGGCGAAGATCAACACCAGACCACTTATGGCGAATACACCCGGGGCGCCACTGACGTTGAACACCGCGCCGCCGGCGGCGGCCCCCAACGCGATGGCGAACTGAATCGCCACCACCATCAGCCCGCCACCGCTTTCCGCCTCATCAGGCACGGTACGGGTGATCCAGGTGGACCAGGCCACCGGGACGGCACCGAAAGCCATGCCCCACAACGCCACCAGAATGGCGTCACTGACCGGCGTACCAGTGAGCATGGCCAGACTCAGCCCGGCCACGCCCATCACCAGCGGCATCACCGCCAACGTCAGGCGCATGTTACGTTCCACCAGCGCGCCGCCCAGGAAAGTCCCGATGAAATTGGCCACGCCGAAACCGAGCAGAATGGCTGAAATGCCGGACACCGCCACCCCGGTGACGTTTTCCAGGAAAGGGCGGACGTAGGTAAACAAGGCAAAGTGGCCGGTGAAGACCAACAAGGAGGCCAACATGCCGAAGCCCATGCGCGGTCTCATCATCACCTCGAACATGGTACGCAGACGGGTGTGACCATTGGGCGCCATGCGCGGCAAGGTGGCGAACTGCACCACCAGCGCCAGGACCCCGAGCAAAGAGGCCAGCAGGAACACATTCCGCCAGCCGATCAGATCACCCAGGTAACTGCCCAGTGGCGCCGCGAACACCGTAGCCGCCGACACGCCGCTGAACAGTAGCGACAACGCCCGTGGCACCAGGGCTTCCGGCACCAGCCGCATTACCGTGGCCGCGGACATGGCCCAAAAGCCACCGATACCGATACCAAGAAACACCCGGCCCAACAGCAGCAAGACCAGATTGGGCGCATAGGCCACCAG
Organism: Alloalcanivorax balearicus MACL04; assembly: GCF_025532145.1. Taxonomy (GTDB): domain Bacteria; phylum Pseudomonadota; class Gammaproteobacteria; order Pseudomonadales; family Alcanivoracaceae; genus Alloalcanivorax; species Alloalcanivorax balearicus. Next base: position 36,900 of record NZ_ARXS01000011.1, on the reverse strand, counting down.
CAGATTCGACACCACCAACAGCCCGGAAAAGCCAATCAACACATGGCGCCGATCAATCCGCCGAGTCACCGACGCGATAAACAGGCCGGTCACCATCGCCAGCACCGCGGTGATGGATACTGCCTGGCCGGCCAGGCCCTCGCTGACCTCCAGGTCCGCGGCCATCGGCGTCAGCAAACTGGCGGGCAGGAATTCGGCGGTGACCAGCCCGAACACGCCCAGGGTCAGGGAAATCACCGCGCCCCAGGCGGCGGTCACCGGGGCGCTTGTGTTCTCCCGCGCAGTATCAGACTTGTTCATGGGTCTCCCTTCTTTCTCAGATGGCATCACGAAGGGGGCCAGAATAGAGTGGACAATCCAGACGATCCATGCCATATAGTCGCTCATGATTGATCAATCGTCCGAACCTCAATCTGATCTGTCCCATTCCTCCAACGCCGATCTGATCAGCGAGTTGCTAGCGGGAATGCGGCTGAGAGGCTTGCGCTACCACCGTCTGAGGCTGACGCCCCCTTTCGGCGTGCGCTTTGGCGAGGGTGGCAGGCCACGGGCCCATTTCCACTTCGTGGCCCAGGGGCGAGCCTATTTGCGTGGCGAAGATGGCGATCTGAATGAATTGAGCCATGGCACCGCGGTGTTGATGCCCCGCGACGGCCCTCATGCCCTGCTCTCCGAACCGGCACTGCCGTGCCGCCATATCACCGGTTTTGACGCCGCCGCCCTCTGCGATGCCGTCGATGACGTGCAGTCCTGCGACCCGGACACCTGCCGTAGCCAGGACACTTTGATTTTCAGTGGCTGCATGGAGCTGGACCTGGGCTCCCTGCACCCCCTGGTGTCACTGATGCCGGCGGTGATGCGGGTTGACCCTCAAGCGGACCGGCAATCGGAGTTGCTCCCCATCCTGGAAGCCATGGAACAGGAGGTATGCGGGCAGCGGGCGGGCTTCGCCGGCATCCTCACGCGGCTGGCGGAAGTGGTCGCCGCCGCCATCATACGAAGCTGGGTGGAATGCGGCTGCGGAGACGCCAGCGGCTGGGTGGAAGCGTTGCGCGACCCGCGTCTGGGCAGGGTTATCGCCGCGCTGCATCGCGAGCCCGGCCGGCATTGGACGGTGGAATCCATGGCGAAGGAGATGGGCGTATCCCGCTCGGTGTTCGCCGAACGCTTCCTGACGGTGACCGGCATCACGCCACTGCGCTACGTTACCGAACTGCGTATGCGCCTTGCCAGTCAGTGGCTGACCCGTGAACGCCTGCCCGTGGAAGACGTGGCGGAGCGGCTCGGTTACGGCTCCCAGGCCGCCTTCAGTCGCGCCTTCAAACGAACCACAGGCCACTCACCCGGTGCTTATCGCGCCACCACCGCCCATCCATCCGAAGAGCATTGACGAGGCACAGCAATGCCGAAGCGGCCGATTCCCGGTCAATCACCGATCCGGCTGAAGGTTTCGAACGGTACCGCGCTGGCGCATAAAAACGCGTACAGCCGAACCGACTCATCTCCGGCAAAACGTTGCTTCAACGCCGCCAGCACCGGTTTGCGGGTTTGTAACGCCTCCCTCAACTTGGGCAAATCGGCGGCTTTTATCGTCCACTGCCATTCATATTCGGAACAACCAAAGCTTTCGGAGACACCCGCGCCCAGATCCTGCCCCACGAACACCAGATCACCGTTGCTCTGTAATTCGGCGGCAAGATACCGGAAGCCACGATGATCCCGGTTTTGCCTCAGTATCACTTTGCTTGGACGCCACCAGCGGCCCATAACATCATCCATCCGATTGCCAGCACCGCATCGCCCCTCCAGCCAATCATCAAGTCTCTGATCGTGGCTTCCTTGGGGGCGAAGCCCCTGCTGCCTAAGATAACGGGAAAACGGTTCGGTTAGAAAAATGAAACCCATCTCTCGGATCCGGGAAAAGGAAGCGGCTAGATTACACGGGAACCGCCCATAAAGGCTTCCGGCTCATGTTCTCCACTCCCTCCCATTTTCCGGACGACTCACTCCTCCTCTCCAGGCATCCGTTTTTGGGAGCGTTTTTCCCGGCGTATCAGGTAAAAGTCCTCCATCCACTCCATACCCCAGAGCAGAATATAACCCGATACCACCAATACGACGCCGATCAAGAGCGCCGCCATTGCCACCCCGCCACCGTTCAAGGCTACTTCCATTCGAATACGCCCTATGACCCCACGTCAGGATTATTTCCAAGCCCAACCGTTGATAACAGGCCAACAGAGGATCACTCCAAAGGCCTGCTCCATTCTTTTTTGACGCTTGTCTCGATTCGGCAACGCCGCTGAGACGCGGCATCCATTGACACAAAGTAGATCACAAAATGAACAGAAATAGGCGTTATATGCCTCTTTTTGTCCATTTATCTACATTCTACACACATCAATTAACCATTCAACATCATATTTAATATAAAAGTCATCGTGAAACGTCGTTCTTGAAGGCTCCACTATCTGCTGAACTGCCCGGCAGGAGAGGAGCAGCCATGAAGAACCCCAAACAACTCATCGGCCAGCGCATCAGCTTGTTGCGGCGGGCCCGGCATCTGACCCAGAACGATCTGGCGGAAGGTGTTGGTGTGGACAGCCGCCATATCTCACGGCTGGAAACCGGCAAATACTTTCCGTCGCTGGATACGCTGGTGACGATGTCCAAGGTGCTGGAAGTGGAGTTACAGGAGTTTTTTCTGTTTCCATCGGTGGAAACGGAAAGCGAAATGCGGGAAGCCCTGGTCGCCATCGCCGAAGAAGCCCCGGAGCCGGTGCTCCGGGAAATATTGTCCTTCGCTCGCAACCAGCTGGCCCAGCGCCGGGGCGCCGGTTAGCAACGCAGAAACGGCATGCCTTGCCGAATTCTCCATACCCTTTGCTCGTTCCTTCCAACCCGGTAGCCGTACTCTTCCCGGATCGATTAGGATCGAACCATGATCAAGGGCTTGCTTGAGGTTGTTCGCCGTTACCTGGCACATCACGCCGACGCCACCGGCCTGGCGCAAACGCCAATTCCGGGGCTGACAACCATTCGTTCGACCACGCCGAGCAGCCTGGAGTACAGCATTTCGCGGCCCCTGGCCTGCCTTGTGCTGCAAGGCAAAAAGCAGGTCACCATGGGCACTCAGACACTCACCTTCGAGGCCGGGGATTCACTACTGATCACCGCGGACGTGCCGATTGTCAGCCAGGTACTCCAAGCCAGTGTCGAAACGCCCTATATGTCCCTGGTCATGGACCTGGATCCAGCGGTGATCACCGAATTAACCCTGGAAATGCACGCCGACGCCGCCGCCGAGGGTGCGGCCGTGCGATTCCAACCCACCGACACGGAAGTGGCCGACGCCGCGCTGCGACTGATGCAGTTATTGGATCGTCCGGAATCAGTATCCGTACTCCACAAACAACGGGTAAGAGAGCTGCACTACTGGCTCTTGGCCGGGCGGCACGGCGCCGCGATTCGGCGGCTCGGCTACCCCGACGGTCATGAGCAGAGGATAGCTCGTGCCGTGACCTTGCTCCGAGCGGAGTTTACCCGCCCCCTGCCGGTGGAACGTCTGGCCGCCGTAGCTGGCATGAGCCCCTCCTCCTTCTATCAGCACTTTCGCAACGTCACCTCTCTGTCACCTCTGCAGTTCCAGAAGCAACTGCGGCTGATCGAAGCGCGCCGGTTAATGATGGCGGAAGGCGTATCGGCAAGCAGCGCCGCTTTTGCCGTAGGCTATGAGAGCGTGTCGCAATTTTCCCGGGAGTATCGCCGAATGTTCAGCCAACCGCCGGCCAGGGATGCCGAGGCCATGAAGCATCGTTTACAGAACTGACCGGCTTGCGGAGCAGACCAATAACCCAGGCAATCGATACCCGAAAAAAAGGTTCATCGCGGTTTACAGGGAAACGGCCTTACCCTCCATCAGGGACCGCAGAGCCGTGTTACGCCTTTGCGGGAACGTCGTGAAGCAGGTTCCGCAAAGGCGTAACACGGCTCCACTTCGAGGTGCCAGACGGCCGTTTCTGGAAATGCGGCAGGCCTGAACAAAACAGAGAGACGATCAGATACCCTGCCCCCCTGATACCTCGATCCGCTGAGCATTTATCCAGCGATTATCCTCACTCAGCAGGCTGGCGATCATCGGTCCGATATCATCCGGTACCCCCACCCGTCCCAGTGGTGTCATCTGCGCGAAGATTTGATTCAGATCCGGTGTATCACGAACAGCACCACCGAGAAAATCGGTCTCGATGGCCCCCGGTGCCACTGTATTCACCGCAATGCCACGGTGGCCAAATTCCTTGGCCATGTAGAGGCTGAGTACTTCAACGGCTCCCTTCATCGCCGAGTAGGCGGAAAAGCCCGGAGAGATCACCCGGGTCAGCCCGGAAGACAGATTGACGATACGACCACCATCGGCGATCAGTGGCAGTAACGCCTGAGTGAGAAAGAACACCCCCTTGAAATGCACATTCATCAGCGTATCGAATTGTGCCTCGGTGGTCTCCGCCATTGACACCATCTCGCCATGGCCCGCGTTATTGACCAAGTGATCGAAAGTCTCACGCTGCCAGGTCGCCATTAGCGCCTTGCGCAACGTTTCGGCGAAAATCGGAAAGCTGGCAGCCTCACCGGTATTAAGTTGTAAGGCCACGGCCCTGCGGCCGATCGCCTCAATTTCCGCCACCACCGCCTCGGCGTTTTCTCGCCCGTGAAGATAGGTGAGTACAACATCGCCGCCTTTACCGGCGATGCTCAAGGCCGTGTTGCGGCCAAGCCCACGGCTGGCACCGGTAATCAAAGAGATTCTGGTCATGCTTCATGCCCTCAACGTTGGGATAACGTGCTGACAGTATGGCAAGCCACCCGAAGTCCGGTCGCTGCCGGATCGTCGATAAGCTTTGCCCGAATCTCCAACCCTTTCTCTTCGGACCTGGCGGCATTGGCAGGCCAATCCGCTCTGACCGCAGACTCAACGCCTGTTATGCAGAGAGTGCACCGCGCCCGGTTTGTTTTTTACTCCCCGGACCATCGCTTTATGCACGAACGGCGAGGTCATTGCCCGCATCAAGGCACTGTAGTTGACATCGAAGCGAACCTCGCCGCCCACCTGCAGCCGGTGTGTGCCGCTATTGAGAATCAGGTGATCACTGCTGGCGCCAAGGATGGATAAGCCCTCGGGAGGCTGTAGCCCATCCGGATCCAGATCCTGTTCTCCGATGGCCAGAATCGCCCGAGCCATGTCACCACGGTCCATGGACGTAACGCCTTCACCAAAGGCGGTTTCCCCCAAGGTGCCCCAAGGGAGGGAGGGTTTGATTTTGGACTCGATGACCTCCGCCACCAGGGCAATGGCGTCGGTATAAAGGCCGTCGACCGGCTGGCGATGTAGCGATTCCCGACCCAGCAAAATCGCTTCTCCCAGGCGCAAGTGGTTGACTCGCCCCTTGCGGCCCGCCCCCAATGCCCAATCCAGGTTGGCCGAATTACCACCGGATACCAGTTCCAGCTTCACTTCCAGTGTTTCCTCCAGCTCATCGGCCAGCGCCGACAGATCCGCCATATTGGCCGCATCCGGCGCCACGCCACTGTGGCAGGCCAGATTGGTGCCAATACCGGTAAGAACCAGATTGGGAAGACGCAACACCTCCCGGGCGGCATTGACCAGATCACCGGGGAGAATACCTTCGCGCAGGTCCCCCAGTTCCACCATCAACACCACACCGTGAGTTCGCTCCGCAAGCTGGGCCGCGGCGGAAAGCCGGCGTACCACCGCCAGTTCGGTGTTGAAGCTGATGTCCGCATGCCGGACCACCCTTTCCACCTGACTGAGCATGGGTGAGCGAATCAACATGATCGGCGCCGCGATGCGCTGTTGACGCATCGCTTCGATATTTTCAATGCGGGCGTCTCCCAGCCCGTTGACCCCGGCGCGCAACATCGCCTTGGCGACCTCCACCGATCCCAGGCAGGCCTTGGTGACACCGGTCACCGTGATGCCGTTTTCCCCCAACTCCTCCACCATAAGACGGGCATTTTCCGTGATCTTGTCCAAATCCACTTCCAGGCGCGGAGCATTCATTGCGTTTCTCCTTGAGATCGGACGGCGAGTTCCGGAAAAGCCGCGAACACCATGTCCACCAAGTACTGGGCAGGTCTGGTCAGCGCATCGGTGACGGGAACGCCAAGATCGCGGGTGTAGGCATCGATGGCTGAAGCTACCTGACTCTCATCCATGTGTTCGTGGTTGAGCGTCAAGCCAATCACCCGCGTAGGTGAAAAGGTCTCAATCAAACGGATTTCGTCCGCCGGGTCCGGCATCGCCATGGTGGCGAAGTCACATCGGAATTCACGTGCCGGGGCGTGCTGCAAAACCACGCCCTGAGGGCAGGCTCCGCGCAGAACGAAGGAGGTCGTGGAAAAAGCCGGGTGGCTCAGCGCACCCTGCCCTTCGATGATGATCACATCGGGTTGCTCGGCGTGAAAGGCCTCCACGATGGTGGCTTCCAACTCACCGGCACAGAACTGCGAAGGCACGGAGTCCAGAGCCACACCGTAGCGGGCCCCCTGGATCATCCCCGTCTGCCCGGTACCAACCATCACCGCCTTGAGCCCCATGGCGTTGAGCGCCGCGGTGAGAACGGTGGCAGTGGTGCGCTTGCCAATGGCGCAGTCCGTGCCCAGTACCGCGATACGAGGGCAGGTCACTTCATTGATACGGCCGCTGAACAAGCGCAGAAACTTCTTCGGCCGGGGACAGCGGACATCGACGATATCCACCTTATGGGCAATCCGGGCGGCGGCGAATTCCGGATCATCGTTGAGGAACTCATGCAGCCCGTTAATGATGCTCATGCCCTCGGCCATGGCCGCCAACACCACTCCCCGTTGCTCGGTGGACAGCAGCCCGCTGGCCGGTGCCATGCCGAAGATAAGAAAATCCGGCACCGTATCCACCTGGCTCAGAGCGTCGCTCAGATCACGGCAAACCGGAATGCCGTTGGCGCTACCATCCAGGATGGTGCCGGTATCCTGACCGGCCTGGCGGCTGTCGATCACCGACAGAACCGTGTATTTCTCGGAGTGGCGGATCAGCCCGTTAGCGGTTTTGCCATCAATATCACCGAACTGTCCTTCGCAGTAGACAATCGCGGTAGCGATGTTCGCACGCGCGCGGGTAACAAAAGTGTGAGCGTTATGAAGAGGAGGTTCAGGAGGAACAAGCGGCGGGCGGGATCGGGAGGACGGGACGGCGGCGGGCGGAGCCTGTGCGGAGTAAGGACGGGCTCGCAACGAAATGGGGGAAACGATGGTCATGGTGAGCTCCTCAAGCGGCGCGACGCTTAGAGGGGCAATAGCGATTAGGCCGGCCAGGGTGGCCGAAAAAACAACGAGAGATCCCCACTAAGCGGTGGGGTGATCGGCACCCACAGTAGCACGGATCGGCCCGGATGGGGTGAATATAAAAGGTTCATCGCCGAATAACGGGAATGAGACGCATCCTATGCGCCGCTGTCGCCATAGGTCTCCCCGGCAAACTCCAGCAAGCAAAATCCATGACCAAATGGATCCGAGAACGTAATGCACTTGGAGGCATTCCACTCAATACATTCACTTTCGCGAACGGCGCCGGCACGAAGGGCCCGGGCAGCGGCCACCTCGATATCATCAACAACGAAATCAATATGGACCGGTGTCCAGTGTCGGATGTAACAGCAGGCCGGTGGCGACGTGCTTGCCGCCTTTGAGCCGAAATCCTTTTGCAAAAGATAGATTACCGCAGACGCGCCCGTCAGCTCCGCCACGTCGTTATCCATCGTACGACTGTGCCTGAGCCCCAGAGCGTCGGTGTAAAACTCGATGGCCCGGGCAAGCTCAGGGACATCAATATTGACGATCATTTTCATGGTGGGAACTCCCGTTCGGAGAGCCTGACAAGGACCGGTGCCGCCTTCTTTCCCTGCAATCCGTCGCTGTCAAAGCGCTTAGTTCCGGCCTACTGGGCAAATCTTCCGGTAAGCGGATCGACCATACCAAACCGAGATCCCGCAGGCGATTCAACACCCACCAGCCCGGGTCCGGTTGATTATCATACAATCCCAGTAACGCCGACCCTGGGTAAGCGTGATGATTGTTATGCCAGCTTTCCCCCATGGTCAGATAAGCCGCGGCGGGAATGTTGAAGCCCTGTACCGCCGCGCCTTCAACATGCCAGTCGCGCTGTCCACGATTATGGGCGAAATAGCCAACCAGCCAATGTCCCGTTACCGAGACGGCAATTCGTGCGGAAATCCCCCAGACCACCCAGGGCAATCCCCCTACCCAGAACAGCAGCACGGCCCAAGGCAGTTGCTGCCACATCCAGGTTCGCTCCATGAAAGTGTAGACACGATCATTGGCGACTCGCGGTTCCGGATCAAATTCCGGCGGCTCGCTTAACTCCAGATCGCAATGGAGCTGCCACCAGCCATCCGTCCAAAACCTCTCTCCGTGCCGCAGGTAGGGATGGCAATCCAGTTGTCTTTGCGCCCAGTCACGCAAATCATGTTGGTGCATCATCCCCAGCGGGCCGGCCATTCCGACCAGCACGCCGAAATGCACGAAGAGGTATTCCAGCCAAAGCGGACATTCATAGGCATTGTGGATCAGCCGGCGGTGCATTCCCAAGGAATGCCCAAGGCACAAGGTGATCCCCGTGGTGCCTATAAAGACAAGGAAAGAAGACAGCGAAAACGTTAGATAACCGGCGACAATTGCTATCGACACATGCGCCAGATACCACAGCGACTTGGCAGGCGCCCAATGCACCCGGCCCGAGACTGGACTCGTGCCCGGAGACGCCAGGATCCTCGGCGTATGAGTGTTGGTATCCATACTGCACTCCCTCTAAGTTACCGTGGTGTTACGATCCCGGACCGGCGGCAGTCCGTACATGCGGGCATACTCCCGGGTAAATTGAGACACACTGGCGTAACCGACCTCGAAAGCGACCCGGCTCGAGGTCTTTCCCTGGGATAGCATCAATCTGCGGGCTTCGATCAGGCGTAACTGCTTCTGGAACTGCAATGGCGACAGCGTGGTAACCGCGCGGAAATGTTTGTGAAAGGCGGAGCGGCTCATACCCGCCGCTTCCGCCAGGCGCTCAATCGGTAGCTGACGCGTATAGTCTTTACGCAGCATGGCCACCGCACGGGCAATGCGTCGAACCTGACTGTCCGGCAAGCCCAGACGGCGAATCGCCGGCCCCTGAGCGCCAAGCAGCAACCAATAATGTATCTCCCTGACCAGTTGCTTGCGCAGCACGGACAGCGATTGCGGTTGCCCCAATAAACGGACCAGCCTGAACATCGCATTACGAAGCTCTTCGTCGACGTTGATGCCCACAGGCTCCTGAGGCGAACCCACCATACTCATGGCCACATCCAGATCGGTAATCACCGCGGGATCCAGATCCAGGGCCATCGCCAGATAGGGCCTGGTGATCGTCGCCTCACTGATCCGGCTGGCCGTCGGCACATTGGCGGTGACGATCATCGAGTCGCCCGCGGTAAAGGTGAAATCCCTATCGCCAATGGTGACTCGCTTACTGCCTTGCAGCACCAGACACACCAGAGGGCTGGCAATGGCGTGTTCCAGTTCGCCGGGCGAGAAGCCACGCACCAGAAACAGACCGGGCACCGGGGTACCAGCGATACCGTCCGCGTTGGCGTGTTCTTGGGTATAGCGCTGGACCGCGTCACGCAGAGCATCAGACATGATTTATTCTTGCCCATCGACTCCCACCACGTAAAGAAAAATGGACAATCAGGCAAAAAGCGGCGAGCTTCGAGCATCACCGGAGCACCATACCGTCCTACCGTAAAACCTCTGCAATGGAGGTGAATGATGACAAACGAAACGAAATCAAGAGCCACGGCTACCACCGCCTCTCCAGGCCCAAGCCCTGAACCGAATCCGTCTCCCGGGGATCGTCCTCATCGTGGTGTACGCGTATCCGGGCTGGATGGCGAAGAAGGGCCGAAGGCCTTCTATATTCACATCGAGGCGCTGCCCGGCAAGGAAAACCAGGTCGTCCGCATGCTTGAAGACATTCTCGGCTGTGTGCACGAGGAGCCGGCCACCGGACCGTGGTATGCGGTACGGTATTCGCAAACCACCTTTGGCATCTTTGAGGTTTTCCCGGATCTGGCCGGGCGGCAGGCGCACGTGGAAGGCGGTGGCGGCGATATCTTCCGGGATGTTGAACGGATGAACGCGCTACTGGCCTACCCCGCCCACGTTCATAGATTGGATGTACTAATGAGCAAAGAAGTATTTGCCCGGCGCTGAACGCTCCTTCCAACACCACTCCACCATCAACCCACCACCAACCCGCCGCCGGCCCCTTGGTTCCGGCGGCGTGCGCACTCCGGCTTAGCCCGGTGTCACGCCACCTGACATGCCTTCAGCCTCCCATCTATGCGACAATCCCGCCCGATGCGCATCTCGCCCTTCCACGGCCCATCCAGGTGAATTGTCACCCTCCGACCTACCGGCCAGGCATGCGGGAAAAGCACACTGGAGCCAGCCTGACAGGAGTCCCGATCCCATCATGAAGAAAATCCTCATTGCGCTTCCTGGTATAGCAATAGCCGCCGCCCTCTTTTTCCTGATCATTCCCAATGATGAGTCTCCGGATATTCAGGCGCTGACGGACGCGATGCTGGAAAAGAAAGACGCCAGGCTCACCCGATTGGAGTCCGTGGAAGACGAGGCACTCCGGAAGCCACTCCTTAATCTGGTGTACGACGCCATGTTCACCGATGGGATGGAACTGGACTTCCAGGCACCACCACGAAATACCGCCTATACCACCGCCAGGCTGACCCGCCTGAACGATTACTCGAGCATTGATGAGTTGACAGAAGTGTTCCTGGCCAACCAGATCGCCGCCACCACCTATCGGGACAGAAGCTGCGTTTGGCCGCGCGAACCTTTCACCTACCCTTTCCATCACCGATTGACCTGGACTGCTATTCGGCTGGATAACGGCGAGGCCACGGAATTGCCGAATCACTTTTCGGGAAGCTCCTACAATGCCGAAATAGAATACAGCGGCGCCCGGAATACGTTTTGCTATCGTGATCCCCTCGGCCCAGACCAGCCGGTCCCCGTGGCGCTGGTCGGTGAGTTCTCCGTTCAGCTTCCGCAAAAGCTGATCCAGTTTGACTTCAGCCGCTCGGATATCGACCAGTCCCAATCGAAAGACGGGTACACGGTGACACTGGTGGAGGCCAACGATTTCTCTTACGCCATTGAGGTGTCCTCCTCCAACGGCGAACTGCCATCATTAGGCAGCAAGGACATCATTGGCGAAGCTCTTGATGAAACCGGAAAATACCTTGCTCACACAGGTACCCGCACCGGCCGCTCTGAACTTTATGAAGCCTCCGACGTTATCGTCGATGACCTGATTGATCGGGCCGTTGAAGGAACACTGACAGAGGCTCAGATAGACCAGCGATTCGATGAAATGCAGAACGAGCTGAATGAAAAGTATGGAAACAGACTCCATAAGCACTTCTTTTTCAGCGGCTCCGTTAAAACCGCCCGGATAACCCTGCTTGACAAGGAAGCGAAGCAAACGCCTTTTAAACAGCGTCTCGATTTACCCATCCGCAACCTGGCCAGGCGGCAGCCCGCGCCGAGCGTCGATCTGGATACGCTGGAGCGCATCCCCACCCTCCTCCCTGTCTATGACCACTCGATCCAGAACAAGGTGGAGCTCAACGCAGACGAAATGAAGACAGCCATCGACATTCGTCAGAATGAGATATCGACGGATTTGCAGTACAGCGCCCTGGTAACGCTTTACTACCCGCGGGTACAAAGCGACCGTTTTCTCGGTATATTCGACCGCTATCAGAAGCCCGGGGCTGACGACATTGTCTTTCTCAATGCTGAAGGCACTGCCATCGATCTGCCCAGTGACGACCCGGACTATTATCGATTCATGGTGAGCCGGATCGAGTACAACCCCGGGCGCTTTCCTGAAAAGCCGGTGCGACTCTCCGCCACCGTGCCCGTGGTGACCACACCGAATCTGACCAAGAAAAGCCACAGGCGAAACAACCTGCCCGATGGTGTACGTATAGTGGACAACATGATCATTATCGACCGCGCCGTGTTTAAGCCCGCGAGCAATAATGAACCTTCCGAGAAGACCCACCTGTTCTTCGCCAAGAGCGCTGACCAGCGCTATCTGAGCAAGGTCACGGATCTTCATTTCCCGAGAACCGAAGGCCCCGGCGTTGATGTTACTTACTACAACGGCTTGCCGGAGATTTTTGAAGTCTGGCATAGAGGCGACACGAAGACCGTGGAATATCAGGTGGATCTGAACCTGGAGGAGCCGGCCCCACGGGAATAACCGGCCCCGCCGTCATTCGTGTTGCAGAATGTTGATCAGCTTCCCAAAGGGATCACGGACATAGAATCGCCGCACGCCCCAGGGTTCACTGACGGGGCCATACTCCACCGGGATCTCCGCCGCCTTGAAACGCGCCAGCGCCACCTCGACATCATCAACCTCGATGGACAGATCGGGCACCGGAGTCCCCGAACCGCCTTCCGAAGCAAAACTGACCTGAACCCGCATCGTCTCGGCCGAGCCGTAAGTCCGCAACCAGCCGTGATCCATCAACAGGTCAAGGCCCAGTATTTCGCCATAAAAGAGCGCGGCCTTCTCAGAGTCCGATGTCTCGATGTTGGCCATGATGCGTTTGACTTTCATAGTTCACCTCAACTGTGGCACAACTGCGCGCCTCCACTGTGTTTTTACCAGCCGGATGATAGCTTAGCGCCCAACGAATCGCTCAATAACTCCGGGGAAGGCGCGCGATGACCTTGATTTCAAAATCGAAACCGGCAAGCCAATTGACGCCCACCGCGGTCCAGTTCGGATAAGGCGGCTCGCCGACCACTGCCAGCCGAACCTCATTGATTGCCTGCCACTGCGCTTCCGGATCAGTATGGAAAGTGGTCACATCAACGATGTCGTCGAAACCGCAGCCGGCGGCATCCAGCACCGCGGCCAGATTATCGAAGGCGAGCTGAACCTGCTGCTTGAAATCCGGCTCCGCAGAGCCGTCCTCGCGGCTGCCCACCTGCCCGGAGACAAACAGAAAGTCGCCCGAGCGGATCGCCGCCGAATAACGATTGATGTCATACAGTGCCTGCCGGCCGGCAGGGAAAACCGCATCGCGTTTGGCCATGGTTCTACTCCTCTTTGAAAACACCCAGTGTTAAGATACGCTTCGTATGCGAACGGCATTCTAAACATACGTTTCGTATGCAATCAAGCATACGAAACGTATGTCATTTGATTCATGAAGGAACAGGAGAGCACAGTGGCAGCAAAGCGACGCGCACAGATGGTGGAAGAAACCCGGGCCAAGCTGATACAAGCCGCTCGGCGGGCCTTCGCCCGTCAAGGCTATTCCGCCGCCTCCATGGATGATCTGACCGCCGCCGCCGGCCTCACGAGGGGCGCGCTTTACCATAACTTCGGCGACAAGAAGGGATTGCTGCAAGCCGTGGTCGATCAGATCGACGGCGAAATGCTTGAGCGCATGCGGGCCGCCCAAGAGCATGCGGCTAATCAATGGCAAGGGTTACTGCAGGAAAGCGTTGCCTATATCGAGATGGCACTGGAGCCGGAAATCCAGCGCATCATGCTGCTGGACGGGCCGGCGGTACTGGGCGATCCCTCACAATGGCCCAACCAGACCGCCTGCCTGCGCCGGACCGAATCGATTCTGCAGGGGCTGATTGATGACGGTACCCTGAAACCGGTGGACGCCGAGGCTGCGGCGCGCCTTATCAACGGCGCCGCGCTGAACGCGGCACTATGGATCGCCGCCGCCGACGATCCGCAGGCGGTACTGAAAAAAGCGGTCGCGGCGTTTCTGGAGTTGGCGACCGGATTGCGGCGATAACACCGGATATTTACAAGACAAACTACGTAGCCGCCCTTCCACAAAATCTAGATACGAACTTCCACCACCAGAATATCGGTTCCGTAGAGCGCCCTCATCTCGTCCAGGAACCAGGGAGCAAACGCCTCGCCAAAGGCGTTCCAAAGGGTGATGGCCACATTACTGAATGCCCAGGGCGGTTCCGTGCCGCCGTGATCGGTCCGATATTCGGTAATATGAAATGCTTTCGCGCAATTCCGGCATTGCGGGTAATCATCTTCTCTTTCGTACCAGGCGCTGATGCCATCCGCCGCGTCCCAGCCCATGTCGTGGCCACACTCCGGGCAGGCAAAGTGGAGGTCGGCGCCCTCCATGGGATGGAAAACCCGGCGGCTGCCATGATGCAGCTCCAGACCATGGGTCAGCAGGGTATGTTCCGAACTGTCCGGCCGTGGTTCTTCATCGAAGATCCGTGATATCTCCGGCAAAAACCGGTAGCCCGGTTCACCCAGAGTGCAGTCGGACAGCGCATTTTCCACCATGCCTCTTTTCTGGAACCAGTAAAGGATCTCCTTCACCTTGGCATGATCGTCGGGGTAATCCCCCTTATGGACCGGCACAATGTGGGTGCAGTTGTCGCTCATTACAGTGTCCTCTATTTCGATCCGACGCTCCGGGATCCGGTGATGAACCAATAATCTTGCCTTTTGCGCCGATCAAACGCACGCTCCCGGTATCCCTTTCCACACCGATACAATGGGGAAAAGGCGGGGCAGGACAACCTCGGCGGACAGACGCCAACAGAGAGGGAGAAGTAACGATGTCGCGCGACATTCTGGTCCTGGGAGCCGGCATGGTCGGCGTATCCGCTGCCTGGCATCTGCTTGAACGCGGTCACCGGGTGACCCTGGTCGACCGCAATGAGCCGGGCCGGGAAACCTCCTTCGGCAACGCCGGCATCATCCAGCGCGAAGCCGTGCGCCCTTATCGTTTCCCCCGGGACCTGGCCACGCTGATGCGGGTGCTGCCCAACCGGCAAATCGACATCCGCTACCAACCTTCCGGTATGGTTCAAGCCGCCGGCCCGCTGCTTCAGTATTGGCGCAACTCGGAGCCGGAGCGCTACGCTCGCATCGTGCCCGAGTACGCTGCTCTCATCCGCCATGCTTTGGACGCTCATGCGCCGATGATCGATGTGGCCGGCGCCGAGGCTCTGATTCGCCGGGACGGATATCTCGAAGTGCTCCGCACCGCCGAGGCTCTGGACAAGGAATCCCGACTGGCACAAACCGATGCGCAACGCTATGGCGTTACCCATCGCGTTCTGGACAGCGCGGCTCTCGCCGACTTGGAACCCGACCTCTCTTCCGGCCTCGCCGGCGCCATTCACTGGACCCAGCCCTGGACCGTCATGGATCCCGGCGCCCTGGTCGCCGCCTACGCCAAAGCGTTTCAGCAGAGAGGCGGGCAGTTCATTCAGGGGGCTCTGCGGAAGCTGTCCCCTGACGGCAGCGTCTGGCGGGCGGAGGTCGGCGACGAGACCCTGTCCGCCGAGCAGGTGATACTGGCGTTGGGCCCCTGGTCCAGGCACTGGCTATCACAACAAGGCCTTTCCGTACCCCTGTTCGTCAAACGCGGCTATCACATGCATTACGGCGCCCGTGACGGTGCCCGCCTGCGGCACTGGGTGATGGACGCCGAGGTCGGCTACCTGCTCGCCCCCATGCGCGCCGGCATACGTCTCACCACCGGCGCCGAACTGGCCCGCCACGACGCCACACCCCACTACCAACAGTTGGCCGCCGCCGAAGCCACCGCCCGCCAGCTGTTTCCGCTGGGCGAGCGCCTCGATCCTCAACCCTGGATGGGCGCCCGCCCCTGCACCCCGGACATGAAGCCGATTATCGGCCCGGCGCCCGGTTTGCCCGGACTATGGCTGGCCTTCGGCCACGGTCATCAGGGTTTCACTCTGGGACCGATCACCGGGAAATTGCTTGGACAAATGATGGACGGCGAACCCACCGATGTGGATATGAGGCCTTATCGGGTGGATCGGTTTTGACATCCGGATACCGGCTTTTATAGCAATTCATTCCCGAAGGCAGATGCGATATATACATCAGCCCCTGTTACCAGAGGATGCTGTAACGCAATCCCAGCTACCTCCCCTCTGGCCTCCGGGCTCTCTGACACGCCAGAGACCGAAACAACGCCTTTCGAATACGCAACAGATAAGTCCTCAATGTCCGGCAACGCGGTGCGGATCGCATCCGCGATCTCGCTGGCAATACGAAAGGCCTCCCTGGACTGAAGCACCTTCTCCCTAACGTCAGGGCGCAGCTTTGCTATATCGTCATTCATACTGTGATCTCCGGTGCCATCGGAACCAGGCTACCAGCAGCGCAAGATGCGTACATAGCGCCGGTTACGGCTGTATGAGGGCGGCTGGCCGAACCAGCGTTGGTAGGTACGTGACAAATGCGCCGAATCAGTGAAACCGGCGGCATGGGCGATCTCGGTGATGCTTCGGTCCGAATGGAGCAAATCAAACACCCGCTGCAACTTTCGCCACGCCTTGTAGTCACGCAGAGACATGCCGAATACGTCACTGATCACCCGGGACGCCCAGAAATAGGATACACCCAGCTGCTCGGCCAGTTGCGCCAGTGAAACTTCCGGCTCGGCTTCAAGGAGTGCACGAAGACGTCTTGCTCTCGGATCCACCTGAGGCGGTACCGGCATGTGCCGAAAGGGCACCCGCAACACCGTTTGATAAACCTCGCCAGCCCTGCGGGCCGACAATCTGCCTTGAAAAAGCGCTTCCAGCTCCTGTTGCAGATTGCCGAACTGCCCCCGATCCAGCAGCAATATCCGCCCCTTGGCCAACCCATTGAGGGCATCATAATGGGGAGAAGTCGGCATCACATGGCAACAGACCAAGGGCACATTGGCCGCCAGCAAACTGCGAGGGACGAATGGAGGCACCAGGATGGCCCGGCCACGCCATTCCTGTCCGCCGGCGGACACGGTAAACCGGCCCTCACCAACGGAAAGAAGAACCGCCGCCGACGGCGGCCGGGTGTCACGAGTATCGATCCACGGCGCGGTATAGATAAAGCCGGACCGACCGATCATGTAGACGTTATCCTTCACCTCGTGGGACAGGGTACCGAATCCCGAACTGTCCCGTTCCGAGTGTTTCACCGCCATGGAATCTCTCCTCCGCGTGGCACAGCCGCCGGGTCTCCCACGGCCAGCCCCTGCCCCGCTCGCTCCCATCATAGCCGAAAGCTCGATCCTGGAGACTTGTACGTTTTTGCGGTAACAGGGCAAAACCGTTCAATTCTTGACGACCTGCTTTAATCCATCCTGATGTTTGTCAGTTGAATAAAGACAAAACGCGGCGAGCACGCCAGGAAGATCAAATAATTGCATTTCCACTCAAACCACGACGGCTCGCCCGAATCACAACAACAAGGGTCAGGAGAACTGTACCATGCTCAAGCAGGTCCCCCGCCGGCGTCAGCGGCGCTGCGCCGCCGTTATCGCCTCTCTATCCTCGTTACTGCTCTTGATGTCCGGATGCGGTGGCTCGTCGTCATCGAACTCCGACGGTGAACAACTTGCCGGTCTCTTCGGCGCCATCCCAATATCCGGTGTCAGCTACCGACAAGGTGATGCGCCATGGCAAACCACCGACGAGTTGGGTCAATTCCACTACAACGGGGATGAGACACTCACCTTCACCCTTGGCGATCTGACCCTGGGAAGCACCACCGGAGCGAAAACACTCACCATTGCCAATCTGTCGACCGAGGCCACATCGGCAGAGACCCCGATGATGATCAATACCCTGGTGCTGCTGCAAACCCTGGACGCCGACGGCAGCCTCCATAACGGTATTCGGATCACACCACAAATCCGGGATCAGGTTTCCACGCACGCCGCCAGCCTGGACCTGGATCAACCCACCACTGATTTCAACGCCGCCCTGCAAAACGTGGTGGATAATCTGGAAAGTGCCGGCGCCTTCTCCGACACCGATTCCAGAACCCGCCGCCTGACCACGCCCGGTGATGCCGAGGAGAACTTCCAACGTGCCGTCTCCCCCCGCCAGGTGGTTGAAACCAACAGCGGTCAGCTCAGTGGCTTCGAAGCCGATGAACATACCTGGCAGTTTCTCGGTATTCCCTACGCCAAGCCACCACTGGGCGAACTGCGCTGGCGCCCGCCGGTGGAACCCGAGCCGTGGTCCGGCATTCGTCACGCCGTGGCCTGGAGTGATCAGGCCGCGCAGAACGCCGCCCTGGAACGGTTTGGTGAAGGCGGCATGAGTGAAGACTCGCTTTATCTCAATGTGACGGCACCGAAGAACGCCGATGGCCTGCCGGTGATGGTCTGGTTTCATGGCGGAGGGTTCACCGCGCTGACCAGTAACACCAAACCATTCAACAATCCCGGAGCGGTGGCGAGCAAAGGCGTGGTACAGGTCTCGGTCAACCACCGGCTGGGGCCGTTCGGCTATATCGCGCACTCCGAATTGAGTGCGGAGAGCGGTTACAACGGCTCAGGCAACTATGGACAAATGGACCTGATCGCGGCCCTGGAGTGGGTACGGGACAACATCGAAGCGTTCGGCGGAGATCCCGGTAACGTCACTATATTCGGTGAATCCGGTGGTGGCCGCAAAGTCCTCTCGTTGATGGCCTCACCTCGCGCCGCCGGCCTGTTCCATCGGGCGATCAGCCAGAGCGGCACACTCTATCCGGATACTCGCAGCCTGGCGGCCGCCGAGGCCGTCGGTGGTCAGCTGCAAACCGAGCTGGGCGCTTCGTCCCTGGCTGAAATGCGCGAGAAGAGCTGGCAGGAAGTGGCGGCGGCCGCGGCAACGCTGACGCCCTACACCAACATTGACAACCACTATCTACCCTACGCCGAGCGCGTCGCCTTCGAATCCGGCAACCAGAATGACGTGCCGTTTATGTTCAGCATCAATGCCAACGACACCCCGGACCCCACCAATACTGCCATTGAAGTCTTTCCCTGGATGACGCCGCTGTGTTCGGCCAATCATTACGCCACCTACTTCACTCACCAGCCTTCCGGTTGGAAAGCCCGGGGCGTGGAGGCGTACCACGCCGCCGAACTGGCCTATGTGTTCAACATGCCGGAGAGCGTCATCACCCACTACCTGCTGGGCCTGGTGATCGATCCGGCGACCGGCGATTCGTTGGTGATCGGCGATCTCAACGGCAACGGTGTGTCCGGATCACAAGGCGACCCCGCCGATATCCTTGTCTCCGCCGGCTTCGACCAGACCGACCAGGCAGTGATCGACCGCATGCTCACCATCTGGACCAACTTCGCCAAAACCGGCGACCCGAGCATCGAGGGCGACGTCGACTATCCGCTCTATGACGCGGCCAGTGAAAGCTATGTGGAAATAGGTGCCAGCACCGAAGCGAAGACCGGGCTCGGCGACGTGCTGAGCGACTAACGGCAAATAACGGTGACTGGAATCAAGGAGAGCACCATGAAAAAAGAACAGAGACAAAGCTCACGGCTGATGCATCTCATCGCCGTGGCACCCCTGATCCTCGCCGCCTGCGGCGGCGATAGCGACAGTCACGGTGGCGGGCCCTCGGGCCCTGATACCCGGACGGGCACCTTCATCGACAGCCCGGTCGCCGGGATCGACTACGTCGGAACCGAAACCGTGGCCGGTATCACCGATCAGGCCGGTCAGTTCCACTATCAAACCGGAGAAGAGATCACTTTCTCCATTGGCGAGCTGGCACTGGGAAGCGCGGAGGGGGCGCAAGAGCTCACCCCACTAAACATCACGAAGGATGCCACCTCCACCGAAGACGAACGCGTGAGCAACAAACTCATTCTGCTGCAGTCCCTGGACCAGGATGGCGATCTGAACAACGGCATTCAAATCACCGACATCATTCGCTCGCATGTTTCCGATAACGCGGATGCCATTGATTTCAACCAATCGACCGACCAGTTCCGGGCTGATCTGCTATCGCTCCTCACCGACCTGGAAAACAATGACGCCTTCTCGGATACCGACCCACGCCCACGCCGCGTCCGCTACCTTAGCGAAGCGATGGAGCATTTCGCCCGCTCCACCAGCGCGCGGATCGTCGTCGGCACCACCGGTGGCGAGCTGCGTGGCTTCGAAGCGAACGAAAACACCTGGCAATTTCTTGGCATCCCTTATGCTGAACCGCCCCTCGGTGAACTTCGCTGGCGACCGCCGGTGAAGCCCGAACCCTGGGAAGGCATCCGCGACGCCGTGGACTGGGCCGATCAGTCCGCTCAGGCCACGGCTCTGGAAAGCGTCAATGAAGGCGGCATGAGCGAGGATTCTTTGTACCTCAACATCTCCGCTCCGAAAAACGCCGACAACCTGCCGGTAATGGTCTGGTTTCACGGCGGCGCCTTCGCCATTCTTTCCGCCAACTCCAAGCAGTACAACAACCCGGACAGCCTCACCAGCAAGGGAGTAGTACTGGTAACGGTCAACCATCGTCTGGGGCCCTTCGGCTATATCGCCCACCCCGAACTCAGCGAAGAAAGCGGCTACGGAGGTTCCGGCAACTACGGGCAGATGGACCTGGTGATGGCCCTGGAGTGGGTGCGGGACAATATCGCCGCCTTTGGCGGAGACGCCGGCAACGTCACGCTATTTGGTCAATCCGGCGGCGGCGGAAAAACCTATTCATTGATGAATTCCCCCCAGGCCGCAGGTTTGTTTCACAAGGCCATCGTGATGAGCGGCTTCGCGCCTCTGGAAACCGGTGGCGCGCCGGGGGATTCACTGGCTGAATCCGAACTCGTGGGTACGGCCCTGTTCGACCGGGTCGGCGTGGATACCCTGGAGCAAGCCCGGCAGCTGCCCTGGACCGCCTTCACCGATGCCGATGCACAACACGGTATCCCACGCCAAACCTACCGGCCCAATGTGGATTACTACTATCAGCCCAAGACTTATTATCAAAACGTTATCGACGGCATGCCCAGCGACGTACCGCTGATGGCCGGTGTCACCGCCGGTGACTACCCTCATTTGCGCGCCGCTCTGCCTGTATGGCTGAGCCAGCGTTCCTCGCATTATCAGTCCGACCAATACATCTATAAATTCACCCGGGTCCCACCAGGCTGGCTGAGCAGAGACATCATGAGTTGCCACGGGTGCGAGCTGCCCTATCTGTTCAACCATCCGGCCGGTCTGGTGCAGAACTACCAACTCGGACTGGTCACCACGGCGGACGGCGAGAAGCCGGAAATCGGCGATCTGAACGGAAACGGTATCAACGGCACGGACGGTGACGTAGCGGATGTCTTCGCTTCCATGACGTACGGCCAGGACGATGACACCGTGGCGGAACTGATGATGACCATGTGGACCAACTTCGCCAAAACCGGCGACCCCAGCCCCGCCCATCTGCAGTGGCCCGCCTACACCGGGGACAACGACAGCTTCCTGGAAATCAGGCAGGATACCGAAGCCTCCGTGGAAGCCGGTGTTGCGGAGGCCATGGGGTTGGAGTAATCCTAAACAGCAACTGAGAGCCAATCAAAAGTTGGCGCAAAGTGAGGTCAGGGCTTGCCTTCGGCTCAAAGAGAAGGCCAGGCTTGACCTCCTGTTTTCAAGCCACGGATTTCATTCCTCTCAAGCCCGAAACCCCACCCCGGGCTTCAGCTTTCGGGTCAGCGCCCAGAACAGCAACGCCAGCAAACTCACCGCCGCGCCCAGGGCACAGACGCCCACCCAGCCGGAATGCGCGTAAGTCACTGTGGTACTGATGGCACCAAGACCGCTGCCCACCGAGTAGAACAGCATATAAAGACCCACCAGGCGACTGTGCGCTTCCGGGTGCGTGCGGAAGATCATGCTCTGGTTGGTAACGTGCAGAGCCTGGCCACCGAGATCCAGCAACACGATGCCAATCAACAGCGCCCACAGTGACCATGCCATCAACGACAGCGGAATCCACGATAACAGCAGTAATACCAAAGCGGCCGCACTGGTGTATTGACCGTAACCCCGGTCGGCCCAGTAGCCGGCCCGGGCGGCGGCCAGAGCTCCGGCCGCCCCCACCAGCCCGAAGGCACCGATCAGGGTATGCGAGAACTCATAGGGCGGTGCGCTCAACGGCAGCACCAGTGCGCTCCAGAAAATATTGAAAGCGGCGAACATCAGCAACGCCAATACACCGCGCACTTGCAACACCCGCTCCGTTTTCAGAAGCGCGAGCATGGAGAGCAACAAACGCGGGTAACTCATGCTATCCGAAGCCACCATCAGAACCGGCAACCTTCGCCACAAAGGCCAGGCCAGTGCCAACATCATTGCCGCCGAGCAGAAATAGACGCCGCGCCAACCGGCCACATCGCTGACACCGCCGGCAAAAACCCGGGCCAGTAACAACCCCACGAACACACCGCCCTGGGCCGCGCCCACCACCCGGCCCTGTTCATGGGGCGCCGCGGCACTAGCGGCGTAGGCGATCAGCCCCTGGGTCATGGCGGTACCCAGTAAACCCACGGCAAGCATGCCCGCCAACAACACCGGCGTTGAGCGCGCCAGGGCCACCGCGATCAACGCTGCCACCAGCGCCAGCAACTGCCCCGCCATCAACCGGCGACGATCCAGCCGATCCCCCAACGGTACCAGTAGTAACAGAGCCAGGGCGCATCCCACCTGGGTAGCGGTAACCACGCCACCCACGGCCGCATGACTGATACCGAAATCCAGCGCCAGCGCATCCAGTAACGGTTGTGCGTAATAGACATTGGCCACACTCAAGCCGCTGGCGGCGGCGAACAACAGAACCAGAGCACGCGGTAATACAGCACGCGCCGTTGATGAACAGGAAACGGGGGACGTCGTCATAGCATCCAACCAGTTGTAAATAGAAACTGGTTGGATGCTATGCATTCCAGTTTTAAAATGCAACCACAATGTCCATTATCTGATATCACCGGAGACACCATGCCCCGCCGCCCCAGTTCTGACAGCACCTGCCCGGTGGCCCGCGCCGTCGATGTGATCGGCGATCGCTGGTGCCTGCTGATCCTGCGGGATGCCTTCGACGGCGTATGTCGCTTCCGGGACTTCCAGCGTAATCTCGGCATGGCCCGCAATATTCTCACCGACCGCCTGCGCCGCCTGGTGGATGCGGGCGTGCTGGACACCCGGCCGGCTTCCGACGGCACCGCCTATCAGGAGTATGTGCTGACCGCCAAGGGAGAAAGCCTGTTTCCCATCGTCGTCGCGTTGCGGCAATGGGGTGAACATCACCTGTTCGCCCGCGGCGAACGCCATTCGTTACTGATCGACAAGAACACCGGCAAGCCGGTGCCCTTCATGACCCCTCGGGATGAGGACGGCCATGCTCTGTCGCCGGATCAGTCGGAAGTGAAGAAGCTGACGTAAAGGGAAGAACGGGCAAGGAGAAGACATCGCCTCCCCCTCGCCTGGCAGGATTCAATCCTGAAGGGGAATATCGAACGAGTAGCTGGCGTGAGAGCCCGGGCCTTTTTCGATAAACAGAAAACCCGCCGGCTCGTCGTAGAAATGGTAAGCGTGCCGGGGCCAAACCTCGTCGGACGCATGGCGCAGCTCGGCGATCTTTTTCAGATAGCGGCCTTGTGCGTCCCGGGCAAGCACCAAAGCGGGGATATGATTATCCGCCACCGCCGGACCAAAGAGCACTTGCTTCCCGTGCATTTCATAGCCGTCAGGTAAATCACTGACAGGAACCCAGCGTACGTCGATGTCCGGCAACAGCAGAACGTCCAGTTTTCCACGGGCGCGCACCGGAGGCCGCTCGAAGCGATCCGGGTGATACTCGATCCGGTTGACGGTGAACCTCACCGGGCCCTCCCGATCCTCCGGGTCGAACCGGTACACCGGTTCGCCATCTTTATCCAGGAAAACCAGTTCCTCCACATGATCGAAGCGATCAAAGTCGGAGACCAGACGGTTACTCATTTGCTCCGGAAAATGAAAGTACAGTTTGTCGGCGATCGGATCTGATACCCCCGGGTTCACCCCCTTCTTGAATTCGACCTTGATGAGTTCGTCCAGCGACGAGGGATCCGCCTCCAGCGGCTGGTCCAGTTCCCAGTCACTGGCGGTGTGATCATACACTCTGGCCCGAACGCCAAAGGATTGCGGTTCAGCCTGATTGTTCGGCACGCTGAACTGTACCGGCGTCAGATCCAGTGGCACTGACAGAGTTTCCTCACCGGCAAAGCCCGGCAAAAACACCCGTACCTGTTCCACCGTGCCCCGGAATGCCACCTCCACATACAGTTGCCGATCGGCGTCATCCAACGTGGCCTTCTGCTGCGCCTGCATGCGCTGCTCCATGGCCTCCTTGTCCTTCAGTTCGCCGGATTCCGCCGCGTCAATCAGTTGCTCCAGCATGTCGATGATCTGATCAGTGTGACCGACCGGCCCTTTGCCCGTATTGCTGCGCGACAAGAAGCGGCCGGTGCTGTCACTGGCCTCCACTTCGACCTGATCAAGCAGGCCCTGTGCATCGTCAATCGTCACCTCTTCCGGCACCTTGAATAGCAGCCGAACCCGGTGCCCTTCCACTTCTTCCAAGGTGATGCGCCATTCCGACACCTCGCGATGGTCGCCCACGTCTGAGGCGGAGAAGCGCGCTTCAGGCAGCGTTTCCGGTACGGTCAGGGTCATCTCCCCGCGCGCCCGTGCTATCGGCGGCGGCGGTGGCGGCACCTGGCCAATGGGCAGATTCACGTGTTTCCGCACCTGGGTAGTGAACCGCTGATAAGAGGCGCTCCACAACGCCGCCGGAATCAGATCGCTTTGATCGGTGAACGGGTCCTGCTCCACCACCGGCAACTCGGTGCCGTCCGCCAGCACCACCTGCTTCCAGTTGACCTCAAGATCAAAGGGATACGCGAACGGCAATGTGAGCTTCGCCTCCTGGGGACGGTAGCGCACATCATTGGTCAGCAGCACACCAGCGGCCAATTGCTCGGCCATGTCCTTTGTATTTTGATAATCTTCCAGGATTGAGTAGGGCGAGGTGTGGTATTGGACCTCCTCAGGCGGTACCTGGCGCTCCAGATCCCCTTCCCGTATCCAAAACATGATATCGGCCAGTTGCGCCAGCGCTTCCTTGGTGTCCTTATCGGAAAGGGCTGTAATCCGTGACTGATACTCCGCCTTCTTTTCCTCCAGCTCCTGCCTTTGTTCTTCGAGCGATTTCTCCGAACATCCCGCCGACAGCACCGCGAGGAACGGCAGCCATAAAAACAACAACGTTATTCTGCGCATGGAAAACCTCGGAAATGGCAAACATCCATATTAGCGCCAGTATCACCTGAGAGCGCATTCAGTACCGGTGGCAATAGAACGCCGCGACTCAATCCGCCGTCTCGGGCGCCCGGATCGCCTTGCTGTAAAACCCCGAAGGATCAAAGCAACAGACCCGTTTTTTGCCCGAGGCCAACATGTCGCAAGCGTCATCAACCCGCTTGGCACGGGTCTTGGCCTGTTTGGCGGTGGTGATCCAATGAATCCAGTCGACGCGGGCCAGAGTGGTAGTGGCTTCCCAGATCGCCCGGGCCTCCGGGGCAGCCTGCAAAGCGTCCTGCAGATCCGCGGGGACATCCGGTTCCGGCTCCCGCGCCACCGGTCTGATTTCGAAGCGAGCGACATCGCCGAAGGTGGTACCAGACGTCTCCATCAGGGACTGATCGATGCGAAGCCAATGGCTCTTGCGGCCGTCCGGTTCCAGCAAGACCCGGAACGCGTGGCCGTTCAGTGTGCCATCCACGGAGGTGCGGCCCCGTCTGGGCAGCATTGCACTGACTTCCCCAGGCAACACCACGAAAGCCCAGGATTCACCGTCGCCCTGCTTTTTGGGGCGAAGCAAACGTGCGTCAAAACAGGATTTCGTGTCTTCTCCGGTCATATTCCATTCCTGCCGTTTTCCGGGAGTAGCGAGGTGGCGGTGAGACTCAGTGAATGCCAAGTTTGCCAAGGCGGGGCCCGCTGTCAACCGCGCCGCCCTATAGCGTGCCGCCCTCCGGCCAGTTCCGCCAATGGGTATTGGCAACCGCGTCATTGCTGAAGGACGCTGTGCTGCCAGTCTCAAGGACCTCGGCCAGTTGCTGGAAAGTTGGCGAGGCACTGGGCAGCTCACCGGCCACCACATCCGGGTGACACCAGTCCTCCAGTTGCAACAACAACGTCATATTGGGCAACACACTGACCCGGCGCTCGCGTTCCGTACAAAGAACCCGGTTCCTGTGTTCTTTGGCCAGATAGCGGCAGAATTCAAACGTCAAAGGCGCCTCATCTTCCAGTTCAATGCCCGCGTCCGCATAGGCCGCAGGCTCGGGAAGCGGCACTTCGATACCACGCAATACACAAACGGCATTGTCACTGAGACGTTCAAGATCTTCCTGGTCCTGCCAGGCGGAGTTCTCGATCGGAAAAACAAACCGGGATTCATTGTGTGGGTTGTTATTCAGATAGTTTTCATAGGCGTCTTGCGACACATAATTCGAAGGCGGATCCCTGTCGTGCAGCTTGCTTGAGAAGGTGTAGATTTGCACATCGGGCAGTCCCGCTCTGGGAGAAAACCCGAACACCTCGATCACCAGCGCCCAATCAGTATCCGAGTGGTACACGGACAGCCTGGTCGCGGCCAGATAGACATAGCCGTTGTCCAGTACCGGGAACGTGAAGTCCTCGGCACATTGATCCAGAACGCCCAATATCGCCTTCTTGCTCCAGCTCATCCCTGCTCCCGTCGACTCGCCCATGCCGACTCTCAAATCGGCCGGCGTGCCACCTTCAGCCCCCCTTTTCGGACAGCGTGGCAATAATCGGAGCGCCCTTGGTGATGATAAGCGTGTGCTCGTACTGCGCGGAAAGATTGTCTGGATGACCCACCAGAGTCCATCCGTCCTCCGCTTCTGTCACCAGTGTGCTGCGGGTGGACAGAAACGGCTCGATGGCGATGACCTGACCAAGCTGCAATCGGCGGGTATCGCGGCGATCGTAATAGCCCACGATGTCCTCCGGTTCCTCGTGCAGTGTCCGCCCGATACCATGGCCGGCCAGATTCTTGATCACCTTGAAACGATGCGACTTGGCGGTATGTTGAATCGCCTTGCCGATACGATTGATGGGAGAGCCCGCCCGGGCTTCACCCAAAGCACGCTTCAAAGCCAGCCGAGTGGCGTGACACAGGCGTGTCTTGAGCGCCGACCCCGGCGGAACAACCGTCGTGCCGCCGGTATCCGCGAAATAGCCATCCAGTTCAGCGGACACGTCGACGTTCACGACGTCCCCGGCCTGAATCACCCTCTGCCCCGGTATGCCATGCGCGGCCTCCTCATTGACGCTGATACAAGTGGCACCGGGAAAATTATAAGTCACCCTCGGTGCCGACCTGGCGCCGTACTGTTCCAGCAACTGCTCTCCCAGCTTGTCCAGTTCCGCCGTCGTCATGCCCGGCTCAACCGCATCGAGCATGGCATCGCGCACTCTGGCGACGACCCGCCCGGTGTTCAGCACCCCATCGATATCGTTCTGGCCTTCCACGGTCATGTATTCACCTCTTGTCCGTTTATGTCCTTCAATAATATTCCATGTCCCTTTTCTGAACGTAGATCAAAACACCATTGTCGTACTTTTCCCTTTTTGTCCAGTGCCCGAACTCGTCGTAGTCATACTCATAGACAGCACGCTGCGTCCCGGCGTTTTTGTCCGTCCAACTTCTGGACGCCACATCGCCATACTGAGTGTATTCAAGCGTGTAGGGGATATTTCCCCAATCCTCTGATGTGCTTGTGGATTCAATCAAGCGGCCAGACTCGTCGTATTCTAAATCCATCACCACCTTGACCGATCGGTCCTCACGCAGCTCGGTTTCCTTTACGACATTGTTTTTATTGTCATACTCAAACAGCCTTTTCGATAAAACAACGTCTTCGGGCGATTTGTAGACCTCGGAAACCATATTCCCCTTTGAGTCATATTCCCGGGAATGAATCGCGGAAAGGCGGTCAGCCCCCCGATAGCTTCTGACTTCCACCGTACGTCCATCTTCATCAAGATCGTGGACAAACCGCTTCTTCACTTCGCCATTCACCGCCGTGACAACAATCTCCAAAAGGTGCCCACGATCATCTCTCTTGAACGTTCTGGTCTCAAAAAGTCTATCCTTTAGCCAGTATTCAAGCTTCGTGATATTCCCACTGCCGCCGTAATGAGAAATCGTTTTAATATGTTCCCTGAGAGCGGGGTCGGACTCCACCGTATCGCTTCGCTCAACATTGTATGCCGTTTCCGTTACGGTCTTGAGAGTCGGCCCCTTATCAGCCTTTTCCACGCACGAAGATAAGGAGAGAACCAGGACTGCCCAAAGGGGAGCAATCCTGGCCCTATGTTTGAAAAAAGACATACAGGTCCTCTCTGTTCCTATGGCCCCTGGCAAAAATCCAAGGCTGTCTGCATTGGCACGGCGTGACGAGCAACCGCCTGCGCCCCAGGTTAGCCGAAATAGCCGGCCGGAAAAGACGCCGCATCATCGATAATATTCCTCAGGATAGCAGGCATTATGAGTGGGTGCTGTCAGGTCTAAGGCAAAACCTGACGCCGAGCGACGTTCTGGTAAATCGTTGACATACGTCACGTATGCTATATCGTATCCCAGCATACGGAGCGTATGTCAGTGATCGATACCGTGGAGTGCTCGAAATGAACGTCTTTATCATCGGCGTCACTGGTGCAGTGGGTGGTTTGCTTGCCAGGAAACTGAGCGACCGGGGCGATGCGGTTCGCGGACTGGTTCGCCGAACCGCTCAACTGGCTCAGTTGGCAACACAGGGCATCGATACACAAGTGGGCGATCTCGCCACCCTGAACGCGGACGAACTCGCAACGCTGGTCAGCGGCAGCGAGGTGATCGTTTTCAGCGCCGGCTCCAACGGCGGCTACAAGGCGATCACCGATGCCATCGACGGCGACGGCGTCAACAAGGCCCTGCGGGCGGCGCGCCTTGCCGGCGTTGAGCGCTTCGCGCTGGTGTCAGTGCTGCCGGAATCCTGGCGGGAACGAGACCTGGGCGAAGACGTTGAACACTACTTCGCCGTGAAAAAACAAGCGGACATCGCCGTCACCCGTAGCGACCTGAACTGGCTGATCCTGCGCCCATCGCTGCTGCTGGATGGCGACGGCGTCGGCACCGTCTCGCTGGGACCAGCCGAGTTCCATGGCGAGATTACCCGCGACGACGTGGCCGCCACCCTCGCCGAGCTGTTGCATGAGCCGGGTATCGGCCGGCAAATTCTGGAACTCAACACCGGTTCAGTGCCGATCAAGGAGGCGGTGCGGGCCGTGCGCCACTGATCTTACGGCCAGGGTGTTGGATTCCCGGGATTGCCAAGCCGGCATCTCAACCGTCCGTGGAACACGTTAACGCCTCCCAACTGTCGATTTCGGCAGCGAGTGTCTCCAGCTTGTCGCGTACCAGCGCGAGCGCGTCGCTACCCAATAGCAAGTGCGCCGGCGGTGCGTCGCTGTCGATCACCGTCAGTATGGCGCGCGCCGCTTTCGCCGGATCGCCCAATTGATTACCGCTCTTTTCTTCACGCGCTTTGCGGATCGGGTCGAACAAGGCATCGTAATCCGCGATGGCCCGGGGTGTGCGAACCATGGATCGGCCAGCCCAGTCGGTGCGGAAGGAGCCCGGCGCCACCGCCGTCACGGCGATGCCAAAGGGCGCCACTTCCTTGCCGAGCACTTCGGAAATCCCCTCCAGGGCGAACTTGCTGCCGCAGTAGTAGGCGATGCCCGGCATGGTGATGAAGCCCCCCATGGAGGTGATGTTGAGAATGTGCCCACGGCGGCGCCGGCGCATGTACGGCAACACTGCTTTGATCATCGCCACCGCGCCGAATACATTGACATCGAACTGCAAGCGCATCGCGTCCAGCGGCGATTCCTCCAGGATGCCTTCCTGGCCGTAACCGGCATTGTTGACCAGCACATCCACCGGCCCGACATTCTGTTCCACCTCCGCGATCAGGCCCTCCATCGCATTGGCATCCGTTACGTCGAGAAGCCGAGCGAAAGCATGGTTAGGACTAAGTGTTTCGAAGGCTTCCTTTGCCTCGGTGTGACGCACCGTACCAACCACCCGGTGACCCGCGGCCAGCGCCTCTTGCGCCAGCGCCCGGCCAAAGCCGCTGCTCACGCCCGTGATCAACAGAGTTTTTGACGATGACATATGGATAACCTCCGGCAACGATGAGAAAGTGCATGTTATTATTTTCACTCGCTGCGGAAACGGTCCTTTTTTTTACTTCTATTGCCTATTCTTATGAATCATCAACAAGTCCTGATCGACCTGGTCAGATCACTCGCCCCGCAAGAAGGCTACAATCTGACGGCGCTGCCGGACGTGCGCATTCTGCGCTCCGACCGGCCGCTGGCCCGTACCCCGGTCCTCTACGATCCGGGGATCGTGATCGTCTGCCAGGGCAGCAAGCGGGGGTATTTTCAGGACCGGGTCTATCGCTATGACGAGCAGCACTATCTGGCGGTCGCCGTGCCGGTGCCGTTCACCATGGAAAGCGACGGCTCGCCGGAGCGGCCCTTGCTGGCGGTCTACATGCATCTGAATTTTCAGGCAGCGGCGGAGGTGATGCTCCAGATCCAACGTCAGGGCGCGCCCACCCCGGACGCTACACCGCAAAGTATGATGTCCAGCCCCATGAATCCCGCGCTGATCTCGTCGTTGCGGCGTTTTCTGGAAGCACTGAGCCACCCTCTGGAGGCCGCGATTCTTGGCCCGGCTCTGGTCCGGGAATTGTACTTCCGGGTGCTCACCGGCCCGCAGGGAAACGCCATGCGCTCAGCGCTAACGATGCAAGGTCAGTTCGGCAAAATCAGCCAGGCCCTGCGCCGCATCCACTCCACCTGCGCGCAACCACTCAGCCTCACCCAACTGGCCCGCGAAGCGGGCATGAGTGTGCCGACCTTCCACAGCCATTTCAAAGCCATCACCGGTATGGCGCCCATGCAATACGTGAAGTCCACCCGGCTGCACCAGGCGCGGCTACTGATAGTACGTCAGGGCATGACCGCCACCGCCGCCAGCCACGCCGTGGGCTACGAAAGCCCTTCGCAGTTCAACCGGGAGTTCAAGCGCCTGTTCGGCCTGCCGCCGGCACAGGAAGCCCGGCGTATGCGCGACAGCTTCTCACTGCCGCCCGCGCCTGTGGGGTCGGAGTATATTTCTTCGCACTAGACGTTCGCGGATGCCGCCTCTCCAGCAGGCTTATCGGGCATGGACTCAGCTTTAGTCTGACGGTCCATCTCTTTCCGGATGCGATTCGCCGAATAGGCCGAGCGGCATGAAAAAAGCCCGGCCCACATCATCAGCCAATCCACCAGGCCAAGCTTTATCTCAAACACGCCCTTCTCGTATCTGACATGAAATACAGCACGCTTGAAGTGCACAAACGGCAGACGCCCGCCACTACCCTCATAGATTTTCAGCAACGCTTCCCGCGGCGCCTTTTCCATCATGATCCCGGTGGCGGTATAAAAATGCTCCGTGGCGGCCTGTTCCTTCAGGCACTCCCTTTCCATGCCCTGCACGTATTCCGACTGCAATGCGACTTCCACGCCTTTCAAACGATGTCTTTTGCGCTCGACAAGGAGGGGATACAACTTATACGCATTCAGCACAGCAAGAACCACGACCATAATGATAACGAGCGGTACATCCTCTTTCAGAAAGCCTTCCGCCAAAACCTTGATGAACTCCCCCATGGTCTTCCCCCCTTTTTAATTCAGGCAGACTGATAACAGCCAGCGCCCTATCTGAAGTCCCCCTCGAACGACTTAATCCATGCCTTTTTATAACACCTGTGACTCAGACCATTCCCCCAAACAGCCGGCCAAGGAACCCGTACCAGTAAGACCGGTTCCTCGACCGTGGAATTCCAGTCGGGCCCGCTATTTCACCCGATGAATCGCGCAGAGCTTGTTGCCGTCAGGATCGCGTACATAGGCCAGGTGCATGGCACCCATACTGCCCTCACGCAGGCCCGGCGGATCCTCGATCGGCTTGCCGCCCTGAGCCACCGCCACGTCATAGAATTCCTTTACTTGCTCAGGCGAGTCGCACTTGAAGCCAATGGTGCCACCGTTCGCACAAGTCGCTCCTTCATCGTTGATCGGCTCACTCACGGCAAAAGTGTTGCCGTCGTGGATGTAGAACAGCCGGACGTGGCCGGAAGGCGCCACGTTGCGAAACGGCTCGCGTACCCCAAGCACGCCAAGCACCGCGTCGTAGAAGCTCTTGGAACGCTCGATGTCGTTGGAACCGATCATGATGTGGTTGAACATGGTTGCTCTCTCCTCTGGTGTCGGCGGCATGCCGACTTTTTCGTTTGTTAGAGACTATACCGACGATTGAGCCTGCAAGCTCACTCAGCCCACGGGTTCTTTTAACAGGACAAAGATTAGCGGAACGGAATGAATCAGCGTAAGGATACCTGGATGCAAAATAAGGCATTCCTTTTTCCCGAGGCCCACAAAGAGCACTCTAACATCTGGACCTTTTGTACTCTAAAAAGCACATACAATCTCTCAATGTTCGTTTATAGGTACATTTTATAAAGCTGATGCTTGACTCATCGCAATGCACGCCATAACGTACATGTAACTTCTTTTTGTACGGCTTAGCGCCCAATGCCGAGAACTGTCAACTCCCCCATCCACCGGAAAGCCCAAATCCGCGACGCCCTGTGCGAAACCGGCGCGTTGATTGCCGCGGCGCGCAAGGAAAGAGGCTGGTCCCAGACCGATCTCGGCCAGCGCCTGGGAGATGTCGACCGGCGTCACGTCAGCGCCATGGAAAAAGGTGACCCCAACGTAGGCATCGGCCTGGTGGTGGCCGCACTCTGGCTGCTCGATCTGCCCTTGTTGGCAACGCTGCCCGAACCGGACGGTTCGGCGGCAAAGGGACACTTCCGTGTCGGCGAAAGCCTGCCCCGGTTCCGCCGCGCCACCAGCAAGCGACGGATTCGCCCCGAGGAGATCGATAATGATTTCTGACAAGGCGTATATCTGGGTCTTCCTCCCAGGCCTGGCCGAACCGGTGGTGTGCGGCGTGGTGGCCTGGGATGGTGTCGAATACGTGTTCCGTTACGGCAAGAGCTATCTCGCCCGGCCGGACGCCATCCCGCTTTCCATTCCCGGCCGCCCCCTGGGCGAACTGACCGGTGATCCCTATACGCTCGATAACGAACTGAGTGGTGCCCTGCGCGATGCGGCTCCGGACGCCTGGGGTCGGCGTATCATTCAGAGAGAGATCGCGAAGACCATCGACCCGGCGGACGGTCGCCGGAAAAGTGAGCCGGGCGAGATCGACTATCTGCTCGGCGCCGGCTCCGACCGGATCGGCGCCCTGGATACATCGGAATCCCCCCATATCTATTCACCGCTCCCCAGACACGCAAGCCCGCTGGAAGACGCTCTCAAGGCGGCGGAGAAGATGGAGCGCGGCGAAGAGCTGGACGAGAAACTGGACGCCGCCCTCAACCACGGCACCAGCATTGGCGGCGCCCGACCCAAGGTGCTGTTCCAGCAGGATAGCGACTTTTGGGTGGCCAAGTTCAGTTCCAGCAGCGACACCGTCAACATGATTGCAGCGGAAGCCGGTGCGATGAAACTGGCTGCCCGGGCCGGTTTGAACGTGGCCGACGTTGACGTGCTTAAGGTCGCCGGCAAGGACATTCTGCTGGTTCGCCGCTTCGACCGGCAAACCACCACCGACGGCACGGTGACCCGCCGCCATATGCTCAGCGCTATGACACTGCTGGATCTGGACGAATACGCGGTGCGCACCGGCCACGCCAGCTACCTGGAGCTGGCCGACCTGCTGCGCAAATACGCCCGGAACTTCGAACGCGACGGCCGTGAACTCTTCCAACGCATGGTCTTCAATATCCTGATCGGCAACACCGACGATCACGCTCGCAATCATGCCTGCTTCTGGGACGGCACCGCCCTCAACCTGACACCCGGCTACGACATCTGCCCCCAGCCCCGGCTGGGCTACTCAGCGGACCTGGCCATGGCCGTCGGCGACCAGGGCCGCGCGGCCCGGCTAAGCAACGCACTCAGCGAAGCCGAACGCTTTGGCTTCGCTGACGACGAGGCCAGCGAGTGCGTCGGCGCCATGCGGCAAACCGTGGAGTCCCATTGGAAAAAAGCGTTTTCCGCGGCGGGAATGGCCGCCGGCGACATCGAATACCTTACAAAAGCCACGCTGCTGTCACCTTCCATTTTCGATTAAACGACTAACCACCCAGAATCAGGCAGAGGAAAAATCAAGCAGAATATCTTTGACATGCAGCCGACCAACTAGTAGATTGACACTTTCTGATGAATGCAACAGCTGGCATTGCGGCGCGTACGGCGTTGCTTTACCTGGACTTTGATAGAACCGGACCAATATCCCATGAGCACCGAGCTTTCCCCCCGGGCAACCGAAATCGCGGACCATACCAAACTACTGCTTGCCGCCGGTGGCTATCACGGTTTCAGCTATGCCGATGTGTCCAAACGAGTCCATATCGGCAAGCCCAGCATCCATCATCATTTTCCCAGCAAGGCGGATCTGGTCCTGGCTGTCGTTGCGCGGCACCGCGAGCAGACCCGGGATGGCCTGGCCGCTCTCGATCAACACTTCGATGATCCCCTGGCACGGCTGACGGCCTACACCGACTATTGGGCGGAATGCATACGCGAGGGCACATCATCGATGTGTATTTGCGCCATGTTGGCCGCCGAATTACCGATGATTCCGCCGAACATCGCGGATGAAGTCCGCGGCTATTTCCGGGACCTGACCGCCTGGATCGCGACGGTCCTGGAAAGTGGCGAGGCCACGGGGCAGTTCCATTTAAATGAGAAGGCGTCGGTCGAGGCACAGACCTTTATGTCCATGGTGCACGGCGCAATGCTGACCGCCCGGGCTTTGAATGATGTTGAATCATTTCAAGTCATTACGCACACGGCCATTAGCCGGCTTGCCGTATCGGCCTGATTACCCTTATGAGAGTCAAGAGCGCCGCATGAGGCCCTATTTTTTACCACCATATCGACCAACTAGTTGATTGCCATCTAGCATCCTCGGCGCCACAACGGCCGAGCCACCCTTTCACCAGGAGTCATTTTTATGCCTCATCCCATCTCTGCCTTGGGCACCAGTCATACAATCATCAGTCTGCTTACCTGCGCCGCGGGATTCTATAGCTACGCCCGCCACCGGAAAATCGATAGCGCCATGCCGTCCGGCAAGATTTATATGACGGCGATGGTGGTGTCAGTATTCACCTCATTCGGACTGTCCAGCACCGGCGGTTTCAATGTCGGTCATGCTCTGGGCATCCTGGCATTGCTTGCGATAGCCGGCGCGTTACTTACTGCACGCCTATCCGTTTTAGGGCGCACGCGGCCGTACCTGTCCCAATTCGCGTTCACATTCAGTTTCTTCCTGCTGCTGGTTCCCGGGATCAATGAGACACTCACACGGCTACCCGTTGCTCACCCTCTTGCGGACGGCCCTGAATCCCCCATCGTACGCAGCGCACTCGCGGCATGGCTCGGCATCTTTGTGCTGGGCTCTGTCTTACAGTTCTGGTGGATTCGTTCGCAACATAAGCGCGCACAACTCGATTAGGACGGCACTTTGTTCGACCCGGGAGACTCATGCTCGAGGCGGCTACGGGAGAGACTGCGGCGTTCATACAGAGGGCCGAACACGATGAAGGGATCCGTGGCGGGCTGGCTCACGTCACCGGCCTGCCTCTTATCGATTTACCGGGCGATGTCGCCGTAGTCCCTTCCTATCTCATGATTGTTCATCTGGACCAACAGGGGGAGCCACGCGGTCCATGATTTTCTCGGGGCATCACCATGGATAGACACTTCAGGAAAAAGCAATGAACGCCGATGACAAGAACCGTCGGACGGATAAGCGGCCCTCCCCGCCCTCCGATCTGGAAAGTATGCTAAACGATGACGAGGCGCTCGAAGGCGTCGAAGCCTGGTTAAACCAGCAGACACTTTTGATCAAACTGAGCTCACACAAAACAGCACACCCTTCCACCACGCTCGTCGAATCCCCGGCAGGTTGGCTGCTACGCCTCGTTCTTTCTGCCCGAGCGGAACTGGCTTCGCAAAGAAAGCGCTACGAATAGCAACGTGCGCCAGGGTCAGGTCCTGCCTTTTGCCTGATGCCGATTCCTTATATCCGAGGAGGAGCAACCTTGAAGGCAAAGGTCAAGACCCGACCCCATATCTCGCTGACGGCTTACTCGGCGGCCTTTTCGACATTGAAACCGTCAAAGTTGTCGAAAACACCCATGAACCCCGGGACAGTGGATTCACGTGCCCAGTCGCGCTGGAGTTCGCAGTACATCTGCACGCGACTGATGAGCTTCACACCGGCCTGCTCCATTCGCCGCAGCGCGGCCTCGTGAGCGGCCAGCGAAGTACCGCCCACCGCATCGACGGGCACGTAAACCTCATAGCCTTCCTGGAGGGCGTCCAGTGCCGGAAAGGTCAAGCACGCCTCGGTCCAGAGCGCGGTCACGATCAGCTTCTTGCGCCCGATGGATTTGACCGCTTCCTTGAACTCGACATCCTCCCAACTGTTGATGGAGGTGCGATCGTAGGTCGGCAGATGGCCGAGCACGTCGTGCAGTTCCTGGATCGGCGGTTTGTTGCGGCCGGTCGCGACGTTGACGGTGGAGTGAACGATCGGCAGGCCGTAGTTGACCGCCGCCTTGGCGACGCTGGTGATGTTGAAGACCAATTCGTCGCGGGGCATGGAGCGGATCGACGACACCTGAATCG
>NZ_ARXS01000010.1 GCF_025532145.1 Alloalcanivorax balearicus MACL04 | reverse complement strand
AATCCGTGTCTACTTAAATGGGGCCAGTCCAAGGGCTTCCCGTTACCTGCAACGGCGGCTCGCGTCGCTGTTCCCTGTTCCTTATTCACTGTTAGCTGCCTTAATCAGTTTTTCCACATATTCCGGCACCAGCTGCGTGGCGGGGCCGTGGTGGTGTTCGTGGAAGGCGTTGAGCTGCTCGGAGGGTTCCAGGTTCAGTTCCACCGTATGGGCGCCGTTGGCGCGGGCCTCGGCGACGAAGCCGGCGGCGGGGTAGACGTTGCCGCTGGTGCCGATGCTGATGAACCGCTCACAGCCGGCCAGCGCCGCGTAGATCCGATCCATCTCCAGGGGCATCTCACCGAACCACACCACGTGGGGCCGCAGACAGCCGGGCACCCCGCACAGCGGGCAGGCCAGCCCGGTGCTCAACTCATCGTCCACGGTCACCAGGGCATTGGTGGTGCGGCAGCGGGCTTTGCACAGCTCTCCGTGCATATGGATCAGGTTGCGGCTGCCGGCGCGTTCGTGCAGGTTGTCCACGTTCTGGGTGACCAGCAATACCTGACCGGGCAGGGCGGCTTCCAATCGGGCCAGGGCCTGATGCGCGGAGTTGGGGGCAATGGCCGGGCCGTGCAGTTGCCGGCGCCGCTGATTGTAGAACTGATGCACTTTCACCGGGTCGCGCTGGAAGGCTTCCGGCGTCGCCACTTCCTCGATACGGTGTTCCTCCCACAGGCCACCGTTGTCGCGAAAGGTGCGAATACCGGACTCCGCGGAGATTCCGGCCCCGGTAAGTATTACAATCTTTTCCTGCATGACCCTGACCCATGGAGAATTATGGACACCATTATTGCACAGCAGGAGATTGTGTCCCTGCCGCAGCGCGGCCGGGTCAATCTGTTGCATTTTCACCAGGGCATGGTGCTGCTGGTGGGGGCGGACGCCGTCGGTCTGTACCGTGATCGCGGCTCCGTGGACGACCCGCTGGCCAATGGGTTGATCGGCTACGAGACTATTCCCGACGGGCTGCGGCCGGCTTACCGTGAAGGCGACGGTTATGTGGCGGAACAGGTTTCCGGTTACGTGGCCCTGCACTCCGGTGCCGTGCTGTTCATTCGTCCGGACGGCGTGGCTCTGTATCCTGACGGCCAGAATGCCCTGCGTGACCAGCATCGTTGCTGGCTGATTCCTTTTCCCCCTCTCAGTTGAGCGGAGATCGTCATGGCGGAAGAAAGCACCCGTTTGCGGCTGCGGCAGTTGACCGCGGAAGATTACCCGGCCCTGGCCCGGCTGATGAATCAGGTCTACCACGACATTGGTGGCGCCTGGTCGGAAGACACCATCAAGGCCCTGATCCGTGTGTTCCCGGAAGGGCAGCTGGTGATCGATGACAATGATGAATTGGTGGCGGCGGCCCTGACCATCAAGGTGGACTACGACCGCTTTTCCAATCCGCACCGCTATGAAGACCTGATCACCGACGACAAGATCCGCTCCCACAGCCGCAAAGGGGACGCGCTGTACGGTCTGGATGTGTTTGTTGATCCGGAATATCGCGGCTACCGGCTCGGCCGTCGTCTCTACGAAGCGCGCAAGGAATTGTGCCGTGACGAAAACCTGCGGGCGATTCTCGCCGGAGGACGGTTGCCCGGCTATAACGATCAGGCTGACAAGATGTCGGTGACCGAGTACATCTCCCAGGTGGAAAGCCGGACCATCTATGACCCGATCCTGACTTTCCAGCTGTCCAACGGTTTCGATGTCAAACGGCTGTTGACCAAATACCTGCCCGAGGACGAAAGCTCCCGTGGTTACGCCACGCTGCTGGAATGGGACAACATCCTCTATCAGCCGGATGAGGACGGCGAATGGCCGCGCCGCTCCACTGTGCGTATCGGCGTGGTGCAGCGCCGTATGCGCGCCGCCCGCTCGGTGGAGGACCTGCTCAGTCAGGTCGAGTTCTTCGTCGACTCATTGTCCGATTACCGTGCCGATTTCGCCGTCCTGCCGGAATTTTTCAGCGCGCCGTTGATGGGGCTGAAACCGGAACTCAACTCAGTGGAGGCGGTGCGGTATCTGGCCAGTTTTACCGATGAGGTCCGCGATGCCATGGCGGACATGGCGGTCAGTTACAACATCAACATCATCGGCGGTTCCATGCCGGTGGAAGAGAATGGCCGCATGTACAATGTGGCCTATCTGATGCGCCGCGACGGCTCCGTGGAAGAGCAGCGTAAGATCCACATCACTCCCCATGAACGCAAGGACTGGGCGATCCAGGGCGGCAATGAACTGCGTATCTTCGACACCGATGCCGGCCGTATCGGCATACTGATCTGCTATGACGTGGAGTTCCCGGAGCTGGGCCGGTTGCTGGCGGAGCAGGGCATGGAAATTCTGTTCGTGCCGTTCTGGACCGACACCAAGAATGGCTATCTGCGGGTGCGCCACTGCGCTCAGGCGCGAGCTATCGAAAACGAATGCTACGTGGCCATTTCCGGCAGCATCGGCAATCTGCCCCGGGTGGATAACGTGGATATTCAGTACGCCCAGTCCGCGGTGTTTTCCCCAAGCGATTTCTATTTTCCTCACGACGGCATCATCAGTGAGTCCGTTCCGAATACGGAAATGCTGTTGTTCGCCGATGTGGATCTGGAAAAGCTCAAGCTGCTGCACAGCGAAGGTTCGGTGACCAACCTGCGCGACCGCCGTGGAGATCTGTACGACCTGACCTGGAAGGGGCTCAGAGCGCTGGATTAGCCAGGGAACTTAACGATAATCCCGAAACGCCGCTTTCACCTGCTCCGCCAGGGCGTCATGGGCGGGCCCGGCGGCGCCGCGTACCAGCGCAATCTGGTAGTGGCCCAGCTCAGGCAACCCGGTCTCATTGTCCAGCCGCCGTAACGGCGGTTTCACCAGACTGCGCGGAAACGGTGCCACGGCCAGGTCCGCCAGCATGGCGGCCTCCTGGCCGGCGCAATGTTCGCTGCTGTAGGCGATTCGGTAATCAATGCCGGCGTGATCCAGCGCCGCCAAGGCCACACGGCGCCAGGCACAGCCTTGATTGGCCAGGGACAATGGCAAAGGCCGGCGCTGTACCGCCAAACCGCCATCGCGACCGGCCCAAACCAGCGGTTCGCTGTGCACCACTTCCCCCAGCGTCGGCTCCAGGCCATCGTTCCCCGCGGTCACCAATGTCATGTCCAGATCACCGTCGTTGAGCCGTTGCACCAGATCCACACTGCGCCCGGCCAGCACATCCACCTGTACCGCCGGGTGGGTACGGGCGAAACGCGCCAGCACCCGCGGCAGAATGCGGGTACCGACATCGTCCGGCGAGCCCAGCCGCACCTGGCCGGTCAGCGCCGGCTTAAGAAAATGTCCGACGGTTTCCTCGTTGAGCTTCAGCAGCCGGCGGGCGTAACCGAGCAGCGCCTCGCCCTGGGGCGTGAGCCTCACCTGTCTCGCTTCACGGATGAACAACGGCTGATCCAGCATTTCCTCCAGCCGCTTGATTTGCATGCTCAGGGCGGAGGGTGTGCGATGCACCGTCACCGCCGCACGGCTGAAACCGCCACTTTCGGCGATGGCGACGAAACTCCGGATCACATCGATATCGAGCAACGGCAGGTCCATTGGGGGGGAACTCCGGGATGGATTGGTCACTTTTAATCTTTCAGTTTTATTGAAAGGTAGACGAAGGGTAATTCGTTTGATTGATCAGTGGCAACTCCTCAGTCTGGCGTTGGCCATTCATTGACTGAGCACTCACCAAAGGAGACCGCCATGACCTTCCATGATCCCGTGGAGCACCCCGCCACCGGACGCGACGATGACGGCCCGGTTCCCGAACCCCGGCTGGCCATGCCCGCGATGCCGCCGCTGCGGCTGATTGCCCGGGTCGAGCGGTTCTGGCGCCGCTGGCGCCACGGGGTTGAGCGCAAAGCCGGACGGGCATAGGCTGACGGAACCGCCGTCTCACAAGGGAGACCTCCCGGGAGGCACACCATGGACGCGCCGCGCCCGGCGCGCGTGATCGCCGGACTGATCACCACCGTGACGCTGGAGGCCGGGGCCATGAATTGGCACCAGCCCCAGCCGTGGCGTGCCGATGCAGTAGTGCAGGGGCGCGATCAGGATTACAACAGTGAACGCTTTCTGCATGTGTTCAGTTATCGGCATTTGTCATCAATGGGACCGCTGGAGGATGGCATTCGTGGCACCGCCGGCAGTGTCACCGGCGACCGTCTCTACCTGGACTTCCAATACCGGCAGACCTTTCCCTTCGATAATCCCGACCGGGCCTTCCTGCTCGATGTACAGCGTGGTGAGGATTTCGACGGCGATTTCCAGCGTCAGGTGGTGGGCTTTCGCCAGACACTGGGCGGGCGCTGGCAACTCTCCCTGCGTGGTGACCTGTTTTCCGACAAGTCCCAGACTGATATCTATTTCGGAGTACGCCGGCTGCTGGCCGGTGGCGGCTGGCTGGAAGCCCAGTGGGTGCTGCCGGATGCCTACTTCAATGACAAGACCGGCGGTGACAGCGAGATGCGACGGCGGCCGCATACCCTGTTCCTGCAATGGCACCGGCCCCATGGCGATGGTGCCGTCACCACGGTGTCGCTCAACCATTCACCGCGCTCGGTACTGGATGACCGTGATGAGGGTGTCGAAGTAACCAGTCGCCAGACCCGTCTGGCGCTCTCCCACGGGCGGCGCTGGGGAGGTTGGGGCTGGCGGCTGGATTTGGAAGCCGAGCGTACCCGGCGCCATCACGATCTGGACGAAGTGCCCGGCGGGATACCGTTCGAGCGGGATATGGAAGCGGTGACGCTGTCCGCCACCCGATTGCGGCATCGCTGGCAGCCGGAGCTGGGGGTGCGCTATCTGAGACTGGACGAGAGTGGCTGGTTCGGTCGGGAGGTCAATGACGCCGGGCGGGTCAAGCGGCGCGAGCCACTGCTGTTTTCCAGTCTGAACATCCCTTTGAATGAACGCCACAGACTGCTGCCGGCGCTGTATGTGAGCCGGGCTGGGGTGGAGCAGGACGCTATCGGTGACTGGAGCGAACGGGATGACGATGACTGGATCGGCAAGTTGTCCGTGCCCTGGCAGATCGTGCTAGCGCGGGAACAAGGCGCGGTGTTGACCATTGCGCCCTCGGTACGCCTGCACCGGGCGGCGTTTGGCGGCGGCAACGTGCAGTTGCACTGGCCGTTGTAGGGTCGCGGACACGAAAAAAGGCGCCCCAGGGCGCCTTTTTCATGGGGCCGGAGCCGCCAACTACACTACATATTGGGATAGTTGGGGCCGCCGGTACCTTCCGGAGCCACCCAGTTGATGTTCTGGGTCGGGTCCTTGATGTCGCAGGTCTTGCAGTGCACGCAGTTCTGCGCGTTGATCTGGAAGCGCTTCTCGCCCGAGCTTTCGTCCTCCACCACTTCGTACACGCCGGCCGGGCAGTAGCGTTGCGCCGGTTCGTTGTACTTGGGCAGGTTGTACTCGATCGGGATGCTCGGATCCTTCAACTGCAGATGGCAGGGCTGATCCTCTTCATGGTTGGTGTTGGAGAGGAACACCGAGTCCAGCTTATTGAAGGTGATCTTGCCGTCCGGTTTCGGGTAGTCGATCTTCTTGCACTGATCCGCCGGCTTCAGGGTGTCGTGATCCGGAGTGGTATCGCGCATGGTGATCGGCAGCTTGCCGTTGAACAGGTTGATGTCCACGAAGGCGAAGGCGGAACCGATGAGGTTGCCGAACTTGTGCTGAGCCGGTCCGAAGTTACGCTGCTGGTGCAGCTCTTCGTGAATCCAGCTGTTCTCGAAGGCGTCCTTGTAAGCCACCAGTTCATCGTGGCTCTGGCCGCTCTTGATCGCTTCGGCCAGCAGTTCGGCGGCGATCATGCCGGACTTCATGGCGGTGTGGGAGCCTTTGATCTTGGCGAAGTTCAGGGTGCCGGCGTCACAGCCCACCAGCAGACCGCCGGGGAAGGTCATCTTCGGCAGGGATTGCAGGCCGCCCTTGGCGATGGCGCGAGCGCCATAGCTGAGACGTTTGCCGCCTTCCAGGAATTGCTTGATTTCCGGATGGGTCTTCCAGCGCTGCATCTCATCGAATGGAGAGACATGCGGGTTGGAGTAGGCCAGATCGGTGATCAGACCCAGGGTGACCTGATTGTCCTCAAGGTGATAGAGGAAGCCACCGCCCGGAGATCCGGACTCGGTCAGCGGCCAGCCAGCGGTGTGTACCACCAGGCCCTTACGGTGCTTGGACGGATCGATTTCCCACAGCTCCTTGATGCCGATGCCGTAGTGTTGGGGATCCGTGCCTTCGCGCAGATTGAATTTTTCCATCAGCTGCTTGCCGAGATGGCCGCGGCAGCCTTCGGAGAAAACGGTGTACTTGGCGTGCAGCTCCATGCCCGGCATGTAGCTGTCTTTTTTCTCGCCGTTGTGGTCGATGCCGAAATCGCCGGTGGCGATGCCTTTTACCGAACCATCTTCGTTATAGAGGATTTCGCTGGCGGCGAACCCCGGGAAGATCTCGATGCCCAGGCCCTCGGCCTGTTCCGCCAGCCAACGGCAGACGTTGCCCAGGGAAACAACATAGTTGCCCTCGTTGTGCATGGTCTTCGGCACGAACAGGTTGGGCACTTTGGAGCCTTTCTCGGCACCGGTGAGATAGAAGATTTCATCATCGGTGACGGGAGCGTTCAGGGGCGCGCCCAGTTCCTTCCAATTGGGGAACAGTTCATTCAGGGCACGAGGTTCCAGTACCGCACCAGAAAGAATATGTGCGCCGACTTCGGAACCTTTTTCCACTACGACCACACTGAGTTCCTGACCGCTTTCCTGGGCGATCTGACCCAGACGGCAGGCGGTTGCGAGACCGGACGGACCGGCGCCGACGATGACAACGTCGACTTCCATAGATTCGCGTTCCACAGCCTGTCTCCTAACTATCGGTTGCGTTACAGCCCTTCTGCTGGGGCCGGTCGGGAACCCCCGAGCCCTGCACCACGTTGTTCGGTGCCGGGTTCGGCGCACATTGTTCCGGGCCTTGGTATGGCCGGCCAGTCGCTGCGGGCCTTATGGGCCGGCAAGACATAGAGCGCTGTTCAGAGGTTCGGGCGCCTGCATCCGCCACCGTATAAACCGGGCGGGGGCAGGCCTTGGGGTGCGCGGAGTATATAAGCATCAGCTATATTCCACCACTTTCGGAATGGTTTTCCCGTATTAATTCAAACGATCGTTTGGATTATCGTCGGATCAGTGGAAATGGGCAAGGGCAGGGGAGACGAAGCAACCCGGTCGTTATTGCCGGGATGACCGCAAGGTCATGAAAAATGGACGAAAATTGGTGTCTATTTGCAACAAAATCATCCGGTTACGATTTTCCGGCCTATTGACCTCGTTCCGGTCAGAGTTCAAGATAGCCGCTCTCTCGCGGGGGTGGACCCGGTAACGGCGTCGTCTCGCCTCCTTCTACAAGTCATCAGTGGAACATTCCGAGGATCCTATGAAGGTTCTTGTACCCATCAAGCGAGTCGTTGACTACAACGTTAAGGTTCGCGTGAAGGCAGACAACTCCGGTGTTGATCTCGCCAATGTGAAAATGGCCATGAACCCCTTCTGTGAAATCGCTGTGGAAGAAGCGGTACGGCTGAAGGAAAAAGGCGTGGTTACCGAGATCGTTGCCGTGTCCATCGGTCCCAAGGCCGCCCAGGAACAACTGCGTACCGCCATGGCGCTGGGCGCGGACCGTTCGATTCTGGTGGAAACCGACGAGGAAGTTCAGCCTCTGGGTATCGCCAAGGCCCTCAAAGCCATCGTTGATGAAGAAAAGCCGGAGTTGGTCATCCTCGGCAAACAGGCCATCGACGGTGACAACAACCAGACCGGTCAGATGCTGGCGGCCCTGGCCGGCATGCCGCAAGGCAC
This sequence comes from Alloalcanivorax balearicus MACL04, assembly GCF_025532145.1. Lineage (GTDB taxonomy): Bacteria > Pseudomonadota > Gammaproteobacteria > Pseudomonadales > Alcanivoracaceae > Alloalcanivorax > Alloalcanivorax balearicus. Next base: position 144,973 of record NZ_ARXS01000010.1, on the reverse strand, counting down.
CTTCGCTTCCGAAGTGAACGTGGCCGACGGCAAGGTGAAAGTGACCCGTGAAATCGACGGCGGTCTGCAAACCGTTGAGCTGAGCCTGCCGGCGGTAGTGACCACCGACCTGCGCCTCAACGAGCCGCGCTACGCTTCCCTGCCGAACATCATGAAAGCCAAGAAGAAGCCGCTGGACGTGAAAGCCCCGGCTGATCTGGGCGTTGACCTGACTCCGCGCGTCACCACCGAGAAGGTGGAAATGCCGCCGGAACGCAGTGCCGGTGTCAAGGTGGGCTCCGTTGATGAGCTGGTGGATAAACTGAAAAACGAAGCGAAGGTGATCTGATGAGTGTTTTAGTCTACGCCGAACACGATAACGCTACGCTCAGCAAGGTTACCCTGAGCGTGGTTGCCGCCGCCAAGGAGATCGGTGGCGACATCACCGTCCTGGTTGCCGGTAAAGGTTGTGGCGCCGTGGCTGAAGCGGCCGCCAAGGTTGATGGCGTAAGCAAAGTGCTGTGCGCCGACAACGACGCCTATGAGCACCAGCTGGCGGAAAACATCGCTGACCTGGTGGTTGAGCTGGCCGGGGACTACAGCCACATCCTGGCTGCCGCCACCACCACCGGCAAGAACTTCGCGCCGCGCGTGGCCGCTCTGCTGGACGCTCCGCAGATCTCCGAAATCTCCGACGTGGTCGACGGCGACACCTTCAAGCGTCCGATCTACGCCGGTAACGCCATCGCCACGGTGAAATGCGCCGACGCCAAGAAAGTGCTCACCGTGCGTGGCACCTCCTTCGACGGCGTTGCCGAGGAAGGCGGTTCCGCCAGCGTTGAGAACGTTGATGTGGTCAAGGACGCCGGTATCTCCTCCTTCGTGGGCGAGGAACTGGCCAAGTCCGACCGTCCGGAGCTGACCAGCGCCGACATCGTGATCTCCGGTGGGCGCGGCATGGGCAACGGCGACAACTTCGAAATCCTCTACAAAGTGGCCGACAAGCTTGGCGCCGCCGTGGGTGCATCCCGCGCCGCCGTTGACGCCGGTTTCGTGCCGAACGACATGCAGGTGGGTCAAACCGGTAAGATCGTTGCCCCGAACCTGTACATTGCCGTCGGTATCTCCGGTGCCATCCAGCACTTGGCGGGCATGAAGGATTCCAAAGTGATCGTGGCCATCAACAAAGACGAAGAAGCCCCTATCTTCCAGGTGGCGGACTACGGTCTGGTGGCGGATCTGTTCGAAGCGGTACCGGAGCTCGATAGCAAGCTCTGAACACTCGCATTCGAAGATGTCCTCTGGAAAGCCCGGCCTGGTGTCGGGCTTTCTGCTTTTGGGGCGGGGGAATCCATTGCCCTGCTGGCGAAGCCTTGCCGTGCCCCGATTTGGTGCCCCAAGGTCGGCCTGCTTCAGCATGGATCGCAGTCTTGCGCCATGCCGGGGCGGATGCCCCTGAATTCTTTGTCCCCGAATTGGCATATCCCTTGCTGAGCCTGTTGCTATCCCCGTCGTTGGGGAAAGGGCCACAGGGAATAACGCGCCATGCAGTCGATTACACCGCCGGCGGTGTCCGGCTTTGATGAGATGTTCGCCAGGGAAGGGGCGGTTCGTCCCCACTATTCCAGTTATCACGGCTGGTTGTTGGGGCAGTCCAATGAGCTCCTGCACCGCAAGCGTCAGGAAGCCGAGCTGCTGTTCCACCGGGTCGGTATCACCTTCAATGTCTACGGTGAGGAGAGTGGCGCGGAGAGGCTGATTCCTTTTGACGTGGTCCCCCGCATTATCCCTGAACAGGAATGGCGCCACCTGGAGCAGGGCACGGCCCAGCGGGTGAGGGCACTGAACCAATTCCTCGATGATATTTACCACGGCCAGGAGATCATCCGTGCTGGCCGCATTCCCGCCGACCAGATCTATGGCAACGCCCATTACCAGCCCTGCATGCAGGATGTGGATCTGCCCAACCAGGTGTACAGCCACGTCAGCGGCGTGGACCTGATCCGCGACGGTGAGGGAACCTGGTATGTCCTGGAGGACAACCTGCGTACCCCGTCCGGAGTCAGCTATATGATCGAAAACCGGCGGGTGATGATGCGGTTATTCCCGGAGTTGTTCGCCGGGCAATCGGTGGCGCCGGTGGAGCACTATCCATCGCTGTTGCTGGATACCCTGCAGCACAGCAGCGCCGTCGCCTATCCCACGGTGGTGCTGCTGACCCCGGGCCGTTTCAACAGCGCCTACTTCGAGCACGCCTTTCTGGCGCAGCAGATGGGGATCGAGTTGGTGGAGGGGGCGGATCTGTTCGTCAAGGATGGCTTCGTCTACATGCGCACCACCGCCGGGCCGCAACGGGTGGACGTGATCTATCGCCGTATTGATGACGACTTTCTCGACCCTCTGGCGTTCAATCCGGACTCCATGCTGGGGGTGCCCGGCCTGCTGTCGGTGTACCGGCAGGGTAAGGTGGTGCTGGCCAACGCCATCGGCTCCGGGGTCGGCGATGACAAGTCCATCTATCCTTATGTCCCCGAGATGATCCGCTTCTATCTGGGTGAGGAGCCGATTCTGGAGAACGTTCCAACCCGGCTATGCCGCCGTCCGGAGGATCTCCAGTACGTATTGGAGCATCTGCCGGAACTGGTGGTGAAGGAGGTCCACGGCGCCGGCGGTTACGGCATGCTGGTGGGGCCGGCGGCCAGCCGCGAGGAGATCGACAGTTTCCGTCAGCGTCTGCGGGCACGGCCCGACAATTACATCGCCCAGCCGACCCTGTCGCTGTCCACTTGCCCGATCTTCGTCGAGCAGGGCATCGCGCCCCGGCATATCGATTTGCGCCCATTCGTGCTCAGTGACGGCCGTGCCACCCGCATGGTGCCTGGCGGTCTCACGCGGGTGGCAATGAATGCCGGTTCGCTGGTGGTGAACTCGTCCCAGGGGGGCGGCACCAAGGACACCTGGGTGGTGGAGGCGCCGTCATGTTGAGTCGCACCGCCTCCGACCTGTATTGGTTGTCCCGTCTGGTTGAGCGGGCCGAGAACACCGCTCGCATGCTCGACGTGGCCTGGAATCTGTCGATGATGCCGTTCGTCGCCAATCCCCGCGATGAGATGATGGCGCCGTTGATGATCTCGGGCACGCATGAGCTGTATATGAGCCGGCACGATGACGTCCAGGTGCGCGAGGTACTGCATTTCTTCACCCTGGATCAGGACAATCCCGGCAGCATATTCAACTGCCTGCGTCTGGCGCGGGAAAACGGCCACGCGGTGCGTGGCAAGATCACCGCCGAGATGTGGGAAAGCATCAACAGTACCTGGCTGGAGTTGAAGGAGATTCGCCGCGGTGGCCTGGATCAATACGGCGCCAGCGCCTTTTTTGATTGGGTGAAAAAGCGCTCCCACCTGTTCCGTGGCGCCACCTACGGCACCATCATGCGCAATGACGCCTTTCGTTTTCTGCGCATTGGCACCTTCATTGAACGGGCCGATAACACGGCCCGTATCCTCGATGTGAAATACCAGATCGGAACTCTCTACGGGAGTCACCACGGCGTTCCCTCCGGCGGTGACGCCATGGACTTCTATCGCTGGCACGCCTTGCTGCATTCGGTGGGGGCTTATGAGTCCTATCGCGAGCTATACAGCGAGGCCATTAATGCCGACCGGGTAGCGGAGTTGCTGGTTCTCGGCGCCGAGGTGCCACGCTCGTTGCGCTCGTGCATGCAAATGCTGTGCGAGTTGCTCCCGGCGATTGAGGGACAGACCGGGCAGACCGCCAAGCGCCTGGCGGCGGTGCAGTTCGCGCGGCTGCAGTACGGTGATCTGGAACATGTGCTGGACACCGGTTTGCACGATTACCTGACGGACTTTCTGCGTCGTATCAATGAGCTGGCGGATACCATCCGCGAGGAATATCTGGAGGTCGTATGAAACTGTCGATTCGACACAGCACCGAATACCGCTATTCCGAGCAAGTGCTGCACAGTACGCAGTATTTGCGGCTGACGCCTCGTCCGTCAGCGCGGCAGCGTATCCTGCACTGGCATCTGGACATGCCGGAGCCGGCCAGCGAGGCCTCCGATGGCTTCGGCAATATTCTGCACGTGCTGACCCTGGACCAGCCCCACGAGGCCATACACCTCACCGCCACTGGCGAAGTGGAAATCGAGGGCGAGGACCGTGAGGATGACGACACCCGGATTTCCCCTCTGGTTTACTGCCGTTATTCTCCGTTTACCCGCCCTGATTCGTTGCTCCACGAACTGGCCCGGAGCCATCAGCGCGCCGCCGGGACCTTGACCAATCTTGAGGGGCTGAGCGAAACCATCCTGTCGAGAATGCCGTTTACTCCCGGCGTCACCGATGTGTCCAGCACCGCCGCCGAGGCTTATCGGTTAAGGAAGGGGGTGTGCCAGGACCATACCCATGTGTTTTTGTCCTGCTGCCGGGCCTTGGGGATTCCCGCCCGTTACGTCAGCGGCTATCTTTACAGCGATGATTCCGAGCACGTCGCCAGCCATGCCTGGGCCGAGGTCTGGTTCGATGAACGCTGGCACACTTTTGACGTGACCAATCAGACCCGCCGTCCGAGACGCCATCTGAAGCTGGCGGTGGGCTTCGACTATCTGGACGCCTGCCCGGTACGCGGCGTCCGTTACGGCGGTGGAGTGGAATCCCTGCGCGCGGCGGCCCTGGTGCGACAGACCGGCGCCGGGGACCAGTGACCGCGCGGAGAAACCGATGACTTATTGCGTCGCCATGCGCCTGGAACAAGGGCTGGTGTTCGCCGCGGACTCGCGGACCAACGCCGGCGTGGATCAGATCGCCACGTTTCGCAAACTGCACACCTTCCCGGTGTCCGGGGAGCGTCTGGTGGTTCTGCTCAGCGCCGGCAACCTGGCCACCACGCAGAGCGTGGTCAGTCTGCTGCGCATGCGTCTGGACAGCGACCGGCCCAATCTCAACGGCGTCGGTTCGCTGTACGATGTGGCGGCCATTGTCGGTGCCACCAGCCGCGAAGTGCGTCAGCGCGACGCCGGCCAGACGCAGGGTTCGGTGGATTTCGGCAGCAGCTTCATCGTCGGGGGACAGATTCGCGGTGAAGCGCCGCGTCTGTTTCTGGTTTACCCGGAAGGTAATTTCATCGAGTGCACGGCGGACACGCCGTACTTTCAGATCGGTGAGACCAAGTACGGCAAGCCGATCATTGATCGGGTGGTGGATTACCGTACTTCCCTGGACGATGGCATCAAGTGCGCCTTGCTGAGTATCGATTCCACCCTTCGTTCCAACCTGTCCGTGGGCTTGCCCCTGGATATTCTCAAGTATCCCCGCGACAGCTTTGATGACCATCTTCACTATGATGTGGATGAGCATCACGAGGGCTTCCGGGCGTTGGGCGAGGCCTGGTCCCAGGCTTTGCGTGGCGCCTTCCAGGCGATGCCGGACATGCAATGGTAGGGGCGGTTTTTCCTTACCTTCTCGTCGCAAGGCGACTCCCGCGACGGCGCAGCCGCATACCGAAACGCTCCTTCATCACCAGCGTCGTCACCATCAGGCTGGGCAGGAAAGTCAGCGTGACCACCGTGGAAAACGCGATACCGAACATCACAATGGCGCCCAGGCCGCGATAGAGTTCGGTGCCTGCTCCGGGGATCAACACCAGCGGCGCGATGCCAAAGATGGTGGTCAGGCTGGACATCAGGATCGCCCGCAGGCGTGTGTGCACCGCATCGTCGACCGCCACGGCGATCGATTCGGCGCCTTCCTCCAGGCGCTTGTAGGCTTCCTGCACGATCAGAATCGGGTTGTTGACGACGGCGCCAAGCAGTACCAGGAAGCCCAGTAGCGTGATCATGTCGAACGGCTGGTGAATGCCGAAGGCGGCGCCGACGCTGTTGAGTATCGCCAGCCCGAGGATCCCGCCAGCTAGGCCCAGGGGAATCGTGGCCATGACCAACAGCGGCCGGCCCCAGTGGCGAAAGATGGCCACCAACATCAGGTAGCACAGCAGCACGGCGATGATGAAATTGCCCGAGACCGCTTCGCGGGTGGCCTGCAACTGGTCGCTGGCACCGGTGATGCCGACCGAGACGCCGTGGGGAATCTCGCCGGCGACGCGCATGGCCTCGATCAGTTCGGTGCGCACGCGTTCGACACCGGTTTCCAGCGCCACCGAACGTGGCGGCACGATGTTCAGCGTGACCGTGCGGCGGCCATCCAGTCGGCGAATGCTGTCCGTGTCGACGGAATCGTGCAGATCGGCCAGCGCCGAAAGCGGCAGTACCGCACCGTCCGGTGTGGCGACGGGCAGGTCGCGCAGGCGGTCCGCCCGCTGCTCGCTGCCGGCGCTGCTGAACAGGTAGATATCGACCCGGCGGTCGTCCAGGATCATCTCGTCGGCGAAGGCGCCATCGCTCAGAGCCGCCACTGAGTAGCCAAAGCGCTCCGCGTCCAGGCCGACCTCAGCCAGGCGTTCCCAGCGCGGCCGCACCTCCAGCAGCGACTGGTCCAGACTGAGTGAGCCGGGCTCGGAGCCGATCTGCGCGCCGTCGAACAGCACCCCCGCGCGGGCGTACGCGAGGCCGGCGACCTGATAGATCCGAGCAAGATCGGAACCGGAGATGTTCACGTTGATGCTGCGCGTTCCGCCGTCGTTACTGGAGATGATGGAACCGCGCGAGGCGAACGCGCGCATACCCGGCCAGGCGGTGAAGCGCGCCTCCAGTGCCCCCATCAAGGCTTCCACGTCGGCCGGGTCCTTGGGATCGGTGATCACGTTGATGCCTTGGGCGTCGACGAATAGGGCGAAGAACCGCAGTGCGGGCATGTCCGTCTCGTCACTGTGGAAGCGCGCCGGTTGGTCTTCAAGACGTTGCCGCAGCTCCGGGATCAGCTCCCGCGCAATGCCCTCCATCTCCGTCAGGTTGTAGCCCGGTGGTGCGATCATGCGCGAAAAGATTCGCGCCTCTTCTCCTTCCGGCAGGTATTCCGCTGGTGGTGTCAGCCACACCACGGCCAATACCGACGCGCACAGCGTTCCGACCAGAATCGCCCCGCGGCGCTGCGGACTGCCATGGATCCTGGCGATCCAGCGACCGATTCGGTCAAGGGCACCGTCGTTGGCGGAGTCGCTGGGCGCCAACGACGGCAGCAGCCGCGCGGCCATGGTCGGCAGCACCGTCACCGCGACCGCCATCGAGGCCAGGATGGAGGTGGAAATGGCAATCGCGATATCCGAGTAGAGTTGCCCGGCTTCCTCCTGGATGAACAACGTGGGGGCAAACACCAGAACGGAGGTCAGTGTGCTTGCGATCACGGCTGTCCAGACCCGGCGCACCCCGGCCACGGCGGCGTCGAAGGGTTTCAGGCCACGTCGTCGCGCCTGGTCGATGCTTTCCAGTACCACGATGGTGTTGTCCAGCGTCATACCGATGGCAAACGCCACGCCGGCCAATGAGATGACATTCAGCGTGCGCCCCGCCAGCAGCAGACCGATGAAGGCCGCGATGGTACAGATCGGGACGGCGACCACCCCCACCAAGGTGCTGCGCGCCGAGCGCAGAAAGGCGTACATCACCAGGGTCGCCAGCAGCGTGCCGAGCAGAAGATTACGCCAGACGTTGGCGACCGAATCCTCGACGTAGCGTGCGTCCTCGTTGACCAAGGTCATTTCCAGACCCAGCGGCGCCAGGGTTTCGGCGCTGATCGCCTCGACCTCCGGCAGCACGGCGTACTTGGTCTGGATGACATTCGAACCGGTCTCGCGGCGCACCGCCAGGATCAGCGAAGGCTGGCCGTTGTAGAAAGCCCGGGAGCGTAGTTCGTGGTGGCTGAGCTGGATCTCTGCGAGGTCGGACAACCGCACCAGGGCGCCGTGCCGCTCGGCGACGATCAAGTCGCCCATGTCGGTGGGTGCGCTGAAGCGGCCGAGCGTACGCACCATCACGCTGCGTTTACCGCTGTCCAGATCGCCCGCCGAGCGGTCGACGTTGCGTGCCTGCAGCGCATTGCGTACATCGGTCATGTCCAGTCCGCGTTCGGCCAGACGGTGCGGATCGACCTCCACACGGACTTGCCGTTCCTCCGCGCCCCTGATCTCCACCAGCGACACACCGACAACGCGCTCCAGGCGTGGCCGCACCTCATCTTCCAGAAAGTTGCGTATCATCGCCAGATCGGGCTGAATCCGGCTGTCCGCCCGCGGCCCGATGCGGAAATACATGAAGGGTTCGTCCGAGGACGAAATCGTCGTCAGGGCGGGGGCATCGACATTCTCGGGGTAGCCGGACACCTGGCTGAGTGCGTTGTTGGTACGGATCAACGCCTCATTGATGTCGACTCCGAAGGGAAATTCCAGCTCGATGGTTGCCTGTCCGATACTGGCGGTGGAAACCATGCGTCGCAGATTGGGCAGTGTCCGCAGATACTGCTCCTGCTCGATCAGGATCTCCTGCTCCACGTCCCTTGGAGACGCCCCCGGCCAGCGCGTCTCCACGCTGATGGTGCGCACTTCCAGATCGGGAATCATCTGCACCGGCACGCGCAGCGCGGCACTGATCCCCAGCACGCACAGGATCAGAACGGCGACGGCGATCAGAGTGCTGTGCTGGAGAACACGATCAAATCCCATGCATCAGTGCTCCACCAGGTCCACGGGCTGGCCGTCGGTCAGGGCCTCGTTGCCGCGAATCACGACCCGGGCGCCTTGTGCTATGTCGTCACCAGCAACGGCGACCCTGCCATCCTGGTCATGGAGAACCCGCACCGTGTGCCTGCGCGCCACCGGCTGGTCACCGTCGTCTTCAACGACGTACACACTGAGGCTGCCGTCGGGGTGACGCAGCAAGGCGTCACGACTGATCGTCACGATGCCGGTACCCGCTTGCGCGAGCGAAATCTCGGCACGGGCCGAGGTCCCGGGTAGCAGATGACCTTCAGGATCGTCCACCAGCAAACGCAGCAGGAAGGTTCTGGTGCCGGAATCGGTGACGGGAACCCGCGCATCAACGCTGGCCGGCAACGGCGTACCGCCAAGTGCATCGGCGAAAACGCGTACCTGCGCATCGTCGTCGATCTGCCAGAAGCGCTCCTGTGGCATGCGCAGATCCAGACGCACGCGGTCCGTCGCTATCAGTGACAGTACCGGTGTGCCGCGTTGTACCCATTCGCCGGTCTCGGTAAGCTTTTCGGCCACCACGCCTGAGAATGGGGCGGGCAGCGTGTGCCGCGCGACGATTTCTTCTTGCTCGCGGGTACTGGCCCGGGCGGATTCCGCCGCCGCCCGCGCAAGGTCCAGAGCGGCAGTGCGCGCCCCGAGTTCCGTGGCGGCAATGGCCCGGTGCTCGACCAGCCGCTGTGCTTCGGTGACCAGGCGCTCTGCCTCGCGCACGGCGGCGTCCGCCTCGGCGGCTTCGGCTTGGGCGCGCAGTAAGGTTTGGCGGGCGATGGCGGGATCAAGTTCGAGCAATACCTGCCCGGGTTCAACCTGATCGCCGGCATCGACATGCACCCGCGAGACGAGCCCGTCGACACGTGCAGACAGCCATGCCTGACGTTCAGCGGTCAGGGTCCCGGACATGGAGAACCGCTCCGCGAACGCAGCGGATTTTGCCGGCGCTACCATGACACGCGCCACCGCGACGGACTCCTCACTGACATCCGGGAGCGGACCATCATCGCAGGCGGAAAGCAGCAGGAAGGTGAGTGCTGAAGCCCAGCGTTGGGCAATTACGGGCATCTTCATAGTCGAGTCGTCATAGGCCGCTAGGCAGATGAGAACCATAGAGCCTTCCGACCATCCGATCTATGCGGTAAGGTCCGGTGTTCCTTTGCAATCGTCCAGGGAAAGGCATGGACCCGCTTTCAGACGTACTCTCGCTACTGAAACCCCGCAGCTACGTGTCCGCCGGTTTTGATGCCGGAGGCGACTGGTCGATCCAGTTCCCGGATCAGTACAAGCTGATCAAGTGCTATGCGGTGGTGTCCGGTGGATGCTGGCTGGCGGTCGATAGTATTCCCGACGCCGTGTATCTGAAGGAAGGAGACTGCTTCGTGCTGCCAAGCGGACGCCCCTTCCGTCTTGCCAGCGATATGGCGCTGTCGCCGGAACCTTCCAGCAATTATTTACCGCCCCCACGCCCCGGTGCCGTCGTGAGGATCAACGGCGGAGGCGACGTCTTTCTCGTCGGCAGCCGGTTTGGCGTCAACGGCGGGCACGCCGATATGCTGATGAGCATGCTGCCGCCCATCGTGCACATTCACAATGAGACGGAACAGGCGGCGCTGCGCTGGTCGGTGGAAAGGATGATGCAGGAACTGCACGACCCCGAGCCCGGTGGGTTTCTGATCGCCCAGCACCTCGCCCATATGATGCTGGTGCAGGCACTCAGGCTGCACGTGAGAAAAGGAGCAGCGGGCAGCACGGGATGGCTTTTCGGCGTGGCGGACAAGCAGTTGGGTCCGGCCATCGGTGCGGTGCATGCCGATCCGGCCTATCGCTGGACGCTGCGGACATTGGCCGAACGTGCCCACATGTCGCGTTCGTCATTCGCCCAGAAATTCAGGGAGACGATGGGCACCTCGCCGATGGAGTATGTGACGCGCTGGCGCATGCTGCTGGCGGGAGACAGGCTGGAGAACTCCAACGATCCGGTTTCCGTTATCTCCCTGTCGCTGGGTTATCAATCCGAAAGCGCGTTCAGCACGGCGTTCAAGCGGGTCATGGGGGCCTCGCCACGACGGTATGGCCGGCGACCGCCAGCCGCGCCGAATGGCCGCGCCGGAAAACCGGCGGCAAGGTGATCGCGTCCTCACCCTCGAATCCGCTCCGCCAACGCCAGGGCGGCGGTCAGCCCCGGTGACTCGATGCCCAGCAAGGCAATCAGGCCCGGCAGGCCGTGATCCTGCTCGTCGAGCAGGCAGAAATCCGTATGGGCTTCGCCATGCAGGCGCAATTTGGGGCGGATGCCGGTGTAGTCCGGCAGCAGTGAACCGGGTGGAAGGCCCGGCCAGTAGGCACGCACGGCGTCCTTGAAAGCGGGCTCGCGCTGGAGATTGACGCGGTAATCCACCTGGTCGATCCATTCCACGTCCGGCCCGAAGCGCGCCTGGCCCGCCAGGTCCACGGTCAGATGCACACCAAGGCCATGGCGCTCCGGCAGCGGGTAGATCAAACGCCGGGTAGGGCTGGCGCCACGCAGGCGGAAATAGTTACCCCGCGCCAGTCCCTGTTGTGGAGCCAGATCCGCTGGCAGCCCGTGCAGACGTTGCAGCAACGGTACGCTGCCCAGGCCGGCGGCGATCACCAGTTGCTCGCAGTGCAACTGAAAGCCACCATCCGGGCCGGTCACCTGTAACTCGAAACCGTGCCGGTCTCCGCCCAGGGCGATCACACTGTGCCGCAAGCACAGTAAGGCGCCGGCTTCTTCGGCGTCGGCGGCCAGCGCGGCCATCAGGCCGTGACTGTCGACGATGCCGGTGTGTTCGCTGGACAGCGCCAGATCCGCCGCCAGCCAGGGCTCCTCATGTTGCAGAGCAGGGCGCCCCAGCCAGTGCAATCCGCTGGCACCAGCGGCAATGGCGTTGTCGTACAAAGCCCGCAGTTGCCGGGCCTGCTCCTCGCCTCTTGCCACCACCCATTTGCCGCAACGGCGATGGGCTACCCGACGGCGCTGGCAATACTCGTAGAGCAGGGCATTGCCGCGCAGGCAGGACATGGCTTTGAGGGAGTCCGGCGGGTAATAAAGGCCGGCATGGATCACTTCGCTGTTGCGCGAGGACAGGTGCTCGCCAAAGTGCGCCTCCGCTTCCAGCAATACCGGTGCGCGGCCGGCCAGGGCCAGTTCCCGGGCAATGGCCAGGCCCACCACGCCGCCACCGATGATCACCGTTCCCAGGGATTCCATGGTCATCACCCGGTGACGCGGCGGATGGTCAGCACATGGGCGATACGCTCGCCATCCCAGATGTATTCGTAGTGGGTGCTGGGAATCACCGATTCCACCAGATGAGGGGAAAACAGGGCAAAACACAGCGCCCCCGGGTCGCGTACCGAGCTGTAGGCCAGGCCATGCTCGTCCGCTTCAAACAGACGCTGGCCGAGGCGGCGGGCACTGCTGTAATCCTCGGGGTGATACCACTGATCGTCGTCGCGCAGCGGGTTGTGAATGTCGCGTAACGCGGCGGAAAAGCGAACCCGCAGACCGCGCATCACCACCCGGTCGTACTTCAACCCAATGACCTGCTGGAAGTAGTGTTGCTGGTGATAGCGGGTTTCGGCGATGGCGGTGGCCATGCGTTCGGCACAGTAGAGCACACCGAAGCCGCCGTCGGAGAAGCGCGAGCCGGCGGGATTGACATGGACAAAGGGGGCCAGCGCGTAGCTGCAGCCGGGAATGCCCCAGGGACGGCGTTCCGGGGGGACCCGGTTCAGCTCTCCAATCTGGGTTTGCAGCCGGGGATTGGTCAGTGCCTGTACCGCGAAAAGAGCATCGAAATCGCTCTCGTCGGCGACATCGTCGAACAGGTTGATGGGCGGATATTTGCCGTTGACCAGACGGTACGCCTCCTGATGGTCGAAGGCATGCAGCGGCAGTTCGCGATAGTCCGGTTGGCTCACCACTGGCCCCCGCGCAGGCTGTCCAGATGGCGGAATACCTCGTAGAGGCTGGCGACCCGTCCGGTGCTCATGGCCTCCATGGGGCTGGTGCCGTTGAAGTAGGGGTTGTGGTTGGGCATGCGTACGAAGCCATAGACGTTCTCCCGGTTGCCGAACAGGGTACGTAATGCCTGATGAATGTTGAGCAGATAGCTCAGGCGCTCCAGTAAATCATTGGAAATGCGGGCGCTTTCCGGGCGACTCTGGTACTTGTGCAGGGTGGAGCGGCCGACGCCGAGCAGCGCGGTCTTCTCCTTCTCCGTGCATTGCCACAAATCGAGCAGTTTGAGCACCGCGCGCAGGGCGGCATGGCGGGCCTGGTCGTCCAGGGCGGGCAGATTCTGGGTGTCGTGGGCCGGTTGCATGGGGCACCTCCTGACGTTTTGTCCATATTAGGACATAAAATAGTATTTTGTCTACAAATAGATAAAAGAGTAAGACTCTGTATAATCCGTAGAACCCCTGGCAACCCCGCCGGTCAAGGAAGGCAGGACATCATGGAGGAAAGAAAATAATGCGATTTCTGGCCGTATTGGCGTTGCTGGCGAGCTCACCGCTGTGGGCACGGGACTACCTGTATGTGGATGCGCACCTGCATTACGTGGATTTCATGCAGGAAAGCGAAGGCATGGACGCCATGTTCAACGCCATGGACAAGGCCAGGGTGGAGCAGGCCTGGGTCTTTGGTCTGCCGGTGGTGAAAAAATGGGAGCAAAGTGCGCCGCGCCGGCCCCGTTACTTTCTTGGCGACGAAGCACCGTTGTACTACTACAGCGCCACCGACGACCTGTTGGCCCAGGCCATCGCGGCATTGCCGCAAGAGCGCCGGCAGCGGCTGGTGCCCTTTATCAGCGGTATCAATCCCACCGACCTCAATGCCGCCCGGCACGTGGAGGCGCTGATCGAGCGCTATCCGGGCCTGTGGCGCGGGATCGGTGAAGTGATCACCCGCCATGATGACCTTACCGCCCTGACCGAAGGGGAAACGCCAAGGGCCAATCACCCGGCGCTGATGAAAGTATACCGGGTGGCCGCCCGCCACGGTTTGCCGGTGCTGCTGCACAGCAATCTGACTTCGCTACGCGAGAAAACGCCGATCTATCTTGAGGAGCTGGAAGACGCGCTCAAGGAAAACCCGAAGACCCGCTTTATTCTTGCCCACGCCGGCACCAGTGGCGGGGTGGAAGCGCGGCAGGCGCCGTTGGAAACGCTGCCGGCTATTATCCGCGCGCTGCTGGAACGCTACGACAACCTCTACGTGGATCTGTCCTGGAGTGTGCGGGAGCACTATCTGCTGGATGACGACAAGCCGCGCGAGGTGTGGCTGACGCTGATCAAAGACCACCCCGACCGGTTCACCCTGGGCACCGACCTGGTCGGGCATTTCGACAGCATGAAGAAAATCCTCAACAGCTACCGGCCGCTATTGAATGCTCTGCCAGAAGAGGTGGCGCGACGGGTGGCCAGCGACAACGCCAAGACGTTGGTGCTGAAAAAGGGCGCCGTGGCGAAATAGCTCTACGCCGCCGCCGTGGGAGATTCCATGTTGCCTTGCAAGTTCACTGGTGCGGCGCGTCATTCGCCAGCAGGCTGGCTCCCACGGATCATGCAGCGAAGCCGCTGTGGGAGCTTGCCTGTAAGCGAATTGTGCTTTCGGGCCAACAGATTCGCTTGCGGGCAAACTCCCACAGTGGGTCACGATTCCCTGATCAATCCCGCCGCCGCAACCGCCGCAGCAGACTGGATGTATCCCAGCGGCCGCCGCCCATGGCCTGAATGTCCTTATAGAATTCGTTGATCTGCGCGGTCACCGGCAAGGGGGTACCGGTACGGTTGGCCTCGGCCAGACAGATCATCAGATCCTTGCGCATCCAGTCCACGGCGAAGCCATGCTCGTACTCATCGGCGATCATGGTCTGGTGGCGGTTCAGCAATTGCCAGGAACTGCCGGCACCGGCTCCGATCACCTGCATGGCTTTTTCCGCGTCCAACCCGGCATCCCGGGCAAAGGCAATGGCCTCGGCCACGCCTTGGATCGCCGCGCCCACGCAAATCTGGTTGGCCATTTTAGTGAGCTGGCCGCTGCCCGCCGGTCCCATCAGTACCACGCTCTTGCCATAGTGATCCAGCACCGGGGCGACACGCTCGAACACCGCTTCCTCGCCGCCGCACATCACCGAAAGCTGGCCGTTCTCGGCGCCTTGCTGGCCACCGGAAACCGGTGCGTCGATAAAATGCGCACCCCGTTCGCGACAGGCATCGTCCAGAGTACGGGCCATGGTGGCGCTGGCGGTGGTGTGATCCACCAGCACCGCGCCGGCGGTCAGGGTACTCACCGCGCCGTCCTTACCAAGGGTGACCTGATGCAGATCCTGATCATTGCCCACGCACAGGAACACCGCATCGGCGTCCTCGGCGGCCAGTGCCGGAGTGACGGCATGGCGGCCGCCGTATTCCTTCACCCAGGCTTCGGCCTTGGCGCCGGTGCGGTTGTAGACCGTTACTTCCAGACCAGCACGGGCCAGGTGACCGGCCATGGGATAGCCCATAACACCAAGGCCGATAAATGCGACTCGGGAAATCATTGGGACTCCTCAAGGTTGTAGATGGCGAAGCTGTCGGCGGTGAGGCTGCCCAGCAGCAAGCGCTGGCCGACCTGCTCCACACTGGTGATGGGGGAAAACGCATCATCACCGAGATACTGCAGGTTATGGGTGACGTTGCCGTCGGTATCCAGGCCTAACACAAAGGCGTGATGGGCCGGTTGCGGCTGCATGAATTCCGGTAACCGGAAGACCACCTTTCGCAACAGCGGCTTGTCGGCCATGGCATCCAGAGCGGCGTTGCGCGGTGCGAACAGGGCCACCCAGAAAGTATCGGTGCCATTACCGGAGATGCCGTCGGGAATGCCCGGCAGGTTATCGATGAACACTTCATTTTCACCGGCGCGTTCGCCGCTGAGCCAATAACGCTGCACCCGGTAGCTGCCGGTTTCCACCACCAGCACATAGGACTCGTCCGGGGCCAGGGCCACGCCGTTGGCGAATTGCAGACCGTCCAGCAGGACCGTGGTGGTGTCGTTTCGCGGATCGTATTTGAGCAGCCGGCCGTGGCCGCCGTGTTCGATGATGTCGTCCCGGGCTTTCATCGCCGGACCGAACTTGCTGGAAGCATCGGTGAAGTAGATGACGCCGTCGCTGGCCACATCCACGTCATCGGTGAATTTGAAGGGTACGCCGTTCGCCTCCTTGGTGAGCGCCGTGACCGCGCCGGATTGCGCATTGATGCGCAACAGGCCCTGATAGCCATCGGCCACCACCAGCGTGTCGTCCGGGGCGAAATCCAACCCCAGCGGCCGGCCGCCGGTATTGGCGATCAGGTCGGCGTCGCTGCCGTCCCCGCGGAATCGGACGATGCGCCCGTCCTCATAACCGACATAGAGACGCCCCTCGTTATCCACCGCCACATCTTCCGGGCCATGGCCTTCGCCTTCGGCCAAACGGTGTGCCCGGCTGAGCCGGTCGTTCACGGCGTAGGGACCTTCCAGAGCCGGTGCTTTGGGAACGTCCCAGGCCACCGGCTCCACCGGTACCGGCCAGAACAACAGGTAACTGGCCAGGACCAGAAGAATCAGGATCAAAAGGGTTTTTTTCATTTGTCGTCCTTAAAGACAGGCTTTTGAAACCTCGAATGCGGGGCATAATCCGTCCCGTCGGACATGATAGGCTATCATGCCAGTGGATGGTGGCGATGACCTTCCCTCGGGGATCGCGGAAAATCGCGGAAAGAGCAGTGGAACGCGATGACGGAACGGGACGCCGGCGCCGGGATAATAGTGGATAAGGACAGCAATATGAGCAACGTGAATCCGGAACAGGGCAGTTTGCAGGTGGCGGCGCCCGAGGTGCTGGCGGCGGAATTGAATTCGGCCGTGCCAGTGGCGGAGGATGAAAGCCAGGCGCTGGCGCAACGGGCCGATCAACTGGTGGAACAGTTACTGACCGCCTCCGCAAGCGGTGATCCCGCCCCGGCGCGTGGCGCCGTGGAGAACATGGGACGGGACGTTCAGGCGCGCGCCGCCCGTCAAAGCCGGTTGTTGGAGGAGCCGGTACACCGGCTCGCCAGCCGGGCCGAGGACGGTGGACCCGTGGCCAACGCCCTGGTCGATCTGAAAGTCCAGGTAGAGTCACTGGACCCGGCGCGGGTGGATCTGTCCCCGGGCTGGTTTTCCCGGCTGGCCGGCTATCTGCCCTTCGTTGGCACGCCCCTGAAACGCTATTTTTCCCGCTATGAATCCGCGTCCACGGTGATCGCCGCCATTGTCGAATCACTGGAGCAAGGGCGTGAGCAGTTGCGCCGGGACAACATCACCCTGCAGGCGGATCAGAAAGACATGCGTGAGAACGGTCGGCAGTTGAGCCGGGCCGTTGCCCTCGGTGAGCAGATCGATGCGCGTTTGTCCCGTGCCCTGGAGCGTGAAATCGACCCCCAGGACGCGCGGCACCGGTTCGTCCAGGAGGAGTTGCTGTTTCCATTACGTCAGCGAATGCAGGATATGCAGCAACAGTTGGCGGTGAATCAGCAGGGCGTACTCACCACCGAAGTAATCGTCCGCAATAACCGCGAGCTGATCCGCGGCGTGGACCGTGCCACCCAGGTTACCGTCAATGCGCTGCGGATCGCGGTGACCCTGGCCATGGCCCTGGCCAATCAGCGCATCGTGCTGGACAAGATCGACGCGGTGAACAAAACCACCGATACACTGATTGCCGGTACCGCCCAGCGGCTGCGTCAGCAGGGCGCGGAAATCCATACCCGCGCGGCGTCCACGCAGCTGGATATGGATGTATTACGGCAGGCTTTCGTCGATATCAATGCCTCTCTGGAGGACATCGCGCGCTTCCGCCGTGAAGCCCTGCCGGGCATGGCCGATTCGATTCAGCAAATGGCGGCGTTGACCCGCAAAGGGGATGACGCGCTGGCACAGTTGGAGCAAGCCGAGGCGTCCCGTTCGGCTCTCGCCATCGATCTCAATCCGTGATTCGCGGGAGGCAGTTATATTGCGTGCCATGACGCGTGGGTTGATCGCTTATTTCCGGGATTGTCTGGCCGAGGATGGCGGCGACCGCCTGATTACAGACTTGTTCGCCCAATCCGAGCGCGGCCATGTTTTTTTTCGTGCCGATGGGGAGCAGGCTCCAGGGACCTGCCGGTGGCCGATACCCGAGCAGGAGGTGCAACGGCTGCGTCATGAGCAGAGTGCCCAGCGCCAGGAGCGGCGTCTCATGGCGGGGCTGTTCGTGGTGAGCGTGGCGGTGGACGGAGAGGGCTCGCGGCGCGGTTACGTGCGTGCCCCCTTACTGATCGCCGAAGCACTGGTGAGCGACGAGCAAAGTGACACTGCCGCCATCGAAGTGGATGGCCTTCGTTATAACAGTGCGGTGTTGGACGCCTTGGCGGAATCGACGCCATGGGTTGCCGAGTTGGACCCGGAACAGGTGGACGCGGACACCCTGACGCGTATTCTGGCGTCGATGGACAGCCGGGATTACGCCGATAACGCCCGAGGCTTTCCGCGACCTCGCAGCGGTGCCCGTCCACGCTATACCCCAGCAGGCGTGGTCTGGTTGTCGGCCCGTTCGCCCTTGCAGCGCAGTGTGCTGTTCGAGCTGGAGCGACTGGCCGGGGGGGAGGTCCCTTTGTCGCCGCCTTTGCGGCAGTTGCTGGGAGAGCCGGTGCCGGCACCGGAACAGGTGCGGGCGGCCGAGCCGGACACCCTGCCGGCCAGTCTTACTCACGCCCAGCAACAGACCTTGCAAAACGCCGCCTCGCAAACGCTCAGCGTGATCAACGGCCCGCCGGGTACCGGCAAAACCTATACTTTGTCCTGCCTCACCGTGGATCGGGTCATGCGTGGCGAATCGGTGCTCATCGTATGCAGTAACGAGCATGCCGCCGATGTGGTGCGTGGCAAGCTGGATGGTCTGTTCGGCGAGGCCGGGGATCTGATTCTGCGTGCTGGCCGCGGTGACCATCGCAAGCACTTGCTGGAACGGCTCGATTACTGGCTGTCCGGGGAAATGGCGCTGGCGCCGGAGCCGGAACGGCCGGCCTTGCTAAAGCGAATGGACCTGGCGACCCGGGCCTACCGGGATCTGGAACGGCGATTCCGCCGGGATTTGCGCCGGGCGGAACTGGCCGGCGCGCGCACCGGTGGGCTTTGGGCTCAACTGCGGCGCTGGTGGGCGAGCCGGCGCTTACTGGCGCAACCGACGCTGGCGCAACAATGGCAGCAGTTGCAGGCGTCGGTGGAGGCGCATCAGGATCTGGCCCGGCATACTCTGGAAGCGGGTGCCAACGACAATCTGGCGACGCTGTTGCGTCAGCGTCGCAATCAACTGAGCACCTTGTCGCGGGCGCTGCGTTCCCGTAGCGGAGCGTTGCGCCAGGATCGCTTCGATAAACTCGACTGGTCGCTGCTGACCAGCACTTTCCCGGTGTGGGTGGTGTCCGCTCACGCTCTCAGCCGAAGCCTGCCGGTCAATGAAACGGTATTCGATCTGGTGGTGATGGACGAGGCCACGCAATGCAATCTGCCATTGGCGTTGCCGGCGCTGCAACGGGCACGCCGGGCGGTGGTGGTGGGGGACCCCAAGCAGTTACGTCATTTCTCCTTTCTCGCCCGTGACCGTCAGCAGGCGCTGTCGATCCAGCACGGTGTCACCGGGGCACCGCTGGATCTGGATTACCGGGAACGCTCACTGTTGGACTACGCCCTGGATGCGGTGACCAGCCAGGAGGCGGTGGCGTTCCTTGATGAGCACTTCCGCAGCCATCCGGCGCTGATCCGCTTCAGCAATGCGGAGTTCTATTCAGACCGGCTCAAGGTGCTGACCCGCCTGGATAATCGCGAGTCGGATCAGCCGTTGCGGCTGGAGACCTGTCCGGTGACGCTGAAGGACACCGTGAATCTGGCGGAAGTGGATTTGGTGATGGCGCGGTTGCAGGGGTTGGTCGAGGCGTGCCGGGATTTGCCGGATGACCGTTGCCCGCAAATCGGTGTGGTGGCGATGTCACGGGCGCTGGCCACGGTGCTGGAAAACCGGCTGCTGGACCGCTTCGAGCTGGCCACGCTGGGGCGTCACAATCTTCGCGTTGGCACGCCTTACGCCTTCCAGGGGGAAGAGCGGGATTTCATGCTGGTCGCCACCGGCGTTTATCCGGGCCGT
The DNA here is from genome assembly GCF_025532145.1 of Alloalcanivorax balearicus MACL04. GTDB lineage: Bacteria > Pseudomonadota > Gammaproteobacteria > Pseudomonadales > Alcanivoracaceae > Alloalcanivorax > Alloalcanivorax balearicus. The sequence goes on along the minus strand of NZ_ARXS01000010.1, from coordinate 125,105 downwards.
TCGGCGGCGGCCTGGCGCTACCTGGAGCGCCCCGACGTGTTCAATGTGGCGGTGACCCGGGTGCGCCACCGGCAATGGCTGTTCGTCGGCGAGGGGGCTCTGGATGAGCGGCCACAGGGATTGCTGGCCCGCTATGTGACCACGGTGGCGCGGCAAAATGACATTGCCGTCAGCGCCTCGCCAGCGGTGGAGGCATTGCGGCGGGAATTGGTCGGTGTGCTGGAAGGGTGGGGGGCTCGTTGCGAGCTGGATTACGTGTTCGCCGGCCAATCCCTGGATCTGCTGGTGCGCCATGCCGGCGGCGCTCTGGCCATCGATGTGATTGGTGTGGGGGAGGCGGGCGAGGCGTGGCAGTGGCAGCGCTATCGGCTGTTGGAACGGGCCGGGTTGGCATTGTTTCCGGTCAGTGCCCTGGACTGGAGTCATCGCCGGGACGCGGTGTTGGAACAGTTGCAGGCGCGTTTGGCGCTCTCCGATGCCGAGCCGGTGAGTGCTCGTCCTTATCATTCCCTTCGCTGGCGGCTGCAAGTGTTGGAGGCGCCCCGCTTGCAGCAGTTGCTGGGTGACTTGGAGCAAGTGCATGGCCAGGTGCTGCACTGGCTGGATCAGCGCTTCCTGCCCACCGAACTGACCTACCAGCGTTACCATGACGGTGTGGAGCAATTGCAGCGTGCGGCGCTGGCCGAGTTGGAAGGCGCCTGCGTGCTGCTGGAAGGGATTCGCGAGTTGGACGAGGACCTTGACGCCGATATTGATGCGCGTCTGGCGGCCTGCCGCGCCGCGGTGGAGGCCTTGAGCCGGTTGGGGAAAGAGCTGGCGTTGCTGCGACAGGAGGATTCCGGTCTGCAGGGGGCGCTGGATGACGTGCTGAAACTGGCGGACAGAGTGTCGTTGTACCAGCGTTAATGAGGTCACTCGCTCCAGCAACAAAAACGCCGGCCCGAAGGCCGGCGTTTTTGTCTGACACCGAGGTGTCTGGAGGTGCCTTTACTTGCGCTCGTTGACCGGCACGAAGGAGCGCTCGGTCTCGCCGGTGTAGAGCTGGCGGGGACGACCGATCTTGTAGGGATTGGAGATCATTTCGTTCCAGTGCGCGATCCAGCCCACGGTACGGGACAGCGCAAAGATCACGGTGAACATGCTGGTCGGAATGCCAATCGCCTTGAGGATGATCCCGGAGTAGAAGTCCACGTTCGGGAACAGCTTCTTCTCTTTGAAGTACGGGTCGTTGAGGGCGATCTCCTCGAGCTTCATGGCCAGCTCGAGTTGCGGATCGTTGACGCCCAGTTCGGCCAGTACTTCGTGGCAGGATTCGCGCATCACGGTGGCACGCGGGTCGTAGTTCTTGTACACCCGGTGGCCGAAGCCCATCAGCTTGAACGGATCGTTCTTGTCCTTCGCCTTGGCGATGAACGTCTCGATCTGGGAAACGTCGCCGATTTCCTCCAGCATCTTCAGCACCGCTTCGTTGGCACCGCCGTGAGCCGGACCCCACAGGGCGGAAATGCCGGCGGCGATACAGGCGAACGGATTGGCACCGGAAGAACCGGCCAGACGCACGGTGGAGGTGGACGCGTTCTGCTCATGATCGGCGTGGAGGATGAAGATGCGATCCATGGCGCGGGCCAGGGTCGGGCTGATCTTGCTGTCCTCGCAGGGGTTGCCGAACATCATGTGCAGGAAGTTTTCCGCATAACCCAGATCGTTGCGCGGGTACATCAGCGGCTGACCGAGACCGTACTTGTAGCACATGGCCGCGATGGTCGGCATCTTGGCGATGAGACGGAACGCGGTGACGTCACGATGGGTGGGGTTATTGATATCCAGCGAGTCGTGATAGAACGCGGACAGAGCACCCACCACGCCGCACATGATCGCCATCGGGTGGGCGTCACGGCGGAAGCCGTTGAAGAAGTTGCGAATCTGCTCGTGCACCATGGTGTGGTTCTTCACGGTGCTGACGAATTCCGCTTTCTGCTCGGCGCTTGGCAATTCGCCGTTGAGCAGCAGGTAGCACACTTCAAGGTAGTCGGACTTGGAAGCCAGTTCCTCGATGGAATAGCCGCGGTGCAGCAGCTGGCCTTTCTCGCCGTCGATGTAAGTGATCTTGGATTCGCAGGACGCGGTGGACGTAAAGCCCGGGTCGAAGGTAAAGATGCCATTGGCGGTGAGGGAGGACACATCAACGACGTCCTGGCCCAGGGTCGGTGTATGGATCGGCAGTTCCAGATCCTCCCGGCCCTCTACCTTGAGAATGGCTTTCTTCTCGGTCATGGGAATTTCTCCTCGGTGTATAGAGGGAGCAGCAGCGGAACCTGTGGACAGCGTCCGGACGGCGATGCCGAGCAGCGGCTGTTCAGAGGTCCCCCAAGGTCCTCCAGAGCGCGGGGGACGTTAAAGTTTTGGCCTGTCTTTGTCAACGAAGAAGGGGCCATGAGAAAAGGTGCCTTTTGCAGGGTAAACAGCTTGTTACGGGGGGCAATGCTGGCATTTTGCCCTGGAATGGCAAGGCGGTTGATGTAAAAGTGCCTATATAAAACAAAGCCTTAGCCTGTTTTCCGCCAGTTGGCGTTTGTTTTGCCGTCGGTGCGGCGATATACTGCCGCCCGCAAGGGGACCTCTGACCGAGTCCCTTGCGGCACAGCAAGGTGGTGGCGTGATGCCGAGCAGTATAAGCGCAATGACAGGCGCCGCCCCTTGATTCGGGAGTTGTCAGGGAATACGCAACCGACCACGCCGCCATCCTCTCTCGTGGGTGACAGCGGTGGTGTCGTTAGTGCATTCCGGCGACCGCCGACCGCAACGGACTTGGTCATGGATTCCCGGAATACGGGCTTCACCCCGGCCCTGGTATCACCGGATTCGCCGCCAGTCTTCATGTTGAGACGACATCGGTGATGCCAAGTTCCCGACAACCGCTCCGGCCTGCCCGGAGCCCGGCAAAAGTGTAGGCTACCGTGAACGACAAAAGACCCGTCAATCTCGATCTATCGACGATCAAGTTCCCGGTCACCGCCATTGCGTCCATCACTCACCGGATTACCGGCGTCGCCATTTTCGTGGCGTTGCCGATATTGCTGTGGATGCTGGATCGTTCCGTGGCGTCCCCGGAGAGCTTTGCGGACCTGAAACAACTCCTTGATTCCCCCCTGGCCAAACTGGTCGTGTGGGCCATCCTCACTCCGATCCTGTATCACCTGGTAGCCGGTATCCGGCATCTGTTCATGGACGCCGGGATAGGTGAGACCCTGGAAGGCGGACGGCGTGGCGCCAAGTCGGTGTTCATCATCACCGCCGTTCTCGTTGTACTGGTAGGAGCTTGGATATGGTAACCCGGGTAACCAGCGTCACCAGTCTGGGCCGTAACGGCCTGTACGACTGGCTGATTCAGCGCGTCAGCGCCGTTGTTATCGGCGTGTACTTCATCGGCATGTTGGGCTATCTGATCGCCCAGCCAAATCTCGACTACGGCACCTGGAAGACCTTCATCGGCTCCGTGCCAATGCAAATCGCCACCACCTTGCTGGTACTTTCCGTGGCCGCCCACACCTGGGTCGGTCTGTGGGGTGTGACCACCGACTATCTCACCGGCATGACCCTGGGCAAATCCGCCACCTGTGTACGTCTGGTGGTGCAGATGGTGATCGCTCTGCTGCTGCTGGTCTACGTCCTTTGGGGCCTGGTAACGATTTGGGGAGGCGCTTGATCCATGTCCATTCGCACCATTACCTTTGATGCCATCGTGGTGGGTGGCGGCGGCGCCGGCATGCGCGCGTCCCTGCAAATGGCGCAGTCCGGTTTCAAGACCGCGCTGATTTCCAAAGTCTTTCCCACCCGTTCCCATACGGTGTCCGCCCAGGGCGGCATCACTTGTGCCATTGCCTCCGCCGATCCCAATGACGACTGGCGCTGGCATATGTACGACACGGTCAAGGGCTCCGATTACATCGGTGACCAGGACGCCATCGAATACATGTGCTCAGTTGGCCCGGAAGCGGTGTTCGAACTCGACCACATGGGGCTGCCGTTCTCCCGTACCGAGGAAGGCCGGATTTACCAGCGCCCGTTCGGTGGTCAGTCGAAGAACTTCGGCGAGGGCGGTCAGGCCGCCCGGACCTGTGCCGCCGCCGACCGTACCGGTCACGCGCTGCTGCACACCCTGTATCAGCAGAACCTGAAAAACGGCACCCAGGTGTACAGTGAATGGTACGCCGCCGAGCTGGTGAAGGATGGTCAGGGCAATGTTTGTGGCGTTATCGCCATCTGCATCGAAACCGGCGAAACGGTATTCTTCAAAGCCAAGGCAACGGTATTCGCCACCGGCGGTTCCGGCCGTATCTACGCCTCCACCACCAACGCCCTGATCAACACCGGTGACGGTGTCGGCATGGCCCTGCGTGCCGGTCTGCCGGTGCAGGACATCGAGATGTGGCAGTTCCACCCCACCGGCATCGCCGGCGCCGGGGTGCTGGTGACCGAGGGTTGCCGGGGTGAGGGCGGTTACCTCATCAACAAGGACGGCGAGCGCTTCATGGAGCGCTATGCGCCCAACGCCAAGGACCTGGCGTCCCGGGACGTTGTCGCCCGTTCCATGATGATGGAAATCCTGGACGGCCGTGGCGCCGGTCCGGATGGTGACCACGTTTTCCTCAAGCTCGATCATCTGGGCGAGGAAGTGCTGCACAGCCGCCTGCCGGGTATCTGTGAGCTGGCCATCACCTTCGCCCACACCGATCCGGTGAAGGAGCCGATTCCGGTGGTGCCCACCTGTCACTACATGATGGGCGGTATCCCCACCAATGTGCATGGTCAGGCGATCAAACTGAGCGCTGGCCACGAGGGTCAGGAGCAGTTCGTCAACGGCCTGTTCGCGGTGGGCGAGGTGGCCTGTGTGTCCGTGCACGGTGCCAACCGTCTCGGCGGCAACTCCCTGCTCGACCTGGTGGTGTTCGGCCGTGCCGCCGGCCTCTTCATTGAAGACGCCCTGCGCCAGGGTATGACCCAGTACGAGCCGAGCAACGACGATATCGACCAGGCTCTCAGCCGGGTGCGTCGCTGGGACGACTCCCAGGGTGGCGAGTCCGTGGCCAGCTTGCGCAAAGAGCTGCAAAGCACCATGCAGAATCACTTCGGTGTATTCCGCAAGGGCGATCTCATGCATGAAGGCGTCTCCAAACTGGCCGATCTGCGTGAGCGTGTCGCCAAGGCTCATCTGGAGGACAAGAGCCAGTCCTTCAATACTGCCCGGGTCGAAGCGCTGGAGCTGGACAACCTGCTGGAAGTGGCCGAAGCCACCGCCATCGCTGCTGAAGGCCGTAAGGAAAGCCGTGGGGCCCACGCCCGCTATGACTTCCCGGACCGCGACGATGAGAACTGGCTGTGTCATTCCATCTACGATCCGCTCACCAAGCAACTGGGTAAGCGTGCGGTGAACTTCGAACCGAAGACCGTGGATACCTTCCAGCCCAAGGCGCGGACCTACTAACGGAGAGCTGCAATGAAAGTCAGTATCTATCGCTACAACCCGGATACCGACCGCGAACCGACCATGAAAGAGTACGACGTGGACACCCAGGGCAAGGACCTGATGGTGCTCGACGTGCTCAACCTGGTGAAGGAGATGGACCCGTCCCTCGGGTTCCGTCGCTCCTGTCGCGAAGGCGTGTGCGGCTCCGACGGTATGAATATCAACGGCAAGAACGGGCTGGCCTGTATCACTTCGCTGTCTTCCGTGGCGCCTGGCGTTAAAGAAGGTAAAAAAGCGCTGGTGCTGCGGCCGCTGCCGGGACTGCCGGTGGTGCGCGATCTGGTGGTGGACATGACCATGTTCTACAACCAGTACGAGAAGGTGCAGCCGTACCTGCAGAACAGCACGCCGGCACCGGCCATCGAGCGCCTGCAGTCCCCCGAGGAGCGCGCCAAGCTCGACGGTCTGTACGAGTGCATCCTGTGTGCCTGCTGCTCCACCAGCTGCCCCAGCTTCTGGTGGAACCCGGACAAGTTCCTGGGTCCGGCGGCGCTGTTGCAGGGCTATCGCTTCCTGGCGGACAGCCGTGATACCGCCACCGAAGAGCGCCTGGCGCGGCTGGATGACCCGTTCAGCCTGTTCCGGTGCCATGGCATCATGAACTGCGTCAGCGTGTGCCCGAAAGGGCTCAACCCGACCCGGGCCATCGGCCACATCCGTTCCATGTTGTTGGAACGGGGCATCTGACCCGGACCAGAAAAGGCGGCCTCTGGCCGCCTTTTTTGTGGGTGTCGCCCAGGCGACGTCAAAAATCGTTCCAGACGATTTTTTGTATCTGAATGCGACCCTGTGGGGCCAATCCGGTGTGCTTCGGATAAGCTTGAAATCGCCGCGACAGCCCCGATAAACAGACTCGACCTTGGTGGCATTGAAGTTCTTTCCGAAAAGGTCGATAAGTCGGACAGTGTCGGGGGGCTGAACAGGCCGGATGGCAGGGTACGGGCCGCCGGTCGGCCCCAAACCGGCTCTAACAAAAGCCTCACAAACGTACTACACTATCGGCCGGTTCCGGAAACCCCGGAATCGGTGTACGCAGCAGGGTGGAGTGGCGCTTAAAAGGCAGCCGCTCCGGACACATTGAAAGCTCGGGAACAGGGTCATCCTCCCTGTGGTCACAGCACCATCTCATGCCACAGGCGTGACAGGCTCCCGGCTAAGGAACGAGCGACGATGCAAGACAGTTCCATGCAGCGCCAATGGCAATCCTCCCATCTCGGGGGAGCCAACATGGCCTATGTCGATGAACTGTACGAATCCTATCTGACAGATCCCAACTCCGTGCCGGAAGACTGGCGCGCTTACTTCGAAAAACTCCCCAGTGTTAACGGCGCCGTTGAGTCCGATGTTCCCCACGGACCGGTGCGTGAGTACTTTTTGCTGGAAGCCAAGAACCGCTCCCGGGTCCAGAAGATGGGCGCCGGCGCGGTCAGCAGCGAGCACGAACGCCGCCAGGTGCGGGTTCTGCACCTGATCGCCGCTTACCGTAACCGCGGGCATCAGGTCGCCAGGCTGGATCCGCTGGGCTTGATGGAACGGGAACAGGTGGCGGATCTGGAACTGGCCCACCATGGCCTGAGCCAGGCCGACCTGGAAACCGTATTCCAGACCGGCAACCTGTTCATCGGTAAGCCGGAAGCCAAACTCCGTGAAATCGTTGACTGCCTGAAGGAAGCCTATTGCTCCTCGGTTGGTGCCGAATACATGCACATCGTCAACACTTCGGAGAAGCGCTGGATTCAGCAGCGGCTGGAGAGCGTGCGCAGCCATCCGCACTACAATGCCGAGATCAAGCAGCACATCCTGGAACGGCTGACCGCCGCCGAAGGGCTGGAGAAATACCTGGGCAGTCGCTACCCGGGTACCAAGCGCTTCGGCCTGGAAGGCGGTGAATCCCTGATTCCTCTGGTGGACGAGATGATCCAGCGGGTCGGCAGCTACGGCGCCAAGGAAATGGTGCTCGGCATGGCCCACCGGGGCCGGCTGAATGTGCTGGTGAACACCCTGGGCAAGAGCCCGCGGGATCTGTTCGGCGAATTCGAAGGCAAGAGCTTCAATGAGCAGGGCTCCGGTGACGTGAAGTATCACCAGGGCTTCTCCTCCAACGTGCAGACCTCCGGCGGTGAAGTGCACCTGGCCATGGCCTTCAACCCCTCCCACCTGGAAATCGTCTCTCCGGTGGTGGAAGGGTCGGTGCGTGCCCGCCAGGACCGCCGCCAGGATCACGGCGGTGACCAGGTGGTGCCGATCCTGGTTCACGGTGACGCCGCCTTCGCTGGTCAGGGCGTGGTCATGGAAACCTTCCAGATGTCCCAGACCCGCGGTTTCAAAACCGGCGGCACCTTGCACGTGATCATCAATAACCAGGTGGGTTTCACCACCAGCCGTCAGGACGACGCCCGCTCCACCGAGTACTGCACCGATGTGGCGAAGATGGTCCAGGCACCGATCTTCCACGTCAACGCGGACGATCCGGAAGCGGTGTACTTCGTTACCCAGCTGGCGGTGGATTACCGCATGCAGTTCAAGAAGGACGTGGTGATCGACCTGATCTGCTACCGTCGTCTGGGTCACAACGAGGCGGACGAGCCGTCCTCCACCCAGCCGTTGATGTACAAGAAGATCAAGTCGCACCCGACCACCCGCACCCTCTACGCGGAGGCCCTGATCAACCAGCAGGTGATCAGCGAGCAGGATGCGCAGAAGATGGTGGACGATTACCGCGACGCGCTGGACGAAGGCAACCATGTGGTCAAGGCCCTGGTGCGTGAGCCCAACAAGGCGCTGTTCGTGGACTGGTCTCCCTATATCGGCCATGAAGTGGAAGACGATTGGGATACCGGCTACCCGCTGAAAAAATTGCAGGACCTGGCCAGCCGTCTGGAAACCCTGCCGGAAGGTCTGGTACTGCAGCGTCAGGTCAAGAAGATCGTGGAAGACCGCCGCAAAATGACCGCCGGTGCCCAGCCGTTGAACTGGGGCTACGGGGAAACCCTGGCCTACGCCACGCTGCTGGATCAGGGCTTCGCGGTGCGTCTTACCGGTCAGGACTGTGGCCGCGGCACGTTCTCCCACCGCCACGCGGTGCTGCACAACCAGAAGAACGGCGAACAGTACGTTCCTCTGCAGCACCTCTATGAAGATCAGCCCGAGTTCGATATCTACGACTCCCTGCTGTCCGAGGAAGCGGTGCTGGGCTTCGAATACGGCTACGCCACCACCACGCCGAAGTCACTGGTATTGTGGGAAGCGCAGTTTGGCGATTTCGCCAACGGCGCCCAGGTGGTGATCGATCAGTTCATCTCTTCCGGCGAGGCCAAGTGGGGGCGGCTGTGCAGTTTGACGCTGCTGTTGCCGCACGGCTACGAAGGGCAGGGACCGGAACACTCCTCCGCCCGCCTGGAACGCTTCCTGCAGCTCAGCGCCGAGCACAACATGCAGGTTTGCGTACCGTCGACCCCGGCACAAATCTTCCACCTGCTGCGTCGCCAGGCGGTACGGCCGCTGCGCAAACCGCTGGTGGTGATGAGTCCGAAGAGTTTGCTGCGGCATAAACGGGCGATCTCGTCCCTGGAGGATCTCTCCGAGGGTCGTTTCCACACCGTGCTGGAGGATACCGCGGAGCTTGATAGCAAAGCGGTGAAGCGCGTGGTCATGTGTTCCGGCAAGGTCTATTACGACCTGCTGGAAAAACGTGAGTCCGACGACATCAAGGACACCGCTCTGGTCCGCATCGAGCAGCTCTATCCGTTCCCGGAGCAGCGGCTGCGCGAGATTCTGGAAAGTTATCCAAATCTCGAGCATGTGGTCTGGTGTCAGGAGGAGCCGATGAACCAGGGTGCCTGGTACTGCTCCCAACACCACATGTTCCGGGTGGCCCGCGCGGTCAATCCGAAACTGTACGTGCAATACGCGGGCCGTGACATGGCGGCGGCTCCGGCGGCGGGTTCGATGTCCCTGCACGTGGAACAGCAGCAGCGTCTGGTCGAAGACGCCTTCAACATCAAGTAGACAGCCTAACGAACTGGTTTAAGGAACAGGCATGGCGACAGATATCAAAGCCCCGCAATTTCCGGAATCCGTGGCCGATGGCACGGTAGCCACCTGGCACAAGAAAGAAGGCGAGGCGGTTAAACGCGACGAGCTGCTGGTGGACATCGAGACCGACAAGGTGGTCCTCGAAGTAGTGGCTCCGATGGACGGTGTGCTGACCAAGATCATCAAGGGCGAAGACGCCACCGTGGAAAGTCAGGAAGTGCTCGGACAGTTGGAAGCAGGCGCCAGTGCGTCCGCCTCCGCTGCCGCTGAAGAAAAACCGCAAGCCGAGGCGCCGGCCGCCGAAGCACAAAGCGGTGACGATGATGGCGACGCTCAGGCCGGGCCGGCCGCGCGCAAGCTGATGAGCGAGCATGGTCTCAGTGCCGCGGACATCAAAGGCACCGGGGCCAAGGGCCGCATTACCAAGGAAGACGTGGAAAAGGCGCTGGCCAGCAAGCAGCAGAGCCCGTCCTCCACCAGCGCTCCGGCTCCGGCCGCCGCTCCGGCCGCGGCCGCCGGCGAGCGCGAGGAGCGCCGCGTACCGATGACCCGCCTGCGCAAGCGCATCGCCGAACGTTTGGTGGCGGCGCAGCAGGACGCGGCCATGTTGACCACCTTCAACGAGGTCAACATGAAACCGATCATGGACATGCGCAAGCATTATCAAAGCGAGTTCGAGAAGTCCCACGGCGTGCGCCTGGGCTTCATGAGCTTCTTTACCCGCGCCTGCGTGGAAGCGCTGAAACGCTTCCCGGCAGTGAATGCGTCCATCGACGGTGATGACATCGTCTACCACGGTTACTACGACGTGGGCATGGCGGTGTCCACCGAGCGTGGTCTGGTGGTGCCGGTAATGCGGGACGCCGACCAGAAAGGCCTGGCCGAAATCGAATCCCAGATCATCGAGTTCGGTACCAAGGCCCGGGACGGCAAACTGTCCATCGAGGAAATGACCGGCGGTACCTTCACCATCTCCAACGGCGGTATCTTCGGCTCACTGCTGTCCACGCCGATCCTCAACCCGCCGCAAACCGCCATCCTGGGTATGCACAAGATCCAGGAAAGACCGATGGCGGTGGATGGCGAAGTGAAGATTCTGCCGATGATGTATCTGGCGTTGTCCTATGACCACCGGATCATCGACGGCAAGGAAGCGGTGCAATTCCTGGTCGCCGTGAAGAACTTCATCGAGGATCCGGCACGGCTGCTGCTGGACATCTGATTCCCGGCGCCGGCCCGGGGCCCCGCGCCCCGCGCCGGTGGCCCCGACGCATATAGGGACTGGTTATGTCAGAGAAATACGATGTCATCGTCATCGGTGGCGGGCCTGGTGGCTATGTCGCCGCGATTCGCGCCGCGCAATTGGGTTACAAGACCGCCTGCATCGAGAAGCGCATCAACAAGCAGGGTGACCCGGCTCTCGGCGGCACCTGCCTGAACGTGGGATGCATCCCCTCCAAGGCGCTGCTGGATTCCTCCTGGAAATACCATGAAGCCGAAGAAGCCTTCGCCGATCACGGTATCGGTGTTGGCAAACTGAACCTGGACCTGGACACCATGCTGCAGCGCAAGGACAAGATCGTGCTGCAACTGACTGGCGGTATCGCTCAGTTGTTCAAGGCCAACAAGGTGGATTGGCTGCAAGGTACCGGCCAGCTCAAAGCCAACAAGCAGGTGGTGTTCAAGCCGCTGGAAGGCGACGAGCAGACCCTGGAAGCGGAAAACGTGGTCCTGGCCGCCGGCTCCGTGCCGATCGATATTCCGGTGGCGGAAGTGGATCAGCAGATCATTGTCGACTCCACCGGTGCCTTGGAATTCACCAGCGTGCCCAAGAAACTGGGCGTGATCGGTGCCGGCGTGATCGGCCTGGAACTGGGCAGCGTCTGGGCGCGCCTGGGCAGCCAGGTGACCGTGCTGGAAGCCGTGGACACCTTCCTGCCGGCGGTGGATCAGCAAGTCGCCAAGGAAGCGATGAAGCAGTTCACCAAGCAGGGCCTGGACATTCACCTCGGTGCCCGGGTCACTGGCAGCAAGAAAAACAAAAATTCCGTTCGCGTTACCTATACCGATGGTGGCGGCGAACAAGAAGAAACCTTCGATCGTTTGATCGTGGCCGTGGGCCGCCGCCCGTATACCGAAGGCCTGCTCAGCCAGGACGCCGGTGTGACCCTGGATGAGCGTAACTTCATTTACGTCGACAACCAGTGCCGTACCGACGTCCCCGGTGTCTACGCCATCGGTGATCTGGTGCGCGGTCCGGCCCTGGCCCACAAGGCCATTGAAGAAGGGGTCATGGTGGCGGAGGTGATCGCGGGCGAGCATACCCAGGTCAACTACGACGCCGTCCCCGGGGTGATTTATACCCACCCGGAAGTGGCGTGGGTGGGTAAAACCGAGGAAGAAGTGAAGGAATCCGGGGAGCCCTACAAAACCGGGGTGGTCCCCTTCGCCGCCAATGGGCGTGCTCTGGCCGCCGGTGAATCCGCCGGTATGGTGAAGTTCGTGGTGGACGAGAAAAGCGACCGCGTTCTGGGCATGCACGTGCTCGGTCCCCAGGCTTCCGAACTGGTCCAACAGGGCGTTATTTCCCTGGAATTCGGCGCCAGCATCGAGGACCTGCAATTGATGGTGTTCGGTCACCCGAGCCTGTCCGAGACCGTGCACGAAGCGGCTCTGGCCACGGATTACAAGGCCATCCACGTGGCGCAACGGCGCCGCAAGAAATAAGAGTCGGGCCCCGGCGTGCCGCGCTGGCCGATACCGGACGTAGTGTGTTTGCACCGCCGCGCTCCCACGGGAGCCGTCGACGCAAACGCGGAACTTCGTCGGTTGTTGGCGTGCCACGCCGTCCCGCCTTTTGATCTTTCATCAACGACGGAATTAATGGCATGAACCTCCACGAGTATCAGTCGAAACAGCTGTTTGCTGATTACGGCCTGCCGGTTTCCAAAGGCTTCGCCTGCGACACCCCCGAAGAGGTCGCCGCCAAGACGAAGGAAATTGGTGGTGACAAATGGGTCGTCAAGGCCCAGGTACACGCGGGCGGCCGTGGTAAGGCCGGTGGTGTGAAATTGGTGGACAGCGCGGAAGAAGCGGCTGAGTTCGCCAAAAAATGGCTGGGCCAGCGTCTGGTCACGTTCCAGACCGACGAGCACGGTCAGCCGGTTTCCAAAATTCTGGTGGAAACCTGCACCGACATCGCCCGGGAACTGTACCTGAGCGCGGTACTGGATCGCGCCACCCGCCGGGTGGTGTTCATGGCGTCCACCGAGGGCGGCGTGGAAATCGAGAAAGTGGCCGAGGAAACCCCCGAGAAAATCCTCAAGGCGGAAGTGGATCCGCTGGTCGGCGCGCAGCCGTACCAGGCCCGTCAGATCGCGTTCCAACTGGGTCTGGAAGGCAAGCAGGTCAATCAGTTCGCCAAGATCTTCACCGGTCTGGCCAAACTGTTCGACGACAAGGACCTGGCTCTGATCGAGGTCAACCCGCTGGTGGTCACCGAGCAGGGCGATCTGCACTGCCTGGACGCCAAGATCAATGTGGATGGCAGCGCGCTGTTCCGCCACCCGGACATCAAGGCGCTGGAAGATCCCTCCCAGGAAGACGAGCGTGAGCGTCGCGCCGCCGAATGGGAACTCAACTACGTGGCCCTGGAAGGCAACATCGGCTGCATGGTGAACGGCGCCGGTCTGGCCATGGGCACCATGGATCTGGTCAAACTCAAAGGCGGCCAGCCCGCCAACTTCCTGGATGTGGGCGGCGGTGCCACCAAAGAGCGCGTCACCGAAGCGTTCAAGATCATCCTCTCCGACGACCAGGTACAAGCGGTTCTGGTGAACATCTTCGGCGGTATCGTCCGTTGTGACCTGATCGCCGAAGGCATCATCGGTGCCGTGGAAGAAGTGGGCGTCGAGGTGCCGGTGGTGGTGCGTCTGGAAGGCAACAACGCCGAGCTGGGTGCGCAGAAGCTGGCCGACAGCGGCATGAACATCATCGCCGCCAAGAGTTTTGATGACGCCGCCGAGCAGGTGGTGAAAGCGGCGGGAGGTGCCAAATGAGCGTATTGATCGACAAGAACACCAAAGTGATCTGCCAGGGTTTCACCGGCAGTCAGGGCACCTTCCACTCCGAGCAGGCGATCGAGTACGGCACTCAGATGGTCGGCGGCGTGACCCCGGGCAAGGGCGGTCAGACCCATCTGGGCCTGCCGGTCTTCAACACCGTGGCCGACGCGGTCAAGGAAACCGGCGCCACCGCCTCCGTGATCTACGTACCGGCACCGTTCTGCAAGGACTCCATTCTGGAAGCGGCCGACGCGGGCATCGAGCTGATCGTCTGCATCACCGAGGGCATTCCGGCTCTCGATATGCTGTACGTGAAGGAATACATCACCCGCAAGGGCGGTGTGCGCCTGATCGGCCCGAACTGCCCCGGCGTGATCACTCCGGGCGAGTGCAAGATCGGTATCATGCCCGGTCACATTCACAAGCCGGGTAAAGTGGGCATCGTCTCCCGTTCCGGTACCCTGACCTACGAAGCGGTCAACCAGACCACCAAGCTGGGTTACGGTCAGTCCACCTGTATCGGTATCGGCGGCGACCCGATTCCGGGCACCACTTTCATCGACGCGCTGGAGTTGTTCCAGAACGATCCGCAGACCGAAGCCATCGTCATGGTGGGTGAGATCGGCGGTACCGCGGAAGATGAAGCCGCTGCCTACATCAAGGAGCACGTGACCAAGCCGGTGGTCAGCTACATCGCCGGTGTCACCGCGCCTCCGGGTAAACGCATGGGCCACGCCGGTGCGATCATCGCTGGTGGCAAGGGCACCGCGGACGAGAAGTTCGCCGCCCTGGAAGCCGCCGGTGTCGTTACCGTGCGCAACCCGGCGGAAATCGGCGAAGGCGTAAAGAAAGCCACCGGCTGGTAAGCCCAGGTGGTGCCGGACCTTGAGTCCGGCCGCCAGCGTCAATGCCATCGCGGCCCGTGGGCCGCTCCCGCAGGAGGTTTCTGCCTCTCGCAGGAGCGGCCCACGGGCCGCGATGCTTTTTGGGGTTCAGTCAATCAGCGCCTGATAGACCAGTGAGCGCAGGGTTTGCCGGATCGGTACCAGCGTGGAGGGCATCATCTGGGCCATCTGGATGACGATCAGGTCTTCACTGGGGTCGATCCAGAACTGGGTGTTGGCCATGCCGGTCCAGAAATACTCGCCCACCGAACCCATGGTTTGAGCCAAGGCCGGATTGAGTACCACGCCAAAACCCAGACCGAATCCCAACCCGGCCCCCATGTGAGTATTGTTGAAACGGGGCTCGCCCATGTCGGCCATCGAGCCGGGCAGGTGATTGCTGTGCATCAATTCCACGGTCTTGCGGCCCAGCAGGCGCACCCCGTTGAAGTTGCCGCCATTGCGTAGCATCAGAGCGAAACGCAGGTAGTCGCCGGTGGTGGAGGTCAGGCCACCGCCGCCGGAGAAAATTTTGGGTGGCTGAGTGAACTGCCGACCACCGGACGCCGCGCTGACTTCCAGCGCGCCCCGCGGGTCCGGGATGACTTCGGTGGGCTCGCCCTTGATGCGTGGTGGCGTGGCGCCGGCCAGGGTGTACATCTCTGCCAGTCGATGCAATTTTTCTTCGGCGACCCAGAAGGCGGTATCGTTCATGCCCAGAGGAGCAAAGATATGTTCCTCGAAATAGCGATCCAGTGATTGCCCGGAAATCACCTCCACCACCCGTCCCAGCACATCCGTGGAGATGCTGTAGTTCCACTTTGTACCGGGATGGAAAAGCAGCGGCATCTGTGCCGCCTGCCGGGTCATTTCCGCCAATGAACCGTGATGGCGACTGAAGTTGATGCCGTGCTTGCGATACAGGGCATCCACCGGTGGAATGCTGGTGAAATCGTAGGCCAACCCGGAAGTGTGCGTCAGCAGTTGCCGCATGGTGATCAGGCTGCGCGCCGGTTCCAGCTTGGGATTCTCTTCGTCCCCGCCCACACAGACCTGCATGTCGGTGAACTCAGGCAAGAATTTTGCTATCGGATCATCGAGCTGAAACAGGCCCTGCTCGTAGAGCATCATGGCGGCGACGCTGGTGATCGGCTTGGTCATCGAGTAGATACGAAAGAGGGTATCTTCGGCGATCTTCTGCTGCTGATCCGTCTTCAGGTGGCCAGCGCCGCCAAACCAGGCGCAATGCCCGCGCCGGTAAACCAGTACGCTGATACCGGCCAGCCGCCGCGATGCCACCAGCGTCCGCATCCAGTTGTCGACGCGTCCCAATCGATTGCTTGAGATTCCCACCAGCTCCGGTGTCACCAGATCGAACATATTGTTTTTCTCCAACTCATGACGACGGCGTGGCCATCGCGGAATTGCTGGCCGCGCTGGGGAATCAGCCGCCACCTTGAAAGCATTTTGCACGATATCGGTGTTGTGAAGATAGGGCGATAAGGCTGTCACCATGCTTTTCAACGGGCGGTGCCACACCCGTATTGTCTGTCGCGGCGGAACATGATTAGCTCAAGCTCCGGTTTTCAGGAGGAGTGGTTTGTGATGAAAAAGCACGCACAGGCTTTGATGGAAATGAAAGGGCGGACGCCCATCGCCATGTTGACCGCCTATACCTGCCCGGTGGCTCGGGCGGTGGAACGGGCATCAATTCCGGTGATCCTGGTGGGGGATACCGTCGGCATGGTGGAAATGGGCTTCGACAGCACCCGTGACGTGACCATTGACCACATGACCTATCACGTCGGTGCCGTACGCCGTGGCGCGCCGGAAACCCACATCATCGGCGACTTGCCCTACCAGACCGATAAGGACCCGGACACAGCGCTATGGAATGCCCGCCGCCTGATCGCCGCCGGCGCGGACAGCGTCAAGCTGGAGGGCGCCAAGACCGAGGTGATCCGGCATCTGGTGGACAACGGCATCGCGGTGGTCGGGCACACCGGCCTGACCCCGCAGACCGCCAAGAGCTTTACCAAGGTGGGGCGCACCGAACAGGAAGCCAGGCAGGTGCTGGAGGATGCCATCGCCATCCAGGAGGCGGGTGCCTTCATGATCGTGCTGGAACACATTCCCTACGATCTGGGCGCGACGCTCACCGACACCCTGCGGATTCCCACCATCGGTATCGGTGCCGGTCCGGACTGCGACGGCCAGGTGCTGGTGATCAACGATGCCCTGGGGCTGGGTGACTACTGGCCGCCGTTCTCCAAGCAGTATGCCCACGTCAGCCGCACCATTTTGCAGGTGGCGGAGGACTTCGCCGGTGAGGTGGCCTCCCGTGAGTTCCCCAACAATATCATTGCCTTCCCCGGCTCAGGGAAAGCCTGATGCAGGCATGACATACAGGATGTCGTTGATGACGGAAAGGGAAGAAAACGATCTGGAACGCCTGCTGCGGCTGGCAGCCAGCGAACCGGCTCACCGGCCGGAGTTCTACCAGCGGCTGCTGGAATCCACGGTCTATGTGCTGGGCACCGCCAATGGCGGTGGTGGGCAGACCACCCTGGAGGCCGGCAGTCAGGTCAATCTGGCGCAATGGGAGAAGCAGGACGGGAGCTCGGCGATTCCGTTCTTCTCGTCCCTGGAGCTGTTGCAGCAAGCCATTGAGGAGGAGCAATCCTACCTGGCGCTGCCGGCCCGTTCCTTGTTCGAGATGACCGAGGGCGCGACTCTCTATCTCAACCCGCGCCTGCCCTACGGCAAGGAGTTCGTGCCGGAGGAAGTGCGGGGGCTGCTGAACGGCGGTGTTGGCGGTGCGCCGGAGCAACGCACGGTGGAGCAGGATACCGAGGTACTGTTGGGACAGCCGGCCGAATATCCGGCCAGAATGGTGGATTCCCTGACCCAACTTCTGGCCAAGCACGGCAATGTGAAACGCGCCTTTCTGACACTGATGCATGATCGCTCCGTCAGCGAGCACCCCTCCTTGGTGGTCGGTATCGAGGCGGAAGGCGACATCGAGCCGGTGATGCGCGAATGCGGTCAGGTGATTGGCGACACCGTGAGCGAAGGGAAGGCGGTGGATCTGTATCGGATCGCGGAGAATGACGAAGGGCTGAGCCGCTATTTCGTGGAGCAGGTGGAGCCGTTTTATCAGCGTCGCTGGGGATCCCGGCTGCGCAATTTTTTCAAGGGCGGAAACGCCTGAGAGAGGCCATTGCCGCGGAGGGAGTGATGAAACAACCGGTTGCCGAACTGAACACCGAGCGTCTGCGTTTGCGCCAGTGGCGGCCCGCGGATCGTGCCCCGTTCGCGGCTATGAACGCGGACCCGGAAGTGATGCAATTCTTCCCCGGGACCATGAATGAGGCGCAGAGTCAGGCCATGGCGGATCACTGCGAGGCCTTGATCGCCGAACGCGGCTGGGGATTCTGGGCGCTGGAGCAACAGCAACAAAAGCGGTTTCTGGGCTTTGTCGGCCTCAATATTCCCAACGTCATGTTGCCGTTCCAGCCCTGCGTGGAAATCGGCTGGCGTCTGCGCCGCGATGCCTGGGGCAACGGCTATGCCACGGAAGCCGCCAGGGCGGTGCTCGAGTTCGGTTTTGACAACCTGGAGCTGGAGGAAATCGTTGCCTTCACCAGTGTGCTGAATTACCGCTCTCAGGCGGTGATGGAGCGGCTGGGTATGGAACGGCAGGAGGAAACCTTCGACCATCCCAGCGTGCCGGAAGGCATGCCAATACGGGAGCACTGTCTTTACCGGCTGTCCGCCGGGCACTGGCGCCGGCGCTAGCGAATATTCGAACCAAAAGGGAAGCCGAACAATGGAACAGGGAAGCCCGAATCAGGGGGAGGGGACGCCTTACGCACCGCCGCGGGCGGATCTGTCGGAAAAACCTCTGCAACCGGAGGCGTTGATTGACGCCGGTGCGCTGACCAAATGGGTGATACGTTTTTTATACGCGGATATGGCCATGGCGACGGTGGCGGTTATTTCGGGATTACTGGAATATCGGCTATTGACCCGACTTCGCGATGGCGTGATGTTGAGCGATCAGACTATCCAGACCGCGGCTATTCGCCAGGGAGTGATCGGCCTGGTGCAAACCCTCGTTCTTATCACCGCCATGATCCTGGTGGCCCGTTGGATCTACCGTGCCAACCAGAATTGCCGCAGGCTGGGGGCAGCGGACATGCAGTTCACGCCGGGCTGGGCGGTGGGCTGGTACTTCATCCCCGTGCTCAGCATGTGGAAACCGTATCAGGCGATGAAGGAAATCTGGCGTGCCAGTGTCGCCCCCGCCGATTGGCGGCGTCAATCCAGGCCAATGCTGATGCCTGTGTGGTGGGGGATGTGGCTGCTGTCCCTGGCACTCGGGTCGGCCATCATGCAACTGGCTCGTCATGCGAATTCCGTGGATGACTACCTGCGCCTTAGTCAGGTGACGCTGGCGGCGGACTTTCTGGAGATACCGCTGGCTTTCGCGTTGATCGTATTGGTCCGGCGTATCCATGCGATGCAGCGCTCAGGTGCCACGTCCGCCGAGCAGGCATGGGAGGCAAACCGTACGGAGTGAAGAACCGGCTCTCCCATTGCCCTGCACGGACGTTGTTTCGACAATGTGAGAAAGACAGACACTGAGGGCACTATGGCGAAAGCGGATATCGTGCTGGTCTATGACAAACAATGTCCCGCCTGCGACAACTATTGCCGCTGGGTTCGCCTGCGTGATGCCGTCGGCCCCTTGCAACTGGTCGATGCGCGTGAGGACACCGATATCCTGCGAGAGATCACCGCCCGTGGCTGGGACATTGATCAGGGCATGGTGTTGAAGGTCGGAGAGCAACTCTATTACGGTGCCGACGCTATCCACGCGCTGGCGTTGATGGGAAGCCGTTCCGGGCTGTTCAACCGCCTGAATTACTGGATGTTCCGCTCGCCGAGGGTCGCGTCGATATTGTATCCGGTACTGCGCGCCCTGCGTAACGGGTTACTCAAGGTATTACGGAAAAGCAAAATCAATAACCTGGGCAAAGCGAACAATGAACGCTTCTAGGTGACGTTTTCCCGGTTTTTTTTAAAAAATGAAAGATACCGGCGGACTCCGTCAGCCCGAAAGGGCGACGGAGGCCGGTGAGGTTCAGTGCAGAGTATCGTCGTCTTCCAAATCAAGGAACTCGTATTCGCTAAGCTCCCGTTTCAGACGACGCTCCTCCAGCCGATCCTCGATACGATGACGCATATCCATGTTGAAACTGCGAGCGCGGGCGCTGCGTTCCTCCTGGAGTTCCTCATCGTTGTCGTCATCGACAAGGTCAAAATCATCATTCATCAGCAGATCTTCCGATTCATAGTCACGGTCAGCGCGGCGGTTACTCATGGGGCCTCCTTTCGGTAACGAAAGCGCCGTAAACAACCGGGTGCCAAGGGGGACTCCGCGAACGGAACTCCCAACCCGACTACCTCAGCGCCTATATAACTTCTGTTTTTCCCCGATACAAGTATTTTTTTTGTTCATCGCGGATCAACCGAGGATGGGTCTCTCCATCGGGGGGGCGGGTCTGCACGGAGGCCTTCCGGGATCGCCGTGAATTCGTCCATGTAGGCTCCCGGTTTGACGTCCCTGTCAAACAGGGTCCCGGAAGGCCTCCGTACAGACCCGCTTCGAGTGAGCCGCAGCGTTCCGGGTTCCAGCAACGACGAACCTTTCAGGAGAGGGCAGATCACATCATCCCGTCATAGCGCCTCAGCGGAGGTCGGAAAGGCTCCTGTGCTTTCCGGTTACCTCGAAGCGGAGCCGCGTTATGCCTTTGCGGGATCCTGTCGAACAGGGACGTTCGACCGGGAGCCTACAGGGACGTATTTACGGCGTTCCCGTAAAGGCATAACGCGGCTCCGCTGTCCCTGATGGAGGGAGGCACTGAGGCGGGTCTGTACGGAAGCCTTTCGGTGCCGACGCTATGTGACCGTGATCATAAGCCCGGGATCTCCACCCCCCGATGGTGGGGGAAACGCTGGCGGGCTCCGGAGAGGCTTTGTAAGCTGGCCTTTTGGGCGGCCGCGAGCGGCATGTACCCGGGATTGGGGAGATAAAAGACAATGGCGGATTGGCTGGTGGTAGTGGGCGTCAGCATGACGGTCATGGCCACGGTGGGGCTGATCAGGCAGGCGGCCTGGCGTGGTCACAGCCTGGTCCTGTTCGTATTGCCTGTGGCAGGCTTGCAGCAGGTGCAGGAGAACTGGGAGGCCTATGGGCGGCTCGCCTTGTTGCGGGTCGCGGGGCTGGTGATCACCCTGGCGGGCCTGGGACTGATGTACGTGGACTACCGCGAGAACGCAACGATTCCCCTGATGCCGGGTCAGGTGGTGAGCGGCGGCGCCGACATCACCAGCAGCCCCTTCGTGCGCTCCTCGGAAGCGGCCCTGCTGATGGCCCGTGGCGAGGGGCATCCGCTTACCGGCCGGCTGCACGGTACCGATTTGAGCACCCCCCAGGTGACCCTGGTCAACGGTGTATTAACGGTGCATCAGGGGGACGGTGTGCTGCCGGAACTGTCCGTCAGTCTGCTCTTGAACTGGTCGGCGAAGGCGATCCGCGAACGCCGTACCTTGCTGGTGTCTCCCTGGGAGGAGCAGGGACCGGAAGTGCATCTTTCCTGGACCCCCGCCGGCCAGCAATACCCGGAAACGCGCATTATCAGTAACGGCTACCGTCTTGATCTGGCATTGGCGCCACGGGATCCCAGCGGCTTCAGCGGCACCATTCAACTGGTCCTGCCGGATGAGAAAAACAGCTATCTGGTGGGGGATTTCACCGCCCGCACCAACCACTTGCGCTACCGGGACGGCAAGGTGGATGCCGCTTTCGATCACCCGGACACCCTGGCCTGGGTGGCGGAGCAGTATTTGCAGACCCAGTTCCCCGCCGGGGTACTGCAAAACGTGGAAGTGGAAAATGTGATCCTGCGCCGTACCGCCGGCGAGGGCCGGGTGGAGGTGCGCCTGACCCGCTCCGATGGCGCCAGTGAACGGCGTCAGCTTGGCCTGGAGAAGACCCCGGTGGGATGGGCGGTGACACCGGGTTCCATGACCGGTGGTCGCCAACCGTTGCCCGAACCGTCACGGCCGCCGGAATCGGCCGAACCCCCGGGGCCGGATACCTCGGAGCCGCTGACCGACTTGCTGGCGCTGGCGCCACTGACCGGCACCGAGCTGACGGTGCGCGAAAGCAGTGGCCGGGAGCGCACCGGTGTGCTGACCCGGGTCGCCAGCGATCGGCTCTGGCTGCGCCTGGCGCTGGGTGCCGGCAGCGCCGAGATCGCCGTGGACGGGGCCCAGATCGACAGCCTGGGCAGCCACGACGGCCGCCGCTGGCAAGTGGCGACGGCCACCGTTTCCGACACGCCGCCGCCGGTGGTGCCGGGCGATGACCCGGTGGCCCCGGAGGTGCCTTATCAGGCACTGCTGGGGCGTCAGGTCCGGGTTACCACCGGGGACGGCAAAACCCAGGAAGGGCGCTTGCAGGCGGTGGCGGGCGGGCGTATTACTTTGACTGTGCCGGTGGGTGCCGGCACAGTGGAATACTTCCATGCACTACCCGATATCGTGTCCATGGAGGCGGTTCGGTGAATATCCTGATGACCGGCGGCACCGGTTTCATCGGTGGCGCCCTGGGACATCATCTGCACAGCCACGGTCACCGGCTGGTGGTGCTCAGTCGCCAGAGCCAGCAACGGGCGCTGGCGTCGTGCCCGCCCGGCACCCGGATAATCGCCTCGTTCGATGACATCGCCGACGACGAAGCGCTGGATGCGGTGGTCAATCTGGCCGGCGAGAGCCTGTTCAGTCGTCGCTGGAGTGCGCCACGCAAGCAGCGGTTGCTGGACTCCCGTGTCGGTCTTACCCGGGACCTGGTGGCGCTGATGCGCCGTCTGCGGCAGCCGCCGGCGGTGATGGTCAGCGGTTCGGCGGTGGGCTTCTACGGCGATGCCGGTGACGCCGAACTGACCGAACACAGCTCCGCCCGGCGCAAGGACTTCGGTTACCGTCTCTGCGATGCCTGGGAGCAGGCGGCCCGTGAAGTCACCGGCCTGGGCATACGGCTGGTGATCGTTCGTACCGGCGTGGTGCTGGGTGCCAACGGCGGCATGCTGGCCAGGCTGTTGCCCGCTTACCGGTTCGGCCTGGGGATGCGTCTGGGCAACGGGGAACAATGGCTGAGCTGGATCCACCGGGATGATCTGGTGGCGATTCTGACCCGGGCGCTGGCCGCTCCCGGCGTCGAAGGGGTGTTCAACGGTACCGCGCCGGGGCCGGTGACCCAGCGCGAATTTCATCACGCCCTGGCCCGGGCGGTGCGGCGGCCGGCGCCTTGGGTAATGCCGGCGCCGGTGCTGAGACTGGCTCTGGGCGAGATGTCGCAGCTGATGCTCGGCGGGCAGCGCGCTTACCCCCGCCGACTGGAAGAGCAAGGGTTCGTGTTCCGCTATCCCCACCTTGAGCAGGCTCTGGCCGATCTGGTGTGACCCCTTGAAATTCCCGCCGCCAACCCAATTTTTCTCCCATCCCAAGGCCGCACCCGACAACAAAACGGAGAACCCCTCGATGAGCAGTGACCGCGAGACCCGTGGTTTTCAGGCGGAAGTGTCCCGCCTGTTGCATCTGATGATCCATTCCCTGTACAGCAACCGGGAAATTTTCCTGCGTGAGCTGGTATCCAATGCCTCCGACGCCTGTGACAAGCTGCGCTTCGCCGCTCTGGATCACCCGGAATGGCTGGAGGAAGATCCGGAGCCGGCCATCGATCTGGCGGTGGACGCCGACGCCGGCACTCTGACTATCAGTGACAACGGAATCGGCATGAACCGCGAGGAAGTGGTGGAGAACCTGGGCACCATCGCCCGGTCCGGCACCGAGAAATTCCTCGCCAGTCTTACCGGTGATCAGAAGAAAGACGCGCAACTGATCGGCCAGTTCGGGGTCGGTTTCTATTCCGCTTTCATCGTCGCCGACACGGTCACCGTGGAAAGCCGCCGGGCCGGAGACAGCGCGGAGCAGGGCGTGCGCTGGGAAAGCGACGGTCAGGGCGAGTTCAGTGTGGAAACGCTGACGGTGCCGCACCGTGGTACCCGCATTACCCTGCATCTGCGTGACGACGCCAGGGACTTCGTCGACACCGGCAAGTTGCGCAACATAGTACGGCAGTATTCCGACCACGTGGCCTTCCCGATCCGCATGGCGGTGCCGTCCGGTGACGAGAAGGAGGAGGACGCCACCGAGCTGGAAACCCTCAATTCCGCCACCGCCCTGTGGCAGCGCCCCCGCCAGGAGGTCAGCGATGAGGAATACCAGAGCTTCTATCGTCACGTCAGTCATGACTTCCAGGATCCACTGACCTGGAGTCACAACCGGGTGGAAGGCAACCTGGAGTACACCAGCCTGTTGTACGTACCGCCGCGGGCACCGTTCGATCTGTACCACCGGGAAGCCAGCCGGGGGCTCAAGCTCTATGTTCAGCGCGTGTTCATCATGGACGACGCCGAACAGTTCCTGCCCCTGTATCTGCGTTTCATCAAAGGCGTGGTGGATGCGCCGGGCTTGCCGTTGAATGTCAGCCGTGAATTGCTGCAGGACTATGGTCCGGTGCGCAAGATCCGCGCGGCGCTGACCAAGCGGGTACTGCAGATGCTGCGCAAGCTGAGCGGTGACCAGGAAGCCTACGCCACGTTCTGGCAACAGTTCGGCCAGGTGCTCAAGGAAGGGGTCGGCGAGGACGGCGATAACCGTGAGGCCATCGCCGGTTTGCTGCGCTTCGCTTCCTCCACCTCGCCAACGCCGGGGAGCGTGGGGCTGGATGATTACATTGAACGCGCCGGCGAAGAGAACAAACGGATTTACTACCTGCTGGGCGACAGCCTGAGCGCCGCCCAGAACAGCCCGCACCTGGAAGTGTTCCGCAAGAAAGGCGTCGAGGTGCTGCTGCTGGCCGAGCGGGTGGACGAATGGATGATGGGCTTCCTCACCGAGTACAAGGGCTACACCCTGGTCAACGCCGCGCGCGGTGAGCTGGACATGCCCGGCGATGAAGACGACAAAGCGGAAGATCCACGGCAGGATGCACCGGTGCTGGGCCGTCTGGGCGAAGTGCTCAACGAGCAGGTGGAAGCGGTGCGCGCCACCGCCCGGCTGGTGGAGTCCCCGGCCTGTCTGGTGCTCGGTGCCGACGAGCTGGGCCCGCAGATGCGCATGATGCTGGAAGCCGCCGGCCAGCCGGTGCCGGAGAGCAAGCCGGTCCTGGAGGTGAATCTGTCCCATCCGTTGATGCAGCGCATGGCCGAGATCGAGGACGGCGATACCTTTGCCGAACTGACTCAGCTACTGCTGGATCAGGCGCTGCTGGCCGAAGGCCAGTTGCCGAAGGATCCGGCGGCCACCGCGCGGCGCTTGAATCAACTGCTGCAGGACCGCGCCGAACGGGCTTGATAGGAAGGCTGGACGACGGACCGGGAGCAGGAAAGTGGCCTAAGGTGGAAAGATCCGGCCCAGGCTCTTATGATGCCGGAAATTCGCGGCGCGGCCCGGTTCGCGCCGCCGGACAAAGGATGCCCTGCATGACGCAACATACCGCGGCCATTCTCGGTGGCGGCAGCTTCGGTACCGCCATGGCCAGTATCCTGGCGGAAAACGGTCACGGCACCCGGCTCTGGGTGCGCGATCCGGAAACCGCCGCGGCCATCAATGAGGACCGTGAGAACCCGCGCTATCTGCCAGGGCAGGCCCTGCCGGCCGGAGTGGTGGCTTCCGAGAGCCTGGAAGAAGTGCTCAAGGGCGCCGATCTGGTGTTCGTCGCCGTCCCCAGCAGCGCCTTTGTCGAGGTCCTCGGCCAGGCCCGCCATTGGGTGCCGGACGGCACCATCGTGGTCAGTTGCACCAAGGGCATCCTGGAGGACGGTTTCCTGCTGATGAGCCAGGTGTTGCAGCGCGAATGGCCGCACACCCGGGTCGGGGTACTCAGTGGCCCCAACCTGGCGCGGGAGATCGTCGAACGCAAATTCACCGGCACCGTCATCGCCAGTGGTGACGAGGCACTGCGCGCCACCATCCAGAAAGCCCTGAGCTGCGATTACTTTCGTGTCTACGACAATCCGGACCTGTATGGTGTGGAACTGGGCGGGGCGCTCAAGAACATCTACGCGGTGGCGTCCGGGATGGCGGCGGCCATTGGCGTCGGCGAGAACAGCCGCAGTTTCATGCTGACCCGGGCGTTGGCGGAGATGAGCCGCTTCGCCGTGGGGTTGGGCGCCAATCCACTGACCTTCCTGGGGTTGGCCGGGGTAGGCGATCTGATCGCCACCTGTTCCTCGTCGTTGTCGCGCAATTACCGGGTTGGTTACGAGCTGGGGCAGGGCAAATCGCTGGAACAGGCGGTGGCGGACCTGGGACAGACCGCGGAAGGGATCAACACCATCAAGCTGGTGGCGGAGCGGGCCAGGGAACTGCAGGTCTATATGCCGCTGGCCACCGCCCTCTACGATATCATTTACGATCATCAGCCGCTGGAGACCATGGTGGTGCGGCTGATGAGCGGTGAACACAAACACGATGTGGAATTCAGTTTCCACGGAGCCTCGTCTTGAGAGTGTACCTGTGCCGTCATGGTGAAGCGGTGGCCAAGGCCCCCACCGACGCGGAGCGCCCGCTGACCGAACGGGGCCGGGCGGAAGTGTTGTCCCTGTGGCAAACCTTGCGTGAGGAAGGGGTCAGCGTGGGCCGCATGGTGGCCAGCCCCTACCGGCGCGCGCAGCAGACCGCGCTGTGCATCGCTCAGGCGTTCGGCGGCATGGAACAGGAATCCTGCGGTTACCTGGTGCCCGAGGCGCAGCCGGAGCGGTTTCTGGAGTGGTTGATGCTGCAGCCGGAGCAGGAAAACCTGGTCCTGGTCAGCCACATGCCGCTGGTGTCCTTGCTCACCGCCACCTGGATTGGTGAGCCGTGCTCCCGTCCGGCGTTCCGGGTCGGTTCGGTGGCGGCGCTGGATGTGGACGTGGCCGCCGCCAACGGCGCCCGTCTGCTGTGGCTGCGAGGGCCGGAACGGCCCTGCTGATCGGCACTTAGCTTCTCTCTTTCCGTTCGCGCCTTTCACGGCGCGCTTTGCGGGCTTGCTGCCGGCGCTTCTCTTCGAGCATGCGCTCATCCGCTTCCTCGTGCTTCCAGTGCTGCACGGCGATTTGCGCCTTCACTTCCTCGAGGATATCCAGCAGGGTTTCGCGAATCAGCGTATTCAGTTGTTGCTGTTGACCGCCGGTGGCGGTGCTGATCAGGTCATTGATCAGGTGATCCAGCCTTTCACGGTTGGCTGGCGCGCTGATGTCTTCCACCAACTGCTCCACCAGAGCGTCGCCGGCATCGCGCACGGTCTCGCCAAGCAGGGCGACGGCACGGGGGCCGGCCACCGGAATCGCCGCCAGCCGCCGGCCCGCCGGGGTGCGGTTCACCGCCTCATTGGTGAGATGGCTGAGATAATCACCGAGCTGGTCCCGGTACTGGTCGTGACTGCGCCGGGTGGCGTCGGCGATGCGTCCGCCGAGATAGTCCACCAGATCGTCACGGCGCGGCAGCAGCACGTCCTGCTCGATACGATGCATCAGCTGGCCGCCGCTGACGATCTCCCGCTGAGCGCCTTCCAGAATGTTGATCACCACCCGGTCGGAAATCTCCTCCACCAGGATCCGGTAATACTTGAGTACGGTGCGGCCCAGATAGGTCTCGGTGAAGTCCACCACGCCCCGTTTCTGCAGACGGTACATGAGGCTGATCACACGCAGGATCCGCAACCAGCGGAAGCTGCCCACCGGAATACAGCCGAGCAGATCGTACCAGTGCGCGAACGGGTAGAAGAACCAGCGATGGTAGGTGCGCCGGCCGATGGCGACGCCCCAGCGAATCACGAACTCGGTAAGGAAAACCGCCACGAACCAGAGGTCGATTTCGAGAAAATTGGCGTGCACGGTGTCCCGGTAGAAGCCGAAAAACGCCGGTGACAGCATGTGCAGAAAATCCTGCACGGCGGGGATGCGGAACAGCCAGTCGAACAGGATCAGTCCCAGATTGAGCAGGATCAGGCCGATCATCGCCAGATCGACCAGATAGCCCAGGCTGTCCAGATCCGGGCGCAGCCGTTTCAGATTCAGACGCACGTTCATGAGATCGGGTCGAAGCGGCCCCACACCGGGCAGTGGTCGGAGGGTTTTTCCATGGCGCGGATGTCGTAATCCACACCGCTGTCCTTGAGCTTGTCAAGCAACGGCCGGGTCGCCAGCAGGGTGTCGATGCGCAGGCCGCGACGAGGCTCACGGTGAAAGCCCTTGGAGCGGTAATCAAACCAGGAGAACACATCGTTGGTTTGCGGATTCAGGTGGCGGAAGGTATCCACCAGACCCCAGTCCACCAGCCGCTGCCACCATTCACGTTCTTCCGGCAGGAAGCTGGTTTTGCCTTCGCGCAGCCAGCGTTTGCGATTGTCCTCGCCGATGCCGATGTCCAGATCGGTGGAGGAAATATTGAAATCGCCCATGATTACCAACTGCTCATCCGGCCTGTGTTCGCTTTCCAGATACTGTTGCAGGTCCTCGTAGAACTTCTGCTTGGCCGGGAACTTGGTCGGGTGGGCGCGGTTCTCGCCCTGCGGAAAGTAGCCGTTGAGTACCGTCACCGGCGCGCCGTCGCGATCATGCAGACGGCCGATGATCATGCGCTTTTGCGCTTCCTCGCCATCGCCAGGAAAGCCGTAGCGAATATCCGCCAGCGGTTCGCGGGTGATCAGGGCGACGCCGTAATGTCCCTTCTGGCCGAAATAATAGGGGTGATAACCCATATCCCGCACCGCTTGTTCGGGAAACTCGCTGTCCTGCACCTTGGTTTCCTGCAGACCGATCAGTGCCGGCTGGTACTTGTTGATCACCGCCTCCAACTGATGCAGACGGGCGCGAATACCGTTGATGTTGAAAGAAATCAGAGTCATGCCTTTTCCTCGGATCGTTACTCGGCCGCTGGCGGCCGTCCGCCATCGGGGCATTGTACACGAGCGGACCTGCGTTGCGCTGAGCTCCCGGCTGACCGAATTCGCCCCCCATGATGTCGTAATCGGTCCATGTGTTTCCCCGCCGGTGTGGCTATGATGTCCGACTTTCCACGCTGGTTCTGAGGTTCATGCATGACGGATACCGATAACACCGGTGAAGCCGGGCGCAAAACCACGCTCGCGTTCGCCCATGCCAACGGTGTGCCCGGCCACAGTTACGACACCTTCCTGGCGCCGCTGGCGGAGCACTATGATGTGCGGATTATCGAGTGTCTGGCGCACGATGCGCGCTTCCCGGTGGACGCCGACTGGAAAAGCCTGAGCCTGGAGCTGGAAGAGTGGATGCGGGATCTGCCCAAGCCGCTGATCGGCCTGGGCCATTCCATGGGCTCGGTGCTGATGTTTCACGTGGCCCAGCGCCACCCGGACTGGTTCAAGGCGCTGATCATGCTGGATCCGCCCATGGCCAACGGATTCCGCGGCGTTATCATGCGCGGCATCAAGGCGCTGGGCCTGCAGGACCGGTTCACCCCCGCCGGCCTCAGCAAAACCCGGCTCGATCATTGGGACAACTGGGACGACGTGGAAAGCTATTTCGGCTCCCGTGGCTTCTTCAAGGCGTTCGATCCGCGCTGCCTGCGGGATTATCTGCGGGCCGGTCTGGAGCGTCACGGGGACGGCTGGCGGCTGCGCTTCCGCCCGGCAATCGAAGTGGCCATCTTCCGCGAAGTCCCCACCGGTCTCACGCGCATGCCCCGCCTCAAGGTACCCGGCGCCCTGGTCACCGGCCAGGACTCGCCGCCGCCGTTTCATCACAGCGGCGGACGGCACGCGCGCCGTCACCGTCTGCGCCGGCTGTTCTCGCCAGGAGGCCACATGTACCCGTTGCAATACCCGGAGCGTACCGCTGAAATGGTGCGGGAACTGATCGTGGAACTGACCGGAGCCGAGCATGCCCTCCCCGCCGACCAAAAGAGTGCCTGAAGAACGCCGCTTTTCCGCCTACGGACAAACCCTGGCGGCGCTGTATTGGGATGGCGAGGGTGAACCGATTCTCGCGCTGCATGGCTGGCTCGACAATGCCGCTTCCTATCTGCCGCTGTCCGCGCATTTGCACCGGCCCATGGTGGCGCTGGACTTCGCCGGCCATGGCCATTCCGAGCACCGCCCGGCGGAGCTGGCCACCCATTACGTGGACCATGTGCGCGACGTGCTCGCCGTGGCCGACCAATTGGGGTGGGACCGCTTCGTGCTGATGGGGCATTCCATGGGGGCAGGGGTGGCCTGCCTGTTCGCCGCGACTTTCCCCGAGCGGGTCAGCAAACTGGTTCTGATTGAAGGACTGGGCCCGCCGGCCACGCCCGCCAATGAAGTGGTCAGTACGCTGCGCACGGCCATCGATCAGATGCACTCCCTGCCGGAGAAGCGCAAGCCGGTCTATGCCCACCAGGACGACGCGGTGGCGGTGCGCCGGCCCGCGCTTGGCGGCCTCGAAACCGAATCCGCGCGGCTGCTGTGCGAGCGGGGGCTGGTGGCGGTGGAAGGCGGCTGGACCTGGCGTACCGACATGCGTTTGCGGATTGCCTCCTCGGTTCGCTTCACCGAGGAACAGGTGGAAGGCTTTGTCCGTGCCATTGAAGCACCCACCTTGCTGATCCTGGGGGAGAATGGCCTCGCCGGCGAGGTGAAATTCGAGCACCGCTTCGACTGGCTCCGGGACGCCCGTCGGGTCATCCTGCCCGGACGTCATCATTTGCATATGGATACGCCCGAACCGGTGGCGGCGGAGATCCAGGGTTTTCTGGCCTCGTAAGGACGACCGAGACCGGCACCGGCGGCATTTCGGTGGCTCGACATTGTTGACAGTGACATTGATCGATGTAAATTAGATTCTATCTAGACAACGTCCAGATGGAATCCGACATGTCCACCGCCAAACAAAAAGCACAACAGCTGCATCGCGCGGCGGGCCATTCCTTGAAGGCCCGCCGTGTCCGCTTCGATTTCTCCGGGACGCCACTGCACTGGTTGCCGGAAGACCCGTTTTCCTCCTACATGATCAACGGCATCCATTTGCTGCTGCCTGCCGGGGAACTGTGGTTCTGTCGCGTCTATAACCAGGCCCTGCCGCTGATCAGCGATGACGCTTTGCGGGCCGAGGTGGAGGGCTTCATTCGCCAGGAAGCGATTCACTCTCGTGCCCACTCCGGCGCCCAGGAGTACCTGCGCCGCCACGGCTTGAGCGTGGAGGACTATGTGGCGCGGGTGGATTGGCTATTTGGCACTTTCCTGGGTGATACGCCGTTGGCGGTACCGATGTTTCGGCAGCGTCATCTGGAAAAGCCCTGGCTGGTGCTGCGGGTGGGCCTCATCGCCGCGATCGAACACTTCACGGGGGTACTCGGCCAATGGGCGATGGACAATACGTCCTGGGAAGAGCAGGGCGACGCCGCCATGGCGGACCTGTTCAAATGGCATCTGGCGGAGGAGGTCGAGCACCGCACCGTGGCCTTCGATCTGTTCGATCATCTGTGCCGCACCCAACTGGGGTTCTATGTCAGCCGACAGGCGTTGATGGCGCTGGTGTTTCCATTGTTCATTTACTTCATCTCCGAAGGCGCGCGCAGCTTGGCGCGCCAGGATCCGGATCCGCGCGTGCGCCGGATCGGCCGGCAGTGGATTCCGCGACTGTTATGGCGGTTGCAGCGCACCGGGCGCCGCACCGGCAATGTGCCCACCTTCAGCTTTCTGGTGGCGGCGACCCTGCGCTGGATTCACCCCGGCTTCCACCCGTTCTTTGAAGGGGACACCGGGCAGGCGCTGGCGTACCTGGCGCGCTCTCCGGCGGCGCGGGCGGTGGCCTGACTCCGCGAAGGGCATGAACCCTGCATGACCGGTGGCACATGGTGATGTGGACCGGTCATGAACAAACTCGACAGTGCTCTGCTGAATATACTGATCAAGGACGCGCGCGCCTCCTACGCCGATATCGCCCGCCAGCTCGGCATTTCCCGTGCCCACGCCCGCACCCGGGTACAGGGGCTGGTGACCAGCGGCGTCATTGAGCAATTCTCCGCCGTGGTCAATCCGGAGAAGCTGGGCAAGGTGATTTCCCTCTTCATCGATCTGAAAGTGGCGCCGACGCAGTTGGAAACGGTGTCCCAGGAACTGGCGGACTGCCAGGAAGTAGTCAGCCTTTACATCATGAGTGATTTGCAGAGCCTGCATATTCACACCCTCACCGACAGCTTCGAAAGCTTTGACGCCTTTGCCCGCCGCCGCATCTTCAACCGTCCGGAGGTCCTCTCCGTCGACTGCAAAATGCTGATGTCCCGCGTCAAGCACCGGCGTGGCGGCCCGCGTCTGTAGCGTCGGCTTCGCACTGTGCGGGTGCGGCGGTACGCAAGCGGTGCGCGCCATACATCTGTCAGCGATGGCGGCCCCCGGACTGACGATCGGACACCAATGTTTGCCGCCAGATGACAAATGGCTTCCCGGCCCGTGGTGATACGCCATTTGTCATTCGTTTGTGCGGTTGTCCGGCTCCGCGCTGGGCGATGCCGGTGCTCATGGAGAATGGCTCGCCGTAAAAGAAAAAAGATAAAAATCATAGCGTTACGGTTAGCTATGGTTTGGCATGAGCCTTGCTGAGGTCGGCATTACAAATGCCTTCGGGCGCTGATCACGGAAACAGGAGCAGACCACCATGACCCTGAATCGCCGCAAGTTCCTCGCCACCGCCGGGGCCGCCGCGTCCGGTGCGATACTGGGCGCCCCCGCCATCGTTCGGGCGGAGTCGCAAACCACCTTCAACTGGAAGATGACCAACGCCTACCCGCCGGGCGCGCCGTTCTATGTGCAGGGGCCGGGCAGCCCCACTGACTTTTGCAAGAAAGTGGAAATCCTTTCCGGCGGGCGTCTGAAGATCCAGCATTTCGCCGCTGGCGAATTGATTCCCGCCATGGAAGGGTTTGACGCGGTGTCCAAGGGGCTGGTGGAGATGAACGCGGCCAATGCCTATTTCTGGGCCGGCAGAATTCCCGCCGCACAGTACTTCACCACGGTCCCTTTTGGTATGAACACACAGGGCATGAACGCCTGGATTTACCACGGTGGCGGCCTGGAATTATGGAACCAGATCTACGCCGAGCACGGGCTGGTGGCCATGCCCATGGGCAACACCGGTACTCAAATGACGGGCTGGTTCCGCAAGCCGATTGAAAATGTCG
This sequence comes from Alloalcanivorax balearicus MACL04, assembly GCF_025532145.1. Classification (GTDB taxonomy): domain Bacteria; phylum Pseudomonadota; class Gammaproteobacteria; order Pseudomonadales; family Alcanivoracaceae; genus Alloalcanivorax; species Alloalcanivorax balearicus. The sequence goes on along the minus strand of NZ_ARXS01000010.1, from coordinate 92,280 downwards.
GTGATCTGGATGGGCTCAAGATGCGTATCCCGGGGTTGGCGGGCCGGGTCTACGCCGAGCTTGGCGTGACCGTGCGCCTGTTGCCCGGCGGGGAAATATTTCCGGCGCTGGAGCGGGGCGTGATCGACGCCGCCGAGTTTGTTGGTCCCTACCAGGACCGGCGTCTGGGGCTGCACAAGGCGGCCAAATACTATTACACCACCGGTTGGCACGAGCCGACCAACGTCACCGAACTAATCATCAACAAAAAAGCCTGGGACAGCCTGCCCGAGGATTTGCGAGCGGTGGTACGGACCGCCGCGCAAGCGTGCAATGTGGAGAGCCACGCCTGGTGTGAAGCGGTCAACGCCGATGCCCTTACCGATCTGGTCACTAACGAAGGCGTCGATGCCCGGCCGTTGCCGGCGGACGTGGTGGCGAAGTTGAAGGAGGTCACCGCCGAAACCCTCGAAAGTCTGGCCAAAGCCGATAAAACCACGCGCAAGGTGCACGACGCCTTCATGGATTTCCGTGGCAAACACGAGTCCTGGGCAGCGGTGAGCGAAAAAGCCTTCATGATGCTGTGAGAGCCTTGCTGATGGATGGGTTGTTGAACCGTTTTGTAGTGAACCGCCTTGAGCCCGTGGTGCGGGCCGCAGGCTGGGTGGCCCGTGCCGCCGTGCTGATGCTGGTGGTTCTGGTCGCCACCAATGTGCTGCTGCGTTATGTGTTGTCCTGGAGTCCGGTGGGCATGCAGGAAGCCGAATGGCATCTGGTCTCGCCGATCGCGTTGCTCGGCATGGCCTACGCGGTCTATCACCGCGCGGATGTGCGGGTGGATTTTCTTTATGAACGCTTCGGGCCACGCACGCGAGAAGGGATCGATTTGCTCGCCAGTCTGCTGACTCTGGCCGTCGGCATGCTCATCGCCTCGCTGGCGATACCCTATGTGATGCAGTCCTATCACACCGGTGAGGGATCGCCGGATCCCGGCGGCCTGCCTTACCGCTATTTGCTCAAAGTATTCATTCCATTGGGATTCGCGTTACTGGCGTTGCAGGGATTGATCGACGTGCTGCGTGCCGGGGCGCGGTTGTTTTCCCGCGCAGCACCCGAGGATAGCCGGGAGCCCCGCCCATGAGCGGTAATGAGTGGTTGATACTGGCACTGATCGGCGGCTTTCTGACGCTGATGATGATCGGCGTGCCGGTGGCCATTTCACTGGCGGTATCGGGATTCACCGTCGGCTTCATCGGCTTCGGTCCCATGCTGTTTTCACTGTTGCCCGCGCGCCTCTACGGCGTGGTCACCAACTACACCATGCTGGCGATCCCACTGTTCGTGTTCATGGGCGTGATGCTGGAAAAATCGCGGGTGGCGGAGGATATGCTGGAAACCATCGGCCGCCTGATGGGGCCGGTGAACGGCGGCATGGGCATCGCCATCGTCATTGTCGGCGTGCTGATGGGGGCGTCCACCGGTATTGTCGGCGCCACCGTGGTGACCGTGGCGATGCTGACCCTGCCGACGCTGATGCGTCGCGGTTACGCCCCGTCCATCGCCTCCGGCACAATCTGCGCGTCGGGCACGCTGGGGCAAATCATTCCTCCCAGTCTGGTGCTGATTCTGCTTGCCGAAATCGTCGGTGAATCGGTGGGCACGCTGTTCGCCGCGGCTTTCCTGCCCGGCCTGGTGCTGGCGCTGGTGTACGTTGTGTTTCTGCTGATACTGGGCCGGTGGCGGCCATCCTGGGTGCCGGCGATTCCCGCCGGGGAACGGGCGACATCGGGTGGGCTGGGCGGTGACCTGCTGCGCACCGTTTTGCCGCCGTTGCTGCTGATGATGGCGGTGCTGGGGTCGATCATCGCCGGTATCGCCGCGCCCACCGAAGCGGCCTCCATGGGGGCGCTCGGCAGCGCCTTGATCGCGCTCGCTGCCCGCCGTATGAACGCCACGTTGCTACGCGAAACGCTGCACGGCACCTTGACCATCACCGCCATGGTGTTCTTCATCCTGTTGTGCGCTCAGCCCTTCGCGCTGGCCTTCCGTGGGCTCGGAGGCGATAACCTGGTGCATGAGCTGTTCGCGCTGCTGCCCGGGGGCGAAATTGGCGCCGTGTTGTTTCTGATGTTGCTGTTGTTCGTGCTCGGCTTCTTTCTCGAGTGGATCGAGATTTCCTATATCGCGTTGCCCATGTTTCTGCCGGTATTCCATGGCTACGGCACCGACATGGTGTGGCTGGCGACGCTGGTGGCGATGAATTTGCAAATGTCGTTCCTGACACCACCGTTTGGCTGGGCGCTGTTCTTCCTCAAGGGTGTGGCGCCGCCGGGGATCACCACCCGTCACATCTATCTCGGCGCCTTGCCATTCGTGTTGCTGCAAATGCTGGCGGTGATGATCCTGTTTTTCGTACCCGAGGTGGCTACCTGGCTGCCCAAGGCCATCGGTTGGTGATTCGCCTGCCTTGCAAAAAAAAATCGCGGTTCTTTTCGCAAGCGCCGGACCTCGGGAACATGAAATTAGAGGTCGCTACAAGGCTGGCTCCCACAGCGGCTTTAGCCGCGAGTCGGCGTGCCAGTGTTGCGCATAGGCCAGCTGGCCCACAACGGTGCTTCATACAGGGAAGGACCGCGACGGATCAGACGCGCCGCGGACGCAGGGCGATGATGACCGGCACCGCCAGGCACAGCCAGGACAAGGCATCCCACACGCCGTCGGCAAGCAGGGCGGACACCAGCCCCACCGCGCTGATCACGCCGATCCAGAACGGGATGCGGAAAATGCCCCACAGCCCGGTGGGTTTTGCCACGGCTCGTTGCTGCATGTTCATGCGGTGTCCTCCAGCAGGTAATCCGGTTCTTCTTCCGTGGCTCGTTTGCTGCCGCGTCTTTTGCCGAGCCACAAGTACAATCCGCTAACGAGCACCACGATGGTGATCAGATCGAGCACCGTCCACAGCAGTTTCAACGGCAGGCCGCCGTAGTCACCGAAGTGCAGCGGCTGTGACAGAAACAGGGTCTGGGCGTACCAGGGCATGGCGCGGGTGGCGGTGATCTCGCCGCTGGCGGCGTCCGCCAGCACCGGAGTCAGTACGCGGCTGGTCACCGGGGTATTGCCCACCAGATAGACGCCGTAGTGATGCGGGCTGGCGAACGGCGTGCCGGGAAAGGCCAGGGTAAGCAGGTGACTATCCGGAAAAGCGGCCCGCACTTCCCCGGTAACCCGGTCCGCGGCGGCGTAGTGTTCCGGCACTGGCCGGTCCCGATGAGAGGCGCTCATCGCCGCCAGCTCGCTGGCCTGCCACAGGCGCTCGATGGGCACCGCCAGGGTATTGATCATCCCGGTCAGGGTGACCACCGTGAGCCAGACCACGGTGACGATGCCCAGCAGGTTGTGCAAATCCAGCCAGCGCAGGCGCCGGCTGCGCTGGGTACGTACCGTGGCGAAGGGCTGTTTGCGCATGAACGGCGCGTACAGCACCACGCCGCTGACGATGGCCACCATCACCAGCAGTCCCATCAAGCCCAGAAACAGCATGCCCGGCAGCGCGGCGAACAAGTCCACGTGCAGACGCCTCATTACATACATGAAGCCTTCCGTGGGCTGGGCCACCTGCAGTTGCCGGCCATTACGCAGATCGAAGGTCTGGTAGTGAAAGGTTTCCGGGGCGCTCATCGGCGAGGCGCCGGTGGCTACGATGACCAGAGGATCCTCGTCATCGAAGAACGCATAGAGGACTTGTTCATCCGGGCGGTTGTGGTCCGCCTGGTCGATGATGCTCTGTACCGCTACCGTGGTGTGATCCTCGGGCAGGGTTTCCAGTTCCGGCAGCGTCAGATGTTCGATCTCATGATGAAAGATCAGCGGCAGACCGGTCAGGCACAGCATCAGCATGAACACGGTGGCGACCAGGCTGGTCCACTTGTGCACGAAGGACCAGATGCGAAAAGCTCGGGATGTCATGGTTCTTATCTCCGCCGGTGGCCTTACAGATCCATGGTCACGGACAGGGTGAAGGTGCGCGGCACGCCGATGTTCACCCCTTCATAGCCGCTCGCCCCCTGCCAGTAATCCTCGCCGAGCGCGTTTTCCAGATTGGCGCGCAGCACCACCGGCGTGCCGGACAGATTGAGCCGATAACGGGCACCCAGGTCCACCCGGTGCCAATCGGGAATGGTGCGGGTGTTGGCGGCGTCCAGATAAGCTTCGCCGGTGTAAATCCAGCGGGCGCCGAGACTGATTTGGCCGGACAGGTCCCAGTCGAACCCCAGGTTGGCTTGCTTGCGGGAAACGCCGGGGGCATCGTTGTCGTCATTGTCGCCGCCCTCTGTATCGGTCAGGCGAGGCTGGATATAACTCAGGCCGGAAAGTACGCGCAGGCCCTTCACGGGCTCACCGAAAAGACTCACTTCAACGCCCCGGTTACGCTGCTCACCATCGGCTTTGAAAACCTGGTCACTGTTCACGTAGGCGCTGGGTTTGGTGATCTGATAGGCGGCGAGAGTCGTGCCAAAGCGGCCGGTGTCGTACTTCACACCTATTTCATACTGCTTGGTTTTGTAGGGCGGCAATCCCGGACCCTGTTTGCCAGTGGGGAGGATCGGGCGCTGACCGGGACTGAGGCCTTGAATGGCGTTGGCATAAAAAGTGAAGCCATCAGCAGGCATCACTGCCAAGCTCACCAGAGGACTCCACAGCGCTTCATTGTATGAGGGCATTTGTGTACCGGTATTCTGGTCAAGCTCGTCGCTCTTGATCCACTGGCGGCGGGCTCCCAGGGTGAACTGCAGGCGATCCTCCAGCATCAACAGCCGGTCGGTGATGGTCAGGCCGCTGTAGGTTTGCTCCAGAGTGGTGGGGATGTGACCATCCAAGGCGGAGTAGTCCACGTCCAGATCCCTGGCGGGATCGTAGAGATTGCCTGCTTCCTGCTCAGTAGCGAAGAGATAGACCAGCCCTTCACGATGTTTAAGACGATCCACACTCAGTGACCACTGATGATTCACGGCACCGGTGGCGAAGCGTCCGCGCAGCCCGGTCTGTGCCACCAGGGTGCGTCGCTCGGCGCGTTGGCGCGCGCTGCCGAACGTTGCCTCGCCGCTGTCACCGTCGGTAATGAACACGTTGGCGGCGACGGTATCCCATTCGTTCTTGCGACCACCGAAGGTAAGAAAGCCGGTGACATGATCGTTGAAGTCGTATTCGGCGTTGTTGGCGATGGACAGGGTCTGGGCATCGGAATAGGAGTTCTTCATGCCGAACAGACGGTCGGAGTCCGGGGCGTCCGGCATCGACACGCCTTCAGCCACCTGGATCGGCCGGATCACACCGTCCAGCTTTTCTTTCTGGAACAGTAGATCGGAGGACAGACGCAAGCGCTCGCCTTGATAATCCAGCGCCAGAGTCATCAACGGGAATTCCCGGCTCTGGTCTTCCAGAGCGGTGCCGCCCTGACGATAGACGCCGTTGAAGCGCACGCCGAAACGCTTTTCGTCACCGAACCGTCGCCCCACATCCACATGAGTGCCGACCTGACTGTCGGAGGTGTAGTCCACACTGAGCCGTGTCAGCGGCTGCGCCGCCGCCCGTTTGGGCACCACATTGATGGCGCCGCCGACGCTGCCGCTGGGGGCCATGCCGTTGAGCAGGGCGTTGGGGCCGCGGATCAGTTCCACCCGCTCGGCGAACTCAATCGGTACCCGCCAATAGGGCAGCAGGCCATAGACGCCATTGAGTGCCACATCATGGTTGTTCACCGGAAAACCACGAATAGTGTAGCTGTCGTTGAGGTCGCCACGGGCGCCGGTGAGACGTACCGCGGCGCTGTTGTTCACCAGGATATCGGCGACGCTGCGCGCCTGCTGATCGTCCACCAGTTCGGCGGTGTAGGCGGTGATATTGAACGGCGCTTCCATCATATCCATGTCACCCAGCACACCGACGCGGCCGCCGCTGGCCACCTGACCGCCGGCGTACACCGGCACCGGCATGGCGGCGCTGGAGACCGGGACATCGGCGCTGACGTCGATCGGCGCCAGACGTGACGCCGCCGGTTGGATTCGATAGCCGCCCTGGCCGTTGGTGCGTGCTTGCAACGCCGTGCCCGCCAGCAAGTGCTGGAGACCATCCGCCACTGTATAGCTGCCATTGAGTCCGGGGCTGCGCAGATCCTTTACCAGCTCGGGAGAGAACGACAGCAGGATCCGCGCCTGTTGACCAAAGCGGTTCAGGGCCGCTTCCAGGGGCCCGGCGGGGATGTTGTAGCGCTGCCGTGCTTCCGCATTGGCAGCGGCGTTCTGGGCCTGCGCGGCAACGGGCAGCAGCGGCAGGCCCAGGCTGAGGATAACCAGCAGGGACCGTCCCAGGGAGGGAAAGGGCCGGCAAGCAAGGGAGGTCAACGAAACAGGCATCAGGGACTCCGGATCAAGGGAGATAAGTGGGTTTACCTCCTATGTCCCGCGAGTCGTGCAAAACAGCTCACCCGGAAGACGATTTTGGCAAAATCCGTACCCAATAGCGGGTCAGGAAGCGCACTTCCACCGGCAGGATGCCGGGCAGGGCGGTCAGTACGCGGTCGCTGTCGGCCAGCGGATAGGTGCCGGACAGGCGCAGGTCCGCCACCGCCGGGTCGCAACTCAGAGAGCCATTGCGATAACGGCTCAGTTCCGCCAGGAAATCCGCCAGACGCTGGTTGCTGGCCACCAGCATGCCATGGGTCCAGGCCGCGGCGTTGTCGTCCAGCGGAGCCGCTGGCGTCACGCCAAAGGCGTTGAAGCGCCGCTGTTGGTCGGCCGGCACTCTGGCAGCCTCGTGCCCCTGGCCGCGCGGATGGATCGCCACCACGCCTTCGAGCACGCTGAGACGAATGGCATCCTCCAGGACCCGCACCGTGAAGCGGGTGCCCAAAGGGCGCAGTTCTCCCTGCCCGGTTTCGACCACCAGCGGGCGGCGGTCCTGGCCGGTGGTGACCATGATTTCGCCGGCAATCAGGCGCAGCCGCCGTTCGTGATCGTCGAACAGCACATCCACGGCGCTGTCGGTATTCAGTGTCAGTTCGGTGCCGTCCTCGAGCCGGTGGGTGGCACGCTCGCCCACCGCGGTGCGCAAGTCCGCCCGCCACACCGGCCAGGCATCACGGGTGCTCCAGGCGCCGCCACCGAGAAACAAGGCGGCGACCAGCGATTGCACCACACGCCGGCGCGTGCGCGACCGGGAAGAGAGAGGAGGCGTGAGCAGGGTGGCCCGGGCCAGCGGAGCCCGGTGCGGGCCGCCGAGATCGCGCAGGCGCTGATTGACCTGCTCGATGTGCCGCCAGGCGCGGCGGTGATCCGGATCGGCATCGTGCCAATGGCGAAACGCCTCCTGGCGGTCGGGGGCCATGTCGCCGGATTGCCACTCCACCAGCCATTCCACCGCCTGCCGTGCAATCTCCTTGGGAACGTCCGGCGGGGTGGGCAGACCTTCCTCGGTGGCGGCGGACCAGGACTCACTCATGCGCTTTCCAGAGCGAAGTAGCATTGGGCGGAGGCGCGAATCAGGTAGCGCTTCACCGTGCTGATCGACAGGTTCAGCTCGTCGGCGATGGCCTGATGGGTGAGGCCGTCCAACTGGGCGTAAAGAAAAGCGCGCTTCACCGGCAACGGCAGATCGCCCAGCATCCGGTCCACCTGGTGCAAGGCTTCCAGCAGCAGAGCGTGTTCCTCCGGAGAGGGCGCCTGCTCCTCGGGCAGCGCCGCCAGACTCTTCAGGTAAGCGGCTTCCACTTGCTCGCGGCGCCAGTGGTTGGACAGCACCCGGCTGGCCAGGGTGGTGAGAAAGGCCCGCGGTTCGCGCACGGTAATGGCTTCCCGACGCACCAGCAGGCGCATGAAAGTGTCATGGGTGAGGTCATCGGCACGCTGATGGCAGCCGAGCTTGCGACGGAACCAGCTCACCAGCCAGCGCTGGTGGTCGCCATAAAGCCGGTCGATTTGCTGGTGCCACTGGCCGCCACTCGCCATCGCGGATCGTCTTCCCCGTGCTCATTCATGATAATAATAATGGTTATCATTATGGGGGCTGGCGCGGCAGCGCGCAATTGCGGGAAAGGCCCGATGCTGCCCGGCGGTTTCCACGGAAAAGACTACGAAGCCGCTGTGGGAGTTTGTCCGGGCGGCGGGCCGCTGCAAGCGAATGGGCTATTCACTTGGTCTCCTTATCCGCTGGTCTGGTGGAGCTCCTCGAAACGGATGCCGGCGTTGATCAGGCGCTCCAACAGTTGGTCACGCAGCGCCATCACCGGGGTGATGACGCCGGTATCCCGCGGCTGGCCCGGATCCAGAGCCAGCGCCATGGCGGTTTCGGCAAGCATGCAGGCGGTTTCGTCGTAGCCGGGGTCGCCACCGGACACCCGGCACAACACTTCGCTGTCTCCGCAACGACCGCGTAGCCGCACCTGGAACCAGGAGCGGGCACGGGTGGCCGCGTCCGGGCCTTCGCCTGCGGGGCGGCGTTGCAACAGCCAGCGCCGCAGCGGGCCCACTTGCGCCGCGCCGATCAGCGCGCCGACGGCGGCGGCACCCAGGCCCAGCTTGAGCGGATTGCCGCTGGCCAGGTAATGGCCATAGCGGAATTGCGGGCCATAGCGCTCCAGAGCGCGGGCGGAGCGCAGCACCACCATCGGGTCGATGGTTGGCAGCGGTGCCAGCCAGCCGCCCAGATCCGCGTCGCGCCGTGCGCGGAAGGGCACCGTGGCGACCTGCCTCGGATAGTCCCGGCGCAGTTGCTCGTTGGCCCGGCGCAGGCTATCGCGATTGGCGCCGGGGCGGGCGAAGGCTTCCAGGGCGGAATGCCAAGTGCCGCCGGAAAACTCCGCGGAAGCGGTCAGCGCCCCTTCCACCGTTACCGGCTGGTCCAGCGGGCGGCCGTGGGCCTGGGTCAGCCGGTTGATGGTGAACAGCACACCGACGTCGTAGGGAATGGAGTCGAAGCCGCAACTGTTGACGATGGCACAGCCGGCGTCGCGGGCGGCGGCATGGTGCTCCAGCAGCAGGCGATTGACGAACTCCGGCTCGCCAGTGAGATCACAGTAGTGGGTACCCTGGCCGATGCAGGCCCGCACCAGCGGTTCACCATGACGGACATAGGGCCCCACCGTGCTGACCAGCACCCGGGTCCTGGCGGCCATGGCATCGAGGCTGGTGTCGTCGTCGCTGCAGGCAATCAGCAGATCCGGACGGTGGCCGCGCTGTTCCAGGGCGGCGGCGATTTTCTCCAGACCATCGCGGTGCCGTCCGGCAATCGCCCAGCGGACATCCCGGGGCAAATGACAGCTCAGGTAGCGGGCGGTGAGTCCGCCGGTGAAACCGGTGGCGCCATACAACACCAAGGCATAGGGACGTGTGTCGCTCATGCTGCCCCCCGATCCTGTTCAGAACTGGTATTCCAGTGTACCTTCCCCGCCGTTTCTGGCCCATCATAGAGTTCTTTGCACACAGGCTTTCTGGCCAATACGAAAAAACGTTCGGGAGACAACATGGAAATGACGGTGGAGCGCCGCTATCCGGTGGATGTGGAAACGTTGTACGCGATTCTGACCAGCAAGGCGTTTTTCGAGCAGCGTTATGCCTGGGGGAAGGTGGAGGATTATCGCTTTGATGCCTTTGAACAGACCGAGGACGGCGCGCTGATCCGTATCGTCCAGCCGATTACCATCCGCGCTGATAAAATTCCCGGTTTCGCCCGCCGCTTTTTGCCCACCCGGGCCGACCTGACCACGGAATTCCGTTGGCACCCGGCGCCGGAAGGCGGGTACCGCGCGGAATACCGCTTCGCCCTCGGCAATGTGCCGGTGAAAGTCAACGGCACCATGACACTGTTACCCGGCAGCGATGGCGGCGGCGAATCCCGCCAGATCACCCAGGTGGCGGTGCGCTCCTCGGTGCCTCTGGTGGGTGGCAAACTGGAAAAACTGATCGGCCAGCGTTTCGACCAGGCCTTGGAAGGGGACTATCGGGCCACGCTGCGGTACATAGAAGAAAAGCAGTGAAGAGTTAATAGGGAACAGAGAACAGGGAACAGTGAATAGTGAATAGTTAACAGCGCAAAGAAAGCGGCGTTGCGATGACGCAAAGGCCGTTTGCCGATCCGCAATAGTCCGCTTTTTTATTTTTCCAATCAAAGAGGCCGCGTCCAGGGTGGGGCGCGGCCTCTTTGATTTCAGTTACCGCCTTTCGTAGCGCGCGAACTATTCACTGTTCCCTATTCACTGTTAACTGCGTTTTTTCCATTTATGGAAAAATCGCACCGGGTTGCGCCGCTTGCGGCGCCAGGCGCGGCGGGCTTCCGCTTGCGGGAAAATGTACAGCGCCCGTTTGGCGGTGGCGCCGAGGATTTCCCTGGCGACGGTGTCGACGTCATCGGCGGCGCGGCGCATGGCCCGTTCCAGGCGCGCCCGGCTGAGCGGGTCGGCACCGGTCAGCCGCTGATGCAGCGTGCTGGCGAAGAGGTCGGGACAGGCCACGCTGACGGCGATGTCGGTGCCGGCCAGTTCCGCCGCCAGCGCCTCGCTGAGCCGCACCAGGGCGCCGCTGCAGGCGGCGTAGCTGCTCAGTCCGGGTGGTCCGGTGATGCCCGCCAGCGCCGAAATATTGATCAGGTGGCCGCTGTTCTGGGGTTTCATCTGCGCCAGCGCCGCCCGGCACACGTACACGGTGCCCATTACATTGGTCCGCCACAGCGTTTCCCAGCCGTGGTTGCCGAGGGCCTCGAACGGACCGGTGTCGGCGACGCCGGCGTTGTTGATCACCACGTCCAGCCGTTCCCAGCGCCGCTGTATTCGTGCCATTGCCTGACGGACCGCGCGTTCATCACTGACGTCGGCGTGCAGGAATAACACCTCGCCGGTACGGCCGCGCAGGGTATTGGCCAGGGTTTGCCCGGCCAGTTCGTCACGATCCAGCAGCGCCAGCCGGTAATCATCAACGGCCGCCCGGGCCAGGGCGGCGCCCAGACCGTGGGCGGCACCGGTGATCAGCATCACGGGGCTGGCCTGACTCATGGCCGGTGCTCGCGCCGCAGGCCAGGTCTACACCGCATGACGTTGGCCATCCAGTTGGCGCATCGGGGTTTGCAGCACATTTTCCTCGCCTTCACTGCGGGCCAGCAGCACGGCGCCGACACTGTCGCCCCACACATTCACCGCGGTACGGCACATGTCGAGAATACGGTCGGTGACCAGAATCAAACCAATCGCCTCCGCCGGCAGGCCGATGATGCCGAGGATCACGGTGATCGCCACCAGGCTGGCGGCGGGGATGCTGGCAACGCCGATGGAAGTGATCAGAGCGGTGAAAACAATGGCGAACTGCATGCCGAAGGACAGATCCAGACCATAGGCCTGGGCGATGAAAATGGCGGCGGCGCACTCGTACAGCGCGGTGCCGTCCATGTTCACGGTGGCGCCCAGCGGCAGCACGAAACTGGCGGTGCGCTTGGAGACACCGGACCGCTTTTGCACGCAATCCATGGTCAACGGCAAGGTGGCGGCGGAGCTGGCCGAGGAGAACGCGGTCATCAGCGCCGGTGACATGGCCTGGAAATGGCGCCAGGGTGAGCGTTGCGCCAACACCCGGATCAGCAGTGGCATCACCACGAAGGCATGCAGGAACAGGGCGGCGAGTACCGTGAAGAAGAACCACAGCAGCGGTTCCAGGGCGTCCAACCCGGTGCGGGTGACGGTGGCGGCGATCAGACCGAACACGCCCAATGGAGCGAAACGGATGATCAGCATGGTGATGCTGACCATCACGTCGTAGAACCCCTCGACCATGTTGCGCAGGGTTTCGCCCGGCGCTCCGGCCAGCGTCCGCAGGAAAAAGCCGAACAGCAGCGAGAACACGATCAGCCCCAGCATCTGGCCATCGGCGGCGGCCTGCACCAGATTGGGCGGTAACATTTGCAGCAGAATCTGAGTGAACTCGCCGGCGCCCCGGCCTTCGATTTTCTGCAGCACGTCCTGGGTGTTGGCGGCGAAGCCCAGCAGGTCCCGGGCCGGTTCGCCGTCGATGATGCCCGGGGTGATGAGATTCACCAGCAACAAACCGATCAGAATGGCGATCAGGCTGGTGCTCATATAGAACAGCACGGTCTTGGCGCCCAGTCGGCCCAGGTTCTTGCCCTGGCCAACGTTGATCAGACCACTGATGATGGCGGTGGTGATCAAGGGCACCACCAGCATTTTCAAGGCATTGATGAACAGCGTGCCGATCAGGTCATAGGCTTCGATAACGGCGATGCCCAGTATCCGGGTATCTTCACTGGTCACCCAGCCCGCCAGCCCGCCCAAAATCATGGCGAGAAAAATCTGGTGATGCAGTTTCATAGAGTGCCCCACTGCGTTGTTTTTCTTACTTAAGCATACCGGAGGAAACGATGGCGAGTGAAACCGCCTCTTGCCCGGTCAGGCCGCGCCGCCAGCGCCTCGCGGCTCATCGATTCCGCACAGGGCCAGAATCTGCTGGTACTGCCGATCCGTTATCTGCTGGATCGACAGGCGCGGGCGGGTCACCAGCTCCATGTCGGCGAACTCCACGTAATCGCGGATGGTCGCCAGGGAGAGCGGTTCGGGAAAGTGGCGCCGGTAGCGCACATCCACCTGATACCAGCGCGGGTTGTCCGGGTGGCTACGCGGGTCCTCGCCGGCGCCGCCGATAATGAATTGAGAAGGATCCGGATAGGCGTCGGACACCACTTCCGCCTCGCCGACGATGGCGGGCACCTTGCAACTGGAGTGGTAAATCAGAACGCGATCACCGTTGCTCACTTCATCGCGCAACCGGTTGCGAGCCTGATAGTTGCGCACGCCATCCCAGCCGGAGATACCGTCCGGGGCGGCTTGTAAGTCGTCCAGGCTGAAGGCGTCGGGTTCGGTTTTGAATAACCAGATGCGCATGGCTTCCTCATCAGTGTCCGCGAAAAAAGAGGGCGTGATTATTATGGGCAGCGGCCACTTATTCTTTACTACCTGCCTTTGATACTGGCGGCAAGGGTACTGTCCGTTGTATCGGCAGGAAGCTCACTGAGTAGCCGGGTTCTCGCCTGCTCGAGCGATAACGCCGTGCTGACGGTAAACGCCGGCTTATTGAGCGTCAGCATCATGTGCGCGAAGGTTCGGTTGAGCGCGCTTTCCAGCACGATGACCTTGTGCGCGGTGATCCGCGCGAAATCGGCGCCGCAGGCAAAGCGCGCGGCACGCATGTCGAGGCTGCCGATATTGCCGCAGTAGATGACGTGCTGACGCCGTTCGCCATGCATATGAAACAGCGCCAGCCGCTGACGGTAGATACGCCACTGCACCGCCGGATCCACATCAATGCCATCGGGCAGTTCGACCAGGGTCAGGGGGCCGTCCTGACGGACGGTGAGGGAGGGCATGGGGTTATCGCATCCTGCTTATTTTGGGCAACCTTGTGAGAGTGGCGCAGGTGGGCCCGGGAAATCAATCCGGTGAAAGTGCTATGTGGGGGCCGGCCAGCGGACCGCGACCCTCCATCCCGCGCCGTTCTATGCTAATCTTGCGCGCCCATTCGTGGAGGTCCTCAGGTGATCGACGAGATTCAGCAACAACAGGCCCGGGCCACCCTGCGCACGCCCCGGGATTGTCTGCGTTGGGGGGAGAGCTGCCTGCGCCGCGGCGGGGTGTTTCTGGGCCATGGCACCGACGACCATGGTGACGAGGCGCTGGCGCTGCTGTTGCATGTGCTGGCGTTGCCCCACGATACCGACCCCCGCATGCTCGATGCCCGTTTGCTGCCCCATGAAGTGGAAGCCTTCGTGGCCCTGCTGGCGCGCCGCGTCAACGAGCGGGTGCCGACGCCGTATCTGACCGGCCAGGCCTGGTTCTGCGGTCTGCCGTTCCAGGTGGACGAGCGGGTGCTGATCCCCCGTTCGCCGATCGCCGAACTGATCGAAGCCGGTTTCCAGCCCTGGTTGGATCCGGACCAGCCAGTGCGTGCACTGGATTTGTGCACTGGGGGCGGTTGCATCGCCATCGCCATGGCCATGGCACTGGAAGACGCCGAGGTGGATGCCAGCGATATTTCCGCCGACGCCCTGGCGGTGTGCCAGGCCAATATCGATCACTACGGCCTTGGTGACCGGGTGCGGGCGGTGCTTGCGGATGGCTTTGACGGCTTGCGGGGGCGTTATGATCTGATCGTCTCCAACCCGCCTTACGTGGACGCCGCCGATCTCGCCGCCATGCCCGAGGAATTCCACCACGAGCCGGAACTGGCACTGGGTTCCGGCGCCGATGGTCTGGACTTCACCCGCCGTATTCTGGCCGAGGCCGCCGATTATCTGAGCGATGACGGTGTGCTGATCGTGGAGGTGGGCAACAGCGACCAGCACGTGATGGCGGCCTGGCCGGAGGTGCCGTTCCTGTGGCTGGAGTTCGAGCGCGGCGGCCATGGCGTTTTTCTGCTGACACGGCAACAATTGATCGACCATCGTGAGTATTTCGCCGGCTGACCGGCGACCCCTGATCGAGGAGCACGAATGTCTGGGAACAGTTTTGGTGAACGGTTTCGGGTGACCACCTTCGGTGAGAGTCACGGCCCGGCGCTCGGGGCTATCGTCGACGGCTGCCCGCCGGGGCTGGCGTTGAGCGAGGCGGACCTGCAGGGTGAGCTGGATCGGCGTAAACCCGGCACCAGCCGTTACACCACCCAGCGACGCGAACCGGATCAGGTGCGCATCCTCTCCGGCGTGTTCGAAGGCAAGACCACCGGCACGCCGATCGGCTTGCTGATCGAAAACACCGATCAGAAATCCAAGGATTACAGCGAAATCGCCAATACCTTCCGTCCCGGCCACGCCGACTACACCTACACCCAGAAGTACGGCTTCCGTGATTACCGCGGCGGCGGGCGCTCCTCCGCCCGGGAAACCGCCATGCGCGTGGCCGCCGGCGCCATCGCCCGCAAGTTTCTGGCCGAGCGGATCGGGGTGCGGATTTTCGGCGGCGTCGAGCAGATCGGCGATATCCGTGCCGAACAGCTTGACTGGAGCACGGTCAACGACAATCCCTTCTTCTTTCCGGACGCCGACAAAGTCCCTGAACTGGAAGCACTGATCAACGCCCTGCGCAAGGACGGATCTTCCATCGGCGCCCGGGTCACGGTGTTCGCTGACGGCGTGCCGCCGGGCTGGGGCGAACCGGTGTTCGACCGCCTCGACGCCGATCTGGCCAAGGCTCTGATGTCGATCAACGCGGTGAAAGCGGTGGAAGTGGGCGACGGCTTCGAGGTGGTCAACCAGCGCGGCGAACAGCACCGCGACGAGATGACTCCGGAAGGCTTCGTCAGCAACCATGCCGGCGGCGTCCTCGGCGGCATCAGCTCCGGCCAGCGCCTGCGCGCCAGCATCGCCCTCAAGCCCACTTCCAGCATCCTGATCCCGGGCCGCAGCCTGACCCTGGACGGCCAGCCCACCGAAGTGGTCACCAAAGGCCGCCACGACCCCTGCGTCGGCGTGCGCGCCACCCCCATCGCCGAAGCCATGATGGCCCTGGTGCTGATGGACCACTACCTGCGCCACCGCGCGCAAAATGCGGACGTGGTGGCGCCCTTGTCGCCGGTGCCCGGCGACAAGGGCAGTGAATAGGGAACAATGAATAGTTAACAGTGAAAATCAAAAGCGCTGGTCTTTAGCCGCTGTGGGAAGCTTGCTTGCAAGCGAATGGCCCAACGCCGGAGGTCGGGATTCGCCAGCAGGCTGGCTCCCACAGCAAAGACACGAACTGTTTTTGACTTTCGCTATTCACTGTTAACTGTTAACTATTCACTGCCGTCATCGCTGTTAACTATTCACTATTAATTGCTTCAAGGAAGGCCCGTGCCGCATTCGACCGGCTCCGCCCGGGGTGGGTGACCACGCCGAGTTTGCGTTCCGGCAGCGGTGTGTCCACCGCCAGTTCGATCACGCTCTGGTCCAGCATGGTGGCCGGCAGCACGCTCCAGCCCAGGCCGATGGACACCATCATATGGATGGTCTCCAGATAGTTGGTGGACATGGAGATGTTCAGCGCCAGGCCGTGCTCCTGGAACAGCCGTTCGACGATGCGGCGGGTGAAGGTCACCGGAGAGGGCAGGATGGCACTGAAGCGGGTCAGGGTTTCCAGGGTGAGATCCGCTTGCCGGGCCAGCGGGTGTTCCGGCGCGCACATGAACACCAGCGGGTCGTCCCAGATCACCTGGCTGTGCAGGCGGGTATCCGGCTGCGGCGGCAGGGTCACCACCCCCATCTCCAGATCCCCGTGCAGCACCGACTCCCAGGCTTCCTCGGAATCAATGAAATGAATGTCCAGACGCACCTGCGGGTACTCCCGGGAGAAACGCCGCAGCACCGGGGGCAGGCGGTGCAGACCGATATGGTGGCTGGTGCCGATGCGCAGGGTACCGCTGACCTCGCCGGTTAAGTTGTTGATGGCGCGGCCCATGTCCTCCAGTTCCTGAAGCACCTTCCGCGCCCGCGGCAACAGCGCTTCGCCGGCTTCGGTGAGGCGGATGCGCCGCCCGACCCGGTCGAACAGCCGCGCGCCCAGTTGCTGCTCCAGCACCGCGATGCGCTTGCTCACCGCCGGCTGGGTCAGGAACAGCCGCTCCGCCGCGCCGGAAAAGGAGCCGCTCTCGGCCACGGCCATGAAGGCTTGCAGGGATTGGGTGTCCATAAAGTCTCGCTTGCACGCAACACGCAACACGCAACACGCAACACGCAAAAATAGGGGGGGTAGCGTGCAGGCGTGTTGCGTGTAAGCGTGCCAGCGCTTCCCTTGCAAGGCCGGAAGCCCTTTGCTTTCCGGATCTCTGCAATACTCTCAAATAACCTCTGGGAATCCAAACCATAAAAAAGATGAATTGGATTTATCTTATGCCCCCGCGTAGGGTGTGGGCATTAACAGCCCCCCAAGGCTCCAGGAGAAGCATCAATGGCAGGCAAGACCCTCTACGACAAGTTGTGGGACGCCCATCTCGTCGCCCAGCGGGAAGACGGATCGGCGTTGATCTACATCGATCGTCACATCATTCACGAAGTGACCTCGCCGCAGGCCTTCGAAGGGCTGCGTCTGGCCGGGCGGCAGCCCTGGCGGACCGGCGCGGCGGTGGCGACCATCGACCACAATGTGCCGACCACGCCGTTCAAGAGCGCCGCCGACATCACCGATGAGACCTCGCGGATTCAGGTGCAGACGCTGCAGGACAATACCCGCGAGTTCGGCATCACCGAGTTCGGTATCGGTGACGTGCGTCAGGGCATCGTGCACGTGATGGCGCCGGAGCAGGGCGCGGTAGTGCCGGGCATGACCGTGGTGTGTGGCGATTCCCACACCTCCACCAACGGCGCACTGGCCTGTCTGGCTCACGGTATCGGCACCAGTGAGGTGGAGCATGTGCTTGCCACCCAGACGCTGGTGGCCAAGAAGATGAAGAACATGCAAGTGAAGGTGGAGGGCGACCTCGGCCCCGGCGTCACCGCCAAGGACGTGGTGCTGCACATCATCGGTGTGATCGGCACCGCCGGCGGTACCGGCCACGCCATCGAATTCGCCGGCAGCGCCATCCGCTCGCTGAGCCTGGAAGGCCGCATGACGGTTTGCAACATGGCCATCGAGGCCGGCGCCCGTGCCGGCATGGTGGCGGTGGATGACGTCACCGTCGATTACGTCAAGGGCCGCCCGATGGCGCCCAGCGGTGAACAATGGGCACAGGCGGAAGCCTACTGGCGCACCCTGGTGTCCGATGACGACGCCCGATTCGATACCGTGGTGGAGATCGACGCCGCCGACATCAGCCCGCAGGTCTCCTGGGGCACCAGCCCGGAAATGGTGGTGGCGGTGAACGCCAGCCTGCCGGATCCGCAGGCGGAAAACGACGAAGTGAAACGCTCCGGTATGTTGCGCGCCTACGAGTACATGGGCCTCAAGCCGGGCATCAAGGTCGGTGATATTCCCGTGGACCGGGTGTTCATCGGTTCCTGCACCAATTCGCGAATCGAGGATTTGCGCGCCGCCGCCGATGTGGCCAAGGGCCGCAAGAAAGCGGATTCGGTGAAGCAGGTGCTGGTGGTGCCGGGTTCCGGTCTGGTGAAGAAGCAGGCGGAACAGGAAGGCCTCGACAAGATCTTCATCGAAGCCGGTTTTGAATGGCGCGAGCCCGGTTGCTCCATGTGTCTGGCGATGAACCCGGACCGTCTGCAACCCGGTGAGCACTGCGCCTCCACCTCCAACCGGAACTTCGAGGGCCGGCAGGGCAACGGCGGCCGCACCCATCTGGTGAGCCCGGCCATGGCCGCCGCCGCCGCGGTGGCCGGTCATTTCGTCGACGTGCGGGAATTGGGGTAAGCGATCATGGAAAAATTCGTCAAGCATGAAGGGTTGGTGGCGCCGTTGGATCGCGCCAACGTGGACACCGACCAGATCATTCCGAAGCAGTTTCTCAAGTCGATCAAGCGCACCGGCTTTGGGCCGAACCTGTTCGATGAGTGGCGTTATCTGGACGAGGGCTACCCGGGCCAGGACAATGACGCACGGCCGAAGAACCCGGATTTCGTGTTGAATCAGCCGGTCTATCAGGGCGCTACTATTTTACTGGCCCGCCGCAACTTCGGTTGTGGCTCCAGCCGTGAGCACGCGCCCTGGGCGTTGATGGATTTCGGTTTTCGCGCGGTGATCGCGCCGAGCTTCGCCGATATCTTCTACAACAACTGTTTCAAGAACGGCCTGCTGCCCATTGTGCTCTCCGAAGAGCAGATGGAAGAGCTGTTCCAGGCCGAGGCGGCCAATCCCGGCCTGCGTCTGACCGTGGACCTGGAAGCCCAGCAGGTGCGCACGCCGGAAGGCAAGGCCTACGATTTCGACATTGATGAGTTCCGCAAACACTGCCTGCTCAACGGCCTCGATGAGATCGGCCTGACCCTGCAGGAAGCGGACACCATTCGTGCCTATGAGGAACGCCGCCGGGCCCGCGAGCCCTGGGTGTTCGCCGAGCACGCGAACCACTGATCAGGACAACACCACGGAAGCGAACCATGAGCCACATTCTGATTCTGCCGGGTGACGGCATCGGCCCGGAAATCGTCCAGGAAGCGGTGCGCGTGCTGCGCGCCGCCGAGCAGCGTTTCGGCCTCGACATCAGCCTGGACGAGGCGCCGGTGGGCGGCGCCGCCTATGACCTGCACGGTGACCCGCTGCCAGAGAGCACGCTGAACAAGGCGCGCGCCGCTGACGCGATTCTGTTCGGTTCCATCGGCGGTCCCAAGTGGGACACCATCGAACGGGACAAGCGCCCCGAGCGTGGCCTGCTGCGGCTGCGCTCCTCGCTGGGCCTGTTCGCCAATCTGCGCCCGGCGATTCTGTTCCCGCAACTGGCGGACGCCTCCTCGCTGAAAGCGGAAGTGGTGTCGGGCCTGGATATTCTCATCGTCCGTGAACTGACCGGCGGCATCTACTTCGGTCAGCCGCGCGGTATCCGTGAGGAGAACGGCGAGCGGGTCGGCTTCAACACCGACGTCTATTCCGAATCGGAAATGCGCCGTATCGCCAAGGTGGCGTTCGAACTGGCCGGCCAGCGCAACAACAAGGTCTGCTCGGTGGACAAGGCCAATGTGCTGGAAGTCACCGAGCTGTGGAAAGAGGTGGTCACCGACGCCGCCAAGGACTACCCGAATATCGAACTGTCCCATATGTACGTGGACAACGCCGCCATGCAACTGGTACGCGCGCCGAAACAGTTCGACGTGATCGTCACCGGCAACCTGTTCGGTGACATCCTCTCCGATGAAGCCGCCATGCTCACCGGCTCCATCGGCATGCTGCCCTCCGCGTCCCTGGACGAAAACCGCAAGGGCCTGTACGAACCCTGCCACGGCTCGGCGCCGGATATCGCCGGCCAGGGCATCGCCAACCCGCTGGCCACCATCATGTCGCTGGCCATGCTGATGCGCTACAGTCTGGAGCGTGGCGACGTGGCGGATGCGATTCAGGCCGCGGTGGAGCAGGTTCTCGATCAGGGGCTGCGTACCGCGGATATTTACACCGAGGGCACGCGCAAAGTGAGCACCGAGGAAATGGGCGCCGCCGTGGCCGAAGCACTGGCTCGCGGTTGATCGGCGCCTGAACCCATAGATTAAGAAGGGGCAACCCCTTCGGGAGACAAGTCTCAATGAAGAAAGTCGGTTTTATCGGCTGGCGTGGCATGGTCGGTTCCGTATTGATGGACCGCATGCGTGAGGAAAACGATTTCCAGGACATCGAACCGGTGTTCTTCTCCACCTCCCAGGTCGGCCAGGCCGGCCCGGATGTGGGCAAGGAAATTCCGGCGCTGGGCGACGCCAAAAGCGTCGATGAGCTGAAAAAACTGGACGTCATCGTCACCTGCCAGGGCGGCGACTACACCAATGAGGTGTATCCCAAACTGCGTGAAGCCGGCTGGCAGGGTTACTGGATCGACGCCGCCTCCGCGCTGCGCATGCAGGACAACAGCGTCATCGTGCTGGACCCGGTGAACCGCAAGGTGATCGACCAGGCGCTGGACAACGGCGTCAAGGACTACGTCGGCGGCAATTGCACCGTGAGCCTGATGCTGATGGCCCTGGGCGGTTTGTTCAACGCCGATCTGGTGGAGTGGGCCAGCGCCCAGACCTACCAGGCGGCCTCCGGCGCCGGCGCCCAGAACATGCGCGAGCTGATCGCGCAGATGGGCACCATCCACGGTGCCGTGGCGGACAAACTGGCGGATCCGGCCAGCGCCATTCTTGACATCGATCGTCAGGTGGCGGACACCATGCGGTCCAGTGATCTGCCGCAACAGCACTTCGGTGCGCCACTGGCCGGCTCGCTGCTGCCGTGGATCGACAAGGAAATGGAAAACGGCCAGAGCAAGGAAGAATGGAAAGCCCAGGCCGAGACCAATAAAATCCTCGGTCGCGGCGAGCAGCCGATTCCGCTGGACGGCACCTGCGTGCGTATCGGTGCCATGCGCTGCCACGCTCAGGCACTGACCGTGAAACTGAAAAAGGACGTGCCGCTGGACGAAATCTACGACCTGATCCGCAACGCCAACGACTGGGTAAAAGTGGTGCCCAACGAGAAAGAGGCGACGCTGCGTGACCTGACGCCGACGGCGGTAACCGGCACCTTGACCGTTCCGGTGGGGCGCCTGCGCAAGCTGAACATGGGCGGCGAATACCTCAACGCCTTCACCGTCGGCGATCAGTTGCTGTGGGGCGCCGCCGAGCCGCTGCGTCGCATGCTGCGGATTCTGCTGGAAAGATAAATATCGCTGGCACGCTTGCACGCCGGCACGCTGGCACGCTAAAACCCGGGGGGCGTTGCACGACCCTCATGAGCCGGGTTTGGCGTGTTGGCGTGCCGGCGTGTTGCGTGTAAGCGCTGTTCCCAACCATGGGACGGCAGTCGTCCTGGAGGAAAATGCAATGTCGATGGAACCCGGATTGGCGGTGGTTGGTGCCACCGGCCTGGTGGGCGATGCCCTGCTGGAGCAGCTGGCGCAGCGCAAGGTGCCCTACGGAGAGCTGTTCCTGCTGGCCTCCGAAGAGAGTGAAGGCAAGTCGTTGCGGGTGGGCGGCCGTTCGCTGACGGTGCAGCGGCTGGAGGGCTTCGACTTCTCCCGCGTGGCGCTGGTGGTGTTCGCCGCCGGCGCCGCGGTGTCCCAGGAATGGGCGCCGCGCGCGGTGGACGCCGGAGCCATGGTCCTGGACCTGTCGCCGGCGTTCCGCTACGAGCCGGACGTGCCGTTGCTGGTGGCCGGGGTCAACGACGAGCAGATTCCCGCCGCCCGCGAGCGCAATCTGGCCGCCGCCGCCGACGCCGCCACCGTGCAACTGATGTTGGCGCTGAAGCCGCTGATGGCGATCTCCGAATTGCAGCGGGTCACGGTGACCCAGTTGCAGGCCGCCTCCTCCTCGGGGCGCAATGGCGTGGAGCGTCTGGCCCGCCAGAGCGCGCGTTTACTCAATGGCATGGAGGCCAGTGAAGGCGCGGAACCGCAATACGCCTTCAACCTGGTGCCCACCGTCGGCCGGCTGCAGGACAACGGCTATACCAGCGAGGAATTGAAACTGATGCTGGAAGCCCGGCGGGTGCTCGGCCGTCCGGACCTGGCCGTGGATGTGAGCTGTGTGCAGGTGCCGGTGTTCCATGGCCTTTCCCAGGTGGTGGTGGTGCGCGGCGGTCTGCCCATCGGTCTGGCTCAGGCGCAGGCCTGCTGGGACGAGGCACCGGGTCTGGCCCAGGACGACGGCGGTGAGGGCGATGGTGCCTCCCCGGTACGGCAGGTGAAGGAAGAGCCGCTGGTGCGGCTGGCCCGTGCCCGGGAAGACGTGGACGGGCAGGGCGAACTGAGCTTCTGGACCGTGGCCGATAACATCAAGGCCGGCGCCGCCCGTAATGCCGTCCTGTTGGTGGAGCAACTGCTCGCCGGGGCCTGATCCTGTTCTCAACCGTCCGACTCCAATTCCCACAGCGGCCTTGTAGCGACGTGTATGCGGCCAGAGGCAATTCATGGGCAAAGGAAGTGCTTACCCCCTCGACAACCCCCATCCCACCAGAATAAAGTCGTAGCTCTCGGGCCGCCCTGACGGCCCGAGGTGGGGGCGTTTCAATTCACGGTTGGGCGTGCATTTTTCCGAAAAAACCATGAAAAATGCGCACTTACTAGCAATATGTGACGCAGTTTCTAGGTTTATACCCCGTCGTCGGGCACAATCGAATGCGGACTTTCTGACCAGAGCGTCTCAGAATAAGGTTTGTTTTCTCTGGATTGTTCCAGACCTTATTCCGAGACTCGCGGAAAGAAATCCGCAGCGTGCCTGCCGGCTCAGAGGGCGGGGAATACAGAATAAGTAACTGGGGTTCAACCACATGCTCCGAAAATTTGGCATAGGGTTTGTCGCGCTGGCGGCGATGACGCCGGGGCTTGCGGCTGCTCTGGGGGTGGGGGAATACGAGCTTAACTCCTATCTGAACCAGCCGCTGGAGATGGACGTCGTCCTGCACGAAACCGGACGGCTGTCGACAGAGGAAATCGTGGTCAATCTGGCCCCGCAAGCGGAATTCGACTCCGCCGGGGTGGATCGTGGCTATTTCCTCAATGATCTGACTTTCGAGGTGACCTTCACCGGCGAGGGCGACGGGGTGCTGCATATCCGTTCCCGCCAGCCGGTGCGTGAGCCCTACCTCAACTTCCTGGTGGAAATCCTCTGGCCCACCGGCCGCCTGGTGCGCGAATACACCGTATTGCTGGATCCGCCCAGCTACGATGCCGGTGGTGAGGCGGTCAGTGCCGCCCAGGTTCAACCGGCGCCGGTGCCGGTCGTGCCGCAAGCGGAGCCGAAAACCGAACCGGCACCGCCCGCGCCGGAGCCCGAACCCGAAGCCCTGGCGCCCGCCGTCAGTGACCAGGAGACGGAAGGAGAACCAGGAGACGAGACGGAAACCGCCGCCGAGCCGGTGGCCGAATCCGCGGAACCGAAGCCGGAACCGGAGCAAGCGGAAGCGGACTCGGACCAGGGTGGCACCGCCAGCGGCGCGACACCGGGGCGTGGCACTCTGAACGAAAGCAATGACCGCTACCGGGTGCGCTCGTCCGATACCCTGTGGCGCATCGCCGCCGAGCATCGCCCTGGCGGGGGGGTCTCCGTCCAACAAATGATGATGGCGATTCAGGAGATGAACCCGGAAGCCTTCATCGACGGCAACATCAATCTGGTGCGGGAAGGCGCGGTGCTGCGGCTGCCCAGCGAACGTCAGGCGGCGGCGATCGCCAGCAGCGAAGCCATGCGGCGGGTGGCCGATCAAACCAGCGAATGGCGCCAGCGGCGCGCGGCCAGCGGCAATGAAGAGGAAACACTGGCGGCGGCGCAACTGGATGCCACCGAGCAAAGCGATGCCGCACCGGTGGAGCAGGACGACGATGGCGGCCGGGTCACGCTGGTGGCGCCGGATTCCACCGACGCCGCCCGTGACGGTGATGGCACAGGTACCGGCGACGGCGGCGAGGCGGCCACCGCCGCGCTGCAGAACGAACTGGCTATCCGTGACGAGAATCTGGACCGGCTGACTCGGGAAAACGATGAGCTGCGCAGCCGCATCGATGAACTCGACGAGCAGTTGGGCACCAGTGGCGAAATGCTGCGCTTGCAAAATGAGAAGATCGCGGCGCTTCAGGAGGCATTGCGGCAGCTGCGGGAAGGCGAAGGCGATGGCGGCGTGGATGAGGCATTGCTCGCGCCTACGCGGATGCCCTCTACGCGGATAACCCCTGAGCAACGGGCCTTGGACGAGCCGGCGCCAACGGAAATGAAGGATCCGGCGTCGCAACGGAGCGACACCGGATCCGGCCCGGGCCCGGCGGCGGCCACTTCGCCGCCGGCCGAGTCCGCTGCCATGGACTCTTCTACTATGGACTCTTCTACTATGGAGAGGCCCGACGGCGCCGCCGAGGCCGCGCCGAAACCCCTGTCCCAACCGGCAAGCGGCGCTGACAGCGCCGCTTCCGTGCGTCCGCTGCCGCCGGCGGCCGAGCCGGCTGCCCCGGCGCCCGCTGGCTGGCTGGACTGGGTAATGCGCAACCTGCTGTATCTTGGAGCCGCCGTGGCGGCACTGTTGCTGCTTCTGCTGTTGGCGTTGCGCCGCCGTCAGGGCGGCAAGGATGACCCGGAGGAAGACGCTTTGCCGCCCTTGATGCCGCTGGCGGATGACGGCGACAACGAGGACGAAGGGCCGTCCGGGCAGGACCCGATGGTGGCGCGGACCGGCGCCGGCGCCGGCGACGTCGATGAAGAGGATGGATCCCGTGCCGCCGCGTCCGCCAATCAGGATCCGCTGGAAGAGGTGGAAGTCTATGTGGCCTATGGCCGCTACCCGCAGGCGGCGGATTTCCTCCGTAATGAAATCAATCAGGCGCCGGGCCGTAACGATTTGAAAGTGCGGCTGCTGGAAGTGCTGAACGAGATGGGCGATCAGGCGGCGTTCCGGCAGCAGGCCGCGCTGTACGCTGGCACCGCGGTGGAACTGGATCGGGCCATCGAACGGCTGGGTGGTGGCGGACAGTCCGGCACGGACCAGTCCGCCCCGCTATCCCTGGACGATCTGGAACTGGATCTGGCCGGTGATTTCAGCGCGCCGGCCCCGTCGGAGCACGATCAGCACGAAGAAAGGGGGGAGGACCCGCTCAATCTGGATGACTTCGAGTTCAGTCTGGACGATGACAAGGCGCCGCCGAGCGAGGCCGATGACGACGAACCGGTGCTGATCGACGACGACCCGGAAGAGGCCCTGGCCCTGGACGAGGAGCCGTTGACCCACTCCACGCTGACGGTCCGGGACGATACTCCGGTAAGCTCGGATGGTCTCGATCTGGATGACCTGGATTTTTCTTCCGACACCGACGACAGCGATGACATCGAGGGCCTGGAGCTGGACTCGACGCCGGTGGAAGCCTTGCAGGAGGAACCGGCGGCCGGGACGATGTCGCCAGGATCGGAATCACTGGAGTTCCAACTGGACGACCTGGAACTGGAGTGGGACGGCGACAAGGCCGAGCCCGCTGCCGAGCCGGTCTCCGAACCGGAGAGCGACGACCACGGCGAAGCGGGGACGGAGGATCAGGGGGACGACACCTTCGAGTTCTCCCTGGACGGCCTGGATCTGGACGATGCCGGTGCCGATGAAACCCCGGAGGAGGCGATCGAACTGCCCGAGCCGGTGGCCGCCGATGCCGGCACGGAAGCTTTCGGGGACCAGGCCTTCGAGGCTCCGGCGCCCGCCGAGCCGCCGGCCAGCGAGGTTCAGGAACCGCCCGCGCCGGTGTCCGCCGACGAGGACGATGATTTCGACTTTCTGGCGGAAACCGATGAAAACGCCACCAAACTGGATTTGGCTCGCGCCTACATCGAGATGGGGGATATGGAAGGCGCCCGGGATATCCTTAACGAGGTGATCAGCGAAGGCAGTGACAGCCAACGGGACGATGCCCGCCAGTTGCTGGAGCGCGTCGAGTAAGGCGGTATCGCTTACACGCAACACGCCGTCACGCTAACACGCTTTGAAAACACGCGGTCATCTTGGACGTGAGAGTGCAATGGGCTTTGTAGGGAGCCTCTGAAAAACGTCATGCCGGACTTGATCCGGCATCTCCCTCTGTAGGGGCATGACTTCGTAGAAGGAGATGCCGGATCAAGTCCGGCATGACGAGGTTGCTTTGAATTCATATCCCCAAGGCCGGCAAGCGGGCCTTGGGTTTGGCGTGCCGGCGTGTTGCGTGCCAGCGTGCCAGCGAATTGTGGGACACCAGTGGCTCACGAGCCGCGATGCGGCCACGATAGCGAAAACGCCGTTCTGTAAAAAAAGGGGGCGATGCCGTAAGGTATCGCCCCTTCCTTTTGGCGTGAAAAAACAGGCCCATCATGACCCGGATCGCGTTGGCGGTGGAATACGATGGCAGCCGTTTCCATGGGTGGCAGACCCAGGCGAACGGCGTACGCACGGTGCAATGGCACCTGGAGCAGGCCCTGTCGCGGGTGGCGGATCATCCGCTGACGCTGATCTGTGCCGGCCGCACCGATACGGGTGTGCATGCCACCGGCCAGGTGTGCCATTTCGATTCAAACGCCAATCGTGACATGAAAGCCTGGGTCATGGGTGGCAATCGTTTTTTGCCCGATGACGTGGCGATTCGCTGGGCGGTGCCGGTGAGCGATGACTTTCACGCCCGTTTCAGTGCCTTCCGGCGCTGCTATCGCTACGTGATTTACAATGCCGGCGCGCCGCCGGCGCTATTCCGCCGACAGGTGACCTGGAACCACCGGCCGCTGGATGTGCAGCGGATGGCCGATGCCGCCCGGGCGCTGGTGGGCACCCATGACTTCACGTCCTACCGTTGTGTGCATTGCCAGGCCAAGTCGCCGGTGAAGACGCTGCACCGGCTGGACATTCAGCAGCGCGGTCGGATGATCATCCTGGAAGTGGAGGCCAATGCCTTCCTGATGCATATGGTGCGCAACATCGCCGGCGTGCTGATGGCTATTGGCGCCGGTCACCAACCGGTGGAATGGGCCGCCGAGGTGCTGGCCGCTCGTGACCGCCGCGAAGGCGGCGTCACCGCGCCGCCCTATGGACTGTATCTGGTGGATATCGGTTACCCGGATCAGTTTGAATTGCCGAAGGAGCCGTTGGGGCCGCTCTGGTTGGAGTAGGTTGAAAAGGGGTCGAAGCCACTGTGGGGGCTTGCCTGCAAGCGAATGCGCCGACGCCGGAGGGCCTGAATTCGCCAGCAGGCTGGCTCCCACAGGTCGTGCTACGAAGCCGCTGTGGGAGCTTGCCTGCAAGCGAATGGGCAGACGCCGGAGGCCCGGAATTCGCCGGCAGGCCAACTCCTGCAGCGGCTTCGTAGTTCGGAAGTGTTGAATGGCATGTTCGCGTGCCAGACCCTCGCCGCTTTGCTAACATGGACGGTCCCCGCGGGGCAGGTGGCGCCGCCTGTGGCGCTGTCCTTCGGCCCGCGTTTCCTGATAGGATTTCGATGAGCACACCCCGGGTTAAAATCTGCGGTATTACCCGTCCGGAAGACGCGGTACACGCCGCCCGCGCCGGCGCCGATGCCATCGGCCTGGTGTTTTATCCATCCAGTCCCCGCTACGTGGATCCGCGACGTGCCGCG
The DNA here is from genome assembly GCF_025532145.1 of Alloalcanivorax balearicus MACL04. Taxonomy (GTDB): domain Bacteria; phylum Pseudomonadota; class Gammaproteobacteria; order Pseudomonadales; family Alcanivoracaceae; genus Alloalcanivorax; species Alloalcanivorax balearicus. The sequence continues at coordinate 64,582 of NZ_ARXS01000010.1, read as the reverse complement.
CGCATTCTCGCCGCGTTGCCGCCGTTGGTGACCACTGTGGGCTTGTTCGTCAACGCCGACGCGGGACTGGTGCGCGAGTACCTGCGTGAGCTGCCCCTGGACATGCTGCAGTTCCACGGTGACGAAACGCCGGAATACGGCGCCGCTTTCCAGCGTCCCTGGATCAAGGCCCTGCGCATGCGTGACGGCGCCGACCCGGCCAGGGTGGCGCGCGAGTACGCCGCCGCCGGCGCCCGCGGGTTATTGGTGGACAGCTATGTGCCGGGCACCCCCGGCGGTACCGGCGAACGCTTCGACTGGGGCCTGCTGCCCCGGGAATCGGCGTTGCCGTTGATCCTGGCCGGTGGTTTGACACCGGCCAACGTGGCCGAGGCCGTGCGCCAGGTGCGCCCCTGGGGGGTGGACGTGAGCGGCGGCGTGGAGGTGCGGGCCGTGACCGGCGCCACCCTCGGCGGTATCAAGGACCGCCACGCAGTGCGGGCCTTTTTGCGCGCGGCCAAGGCCTAATCAGGCCGGTCCGGCGCGACAATCCTGACAGTACGCTATCCCAGACGAGGAGCATGAGGTGACTGAACGTCCTGATTACAAGGCATTCCCCGACCAGCGGGGCCACTTCGGGCAATTCGGCGGACGGTTCGTCTCCGAAACCCTGATGGCCGCTTTGGACGAACTGGAAACCATGTACCGGCGTCTCAAGGATGACCCCCAATTCCAGGCCGATTTCGATTACGACCTGGCCCACTACGTGGGGCGTCCTTCGCCGTTGTATCTGGCGGAACGCTGGAGCGAACAGCTCGGCGGCGCCCGCGTCTGGCTCAAGCGTGAGGATCTCAACCACACCGGCGCCCACAAGGTGAACAACACCATCGGCCAGGCCTTGCTGGCCAAGCACATGGGCAAGAAGCGGGTGATCGCGGAAACCGGTGCCGGTCAGCACGGGGTTGCTTCCGCCACCGTGGCCGCCCGGCTGGGGCTGGAGTGCCACGTTTTCATGGGCGAGGAAGACATTCGCCGGCAGCGGCTCAACGTCTACCGCATGAAACTGCTCGGCGCCGACGTGATTCCGGTGACCTCCGGCTCACGCACGCTCAAGGACGCCATGAACGAAGCCATGCGCGACTGGGTCACCAACGTGGACGACACTTTCTACATCATCGGTACCGTGGCCGGGCCGCACCCGTACCCGATGCTGGTGCGGGACTTCCAGTCGGTGATCGGCCGCGAGGCCCGGGAGCAAAGTCTGAAGCAGGCTGGCAAACTGCCGGATGCGCTGGTCGCCTGTGTCGGCGGCGGCTCCAACGCCATTGGCCTGTTCCACCCGTTCCTGGAGGACGAGGGCGTGGCCATGTACGGCGTGGAAGCCGCCGGTGATGGTGTCGCCACCGGCCGTCACGCCGCGCCGCTGACCGCCGGACGCCCCGGTGTACTGCACGGCAACCGCACCTATTTGATGGAAGACGAGAACGGGCAGATCATCGAGACCCACTCGGTGTCCGCCGGTCTGGATTATCCGGGGGTCGGCCCCGAGCATTCCTGGCTCAAGGACATCGGCCGGGTCAATTATGTGGCCGCCGACGACCAGGAAGCGCTGGCCGCGTTCCGTGAACTGACCCGGGTGGAGGGCATCATGCCGGCGCTGGAATCCGCCCATGCGCTGGCCTATGCGCGCAAGCTGGCGCCCACCATGAGCGCGGACCAGAATCTCATCGTCAATCTGTCCGGACGGGGTGACAAGGATATCCTGACCGTGGCCGATATCGACGGCATCGAGTTTTGAGGGGGAATGCCATGAGCCGTATTCAAGCCTGTTTCGAACAACTGAACACGAGCGGCCGCAAGGCGCTGATTCCCTATATCACCGCCGGTGATCCCAACCGGGAAGTGACCGTGCCGGTGATGCACGCGATGGTGGAGGCGGGCGCCGACATCATCGAACTCGGGGTGCCGTTCTCCGATCCCATGGCCGATGGTCCGGTGATCCAGAAAGCCTGTGAGCGGGCTCTGGAATCCGGCACCAGCCTGCGCGACGTGCTCGCCATGGTCGCCGAGTTCCGGCGTCGGGATGATCGTACTCCGGTGGTACTGATGGGTTATCTGAACCCGGTGGAAGCCATGGGGTACGAAACCTTCGCCGATGCCTGCGTCAGTGCCGGCGTGGACGGGGTGCTGCTGGTGGATCTGCCGCCGGAGGAATGCGAGGACATCGTGCCGCAATTCCGGCAGCGCGGTGTCGATCTGATTTTCCTGGTGGCGCCGACCACCACCGATGAGCGCATTCGCCGCATCGGCGAGGCGGCCAGCGGTTATCTTTACTATGTCTCCCTGAAGGGCGTCACTGGCGCCGCCACCCTCAATGTGGAGGAAGTGGCGTCGCGGGTTGAAACAATTCGCAACCTTGCCCAATTGCCCATTGGGGTAGGCTTTGGTATCAAAGACGCGGCATCGGCCCGGGCCGTCAGCCGGGTCGCCGATGGCGTGGTGGTGGGCAGCGCGCTGGTCAACCAGATTGCCGCCAACGCGCAACGGACCGAAGCCATCGCACCGGCGGTGGCGGCCGTGCTTGCCGACATGCGCTCCGCCATGGACGAATAAGCCGGTGCCGTACTCGCTTGGAGAGAAGCGGGTCCCATAAAGCGGGTCAAATACAAGGGTCTAGGTAATGAGCAACAACTGGCTGGAAAAGATTTTGCCCGCGGTTCGCCGACCGCAGGAAAACCGTCGCAACAGCGTACCCGAAGGTCTGTGGCGCAAGTGCCCACGCTGTGACAGTGCTTTGTACCGGCCGGAACTGGAGCGCAACCTGGATGTGTGTCCCAAGTGCGAACACCATATGCGTGTCGGGGCCCGCAAACGCCTGAAGCTGTTCCTGGACGAAGGCGTCACCTCCGAGATTGGTGTGGAACTGGCGCCGGAGGACCGGCTCAAGTTCAGGGACTCGAAGAAGTACAAGGACCGCCTCACCGGCGCGCAGAAGGACACCGGCGAGAAAGACGCGCTGGTGGTGCTGAAAGGCAAACTGCATGGCCTGCCGCTGGTGGCCTGTGCTTTTGAATTCCGCTTCATGGGCGGTTCCATGGGCTCGGTGGTGGGTGAGCGTTTCGTGCGCGCGGTGGAAGTGTGCCTGGAACAGCGGCTGCCGCTGGTCTGCTTCTCCGCCAGTGGCGGTGCGCGCATGCAGGAAGGTCTGTTCTCGCTGATGCAGATGGCCAAGACTTCCGCCGCCCTGGAGCGTTTGCGTGAAGCCGGGCTGCCGTTCATCTCGGTACTCACCGATCCGGTCTATGGCGGCGTATCCGCCTCCCTGGCCATGCTGGGCGATATCAACGTGGCCGAACCCAATGCCCTGATCGGCTTCGCCGGTCCGCGGGTGATCGAGCAGACCGTGCGGCAAAAGCTGCCGGAAGGCTTCCAGCGCAGTGAGTTCCTGCTGGAGCACGGCGCCATCGACATGATCGTGCCGCGTCTGCAAATGCGTGACACTCTGCACCGTCTTCTCGCCAACATGACCCGGGCGCCGCTGTCCACTCAATGAGCGACCTTCAACACTGGCTCGAACGCATCGAGCGGCTCCACCCCAGCGAAATCGAGCTGGGGTTGGAGCGTTTGCGCCGCGTCGCCGGAGATCTGGGCGTGCGCACCTTGCCGATGCCGGTGATCACCGTCGCCGGCACCAACGGCAAGGGCTCGGTGGTACGCCTGCTTACCGCCATGGCGGAGGCCGCCGGGCTGCGCTGCTGTGTTTATACCTCTCCCCATTTGCTGCGCTTCAATGAACGTGTCCGGCTGCCTGATGGCCCCGCCTCGGACCAGGCGCTTTGCCAGGCTTTCGCAGCGGTGGAGCAAGGGCGTGGCAACACCGCGCTGACTTATTTCGAGTTCACCACCCTGGCCGGGCTGTGGTTGTTCCAGCGCAGTGACGCCGACCTGTGCATCCTTGAAGTGGGCCTGGGCGGGCGGTTGGACGCGGTCAACCTGATCGACGCCGATGTGGCGGTGGTCACCTCGGTGGGGCTGGATCATCTGGACTGGCTCGGCGACAGCCGCGAAGCGATTCTGCGGGAAAAAATCGGCATCGGCCGGGCCGGCCGGCCGCTGGTCTTTGGTGAATCGGCGGCGCCTTCTAATCTGGACTCGGAACTGGCGGCGCTGGCGGCCTTGCCGCTAAGGGCAGGGCGGGAGTTCACGCTGGGCGATGGCGAAGTGACCGTGCGTGACGGCGATGAGCAACGCCGCTACCGGATACCGGAGCCGGCGCGTCTGGGCGATGACAATCTGGCCACCGCGATCCAGGCCCTGGCAGCGGCGGGTTTGGCGCCGGCCCCACATATTCCGGGGCAGGTAGCGGATACCGGGCTTACCGGCCGTTGCGACCGGCGCCGTTTTAAAGGCATCGATTGCATTCTCGATGTCGGTCATAACCTGGAAGCGCTGACCCGGCTGCGGCGGCAGTTGCCGGCCTGTTCCGGCCGCCGCCGGCTGGTGCTGGGCATGATGGCGGACAAACCGGTGGAGCAGGTGGTGGCGCTGTTCGCCGCCGAGCCACTGGAGTGGTATCCGTGCCGGCCGGATCTGCCCCGCGCCGCCACCGTGGAAAGGCTGGCGGCGGCGTTGTCGGGGGTGACTTCGAAGACAGCGGCGGCCCATCTTTGCGACAGCGTCGCCGAAGCCCTGGCGGCGGCGGTGAACGACAGCGATACTGGCGATCAGGTGGTGATCGTGGGATCCTTCTACACCGTGGCCGAAGCCCTGACGGTGATCGAAGCGGTTCCGCCGCCGGCGCGCTAGAATCCCGGCAGCGCCAGGCCGAATCGCCTCTGGGATGTGGCCGGCCTGGGTCCGTGACCCATCCGTTGTTGGACCTTTTATTCGCAAGGAGCCTCCGTTCGTGCAGTCCCGCACCCGTCACCGTTTGATTGGCCTGTTGCTGCTGCTTCTGCTGGCGGCGATTCTCGCTCCCCTGGTTCTGCGCTCCCCGGATCAGGTCCGGGTGGCATTGGATATGACCTTGCCGGAAGCGCCGGCGCTGGAAACCACCGAGGTGGAACCGGTCATCGATGAGCAGGAGCAGGAAAGCCTGGAGCGGGAGATCGAAGCGGATCAGCAGGCGGTGGCCGATGCCGGCCAGGCGGAACTGCAAGAGCCCTTGCCCGAAGAGCAGGACGGCAAGGACGAGGCGGCACCGGCCCCGGACGATCAAGCCGAGTCCCAGCCGGAACCCCAGCCGCAACCGGATCCCGAGCCGGAACCCGAGCCCGCCCCGGCGCAGAACGGCACCCTGCCGACATCGGGCTTCACCGTTCAAGTCGCCAGTTTCAGTGATCAGGCCAATGCCGAGGCCCTGGTGGAACGGTTGCGCGAGGCGGGCTACAACGCCTATTTCCGCGCCCAGGAACAGGACGGCAACCGCTGGCAGCGAGTGTTCGTGGGGCCGGAAATCCAGCGCCAGGATGCCGAGGCGATGAAACAGCGCCTGCGCGATGACAAGCGCTTCGCCCTCGACGGCCTGGTGCGCACCTTCGTGCCTTAGTGATCTCTACAAAGCCGCTGTGGGAAGCTGGCTTGCAAGCGAATATGCCCCTATACACATAGGCTCCGACGATGACGTTCATTCAAGTTCATCCATGGGCAAGCGCGGGACGCTCTGGTAAACTTTGCCGCCTGTTCCGCCCACGCCCCATCTCATGACTCTGAACCTGGCAGACGGCATCATCCTGTTCATCATCGCTGTGTCGGCCCTGATCAGCCTCCGCCGCGGTTTCACCCGGGAAGCCTTTTCTCTGCTGACGTGGGTGGCCGCCTTTGTGGTGGCGCGGTTGTTCAGCCCGGCGCTGGATGCGCTACTGGTGGATCAGATCGAGACCCCCAGTCTGCGTTTGGCGGTGGCGTTTGGTGTGCTGTTCGTCCTGACACTGGTGATCGGCGCGCTGATCAATCATTTGCTCGGTGAGTTGGTCCGGGTCACCGGCCTGAGCGGGACCGACCGGCTATTGGGCATGGTATTCGGCGCCATTCGCGGCGTCCTGCTGGTGGTGGTGCTGGTCGCACTGGGCCGCCAGCTTTTCATTGAGGATCCCTGGTGGCAGGCGTCGGTACTGGTACCGCATTTCGTCATGCTGGAGAACTGGACCCGCCAGGTGGCCGGGGATCTGCTCACTTATCTCATCAACATCAGCGCAAGCTCCAGCTAGCTCGAGGATAAGCAAATGTGCGGCATTGTTGGCATCGTGGGCCACTCCCATGTGAACCAGGCGATCTACGACGCCTTGACGGTCCTGCAACACCGTGGACAGGATGCCGCGGGCATCGTTACCTGTGACGGCGATCGGCTGTTTCTGCGCAAGGACAACGGCATGGTGCGGGACGTGTTCCGCAACCGCCATATGCGCCGGCTGGTCGGCAACATGGGCATCGGCCACGTGCGTTACCCCACCGCCGGAAGCTCCAGTTCCGCCGAGGCGCAGCCGTTTTATGTGAACTCGCCTTATGGCATCACGCTGGCGCATAACGGCAACCTGACCAACTCCGAGGCGCTGGCTGAACACATCTTCCGTGCCGACCTGCGCCACATCAACACCACCTCCGATTCCGAAGTGCTGCTCAACGTGTTCGCCCACGAGTTGCAACTGCGCGGCAAGCTGCAGCCGGAGCCGGACGATATCTTCGACGCGGTGGCGGCGGTGCATCGCCGGGTGGAGGGCGCCTACGCGGTGGTCGCCATGATCACCGGCTACGGTATTCTCGCGTTCCGCGACCCGCACGGTATCCGCCCGGTGTGCTTCGGCAAGAAGGACACCGAGCAAGGGCCGGAATACATGGTGTCTTCCGAGTCGGTGGCGCTGTCCTCCCTGGGCTTCCATCTGGAACGGGACCTGGAACCCGGTGAAGCGGTTTACATTACCGCCGATGGCCAGATGCATACCCGTCAGTGCGCCGACAACCCGCAACTGAGCCCGTGTATTTTCGAGCACGTTTATCTGGCCCGACCGGATTCCATCATGGACGACATTTCCGTGTACAAGGCGCGCCTGCGCATGGGCGAAAAGCTGGCGGAGAAAGTCGAGCGGGAATGGCCGGATCATGACATCGACGTGGTCATCCCGATTCCCGATACCAGCCGTACTTCCGCCTTGCAAATGGCCAACCGGCTTAACGTGAAGTACCGGGAAGGCTTCATCAAGAACCGCTACATTGGCCGCACTTTCATCATGCCGGGCCAGCAGATGCGGCGGAAATCCGTGCGCCAGAAGCTGAACGCCATCGAACTGGAATTTTCCGGCAAGAATGTGCTGCTGGTGGATGATTCCATCGTGCGCGGCACCACCTGCCACGAGATTATCCAGATGGCGCGTGAAGCCGGTGCCCGCAAGGTCTACTTCGCCTCCGCCGCGCCGGCGGTGCAGTACCCGAACGTATACGGCATCGACATGCCCGCCGCCGATGAACTGATCGCCCACGACCGCAGTGTCGACGAGGTTTGCCGGATCATCGGCGCCGACCGTCTGATCTATCAGGATCTGGAAGACCTGGTGTCCGCCTGCAAGGAAGGCAACTCGCGGATCAAGGAATTCGATTGCTCCGTGTTCAACGGCGTCTATTTAGCCGGTAACATCGACCAGGACTATCTCCAGAATCTGGAGCAACGCCGCAACGACCTGGCCAAATCCGCTCGCGAACAGGCCCGGGCCCTGGCGGAAAACGAAGTCATCGACCTGCACAACTCCAATTGAGGTGAACCGAGAACATCATGAGTGATTTTTCTGATCCGAACGAACTGCATACCGATACGCTGGCGATTCGCTGGGCGCAGTTGCGTACCGATCAGATGTCGCACTCCGAGCCGTTGTTCCTGACTTCCAGCTTCGTCTATGACAGCGCCGCCCAGGCGGCGGCGCGGTTCTCCGGCGAGGAGCCGGGCAACGTCTATTCCCGTTTCACCAACCCCACGGTGGCGGCGTTCGAACAGCGCCTGGCCGCCATGGAAGGGGCGGAAAAGGGCGTGGCCCTGGCCTCCGGCATGGCCGCCATCAGCAGTACCTTTTTTGCGCTGCTGGCCCCTGGCGATCATATCGTCAGCTCCCGCAGTGTGTTCGGCACCACCAATGTGGTGTTTGATCGCTATCTGAAAAAATTCCAGGTCGAGACCACCATGGTGGACCTGGCGGACCTGGAGCAATGGCGCGCCGCGATCCGGCCGGAAACCAAAGTGCTGTTCCTGGAGACGCCGTCCAATCCGCTCTCCGAAGTCGGCGACATTCCTGCCCTGGCAAAACTGGCCCATGACAACGGCGCCATTCTTATCGTCGACAACTGCTTCTGTACGCCCGCGTTGCAGAAGCCGCTGGCGCTCGGCGCGGATCTGGTGATCCACAGCGCCACCAAGTACCTGGATGGACAGGGGCGCTGCCTGGGCGGCGCCGTGGTGGGCCCGGCCAAACTGGTGGACGAAGTGCACGGTTTCGTCCGCTCCGCCGGTCCGAGCATGAGCCCGTTCAATGCCTGGGTATTTCTCAAGGGGTTGGAGACCCTCGGCATTCGTATGGAAGCGCATTCCCGCAACACCCTGGTGCTGGCTGAATGGTTGGAACAACAGCCGGGCATCGCGCGCGTGCATTACGCCGGACTCAAATCCCACCCGCAGCATGAACTGGCGGCGCGTCAGCAAAGCGGATTCGGCGCGGTACTGGCGATCGAAGTGGAAGACAGCGATGGTAACCGGGACCGCCAAGCCGCCTGGCGTTTCATCGATGGTACCCGGCTGATCTCGATCACCGCCAATCTTGGCGATACCAAATCCACCATCACCCATCCGGGCAGCACCACCCATGGGCGGGTGGCGGAAGAAGACAAACAACGGGCCGGCATCACGGAAAATCTGATCCGTATTGCGGTAGGCTTGGAAGACTTGGCGGACCTGAAAGCGGATCTGTCCCTGGGGCTGAAAACGCTGGGATTTTGAGGGAAGAGGTCCGACATCGGGTGTAGCCAGCCTCTTTTGGGCTCCTGAATTGGGGGGAGCGCCGTTTTAAAAAACGACGACAAGGCCGTACCCATGCAGGCATTGGAAAAAGCCCTGGCCCAGGTGGGCCGGGTGGTATTGGGGAAACCGGAACAAATCAAACTGGCCCTGGCCTGCATGCTCGCCGGCGGCCATCTGCTGATCGAAGACCTGCCCGGCATGGGCAAGACCACCCTGGCACAGGCCCTGGCGCGGGTCTTCCGGCTCGATTACCGGCGGGTTCAGTTCACCAGCGACATGTTGCCGGCGGACATTCTCGGGGTCTCCGTATTCGATCCGGACAGCCGTGAATTCACACTCCGGGAGGGGCCGGTATTCACGCAACTGCTGCTGGCCGACGAGATCAACCGTGCCACGCCCAAAACCCAGGGGGCGTTGCTGGAGGCCATGGAAGAGCAGCAAGTGTCGCTGGATGGCCTGACCCGGCCGCTGCCTGAACCCTTCTTCGTGGTGGCCACGCAAAACCCGGTGACCCAGGCCGGCACCTTCGTCTTGCCGGAATCCCAACTGGACCGCTTCTTGATGCGTATTTCGCTCGGCTATCCGTCGCCGGAAGTGGAGCGGGATCTGCTCGCCGGCGGTGACCAGCGTGATCGGGTACGGCAACTGGAAGCGGCGATTGAACCTGCGGGGCTGCGGAAACTCTGCCGCTTCGTCGATCAACTGCGTGCCACCCGGGAGCTGATCGACTACGTACAGCGTTTGCTGGACGCCACCCGTGCCGACAGTCGTTTCGTCGCCGGCCTTTCGCCCCGTGCCGGTCTGGGTCTGCTGCGTGCCGCCCGTGCCTGGGCGTTGCTGCACGGTCGTGACTATGTGCTGCCGGAAGATGTGCAGTCGGTCTGGGCGGCGGTGGCGGAGCACCGGCTGCAGCCCCGCGAAGGCGGCAACGTGGCGGCGATGACCCAGTCTCTGTTGCAAACCGTGCCGGTGGTGCGCTGACCGGCGCGAGCGAGGGAGGGCGGCCATGGTAAAACGCGCCTGGCAAAACTGGTTGGCCCGACGTCTGCCGCGTGACCATCAGGTGCAACTGAACCAGCGCCGTATCTTCATACTGCCCAGCGGCTATGGTGTGCTGTATCTGGTGGTGGCGCTGCTGTTGTTTCTCGGTGGTGTCAATTACGAGAACAATCTGATTCTGGCACTGTGTTTCCTGATGGTGTCCTTGTTCGTGATGGGCATCCTGCATACTTTCCGCAATCTTTCCGGTCTGACCCTGCGCGCCGGCGCCGCCCGCAATGGCTTTGTCGGCGGGCATGGTGGTCTGGCAGTGGTGCTGGTGTCCCAGGGACAGCCGCACCGTAGTGTGTGGCTGAGCTGGCCGGGGCAGGATGCGCAGGAAGTCAGTCTGGAAACCGGAGAAGAAAAAGCCGTATGGCTGAATCTGGCGTTGCCGCGGCGCGGCCCGGTTCGGCCCCACCGGTTACGGGTGGAAAGCCGCTATCCGTTGGGCCTGTTGAGGGCCTGGTCACTGGTGGCGCTGGAGCACCATTGTCTGGCCTGGCCCAGGCCTCGGGAGGATGCTCCTTCGCCCTGGGATGGCAGCGGCGGTTCCGGTGGCACCGGCCGCCACGGCAGTGAAGCGTTCCAGGGGCTGCGCGCTTACGTGCTGGGGGATTCCCTTCGCCAGGTGGACTGGAAAGGTTATGCTCGCGGTCGCGGCATGAACACCAAACTGTTCGACGCCGAGGAGGGGGAACGGCTCTGGCTCGGCTACGACCGTCTGGAAGGCCTGCCCGAGGAGCAACGCCTGGCGTTGCTATGCCATTGGGTGTTGCTGCTGAGCGAGGCCGGGCAACCCTTTGGTTTGCGCTTGCCCGCCATGGAACTGGCGCCGGGCAGCGGCGATGAACATCGCCTGCGGGCTCTGGATCTGCTCGCGCTGCACGGCAACGAGGGAGGGCAGCGCTGATGGCCCGCCTTTATCAGGTACCCAGTCACGCCCGGCCCTGGCTGACCGCCGCCATTCTCGCCATTTCCCTGCCGCAGCTTCTGCGTGGACCGTTCTGGCAGGTGCTGTTGTTGCTGGCGATCCTGTTGTGGCGGGCACTGATGGATCGTCAGCGGGCGCCGCTGCCGGGCCGATGGATACGGGTGTTGCTGTTACTCGGCACCGTCGGCGGCATTTATCTGAGTTTCGGTCGCCTGATCGGGCCGGAAGCGGGCACCGCTCTGATCACCAGCCTGTTCGCCTTGAAGTATCTGGAGCTGGTGGGACGCCGCGACGCCTATGTGCTGATCATCATCGGTTATTTCGTCTGCGCCACCATCCTGCTGTTCCAGCAGGGGTTCTTCGTTTTTCTCTATGTCTGTCTGTGTCTGCTGCTGCTTACCGCCAGTCTGGTGGGGATTCACTACAACGATTCCCAGGCACGCTCGCGCCAGCATCTGGGCAAGGCGGCGGTGTTGTTACTGCAGGCGGTGCCGTTGGCGGTGGTGTTGTTCGTACTGGTGCCGCGGCTGCCACCATTGTGGAACGTGCATACCGATCAGAGCCAGGCGCGAACCGGTATGAGCGACACGATGGCGCCCGGGCAGGTCAGCAATCTGGCCGAGTCCAGCGCGATCGCCTTCCGCGTGCAGTTCGATGGCGAGGTGCCGCCTTACCGGCAACGCTATTGGCGTGGCCTGACCTACAGCTGGTTCGATGGCCGTACCTGGAGCCAGGCGCGGCCGGACGACTGGGGTGATGAACTGACCTTCTACAGCGGCCGGGGGACACCGCCGTTGTGGTACCGGGACCTGCTGGAGCGTGCCTCGGATCGCCCTTACTGGGGCTACCAGGTGATCATGGCGCCGAGCCAGCGGCGTTGGTTGTACGCCCTCAATACCCCGGTGCCGGAGTTCGATGGTCTGGTGCTGGCCCGTGACCGGCACCTGGTGGCCACCGAACCGGTCACCGGTAATTTCCGCTATCGGGTACGCAGTTACACCGGGGTGCCACTGACCGAACCGCTGGCGTCGGATCAGCGTGCGTTGATGCTGAGTTTGCCGGAACAGGGTTTCCCGCGTGCCCGCGAACTGGCCGGCCAATGGCGCCGGCAATATCAGGACGATAGCGCCCTGGTGAGCGCCGCCTTGGACTGGTTTGGCAACGAGCCGTTTCATTACACCCTCAGCCCGCCCGCCGTCGGCCCGGATGTGGTGGACGGCTTTCTGTTCAATACCCGCCGGGGGTTTTGTGAGCATTACGCCAGCAGTTTCGTGGTGCTGATGCGCGCCGCCGGTATTCCCGCCCGGGTGGTGGGGGGCTATCAGGGCGGTGAAGCCAACCCCATGGGCCGGCACCTGTTGATCCGTCAATACGATGCCCACGCCTGGGCCGAGGTGTGGCTGCCCGGGCGCGGCTGGGTGGAAGTGGACCCCACTGCCGCGGTGGCGCCGGAAAGGGTGGAGCTGGGCTTGCGTGGCTCCCTCAGCCAGGCCGGCGAGGCCCGGCTTCCCGGCGATGGGATCGGACGTTTGCCGGTGCTGTTTCAATTGCGGCAATGGGCGGACCTGCTCGAATTCCGCTGGCAGAGCTGGGTGCTGGGCTATGACCTGGAGCGCCAGAACCAATGGTTGTCCCGCTGGCTAGGCGCGGTGACGCCCTGGCGGCTCGCCATGCTGTTGCTGACCCTGGCGGCGCTGCTGGTGCTGGTCACGGCGCTAGTGATGTTCCGGGGGCGTGGCCCCCGCTCCGCCACGCCGCTGACCCGTGAATACCGGCGGTTGGCTCGGGGGCTGAGCAGACGGGGAGTGCGGGGGGCGGAGCGCCTGTCCGCCGCCCAATTGTGCGAGCGGATCGCGCGCCGCTGGCCGGCGGCTGAAACGCCGGCACGGACCTGGCGGGAGGCCTTCGAACGGCTGGCCTATCAACAGGACACGGCGCCTTCCATCGGCGCATTGCGAACTTTGCGCCGGCAACGACGGCGGTTGTTGAAGGCGTGTCGTTGACTCTTATCGGGCATCCAGGGGCATTCGCTTGCAGGCAAGCTCCCACAGCGGCTTCGTAGGGTAATCTGTGGGAGCCAGCCTGCTGGCGAATGCGGTCTCTGGTGTGAGGTATTCGCCTGCAGCGGCCCGCCGCCCGGACAAAGCTCCCACAGCGACCTTGTAGCAACCTTCTGAATTCATCTCTCCGGGATCCCGGCATCCACTGGCACAAGCAACAAGAGCGCAGTAGTCTTTATGCCTCGATGATCATAGGAACGGATCAGACAAAAAGGGGAAACCATGTCTGTCGCGCGTTATAAGGAAGCTCTGCAACTCACCGATCACGAACCCTGGGCACACCGCTTTTGGGAAGCGCTGGTGCCCTACAAGGACCGGGTGGTTGAGCATCCGTTGTTTGTGGAAATGGGTGAGGGGACACTGGCGCCGGAGCGGTTTCGTGACGCGCTGCTGCACTTCTACCCCTTGGTGGAAAATTTCCCCAAATACATGGGCCTGGCGTTGGCCAAAACCCGGCCGGGCATTTTTCCCGGCCACGAGGAAAGCAAGAACTGGCTGATCGGTAACATCAAGGTGGAGCAGCGGCACGCCTATTGGTATCAGGACTGGGCCGCCGGCTTCGGCATGGATCAATCCATCCTGGAGAACACCGTGCCGCCCGCCGCCATGGACGCGGTGAACCATTACCTCTGGTCCGTCGGCGAGCGCGGCACACTGGAAGAGAGCATCGCCGCCACCAACCTGGCCATCGAATGGGCCACCGGCGAATGGAGCCAGCGCGTGGTGAAAGGCATGACCCATTACGCGGAGCAGGGGGTGGCGGAGATCAACCGGCACACCATGGCGTGGCTACGCGCCCACGCCAGCTACGACGACGCCCACCCCCATGAAGCAATGGAATTGATCAAACGCGTGGCGATCGACCCGGAATCCCGCCGCCGCGCCTTCACCGCCGCCCGCCGCGGGCTGGAATACTACCTGCTGGCGCTGGACGATTGTTATCGGATGGGCGGGGAAAGAGCGGAAGAGCAGACACCGGAATTCAATGAATAGTTAAGAGTGAATAGTTAACAGCGAAAACCAAAAAGATGGCGCGGCCTCTTCACTCTCAGCACAAACTGTCCGTTCTCGCGCAGCTATTCACTATTAACTGTTAACTATTCGCTGTCTGAAAGTGCAGCACCAGTTCTTCCAGCAGGTCCGGCAGGCCGGTGGCCATTTGTCGGACCACGGCGGAGTTTTCCCACAGCTCGTCCAGGGATGGGTCCTCGTCCACGCCGGAGATCAACACCACCGGCAGCAGCCAGTTGGCCATGGTGTCTTCGTGATCCTGATACCAGTCTTCCTCGCGCAGGAACACGCCGGCGAGGAAGCCCGCGCACCAACTGGCCAGATCATTGCCGTCCTCTTCCCGGTACGGATCCAGCAGGCACGGCAGGGTGGTGCGTTCACCGTTGTACAGGCCGGTCAACAGACGGCCGCGCAGCGACACCAAGGCATCCAGCACCGGCTCCGGCAGCTCGCTCTCCAAGGCGGTGACGAAATCCTCCGGCCCCCCGTAGGGGCCCACCGCCAGGGCGCAGGTCAGGCCATGAATTTCCACCCAGGTAGGAGCGTCCTCGCCCTCACTGGCGAAATGCCCTTCGATGGTTTGCTTGAGACTCGGGTTGCTGACATCGCTCATAGATTCCTCCACATGCGGGCAAGGATACCGGTTTGCGCGGAGGAAGGCAGTATCCTCGTCATGGTGGTGGGACTGAGCCCTGGTTCTCGGTCAGTATGTGAGGCAGTGCGGCTTTCCCCAGTATCGAAAGGCGCGCGGGGAAACCGATGCCGGTGCGCGCACTCGAAGCGGATAAGAGGCCAGGGATTCGAATATGACGAGGAAGAGAGAGCAGGCGGTGATCGCCGTCAATCGATTCGGCCTGGGTGCGCGGCCCGGAGAGTTGGAGGAGGTCGCCAGGGATCCGCGCGAGTGGGTGTTGGCGCAATTGGAGAAACCGGCGTCCGCGGGTAAGGCGCTGGGCGGTTTACCGGACAGTAGGACCTACCAGAAACGGTTCATTGAGTGGCGCCAACGTTATGTTCAGGCGCGTAAGGCGGCGGAAAAGAACGATGGCAAAATCGACGAACCCGGCTTTGGCCAGACCTTTCGCCAGGAGCTGCTAGATGAAGTCAATCTGCGCGCGGCCTGGCAGTGCGAGACGCCGTCGCCGGTGATGGAACGGCTGGTGATGTTCTGGAGCAATCACTTCACGGTGTCGGCGGAAAAGCAGATGTTACGTTTGCTGGCCGGCTCAATGGAACGTGAAGTGATTCGTCCCGGAATGAGTGGCGATTTCGCCAGTATGCTGCTGGCGGTGGAGCAGCATCCGGCGATGCTGTTGTATCTTGACAACATACAGTCCATTGGTCCGGATTCGCCGGCGGGCCGCCGGCAAAATCAGATGGCGGAGAAAAAGGGCAAGCCAAAACGCGGGCTCAATGAAAACCTGGGACGCGAGATCCTTGAGTTGCATACCCTCGGCGTCGATGGCGGGTATCAACAGCAGGATGTGGAGGAACTGGCGCGCGGCATCACCGGCTGGCGGCCCTGGTTCGCATCACGCAAAGCGCCGAAGCTGGGTGAGCACGGCAGTGTTTTCGTGAACAGCCTGCATCAGCCGGGCGAACGGGTTTTGTTGGGGCGGAACTTCGAGCAAAAGGGCGCCGTCCAGGGGCGGTCCATGTTGCGACATCTGGCTTCCCGGCCGGAGACCGCCGGTTTCGTTGCCCACAAACTGGCGCGGCACTTTGTCGCCGATGAGCCTCCCAAAGCATTGGTGAAAAAGCTCGCGACCACTTACCAGAGCCATCAGGGCAAGTTGCTGCCGGTGTACCGGGCGCTGTTTACCTCGGAAGAAGCCTGGCAACCCGGCGCGCCCAAGTTTCGCCGCCCGGACGAATACCTGATCGCCGTGCATCGGGCTCTGAATCATCAGCCCGATGTGAAACGAGGACGTTGGCGCGCGGAGATGAAGTTGTTGGGACAACTGCCATTCCAGCCCGGTGCGCCCGCCGGCTGGGGCGACCGGGCCAGCGACTGGATCGGTGCCGACGGATTATGGAAACGGGTGTGGATGGCGCTGCGCTACGGGCGTTATCTGGACAAGGACATCGATCCCATGGAGCTGGCGCTGGCCAGCATCGGGCCCGCTCTCAGTGAGGAAACCTCACTGGCCATCAGCACCGCCGCCAATCATCGTCAGGGCGCGGCCCTGGTGCTGGCCAGTCCGGAATTTCAATGGAGATGACATGGCAGTAACCCGGCGACAACTTCTTGGTGCCGCGCTGGCCGGCTCCGCCAGTCTGATGGTGTGGCCTTCCCTGACTCTGGCGGCCTCACCGGCGCCGCCGCAACGTCTGGTGGTGGTGCTGTTGCGAGGCGCGGTGGATGGGTTATCCGCAGTGCCGGCTCCCGGCGAGAAACGTTTCGCGGAATTGCGTGGCAGCCTGGACCTGGGGGCGCCGGGCGGCAAGGACGCACCTTTGCCAATGAGTGAAGGCTTTGCCTTGCATCCCAGCCTTGGTTTTGCTCACGGCCTGTTCAAGCAGCGCCAGTTCGCGGTGGTTCACGCCTGCGCTTTGCCCTATCGGGGGCGCTCCCATTTCGACGCTCAGGATTGTCTGGAAAACGGCAGTGACAAACCCCATGGCAGCCGCTCGGGTTGGCTCAATCGGGTAGTGGAGCAATGGCATCAAGGCCAGGGCCTGGCGATAGCCTCCGCGCAACCCCTGCTGGTGCGTGGCCCGGCGCCGTTCATGACCTGGTCGCCGACGCCGGGAAAACTGTCGCCCGCCAATCTGGCGCAGCGGCTGGCGCACAGCTATGGCCGGGACAAGCGGCTCAGCGGCGCCTTCGAGCAGGCCCTGGAAGCACAAAACGTGGCGCCGGAGAAGCAGGGTGGCGCCGGTAATCTGCTCGCCATGATGAAGGCGGCCGGCAACTTTCTGGTGGAGCCGGACGGCCCCCGGGTGGCCATGGTGCAAGACACCGGTTGGGACACGCACGCCAATCAGAACGCCGTGCTGGCGCGCAAACTGCGGCTGCTGGACAACGGCCTGAAAGTGCTAAGGGAAAGTCTCGGCAAGCAGTGGAATCATACCGTGGTGCTGGTGGCCACGGAGTTTGGCCGTACCGTGGCGGTGAATGGCACAAGGGGCACCGACCACGGTACCGGTAGCACGGTAATGTTGGCCGGCGGCGGCCTTAAAAGCGCCGGCGTGGTGGGTGACTGGCCGGGACTGAACAAGCTGCGTGACGACCGTGACCTGATGCCCGCCAATGACACCCGGGCGGTGTTCAAGGGTGTACTGCGTGATCACCTTGGATTGGACAAGAAGGCGCTGGATAACGATATCTTTCCGGGCAGTGCCCGGGTGGCGGCTTTGTCCGGGCTGGTTTGACCCGGCCAATATTCGCGAGTTCACTCGCGAATGGGATCCATGCTGACCCTGTTGCGGCCTTCGGATTTCGCCCGGTACAGGGCCTGGTCGGCCCGTTCCAGCAAGATGCGGGCGGTGTCGCCGGGCTGGTAGGCGGCGAGGCCGCAGGAGAGGGTCACCCGTAGATCCGGGGCGAAGGCGTAGCGCGCCTCGGCGAACCGTTCGCGCAGTCGGGTGATGGCCGCCAGGCAGGCCTCATGGTGGCTGCGTGGAAACAGAATGGCGAATTCCTCGCCGCCATAACGGGCCAGCACATCGGTGCGTCGCAGACAGTGGCTGGCGACGTTGGCGAAGCGCTGCAGCACCGCGTCGCCGGCCTGATGCCCGTAGGTATCGTTGACCGGCTTGAAATGGTCCAGATCCACCAGTGCCAGATACAGCGGTGCCGGCTCCCGGCTGACCCGGCTCAGCTCTTCATCAAACCGTTCGAGAAAATGGCGGCGGTTATAAAGACCGGTGAGTTCGTCGCGCACGGCGATGCGCGCGAGCCGGTCATGGGCTTGCAGCAGCGACTCGCGCTGGGCCCGGAAACGCTGTTGCAGGCTTTGAATGTGGCCGCCCATGGAAACGAACCAGGTCAGGGTAAGCGCCAGAATACCCCAGTGACTGAACATCAGAGTGAACTGCCGTTGAGCCGGCTGGTGCAGCCATTCGTAGATCAGCAGCAAGGTGAAGGCGCTTTGCGCCACCAGCGCCATGGCGATCTGCCGGCGCCGGTGAATCGAGAACACACCGAAGGTCATCAGCATCAGATACAGGCACAGCAGGGCGCCGCGCAGTTCCCGTGCGTAGTGCAGAATCAGCGTGATCATGGCGATACCCACCAGCATTTGCGCCACGGTCAGACTGGGGTCCTTGAAACGCTCGCTGTAACCGCTGCGGATGATCACGAAAAACACCGCGTTGACCGCCAGCAGGACCAATAATAAAGGCAGATGAGGCAGATCCGACGCCACCGCGCCCAGTCTGGTGCCGATCGCCAGCCCGCCCCACATCAGCAAATAGGAATACACCGCCATCAGCAGGCGGCGCAGGCGCAGGGCCCGATCCGGGTGATCCCGGGGTAGCAAACGAAAACCGGGTTCCAATGAATGTCGACTCAAAGACAGCGGCCAGCGGTCACCCAGGGCGAAAAGGCCGGGATGCCGAGGCATGTTAGTAGTTATATAAGCGCCACCCTACACGGAGCGGGGCAGGCGGGGAAGCGGAAAAGGAGGGGGGAGGTATGTGCTATTCGCCGGCAAGCCGGCTTCCCACAGCGGCTTTGTTGCCCTTCTGTGGGAAGCTGGCTTGCCAGCGAATGATGTGTCGGTAAAGACTGCTTTAACCGTAGCGCTTGTCGCTCAGCGCCTGGATCCGATCATCCAGCGGCGGGTGTGAGCGGAACAGGGCGGAGAGTCCCCGGCGCACGCCGCTGTTGATACCGAACGCCACCAGGCTGTCGGGCATCTGGTTCGGCACTTCGGATTCCGCTTTCAGCCGTTGCAGCGCGGCGATCATGTCGCGGCGGTCCGCCAACTGGGCACCGGAGGCATCGGCGCGGTACTCACGGAAGCGGGAGAACCACATGACGATGACGCTGGCGGCGATACCGAAGATGATTTCCGCCACGAACACCACGATGTAGTAGCCGAAGCCCAGGCCGCCCTGGCCGTCGCGGCGCAGGAAGCTGTCGATCACGTAGCCCACCACCCGGGCGGCGAAGATGACGAAGGTGTTGACCACGCCCTGGATCAGGCTGAGGGTGATCATGTCGCCATTGGCCACGTGGCCGATTTCATGGGCCAGCACCGCGCGGGCTTCCTCGGGACGGAAGCGCTGCAGCAGCCCCTGAGACACCGCCACCAGAGCGGCGTTCTTGTTCCAGCCAGTGGCGAAGGCGTTGGATTGCTGGGCGGGAAAGATACCCACTTCCGGCATCTTGATGCCCGCTTTCCGGGACAGCTCATCGACGGTGGCCAGCAGCCAGCGCTCGGCTTCGTTGCTGGGCTGCTCAATCACTTGCACCTTGGCGGACCATTTCGCCATTGGCTTGGAAATGAGCAGGGAAATGAGTGAGCCGGCGAAGCCAAAGACAGCACTGAAAATCAGCAAATTGGTCAGATCCAACCCGGTGCCACTTTGTGCCAGGTAGGAATTCACCCCCAACAGGCTCAAAGTAATGCTGGCGACCACGATAACCGCCAGGTTAGTGAGCAGGAAAAGCGCAATGCGCATCATCGGTATGTTTCTCCACTGACTGATGTTGTTGGCCCTGATGGGTCCGATGTCCGGACACCAGCGTACCCGACGTGGAGGGCCCCCACATCGAGCAAACTTCAATGGAAAATGGGGGCAGGGCGGTTGCCTTCAAGGTCCGGCAGCGGAATACTCCCGCTTTTCCCGGCGTGACTGCGAATGCCCAGGCTATGACCCACTCCTTTTCCATTGACCAGCTCGATCCCTATTTGGTTCCCCCGAAGGACCACCGGCACCGCCTCTTTCATGGGCGGGGCAAAACCCTGCCTGGCTGGGAGGGACTGACTCTCGACCGCTTCCCGCCGGTGTTGATGGCGACCCTGTTCGACGATTACGACGCCGCCACTCTGGAGGCGCTGGAACAGCGGCTGCGGGCGGCCCTGCCGGAACTGGATTGTGACACCCTGGTGTTTCAGCATCGTCATCGCCGGCCGGCCCTGACCCGGGTGATCACCGGCGCTGTGCCGGAACCGCACTGGGCCCATGAAGCGGGCCTGCGCTACCGGCTGGATTTCGAACGGGGCCAGAATCTGGGGTTCTTCGCCGATATGGCGCCCGGGCGGAGTTGGCTGCGGGAACGGGCGGCGGACAAGAAAGTGCTGAATCTGTTCAGTTTCACCTGCGCCTTCTCACTGGCGGCGCTGGCCGGGGGCGCCGAATCGGTGGTGAACATTGATCTGTCCGCCCCGGCGCTGGCCCTGGGGCGCGAGAACCAGGTCGCCAACGGCTTCGCCGACGCCCGGGTGCACTATTTGCCGCACAATATCTTCCGTAGCTGGAAAAAGCTGCATAGCCTGGGCCGCTATGACCTGATCGTGGTGGACCCGCCCAGCGCCCAGCGCGGCAGTTTCATGGTGGAGAAGGACTACCCCAAGGTATTGGAACGGCTATCCAAGCTGCTGGCGCCGGAGGCGGAATTGCTGGTGTGCCTGAACGCGCCCTGGCTGGGACGGGACTGGATCGAGGCGCAGGTGGAGGAACGATTGCCGGGCGCCGTTCTGGAGGCGGTACTGCCGGGAGCGCCGGGCTTCGATGAGGCCGCGGAGCCGGCATTGAAGGCGCTGCATTATCGTTATCGGCGGCCGGCGGTGGAGTGAGCGGCTGGCGGGGCCGAATTCGCTGGCGAGCCAGCTTCCCACAGCGGGGGGCCACGAAGCCGCTGTGGGAAGCTGCCTTGGCAGCGAATGCGTTGTAAGAAAGAACCTACTTTTTGCGAATGCGATCCAGGTAGCGGGCGATGCGGCCGATGGAGTCTTCGAGGTCGTCCACTCGGGGCAGGAACACCACCCGGAAGTGGTCCGGGTCCGGCCAGTTGAAGGCCGTGCCCTGAACGATCAGCACGTGCTCTTCGCGCAGCAGATCCAGGGCAAAAGCCTCGTCGTCCTGGAACGGGAACACCTTCGGGTCCAGCCGTGGGAACAGGTAAAGGGCGGACTTGGGCTTGACGCAACTGACTCCGGGAATGGCACTGAGCATTTCCCAGGCAATGTCCCGCTGCCGGCACAGCCGCCCGCCCGGTGCCACCAGATCATCAATGCTCTGGTAGCCACCCAGCGCCGCCTGGATCGCGTTCTGGCTGGGCACATTGGCGCACAGGCGCATGCTGGCCAGCATCTCCAGACCCTCGATGTAGCTGTCCGCCAGATGCTTGGCGCCGGAGATGATCATCCAGCCGGAGCGGAAGCCGGCGGCGCGGTAGTTCTTGGACAGGCCGTTGAAGGTAATGAACAGCAGGTCGTCCGCCAGAGAGGCAATGGAGGTGTGTTTCTCTTCGTCGTAGAGAATCTTGTCGTAGATCTCGTCGGCGAACACGATCAGGTTGTGTTCGCGGGCGATCTGCAGCATGTCTTCCAGCAGCGCGCGATCATAGTTGGCGCCGGTGGGGTTGTTCGGATTGATGATCACCAGGGCACGGGTGCGGTCGGTGATTTTCGAGCGCAGATCGTCCAGGGCCGGGTGCCAGTCCTGCTTTTCGTCGCACAGGTAATGCACCGGGTTGCCGCCGGAGAGCCGCACCGCGGCGGTCCACAGCGGATAGTCCGGCGCCGGCAGCAGCACCTCGTCGCCGTTATTGAGCAGGGCCTGCATGGCCATCACGATCAGCTCGGAGACACCGTTGCCGATAATGATGTCGTCCACCGAGACATCCTGAATGCCCTTGGTCTGGCTGTACTGCATCACCGCCTTGCGGGCCGGGAACAGGCCTTTGGAGTGGCAATAGCCGGTGGCGTCGGGCAGATTATGGATCACATCCTGGAGCAGTTCTTCCGGTGCCTCGAAACTGAACGGCGCGGGGTTGCCGATGTTCAGTTTGATCACCCGGTGGCCTTCATCCTCGAGCCGATGCGCTTCACGCAGCACCGGACCGCGAATGTCATAGCAAACACCTTTGAGTTTGTCCGACTTACCGATCCTGAAAGGATAACCGCTCATGGAGATCTCTCGCCCTGATCCGCGAAACAGAAGAATGGGAACCGATTCTACATGGGCGTGGAAATGCTGTATATGAAGGGGCGGCCCGCTCACGGGCCGTATTCGCTGCCAAGGCCACTTCCCACAAGGGGGCACGGAGCCGCTGTGGGAAGCAGCCTTGGCAGCGAATACGGCCCCAATAGAGGAGAAGCAATACCATGATCAAGTTCGAGGAACTGATGGCCCTGGCGGTCAACCGCAAGGGCGGCCTCAAAGCGGTGGAGGCGGCGCTGCCGGAAGTGAAAACGCCGGCGCAATTGCGTAAACCGGACGATGCCTTTTACTTCTCCGCCATGACCCGCCGTGTGTTCCGGGCCGGTCTTACTCACCGTCTGGTGGACGCCAAATGGCCGGCGTTCGAGCAGGCCTTCTTCGGCTTCGATCCGGAGAAACTGGTGCTGATGCCCGACACCATGCTGGAAGAGCGCATGCAGGACACCCGTCTGATCCGGCACTGGGGCAAAATGAAAGCGATTCGCCATAACGCGCAACTGGTGCTGGACCTGCGCAAGGAATACGGCGGAGTAGGGCGCTGGCTGGCCGGCTGGCCCGAGGAGGACACCGTCGGCATGTGGCAGTTGCTGAAGAAGCGCGGCAAACAGCTTGGCGGCAATTCCGGTGCCGCCTTTCTGCGCATGGTCGGCCGCGATACCTGGTATCCCACCAACGATGTCATCGCCGTGCTCAAGTCCCACCGCATCATCGACAAGCCGCCGGTCAGTCAGCGCGATCAGGCCGCCGCCCAGGCCGCGTTCAATCAGTGGCAAAAGGAATCCGGCCGCCCCCAGGCGCACATCAGCAAGATTCTGGCCTTCACCGTGGGATAAGCCAAAGTAAAGATCGCAAACCAGAGAAGAACACTTTGACTTTTGCGCATCGGAGCGCGACCATAAATGAGAATAATTCTGCTTTCTTTCGGGCTCCTTATCTCATGACCAGAACCCTTCAGCGCTGGCTGAGCGCTTTCGTTGTACTGTTTTTGCTGTCATCCCTGGCTCAGGCCGCCTCCCAGACCGCTTTGGTGCAATTGGTGGAGTACGTCGGCGCCGACTACATCAATGCCGTGCAGGACGGCACCATCGTCAGCGACGAAGAATACGCGGAGATGGAAGAGTTCTCCCGACTGCTGCATGAAGGGATCGGTCAACTGGACGACGTGGAAGGCCGGGACACCCTGCTGGAGCAGGCCGCCGCCCTGCAACAGGCGGTGGCGGGCAAGGCGCCGGAAGCCGAGGTGAAAGCCCTGGCCCAGTCCATACGCGGTACCCTGGTGGACGTCTACGGCATCCCGGTGATGCCCAAGGCGGCGCCGGATATGGCGCGGGCCGCGGAGGTCTATCAAAGCACCTGTGCCCTGTGTCACGGCGCCGAAGGGCGCGGTGATGGCCCCGCCGGTGCCGCGCTGGAGCCGGCGCCCACCGATTTCCATGAACTGGCCCGTTACGAAGGCCGTTCCCTGCTGGGGCTGTACACCACCATCACCGGCGGTGTGGAAGGCACCGGCATGGCCGCCTATGAAGAGACCCTGAGTGAAGCCGACCGCTGGGCGCTGGCCTTCTATGTCGGCAGCATGGCGGTGACCCCGGACATGGCCGCCAGCGGCAAGACCGCCATCAACAACGAACAGGAACTGAAAACCGCACTGACCTTGGACGCGGTGATCGCCAAGGCGCCGGAAGACGTGCGCAATCAGCTTGGTGACGAAGCCTATGACGCCGCCGGTTACCTGCGTACCGAGCCCCAGGCGCTGTTCAGCCAGAACCGCTTCATCGAGATCAGTGACGGCAAGCTGTCGGAAGCCGAGCAGGCCTATGCCGCCGGCGATACCGGCGCCGCCCGCGCCGCCGCGCTGTCCGCCTACCTGGACGGCTTTGAAATGATCGAGCAGCAGCTCTCCGCCGTGGACCCGGCCGTCATGCGGGGCATTGAACGCCGCTTCATGGCCGTGCGCGAAGGCATCGAGCGTGGCCTGCCGCAAGCGGAAGTCAGTGACCGGGTGGCCCAGGCCCGCGCCGGTCTGCAGGAAGCGGAGGACATCCTCAGTGGTGATGGCCTGAGCGCCACCGCCACCTTCTCCGCCAGTTTCTTCATCCTGTTCCGGGAAGGGCTGGAGGCGCTGCTGATCATCGCCGCGTTGCTGACCTTCACCCGCAAGGCCGACGCCAAAACCGCCACCCGTTACATTCATTACGGCTGGATACTGGCTCTGGCGGCCGGTATTGCCACCTGGTACGTGGCTTCCACCCTGATCAACCTGAGCGGCGCCACCCGGGAAATCACCGAGGGCGTGGCCGGCATTGCCGCCGCCGTGATTCTGTTCTACGTCGGTTTCTGGATGCACAACAACAGCCAGAGCCAGAAGTGGCTGGGTTACATCAAGAACAAGGTCGACAGTGCTCTGGATGGCGGCACGGTATGGGCCCTGGCGGTGGTGTCGTTCATCTCCGTGTACCGCGAGATGTTCGAAACCATCCTGTTCTACCAGGCGCTGTGGACCCAGGTGACCGCGGCGACCCAGTCCTACCTGTTCTATGGCTTCGGCGCCGCCGTGGTGGCCCTGGCCGTGGTCTGTGTGTTGATCTTCCGCATCGGCATGAAGCTGCCGCTGGGGCTGTTCTTCAAGGCCACCAGTCTGGTGCTGCTGGTATTGTCGGTGATCCTGCTCGGCAAGGGCGTGGCCGCGCTGCAGGAAGCCGGTATCCTGAATGCCCGCTATCTGCCGTTGCCAACCATTGAATGGCTGGGCTTCTTCCCAACCATTCAGGGGGCCTTGGCTCAGGCCGCGGCGATCGTGCTGGCGGTGCTGATGTGGCTGCGTAGCCGGGGGCAGGTGAAAAGCAGCTAGAAGAGCAGTTGATAGTTGACAGTGGACAGTTGACAGCGAAAAACAAAAAGACAAAAGGCCTGATCTTTAGCCGCTGTGGGAGCTTGCTTGCAAGCGAATGGGATTCTCTCAAGCGCTTGGCAATATTCGCTTGAAAGCAAGCTTCCCACAGAAGTCCGGTCCACACGGGCCGCGATTTGTTTGTGCGGCGGAACGGATCGAGCCGCTGTGGGAAGCTGGCTTGCCAGCGAATCGGCGTGCAAGCGGGTGGTTCAACAACTGAGGGGCGCGATTGTATTTTAGGCCCGGAACGGATCGGGTAACCTATGGCGGCGCTTTGGTCTGGGAATTCCCGCATGCCCCGTTTCGCCGCCAATCTGACCCTGCTATTCACTGAATACCCCTTTCTGGAACGCTACGCCGCCGCCGCCCGGGCCGGTTTCAAGGGCATGGAGTGTCTGTTCCCCTATGAATGGTCCGCGAAGGTGCTGGCGGAGTGTCTGCGCGAGCACGATCTGCGGCAGGTGCTGTTCAATCTGCCGGCCGGGGATTGGGATGCCGGCGACCGTGGTCTGGCCGCGTTGCCCGGCCGGGAAGCGGAATTCCGCGATGGCGTGGCGCGGGCCCTGACCTATGCCGAAGCGCTGGACTGTCCCCGGGTCAATTGTCTGGCCGGTATTCCTTCTCCGGACGCCGATCCGGAACATTGCTTCGAAACGCTGGTCCACAATCTGCGTTACGCCGCCGATCAATTGGCGGAGCAGGGCAGGGAAGTGACCGTGGAGCCGATCAACACCCGAGTGGATATGCCCGGTTTCTTTCTCGCCACCAGCGACCAGGCGCTGGCCGCGATCACGGCGGCGGACCGGCCTAATCTGCGTTTGCAGTACGATCTTTACCACGCCTGGGTGATGGGCGAGGCGGTGGCGGCTTCCCTTTCCCGCTTGCGGCCCCATATAGGGCATGTACAGTTCGCCGATGCCCCCGGCCGCCATCAGCCGGGCAGCGGCGAGATTCCGCTGGCGGAGCTGTTCGCGCGGCTGGACCAGATCGGTTATCAGGGTTGGGTCAGTGCCGAATACCGGCCCCTGGGACACACCCGGGACAGCCTCGGCTGGCTGCCGGTTTAACCCGCGGGCACTACTAAGGACAGGAGCAAGCGAGTCTTTATGAGAAGTTGGGGTGGCAAGATCATTGTCGGTCTGCTCGGTATGCTGGTGGGCGGCCCCATCGGTCTGGCGGTGGGAGTGTTGATCGGACACTTTCTGGATCGCGGCGTGGAACGGGTGCAGTCGTTCAACCCATTCCGGCCGTACCGGCCCGGTGAGAAGGAAGAGGTACAGGACGCGCTGATGTCGGCGGTGTTTTCGATCATGGGACATCTGGCCAAGGCCGATGGCCAGGTCAGCCGCACCGAGATCCAGCACGCCGAGGCGGTGATGGCGCGCATGCAGTTGAACCCGGAACAGCGCCGTCACGCCATCGACTGCTTCAACCGGGGCAAGGCGCCGGACTTTCCCCTGGACGCCACCGTGGTGGAGTTCCGGCAGCGTATCCGTCACCGCCGCCATCTGGTGCTGGTGTTCCTGGAAATCCTGCTCCAGACCTGCCTGGCGGACGGAGAACTGAAACCGGAGGAAGAACGGATTCTGATCCGGGTGGCCAACGGGCTCGGGGTGCCGCCGGACCAGTTCCGCCAGATCCTCAATATGCTGCTGGCCCAGGCCCGTTTCGCCGGAGCCGGCGGCGGCGCCGGAGGTGCCGGGAGCGGCCAGCCTGGCGCCAGCCGCCCCTCCATCAATGAGGCCTACGGCGTGCTGGGGGTAGAACCTTCCGCCTCCAATCAGGAAATCAAACGGGCCTACCGCAAGCTGATGAGCCAGCATCACCCGGATAAGCTGGCGGCCCGCGGCGTGCCGGAGGAAATGATTCGCATGGCCACGGAAAAGACCGCGGAAATCAGCAAAGCCTATGAAATGATCAAGACCGCGAGGGGCTTCTAGACCCCTCGACAGTACCCGGGCCCTGGGTTAGCGTTGGAGAGACCCGCCCGTCCTTGCGACCGCCCGTTGATGAGGGATCGACATGCTTGGCGAGATACACAGCATTCACCACGAATTTCCCGAACACCACGCCCGGATCGACGACCTGGCCCGCAACGATCCGGGGTTCCGCTCCCAAATCCAGGAACACGATAAACTCGATAAGCAGATCCGTGGCCTGGAGCTACGCGAAAGCCCCATCGGCGATGAAGAAATGGAAGCACTGAAACGCCATCGACTGCAACTCAAGGACCAGATCCTGAAACGCCTGCTCAACGGCGCCTGACCCCGGGCCGGGATTCGCCAGCGGGCTGACTCCCACAGATTGTGCTACGAAGCCGCTGTGGGAGCGGCCTTGGCCGCGAATGGTTTTCCCTGCCGTTGGCAATTCGCTGGCAAGCCAGCTTCCCACAGTGGCTTCGTAGTCTTTTCCGTGACGAGGCGGCTTGCGACTTCATCGCCGATCCCCGCTCACTCCCTCCCGCGTTGGCTGTTCTCACCAACGACACTGGTTTCGCTACTCGTTTCCGCTACCCCCACGCTCAATTTTCCTGCGCCGGACTGTGCGGCTAAGTGAAGGGGCTTGACTTATTTTGTATTTTATATAAAAAATACAAAATAGATTTTTATGTAAAAAAGACGGATAAGACAAACAACAACCGACACAACAATAAAGGAGCGGGCGATGCAGCCGGATCTTGCGTTCTCACGTTTGTTGGCGGAAGGCGACATGGTGTTGGACAGGCTGGATGCCTGTGTCGAGAGACATCCGGACAAGACCTTTATCTATTACGGTGAGGACGATATCTCGCTGTCCTTCACGGCGTTCAAGGAAAAGAGCGATGCCCTGGCCGCCGGGCTGGCCAGCCTGGGAGTGACCGCCGACGACCGGGTATCGGTATTGACGCGCAACTCCCTGATGGCGGCCCTGAGCATGTTTGCCATCTGGCGCGCCGGCGCGGTCTATGCACCGGTGAACTTCAACTATAAAGGGCGGCTGCTTAGCTATCAGTTACGGGACACCGCGCCCAAGGTGCTCATCGTTGATGTCAATCTGGCCCCGGCGGTGGAAGAAGTGCTCGCTGACATCGCCATTCCCCATTATGTGGTCTATCACCCCGGCGCCGGTGATCACGATGATCAGGACGCGAGCCTGCCGGCCGGGCTGTCGCGGGAAAGCGTGCAGGATTTTCATGCCCTGATATCGTCCCGCATGGAGCCGGTGGCCGTGCCGCGTTGCTGTGACGATGTCGCCAACATCATCTATACCTCCGGTACAACCGGCCCTTCGAAAGGGGTGGTGCAAAGCTTCCGCTGGATGAACCAGTACAATTTTCTGCCACGTGCGTTCAACAACGGCGACGACGTGCTGTACTGCGATCTGCCGCTCTATCATGTCGGCGGCGCCTTTTCCCAATTCGTCCGGGCGGTCTGGCACGGCAACACCGTCGGGTTGTGGGACCGATTCAGCCCCTCCCAATTCTGGCAGCGGATCGAACGCTGCCAGGCCACTGCCTGTGTCCTGCTGGATGTCATGGTGCCCTGGCTCATGAGCGCGCCCGAGCGACCCGATGACCGCGACAACACCCTCAACAAAGTCCATATGCAACCGTTGCCACCCTCCAACCGGGAGGTGGCGAGGCGTTTCGGTTTCGATTTCGTCACCGCCGGCTTTGGCCAGACCGAAACCGGTGCCGGATTTCTGGTGGTGATCGATCAGTTCGGTGATCAGGCCGGCACCCCCAAACCGCTCTACAAAGGGCTGTCCAAGCAAGGCGTCAGAGCCGCCGCCGCTGAACTGGATGCATTGATTATCGACGGCGCCAAGGACATTCCCAAGGGGCTAATGGGGCGGCCATCTCCCTTGCTGGAGGCCGCCATCCTGGACGAAAACGACCAACCCTGTGTGCCAGGCAAGGTTGGGCAGCTGTCATTTCGGCCCCGATTTCCCTCGCTGATCATCCGGGAGTACTTCAACAAACCGGAGAAAACCCTGGAGGCGTTCCGCAATCTTTGGTTCCACACCGGAGACGCCTGCTACCGCGATGAACAGGGCTGTTATTTCTTCGTGGATCGCATGGGCGGTTATCTGCGTGTGCGTGGAGAAAACGTCTCCTCCTATGAAGTAGAAGATCTGATCAATACCCACCCACGAATTCAAGTATCCGCGGCCATTCCGGTGCCGGCCAGGGAAGGCCATGAGGAAGACATTGGTGTGTTCATAGAGGCGGTCGAGGGTCAGGATCTGGAGATCGATTCGATACGGGAACATTGCCAAAAGGTCATGCCGAAATACATGGTCCCCCGGCATATCCGTATCGTGCCGAGCATGCCGTTGACGCCCACCGGAAAGATCGAGAAATACAAGTTGCGTCAGCAACTGCTGGAGGAACTGAACCGAGAAAATCATCCCCGCTGATACGCACTTTCCGTATCCCGGGTACCCGATAAGGAGAACAGAAATGGGTATAAGAAGACGTCAATTGTTAGCCGGCGCGACAGGCCTCGGTGCCCTGGCCGCGCTCAATCCCGCCCTGGTATGGGCCAAGGACAGTAAACCAATACGTATTGGTGCCATCTTTCCCATGTCCGGTATCGGCGCGGAAGCCGGCGCCGCCTGGTTACAGGGCTCTCGGCTGGCGGTGGAGCACTGGAATCGTAATGGCGGTGTGCTCGGGCGCCCAATCGAACTGGTGGTCCGGGATGACAAGTACTCCAGCAGTGGTGCCGTTACCGCCGGCAGGGAACTGGCCACCAGTGGCGTCAATCTGATCGTCGGTGCCTGTCAGTCGCCGATGGCGTTGGGGCTGGCGCCTTTGCTGGAAGAATTGAATGCGTTGTGCGTGGCACCCACGCCGGCGGCCATGTCGCTGACCCATGAGAACTACAGCCGCAATCTGTTTCGCCTTTGTCCCAACGCTTACATGCTCTACGCGGGGCTGGGCCGCATGCTCGCGCAAAAGCATCCGGACATTGATCACTGGGCCACCATCGTTTTTGACAGCGAGTATGGCCATGACGCCATCCGCTATTTCGAGTATGGCGTGCGCAGCGCATCAGGAAGCCGGGAGGTAACGTTCGATCGGCCTATCTACACACCGGTTCAGAAGACGGATTTCCAGGTCGAAATCAACCAGTTGATGAACTCACCGGCGAAAGGGCTGTTCTGTGGTTTGATCGCGGCGCCCATTATCAGCTTCCTGCAGCAGGGGCGCAGTATCGGGCTGAATAGAAAGTTCGAAGTGATGGGAGAGTCGGGCACTGACCTGTTGATCGCCAAGGCATTGAAGACCGCCATGCCCGACAATCTCTGGTCGGTCAGCTATTGGCATCCGGAGAATCCCTTCTTCTCGAAAAACGCCCTGAGCCAGCAGTTATTCAAGGATTATGTCGAAGCCACCGATGATCGCTACCCGGTCGGCCTGTTAACCAGCAGTCATCGCGCTACCCAAGCCTTGCTCAGCGGCATCGAAAAGGCAGGTGATACCGACACTCGGGCTGTGGTGGGGGCGATGGAAGGACTTACCTTCGACACCATCACTGGCCCCTATCATATCCGCAAGGAAGACCATCAAGGTTATGGCACCAGCGTTTACGCCCGGGTCGGCCCCAAAGAAGACGAGCCGTACTACGGACTGAATGAGCTGGAAGTGGTGAACGACGAACAGACCATGGAGCCGCCCTCCCCGGGCGAGGCCTTCACATTGCCGGCATGAACGGCGCCATGCCCCGGCGGTTCGGTGCGCTGTTCCGCTTCGGAGCCGTGGACTAACGCATCTCTATGCAGGAGGTCGCAGTGGCTACGCAGATGATTTTGGCGGTATTGAATGCCCTTTCCATGGGTATGGCGATTTTTCTGGTCGCCGCGGGTATCACTCTGATTTTTGGTCTGCTCAAGATTCTCAACATGGCGCAAGGCGCCTTCTTTATGATCGGCGCCTATCTGGCTTTCAGTATTATCGGACATCAACAGCTTTCGCTGCCGGCTTTCATTGGCGTGGCCCTGTTGGCGGGACTGGCGGTGGGGCTGTTGGGCCTGCTCACGGATCGATTGATTTTGTCCAGACTGCGGCATGTGGATTATCACTACATGCTGATCGCCACCTTTGCCCTGATGATGATCTGCCACGGCGTGGTCAAGGTGATCTGGGGCGTGAATTTCTTTTCCGTTTTGCCACCGAAAGGGCTGGATCAGCCCCTGCAACTGGGCACAATTTATCTGTCGCGCTATTCCGTTTTCGTAATCGCCGCGGGCCTGGTGATTTACGCGATTCTGGAAATCGCCATCCACCGGTTATGGGTGGGTAAACTGATGCAGTCCCTGGCCAGTAAACCGTGGATGTGCGCGCTGTTGGGGATCAATGTGTCGCTGGGGCTGACGCTCAGCGTGATGTTCGCGTTCTTCCTGGCCGGCCTCGCCGGTGGTCTGATGTTGCCGCTGCAAAGTCTCTCTCCGCAGTTGGGTGATGCCTATCTCCTGTACGGATTTTTCGCCATCATCATCGGCGGCCTGGGCAACATCCGGGGCGCCATGCTGGGGGCCATTCTGCTGGGGCTGGTCAACAGCCTTAATACCATACTGTTACCGCAGTGGCCGGGGATCGCCATTTATGTGGTGCTGGCGGTTTTCCTGTTCTTCCGCCCGGAAGGGTTGTTCCCAAGCCTTGCCGCCCAGCCGGAGGACAGTAGCGATCAGAACGAAGCCTCCATGTCCGGTCCCGCATCCCATCGCAAGAACTGGTTCCGGGTCGGCTCGCTGCTCTTCATGGTGGCACTCAGCTTACCGTTCTGGGCCGATGGCGGTTTGCTGTACGTCGCCGGCAGCGCGGTGGTCTATGCGTTGTTCGCGTTGTCCTGGAACATTTTGTTCGGTTATACCGGACTGGCGTCTTTCGGCCACGCGGCCTTCTTCGCCATCGGCGCTTATTTTACCGGTGTGATATTGCGAGATTGGCCGCAGGTGCCGTTCCTGCTGATTCTGCTGGGCTGTGGTGTGGCCGGGGCGATGGTCGCCGGCCTGCTGGGTGCTCTGGCGCTACGTCGTTTGGCTGGCATCTTTCTGGCGGTGTTGACCATTGCTTTGGCGGAGGTGACCCGCCTGCTGATCAGCTACAGCGATTTCCTTGGCCGGGAAGATGGTCTGGTGGGTATTCCGCGACCGGTACTGGACGGCCTGGGTATCGATCTGAGTCAATCCGCCGCCTATTACTGGTTCCTGCTGGTGGCAGTGGCCCTGCTGATCGGCGCGTTGTGGTGGATCCTGCATGGGCGATTCGGCCGCGTGTTGCTGATTACCCGTCAGGATCCCGACCGTGCCGCTTTTCTGGGCGTGAATGTGATCCGGGTGCGCACTATGTCCTTCATGTTGTCCGGAGCGGTGGCCGCCATCGCCGGCGGCCTGTACGCGCCCTGGGCACGTATCGTGACACTGGAGCAAGTGAGCTTCCTGGCCTCCACGCAACCTGTGCTGAACGCCATGCTCGGTGGTGTCCATTCGTTCTGGGGGCCGTTGATCGGTGCTGGCATTTTTGCCGCCCTGGAGTATGGGACCCGCACTTTTGTCGGTCTTTCCGAAATGATGATGGGCGCGCTGCTGCTGTTGATCATTCTCGCCGCGCCTAACGGCGTGATAGGGCTGTGGCGTGCCTACGCCTTGGCAAGGCGAGGCGGCGCCGAAGGCCGGAAAGAGGGCGGTGTGAAGCCGGCGGAAAAATCATCGAGGAGACTGGTTGATGGACATTCTCAAAGTTGATCGCGTGTGTAAAAGCTATGGGGCTTTGCAAGTGCTCAAGCAGGTTTCCTTGTCGGTTTCTCAAGGCAGCATCTTCGCCATCATCGGCCCCAACGGTGCCGGTAAGACCACGTTGTTCAAGGTCATGACCGGCGAGAGTCCCGCTAATGGCGGTTCGGTCTGGTTTCACGGCGAGGATATAACTTCCGCGCCGGCCCATCGCCGCGCCCGCGCGGGCATCGGACGAACCTTCCAGGTGGCCAGGGTGTTCAATGACTTTTCCGTGCGTGAGAACGTGATCGCGGCGGTGGAAGCCCGGCGCCGTAATCAGCGTCAATCCCTGGGTCGTTGGTGGGCGATCAAACCGGATTCGGCGGTGGTGTCGGAGGCGGAGGCGTTGATCGATGAGATTGGTCTGGGCGGATCGGAAGAGGTGGCCGCGCGTTTTCTGTCCCATGGGGACCGAAAACGTCTCGAGTTCGTCATCGCCCTGGCTTTGCAGCCCAGGCTGTTGATGCTGGATGAACCCACCGCCGGCATGTCTCCCGCCGACCGGCTGGGAATCGCCGAGCTGATTGTACGGATTCGTGATCGCCTGGGCGTCACCGTGGTGATGACCGAGCACGACATGGACATTGTTTTCAAGTTGGCCGACCGCGTGCTGGTGCTCAACTACGGTGAGGTGGTGGTAACCGGCACGGTCGAGGAAATCCGGGGCAATCCCGCGGTTCAGGAAGTCTATCTCGGCAAGGAGGTGCTGCATGCTTGAAGTGCGAGATCTGAACGCTTTCTACGGCGATGCGCACATTCTTCACGATGTTGCTCTGCAAGTGGAAGCCGGGCAGCGCGTGGCGTTGTTGGGGCGTAACGGCGCGGGTAAGTCCACTTTCCTCAAGAGTGTCATGAACGCCGGGCCCGGCGTGAACGGTTCAGTCCGGTTTGAAGGAAAAAACCTGGGCAATCTGCCGTCGTATCAGCGCGCCCGGCTGGGTATTGCTCTGGTACCGGAGGATCGTCAGATCATCCCCCATCTCAGTGTGCTGGAAAACATCGCCATGGCCAGTCACGCCCGGGCCGGCCGCCCGGCGCTGACGCCGCGCCAGATCGTAGAGCACTTTTCCATGCTGGAGCCCTTGGTGAAACGTTACGGAGGTCAGCTTAGCGGTGGTCAACAACAGCTGCTGGCCATCGCCCGCGCCTTTGCCGGAGGGCCGAAACTGTTGTTTCTGGACGAGCCCACGGAGGGACTGGCGCCAATCATCGTGCAAGGCATGGTGGATGAGATCCTGGACATCTGCGCCAACAATGGCACGGCGCTGTTGCTGTGTGAGCAGAACATCTGGTTTTCCAGAGCCTGCACCGATTATGTCTACATCATTGATACCGGCAAACTGGTGTTTCACGGTGACTGGCGGGCTTTCGACGCCAATCCCGAGATTACCCAACGGTATCTTTCGGTATGACCGGCCAACGGTATCGAAGGAGAGTGGCACCATGAAAGGCGCTTTGAACGGTATACGAGTGCTTGATCTGTCCCGGTTCGTGGCCGGTCCCTATTGCGCGATGATGCTTGCGGACATGGGCGCGGAGGTGATCAAGATCGAACGGCCGGGCCCTGGCGAGGTGGCGCGGGGCATTGAGCCGGGAGTGGATGGCCAGAGTTATTACTCCTTTGTCGTCAATCGCAACAAACTCGGCCTCACTCTGGACTATCGGCAACCCGACGGCCGTGATTTGTTGCGTGAGCTGGTGGCCGAAGCGGATGTATTGGTGGAGAACTTCCGCCCCGGTGTGATGGAAGCCATGGGTTGTGGCTGGGATGTTCTCAGTGCCATCAACCCGCGCCTGGTGATGGCGCGTATCTCCGGCTTTGGTCAAAGCGGACCGCTGGCCAACAAACAGTGTTTCGATGCCGTGGCTCAGGCAATGAGCGGGCTGATGGACATGACCGGCGATCCCGCCGGTCCACCCATGCTCACTGGAACCACGGTGATTGATTACACCACCGGTATGTACGCCGCCATGGGCGT
This sequence comes from Alloalcanivorax balearicus MACL04, assembly GCF_025532145.1. GTDB lineage: Bacteria > Pseudomonadota > Gammaproteobacteria > Pseudomonadales > Alcanivoracaceae > Alloalcanivorax > Alloalcanivorax balearicus. The sequence goes on along the minus strand of NZ_ARXS01000010.1, from coordinate 29,811 downwards.
CCTCGCCGCCATTAATGCCCGCCATCAAACCGGGCAGGGGCAGGTGGTGGACGTCGCCTTGCTCGACAGCGCCGTATCCCTGCTGCTCAGTGCCATACCCGAGCGCGCCCACAGTGATACAGCGATTACTCGTCGGGGCAATCGGGATCGCTTCTGCGCGCCTTCCAATACCTTCCAGACCCGGGACCGGCGCTGGGTGCTGATCAACTGTGCCGATGATCCCATGTTCGAACGTCTTGCCGTCGCCATGGGTTGGCCGGATCTGGTCTCGGATCCCCGCTTTGAAAGCCGTCCCCGCCGTGTGGAGAACCGCGACCGGATCGAGGCGATGACCGGACAGTGGGTGGCTGGTCTGACCGCGCGGGAAGTGGAGGCGATATTGGAACAAGCCAACGTGCCCTGTGCCGTGGTGGCCACCATCGATGACGTGCTGGAGAACGAGCAACTGCGGCACCGGGGGCAGATCACCGAAGTCGCTCATCAGAGCGGCGAGAAAGTCGTCACTCAAGGAGTGACGATGCAACTGTCGGACACGCCGTTGAGCATTCGCTCGGCGCTGCCCTACGTGGGTGAACATTCCAGCCAGGTGTTGTCCTCCTGGCTGGGCTATTCGGAGCAGCGCATTGGCGCGCTGGCCGAACAAGGCATCATTTCCGTGACTCGTTCGGAGAAACATTATGCGTCTTAGATTACGACAACTGTGCCTGGTGGCGGACAAACTCGAGCCCGTGGTGGAGGATCTGAAAGCGGTATTCGGCCTTGACGTCTGTTTCAGGGATCCTGGTGTCGGCAAATTCGGGCTGCACAATGCCCTGCTGGCGGTGGGGCCGACTTTCATCGAGATCGTGGCGCCGGTTCAGGAAAACACCACCGCCGGTCGCTACCTGCAAAAGCGCGGCGGTGACGGCGGCTATATGGTGATCCATGACACCGACGATCTGGATGGCTGGGCGGTGCATCTATCCGAGTCAGACATTCGCATCGCCGCGGCCCTGGAACACGGCGATTATCGGGGCCTGCAACTGCACCCCGGCGACACCGGCGGCGCCTTGTTGGAAATCAACACCACCAAGGGAGGCAATCAACTCGACGACGCTTACGGTCCCGCCGGTCCGGATTGGCAATCCCATGTTCGGCAGGAACGGGTTCAGGGCATCGCCGCCGCTGAATTACAGAGCGCGGATCCGGAGCGGCTTGCTCGCCGTTGGGCGGAAGTGCTGCGGCGACCTTGCTCGGAGGTGCCGGGCGGCTTCGAAGTGACACTGGATCACGGCTGTCTCCGGTTCGTGCAAGCCCGCGATGGTCGTGGCGAAGGTCTGGGCGGTCTGGACATTCAAGTGCATGACGTGCGGGCGGTACGGGAGCAGGCTCGCGCCCGTGATTTGCCGGTCAGCGATGACACCGTGGTGATTGGCGGTATGCGCTTTTATCTCGTTTCCCCCTGACCACGGAAAAGCGCTATTGCCGGGAGGCTTTTATGGATCTGAATTACAGCGAAGAACAAAACATGTTGCGGGAAAGCGTGGCCCGCTTCGTCCGCGACCGTTACGACTTCGGCCAGCGGCAGCAACGTCTGAGCGCGGGGGAGGGCGCCGCGTTCTGGCCACGGTTCGCTGAGTTGGGCTGGCTGGCGATACCGTTCAGCGAGGATCATGGCGGCATTGGCGGCGGCACCGTGGAGGTGGGTATTGTCATGGAAGGCCTGGGACGGGCCCTGGCCCTGGAACCCTATCTGGCGCATATGGTGGCCACCCAATTGCTCGCCAGGGTGGCGGAGGAATCAGTGAAAGCACGCTATTTGCCGGCGGCGTTGGGCGGCGAAAGCCGTCTTGCACTGGCCTTTTCTGAAACGGGAGGCCGGTACCATCCTGCCTTTTGTGCCACCACTGCCTCCCCCAAGGGGGACGGCTATGTAATTCAAGGTAGCAAAAATGTGGTCCTGGGCGGACAGCATGCCGACCTCTATCTGGTGGTGGCGCGCACCGCCGGCCAGACCAGGGAAGAACAAGGCCTGACTTTCTTTTTGCTGGAGCGCGATCATCCCGCCCTGCGGGTGCGTGAGTATCAGACTAACGATGGCACTGGTGCCGCGGACCTGACTTTCGACCAGCTTGAGGTGAGCGGCGACGCCCGCATTGGTGACCTCCACGGCGCCTTTGCCGAACTGGAATGGGCGTTGGATCTGGGGGTGGCCTATCAGGGCTGGGAAGCAGTGGGCGCCATGTCGGCGCTGTCCGACGCCACCTTGGAATACCTCAACACCCGCAAGCAATTCGGTAAACCCCTGGGCGCCAATCAAGCTTTGACGCATCGCATGGTGGATCTGTTCATTGCCGTGGAAGAAAGCCGTTCCAGCGTACTGCGCGCCGCCCTGGCCATGGATGCGGAATCACCCTCCCAGCGGCGGCGCGATCTGTCGCTGAGTAAAATCGCCGTTGATCGTTGCGCCCGTTTTGTTGGCCAGACCGCGGTGCAGTTGCACGGCGCCATGGGGGTCACCAACGAACTGGCGGTGGGGCATTACTTCAAACGTCTCACCGCCATCACCGCCACCTTTGGCGACAGCGAATGGCACGCCCGGCGCATCCACCGATTGGATGGCGCCTCCTCCCGTGAAGCAGGAGTGGAACATGGACATTAATCTTTCCCCGGAACAGCAGCGGTTCGCCGAGCAGGTGCGGGAGTTCATCAGCCGGAACCTGCCCCGGGATATCGCTGAAAAAGTGCGCCGCGACCAACATCTGGACCGGGACGATCATATGCGTTGGCAGCGGATCCTCGGCAAACAGGGTTGGCATGCTTTTACCTGGCCGGAGCAATATGGCGGCCCGGGCTGGTCGGTGATACAGCGGTATTTGTTTGAAGTGATCAGCGCGGAAATGGACTGTCCGATTATCCAGCCCTTCGGGCCGCGCATGGCCGGTCCGGTGATCTATACCTTTGGCACGGAGCAGCAAAAAGAGCGGTTTCTGCCCGGTATTCGCGACTCCAGTGTCTGGTGGTGCCAGGGGTATTCCGAACCTCAGGCGGGTTCCGACCTGGCGTCACTGTCCACCTGGGCGGAGGATAAGGGCGATCATTACCTGGTGAACGGCCAAAAAATCTGGACCTCCTATGCCCACCACGCGGACTGGATGTTCTGCCTGGTGCGCACCTCGAAAGGCGAACGGCCACAACAGGGCATCTCCTTTGTGTTGATCGACATGCGCACTCCGGGCGTGGATGTGCAGCCCATTCTAATGCTTGAAGGCACTCATTCGTTCAACACCGTGTTTTTGGAAAACGTCAAAGTGCCCAAGGAAAATCTCATTGGCGAACAGGACAAGGGCTGGACCTACGCCAAATTCCTGCTCGAACACGAACGGGTGGACAACGCCGCCATCGGCGTTACCAAAGCGGCGCTGCGCCGGCTCAAACGTATCGCCAGCGAAGAGGTGGCCGATGACGGGGGACCTCTGATCCGGGATCCGCTATTTCACCGGAAACTGGTGGAGGTGGAAGCGCAACTGCAGTCTCTGGAAGTCACCGCGTTAAGAGTCCTGTCCCAGGTGGCCAGTGGCGAGGCGCCGGGACCGGTGGCATCGCTGTTGAAGATACGCGGTACGGAGATCGCTCAGCGTATCAGCGAGCTGGCTTCCGAGGCGGTGGGTGCGTTTTGTTTGCCTTACCAGCCGGACTATCTTCACGATGCTGGCGCCGAGCAGCCGGTGGGCCCGGCGCATGCCGCCACGGCCGCCAACAACTATCTGTGGCGCCGCTGCATGTCCATCTATGGCGGTACCAATGAGATTCAACGGGAGATCATCGCCAAGCGGGTGCTGGAATTATAGATAGTGTGACGGGCGGGTGACCTGGTGCGGCTCAATCGCGTCCCTGTTCCTCGGAAAGACGTTCCTCGAGATAGCTCAGGATAAGATTGGAACTGGCGAGAATGTCCTCCTGGATACTGTTCCTGGCCTGTTCGCCGTCGCGCTTGCGCAGGGCCTGGAGCACGGCGAGGTGGGGGTGAGTTTCGCGGGGTTGGCAGGGAGGATGGGAGGTGAAGGCGTTAACCGTCGGACCGCATTGCAGCCACAGATTGCGGACAATGCGGGAGAGAAACGGCATGTCCGCCAGGTCGCACAGGCTTTGATGGAAATGCACGTTTTCGCTCATCATCGCCAGGTAATCCTTTGCTTCCTTGGCGTTGCACAACTGGTTATGGATTTGTTCCAGTTGATCGATATCCGTGCCTCTGGCCAATTGGGCGGCACGCCAGGCCGCTTCGCCTTCCAGCATGACGCGCAGGTCGCGGATCTCTTTGTAGCGTTCCGGCGGCAGGATCGCCACCCGCACCGAGCGTCTGTCTACTTGTGAGAGCACTCCGGAAGACACCAGCCGGGCCAGTGCTTCCCGCACCGGTGTCTGGCTAATGCCCAACTCCTCGGAGATTTCCTTCAACTTGATCTTCTCGCCGGGCTGGAAGCGTCCGCTCATCAGTGCCTGCCGGAGATAGCGGTGCGCCTGAGCGCTGAGGCTGTCCTTGGTCAGACCCACCGGGGCCTCGGGCGGGCGAGGCGTCTGTGAAGACATGAAGGCACTCACTTTTATATTTGACAGAAAATTAAGGGCGCGAATCTAGTATGGCGCCCCCGATCCGTCAAGGCACAAACCGGGAAGAGCAGGGCTTGACGGTCAGAAATCGATGGTTTTATATATTGTATAAAATATACAAAATTATCCAGCAACATGCTTCACCCAATGCGGATACCAACAACAAACCCGGCTCCGCAACGGAGCCGCTGGCAACGAGCGAGTACAGTAATGAGTGATCCACAACTTCTTGAACGGCTGGAGCAGGGCGTCCTGTGGCTGACCCTGAATCGTCCGGAGAGCCGTAATGCCCTGACACCGGAGATGATCAGCCAGTTGCGCGAGACCCTGGAAAAGGCAGCGGTGGATCCAGCGGTGCGCGTGGTGGTGCTAGGCGGCGCGGGCAAGGGCTTTTGCGCCGGCGGTGACGTCAAGGCCATGGCAAAAAGGGGCGACCCCGGCCCTATGGAACAGCGCGTGACCGAACTGCGCCAGTCCATGGAAAGCGCGCGGCTGCTCCACGAAATGCCCAAACCCACCATCGCCATGGCCCGCGGTGCGGTGGCCGGAGCCGGCCTGTCACTGGCCTTGGCCTGCGATTTCCTGATTGTTTCCGATCGCCTCAAGCTGACTTCCGCCTTTGTTAACGTCGGGCTTTCCGGTGACTTTGGCAGCACCTACTTCCTGACCCATCGGTTGGGGCATCGTGCCCGGGAACTGGCGCTGCTGTCTCCACTGCTGGATGCCGCCGAAGCGGAACGCCTGGGGCTGGTGAACCGGGTCGTGGCGGATGCCGAGTTGGAAAACGTCACCGCCGATCTGGCCGCCCAACTGGCCGCCGGCCCGGGACTCACCCAGGGCCATATCAAAGCCAACCTCAACGCCGCCGAGCAGGGTGCCACCCTGGCACAACTGCTGGATCAGGAAGCCTGGCGGCACATTCGCTGCAGCCTGACCGAGGATCATCAAGAGGCGGCCAGCGCCTTCGTGGAAAAACGCACGCCCCAATTCCGCAATCGCTGAAAGCACCGCATTGTGGCCCGCCCAATGCCGGGCAGTGGGCATCCGCACTGAACAGGAGAGCACCATGTCTTATCAGGACATTGAATACGGCGTGAGCGGCCATATCGCCACCATTACTCTTAACCGTCCAGACCGCTTGAACGCCTGGACTCATCTGATGGAAAACGAAATGCGTTCCGCCCTTGCCGCGGCCGAGGCGGACGATCAGGTGCGCGCGGTGGTGATTACAGGTGCCGGGCGGGGCTTTTGCGCGGGCGCTGACATGAGCCTGCTCAACAGCGCCGCCAGTGGTGAACGTGATAGCAACGATAAGGAAGACGCACAGAGCACAAGCGCTGATGATCCGGAAGGCAACTTCAGCCGTAAGTTCAGCTATCTGCTGCGGGTGTCGAAGCCCATCATCGCCGCCATCAACGGACCGGTGGCGGGCATTGGTCTGTGCATGACCCTGTTTTGCGATTTCCGCTTCATGGCCGACAACGCCAAGCTCACCACCGCCTTTTCCCGTCGTGGTCTGATCGCCGAGCACGGCGCCTCCTGGATGCTGCCCCGGCTGGTGGGCACCATGAACGCCCTGGACCTGCTTTATTCCGGGCGCCTGGTACAAGCGGACGAAGCACAGAGCATGGGGCTGGTGAAGACCTTTCCGGCGGAAGGCTTTCTGGCGACGGTGGAGAGCATCGTGGAGGAAATGGTGACGCTGTCCTCGCCGCGCTCCATCGGAGTGATGAAACGCCAGGTCTTCGACGGCCTGTTCCAGTCCTTGTCGCAGGCCTGGGACGTGGCGGATCGGGAGATGGTGGCGTCCTTCGACAGTAACGATTTCAAGGAAGGCGTCGCTCATTTCATGGAAAAACGCGCGCCGAACTTCACCGGCTCCTGAATCGCGCCCTTCGATCATGAGGACCCTGCGTTATGGATACTCTCGATTCCACGGAGATGCGCGCTTTTCGCCGGGAAGTGCGTGATTTCGTCGCCGCGAATCTGCCCAAGCCGCTGGAACAACGCTGTCGGCAGGGGTTCCACCCCAGCAAGGAGGACATGCGCGAGTGGACCGCCATTCTCCATGGCAAGGGGTGGTCGGCGCCACACTGGCCGACCCGCTACGGCGGCACCGGCTGGTCACCGCTCAAGCGGATGGTGTTCGATATCGAGCTGGCGGAAGCCTGGGCGCCGGCGCCGAGCCCGTTCGGCTTGCACTTGATCGGACCGGTGATTTACACCTTTGGCACCGAACAGCAAAAAGAGCGCTATTTACCGCGCATCCTGGACGGCTCCGAATTCTGGTGCCAGGGCTATTCCGAGCCTAATGCGGGCTCCGACCTGGCTTCGCTGCGCACCGCCGCGAAACGGGAAGGGGATTGCTATCGGGTCAATGGCCAGAAAATCTGGACCAGCCAGGCGCAATTCGCCGACTGGATCTTCTGCCTGGTGCGTACCGATAACAGCGGCAAAAAGCAAAACGGCATCAGCATGCTGCTGATCGACATGCACAGCCCAGGCGTGACGGTGAAACCCATCATCACCCAGGACATGGATCATTACGTCAATGAAGTGTTCTTCGAGGATGTGCGGGTGCCGGCGGAGAACCTCATCGGCGAGGAAAACGCCGGCTGGCGTTACGCCAAATTCCTGCTGGAAAACGAACGCACCAGCAGTGCCTACCTGCCGCAGGCGAAACAGGATATGAAGCGGTTGCGCGAACTTATCGATCGCATGCGTGATGAGCACAGCGAGGGCATCGACGACGAGGCGCTGGATACGGAATGCGCGGCTCTGGAAATCGAAGTCGCCGCCCACGAGCTGGCCATTTATCGCATCCTCACCGACAACGCCAGCAGCCAGGCCGATACCGCCGCTTCCATGGTCAAGATTCAGGGGGCGCGGCTGCAGCAACGCCTTAGCGCCTTGTGGGTGGAAGTCCTGGGCATGCACGGACTCCCTCTTTTCCAACCGCATCGGGAGCATGACTTTGGTGACCCGGCGGCGATGGGGGCCATGTCCCAGTTCCTGATTCGCCGGGCGGTATCCATCTATGGCGGCACCAATGAAATCCAGCACGGCATCATCGCCAAACGGGGGCTGCATTTATGAGCGACGCAATGGCACAACGGCGGCCGTTGGCACTGGGGCTCAGTGATGACGAACGCCAGCTCCAGGACAGTATCGAGCGCTTCATCGACCACGAATACGATTTGATGCGCCGTCGCGCGGCGCTTGCTGAAGGCGGGGACGACCCCGCCTTATGGCGGCAGATCGCTGAACTGGGTTGGCTGGGTGCCTGCCTGCCGGAAACCGACGGCGGCTACGCCCAGTCTCCCAAGGAAGCCCTGATCCTGCTGGAACAGTTTGGCCGTGGTCTGGTGTTGGCGCCTGTGCTGGATGCCATGCTGGTGCCATCGGCAATTTTACGGGCGGCCGGGCAGGGCGAACGCGAGGCTGGACTGTTGATGGCGATGATGAGCGGGGAACGCCGTCTGGCCCTGGCGTGGGCCGAACCGGGGCGACGCTACGATTTGCGGCCGCTCACCACCCAGGCACGGCACGATGGACACCAATGGCGGCTCCAGGGCACCAAGGCCACGGTATTGGGGGCTCCACAGGCGGACACGCTGTTGGTCTCCGCCGCCACCGAGCAGGGGTCGGTGTTGATGCGGGTGCCGGCGGATGCGCCAGGATTGTCGATGACGTCCTATCTTACCATCGGCGGGCAATCGGCGGCGGACTTGTTTTTCGCTGATGTGCGCGTCGCCGACGACGCCCTGGTGGCCAGCGCGGAAAGCGCCGGTGCGGCGTTGCAGGCAGGGTGGGATTGGGGGGCGGCGGGAGCCTGCGCGGAAGCATTGGGCGCCATGCGAGCGGCCTTGACGTTGACCCTGAAATACGTCGACACCCGCGAGCAGTTCAGCCAGCGGTTGTCGCGATTCCAGGTGATCCAGCATCGTCTGGCCGCCATGGCCCTGGAGTTGGAATACAGCCAGGCGCTGTTGCCCTTACTGACAGCGCACCTGGATCAGCGCGGCCAGCGTTCGTCAGCGGTTATCGCCGGCGTCCGCTCGCGCATCAGCGCGGCGGCACGCATGGTGACCGGCGACGCGGTCCAATTGCACGGCGGCATCGGTGTCACCGACGAGGCGGCGGTGAGTCATTACTTCCGCCGCGTGGTGGCTTTGGATCAAGCCTGGGGAGGGCACCGCTTCCATCTGCAACGCTACCGCCAGCAGCGTCGCGACCACGACTTGATTCACGCCTAGCGGTGGTGCCACAACCGCTAAGCATGCATCAACCCAGGCTACGAAGCCGCTGTAGGAGCTTGCCTTGCAAGCGAATCTTTTCGCAGGAAGCCGAATTCGCTTGCAGGGCAAGCTCCTACAGGGGCTGAGGTTCAGGGGCTGGCGACGGCTTGCGATTTCATCGCCAATCCTTGCCCATTCCTATGCCTGGCGCCCGCCGTACCTGGCTTTTCTTTGACTTTTGCCGCCAACTGCCCCATCTCTTTGCCCATCGTTTGTTCGTTCGGGAGTTTATATGACGGCCTATTCCGTTCTGGATCTCTGTCCCATCCTGCGTGGCGGGGATCCCACCCAATCGTTTCGCCATTCCCTGGATCTGGCCCGCCACGCCGAGCAGTGGGGCTACACCCGCTACTGGGTGGCGGAGCATCACAACATGCCCGGCGTGGCCAGCTCCGCCACCGCCGTGGTGATCGCCCACATCGCCGCTGGCACTCAACGCATCCGGGTCGGTTCCGGCGGTATCATGTTGCCCAACCACGCGCCGCTGGTGGTGGCGGAGCAGTTCGGCACCCTCGCGTCCCTGCACCCTGGCCGCATCGACCTGGGACTGGGGCGGGCACCGGGCACCGACATGGAAACCGCCCGCGCCTTGCGTCGCGACCTGCAATCCAGCGCCATGGAATTTCCCCAGGACGTGCAGGAACTGATGGCCTATCTGGATGACCCGGACCCGGAACAGCGGGTCAAGGCGATCCCCGGCGTGGGCACCAAGGTGCCGGTGTGGCTGCTGGGTTCCAGTTTGTTCAGCGCGCAATTGGCGGCCCGTCTCGGCCTGCCATTCGCGTTCGCCTCCCACTTCGCGCCGGAAGCGCTGCACGACGCCCTGGCGATCTACCGCGACCGCTTCGAGCCGTCACGCTACCTGGACAAGCCCTACGCCGCGGCGGGTATCGGCGTCTACGGCGCTGATGACAACCGTGAAGCTCAGCGGCTGTTTACCTCGGTGCAGCAGCAGTTCACCAACCTGCGCCGCGGCCGCCCGGGGCCGCTGCCGCCGCCGCTGGAAAACATGGATGAATTCTGGTCGCCGCTGGAACGGGCCGGCGTGGAGCAGGCGCTGCGTTGTTCCATGGTCGGCGATAAAACCACGGTCACCGAAGGGCTGCGGGAGTTTCTCGACAAAACCCAAGTGGATGAGGTCATTATTACCTCAGGCATATTCGACCACGACGCCCGTTTGCGTTCATACAAAATGGCGTCGGAGATATTAAGCGAATTGCCATGATGGCGGATTGATATCGCCGATTTGAAGGGTAACCACCATGGATGGCAGGTTACAAACAAATCGTCGGGAACGATTTTTGACGTTGCCTTGGCAACGGCCCGAAGGGTAACCACCATGGACGGTGGTTACAAAAAAGGGGACAGAAACCCTGGACAAAATCAATCGGTCGTTTCAAAGTGAATGACTGCACCGGCGGGTTAAAATCCGCCGGCCTCGGAAAAAAATAACAGCGAAAAAGGGGACGACCATGCCACGGAGCGGGCGGTTGATTCTTCCAGGGTATCCACATCACGTCATGCAGCAGGGATTCCGTGGTCAAACGGTATTCCACACCGATGGGGATTTCCGCAAATACCTGCGCGACATGCGCGAACTAAGAGAGGAACTGGGCGTGCGTATCTATGCCTGGTGTCTGCTCAGCAATCAGGTGCATCTGTTGCTGGACCCGGGCCCCGACCCCGAGGCCCTGCCGGAATTCATGAAGGCACTCTCCCTGCGCACCACACGCTACCGTAACCGGCGGCGCCAACAGAACGGCAGCCTGTGGGAAGGGCGTTACCGTTCCTCCCCGGTACAAACCGGCTATTGGTTTCTCGCCGCCCTGCGTGGCATTGAGCTGCAAGCCGTGGTGCACGGTGAAGCGGCCCACGTGGGCAGCTACCGCTGGTCCAGCTACCGCGAACGAATGGGCAGAGCGGAACCCTATTGCCTCGACCTCCATGCTGATTACCTGGCGCTTGGCCGCACCGATGAAGAACGGCAGGAGAGTTACCGCCTGCTGATACGGCAAGGGCAGAGTGAGCAGGAGTGGCGCCATATTGAGCTGGCGCTGCGTCGCAGCCAGCCCATTGGTGATGATATGTTCACCCAATCCGCCGCCATCAAGGCGTCCAGGACGGTTACATCACGTAACCGAACCCGCCCCCGAAGCCGGAAATCCTGAGCCTTTCAGCTCTCCCCCCGCTCTATGAGCGGGGGCACTGCCTCTCCCGTCCCTTGTTCGCAAACTTCTGACGCTTCGCGGGCCTTTTCCTTGGTCCGCGTTTCGGAACTTTATTTCAGATTTCCATAAAAAACAGCAAGTTAAAGAGATGAAGATGTTTCGAGAGCGAGTAAACCTTTACAGCATAAATGTATCTTTTTTGCCCTGACCTTGGCCCTTTCGGGCCTTTCAGGGAAACAAAAGGGGGACAGGTAACTGAGGCTAAGTGATTGATTTAAGAGCGCCTTTAAAATGTAACTGAACGATAAATGGCGGATTTTGAAAGATCAACTTAAGACACAACTGTGCACCGTTGTAACCTCATAGTCAGTCGGTACGGGGGGCAACACAGCGACCGGTACCGGCCACGGCAAGCCAAGGAAGCAGTAACGACTTGCCACCAACCCAAAATATGGACTTATGAGGAATTTGATCATGAAGAATATGAAGAAAGCTTTGATCATGGCGATCGGCGGTGCGGCTCTGATGGGGGCTGCTAGTGCTCACGCAATTGATGTTCAATATCCGGGTACTTACACCTTCAAAGGTGAAACTACTCTTTCCGCCAGCTTTATCACGGCAACCTGTGATTTGAGCCTGACTGGGGATGTTGACGCCGCCGGTAACGTAACTGTTACTACCGGTTCTGTATCCGGTTCTGCATCTGTTTGCTCGAATATTGTGCTGCAAAACTTCCCTTGGACGGGTACTGCGAACACTAGTAATTACACCTTGCCCCTGTCCGGTATTGAAGTATCCATTTTGGGAGGGTTGGTGACCTGTAGCGGTAATATCGTTGCTGGTTTCTCTAACGGGAGCCCTACCGATGCTGATCCGTCATTCTTTGCTTTGAACAATGCTCAGTTCGGCATCTGTTCCGTGACCGGTGATCTGGTTGTGCAAGGTGGCGCGGATATTAACATCTATCCGTAACTCGAATTGCTAACCTAATGTCTGGGGCCGAATACTTATTCGGCCCCTTTTTTTTGTGCGTGACCCGTCCTGAATAGAGTTGACACGTTCCGGCCCTGACTTTGGGAGAACGTGATGAATCAACGAGTTAAGCGAACACAGCGGGATTACACCCTGGCCTTTAAACAGGCGGTGGTGGATCAGGTGGAAGGCGGTGAGCTGACCTATAAGCAAGCTCAGGCCCGCTACGGTATCCAAGGCCGCTCGACGGTACTAAGGTGGTTACGTCGATATGGCCGCCAGGACTGGAGCCCTGGTGCCTCCCACGGTACGACCCGGAGTGCCACCATGCCGAAGTCACCGCCCACCCCGGAGCAGCGGATCAAGGAGCTTGAGGAGAAGCTGTGGCTGGCCGAACAGAAGGCCGAGTTCTTCGAAGCCGTTGTCGATGTCATGGAGAAGGACTACGGGGTGACCGTAAAAAAGCGGCCTGGCAAGTCCTCACGCAAGACCGCGTTGCCGGATTGACCGTCAGCAGGGCCTGTCGCCTCCTGGGCATCAGTCGCCAAGCCTGGTATCAGGCGGAGCGAGCACAGCAAGCCAGGGAGGATCGGGAACAGCGGGTGGTGGACTTTGTCCGGACCATCCGTCGCCGCCAGCCTCGGATCGGCGCTCGCGAGCTCCAACATCTTCTCCATGGACAACCGGATCACACCCTTCATCTGGGCCGGGATCAACTGCTCCAGGTTAGGTGTCAACCTATTTCAGGACTAGACACCTTTGCCAGGAAGGTAGAGGGAGAGTCTCTTCAAACATGAAGTAGAAGGGGAGCTTGCCGGATCCATAAAAAGGAAATCAGGCAAGTGGTGGAAAGGGGCGGGTTTTCCGGGTGGTGAAACTATGGGGTGGTAGAGATATGGAGGGAGGAAAGGAGGCGGAATCCGCCTCCTTAATCGGGGTTTATTTGATCGGGTCAGTCACGTAACTTAAATGGCTCCCCATTTCGGGAATGAGAAGGTCCAGAAATCCAGCTTGGAATCCCACTGGCGCATAGAATTTCATGTCGATGGGGACGGGCTTGCTGTTGAATTGATGGATGGTCATGCGTCCATCATCAAGAAACTCTATGGGGCCTGTCAGATTCATCGACACAGGGTAGCTGTAGATATTGTGATGGGCGGTAAGACCAAAAAGATTGCCTTCCAGATATGGGGCATCTATATACAAGTCCACATCGGCATTCAGTTCCAGATTACCTAAGCCATCATCCGTTATCCAGCCTTCGACAAGTCGATTCCGGACACCCTGACTGTCTTCCGCGTACCGTATCCTCATCACCTGTGGCCCGGATGGAACAGGGACCATCTGTTCCAGTAGGATTTGATATACCTGGAAGCTGGAACTCATGATCCGGCCGGGATGGATAAGAACTTTAAGCCCTCTGCCTTCCACATACTCACTGGTTACCTCGGCATTGATGCCGCCGCTGATGTAGGTGAACTTTTCTTTTGGACAAACCAAAGGATCCCCGGTGCTATCGTTTGTCAGCTCAGCGCCTTGGGGGTAGTTAAAGCCACAGCCGATTGTTCCGCTGTTCAGAAGCATCCTTTCGGCCTGAGCCTGGCCAAAGGGCTTACCTCCCGGGGTTCTGGTTAAGATCTTGGCGCTGTTGGGAAGAGGACGTACACCGTCAGGGTCCAAAAGGGGATCTGTATAAGGGTCGGGCTCATCGCTCGGTATGGGCTCTTCCAAGGCATACTCAAATGGAACATAGCCAGTGGAGTTGGGGCCGGTTTCCGCCACGGTATGATTCATCTCGTGAAACAGGTTTGCGTTGGTATCCGCGGTAGGCAGGTTGACCAGTGACAACAGCACGCTTCCAGACTCCGCTGTCCCTTTGAAAATCTGACTGAACGGGGCGCCACCGCCGTTCGGTAAAGCGGTCGCTGATGTGGTTATGTAAGTGCCACGGTCCTGACCTGGAACCAAGGCTTGGTTGATTTTCGATTCAGGAAGCTGCCTGGTTTGCAGAGGAAAACCGTCAACCCCACATATCGCTTGCTGGTCGCAGGTATTGGATTGCCAGTCTCCATTGGATACCAGCGTATAGCGGTAAAGCTGGCCGTCTTTCCATTTTTCATCCGGCCAGAATTTGATTACACGACTATTTAGCTCGAGTGCACCGGAAACTTCGGAAGAGGCTGTCCCCTCAGTGTCGATTTCTTCAACGATAAAGTTACGTCCGAGCTCTACGCTTTCAGGGTCGATATCTTTTGAAAAGCGAACAATGATCGGGCGATTCGGAGGTATTGTCGATACCGGTAGGTAATCATCCTCGGGCTGAAGATCGTCTTCCGTTAAGGGGATGCCTGGGAAGTCTTCTTGATATACGCCGGAAAAGCCGCCAGCACAACGACCTGCTATATCGTTGGGCAAGTCTGCAAGAGAGAAGTCGATCAGGCATGCATAACCGGGATATGTACTCAATACGAAAGGAGCCCATTGAGTAAGTACGGGTGGGTTTCCGAAGTTGTCAGCCCCTCCAATAACTTGTTGTACCTGTACTGGTAATTCGATGGTGCGATCAAGAACGCCATTGAATGGGTTGCCCGCGAAATCGGTGATACCACTTTGCAAGCTGATATTGTAGGAGATTCGATCTAGTTCCTTACTTTGTTCTAATGGCTGGTCTGGTTTAATAACCAGGGCACTACCATCTATGTGGAGTGCTACAGGGACATCGCTTTGAGTGCCGCCTTCGTTCTTAACCAATCGAACCCGACCTTGCAGAGATACTGTGTCCAGCGGCTCACTGAAGTTAAGTACTATCGGGTCCCCAGGTTTAGCGAGGGTAATTTTATCCACACCTCCCGTGCTTGAATTATCTCCCAATGTCCAACTTTGCAGAACCGGCGGCTCGTTATCTTCCATCTCAGCCACCGCATCCACCGGCGGATTCTGTTGGTCTTTGTAAGACTGCAGCTGGAAGCTGAGCAAGCCGTAGCCGTATTCCTGGCCGAGCACGTTGGGTTCCACCACGCTGACGGCGTCGATGTTGAGCACGCCTTCGGTGGTGTCCACGGCGGCGGTGCCGATCAGTTCGATGTGCAGAATGTCCTGGGTGAAGGCGCCGTTGGTGCGCGGGTCCTCGGTGGCGATGGCCACGTCCATGAACAGGTGCACGATGCGCAGGGCGTCGCTGCGGTTGCTGTTATAGGGGTTGGGCACCAGGTAGCCGGTGGCGTCGCTGAGCATGCGCATTTCCACCTGGCCGGAGGAGAAGCCCGCCGGTACGTGGCCGCCGATCAGTACGTCGATGCTGCTGCCGTCGAGCACGGTGTTGCGCGGCAGACGGATCGGGGTGACATCCGGGTACTGGGTGACGTCCGCCAGTTCCGCCATGACCGCGTTGTTGCTGGCCTGGGTGATGTTGGCGTCTTCGCCCAGCAGTACGCCGTTCACCGGCACCTCGTTGATTGGCTTGCCGGTCAGCGGTGACAGATTGGTGCGGTTGGCGGAGTCGGTGATGCGTTGCACCAGCACCGCCGGTTCACCACGCGGTGAGGAATCCTTCGGCGTAAAGGCGATTTCGTCGCCGCCGAAGGTCTCGCCATAGACGCTGGTAATGCCATCGCCCAGGCGCAGGGTGTAGGTTTCTCCCGGCGTCAGGTAGGAGAAATACTGGTCTTCGGGATCGTCGGATTGCGGGTTCGGGTCCACCGTCATGTAGCGGTCGTTGACCACCAGCACCGCGTCCACCAGATTGCCCTGGCTGTCGTACAGGCCCACGTTGTCCGCCGGCGCGGTGCTGCTGGCCGGGGCGTCGCCGTAGTGCACGGTGGCCGGGTCGATGGGCTGGCTGAACTGGAAGCGGAAGGTGGAGAAGTCCATCACCGGTTCGCTGCTACCGCCGTCGGGGATGCGCCGCTCGATGACGAAGTCGTCGCTGCTGACCACAAGGGAACGCGGGCCCTCATGCAGCGGCCGGGTGGTGAAGCCCAGCACCTGATTGGCGGCGGTGCCTTTTTCCAGTTTCAGGTTCCTGATCACCACGGTGTAGTCGGTGAGCGGTTTGAGTTTGTCGTCCGGGGTTAGCACCAGGCCGCGCGGTTCGCCGTCCACGGTGGAGAAAGTGGCGGCCAGGGTTGGACCATTGGCGTCGCCTTCATGCAGGGTAATCGCCGCCTCGGCGGCGTCCACGGTGACGGCGCTGGAGAAGCGCAGTACCACCGGGGCCGGGGTCGGCACTTCGGTCTGGCCGTTGTCGGGGTAGGCGTAGAGCAGGCTCTGGCGTTTGCTTTCACCCGCGTCGGGTCCTGGCATGTCGCTGCCGCCACCGCCGCCGCAGGCGCTGAGGATGAGAGCGGAGGCAATCAGCAAGCCCCCCCGCTTCAGGGTCAACGTATTCATGTCTACTCCTTAGAACTGCATGCTGATGGAGGCGGCGAAAACACTAACGTCACCGTCGGTCTTGACGCGGTCGTTGTTGCCGGTCTGGTCGGAGATCAAACGGAAGGCCCGCTCGCCGATGGCGTGGTACTGGTAGGCCAGATCGAAGCGCACCGGGTGTTTGAAGCCGTAGACACGGTTGGCGGTGGCGTGGAAGCCCAGGCCAAAGATGGTGCGGCGGGCGTCCAGGTAATTGATTTCCCGGTTGACGCCGGTTTCCAGCGGGGACTCCTGATAGGCGATGCCGCCGGAGAAGCCGATGCCGGGCTCGAACTCGTATTCCACACCGATACGCGGGGTGAAAGTGTCGCGGAATTGAAGATCGCCGACGTCCTTGATGTCATCGTGGCCACTGGTCAGTTTGTCTTCCAGCTTGGACCATTCCTGGAATTCCAGAGCGACGCCGGTACGCCACTTGCCTTTTTTCACCTGAGTGCCGAACACATAGGTGTTGGGCTGGTAGGAGTCAATGGTGCTCAGATTGATGAACAGGCCGGGTTCCGGGATGGTTTCCGGGATGACCATGTTGGCGTCAACGCTGACACGGGCATAGGAGTAGCCACGGAAGGCAAAGGCGGTTTCCACGCCGTTGTACCAGCACTCGGCGTCGGGGCAGAAGGTTTCCTTCCAGTCCAGGCTCATGCTGAGGATGGGGCGCAGCACCGGCTTGGCAGTAACGTCCAGTTGCTCGTACTGGGTATCACCGGCGAGGTTGCTCCAGGCATAGAGCTTGGCGTCGGAGTGCAGGGTGATGCGGGTGCCGAAGCCGATGGCCAGGCCACGCCAGATATTGGTGCCAATACCGAGGGACAGGAACAGGGGCTCACGGCCATGGCTGAAATACTGGCCATAGGGGGCGGTGCTGGAGTTGAACGCCATCAGTTCCTGGGAGTATTTCTCGGATCCGAGCAGCAGGCCGAGCACGATGGGCTGGCCCAGTTCGGTGATGTCGGAGAGATCAGTGCGCAAGCCGAGCAGGATCTGCTGGGCGGGATCGTCCTGCACCTTGTAGGTGCCGTGGTTCTGGCTGTCCGCCTTGAGGTTGGGATCGGCGTGCATGAGGCCAGCGGTCATCTCACCGCGGGTGTCGCGGGCCAGATAAGCGGGATTGTAGAAGGCGGTGGAGACCTGGGTATTGAACATGGACAGGGCTTGCACGGTGGCGACGTCGCTGGGCATGACGCCGTAGGTGGTGGCCAGGTTACCCATGTTCGCGGAAGCGATCGCGGGGGCGAGCAACAGTGCGCCGGCGCGAATTCCATTTCTCAGGCGGGAGCGTGATGACATTGGTGACAATCCTCCAATTTCTTATGTGATCTTCTTGGCGTTTTTTTTATGTAGTGCCGCCCTCGGATTCGGGAGAGTAAAGGGTTGGAGCGGCGTACAAGGGGTAGGGTAGGACAGAAGTCACTGTGTCCAGAATTTGTCATTGAAAAGAGGCTCTTCAAGACACTTGACGAAATGGAAAAAATTAGAAAAAACAGATAGTTATGATTTTTATGTAAGCGTGGTGTAACGCTCTTTTGGTGCTAAGGTCCAAGGAAAAAAGAAACAAAAATGCCAAAAAAGTTTACCTTGGCGTGGCCAATATGGGGACACAAATCGTATACCCTGTTCGGCGCTGTACTCCGAAAAAGGGGACATGAACGATAAGGCGAAGGGATTAGCGCCGGAATGCCCGTAAAGTAAGGGCTCGGCTCTTGTTCTTGTCCGCCATGCATCATCGATTTTTAAGTAAACACATGTTCACAACCGTGATGACGGCGATTTTTGTCCCGGCTGCCAACCGGGGGAAACGGACTGCTAAGCGTCTGTAGGAGCCAGCCTTGCTGGCGAACCGGCTTGGCATGGCAATATTCGCTTGCAGGCAAGCTCCCACAGCGGCTTCGTAGCATGGTCTGTAGGAGCCAGCCTTGCTGGCGAATTCCGGCCTCTGACGTTGGGATATTCGCTTGCAGGCAAGCCCCCACAGCGGCTTCGTGGAGCGGTGGGGTTTTGAAAGGAGAGGTGGAAAAAATACGATAAAGCCCGTTTCCCGAAGCCCGGATCGGATCTCGGGCTTCAGGCATTGTTTGTCCCCGAGACGGGTCAGTGCTGACTGCCGGTGCCGCGAAGCCAGCTCAGGATCGATTCCCGTGTCAGGTAATGAGGTTTTGCGCGTGGCCGTTGGTCTTGGGCCGTTCGGGCTTTAAACGACCCAGTTTGACGTTTTTTGACGCACGCACCTCACCGTTGGAAAAGGTATAGACGTCTCCGGTTTCGGAGAGAAACACGGTCCAGTAGAGCTCGTGTTCCGGCCCATAGTCGATCAGTACGTGGGCCAGTCCCTCGCCCCTGGGGGTATTCAGGGGAATCGCCGGATTCAACTGAATCATCATCATGGCCAGAACCTCCATGGTTAATGCCAACACCCCGATTGTGGCGTGAGGTGAGGCGGAAACACCATAAAAGGACTGTAAAAGTAGATGAACGGTTACCTGTTTTACCGCATTTGACCGCTTTTCAGCAGTTTTCGATGCAACCTTTGTGTGTGATCGCCGATCACAGGGAAACCCGCCCCGGCTGTCCCACAAACTTCGCGCAGGTGGCTTGGAGCGGAAGTGCGAGAACGGGTAGTTTAAAAGGCGTGTCCAACGGCACGACCGCATAGTGAATGGAGGCTGAAGAATGAATTCAAGGATCAATGCTCTGCTGGGCGGCGTGCTGCTCACCGTTACCTTGCCCGCCCTGGCGGCCGAGTCGGAGCCGCGCCCGCTGGAGCCTCTCCCACTGGAGAAAGTCGCCCCTTATCCGCAAGCGGAGGAAGGTTACCAGCGCTGGGTGATCCGCCTGCCCGAAACGGAGAATCCGGCACGCATGCAAGTGGAGCTGATGCCCGGCAAAATCCAGTCGGTGGACTGCAACCACACTTGGTTTCACGGCAAGCTGGAGCAACAGACCCTGGAGGGATGGGGTTATTCCTACTGGCGGCTGAGCGATGTCAGCGGGCCGGCGTCCACGCTGATGGGCTGTGGCGACGACACTCGCCGTGACGCCTTTGTCGGCGTCAACGGTGACGGCTTCGTGCTACCCTACAACAGCCGTCTGCCGGTGGTGGTGTACCTGCCGGAAGGGTTCGAGCTGCGCTATCGCCTGTGGCGCGCGGATGAGGAGCAGCTGGAGGCGGAGCAGGAGTAGGCGCTATCCCGGCGGTGGGGTGCACGCCCACGTCGTTCGCCGCCAGGGCAGCTCCCACAGCGGCTTCGTAGCCCCTGAGTGGGAGCTGCCCTGGCAGCGAATACAGCGCCCTGGGAACCGATTCACAATTTCGGCGCCAAGCCAAGACAACAACCGCTTGACTGGTGTTCAATGTCAGGCACGATGGAAGAAAAAAGTGCTCAGGAGGAGCCATGTCCCGGACCCAGCGTCCCGTTATAAACGGATATTTCAATTACTTCGAGCAATGCGGAGACGCCATGCGCAGCGTGTTCCGCGATAACCTCGATTGCCGCCGCTATCTCGCCAACCTGTACGAACTCAAACTGCGTTTTGAAGTGCCGATTTATGCCTGGTGCCTGTTGCCCGTGAGCGCCAGCATCCTCACCGGCCCGTTTCGCAGTAGCGACGACGCCACCGAATTCATGCAGTCACTGAGCCTGTTCCAGGTGGAGCCGCGCCGTATGCCGGCTCCGAGCACCGCCAGCCGCCGTTGGGAACAGCGTTTTCAGTTGTGTCAGGTGGCCCCGGGGTACTGGCCGCTGGCGTGCATGCGCTACATGGAATTCCTGCCGGTACGGGCCGGTGAGTGTGACATGCCCTGGAATTACGCCTGGAGCAGTTTCCGGGCGCGCATGGGCATCGAGCCCAGTGCCTTGCTGGATCCCTACCTGGGCTACCTGCGCATGGGGAATGACGAAGAAGATCGCCGGGAATGCTACCGGCTTTTCATGGGGCGCGGCGTGCCGGATGGCGAGGCCGCGACCATCCGTGAAGCCCTGCTCAGAGCATCGCCGTTAAAAGGGTAAAACGACAAAGAGTAACGACGATTTCTGCCTTCCAAGCCAACATTGGCTCTTTCACGGCACCACAGGGTGCCGTTTTTTTTGCTTATCAAACTTGCCTCTCAGGTTTTAACGGCATCTTCAAAGAGCGTTGTTATTATTATTTCAATAGTGTCTTCCGCTATTTTGAAATCGCGTTTTTATACGGAAAAACAAGGTTCGTCGCCTTTTTTTAGGTAGGTTGTCGCGGCACAACAAAAGGGGACAGATAAAATCCGTACTATGGTGCCGATTTCGGGTTGGTATTTTTAGTTTGAAGTGTAAAATTATCGAAACATAATTAAAGACTGTGCAGAGAGCATGGCTATGCCACGGAAGAGGCGTTTTATTCTTCCAGACTTCCCCTGTCATATCATGCAGCGAGCCCGAGCCGGTGAGCGGATATTCCGGGAGGTGGAAGAATTTCATAAATACTTGCTGGATGTTCAGGATCTGCGCACCAAACTGGGTGTGAGGATTTATGCATGGTGCCTGTTGAGCGATCAGGTCAATCTGCTGCTTGATCCCATGGGCGATCCCCAGCGCATTAGCGAATTCATGAAGTCGCTGTCGGTGAGAACGGTGCGTCGGCACAATCGCATCGCCAAGCGTAATGGCCGGCTCTGGGATGGGCGCTATCGCTCCAGTCCGGTGCAATGGGGCCCGTGGTCGTTGTCCAGCATGCGTTATATCGAAACTCTGCCCTTGAGTATGGCGGGGGTGGAGCATATTGATCATTACGACTGGTCCAGCCATGTTATCCGTATGGGATTCATGGCCGGTTATCCGCTGGATAATCATCCGGATTATCTGGCTCTGCACAGCGATGAAACAGAGCGGCAAAAGCTCTACCGCCGGCTTCTGACCCGGGAGATGGAGGACGCCGAATGGTGCCGTATCCATAACGCTATTCACCGCAGCCAGCTTACCGGCGATGACCGCTTTATCGACCAGGTGGAAAAGGCCACTGGTGTCCGCCTGGCCAGCCGCGGCCCCGGCCGCCCCAAGGGCTCGTTGTCCCGAACCCCCCGCCGCCGCAAGGCACGCCGCCGCCGCTGAACGGCCAGCTACAAGGCCAGCCCCATTCGCCAGCAGGCTGTGGTTCCCACAGCCTGCTGGCGAATACCCAACACCAGAAGCCCCATTCGCGTTGCAGGGCCACCATGGGAACCTCCTACAGGGAGCGACGGCAGTGATTGCGATAAAACGCGACCTTGGATAAGGTTTTATTCAATTGATTTATTGATTATTTGAGGTCCGTGCATGCCGGTATCCCGCCAGGAACTGTTTGATGTGCTCTCCCAGCTGGGCCGTGCTTTGGGCAACGGCCATCGGCTGGCGCTGCTGGAGCATCTGGCGCAGAAGGAGGCGCCGGTAGAGGAGTTGGCGGGGGCCAGCGGCCTGTCCATCGCCAATGCCTCGCAGCATCTCCAGCATCTGCGCCGCGCCGGGTTGGTCACCGCCCGCCGGGACGGGCGGCAAATGGTCTATCGGCTCACCGATGAGCGCATTCTGAGGCTGCTGACTCTGCTGCAAGAGGTGGCGGAAACCCATCTGGCTGAAATGGAACGCCTTATGGGGCGGCTGTTCGCCGACGATGATGCCGGCGAAACCCTCGAGCCGATGACTCGTGTTGAATTACAGCGAGCCTTGGAGCAGGGGGCGGTGACCTTGCTGGACGTGCGCCCCAATGCGGAATATCAGGCCGGGCACCTGCCGGGCGCCCTGAACGCACCGATAGCGGAGTTGGAGAGCATGCTTTCGGCGCTGCCACGGGACCGGGAAATCGTTGCCTATTGCCGTGGGGTCTACTGTGCGTTCTCCCATGACGCCGCGCGCCTGCTGCGTGAACGGGGCTTCCAGGTGCGCCGTTATCAAGCGGGCATCCTGGAGTGGCGCGCCGCGGGGCTGCCGTTGGTGGATTAGGGGCTAGCCGGGAGCCTGACATCTGTTAGACTCGAAGTCAGATCATGGAATGTCAAACGCCGTGAGGCGCGGACGAAACTGGCAAGAGGCAAACACCATGCTGGTAGAAAGAATAAAAGAATCGCAACAACAATATCGACAGGCGGGCCTGTCCCAGGGCGTGGCTCAGCAATGGCAACAGGGCGTTGAAAAGGGCGCCACCGATGTCGCCCGGTCCATCCTGCAACGGCAACTGCAGCGCCGTTTCGGTCACGTCCCTCCCCATATCGAAGCGCAACTGAACGCGGCGCGCCTGGACGAGCTGGATCAGTGGATCGATCGCTTGTTCGATAGTCTGACCATTGGCGAAGTATTCCGCTGATCCGGCGTGATGATGTGCCGCCAGATGGCGGTGCTCAAGGGCTCTGGCTCATTTTTCCGAGGTGCTTTGCTGCCGCCAGGCCCAAAGCGCGGCAAGGGCGGGAATGCCGAAAAGAAACAGATGCACCAGCAACTCTTCACCGAGAGCGTAGCCGGCGCGCAGCCCCAGGCTCAGGTTAACGGCACTGACCAGCAGCCACACCACGATGAACCCCAGGGCCGCGCGGCCACGCCAGTGGGGGCGGCTGAATAACTGCAACATCCCCAGCAACAGCAGCCCAGCGGCGATGAAAATAAGCGTACGCATAAGTGTTTCCCCAAATTAATACGCCCGTTCACATGCAATAGAGGGCGGGCTGTGGGAGCTTGCCTGCAAGCGAATATTGCAAACTCATTCGCTTGCAAGCAAGCTCCCACAGCGGCTTCGTGGCATTCTCTGTGGGAAGCTGGCTTGCCAGCGAATACAGCGCGAAATCATATCTCCTGGACCAATAGGCTGGCCACGGACCCTCAGCGCGTGGTGTAGCCGCCGTTGGCGAAAATCGTTTGGCCGGTGATCCACCAGCCTTCGGTGGCGAGGAAGCGAACAATGGGCTCGATGTCCTCGATCCGGGTCAGATCGCCATTCATCGCCTGGGATTTATGAAACTCCACCCGTTCCGGGGTTTCTTGGGGATAGAAGAACGGCGTGTCCATGGGGCCCGGTGCGATGGCGGTGACGGAGATACCACGGGAACCAAATTCCTTGGCGGCGGCCCGGGTGAAATGATCCACCGGCGCTTTACCGCCGGCATAGGTGGAATAGCCGTCGGTGAAGGCCCCCAGCAAGGCGGTGACGATGGTGATGATCTTGCCGTTGTCGTTGAGGGTCCGGCCCGCTTCCTTGATAAAGAAATAAGCCGCTTTGGAATTGATGTCGAACATCGAGTCGTACTCGTCTTCCGACGTTTCCAGGATCGGCTTGCGCAGTACCTTGCCCACCGTGTTCACGGCGATGTCCACGCCGCCAAAGTGGGATCTGGCCTGATCGAACAGAGCGGTGACCTGGTCCGGTTTGCTCAGGTCGCCCTGTACCGCCAGAGCTTCACCGCCAGCGTCCTTGATCGCCTGTACCGTGGCTTCGGCGTCATCCTTGGAGCCGTCGCTGTGGTAGTGCACCACCACCTTGGCCCCGCCTTCCGCCATCTTGCGGCTGATCAGGCCACCCAGGTTCTTGGCGCCGGCGCCGATCACGGCGACTTTGTTTTCCAGAGTCTGCGCGGTCATATCCGTTATCTCCTTTACTGGATTTTAGCTGCGTATGCGATGCGGCGAATCCTCGAATCAAGGGAAGAGGAGGTCACCGTCCTCGTTGAGGTTAACCACCCGCCTTCCCGGGATAATGCCTCCTTTTTCGACAGCAGTGTTCGAACTCAACGAACAATAAGTCCACCCGTCTTGTTTGCCGCAACGCGGATTGCGCTTAACGCAATCGACCCGGGGAAATCGTGCCGCCTAGGATGAGCCTTCCAGAGGGAGAGCATGATTATGAACAATAGTGACCTGGCCGATTTTCTTGTGCGGCGCGACGATCCGCGTACCTTCCGCTGGCAATGGGATAAGCAATTACCCCCTTTGCCAGAGGGCGAAATCGAGGTGGCGGCGGAGAAATTCGCGCTCACCGCCAACAACATCACCTACGCGCGTTTGGGAGACAGCGGCCGTTACTGGGATTTTTTCCCGCAGGCGGACGGTTGGGGTTCGGTGCCGGTGTGGGGGTACGGGCATGTCATCGCCTCCCGGCATGAGGAGATCGCAGTGGGAGAACGGATTTACGGCTACTTCCCAATGAGCAGCCACCTGCGCCTGGCACCGGAAAAAGTGACCGCCCGGCGGTTTTTGGACGGCGCCGGACATCGCCGCGAGCTGCCGTCCACCTATAACGAATACAGCCGTGTAACAGAGCCGGAAACAGAGCGGGAAAACCCCCATCTGGTGTTGCGGCCCTTGTTCAGCCTGTCATTTTTCCTGGCTGACTGGTTACAGCAGCAGCGGGCCTTCGGCGCCGAACAGATCCTGATCTCCAGTGCATCCAGCAAGACCGCCTTGGGATTGGGCTTCATGCTGACTGGAGCGGACCGCCCCGCCGGCGAGGTGATCGGGCTTACCGCGCCGGCCAATCAGTCCTTCGTGGAAAGCACCGGACTCTACGACACGGTGCTGTGTTATTCCGATCTGGATACGGTCCGGCGTCGGCCATCGGTGTATGTGGACATCTCCGGCAACCAGGGCAGCAGGGCGGCGGTGCATCGCCATCTCGGTGATGATCTCCGTCACAGTTGCCGGGTAGGCTTTACGCACTGGGACGCGGCCTCGCCGAACCTGCATGAGCAGGAGCCGGATTTGCCGGGCCCGCCGCCAACCTTGTTTTTCGCGCCGGACCACATTCTCGCCCGGCGGCGGGCCTGGGGCGCGGAACGTTTGGCCGAGACGGTGCGGGATCACTCCGCGCGCTTTTACCGGCACGCGGCACGATGGCTGGAAATCCAGTCGTCCCATGGGCCGGAAGCGGTGGAGCAGGTCTACCGTGAGGTGCTGGAGGGCCGGGCACGCGTCGATCAGGCAAACGTGCTTTACTGGTGATCTCTTGTCGGAGGAGATGCGAATGTGAACCGGCGCTCGCCACCCTGGGGGGCAATAGAGGCGTTCATTGTCGCCGCGCGTACCGGAGGGTTTCGTGACGCGGCGGAGAAGCTGGGGCTGAGCCCATCGGCATTTTCACGCCGCATCCAGGCCTTGGAAGAACACATCGGCGTGCAACTGTTTGATCGCTCCGGGCCCACACCGCAACTCACCGCCGCCGGCCGCCGTTATCTTCTGCGCCTGGAGCCCGGCTATCAGGCCCTGCGCGCCGCCACCGAGTGGATGGCTCCGGATCCATCACACCGTCCATTGCGGGTGGGAATCTCCCAATCTCTTGCTATCAGCTGGCTGTTGCCCCGCCTGCATCGCTTTCAGGCGTGTGAACCGGGCATCGAACTGATCCTGCAAACCCGTTCCGGTGACATTGATCTTCTGGGCGGCGCCGCGGATGTGGGGATTCTCTTCGGTGACGGGCAATGGCGCCATCTGGTCTCGGAGCCGTTGATGGCGGTTACCGCCGAGGTGGTCTGCGCCGAACGGCTGGCCTACGATCTGCCGCCGCCCGCACGGATTGAGGATTTGCCTCGTCACCGCCTGCTTGAAGCGGTGTATCCCGCCAACCAGTGGCGCGACTGGTTCCACTGGGCGGGGCAACCGTCCTGGTCCGGCCAGGAACGGCTTCGTTTCGACAGCTTGCAGGTTTTGTATGAAGCCGCCGCCCGTGGCCTCGGTGTCGCCCTTGGTGTTCGCCCCCTGGTGACCCCGTTTCTGGAAAGCGGGCGCCTCGCCGTGGCCTTTCCCGGCACCTGGGCGATTCCCGGCCATTACCACATCGCCACCGCGCCCGGGCGCCGGCATGACCGGGCCGTGCAAGTGTTCTGGCAGTGGCTGAAGGAGGAGGCAGGCGCGCCGGAGAACGCCTGACGCCGACAATAAACGGTGTCAATATGCCTTTGCGTTGCCCACTGCTATAGAGTGTCTACTGGTATTGCATGACATTCTTTCAAGAAGGTTAATAAAATGAATTCAGGCAAGAACAATAAGGCTTCCATTATAACGGTCCAGCGCGCTGACTTCGGTCGTGTTTCCGTCCTTTTTGGTGAAAAAAGCGGAAAATACCCCGATGGTAACCAGGTGCTTATTCGGGGAACCGATACTCGCGCGGCGTTCGACACTCCGATTGTCTCGAACTATATCGGCGCGGAGTTCGACGCCACCGAACTGGTGGTGATGGGGCACGTGCATGAAGACCATATGGCGGGGCTGCACCGTCTGCCCGAAGCCGAGGTTCATGTGCATGAGGCCGACTTGCCATCGGCGCGCAGCTGGGAGGGCCTGGTGGCCGCCTTTGGCATGACATCGGAGCAGCGTATCGAGCAGACACTGAAGAAGTTCCAACGGGACTTTTTCTACGCGCCCCGGCCCGATGCACAGGGGTACCAGGACGGCGCGTGCTGGGAACTTGGCGGCTCCACGGTTCGGGCCTTCCACATGCCCGGGCATACCGCGGGCCACTGTGTGCTACTGGTGGAACCCGAGGGTGTGGCCTTTATCGGTGATATCGATCTGACCGGGTTCGGCCCTTATTATGGGGACGCCTGTTCGAACCTGGGTGACTTCCGCCGCACCCTGGCGCGGCTGCCGGATATTCCCGCCAAAGTCTGGGTCACCTCCCATCACCGGGGCGTCTACACCGATCGGGAGCATTTCCTCAATGACCTGGCCGCCTTCGCCGCCAAGATCGATCAGCGCGAGCAGCGGCTGCTGGATCTGCTGAGTGAATCTCCGAAAACGCTGGAGCAGTTGGTGGAGCAGCGGCTTCTCTATCCTGCCGGGTTCAACGCCGCCTGGGTCACGGACGCCGAGACCCGCACCATTTCCCAGCACCTGGCCGAACTTACGGCCAATGGGCGGGTGATCATGGACCAACCGGGTATCTATCGGCTGGGGAATTGAGCGCCTTCGCACCCTCTGAAAAACGTCATGCCGGACTCGATCCGGCATCTCCTGCCACGAAGCCATGCTCCCTGCGGAGGGCGATCCCCGGGGTGTTGTCCAAAGATTCCCCTATGCCCATTTTAAGAAAGAGCTGACTTCGCTTTTATCCTTATGAACGGAAGGGCGGTTTTGGCCCCGATCTTATTCCATTTCCTGTAATAAACATAAAAGAAAGGCAGTGAATTGGCGCTATCGCAAAAACCAGATCGAAGAGAATTGCGAAAAATGGAAGCGAAGAGCGAGAGCCTTGAAAAGACGCAGAGCGGCCCCGGAAGTGATCGACGCTAGGATAATTATTTGTTATAAATCGAATTGTATAAAAATAATACAAGAACGCAATTTCCTGTCAGCGCCATACCGGCATGAGGAAGTCAGCGCAGCCACCTGAAAACACAATGATTTCCGATAGGGCCAAAGGCGACTATGGAGCAGGGGCATGTCAAGGAAGAAACGAACTCTGGTGGTGGGGGAAGCTCATCACGTCTTTGAAGAAAGTCATAACCGGGAACCGGTATTCATCGAGGACCAGGATTACCAGGAGTACCTGCGTCTTCTGCAAGTGGCCAAAGCCCGCTTCCAGGTGCGGGTGCATGGTTGGTGCCTGTTGCCCGGTGCCGCCCATTTGCTGCTGCGCCCCATGCGCAGGGCGGATGACCTCAGCTGCTGCGTTCAGTATGTGCAGCGCCGCTACAGTCAGGACTTCAACCACCGCCATGGCCGGGATGGCGCGCTTTGGCATGGACGCTTCCGCAGCGCCTTGGTGGAGCCCGGGCAGTGGCTGTTGGCGGACCTGCGTTACATGGAGCTGTTGCCGGTGATGGAGGGACTGAGCAGGTCGGCGGGGCGTTACCGTTGGAGCAGTCATGGGGCGAGGATGCGCGGCGACCACCCTGGATTGATCGATTTCAACGAAGGTTTCCTGCATCTGGGACCGGACATCAACGGCCGCCGGGACGCCTTCAGGGAACTGTTGTCGATGGGCTGCGAGGAGCGCGAACGGGAGCGTATCGAAACCGCGGTGAAGCGCAATCAATACATCGGTAGCCGGGCCTACGCCGACAAGCTGGAAAAGCTTACCGGGGAGCGTCTTCACTTCCGTGGGCGTGGCCGGCCCAGGAAGAAATAACCGTGGCGGCGCCTTCAATTCGGGCTTTTAATAAGAGCGTAAGTCGCTCTTTTTATTGAAGTTTTTCATTGAAAAAGGTTGTCTGGCCAGGCTGGATAAGCGATAGTGATCCGTATCGATCGGGAGCATTGTGTTTCCAATCGTGGATGAACTTGTTGGTTTTTGCTGTTGTTTATGCACGCTCAGCCAGGGCGCCCTGCCTTCTTCAATATTGGCCCCAAACCAATAAGCCTCTGGCTTGAGCGTTTTTTTCCCCTTTGGAGTACATCTTCGAGGCTCATGGAGCCGGTGTTCGACTAGCACCCACCCGAGATTCATTCCCCAAACCAAAAACCTTCGCTAGCAAGGCTGACTCCTACATGGGATCCCAAAGCTCTAGCTACAACGTGATCTGGTGGTGCTTACCATCCGGTAGCTCTATATCGAGTCGAACTTTTCCACCCGCCGCTTCGATATAGCGCTTCAGGGTAGAGAGCTTCAGGTCCTGCCCCGGCTTTTCCATACCCGCGATGGTGGGCTGCTTCACTCCGAGCGCCCGGGCCATTTCAACCTGCGTTTTGCACATGAGGCCACGGATCTCGTTAAGATGAATGTTGAGAAGGATGGTGTCGGCCTTTTCCTTCGCCTTTCTGACGACCTCGGGCTTTTCGGTCCTCAGAATCTGATTCAGTGTTTTTCCCACTTCAGCCTCCTTCTTTTACCGTATCCGCGTAAGGGCGAGGCAGATAGGGGCCTTTCTGCTCCAGAACGAGCATTGCCGCGATTATATTTACCCGATCAGAATCGCCACGCCCTTTGAACCACTGGTCAAACAGATCCGTTGTTTGAACTTTCCACATTTGGACACTCAATTATAGTTTAAAGACTATATAGGGTGTGGGCTATTGTTAATGCTCATGACGCTCGCGCCAATCTGCCCGTTAGGAGGGCTGCCTGGCGATACTTTCTATTTATGGAAAGAGTATGCTGGAGGTTTAGAAGGGAATCTGTCAGCTCGCGAGGAAATGGGTGTCAGCCGCAGCAGTGCGGATGTAGGAAAAGATCTCCGGGCGAAATAAATCTGGTCGCCGTTGCGTTCTCGACATGCTGCTGCGTCAGCTACGGCGCCGCTTCGGCGAAGTGCCGGCGGAGATCGAAACCAGGCTGAACGGCGCCAGCCGGGAACAGCTGGAAGATTGGATCGACCGCGTTTACGAGGTGGAGACGGTGGCGGCGGTGTTCGACTAGCACCCGCTGTAGGAGCCTGCCTGCAGGCGAATTTTTCTCTCTTCAAAACCTTCGCCAGCAAGCTAGCTCCCACA
>NZ_ARXS01000001.1 GCF_025532145.1 Alloalcanivorax balearicus MACL04 | reverse complement strand
GTGGGTGTCCAAGATCATTAGGCCACTTCAGTCCCGTACTGGCAACTACTATGGCTTCTGCTGACTTCTCGCTCCGTGTCTCCACGTCGCCCTTTCAGGCATAAGGCGAGATCTCCCCGGGTAAGAACGCACTCCTTCACCGCATTTATGCCCTATGGGTACAACCGCCGGATTTACACCACCTCGCCTTGGCCACAAGAGCTTCGCGGCTTCTTGCCCGCTCGCCCTGCTCGGCCGTGCCTCGTATCCGATTCTTGTTCATCGGCTCACGGTTTACGCTCCACGCTTCCTCCCCACGGTCGGTCGCCCTTCCGCAGTTGCGCTTCACTTCGTTCGCTGTGGCCAGCTTACGGGAGGACTTGCACCTCCAGGAGTGCGCCCGTGCCGGGCGCACAAGAAAAGCCCCGCCGAAGCGGGGCTTGGAGCATTGGCCTCAGGCCGGTTCGGTAAGGGTCCCGTTGCGATAATCCTGCAGGGCCTGTTCCAGCTCCTCCTGCGTGTTCATCACAAAGGGGCCGTACTGTGCCACCGGCTCACCCAGCGGCCGGCCCGCCAGTAGCAGCAACCGGGCGCCATCCCGTCCCGCGACCAGGGTGACCCGGTCACCGTCGGTGAGTACCGCCACATGGTCCACCGCCACCGTCTCTTCCGCCACCGTCACCGCGCCTTCGAACAGATACAGGAAAGCGTTGTAGCCCGGCGTCAGCGGTACCGAGACGCTCTCGCCGGGGCGCAAGATCACATCCAGGTAGAGCGGGTCGGTACTGCCGCCATGCACCGGCGCGGTGAGTGACGCACCGGCAAGGTCTACTTTCCCGGCAATCGCCTTGATCTGTCCGCCAGTCGGCAGATCCAGCCGTGGTATTTCGCGATCCTGGATATCGCGGTAGCCGGCGGGTTTCATTTTTTCCGCCGCCGGCAGGTTGATCCACAACTGGAACCCGCGCAGCAAACCGTCTTCCTGCTGGGGCATTTCCTCGTGGATGATGCCGCGCCCGGCGGTCATCCACTGCACACCGCCCTGTTGCAGATCGCCCTCGTTACCCAGGTGATCGCGGTGGCGCATGTGGCCTTCCACCAGGTAGGTGACGGTCTCGAATCCCCGATGAGGGTGGGGCGGAAAACCGGCAATGTAGTCGTCCGGGTTATCAGAGGAGAACGCATCCAGCATCAGGAACGGATCCAGACGCACCGCCGGGTTTTGACCCAGGGCGCGCTTGAGCCGCACGCCGGCGCCGTCGGAGGTTTCCATAGCCCGGATGGTATGCAGCACTTGTCTGTCTTTCATGTTTCCTCCTCGCCCCTCGGGGCTTTCATGGTGCCCAGGATCAGGCGCCACGTACTTCCCGCTCGCCCAGCCGTTCACGCTGATGCGGCGCGGTAAAATCCAGTTCCGGCCCGATCGGGATGATCCCGTGGGGGTTCACCGTCGGGTGACTGCGGAAATAATGGTGACGGATGTGATCCATATGCACGGTCTCCGCCACACCGGGCAGTTGATACAGTTCACGCAGCAGCCCGTTGAGGTTCGGGTAGTCACTGATGCGGCGCCGGTCGCATTTGAAATGGGTGACGTAAACCGCATCGAAACGCACCAGCGTGGTCCACAGCCGCAAATCCGCTTCGGTGAGTGTATTGCCCACCAGATACCGTTGCCGGCTCAGCCGCTGCTCCAACTCTTCCAGGGTGTCGAACAGTGACACCACCGCTTCGTCATAGGCCCCCTGGCTGGTGGCGAAACCGGCCTTGTAGACGCCGTTATTGACGCGGTTATAGATGGTGTCATTGACAGCGTCGATCTTCGTGCGCAACGACTCCGGATAATAGTCACCGGCCTTCGCGCCCAGACCGTCAAAGGCCTGGTTGAGCATGCGAATAATTTCCGCCGACTCATTGCTGACAATGGTTTCACGCTGTTTGTCCCACAGCACCGGCACCGTGACCCGGCCGGTGTACTGTGGATCGGCCTTCAAATACAGCTCGTACAGCTTGCTCAGACCGTACAGCGGGTCGCCCGTGGCGCCGTCGAAATCCGTACCCAGTTCCCAGCCGTTTTCCAGCATCAGCGGGTGCACCACGGACACGCCAATGTGCTGCTCCAGACCTTTCCAGGCCCGCATTACCAAGGTGCGGTGAGCCCAGGGACAGGCATAGGAAACGTACAGATGATAGCGCCCGCTTTCCGCCTTGAAGCCGCCTTCGCCACTGGGCCCGGCCTCGCCATCGGCGGTTACCCAGTTGCGGAATTGGCTTTCCGACCGCTTGAAGCGGCCACCGGTACTGTCGGTGTCGTACCACTTATCCTGCCATTTACCGTCCACCAATAATCCCATGGTGCTCTCCTTACTTTGCCGTTTGCCGCGTCAGCCGATCGCGGTGATTTACAGGGCCGCCAGCGCCGCTTCTGTTTCCACTCGCGCCTTTTCCAGGGCTTCCTCTTTCACATCCTCACTGATGTTCAAACCCTCGGCGTAAATGAAGCGCACATCCTCAATACCGATGAAGCCGAAAATCGCTTTGATAAAGGTGGTGCTGGTTTCATGGGGCTGGCCCACATGGAAACCACCGTGCGAGGCGAACACCCGCACCGGGCGGTCAGCCACCAGCCCTTCCGGACCGTCGGCGGTGTAGCGGAAGGTCACTCCGGCCCGGGCGATATGGTCGAACCAGGCCTTGAACTGGGTGGGCACGCCGAAGTTGTACATCGGCAGTCCGACCACCACCAAATCCGCCGTCCGCAACTCTTCCACCAGGGCATCGGACAGGGCCAGCGCCGCTTTCTGCTCATCGTCCAGGCTGTCGGCAAAGCCGCGCAGCGCACCGGCACGGGCCAGGTCCAGGTGAGGCACGCCGTCATTGACCAGATCGCGGACCACCACTTCGGTGCCGGGATGCCGGGCCTGATAAGCCTCGATGAAAGCCGTGGCCATCTGGCTGGACTGGCCCTGGTCACCAAAGATGCTGCTCTGCAGGTAAAGAATGCGGGTCATGGCTGCTGCTCCGTAATAATCGAATGACATCATTGTCTTTTCGTCTGATCCGATATAAAACAGCAACTATTCGAGCAATATCTTCGAAATATCTGATATGTCGACCAAAATCTCCCTGGACCAATGGCAAGCCCTGATCGCCGTGGTGGACGAAGGCGGGTACGCCGCCGCCGCCGAGGCATTGGGCAAAAGCCAATCCGCGATCAGCTATGCCGTACAGAAGATCGAAACCGAGCTGGGTATCCGCGCCTTCACTCTGGAGGGCCGCCGCGCCAAGCTGACGGAAACCGGCGATATGCTCTACCGGCAGGCCAAGCTGTTGCTGGAAGAAGCGGGCCGTATCGAAAACTCGGCAATCCAGTCCAGCCATGGCTGGGAACCTCTGGTGCGGCTCGCGGCGGACGCCTTGTTTCCCCGTCAGCAGGCGTTGTGCGCTCTGGTCACTCTGGCCGAGGAAAGCCCGCTGACCCGGGTGGAATTCCAGGAAACCGTATTGTCGGGATCCGAGGAGGCGCTGCTCCGGCACGAAGCGGACGTGGTGGTTACCGGCCGGGTACCGCCCGGGTTCATGGGCGATCATCTGATGCGGGTGCGCTTCATTGCCGTGGCCGCTCCCGACCACCCCCTGCACCAGAAGGGCGAGCTGAGCCTGGAAGATCTGCGTGCGCACCGCCAGCTGGTGATCCGGGATTCCGGCAAGCGCCGCCTGGATTCCGGCTGGCTCGGTGCCGAGCAACGCTGGACCTTCTCCTACGGGGGCAGTCGGCGGGAGGCACTGCTGCGCGGGCTGGGGTTTGCCTGGGCGCCGGAAACCGAGGTGGAAGAGGATCTTGAAGCCGGCAGCCTCAAACCTCTGCCGCTCAAGGAGGGAGGGGAACGTTACGGAGACCTGTACCTGGTCTACGCGGACGGGCAATACGCTGGCCGCGCCGCGCGATTCCTCGGTGAAAGCCTGAAAGCCAGTTGCCGGAACCCGGACACTGACCATTAATCACACCCGGTCTATACTGAAGCAAGATTCGCTCTGGAGGCATTCCCATGCGCAGTACCGTCGCTCTGATCCTTGCCCTCCTGCTAACGGGTTGTGTCGCGCCAGTGGTCATCGACCAGCGCGCGCAGACCGATTTCAGCCAATATCACAGTTATGCCTTTGATCCACCGAAGGAAGATCAGGAAGCGCTGAGCCTGGATGGCCAGCGAGTGCAAACGGCAGTGCGCGAGGCACTGGCCAACAGTCCGCTGCAACCCGCTGACGAGAGCAGCGCCGATCTGCTGGTGCGCTACCGCTTCGTTCCGGTGGATCGTTTCCAGGGCAGCTCGGTGCAGTTCGGCTTCGGTTTCTGGCGTGATCGCTACGGTCTGTCCACCACGACCCCGGTGGAAGGACAGACCAACCAGGAATACCGCCTGCAGATCGCGCTGGTGGACCGCGGCGACAAGCAGGTGGTCTGGCAGGGCACCAGCCGCGACACCCTCTACTTCGAGATGGCCACGGAACGACGGGCGGAGCGTATCGATACCATGGTGCGGGAAATGTTCAATCGCTATCCGCCGGTGGCCACCCCAGACTGACCAGCAGCCCGCCCGGCGGACGGTTCTCCAGCCGCAATCGCCCGCCGGTGCGGGCCATGATACTGGCGACGATGGCCAGTCCCAGGCCATGACCTCCGTCATGGCCGTGCCAGCCCCGATCCAGAACACGCCGTTGCCGCGCCTCGGGAATACCGGGCCCCTGGTCGGCAACCGTCAGCCAGCACAGGCCGTCCCTCTCCTCGAACCCAATGCTGATCACGCCCAGCCGGGGGCTGTGGCGCAGCGCGTTATCCAGCACATTGCGCATGGCGATACGAACCAGCCCTTCCGGCGCCAGCGGCGCCGATTGGCCGCCTTCCGCCAGCTCCCGCCGGGGATCCTGGCCGGGGAATTCCTCCAATACGCTGGCCGCCACTTCGGCCAGGGGCGGGCAGGGCGGCGCCTCACCGGGAACGCGGTCTTCACGCGCCAGCGCCAATAACTGCTCCAGGCTGCCTCCCAGCCTCACAGTGGCCTGCTCCGCCGCCGCCAGCGCCCGCTCCGCCTGTTCTCCAGAGGTGATCCGCGCTACCTGTAGCTGGGTGCGAATCGCCGCCAAGGGCGTACGCAGTTCATGAGCCAGGTTATCGGTCAGTTCCCGCTCCCGGGTCAGCGCGCGGCCGCTTTGCGCCAGCCAGTGATTCAATGACGCTACCATCGGCGCCAACTCACCGGCCCCCGGCGCCAGCGTCAATGGCCGGGTGTCCTCCAGGTCCCGCGTCGTTAACTGCTTGTGCAGCGAGGACACCGGTCTGAGCGCCCGTCCCACCGCCCACCAGACCAGCGCCAGACTGGCCAGCAGACCGGCCACCAGCGTCACCATCAGCATCACCGCCATACGGTGAAGGAAGCGGGTCCGGCCGCTGACGCGCTCGGCGGAAGCCACGCGCAGATCGCCCTCGGTAATGGTGTAGATGCGCCAGGCCTCACCGTCCAACCGGCGCTCGCCGAAGCCGTCCTGCGGCAGCACCAGCTCCCCCGGCGGCGCCCCGGCACTGCGCGCCAGGATCTCACCGCGCAGCACACTGACTTCGCAGGCGATACCCTGGAAGGGCATGTCGTCCGGGTTGTCCACGGCCTGTTTCGGGGTGGCGCCACTGGCGGTGATTAGTGACGCCACCATCCGCGCCGAAGCCGCCAGACGATGGTCGAGCATGTCCGACAGCCGGTCCCGGGTTTCACCATGCAGCCAGATCGCCAGCAGCAGCCATAGCAACGACAACCCCAGTCCCAAAGCCCAGAGCAGGCGCGCGCGCAGGCTTCGTGCATGAATCACGGCGGGCTCCCCAGTCGGTAGCCTTCGCCACGCACCGTTTCAATCAGATTTTCCCCCAACTTGCGGCGCAGATTGTGGATGTGCACGGCCAGGGCATTGCTCTCCACGCCACCGGTCCAGCCGTACACACGATCGGTAAGCTCGTCCACGGTCAGCAATCGCCCCCGGCTCTGCAGCAACGCTTGGAGCAGCGCCCGTTCCCGCCGGGCCAGTGAAACCGGCTGCTGATCCAGCCAGACCCGCTGCTGGCCCGGATCGAAACGCAGGCGGCCATATTCGATCCAGGGCGCGGCACGGCCCTGGGCACGACGCAGCAAGGCCCGCAAACGCGCCACCAGCTCATTGAGATCGAAGGGTTTGACCAGGTAATCATCGGCGCCGGCATCAAGGCCATCGACCCTGTGGGCCACCCGGTCCCGGGCGGTGAGCACCAGTACCGGCTCATCCCGCCGACGGCGGCGCCAGCGCCGCAGCAGTACCAGACCGTCCTCGTCCGGCAGCCCCAGATCCAACACCACCACATCGAAGTGGCAACTGGCCAAAGCCCGATCCGCTTCCGCCGCACGGGTGACCCAGGCCACGGTGAAGCCGTGGGCCTCAAGACCGGCGCTTACGCCGTCGCCCAGCAGGGCGTCGTCTTCCACCAGTAGTACGTGCATTGTCTTCCAGGCTCCAACGAACGGATCACCAGGACGTCCAGCCCCGGGTACTCCAGAATAGCACCGCCGTATTAGCCGACCATTAACGGGGGGCTGGCCAACACGGCTATTCGCTGCCAAGGCAGCTTCCCACAGCGGCTTCGTGGCCCCCTCTGTGGGAAGCTGCCTTGGCAGCGAATGAGCAGTTCCCCCAACTGCGGTTCGCAAGCCGCGGCGAGCTAATGGTGCGTTAATCGACGCCCCGCACACTAATCCACGTTATCGGAGGAGCCGCGAATGACCACCTTCACGCTGGGCCCGCTGGCCCTGCCATGGATGGCGATACCCTGGCTGGCTTTGTTGCTGAGCGCCTGGTTGACCACCGTGTGGCGGCGCCGGAGCGGCCGGGCGGACGCCGAGCCTTTGCTGTGGTGGCTGCTGACCGGCGCTCTGGTCGGTGCGCGCCTGGCCTTTGTCGGTCGCTACTGGGATCAATATGGCCTGACCTGGGCGCTGATCGACATCCGCGACGGCGGCTGGTGGTGGCCGGGCGGGGTTGCCGGCGCCGTCGTTGGCGCCACTCTGGGCTGGCTGCGCCATCGGCACGCGGGTGGTGAACTGCTGCGGACGCTGGCGGTGGGCGCCGTGGTGGCCGTGCCGGTGCTGGCCACGGTGATGGCCTTCAGCGGCGTGCGCCCCATGGCCCCGGAAGTAGCCCTGCAAGATCTGCAAGGACGCCCTGTTCACCTGCTCGACAGCGGCCCGGCCACTGTCACCGTGGTCAACCTGTGGGCCAGTTGGTGTCCGCCCTGCCGCCGGGAAATGCCGGTGCTGCAACAGGGACAGCGGCTCTATCCCGAGGTGGACTTTGTCTACGTGAATCAGGGCGAGAGCAGCGCCCGAATTCGCGCTTATCTCACCGAACAGTCATTGCGCCTGCAACGGGTCCTGGCCGATCCGCACAGTGATCTGCTGCGCGCTCTCGGCAGCAGCGCGCTCCCCACCACGGTGCTGATCGATGCCCGCGGCCGCCTGGTTGGCAGCCATGTGGGCCCGCTTTCCGACGCCAGCCTGCGCCATCTGCTGGCTCCGTACATCAAGGAGTAACGCCATGCTTCGTTTATTGTCCCTGCCATTGCTGTTGATGGCCACCCTGTTCATCGTCCCGCTGGCACACGCCGACGATCAGGAGGACCAGGCCGCCGTGCAAAAACGGGTCTTCGAGATGTTGGAACAAAGCCATTGGGTGGCGGAAGGCGCGGACGATCCGGAGCGGGTGGTGTACATGTTCACCGACATGGAGTGCCCGTATTGCGCCAGCCAGTGGCAAATGATGCGACCATTTCTGCAGAACGCGGACAACGACGTCCAGGTGCGTCACATCATCGTCGCTCTGATCAAGCCCACCAGTCTGGGCAAGGGCGCGGCGGTGCTCGATGCCAAGGATCCGCAAGCGGCTCTGAACAAAGCCCAAGGTGATTTCGACCAGGGTGGCATCGAGCCGTTGCGGGACATCCCCGCCGAGGTGGAAAACGCCCTCCAGGCCAATACCATCCTGATGATGCAGCTTGGCTTGCGCGGTACGCCGGCGACCCTGTTCCTGGATCCCAAAGGCCGCTTGCAGGCGGCGCCGGGGCTGATGAACGAGGAGGTTCTGGCCTCGTACGTTTTCCAGACCCGGCCGGCGCCGGAGGCGCCGTGACCGGATCCGCCGGGGCTATTCGGCCAGCCAGCTCACCTCGCCATTACACAGGGTGCGGCGTACCGAGCCGGGCAACACGGCATCAAACCAGGGCGAGTTACGGCCGCGGGAAAGCCAACGCTCATGCATGACACGCTGTTCATCCGGCGCCACCACCGCCAGATTGGCCATCCGCCCGGTTTCCAACTGACCCGCGGGAATCCCCAGGCAACGGGCCGGCGCCGAGGTCACCGCGTCCAGTGCCCGGTGCAGCGGCAAGGCACCGTCCTGAACCAGTTTCAGCACCAACGGCAGCAGAGTATCGAGCCCGGAAATACCCGGCCGGGTGGACGGGAACGGCGCAGCCTTGCTGAACGAGCCCAGCGGTTGATGTTTGGAACAAATGGCATCCAGGGTGCCGTCGGCCACCGCGTCCAGTAATGCCTGCCGGTCCTCCACTGTACGCAGCGGTGGCAGCACATGGCAGCGGCTGTCGAAGCCCTCCAGGGCGGACTCGTCGAGCAGAAGATGGTGAATGCTCACATCCGCTGTAACCGGTAAACCACGGCGTTTTGCTTCCCGAATCAAGGTCAGTGAATGGCGGCTGGAGATCTGCTGGAAGTGGGCCCGCACCCCGGTGGCTTCCACCAGCAACAGGTCCCGGGACAGGGCCACCGATTCCGCCACCGCGGGAATGCCAGGCAGGCCGAGACGGGCCGCCACGGCGCCGTCGTGGGCGCAGCCTCCGGCGGTCAGGGAAGCGTCCTCGGGCCGGAACAGCACCAGCAAATCAAAGGTGGCGGCGTATTCCAGACAGCGCTTGAGCGTGAGGGAGCTCGCCACGGACGCGCCGGCCTGGCCCACCGCGATACAGCCTGCCTGGGCCAGGGTCTGCATTTCCGCCAGATGCTCACCCGCCAGACCCTGAGTCAACGCCGCCACCGGCAGGGCCCGGGCAAAGTTGGCCTGCCCGGCCTGTTCCCGGATCAGACGCACCACCGCGGTACTGTCCACCGGGCCGCAGTCCGGCTGCACCGCCATATGAGTGATCCCCCCGCCCGCGGCGGCGCGGCATTCCGAGGCCACGTCACCGGTCCAGGGGCCCTCACCGGGCAGCGACAGATGCACGCAACTGTCCACCAGGCCGGGAATCACCCATAGCCCTTCGGCTTCCATGATTTCCGCCCCCGGTGCATCCAGACTCGCGCCCACCCGCACCAGACGACCTTCCTCCACCAACAGGTCGGCGACGTCGTCACGGCCGGAGGCCGGGTCGATCACCCGTCCCTTGCGGATCAGCAGGTTGGCTTTAGTGTCCATGGCCGCTCTCCTCCCGGGCTGCCTGAGCCGCGTCCAGACTTTCCTGGCCGCTGATGGCCATGGACATCACCGCCATGCGCACGGCGATGCCGAAGGTAACCTGGTTGAGAATCACCGAGCGGGGTCCGTCGGCCACTTCCGAAGCGATTTCCACACCTCGGTTGATCGGCCCCGGATGCATGACGATGGCGTCCGGTTTGGCGTGGCTGAGCTTCTCATTGGTCAGGCCGTAGAGGCGGAAGAACTCGCCTTCGCTGGGCAGCAGGGCGGAATCCATACGCTCTTTCTGCAAGCGCAGCATGATCACCACGTCCACATCCTCGATGCCCTGGACCATGTCGGTGAATACGGTGGCACCGAGCGCGTCGGCATCCGCCGGCAGCAGGGTGCGCGGCGCGATCACCCGCACTTCCTCGGCGCCCAGGATATTGAGCGCGTGGATCTGGGAGCGGGCCACCCGTGAGTGCAGGATGTCCCCGACGATGGCCACCTTGAGGCCCTCGAAGCCGCCCTTGTAGTGGCGGATGGTGTACATATCCAGCATCGCCTGAGTGGGGTGCGCGTGACGCCCGTCACCGGCATTGATGACCGCCACTCTCGGCGTCACCTGTTCGGCGATAAAAAACGGGGCGCCGGAATCCTGATGGCGTACCACGAACATATCCGCCGCCATCGCCTCCAGATTGCGCAGAGTATCCAGCAGCGTCTCGCCCTTGCTGGTGGCGGACTTGGCGATGTCCAGGGTGAGCACGTCCGCGCTCAAGCGCTTGGCGGCCAGTTCGAAAGTGCTGCGGGTCCGGGTACTGGATTCGAAAAACAGATTGACCACGGTCTTGCCGCGCAGCAGCGGCACTTTCTTGATCGCCCGTCCGCCAACGTCGACGAAACCGGCGGCGGTATCGAGGATGTCTTCCAAAAGCGGACGGGAAAGGTGTTCCAAGGAGAGAAAATGGCGCAGCTTTCCATCATCGGTGAGCTGCACGCGGGAGGAGGGCGGCGCAAGCGTCATTCCTGAAACCTTATTTCCAGGGTCTGTGGGCACGGACAGAACCTATGGCATGCTCCGCGGCCGGGATGCGCGGATCCGCCACATTCTAACTATTGACCGGGGCAGAATGCTATGGACCTGGGCATAATGCCAAAGTTTATGGCATCAGTGTCCGTTCCGGACGGCCTGCACCGATGCTTCCAACTGATCCGGTCCGCTCAGTTCCACCCGTTGATCGGCGGGCAGGGACAACACCTCGCCGCAAATATCGGCGCGAATAGGTAACTCGCGCCGACCGATATCGAATAACACCATCAGCCGTATCGAGGCCGGACGGCCAAAATCAAACAGCTCATTCATGGCGGCACGAATGGTGCGGCCGGTCATCAGCACATCGTCCACCAGGATCAGATGCGCCCCTTCCACGTCGAACGGCAATTTGGACGGCTTGATGCTTTTCTTCAGACCGCGTTTCTCGAAATCATCGCGGTAGAAATTGGCGTCCAGGAACCCCAATGGCAACGGTGTGCTCAGGCGTTCGTTCAAGGCTCGCGCCACCCAGGCGCCACCGGACTCGATACCCACCAGGGCGGTGGTGCCGGCATCGTCCGCTCCGTCCATGCTTCCCATGCTCTCCAGCGAGGACGCCATGTCCCGCAGCAAGGAGTCAATCTGTTCCGGATTCCAATGCAAGGTCATCTCCTCGGCCTGTTGTTCTGGCCGTCACTTCGCAGCAGTCTAGCGGTTGCCGGGTGAATTGAAAAACAGGTTTACATCACGGGACCCACCATGGCTTTCGGAGTACACTGCGCAGCTTGTTTCATGTCACTTCGATTACTAAGGAACGGTTATGAACCAGATGATTCGGATTGCTGTGGGGGCGGTTCTGGCAGGAACCCTGGGCGCCAACGCTCACGCCTTTGACCTGAAAGGTATGACCGACAAAGCCACCAAGGCAGTGGACGACGCCAACAAGGCGGTCAGCGAGCAAACCGACAAAGCCAACAGCGCCATCGATGCCGCCTCGGAGCAGGGCCAGGCCAACCTGGACCAGGCTACCGGCCAGTGGCAAGTGGCCGGTGACGCCAAGAACATGGTCGACACCCTGTCCAGCGACCTCGGCGTCAGCCAGGCCCAGGCCGCCGGCGGTTCCGCCGCGCTGCTCGCCCTGGCCCAGACCAAACTGGATGCCAGCCAGTTCAGCGGCGTTACCGACAAGGTATCCGGCCTGGATCAAATGCTCGGCAACAGCCAGGAAAGCAGCGGCCTGCTCGGTAGTGTGCTGGGCAACGTGAAAAGCCTGCAAGGCGTGCAAACCGCGTTCAGCGCCATGGGGCTGAGCCCGGACATGGTGAGCCAGTTCGCACCGACCATGCTGAAGTTCCTGGGCGGCCAGGGCGTGGCCGACGGCGTGCTTGGATCCCTGCAGCAGCTGTGGACTCCGGCCGGCTAAACGCCGACAGCGTCACGGCCAGCCGGTCGTGACGCCGCCGAGCCGGGGCTCAAGGCGTCACTGGCTCGGCGCCATTCAGATACCCCTCCGCGATCACTACCGCGGCCATGGAATCCACCTTCGGATCCGGCCCTCTGGTGGCGGTGCGCTCCCGCGCTTCCCGGGTGGAAAGCCGTTCATCCACCATATACACCTTCAGTCCGAACCGCCCCTGGATGCGCCGGGCGAACTTGCGCGCGCGCTCGCTGGAATGGCTTTCACTGCCGTCCATGTTCAAGGGCAGGCCCACCACCACCAGTTGCGGGCGCCACTCATCCAGCAATGCGGCCATCTGTTGCCAGTCGGGCTGTTCGTTCTTGCAGGGCAGGGGCGGTAACGGCGAAGCGGTACCGATCAGGGCATTGCCGCTGGCGACACCGATTTTGCGGGTTCCATAATCAAAAGCGAGCAGAATCAACCGTGTCCCACCTGAGTGGCGATCAGACTCATATCCACGCCCATGCGGGCGGCCGCGGCATGCCAGCGCTGTTCAAACGGGATCTCGAACACCAGCTCCGGGGCGCTGGGGGTGCTCAACCAGACATTATCCGCCAGTTCCTGCTCCAACTGGCCTTCGCTCCAACCGGCATATCCCAGGCACACCAGGGTGGATTCCGGCCCCTCGCCCACGGCGATGGCCTCGAGAATGTCCCGTGAGGTGGTCATGCAGAGCCCATCCGCCAGCATCAGGGTGGACTGCCAGTGGCGCTCCACATCCCGGTGCAGCACGAACCCAGCTTCCTGCTGGATCGGGCCACCGGCCACCACCTGATGGCGACTGGAGGGCGGCACCTCCACCTCGATCTCCATGTCCGCCAGGATATCGTGCAGGCTCAAGCCGGCCGGACGGTTCAGGGTCAGCCCCATGGCCCCTTCCGGATTGTGCTCCACCACATAGGTCACGGTGCGGTCGAAGTTGGGATCATCCAGCTGCGGCATGGCGATCAGGAACTGGTGTTTCAGGCTGTTGTGCGTCATGGGCCCAGTATCCGGGGAGCGCGGGACCAGGGCAAGAGTAGAGGGAGCGCCGGAATAGAGGGGCGCCGGAGTAGACGGAGCGTCGGATCAGCGTGAGGAGACCTGTCGGTTGGCGTCGAACTGCCAGGTGCGAATAATCTCCAGCACGTCCATATTCTCGCGCATCTCCGCGGAAAAGGGCTCAAAAGGCGCCGACAGGCGCACACTCTGTACCGCCGCCTCATCCAGGAAGGCATGGCCGGAAGACTGTAACACCCGAATGTCGCGGATTTCACCGCTCTTGCCCAACGCCACCATCAGCCGCACCCCGCCGAAGGTGTTGCTGGTCAGAGCCCGGGCCGGAAAATGGCGAGTGCCGGTGATTTCCACTTTGCGGCGGAAGGCGTCGATATAAAGCGCCTCGTAATGGGCCTTGGTGGAAACCGAGGTGAGCCGGCGCACCCGCGGCCGTTTGGCATAGGCCTGTTTCTGCTGATCCAGACGCGCCTGCAAGCTGGCGATCTCACGGCTGAGTTGATCCAGGCTGTCATCACGGCGTTGCGGTTCACTGGGCTCCTGTTTCTGCTCTTGCTGCCGTGGTTCCGCACGGGGCGAGAAGGAATGCGTCACGATCACTTTCTGGCGCGACACCGGACGGGGTGGCGGCGCACTGTCCGGCTCCAACTGCACCGGTCGTGGCCGGGCGTCGGTGAACGGCGCCTGCTCGGTGGTGGTCAGCTCCTGTTTTTCTTCTTCGTCGCCGGCCCCCTCCTGGTTGGCCTGGGCAATAAAGTCCGCCTCGTCCGGCGCCTGGTCGCTACTGTGAGTCGCCAGTGTCACATCCAATGTCCGCGGCGCGGCACGGGGCTGCTCCGGTGCGAAGCCGACACCGAACAGCACCAGGCCATGCACGGCCAGCGCCATGAAGAGTGTGAAGCCGAGACGATCGGCGGCGGTAACCTGAGCAGAGGCCATGGGTCGTGTTGTCAATAACTGGATGATGTCGGGCCGGTGGGCCGGCCCTGTTATAGGAGTCGCTATTGTCCGGCCCGTTTTGTTGTTTCGCTAGGACCGGCTACGCATTTCCAGCAAAGCGTCGAAAAGCTGACCGGCGATATTGATGCCATAGATGGCGTCCAGCTCCCGCGCGCAGGTCGGGCTGGTGACATTGATCTCGGTGAGATAGTCGCCAATCACATCCAGGCCGACAAAATACAGCCCCCGCTCGCGCAGCACCGGCCCCACCTGCCCGCAGATCCAGCGATCGCGGTCGCTCAGTTCCCGCCCCTGGCCGGTGCCACCGGCTGCCAGGTTGCCACGGAACTCGCCTTCCTTGGGAATGCGCGCCAGGGCGTAAGGCACCGGTTCCCCGTTGATCATCAGGATACGTTTGTCGCCACTGGTGATCTCGGGAATGAATTGTTGCGCCATGATCGGCGTGCGCCCGTGATCGGTCAGCACCTCGATGATCACGCTGGTGTTGGGGCTGTCCTTGGACACCCGGAAGATATTGGCGCCGCCCATGGCATCCAGCGGCTTCATGACGATGTCATTGAACTCCGCTACAAAAGCCCGCAACTGATCGGCGCGACCGGAAACCAGGGTCGGCACACAGCATTGC
The DNA here is from genome assembly GCF_025532145.1 of Alloalcanivorax balearicus MACL04. Lineage (GTDB taxonomy): Bacteria > Pseudomonadota > Gammaproteobacteria > Pseudomonadales > Alcanivoracaceae > Alloalcanivorax > Alloalcanivorax balearicus. The sequence continues at coordinate 409,605 of NZ_ARXS01000001.1, read as the reverse complement.
GGGAAATCGGTGGCGAACAGCTTTTCGTTGCTGTCACGGACACTGCCGGGACGATTCACCACCAGGGCGCCCTCGCGCTCCGCTTTTTCCAGAATATAGGTGGCGTAAACGTACTCGGCGTTGAACGGCGGATCCTGGCGCATCAGGATCATGTCCAGATCCGGCAGCGAGGTCTGCGTGACATCACCGAGCTCGAACCAGTGATCGTTGTTGTCTTCCACCCGCAGCGGTCGGGTGGTGGCCAGAGGCCGGCCATCACGGACGTACAGGTCCCCCGGCTCCATGTAGTGCAGCCGCCAGCCACGCCGCTGAGCTTCCAGGAGCAGGGATAAAGTGGTGTCTTTCCAGGGTTTTATGTGGGCGATGGGATCCATCACCACACCGATATCAAGGCTCATGGTGGCTCCAGGCAAGAGGACGACACCGCATGTTAGCAGTGCGCGGGAATGCTCGCTACGGGATGCTTTTCTCAAGTCCCACAGGGTCTTATAGATTGATTGTAGAAACTGTGTTAAAACCTCGGCGTGGGCTGAAAGACCCCGAAGCCCTGCCTATCGCGACACTATAAAAAGATTCCTCATTACAAGGTGTCGCGGCCTGTATTTGAATCACGGTGAAAGGCAGTTCTCAATGACTGACAATTTTCAAGACCTCAAGGTCATGGTGATCGACGACTCGAAAACCATTCGTCGTACCGCCGAGACCTTGTTGAAGAAAGCGGGTTGTGAGGTGATTACCGCCACCGACGGGTTCGATGCGCTTGCCAAGATTGCCGACAGCAAGCCGCGGATCATTTTCGTGGACATCATGATGCCCCGGCTGGATGGCTATCAGACGTGCGCCTTGATCAAGAACAACAGCGCGTTCAAGCAGACGCCGGTGATCATGCTCTCCTCGAAGGACGGCTTGTTCGATAAGGCCAAGGGCCGCATCGTGGGATCCGATGAATACCTGACCAAGCCTTTTTCCAAGGACGAGCTCCTGGGCGCCATCCGTCAGCATATCAGCGCCTGAACCAGGCGCCTGACCGGAGTCACCCTGCTCAACCATAGAGGAAAAGATGGCACGGATTCTTATTGTCGATGACTCTCCCACGGAAACGTACAAGCTGCGGGAGATTCTGGAAAAACACGGCCACCAGGTGCTGGAAGCCAGCAATGGGGCCGACGGTGTGGCGACTACCCGTTCCGAACAACCGGACCTGGTATTGATGGACGTGGTGATGCCCGGCCTCAATGGTTTTCAAGCCACCCGGCAGTTAACCAAAGGCGCGGACACCCGACACATCCCGATTGTTATCGTCACCACCAAGGATCAGGAAACCGACCGGGTTTGGGGCAAACGCCAGGGCGCCCGGGATTATCTGACCAAGCCGGTGGATGAAGAGGTTTTACTGAAAACGGTCGAGCGTCAGCTCACCGGAGCGTGACGAGGGGGTCGTCGATGAGCGCCGCGTCCACAGCCTATTTGAAACTGGCGGATTACTTCATCCGTTGCCGCGACAATGCCGCCAACCTGCCGGAGGAGCAGGACGTCACGCCTTATTGGAGTGGCGTGGGGTTTTCCCTCAACGGCCACCGTCTGGTGGCGCCGTTGACGGAAGTGGCGGAGATTCTATCGCCGCCAGCCTGTGCCCGGGTGCCCGGTGCTCAGGATTGGGTTCGCGGCGTGGCCAACGTTCGTGGGCGTTTGATGACCGTGACCGATTTGAACCGGTTTCTCGAACGCGCCTCGGAAGTGGCCGAAGGCCGGCGCCGGTTGCTGGTGCTGGACCGGGACGAACTCTACACCGGAGTGATGGTCGATGACGTTCTGGGGATGCAACATTTTCCGGTGGAAAACCGGGTGACGGCACCGCCGCGCCCGGAGGAAAGTCCAATGGCCGCCTATCTGGATGGAGGTTACCGTCGGGACGGGGAGTACTGGTCCGTATTCAGCCTTGCTCGGCTGGCACGGGATCCACGCTTTATGCGAGCGGCCAGCGGGGAATGAGCAACCGAAAGTAGCAGTGGAAGGCAGGCGGCGGGGGATGAACAACGGGGAATGAACAACGAAGAGTGACCGTGGGGGGAGGACGTCGTGCCGGGGGGATATCGACACACGTCCATTGAAGCCATTGCGGTTCCAAAATCGTCGGGAACGGTTTTTGACGTCGTGCCAGTGACTGCCCGGGGAGGGAGCCGCCATGGACGGCGGTCACACAATAAGAGCAGAGTCAGGCCAGGAGCCAAGCTATGAAGTTCAAACCGGGGCTTGTGTTAAGCAAGATGCGGGGGGGAGCGGGTAACAATCCGCTGGGCGTTGCTCTGTACGTCGGGTTGCTCGCCTTTATTGTTCTCGCCTTGATGAATTTCGTTCTGGCCGCCATCGGCGCCAACCATGCCCGGGACAATATTACCCAGGCGTCGGACATGCGTGTGTATTCCCAGCAGCTGCCGAAAAACACCCTGGAGGCGGTGTCCGGCAACGCCGAGGCCTTCGCGTTGCTGGAACAGGGCCGCCAGGGTTTTCTGCGCGCCTGGAATCAGGTCAAGGACGAACGGGTATCGGACCCACGGGTGATGCAACGCCTGCAGAATTTGTGGGACGAGGCGCTACGGCAGGTGAACACGGTCCTCCAGGGGCGCGCCACGGTGCTGGATCTGCACCAGGTGTCCGCCACCCTGGCACAGACCATTCCGGAACTTCAGAACAAGTATGACGAGGTGGTGCGCATCCTGATCGCCAATGGCGCCTCCGCGGATCAGGTGGCATTGGCGCAGCGTCAGTCATTGCTCACCGAGCGCCTGATGCGATCCTTGTCGAAGATCCTGGAAGGCCGTGACAGCGCCGTGGCGGCAGCGGAAACGTTCGGCACCGACGCGGTACGATTCGGCAATGTCGTCAACGGTATGCTGCGCGGCAACAATCGTCTCGGCATTCAGAGAATCAGCGACCGCGATGCCCGCGCGCGGTTGACGGATATCTCCGATGTTTTTAATCAGTTCATCAATCCTTCCGTGGACAAAGTGCTGGAAACCGCGCCGGATCTGATACAGATCCGCGCCGCCGCCGACAGTCTGTTCCTGCGCTCCCAGGACCTGCTGCAGGAAGCTTCCAATCTGGACAGCCAGTTCGAGAACGCCAACAGCGGCCTGTTCCCCTCCATATGGCTGGGCATCCTGTGCGCGGCGGTCTCGGTGTTACTGTTTTTCCTGATCATGCTGCAGGGCAATCGCAGCGCCAGCAAACAGCGTGGCGAACTGGAAAGCGAGAATCAGCGTAACCAGGCGGCGATTCTGCGCCTGCTCGACGAACTGGGGGATCTGGCCGACGGCGACCTGACCGTGGAAGCAACGGTGACCGAGGATTTCACCGGCGCCATCGCCGATTCCATCAACTATTCCATCGACCAGTTACGCAGCCTGGTACAAACCATCAACCAATCCGCCGTGCAGGTGGCCAGCGCCGCCCAGGAAACCCAGTCCACCGCCATGCATCTGGCGGAGGCTTCCGAACATCAGGCGCAGGAAATTGCCGGCGCCTCCGCGGCGGTGAATGAGATGGCGGTGTCCATTGATCAGGTGTCCGCCAACGCCGCCGAGTCCGCGGCGGTGGCGGAACGGGCGGTGGCCATCGCCAACAAGGGCGCCGAGGTGGTACAGGCTACTATTCATGGCATGGACACCATCCGCGAGCAGATTCAGGAAACCTCCAAACGAATCAAGCGTCTGGGTGAGTCCTCCCAGGAAATTGGTGACATCGTTTCGCTGATCAACGACATCGCCGACCAGACCAACATTCTGGCCTTGAACGCCGCCATCCAGGCCTCCATGGCCGGGGAGGCCGGTCGCGGCTTCGCCGTGGTCGCCGACGAGGTGCAGCGCCTGGCGGAACGCTCCGCCGCCGCCACCAAGCAAATCGAAACCCTGGTGAAGACGATTCAGACCGACACCAACGAAGCGGTGATTTCCATGGAAGCCACCACCGCCGAAGTGGTGAAGGGCGCCCGCCTCGCCCAGGACGCCGGGGTGGCGCTGGAAGAGATCGAAACGGTATCCAAGAACCTGGCGGACCTGATCCAGAATATTTCCAACGCCGCCCGCCAGCAGGCCGCGTCCGCGGGGCACATTTCCAACACCATGAACGTGATCCAGGAAATCACCTCGCAGACCTCCGCCGGGACCACCGCCACCGCCCGTTCCATTGGCGATCTGGCGGAAATGGCGCAGGACATGCGTAACTCGGTGGCCGGCTTCAGATTGCCGGGCTGATGGACATTGTCGTGACGCCGCCCTGGGCTCTTCGCAACGCGCCAGCCATGGACGCGGAGCAATTCCAGCTCTGGCAGACCCTGCTGGAAGAGCGCACCGGCATGACCTTGCCAACGGAGCGGAAGTCCTTCCTGGAAACCAGCCTGAGCACACGCATGCGTGAACTGGGCCTGGAGGATTATCAAACCTATTACGCTCAACTGGTCACCGGCGCCAGCGAGTCCCGCGCCATGGAATGGTCGATTCTGGTGGACCGACTCACGGTGCAGGAAACCGGCTTTTTTCGTCATCCGGGGTCCTTCGCGCTGGTCAAAGCGTTCAGCCGTGACTTCGCCCGTCGGCATGCCGGCGGTGGCACCTTGAATGCCTGGAGCGTGGGGTGCTCCACCGGCGAGGAAGCCTATTCGCTGGCCATGGTCATCAATGAATGTTTCGCCGGTGCCCGGGACAAACTGTTTTACGGCATTACCGGCACGGATATCAGCCTGCCCACTCTGGCCAGGGCACGCCGTGGTGTGTTCCCCCTGCGCCGGGTGAACCGCGTGGCGCCAGCATTGCGCGAGCGGTATTTTCAACACTACGACGCCCAGCACCTTCAGGTTACCGCCTCTTTGCGCGAGCGGGTGTGCTTCGCCCACCTGAACGTGCTGGATCTGGACCAGGCGCCGATGGAAAACCTGGACCTGATCTTCTGTCAGAACATGCTGATTTACTTTCGCCGTTGGCGAAAACGCCAGATCGTCAATCGTCTGGCCGCCCGTCTGGCGCCGGGGGGCGTCCTGGTCCTCGGACCCGGCGAAATCACCGACTGGCAAAACGATAATCTGGAGCGGGAAGTCTATCCCGACACGTTGGCGTTTCGGCGCCGCGTTTGACGACCAGGGGCTGGGGGCAGCCCCGGGGGGATCATCAAATGAGCGATCATCACGATTATCTGGCTCTCGACTGGGTGCGCGGAGAAATCCAGGAAACACTGGACCAGGCCCGCGAAGCACTCGAAGCCTATGTGCAGAACCCGGGCGACTCGACACGCATGCGGTTCTGCCAGACCCACCTGCATCAGGTCCATGGCACCTTGCAGATGGTGGAGTTCTACGGCGCCGCGTTGCTCGCCGAGGAAATGGAAAAACTGGCCCGGGCCCTGCTCGATCAGCGTATCGACCGGGAAGCGGAAAGCCAGGAATTGTTGATGCGCGCGATCCTGCAGCTGCCCCCTTACCTGGATCGCGTGGCCAGTAACCGCCGGGATTTGCCGGTGGTGCTGCTGCCATTGCTGAACGACCTGCGCGCCGCGCGCGGTGAACCGCTGCTGTCCGAAACCGCGTTGTTCAAACCCGATCTGCGGCATGCCCAGGGCGACGGCCGCATTGATGAGAGCATCCGCAACGACGCCCGCTTTCCTCAGTTGATCCGCAAAATGCGGCAGACGTTCCAGGTGGCACTGGTGGGCGTCATGCGCGGCGACCAGGTGAAACGTAATCTCGGATATCTGCGCCGGGTGTTGGAAAAGCTCCGACAAATCAGCGGTGATGCCGCCCGGGCACCGTTGTGGCGAATCGCCGATGCCATGGTGGAGGGGCTGGAGGAAGAGGTTATTCCGCTGGGCTCGTCGGCCAAACAGATGCTGGGCCAGTTGGATCGCACCTTGCGTGAACTGGCCGCCGACGGCGCCGACAGCCTGGAACGCCCGCCCCCCACGGAGTTGATCAAGAACCTGCTTTATTACGTAGCCCGGGCGGAGCGCGCGACACCGGCCATCGAGGCCATCCGGCGGCGCTTTCGTCTGCAGGACGCGCTACCTCCGGAAGCGCTGGTGAACGAGGAGCGGGCCCGACTCAACGGCCCGGATGCCATGGCCATGCATTCGGTGGTGACCGCCTTGTCCGAGGAGATTACCAAGGTCAAGGATCACCTGGAGCGGTTCGTTCACGACTCCCGGGCGGACCCCGCCGATCTCGCGCCGCTGGTCAGCACACTGAAGCAGGTGTCCGACACCATCGCCATGCTCGGCCTGGGCCAGCCGCGGGTACTGGTGGATGAACAACGGCAGGCCCTGGAGGACATCGCCGAACGCCGTCAGCCACCGCAACGGGAGCGGCTGATGGATGTGGCCGGAGCCCTGTTGTACGTGGAAGCCACGCTCGCCGGCTTTGGCGGCAACAACCAGCGCCACCCCACCGGGAATACCATTGGCAATACCATTGAAGGTACCAACGCTTCACCGCTGCCCAATCATCTCGGCCAGGCCATGGACGCGGCGCTGCGCGAATGCCGGGCGGGACTGGAGGAAGCCAAGGACGGAGTGGTGGAATTCATCGCTTCGCATTGGGATCGCGCGCATTTGCAATCGGTACCGGACCGCCTGCAGACCGTCCGTGGCGGCCTGGAGATGGTGCAACTGCAACGCCCGGCTCTGGTACTGCGGCAGTGCGCCCGTTTTATTCAGGAAAGGCTGCTGGACGACGAGCAAGCTCCCGACTGGCGGAGCATGGATACCCTCGCCGACGCCATGAGTTCGGTGGAGTATTACCTGGAACGCCTCAGCGACGACCCGCATACCAGTGATGATGTTCTCGAAGTGGCGCATCACAGCATCGCCGCCCTGGGGTATCCGCTTCAGCCCCTGGAGAGCGATGCGGAACCGCCGTCGACGGGAATACCGGCGGAGCCGGAACCGCGACACACGGACGACGATGATGATCTGGTGGATGACGAAATCATCGAGATCTTCGTCGAGGAAGCGGACGAGGTCATCGAGGCACTGGACCAGTACTTTCCCCGTTGGGCCGCCAATACCGGCGATGAAACCGCGCTGGTGGAGTTCCGCCGCGCCTTTCACACGCTGAAGGGCTCCGGCCGCATGGTCGGCGCCACCACCGTGGGTGAATTGGCCTGGGCCATCGAGAACATGATGAACCGGGTCATCGACCACAGCATCGACGCCGACGCCACGCTGATCGATCTGGTACGGGAGGTCCATGGCCTGGTCCCCGATCTGGTCGGCACTTTCGCCCGCCGCCAACCGGACCCGGTGGATGTGACCCCGCTTATCGAAGCCGCCGGCATCCTTGCTGACGGCGGCAGCCTGGAGCGAATTCCCATACCGGGTAGCGAGAACAAGAGCAAGGCGGAAAACAACAAGGAAAGCACGGCGGCTCAAACACCCGTCCAGGAAAAAGCAGGCACCGGACCCTCCGTCACACTCAGTGACGAGGACTACCAGGCCCTAACCGGCAAGGCACAAGCTGAGCCAGCGACACCGGGCGATACTCTGGATAATCTGGACGATCTGACGTTACCCGAAACATCCGCGGATCAGCCCGATCCGGTACTGCTGGGTATTTTCCGCCGTGAGGCCGACCGCAATCTCTCACTGCTGGCGCAGTGGCTGGATGGACTGGATCCGGAACTTGGCGAGCAGGATCTGGATGATCGCGTCCATCGCGCCATGCATACACTGAAAGGCAGCGCGCGCATGGCCGAATTGAATGCCATGGCGGAAATGGCGGAGGCGGGCGAAAAGCTGGTGAAGGAACTGATCGCCGCCGGCCTGCGCGCCAGCCGTGATCAGGTGGCACTGATCCGCGACAGCCACCAGCAACTGAGCGATGGCCTGCGGCGATTGACCTCCCAGGGCGATGCCGCTTTACCCGATGCCGGACCTCTGCTGAGTGCCTTGGATGAGGCCCGCCATCAGGTACGCGGCGATCATCAAAACAATAACGCCCAGGTTCTGGACATGCTGTTGTCCGACAGCATGGACCTGGTGATGGACGCCGACACCCTGTTACAGGCCTGGTCCACCGACCCCGAGCAGATCCGGCCGTTGGCCCGGCTACGCGATGAACTGCAGAATCTGGCGCAAGGTGCCCGCAAGGCGGGTCTGGAGGAAATCGAAGGCCTTGCCCTGGCGCTGGCCACCGCCTACGCCACCATCACTCAGGGGCGCCTGACCTTCGACCCGGGGCTGCTGGCACAGCTCAATGAAGGTCATGACGCGCTGATTAACATGCTCGATTGTCTGGCCGCCGGCCAGACCGTGCGCGCGGAATTGGGGCTGGTGGACGGCCTGCGAGACCTGACCGAAACCCGGCAGCCACTAACGTCGGATCCGCAGGCGCCGTCCGCGCCCGCTTCGGAGCATAGCAGCGGGCTTTTGCAACAGGCCGAGGAGGCCTTGCTGCGCGCCAACGAACATCTGGCCACCTGGCAATTGGGGCAGCCGGCCAGCCTCGACCAGCTGGACCAGGAACTCACCGATCTGGCCGGCAGCGCCAGCGATGCGGAAGTTCCCGCCCTGGCGGATCTGGCCCAGTCTCTGGCCGGCCTGTACCGCCGTCTGGCATTACCGGAAACCACCGCGCCGACGCCTTCGGTATTCGATATTCTGCAGCGGGCCCATCATCGCCTGGCCGATATGATCGATCAGTTGCGCTCCGGCTCGCTGCCGGCCACGGACACGGTCCTCGAAGACGTGCTGGCACTGGCCGACACGCCCTGGACACCGAAGGGGAAGGGGGAGGCGAAGGCCGCGCCCCCGGAGCCGGCCGCTCAACCCGCCACGGAGGAGCGGGACCCGGAATTGGTTGGTATCTTTCTGGAAGAGGCGGAGGACATTCTCCACAGCTGCACCGAAAGTCTGGAACGGTGGATCGGGGAGCCGGAGAACCTTCTGCTGGTGCAGGCCCTGCAGCGGGATCTGCATACCCTGAAAGGCGGGGCGCGCATGGCCGAACTCCGCGAGCTGGGTGATCTGGGCCATGAGATGGAAACGCTCTACGAGCGCCTCGCTCTTGGCCGGGTGACGCGACAGCCGGCGGTTTTCGATCTGCTGCACCGCTGCCACGACCGCGTGGCGGAAATGATCGACCGGGTCACCGCCCGGCAGGCCCTTGCCCCTGCCCGCGACTTGATTCAGGCTCTCCACGACTACCTGAATGATCCGTCCGCTTTCAGACTCGCGGCTCCCGTCTCCGACGTCACTCCCGAAGCCGCCCCGGCCGGACCTGTCGCGCCACCGTCCAGCGACGGTGATAGCGGTGGCATCGATCCCGACATTCTCGATATTTTTCTGGAGGAATCGGAGGAGTTGGGCGAGACCATTGAAGCGACCCTGACCGCCTGGCGGGATCAACCGGAAGACCGTCAACTCAATGACCAGCTCAAACGGGCGCTGCACACCCTCAAGGGCGGCGCGCGGCTGGCCGGGGTGGCGCCCCTCGGGGATCTGAGCCACGACTTCGAACAATTTCTGGAGCGGTTGGACAGTCAACGCCGGGCACCGGAAGAAGACGACTTCCTCACCATGCTCGGCTGGCTGGACGCGATTAACCAGCAACGCGGTCAACTGCGCGGGCAGCCGGCGGACACCCGGGCACCGGACCTCCTTCCGGAACCCAGCGCCACTCCCGAGCCGGCCGCCGCCACGCCGGCGGCACCACAGGAAATGGTACGGGTGAGCGCCGAGGTGCTCGAGGCGCTGGTGAATCTGGCCGGGGAAACCTCCATCAACCGGGGCCGGGTGGAGCAGAGCATCAACGACTTCGTCTCCCATGTGTCGGAGATCGGTGCCACCGTCACCCGTCTGTACGAACAACTGCGCCGACTGGACGCGGAAACCGAAGCACAGATCCTCTCCAACTATCAGCAGGGCGTGGACCGTGGCGAGTTCGACGCCCGCTTCGACCCCCTGGAGATGGACCAGTACTCCGAACTGCACCAGATCACCAAACAGCTTTCCGAGTCCGCCTCGGACTTGCTGGATCTGAAAAACACCTTGCTGGAACGGACCCGCGACAGCGAAACACTGTTGTTGCAGCAGCAACGCATCAATACCGAGCTGCAGGAGAAGTTGATGCGCACACGCATGGTGCCGTTCTCCCGGCTGGTGCCGCGCCTGCGCCGCATCATCCGCCAGGTTTCCGGCGAGGTCGGCAAGAAGGTCGAGTTCGAGGTGATCAACCCGGAAGGGGAGTTGGATCGCACCTTGATGGAACGCATGGTGGCGCCGCTGGAACACATGCTGCGCAACGCCATCGACCACGGCATCGAGTCACCTCGGGAGCGGCGCGAAGCCGGCAAGAACGAGACCGGTCAGGTGCGCCTGGAACTGACCCGCGAGGGCGGCGAGGTGGTGCTGACGCTGGCCGATGACGGCGGCGGTATCAATACCGAGGCGGTGCGCGCCAAAGCGGTGGAGCGAGGGTTGATCGATGCCGACGCCAATCCCAGCGACCAGGACGTGCATCAGTTCATTTTCCACGCCGGCTTCTCCACCGCCAGCCAGGTCACCCAGCTCTCGGGCCGGGGCGTCGGCATGGATGTGGTGGCCAGCGAAATCAAACAACTCGGCGGTACCGTGCACATCGAGTCGCACCGGGGGCAGGGCACCCGTTTCGTGGTGCGTCTGCCTTTCACCCTGGCGGTGAACCGGGCCTTGATGGTGCGCGCCAACGAGGACACCTACGCCATTCCGCTCAATCAGATCGAAGGCATCGTGCGGGTCAGTCCGTTCGAGTTGCTCGATTATGTGGAGAATCAGAACCTGGTGTATCGCTACGCCGGCCAGGACTACGACCTGCATTACCTGGGCCGTTTCGTCCATGATCTGCCGATGCCGCACCCGGATGTGCAAAGCCAGCCGTTGCCGTTGCTGTTGATCCGCAGTTCCGACCACGCCGTGGCCCTGGTGGTGGACAGCCTGGTGGGCTCCCGCGAGATGGTGGTGAAATCCCTCGGGCCGCAGCTCACCAGCGTGGCCGGCATCAGCGGCGCCACCATCCTCGGCGACGGCTCGGTGGTGGTGATCCTCGACATCCACTCCCTGATCCGCGCTGCCCAACTGCGCCAGCCAGCGCCGCTGACCGCCCCGGCGGACCAGCGCGATGCCGCCCGCGAGCAGGCACCGCTGGTGATGGTGGTGGACGATTCGGTGACGGTGCGAAAAGTCACCGGACGCCTGCTGGAGCGTCAGGGCTACCGCGTGGTCACCGCCAAGGACGGCCTGGACGCCATCGCCAAGCTGGAGGATCACACGCCGGACGCCATGCTGCTGGACATTGAAATGCCACGCATGGACGGCTTCGAGGTGGCGTCCCATGTCCGCCATGATGCGCGGCTGGCGCGGGTGCCCATCATCATGATCACCTCGAGAACCGGCGAGAAACACCGTGACCGGGCCTTCGATATTGGCGTCAACGGCTACATGGGGAAACCGTTCCAGGAAGGTGAACTGCTCACCACCCTCGGCGAATTGCTGGAGGAAAGCCGGGAGAGCGTGGGATGACACCACCGGCGGCCCGCATCGGCGTGATCGCCGATGACACCCTGCAAGGCCATTTGCTGTCCACGGCGATTCGCGGTCAGGGCTATCAGGTGGTGATCAGCACCGATCCGGAGAACCTGGCGACACACTGGCTTGATGACAGCGGTCTGGATCTGTGGGTGGTGGACCTGTCCCGGGAAGATCGCTGGCAGCAATTCCTAGATCACTTGCTGGAAGGCGCCCGCGCGCCGTTGCTGTTCTGCGACGGCCAGGCCCCGCCGCGTAACGCCGCTCACTACCCCCGCTGGGAGCGGCGTCTGCTGAGCAAATTGCTGGATTATGTCGGCCCGCCGGCATTGCAGGAGCGCTTGCAAAGCCTGCCCACGGACACCAGGGCGCCGATCCCGGAACCCCGGGAATTCCGTGACCTGCCGCGGCAAGACCAGGACCGCCCGCGAAGAGTCTGGATACTGGGCGCCAGCCTGGGAGGGCCGGCGGCGGTGAAACGTTTTCTCGACTCGCTACCGGAGCATCTGCCGGTGGCCTTCGTGCTGGCTCAGCACATCGATCCCGGATTCCTTGGCACTCTCCGCCAGGCACTGGACCGCAACCCCTCGATCCGTTGCCGGATCGGTGACGACGGCAGTCGTTTGCGCCACGGCGAGGTATTACTGGCGCCGGTGGACCAGGCGATCCGCTTTCATGCCGACGGCCGCGTCATTGCCACCGGTAACCGCTGGGAGGGCCCCTATGCCCCCAGCATCGATCAGGTGATGACCCACGTCCTGGATGGCGTCGGCCATTGTGACGGCGCCATCCTGTTTTCCGGCATGGGCAACGACGGCGCCATCGCCGCGCCGCGTCTGGCGGCTTCCGGCACTATGGTCTGGGCGCAGTCAACGGACACCTGTGCCGCCAGTAGCCAGCCGGACTCGGTGCGGGAAACCGGCTGTGTCAGCTACAGCGGCAGCCCGGAACAACTGGCCGGCCAATTGGTGGAACAGGTACGCCGGGAATTATCGGCACTGGCACCGGGCAGGTGAACCGAACCCATGCAAGGAGAAGACTATGTCCGATAAGACCCTGTCCGATAACCGTAATCCCGATACGCTTCCCGACGACATTGCCAGTCTGCTGATTCCCATGGCGGAACGCCCCTGGCTGATCCCCAATCTGGTGGTGGCGGAGGTGATTCCGCTGCGCCACCCGGACCGGCCCGGCCACGGTCCGGAATGGCTGCTTGGCTGGATGCACTGGCGCGAGCAGGAACTGCCGCTGCTGTCCTTCGAAAAGCTGAACGAGTCCGGCCCCGTTCATATCGGGCCACAAGCACGCATCGCCATCCTTCATTCGGTGTCCGGGGCGTGCCGTTTCTACGCCATGGTGGTACAAGGGATACCAAGATTGCTGCGGGTGACACCCGGCGCCCCTCGGGAGGAACCGGGAGACATCGGTCCGGCCGCGGCGATGAACGTGCAAATGGGAGGTGATCTGGCGGTGATTCCTGATCTCGACGCGGTGGAAAAGGCGGTGGCGGGCCTGCAAGCCGGGCAGCGCCGGTAATGATTGACTGGTCTCTACTGGAACAATGGGCACGGCGCGACACCCGGCCTCGCGGACGTTTCCGCAATCTTTACCCCACACCCGATCACGGACTGGCGGAGTTGCTGCGCTGGCAAAGGGAAAGCCGTGGCCGCTTTCCGCCCCGTCTGCCATTCCCATTACAGCGACCGGATCCGGCCCTGCTGGCCCGGCCGGCACCGCAGCCGCGTTTCACCTGGATCGGCCACAGTACCTATCTGATCCAATACCGGAACTGGAATCTGCTGACCGACCCGGTGTTCTCCGAACGCTGTTCACCGGTTTCCTTCGCCGGCCCCAAGCGCGCCGTTCCGCCAGCGCTGACCATCGACGCGCTGCCGCCCATCCACGCGGTGCTGGTTTCCCATAACCACTATGATCACCTGGACCGGGCGGCGGTGGACGCGCTGCAACGACGCTTCGGCGATCATATCACCTGGTTCGCCCCCACCGGGGTCGGCGCCTGGCTGCGCCGCCGGGGCATCACCGAAGTAGTCGAGCGGGGCTGGTGGCAGCACGCGGACTGGCACGACGCTCAGGCGTTCTGTCTGCCGACCCAGCATTTCAGCGGCCGCGGACCCGGTGACCGCAATACCACCCTGTGGTGTGGCTGGCGCCTGCAGTGGCCGGACTTCAGTCTGTTTTTCGCTGGCGATACTGGCTACGCCCCGCTGTTCCAGGATATCCACAAGGCGGTGGGGCCGGTGGACACGGCGCTGTTGCCGATCGGCGCCTATCTGCCCCGCTGGTTCATGGCGCCGGTGCATATCAATCCGGAGGAAGCCGTGCGCATTCACCAGGATCTGCAAGCACGCCATTCCCTGGCCATGCATTGGGGAACCTTCGTTCTCACCGACGAACCCATGGACGAGCCGCCACAACTGCTCGCCCGGGCCCTTGCAACCCGGGGTATTCCCGCCGGACAATTCCGCGTTCCGGCCCATGGCGAAACCGTGACTCTGCCCTTGCACGACACCGTTGCCGCCGTTGACCCTGTTTTGCAGAGCTAAGCGCGGGCCGACCATGGGTCTGCTTGGCGACTCATGTAGAATGCGCTCATGAACGGCCCCCGCCGGCACACCTTGAATCCGGACCCGGGACCACAAGAATTCAGCCTTCGCAGGCGGAGGCAGCGAGACCCAAGGAGAAAGCGGAACATGACACCACGGCAACGGGGACGGCGTCTCTGGTGGCTGATGCGTCTGTTTGCGTGGCTGCCATTACCCGTGGCTACCGGCTTGGGGGCGTTTCTGGCGGGACTGATGACCCGGGTGCCATTACGCTATGCCAGTGCTTACCGGGTTGCCCTGATCAACGTGCTGGCGGCTTATCCGGACATGCCCCTGGCCGAAGCACGCCGCATTGCCCGGCAAAGCGTGTGCGAGCTGGGCCGCACCCTTACCGAGTTCGCCCATGTCTGGAGCCGGCCGGTGGAGGAGACCCTGGCGCGGTTCTCCCATATCCACGGCGAAGCCGCCTTTCTCGAGGCCTCCGCCAGTGAGCGGCCGGTGCTGCTGTTGTCATTGCACCAGGGCAGTTGGGAAAACATCAATCTGTATCTGGGGCAGAAAGGCAACACCACCGTGATGTACCAGCCGCACCCGGCCACGCTGCTGGACGAGGTGGTGAAGCTGGCGCGCGAACGCACCGGCTGCCGGCTGGTGCCCACCAACAGCCAGGGAGTCAAGGAGGGGCTGGCCACCATGCGCGCCGGCGGCACCCTGGCGCTGCTGGCCGACCATAACCCCGGCAGCCGCGCCAACCCCTATGTACCGTTCTTCGGCCATGCGGTACCCACTCCGGCGCTGGTGGGGAAACTGGTGCGCCGCTTCCGGCCCCATATTTTCGTGGTGTCCTGCTATCGCGGCGAAGGCGGCGCGCGTGACATCCAGGTGCATTTCGAACCGGCACCGGACATTGAAAACGCCGAGGACGACAGCGCCATTCTGTCCGCCCTGAATCGCCATCTGGCTCGCTGCATCAGCCGCAAACCAACCCAGTACCAGTGGACTTACAAACGCTTCAAGTGGCGCCCCGGCGGGCGCCGGCTGTGGTACCGGCAATCCCTGGTTCTGTTGCGCCGCGCCGCTCACGGGGAGGATCGCTCCGCGCTGGGTCTGGCACCGGACACCACGCCGGCGCGGAACGCTTCCGTCCCCACGGAAGGAAAAGCATAATAGCGCCTTCGTTTTCGAGGACTCGCCCATGCCGATCAATAAAGACAAGGTCGTTACCCTGCATTACACCCTGCTCGACAGTGCTGATGGCAGTGAACTGGAACGCAGCGCGGAAGATGCGCCGCTGTTATACCTGCATGGCGCCGGGAACATTCTGCCTGGTCTCGAGGCCGCGCTGGAGGGTAAGGATGTCGGCGAGGATGTGGAAGTGACCCTGGAAGCGGGGGACGCCTACGGCGAACGTGACGACAATCTGCGGCAACGCCTGCCGGCCAAGCATTTCAAGCACGCCGGCAAGCTGAAACCCGGCAAAGTGGTCCGGCTGCAAACCGAACAGGGCCCGCGCCTGGTCACCGTGGTGAAAGTGGGTTTGAAAACCGTGGACGTGGACGCCAACCATCCGCTGGCGGGCCGCGCCTTACGCTTCCAGCTTTCGGTGAAGGGTATCCGTGACGCCAGCGCCGAGGAAATCGCCCATCGCCACGTGCACGGTCCAGGCGGCCACGAGCACTGACGTATCGCTTTGGTAGCTTCCCACAGACCGCACTACAAGGCCGCGGTAGGAGCTTGCCTGCAAGCGAATCTTTTGGCGGAGAGCCCATTCGCTTGCAGGCAAGCTCCTACCGCGGCTTCGTAGTGATTTCTGAATGTATGTCTGCGTGACCAGCCGACCGTGATCCACACCGCCTCAGCGCCGCTTCAAAAAACGCTCCAACACTCTCACCAATACCCGGCCCAGTTGCGTGGCCAGGGTTCTCAGCAAGCTCTTGGTAAAAGCCTCGCCGGCGCTCTGCCGGCCCGAGGTCCGCTTCATGCTGGCTTTTTTCTCCGGCTCCGGCTTCGCCAGTTCCGCTTCCTTCTGCTGCTGGCGGCGAGCCTGCAGACGCTCGTGGGCGGAGTCCCGATCCTCCGTTTGATCGTATTTGGCGGCCAACGGTGACGCCGCTTTCAGTTGCGCCAAAGCCTCCTCGTCGGCCGGCCCGATGCGGCTGCGCGGCGGCGCCACCAGAGTACGTTCCACCGGAGTCGGAATGCCCTGATCGTCGAGCACGCTGACCAATGCTTCGCCGACGCCCAGCTCGGTGATCACCCGGGCGGTATCCAGATCGGGGTTGGCGCGGAAGGTCTGGGCCGCCACTTTCACCGCTTTCTGATCCTTGGGGGTGTAAGCCCGCAAAGCATGCTGCACCCGGTTACCGAGCTGGCCCAACACACTGTCGGGAATATCGGACGGCGATTGCGTGACGAAATAAATGCCGACCCCTTTGGAGCGGATCAGCCTTACCGTCTGTTCGAGCTTTTCCAGTAACGCTTTCGGTGCGCTGTCGAACAGCAGATGGGCTTCGTCGAAGAAGAACACCAGTAACGGCAAGGGCTGGTCGCCGCGTTCCGGCAATCGTTCGAACAATTCCGCCAGCAGCCAGAGCAGGAAGGTGGTGTACAGGCGGGGTTGCAGAATCAGCTCCCGTCCATCCAGCAGATTGACCACGCCCTGGCCATTCTGTTGCTGTATCAGATCCATGATATCCAGCGCCGGTTCACCGAAGAACACATCACCGCCCTGGCTCTTCAGTACCAGCAGCCGGCGCAAAATAGCACCGAGGCTCTGCGAGGAGAGCGTGCCATAGCGTTCGGACAATGGTTTGCGTTGCTCCACCATCCAGTTCAGCAGGCTTTCCATATCCTTCAGGTCCAGCAGCGGCAGATCCTCGCTCTCGGCGTAGTCAAAAGCGATGTGGAGCACACCGCTTTGCACCTCATTGAGCTCCAGCAGATTGCTCAGCAGCGCCGGCCCCATGTCCGCCACGGTGGTGCGGACCGCCTGACCGGTGCGGCCATACAGATCCCACAGCCGGGCCGGGCGGGCCTCGGCGGCCCAATCGGTGATGCCGATGCGCTGAACCCGCTCCTGGATCTTGTCGTTGCTGTTGCCAGCCACGGCGATACCAGACAAATCCCCTTTCACATCGGCGGTGAATACCGGCACGCCCAGACGTGAAAAGCCCTCCGCCAGCACCTGCAAGGTCACGGTTTTTCCGGTGCCGGTGGCACCGGCGATCAACCCATGGCGGTTGGCCATGGCCCCGTTGAGTGCAATCTGTCCCTGTTCCGTACCGCCAATCAAAAGCTGCTGCATGGCCCGATCCCCGTTGTGTCCTGACCGCAGTCTGAGCGATTCGGCCAATTTTGTCCGTGAGGAGTTGTAAAAGCGGCGCTCAACCCCATGTGCTGGGGAGCCGTTTTATTGGAGAGCACATTATGCCCCGCCACTTTGAATCCGCTCCCGGCCTGTGCGAGCAGCCGGACGCGGAAACCAACCATTACCTGTTCAATCAGACCATGCTGCGGATCAAGGATCCCGAACGCAGCCTGGACTTCTACTCCCGTGTTCTGGGTATGCGTCTGGTGCGCAAACTGGACTTCCCGGAAATGCAGTTCAGCCTCTACTTCCTGGGCTATCTTGCACCGGACGAAGAAAATCGCGTGCCCGAGGACGCCGCCGCGCGGCTGACCTACACCTTTGGCCGCGAAGCGATGCTGGAGCTGACTCATAACTGGGGCACGGAAAAAGAGGCGGATTTCAGCTACCACAGCGGCAACGAGGACCCGCGCGGCTTCGGCCATATCGGCGTCACCGTGCCGGACGTCTATGCCGCCTGCGAACGCTTCGAGAAACTGGGTGTGGACTTCGTCAAGAAGCCGGACGAGGGCAAAATGAAAGGTCTCGGCTTCATTCGTGACCCCGACGGTTACTGGATCGAGATCATTCAGGCCGACATGATGGAGAAACAGGCCAAGGGCGGCTAGAGATCAAGCAGCGCCAGAAAAGCCCGCGTCGCCGGTGTCGGATTGGGATGCCACACCGCCCGCACCACCCGGCGCGGCGCTTCCCGCACCGGCCGTGTGCACACACCGGCCAGGCGGGGGGCAAGACTGGCGGGAATCAGGCCGATCGCCAGGCCGCGGCGGACGATATCCACCAACAGTGAAATGGTGCTCACCTCGAACCGGACCGCATAACGCAGGCCGGCGGCGGCGAACGCTTCCTCCGACTGCTGGCGGGCCCCGGTTCCCTCGCCAAAGTCCGCCATCGGCCATTCGGTCAACTGCTCCAGACGGACCCGCCGGCACCGGGTCAGCGGGTGCTCTCTGGGCAACAACGCCACCAACTCTTCTTCACACAAGTCAGCGCTTTCCAGCCGTTCAATCACTACCCCGGGCCAGAGACCGACAAAGGCCAGATCCAGGCTGTGTTCGTGCATGCGGTCGATCATCCGCTCGCTGCCATCCATGCTCATCTCGATGTCCACATGGGGGTAGCGGCGATGAAACCGGGCCATCAGCCCGATCACGTCCGGCTCGGTCAGCGTGGAGATGGTCCCCAGAGAAAGCCGGCCCCGGACTTCACCGCTGCGCGCGGCCACTTCGTCTCCGATACGGCGTACCGCATCCAAAGCCCGCCGACCGCTCTCGACGAACGCCTCGCCGGCGGGAGTAAGCCGCAAGGAACGGGAGTTACGTTCAAACAGGATCGTCCCCAACTGCTGTTCGAGCTGCGCCACCTGATGACTCAGTGCCGATTGCACAATATGACAGCGGCGGGCGGCGGCGGTGAAACTGCCTTCCTCCGCCACCGCCAGCACATACTCGATCTGACGCAGCTTCATGGCCCAGCCCCTGATCCATCTCTTTTATAGATAGCTGGGATGATATTAATGCATTTGTCACATGGCGGCGATTGGCCGACACTGCGCCGCTCAGTCGATTACCGACACCCAGCCCGCCAGGGAGATCCGCGAGGAGAGGCCATGAACACAGACCGCCAGCACGATACGGCACCCGGGCTCAATCCCATGCTGCTCATGCTGATGACCCTCACCACCGGGTTGGCGGTGGCCAGCAACTACTATGCCCAGCCGCTGCTGCACACCATCGCCGATGAGTTGTCGCTGTCCTATTCCCGCGCCGGCATCATCGTCACCGCCGCCCAGGCGGGCTACGCGGCCGGATTGCTGCTGCTGGTGCCTCTTGGCGATATGTTCGAGCGGCGACGGCTGATCGTCACCATGATTGTCCTGTCCGCCGGCGGTTTGCTGATCAGCGCCAACGCCTCCACCCTGACCATGCTGTTGGTGGGCACCGCCATCACCGGCGCTTTCACCGTGGTGGCCCAGGTGCTGGTGCCTTTCGCCGCCACTCTCGCGGCGCCGGCGGTACGCGGCAAAGTGGTGGGCACGGTGATGAGCGGTTTGTTGCTGGGGATTCTGCTGGCCCGCACCGTGGCCGGCGCCTTGTCCACCCTGGGCGATTGGCGCACCGTCTACTGGGTGGCCTCGGCGCTGATGTTCCTTAATGCACTGGCGCTGTGGCGGCTGCTGCCCACCCACCGGCAATCGGCGGGGCTCTCCTATGGCCGTTTACTACTGTCCATTGGCCAGTTGTTCGCCCGTTATCGCCTGTATCGGGCCCGTTCCGCCCTGGGCTTCCTGACCTTCGCCATGTTCAGCGTGTTCTGGACCTCGGCGGCGTTTTTGCTTTCCTCCGAACCCTGGCACTTCTCCGACGCCACCATCGGCCTGTTCGGGCTGGCCGGGGCGGTGGGCGCCTTGTCGGCACGCAAGGCGGGCAGCCTGGCCGACCGGGGCTACGCCCGCTGGACCACCCTGGGCGGCGTGTTGATGCTGGCGTTGTCCTGGGTGGTGATGGGCTTCAGTGAAGTGAGCCTGATCGCGCTGATCATCGGCATCGTGATATTGGATCTGGCGATCCAGGCGGTGCACATCAGCAACATGAACGTGATCTACGCGCTGGACGAGTCGGCCCGCAATCGTCTCAATTCCGGCTACATGTTCGTGTACTTTCTTGGCGGCGCCGGAGGCTCTCTGGCCTCCGCCTGGGTCTACCAGCATTACCAGTGGAACGGCGTGGTCGGGCTTGGTCTGGGTCTGGCGGCCGTGGCCTGTCTGGTGGCGTGGCTGGCACCGACGGAGGCGTCAGTCACCACCTCGTGATTGCAGAACACGGAACAGCAACATGCCGGCGACCATCGCCACCACGAACACGACGCCCTGCCAATAACCCAGAGGCAGCAGCGTCAGGGCCGGACCGGGACAAATACCCGCCAGTCCCCAACCGACGCCAAACAGCAGACTGCCGCCCACCAGACGGCGGTCAAGGTCGCGCCGCGTGGGCAACCGCATGGCACCGCCCAACCAGGCCCGGGAGCGGCGGCGGGCCAGAGCCATCGGCACCATGGCCGCGGCGATGGCGCCTACCATCACCAGCGCCAGGGAAGGATCCCAGGCACCGGTCAGGTCAAGAAAGCCCAGCACCTTGGCCGGATCGGTCATACCGGACAGAATCAACCCGACACCGAACAGCAGGCCCGCGAGTAACGCCGTCAGCTTGTTCATACCGCGACTCCCAACAGATGACGGACCACATAGACGGTGACGAAACCTGCCCCCATGAAGCACAACGTGGCCACCAGAGAACGCGGTGACAACCTGGACAGGCCGCAGACACCATGACCGCTGGTACAACCGGAGCCGTAGCGGGTTCCCAGGCCCACCAGCAGCCCCGCCACGATCAACATCGCCGGCGAGCCGCTGAAATGGCTTTCCGGTACCGCCGCGAACATGCCCCAGAGCAGCGGCGCGGCCAGCAACCCGAGTAAAAACAGCGCCGCTTCACCACGCCCTTCCTTGTCGGACTGCTCCGACCCGCCAAACAATCCGTCCAGCAGCCCACCGAGCAACCCACTGATACCGGCAATGCGGCCATTGGCCAGAATCAGCAAAGACGCGGCCAGACCGATCAGCACACCTCCGGCCAGAGCGCTCCAGGGCGTGAACAGGCTCCACTCAACATTCATCGACGAGCCTCCTCGCAGAACAATCGATACAAGGTTTCGATCACCGCCAGCGCTTCGTCGCTGGCAATGCGGTAGTAAATCTGTTTGCCCTCACGCCGGGTCGCCACCAACCCCTCCCGCCGTAACACGCCGAGCTGTTGGGACAGAGTGGGCTGCGGCACCCCCACGGCACCTTCCAGCTCACCCACATTGCGCTCACCCTGGCAAAGCTGGCAAAGCAGCAACAACCGGTCCGGATTGGCCAGCGCCTTCAACAGGCGTCCCGCCGCGGCGGCATTGTCACGCAGCTGATCCATATTCAGATCGGCAATAGAATGGTTCATGGCCTCTCTCACTTTCATCTTATTTAATTTATATTTTTATATATTGTATGACAAGAGATAATCACCGGTAACCACGAAGGAGCATAAAAAGGGTTCATCGCGGAATGACGGGAATGAGCGTCTCCATCGGGGCACGGGTCTGCTGTCCCTGATGGAGGGTAAGGCCGTTTCCCTCTAAACCGCGATGAACCATAAAAAAGGGCACCCGAAGGTGCCCTTGCCCCGGAAAAGCCGGGAAAAAAGGCAGATTCAAAGTTCCGGCGTGAAGGTCGGTGGCTGGCGGGGATGTACCTGTTCCTGGTAGCCGTAGGCGATTTTTATCAGGGTCGGCTCGGCGTATTCCCGCCCCAGCATCTCCATGCCAATGGGTTGTGCCGGATCCAGATTGGTGGCCATGCCGGCGGGCAGCGTCAGCGCCGGGAACTGGGAGAACGGGCTCAACCGGTTGTTGCTGCCAGCGCTGGGGCTGCCCCCGAGATCACCGGCCAGACCGGTCATGGTCGGGTACAGCAACACATCGTAAGGTTGGCCCAGGCTGTTGCCGGCGTCATCCACGTTATCCAGCGCCCGCATCAGGCGCTCACGCACGAACACGGGGCGTTCCACCGTGTTTTTGCTATACACCTCCTGCTGTTCCGGGGTGAGGTTGTCCAGATCAATGGTCCCGCGATATTCCAGGCTGCTTTGGTAGTTGGGCAGATAACCGCCGCTGTCCAGAAGCCCCTGGTAGGTCTGGATGTGACCGTCCATGACGTTGACCCAGCTGTTCAGGTAAGCGACCAGGTCATGCTGGAACTCATAGCTGGACATGGAAGAGTAGTCGCCAAGGATGGCACTCAAATCATCGACGGTAACGTCTTCCACCGTGGCGCCGGCGGCTTCCATGGCGGCCAGCGCGTCGTCCATTACCGCGTTGACGGTTTCATTGCTGCCGAACAGCTCGCGTACCACGCCGATACGAGCACCATTGAGGCCGTCGGCTTCCAGGTAATCCGTGTAAGTGTCCGGCACTCCGGTAATCGTATTGTACTCGTCCTCGCTGATCATCGCCGGGGCATCGATTTCGAAGCTGGTGCGCTGGTTGGCATGGGGGGAGTCATCGAAACCGACCATGGCATCCATCATCAGCGCACAGTCTTCCACGGTACGGCACATGGGGCCGCCGGTATCCTGCCAGGACGCCAGCGGCATGATGCCGTCCTGGCTCACCAGTTTCAGCGAAGGCCGGATCCCCACCAGGCCGCCCAGGCTGGAAGGCACCCGGATGGAACCGCCGGTGTCGCTGCCGGTGCCCACCATGGCCAGACTGGCGGCAATGGCGGTGCCGGTACCGCTGGACGAACCACCCGCGCCTTTGCTCTGGTCGTAGGCGTTCTTCACCAGACCACGCAGGGAGCTGGCGCCAGTGAAGCCGAAGGCGAATTCATCCATGTTGGCCTTGCCAATAACGATGGCACCGGCTTCGCGCAGGCGGCGAATGGTGTAGGCGTCCTCCAGCGGCCGATTGTACTGGAACGCAATCGCGCCACCCGTGGTCGGCATCTGTTTGGTGTTGAAGTTGTCCTTCGGCAGCACCGGCACACAATAGAGCGGGCCATCGATGCCGGTTACCTCGAAGTTCAGATCTTTTTCCCGGGCTTCGAACAACGCATCCGGGTTGATGTTGACGACACTGCGCAACTCGGTTTCGGTACCGTCGTCGTCATAGGCATGGATACGATCGATATAGCCCTGGATGACTTCTTCACAGGTAACACCGCCAGTCTCCAACGAGGTGTGCAGACTGCTTACCGTGGCTTCAACATAGGAAAACGGTACCGGCTCCACTACCGGCGGAGCGGAATCACCGCTGGAGGAGCCGCCACAGCCGGCAAGTACGGCAAGCGATAAGGCGGTAACCGCGAACAATCTGGTTTTGATCATGGAAACGTCCCCATTTCCCTCTTTACGGTTCAACACATATCCCTGAATAAACGGGCCCGGGACCTGTAACCGGACCCGGGCAAATTCCTGTCGCGTTGCCTGTCCAGGAATCAAGAGCCGTGCCAGATTTTCCAAGGTTCACGGAAATACCCGCGAGAATGCGGAAATAGTGGGTGCTCACGTACTGCAAAGTACGGACACACCGATCAGGAGGTACACCACCTATGGAAGAGCGCACAAAAATGGGAGGGGCGTCGCACTAACTTCGAGCGAGGGGAGCAGGGGTTGTCAGGATAACCAGGCCCACAAGGCGGCCAACAGCGCCACCGGCGCGGTTTCCGCGCGTAGAACCCGGTTGCCGAGGGCAAAGGCGGAAAAGCCGGCTTCGAAAGCGCTGTCGAGTTCGTCGTCGTCGAACCCACCTTCCGGGCCGGTGAGCAAGGTCAGCTCGCTCTGTGCGGTCAGGCGGTGGCGGGAAAAAGGCTCACTGCCCGGATGAGCAATCAGTTTAAGCCCGGGCAGCGGTCCGGCCAGCCAGTTCCTCAAGGGCATCGCGGTGAGAATCTCGGGCGGCCGATTAAGGCCGCACTGCTCGCAGGCGCTGATCGCCACCTGCCGCCAATGCTCACGCTTTTTGTCCTGACGGTCGCCTTTCAGGCGGACTTCGCAACGGGCGGTATCCAGAATCTGGATACGGGCAACGCCCAGCTCGGTGGCTTTCTGGATAGCGTAGTCCATGCGCTCGCCTTTGATCATCGGCAACCCCAGGGTCACCGCCAGCGGCGGCGTGCGTTCCACCGGATCGTGGGCCAGGGGCAGCACCTCCACGGTTTTCTTGTCCACCGAGGCGAGGCGAGCGCGCCATTCACCTCCCCGGCCGTTGAACAGCACGACTTCCTCCCCCTCGCTCATGCGCAACACCCGGGCGATATGCTGGCTGGCGCTGGCGCCCAGCTGGCAAGGCCGGTCGAGGTGAAACTCCTGGTCATCGAAGAATCGGCGCATTGAGGGCATCGGCGGATCCGTTAAAACGAGGGCGGTTTTTGCGGTGCGCCTAGGCTACCATAGGGCACTTGTCAGGGGCGTCATTTCGCCGCCAAAAGCACACCGATTACAAGGGATTGAAACCTATGCCGGAATACAGTTACTGGATCATTCTCGGGTTGATTCTGATCATCGCGGAGTTTCTGGTCTCCGGGCTGCTGACCATCTTTCTCGGTCTGGCGGCGGTGATCGTCGGCATTCTGGTGTTTTTCGGTGTTCTCAATGACCTGACCTGGGAGATCACCACCTTCGCCATCATCAGCCTGCTATTACTGGTGGGGGCGCGGCGTTATCTGCGCGCCTGGCTGTTCGGGCGCGAGGCCCCGTCCAAATCCACCGAGGACAGCGCTGGCCTGATCGGCTCCCGCGCCACCGTGGAGCAGGATTTCGTTGACGGTATCGGCACGGTACGATACCGCGGCGCCCGCTGGCAGGCACAATCGCCGGTGATCTTGAAGACCGGGGATATGGTCCGCATCACCAAACATGATGGACTTTGGCTCACGGTCGAACCCTGGTCCAGCACTTCAACCGACAAGCAACCGTAAGGATTTTATTATGCAAGGATTGATTATTTCCGCACTGATCGCCCTTGGCGTCATCGTGCTGCTGGGGATGACCATCCGTATCGTTCCGCAACGAAGCGTGTTCGTGGTGGAACGGCTCGGCAAGTATCGCACTTCCCTGGAAGCCGGCCTGCACATCCTGATGCCGTTCATCGACAAGGTGACCTACAAGCATTCCCTGAAGGAAATCGTGCGCGATGTGCCGCGCCAGAGCTGTATCACCAAGGACAATATCGAAGTCTCCATCGACGGTGTCATGTACCTGCAGGTGGTCGATCCCAAATCCGCCAGTTACGGCGTGGACGACTACGTTATGGCCGCCCAGCAGCTGGCGCAAACCACGCTGCGTTCGGTGATCGGTAAGATCGACCTGGACAAGACCTTCGAGGAACGCTCCGAAATCAATATGGAAGTGGTCCAGGCGGTGGACGAAGCGGCCCAGCCCTGGGGCGTGAAGGTTCTGCGTTACGAGGTGGCGGATATCAATTTGCCCGCCTCGATCAAGGACGCCATGGAGAAACAGGTCCGCGCCGAGCGGGAACGCCGTGCGGTGGTGGCGGAGTCCGAAGGGGATCGTCAGGCCGCGATCAACCGTTCCGAGGGTGACCGCCAGGCGGCGATCAACCGCTCCGAGGGTGAGAAGCAGGAGATGATCAACATCTCCGAAGGTGAAAAGATGAAGCAGATCAACGAGGCGGAAGGTCGCGCCCGGCAGATCGAACTGATCGCCCAGGCCACCGCCACGGGTTTGCGTGAGGTGGCCACGGCGGTGAAGGAAGACGGTGGCGAGGAAGCCGTCAGCCTGCGCATCGCCGAACAGTACGTGAGCGCCTTCGAGAAACTGGCGAAGGAGTCCACCACACTGCTGCTGCCGTCCAATCTGAGCGATGTCGGCGGCACCGTCGCCGGTCTGCAAAAAGTACTGAAGACGATCGACAGAACCCAGCCCTGAGCATGACTTCCGCCGCTTTTCGGGCCCCCTGGTGGGCCCGTTCTCCCCACCTGCAAACCCTGTGGGGGCCGCTGTTGCGGCGCACCAGAGCGCCAGCGCGGCGGCGGGAGGTTCTGCCGCTGGCGGACGGCGATCATCTGCTGCTGGACTGGTGCGGGCCGGCACCGGACGGACAGCTGCCGGTATTGTTACTCCAGCACGGCCTGTCCGGTTCCAGTGATTCGCATTACATCATCGGTATCCAACGACGTCTGCTCGCCCTGGGCCTGCCTTCCGTGGCGGCCAATGGCCGTGGCGCCCTGGTTCCCAATGACACCGCCAGGTCTTACCACGCCGGGGAGATCGATGATCTCAACGCGGTGCTCGAACACGTCCATGAACACGCCAAGGGGGCACCGGTACTGGCGCTCGGCGTTTCCCTGGGGGCCTCACGCCTGCTCAACTGGCTGGCCCTGGCGGATTCCGGCAAGCTGGCCGGCGCCCTGGCGATCTGCGCGCCGTTGCAACTGGCGAACAGTGCCGACCACATGGATCAGGGTCTGTCGCGCATCTATCGCAATCATCTGATCAAAGCCCTGCTCGCTACCCTGGATGCCCAGGAACGACATCTGCACAAGGTGAACCCCGAACAAGCGGCGATCCTGGCCGGCCTCGACCGCACCGGCATCCGCTCTTTCTGGGACTTTGACGGGCGGATCGTCGCGCCTTTGTACGGCTTTCGCGATGCCGCCGACTACTACGCTCAATGCTCCGCCGGGACGCGCCTCGGCGCCATTGATACTCCCACCTGGCTGCTGCAGGCCCGGGACGACCCCTTCATGACCGAGGCCAGCCTGCCCCGGCAGCAGGATCTCAGTGATACGGTGACGCTGGAAGTGGCCGAACACGGTGGCCATGTGGGGTTTGTTCAGGGTTCGATCCGGCGTCCTCATTACTGGCTGGAGGAGCGGGCCGAGGTTTTCGTCCGCGCGTTTTCATCGAATCATCAAAGCGTTTCCACCGCTGCCGGCTGACCGGTATCAACGGCGAAGAGAGACGCTACGAAGCCGCTGTGGGAGCTTGCCTGCAAGCGAATTCCTGGGAAACGCGACCCCAATTCGCTTGCAGGCAAGCTCCCACAGTAGCCTTGTCGTTCGGCGCCGGGTGGCGACATGAATTCACGGCATCAGCACCACGGTAAGCAAAGCGGCCAGCCCGCCGCTCAAGACCAGCCAGCAGGCGGACAACCCCAGGTTCCAGCGGAACGCGGCGACCCGGGCGTCGTAGCCGGTAAGCCGTTCCATCAATAGCGAATTGGCGGAATAGGGCGTCCCCGTGGCGCACTGGGCCCAGCCACTGACGATCGCCAGCCCCAGACCGACGTACGCTTCCGGCGGCCATACCGGCCCCATCACGCCGCCGGCCAAAGTGCCCATGATGATCGGATTGAGTCCCAGTTGGCCGCCACCGAAGAACAGAAACGGCACCACAAAGGCCACCAGCGGATAGCCCCAGTCCGGTAGCGAGAACGCCTCGCCCAGGGAATGCAGCACCAGCAGACTGATCAGCGCGCCCAGAAACGATGAGCCGCCCATGATCACCACCTCGTTGGCCAGCGGCGCCATGGTCGGCAGCGACACTCGCTCACCGCGCCAGCGCTCGCGCACCATCAGCAGGATGACCGCGATCAGACAGCTCAGAGTGACCGCTTTCGAGTAACGCAAATCCAGCAGACCGTTGAACAGCAGCGTCACCATCCAGATCGCGGTGACCACCGCGCCGAAGCGCAGCCAGGGCATCAGCATACTGTCCTTGCGGTCGTCGCCGCCGACCGGTTTTTCCGCCTCCCGGAACAAGGCGCCGCTGGCCAGATAGATCATCGCCAGCGGCACACTGATCGCCAGCAACTCCCAGGAATGCAGACCCACAAGATAGGTCAGGGTGGTGACCACGGAAATGGACAGCGGGGAAAACATCGGCGAGGCGCCGTAGCCACGCAGCACGCCACGGGCGGCATTGCGCGCCATGGCCGAGTCGCCGTGGCCCTGCACCTGCTCGTTGACCATTGAACCGATCAGGCCCACCGAGCCGAAGTTGAGCGGCACGGAGAGGAAGGCGGTGCCGAAAGTCACGCTGTAATAACGGGGCAGCGGCCGGCCGCTGAACAATCCGGCGGAAATCCGCTTCAGATCCGGCGAACGGCCCAGCACCGCCGCCAGCAACATCATGGTGACGATCAGGGCGGTCAGACGAATCATGGCGGTGGCGGCCAACACCACGGATTGCGGAGCCACCAACAGAGCGGCCAGCAATGACAGCAACACCAGCGTCAGCAGGCCTCGCGCCACCATTCGCAGCTCACCCCAAGCCAGGGTCACCGCCACCAGCGCGGCGGCGACCCCCGCCAGATTCACAACCGGCCAGGCCGGCAACAGACCGGCGACCAGGGCCGCGTAGGTCAGCCCCGACCGCCAGCGAAGCCGTGCCGCCGTCGACACGTCAGTTCTGCGCCGGCAACAGCGTCGCGCCGGTCAGCGCCTGCACCTCGTCGAAGGTGTTATCACCGTGCAATTGACGTACCCGCAGCCCGTCGTCAGTCACGTCCAGCACCGCCAGATCGGTGTAGATGCGTTTCACCACGGCGGCGCCGGTCAACGGATAGTTACAGCTTTCCAGGATCTTCGGTTCACCGCTCTTGGTGGTGTGGCTCATGATCACGAACACCTGCTTGGCGCCCACCGCCAGATCCATGGCGCCGCCCACCGCCGGTGGGTAGGTGTCGTTATTGGTGGCCCAATTGGCCAGGTCGCCTTTTTCCGACACCTGGAACGCACCCAGCACCGCCAGATCCAAATGACCGCCACGCATCATGGCGAAGGATTCCGCGTTGTCGAAATAGGCGCCACCGGGCAGCAGAGTGACGAACTGCTTGCCGGCGTTGATCAAATCCGGGTCTTCCTCGCCCGGAGCCGGAGCCGGGCCGACACCGAGGATGCCGTTCTCGCTCTGGTAGATCACCTGCCGGTCGTCACTGACGTAGTTCGCCACCATGGTGGGCATGCCAATGCCCAGATTCACATAGGCGCCATCGGGAATATCCTGGGCCACCCGCTCGGCGATTTCCGCCGGTTTAAGCCGCATCATTCCGCCACTCCTTCTGTGCCACTACCCGATCCACGAAGATACCCGGGGTGACGATGCATTCCGGGTCGAGATCGCCCACTGCTTCCACCCGTTCCACTTCCGCCACGGTCAAGGTGGCGGCGGTGGCCATCGGCGGATTGAAGTTACGGCCGGCGGTATTGTAAATCAGGTTGCCCCAGGCATCCGCCCGTTGCGCCTTGATCAGGGCCACGTCGGCGGGCAGGGCGGTTTCCAGTACATAGCCGCGGCCGTCGATCACCTTGGTTTCCTTGCCTTCGGCCAGCCGGGTGCCATAACCGGTAGGCGTATAGAACCCGCCGATGCCGGCGCCGGCGGCGCGGATCCGTTCCGCCAGAGTGCCCTGGGGTACCAGTTCCAGCTCGATGGCGCCTTCTTCATAGAGACGTTCAAACCACACTGAACCGGCGGAGCGCGGAAACGAACAGACGATCTTGCGCACCAGACGATCTTTCAGCAGGGAGGCGATGCCCTCATCACCCACCCCGGCGTTATTGGAGATCACGGTCAGATCCCGGGCGCCATGCTGACGCAGGGCCTCGATCAGTTGCAGGGGAAAACCGGAACTGCCGAAGCCGCCGATCATCACCGAGTCACCATCCTTGACGTCGGACACCGCCGACTCGAAGGAATCCCAAACTTTATTAATCACGATCTTTCACCTTTACGATTCACGCGAGGACACCGCGGCCACCGGTTTGAACAATCGACGGCTGAAGTACACCAGCGCCAGCAAACCAAACCCGACCACATCGCTGATGGGTTCCGGGTAAATCAGCAAAGCGCCCGCCACGATCAGTACGATCCGCTGCACCATCGTCAGCACCCCGACACGGTAGAGATACCCTTCCATGGCGGAAGCCAACAGCCAGATGGCGGTGATCGCGGTCACCGTGGACAACAGAATCTTGCTCCACTCGCCCTGTAGAATGAGGGACGGGTTGAGCACGAACAGGAACGGCAGGACGAACAGAATCGCTCCCAGCCGCATGGCGTATATGCCGGTTTTGGTGGCATTGGCATCGGCCACGCCCGCCGCGGTGATGGCGGCCAGGGCCACCGGCGGGGTGACATAGGACATCATGCCCCAGTACAGAATGAACAAATGGCTGGCCAGTGGATTGAGGCCGGCATTGACCAGCGCCGGCGCCAGCAGGATGGACAGGAAGATATAGCAGGCACTGACGGTCATTCCCATGCCCAGGATGAAGCTGGTAACAGCGCCCGCCGCCAGCATCAAAGGCACACTGCCGTCAGCGTACAGCAGCAGTTCGCGGGAGAAAGCGCCCGCCACGCCAGTGTAGGAAAGCCCGCCGACCACCAGGCCGATACCGGCCAAAATCGCCACCAGATTGGAGACGCTCAGCGTCAGATCCTGGATCATGGTTTTCGCCCGGGTCCAGTTCATGCGGTGATTGCGCTTGAACATGGAAATACCGATCAGTACCAGCGCGGCATAGTAAGGCGCGTAGGCCTCCAGACGCATCACCAGCAGCATGTAGATCAAGGCCACCAGACTGAACAGGTATGGCCAGCCGTCCTTGAGTGTTTCCTTGAGGTCCGGAATCTCGGACTCCGGCATGCCTTTGAGGCCGCGTCTGGCGGCGTAGTTATCCACCTGGAAAATCAATGCCAGATAGAACAACAGGGCCGGCAGGAAAGCGGCGATCATGATCTCGGAATAGGGGACACCGAGGAACGACGCCATGATGAACGCCACCGCGCCCATGATCGGCGGCATCAGGGTACCGCCTGTGGAAGCGCAGGCCTCCACGGCGCCGGCATAGTGAGCCGGGTAGCCGGTTTTCTTCATGGTCGGGATGGTGATCGGGCCGGTGGTGAGAATGTTGGAAATCACGCTGCCGGACAGACTGCCGAGGATGCCGCTGGACAGCACCGCCACCTTGGCCGGACCACCCCGGCTGCGGCCCATCAGGGCAGTGGCGAAGCGCATGAAGAATTCCCCGCCGCCGGTGGCGGTGAGTGCCGCGCCGAACACGACAAAGCCGATCACCAGTTGCGCCACCACCTGCATCGGAATACCGATGATGCTTTCCACACCGATCACATGGGAGCGGATGGTTTCGGCGAAACCGTACTGGTTACCCCAGAGAAAACCGGGCATGTGGTCCGCGTAGAGGGGGAAGCTGCCAAACAGCAAAGCCACCGCCAACAGCGGCCAGCCGCCGCAGCGACGCACGCCTTCCAGCACCAGTACCAGCAGGATGCCGGAGAATACGGTGGCCTCGGTGGGCGCCATGAAATCCCAGCCCTGCTGAATCATGACCAGGCCGTGGTGCCCCAGATAGCCGCAGGACACCAACGCCGCCAGCGCCAGGATCCAGTCGTACCAGGACACCCGCTCACGGGCACCGGACCAGGCCGGGAAGGTAATGAAAGCCGCCGCCAGGAACAGGCCGATCAGGTAGTACAGGTAAGCATTACCCAACGGCTTGAAGCCGAGTAGCGCCAGATCAAAGGTTTGATTGATGGCCATCAACAGACCCAGGGTACCCAGGGTCATGACCAGCCAATAGGCCGGCCCGCGCAAACGGGAGGAAGGAGCGCCGGCCTCCTGGCTGTGCTCTTGGGAAGCATCCGCAGACGTCGTCATGGAGGGACTCCGGAAATAGCATGATGGAACCCGGGGCGGGCTCCCTTTCCGCCCCGGCTTTCAGAAGGATCAGAGGGAATTAAGTGCCTGAGTACGGATACGATCCCAGATCGCGGCGAACTCTTCGTCGCTCTTGCCATCGCCTTCGGCCACGGCTTTCTGCCAGGCGTCACGCAATGCATTCAGGCGTTTGATGCGGGCGTCGTTCCAGGCCTGGGCCTCGTCGGTCCAGATGCCTTTTTCTTTCAGGTAACGGATGGCGCCTTCATGGAAGGGCGCGTCCGCCGCCGGCACACCAGCCTGTTTCAGATCCCAGCGCGGCATCACCGAGGTGGCGTCCTTGTACAGGTCATAGGTTTCATCCAGCGCCTTGGTGAAGGCGTAGACCAGATCCGCGTCGGTATCGGAACGAACCACCAGCACCGGATAACGGTAGGCCAGGATGTCCACCGGGTTTTCCTCGCTGATGCCGGCGCCCACGGTTTCCGTGTACGGCTGGAAGAACGGTGCTACCGCGCGCAGGCGCTTCCAACCTTCCGCGTCATCGGCGGGTACTTCCAACCAACGGATACCACGAGGGGACTGCTCCAGCTCGTAAACGTGGCTGGGCGTGGTGGTGGTACAGGAAGCGTCGGCTTCGTTGCGCGCCAGGGAACTCATGGCGTTGGCGTAGGTGGGGAACATCTTCGCGTCGACGTCATCCCGGGTCAGGCCGGCAAATGCCAGGAAGGCATCGCATTTGACGTTGATGGACGGGTTGCCCGCCACGTAGGCGAAGCGCTTGCCCTTGAGATCCTGAAGCGTATGAATGTCGGCGTCCGCGGCAGTGAAGATACCGAACGAGGAAGGACGGCCGGCCACCACGCGAAGATCCTGTGGTCCCCAGCGGCGAGTGGAGAAATCATAGATCCCTTCACTGGCGAAAAACGTTTCCGTGGCCAGGAAACCGATATCGGCACGCTTGCTCAGCACCGGTTGCAGACGACCAATGGAGGAGCCGGAAGGCTGGATACGGATACGGGTGCCGAACTTCTTGCCGAACGCATCGGCAATGGCGGACGCTTCGGCGTAGCCGGCGGAACCCACATCATAGGAAGACCAGGTCATGGATTTGGGCAGTTCCGCGGCGCTGGCGCCAGCGGTAAGGACCAGACCGCCGCTGATCATGATAGAGGCGAAAAATCGACGCAGGCGAGTCGATGAAGTCATAAGTATCTCCGAGGATTGTTTTTTTACCGCCGTCGTGGACGGCGTCAAAATCGTTCGTGACGATTCAGGGGCATCCCGCCCGGCTCAGGGAGGCCATCCTCATGCCGGAGAGGATCCCGGCATCGGCCCTTTGCGAAAACTAGTCGGTCACTCTGGTTGGAGTCAATAAATTTTCCCAAATCCAAATAAAAAATTCTCGTATTTCAAGAAAAATAGAAAAAGGCGATCATAAATGCGTCGATCGTTACGCACTTATTTGTTTAATAATGCCCTCAGCGTCATCCTTGCAGGCGGGAGATTTCATCCCGGATCACGTCGATCACCATGCTCCGGCGCTCTTCGTTCATCCGGGACACCACCGACGCCACACTGACCGCCACGTCCTGGCCGGAGCCGGGCACCCGGAACGCCATCCCCAGGGCCGCCACTTCCGGAATGATGCGGCCATTGTTGAAAGCAAAGCCGTCACGCCGGTATTCCAGCAGCCATTGGCGCACCTCCGACAAGGTGATGCCCGAATAGCGCTCATAGCGGTCCTGATTGAGCAGCAGCATGCGGTCACCTTCCTCCACCGGCAGGGAGGCCAGCAGCGAACAGGAGCCGGCCCCGATCCCCAGCGGCCGGCGGGCACCGACCATCAGGGTATTGGCGCTGATCGGATAAGTGCCTTCGGAGAGATCAATGCACACCGAATCCCGATTGGAACGGATCGACAGGTAGGTGGATTCCTCGGTGCGCCGGGAGATGTTTTTGAGCATCGGCCTCAGCCGCTGCCGCAGCTGCAGATCCGGTGCCACCGCCTGGGCGGATTCGGCGATATCGAGCAGTTCGAATCCCACGTGATAGGTCTTCACATAGGGGTCAAAGGTCAGCAATCCTTCGTGGGCAAGAGCGGTCAGCAACCGGTGCGCGGTGGCGGTATTCATCCCCACCTCGCGGGCAATCCGTGACAGAGTCCCTCCAGTGGGGAAAGTGCGCGCGACCGTGCGCAACAACAACGACGCCTTGGCCAGAGTGGTGCTGGTGACGGGCTTGGCCTTCTTGGCGGTGGTGGTTCGGACTGAGCTCATGGGACTCCGTGACGGCACATTTTCTCGTTATACGTGATTTTTATCTCGCATAACGATAGCCATTACCCCGCGATCTGCCAAGCTCAGCCGTTCGACGCCTCCCCGACATGGGAGCCGGATGCCGTGAACAACAGGTTCACCGTGGTGTCGCCAACCCGGAATTCCGCCTTCATGGCATCCAGATGATTCAGAGCCTCCCCCCGCAGATAGGGCGCCTCCAGGCACACGATCTGATAGATGCCCTGACGCAACAGGGCCCGATCCAGGGTCTCGTTTTCAGCGGCGGCGGGATTGAGACCGTGGGTCAGGCCCGGCCATGACATCGCCAGTACCCAGGTATTCACCATCAGGGCACGCAGGTCCTCATCGCTGGCCTCGATCAGACCACTGGCGCGCAATCCCTGATAAATCTGCAACCCGCGCTCCATACCATCTTGCACGAACTGTGTGTATTCGGCGCGCAACTCCGGATCCTGGTGGAGAAAATGCGGCAAATCCCGATGCAGAAACCGGCCCTGCCACATCGACTCCAGAATCCCCTGCAGGTAGTGCATCTTGTCCTGCCAGGTCAACGCCCCCTTGGGCGGCGGCAACCATTCCCAGATTTGTTGCCGGTAGCGTTGGAACAGCGCCGCCACGATCGCCGTCTTGTTGCGGAAGTGATAATACAGGTTGCCGGGACTGATCCCGAGGGCTTCAGCGATGTGGTTGGTGGTGACATTGCGCTCGCCGTGGCGATTAAACAGGTCCAGGGCGGTGTCCAGAATGCGCGTTTTGGTGCCAGTCATACGGGGCCAATCCAATCAAAGGGGAAACAGGGGGTTGACCTCTAGAGTAATTACTCTAAAAATCCCAATCAGTCCAATAACAATCCAGGAGGCGCATTATGGTCGCCGAAATCAAGGAGCTCAAAACCGATCAGGCGCAGATCACGCGCATGAACACCTTGTTCGAAGCCCAGCGGGCCGCTTTCCGCCGTCAGCCTTACCCTTCCGTGGAGGAACGCCGGGAGGCCATCCTGCGCCTCAAACCCATGCTGCTGGATCACCAGGACGAGATCATCGAAGCGCTGCGTCAGGATTTCGGCAACCGCGCCGCCGATGAAACCAAGCTGGCGGAGCTGCTCACCAGCGTCGAAGGCATCAAATACCACGCCAAGAAAGTCGCCAAATGGATGAAACCCAGCCGCCGCAAGGTCGGTGCGCCGCAATGGCCGGGCAAGGCCTGGGTGGAATATCAGCCGGTGGGCGTGGTCGGTGTGATCGTGCCCTGGAACTATCCGGTGTACCTGGCCATCGGTCCGCTACTGGCGGCGCTGGCGGCGGGCAACCGGGTGATGATCAAGATGAGCGAATCCACCCCGGCCACCGGGGCTCTGCTGCAACGTCTGATCGCGGATACTTTTCCGGAAGATCAGGTGGCGGTGGTCAACGGCGAAGTGGATGTGGCGGCGGCGTTCTCGGCGCTGCCGTTCGATCATCTGCTGTTCACCGGTTCCACTTCCGTGGGCCGCCATATCCTGCGCGCCGCGGCGGAAAATCTGACACCGGTGACGTTGGAACTGGGTGGCAAGAGCCCCTGCATCATCGGTGAGGATTTCCCGATGAACGAAGCGGTGGAGCGTATCGCCTTTGGTAAATGTCTGAACAGCGGTCAGACCTGTGTGGCGCCGGATTATATTCTTTGCCCCGAACAGCGGGTGGAGGAATTCGTCGAACAGTGGCGCGCGCAGATCGGCAAGCTGTATCCGACCATGGCGGAAAACCCGGACTACACCAGCATCATCAACGACCGCCAGTACCAACGCCTGCAGGGATACCTGCGCGACGCAGAAGAAAAAGGTGCCCGCATCGTCAGCATCAACCCCGCCAATGAGGATCTCGGCGACAGCCGCAAGCTGCCACACACTCTGGTGCTGAATGTCACCGACGACATGAAAATCGCCCAAGACGAAATCTTCGGCCCCTTGATGCTGGTGATGCCCTATAAGGGGCTCGATCAGGCCCTGGATTACGTCAATGACCGGCCCCGCCCGCTGGCGTTGTATTACTTCGACTGGAACAGCGGCAACGCGCAATACGTGCTGCGCAATACCCACGCTGGCGGCGTCTGTCTCAACGATACCGTCAGTCACGTGGGCGTGGATGACATGCCGTTCGGCGGTGTCGGTCCCTCGGGGATGGGCCATTACCACGGCCACGAAGGCTTCCTGACCTTCTCCAAGGCCAAAGGGGTCTACCGCAAGGGCAAGTTCAACGGCACCAAACATATCCTGCCACCCTACGGCCGGGGCATGCACCGTTTCATCTATAAGTATCTGCTCAAATAGCCGGCCCGGCGGGCGTGACTTTTCGGTGACGCCCGTCCGGTCGTGATAACAAGCACAACAACACAATCAGGATGGAAACCGGGAATGGATCGTCGCGACTTTCTCAAACTCAGCGCCGGCGCCAGTGTCATGCTGACGGCGGGATCAAGTCTGGCCCTGTTGACCGGCTGCAGCCGCAACGACGGTCCGGCCCATGGTTACCGCCACCTGCGCTCCCAGGACGTCACCTTGCTCAGACCGCTGGCCCGGGTGCTGCTGGCACCGGCCCTGGCCGCGGCGGACGCCACCGCCGACCAGGCGCTGATGGCTTTCGATGACCTTCTCGACGGCGGTATGCCCGGCACCCGTGGCGCGGTGTTCGAGTTGCTCGATCTGCTGCAACTGGCCCCGGGGCGTTGGTACCTCACCGGCACCTGGAAACATTTCGCCGAGCAAACCGAAGAACAGCTCAGCGCGACCCTGGATCACTGGTCACGCAGCGAAAGCGAGCTGCCAAGGGCCGCGTTCCGAGGCCTCACCCAACCGTTCCACATGGCCTGGTACGTGAAGCCGGATGCCGCCCGCACCACCGGTTATCCCGGCCCGCCGAACAAGATCATCAGTTGAACCACCGCCAGCCCACCTGAAAACAAAAAGCGTAAGGGTATCGCCATGCAGGATTTATCCGCCTTGCCGATCAGCGGCATCAAGGATCTCTGGAAAACCGGTATCGCCGAAGGCTGGCATGCCTTGGATGGCCAGACCATCACGGAAAACCGCACCCTGGAAGCCGATGTGATCATTGTCGGCACCGGAGCCGGTGGCGGTGTCAGCGCGGAAGTGCTCACTCAGCATGGCCTCAAGGTCATTTTGCTGGAAGCCGGCCAATTGCGCAGCTCCGACGATTTCATTCTTGATGAGGGCAAGGCCTACCACGACCTCTATCAAGAGGGGGCAATGCGCGCCACCAAGGACGCCGGCATGACCATCCTGCAAGGCCGCACCGTGGGCGGCACCACCGTGGTCAACTGGACCAGCAGTTTCCGCACACCACGCCAGACCCTGGATTACTGGCGTGACCGTTTCGGCGTCAGCGACCTGGACCGGGAAGCGCTCAACCCCTGGTTCGACCGAATGGAGCAGCGCCTTAACATCAGCAAATGGGCCATGCCACCAAACGCCAACAATGCCGTGATCAAGAAAGGGTGCGAGAAACTGGGGTGGCACTGGGGCATCATTCCACGCAACGTCAGCGGCTGCTGGAATATTGGCTATTGCGGCATGGGCTGTCCCACCGACGCCAAGCAATCCATGCTGGTCACCACACTGCCGGCGGCAATGAAGAAAGGCGCCACCTTGCTCTACAGCACCCGCGCCGAGCGACTGCTGATGGAAGGCGATAAAGTTGTGGGGGTAGAAGCGCGGCCTTTGAATCAAGCCAAGGAGCCCACCGGCGCCACCCTGACCCTGAAGGCGCGGGCCGTGGTGGTTTCCGGAGGCGGCATTCAGAGCCCGGCGTTGTTGTTGCGCTCGGACGCCCCGGATCCGGAAAAACGGATAGGAAAGCGCACCTTCCTGCACCCCACCAGTTTCACTTTTGGTCGGTACCAAGAGGAAGTGGCCCCCTACTATGGCGCGCCCCAGTCCTTGTATTCCGACGAGTTCATCTTCAAATACGGCGTGGACGGCCCCGGCGGCTACAAGCTGGAGATGATGCCGCTGCATCCGGGGCTGGCCAGCGCGCTCATCGGTGGCATCGGCGAACAGGCACGGCAGCAGATCACCGGTTTGCCGCATCTGGCGGCCTCCATCGCGCTGGTCCGCGACGGCTTCCATGACAATAGCGAAGGCGGCTCGGTGGAATTACGTGACAACGGCGAGCCCGTTCTGGACTACCCGGTGAATGGGTATCTGCTGGAAGCGGTGAAACGATCCCATCTGACCCAGGTGGAAATGCAGTTCGCCGCCGGTGCCAAGGCGGTGCGGCCCGGTCACTCCCATGCTCCGTACTACCGCAACTGGGATGAGGCCCGGCAAGGCATCGAAACCCTGGAATACGCGCCTTTTATTACCTCGCTGGGCAGTGCTCATGTGATGGGCGGGTGCGCCATGGGCGACGACGAAAAACACTGTCTGGTAAACCACGACGGCAGCTACAAATATCTGGACAATCTCTACGTCATTGATGGCTCGGTGTTTCCCACCAGTCTCGGGGTCAATCCGCAATTAAGCATCTATGCAATCAGCGCGCGCAACGCCACCGCCCTGGCGGAAAAGCTCAGCGCCTGAAGGAGCCAACCACAAACGCGCTCAGGTGCCGCGTGATCGCGCGGCACTTTCCTCCAGCTTTCGCTGCTCCCGCGCCAGCAGATCACGCACCTCGGACAGCTCCGCCATGCGCCGCTCCACCGCTTCCCGTTTTTCCGCCATCAACGCCGCCCCCCGGGCACAATCAATACGATCGTCACGTAGCGCGTCCAGCACCTCGCGGATTTCCCTGAGGGAGAACCCCAGCCCTTTCAGTTGCCTCACCATGGCTACCCGCTCCACCGCCGGTTCCGGGTAATCACGGTAATTGTTACCACGGCGGTCCACTTCCCGCAGCAGCCCCTGTTTCTCGTAATAACGCAGCGTGTGGCGACTCACTCCGGTTCTTTGTTCCAGTTCCGCGATGCGCACCTTTCTCTCCGACTGATATTGACCTTAGAGCATACTCTACACTTTACAGTGGCGGGCCACTCATCAGGGAGAACCGTCATGACGCTACTGATCACCGGCGCCACCGGCTTTATCGGCCGTCACCTGTGCGCCCGGCTCACCGCCCGGGAGCAGCCCGTTCTGGCGCTGATGCGCCACCCGCAAGCCCTTGCCAAGCTCCGCGCCACCGTGGACCGGCTCGGAGGAAACAGCCACTACCTCGATGCTCTGCCCGGAGATCTGGATGCCCCCGATCTCGGCCTTACCGGCAGCCCGCCGCCACTGGACGCGGTGGTGCATCTGGGCGCCCGCTTCGGTTGGCGGTTACCAGCGGAAGCCGCACGCCGGACCAACGTTTCCGGCAGTCTGGCGGTGGCGCGACTGGCGCGGCATCAGCATTGCCGGCTGGTCTTCATCAGCGGCTTCATGCTGGAAAACCAGCGCCACCTGAAACGCCTGGGAATTGACGGAGAGGATCCGGCGGCCATCGACTGGCAACGGGTGTATCGTCGTGCCGGGGCTTATGAAGCCAGCAAAATGGAAGCGGCGATCACCGTGCGTTGGCGGCTGCGAAACGAGGACTGGGTGGAGGTACAACCCGCCACGGTGGCGGGCCACAGTCTCAATGGTGATCTGGATCCGGCGCAACCCCTGCACACGCTGATCGACAATCTGGCCCGGGGACGGCTGGCGATGATCCCCGGCGGCCCCGGACATTGGCTGCCGTTGATCCCGGTGGATACCCTGGCCGCAATCATCGACCACGCCATTCGGGTTCCGGCGCCGCCACGGCGAATCCTCGGACTGGACCCGGGCACGCCGAACCTGAAACCCATGCTGAGCCTGATCGCCGAAACCCTGGGATGCCGTGCCCCCGGGCTCCATTTTCCCATTCCGCTGCTCGCTCACTTGCTGCGGTTGCCCGCCCTGGCTCGATTCGCCAACACCGAACCGGAAGCGCTCCATTTCATCCAGCCGGAGCGGTTCGATCTGAGTGCCACCACGCCCTTCCTGGAACGCACCGGCGTGCGCCTCCCGCCAATGCCGCAAGTGCTTCGGGCCAGCGCCCGTCACTATCTGGAAAGTCACGGCCGGACATCGGAAAAACGGCAAGGTTCCCGGTAATGTGCGTGCGCGCATGGATCGCGTTATGCTTGGCGCCCCATTTCAAGGACAAAGCGAGCCGAACATGACCAATCGCGTTGTTTACCCGGGCACCTTCGATCCCATTACCAACGGCCATAAAGACCTTATCGAACGGGCCGCCGACATGTTCGATGAAGTGATCGTGGCGGTGGCCGCCAGTGAAAAGAAACGCCCCCTGTTTACGCTGGAAGAGCGCGTCGGGTTGGTGGAAGAATGCGTTCAGGAACGCGGTAACGTCCGTGTGGTCGGGTTTTCCCAGCTGCTGGCGCACTTCTGCCAGGACCAGGAAGCCAACATCCTGCTGCGGGGCCTGCGAGCGGTCAGTGACTTCGAATACGAATTCCAGCTCGCCAACATGAATCGCAAGCTGGCGCCGGAACTGGAGACCGTGTTCCTCACCCCGGCCGAGCATTTGTCCTTTATTTCCAGCTCCCTGGTTCGGGAAATCGCGCTGCTGGATGGCGATGTCAGAGAGTTCGTGCCGGACAACGTGGCCATCGCGCTGGAGCGCCGCAAGAAAGAACTGGCCGGCGAGTAACACCGCCGGCCTGCTCGTTGGTGAAGATGCTTGGTGAAGAGAAGAGCCCACCGGTACGGATTGAATCAGGAGCCTCCTTATGACACCGCGTGCCTTGCTGCTGTCCCTGTTTGCCGGTTTCACCTTGCTGTGCGGCACCGCCGCCGTGGCCGGCGCTCCCGATAAAGCGGCCATCGCCAGTGCCCACCCCCTCGCCACCGAGGCCGGCTTTGAGGTGCTGGATAAGGGGGGTAACGCCTTCGACGCCGCCATCGCGGTAGCCGCCGCCCTGGCGGTGGTGGAACCTTACTCCGCCGGCATGGGCGGTGGCGGTTTCTGGTTGCTCCATCGCCAGAAGGATGGCTATGAAACCATGGTGGACGCCCGGGAAACCGCGCCCGCCGCAGCCACCGAAACGCTGTTTCAGGATGACCAGGGCGAAGTCGTGCGCGACCGCGCCATCAATGGCCCCCTGGCCGCCGGCATCCCCGGCCAGGCCGCGGCCTTCGTCCACCTGAGCGAGCGCTACGGACGTCTGCCGCTGGCCCGGACCCTGGCACCGGCGATCCGTCTGGCCCGCGATGGCTTCCCGGTGGAAGACCATTACCGGACCCTGGCTGGCTACCGCGTGGACGTGCTCAATCGCTACCCGGAAGCGGCCTCCATCTTTCTGCGCGACGGCAAGATTCCCGAGGCCGGCACGACGATCCGCCAGCCGGATCTGGCCAAGGTTTTGCAAGCCATCGCCGACCAGGGCTTCAACGGTTTTTACCGTGGCCCGCTGGCCAGGAAGATGGTTTCAGGGGTTCGCGAAGCCGGGGGTATCTGGACCCTGGAAGACTTGGAAAACTATCGGGTAAAAGAGCGGACACCCATCACCGGCGAGTACCGGGGAGCCCGCATCGTTTCCGCGCCGCCGCCTTCCTCCGGCGGGCTGGTGATGATGGAGACGCTCAACATTCTCAGTAATTTCAATGGCGGCGAGATTAGTGAGGACTTACTTCCACACCTTGCGGTGGAAGCCATGCGGCGCGGTTACCAGGATCGCGCCCGCTACATGGGTGACCCGGACTTTGTGGATATGCCTGTGGATAAATTGGTGAGTAAGTCCTACGCCAAGGCGCGGGCCGCCGGCATCGAGCTGGACAAGGCCACACCCAGCGCCAGCCTCGGTGATCCGGTGACGGTGGAGGAGGGCTTCCATACCACCCACCTGTCCGTGCTCGATGGCGAAGGCAACCGGGTCGCCGCCACGCTCAGCATAAATCTGCCCTTCGGCAGTGCTTTCGTGCCCCCCGGCACCGGTGTCCTGCTCAACAATGAGATGGACGATTTTTCCGCCAAACCGGGCAGCCCCAACGCCTATGGCCTGGTCGGCAGTAAGGCCAACGCCATCGCCCCCGGCAAGCGCCCCCTGTCCTCAATGACGCCGACCTTCGTGGAAATGAAGGACGGCGTCGCCATTCTCGGCACCCCTGGCGGCAGCCGCATTATCTCCATGGTCCTGCTCGGCGTGCTGGAGGCGGTGGATGGTAAACCGGTGGAAGACTGGGTTTCACGGGTTCGTTTTCACCATCAATACCTGCCGGACGAAGTGGAAGTGGAACCGGACTTCCTGGGCACCGCGGAGGCCCGCGGGCTCGAGCTACGCGGCCATACCCTGAAATCCACCGGCCGCCGCTACGGCAACATGCAGGCGATTTACTGGAATAAGCGTACCGGCGAGGTCACCGCCGCCAGTGATCCACGAGGCATTGGCGCCGCCCGGGTGCGGCCCCCGGATTCCTGAGCCCCTCGGCTGATCCGGTGTATGACGGCCCGGATCAGCCGGGTAATATGGGGCTGAATCGTCTCTTAATGGGAGGCTCCGACGGTGGACCTGTTGATGCCGTTCGCACCGCATCCCCGGTTGCGGCGTTACATCAGCCATTACTGGCTTAGCCGGAACAGTAGCGCCGGTGACCACCGCATCCTGCCCGATGGCTGTGTGGATCTGGTCCTGGCCGCCAGTCATGACCTCACCGTCACCGCCTACGGTTCCACCACCGCCCCGGGAACCGCCCGCGTACAGGCCGGCCATCACTATCTCGGCATTCGTTTCCATCCGGGACAGCACCGTCATTTTCTGCCGCTACCGGCGGCGGAACTGCGCGACAGCGCCCTCCCTTTGCCAGACCATCGCGGGCTGATCGCGACATTGGACTCCCAAGTTTTTACCCATCCGCATCCAGGTCGGATCCTTGATCAGCGGCTGCTGGACTGGCTGGCGCATTACCCGGTGGAGACCGACGCCCTGGATCGTTGGCTGCTCCACGCGCCCTGGAA
Organism: Alloalcanivorax balearicus MACL04; assembly: GCF_025532145.1. GTDB lineage: Bacteria > Pseudomonadota > Gammaproteobacteria > Pseudomonadales > Alcanivoracaceae > Alloalcanivorax > Alloalcanivorax balearicus. Next base: position 366,620 of record NZ_ARXS01000001.1, on the reverse strand, counting down.
AAGCGGTATCGCCCCTGTTTGCCATGCCTTCGGAGTGAGCAAGCGCCAACTACAAAGGCAATTTCAGCAGCGCCTGGGTATCAGCCCGATGACCTTTCTGACCATCCGCCGCTGCCAATGGCTGATCCGAACCCTGACTCAAGAAGGCGTACCGCCCCTGGCGGCGCTGGCCCAGGACGCCGGCTTCGCCGACCAGAGCCATATGACCCGTACCCTGAAACGGGTGATGGGCGTGACCCCCGCCGCCGCCATTTTGCCCGATCACGATGTCGCTTTTATTCAAGACGCGGTGCGCACCCCCCCCCCTAATCTGACACTTCCCGGAGCCTGTTCAAGGGCTCCTATCTGACGGAGATCGACGATGAAACTGTGGTCAGGTCTGGTGGTGACGGATCCCATGGCGGCAAGGGACTTTTACGTGAGCCACTTCGGCAGCGAGGTTCTGTTCGACAGCGACTGGTTCGTTTTGTTGAGCCTGGGGGGCGGCGAGTTGGGCTTCCTGAAGCCCGATCAGGCGGCACAAGCCCCCATGTTCCGGCAAACGGTGACGAGCGGCGCCTGGGTCGCCGTGGATGTGGACGATGTGGATGCGCAATACCAGCGATTCCGCGACGCCGGGGTCGACATCGAAGTGCCACTGCGGGACGAACCCTGGGGCGACCGCCACTTTGTCGTCCGTGATCCCAACGGCATTCCGGTGGATGTCGTGCGCCATGGATGATGGCGCCGCCGCCGGGGCGGGGAGTATCCTTGAGTGGAAATCGATGGCACGGTTGGTCCATGAAGTCTTTTTTTCCTGCCCTGGCGATAGGTTTGGGTTTGCTGCTGATCGCTTGCGATGAGGGCCCTTCCCGGCCCGCGCCGCCGCCGCCTTTCTCCCATCCTCCGGGACCACCGGCGGTGGCGGGCGTGCCCGTGGAAACACATCAGAGCACGGTGCGACTGTTTCTGGATCATCTGGCCCGGAGGGAATCCGAAGCCGGCTGGAACCTGCTCAGCCGGGAAAGCCGGGCGCTTTACCCCGACATCATGGCCTTCGCCCGTCAGACTTCGGAACAGGCGGAACTGGCCGCGGACCTGCTCGCCGACCCCGCCCTGACCTGGACCACCCGAGCCGTGGCGCCGGGAGCCCAGGTCGGGGTGACCACGGTATCCGGCGAGACCCGGCGTGAGGGGATGACGGATAATGTGGCGTTCAGTTGGATCACCCGTTTCCAGCAAGGACGTCTGGCCATCGAGCTGCCGCCCCAGGCGGACGACACCCTCTATCGTTGGGAAAATCCGAGCGGCACCGGACCCGGCGGTCTTTATCAAAGCGACACCCCACTAACCATCGCCTTTCCGGCAAACGAGGAGGGAGAAGGTAATGGCGTGGAGCGGGTGCACATCAGCCTGGACCAGCGTCTAAGCGTGGCGCCGATGACCGCGATGGAAAAAGAAGATGACACTATCCGCTACACCTTCTCGCCGGAAACCCTGGCGCCTGGCCCTCATGTGGCCACCGTGACCTGGTGCGATAGCGAACTGAAGATCTGGTACCAGAGCACCGCGGTCTTCGTCGTCACCGCCGCCCCGCCTCCAAGCTGACACGCTGCTGGAAATCGTGTCTATTCCTGCTCCCGATCCGCGCTGAGCAGGGACTGCAGTTCCTCGCGTCCACGGGCGGACAGTTCGATCAGTTTCTCCAACTCATCACGATGGGCCACCTGTTCGCGCAGCAGCCGCTCGTCCACTTCACGGAAGGTGCGCACCAGATCGATGGCGGTGGTCTCCGGCAGACCAAGCTGAGTCAGTACCGCCTGGCTGGCGCGCAGACTGGATTCCAGCGTTTCCCGCACCACATGCTGCACCCCGAGGGCCAGCAGGGAATAGGCATGATGACGGTCCCGCGCCCGGGCAATCAGAGTTACCTTGGGAAAATGTTCGAGAATCAAATGAGCGGCGCGCAGTGAGTCCTCCACGCCATCCACCGCCAGCACCACCACACGGGCATGCCCGATACCGGCATGGTGGAGCAGATCCAGCCGGGTAACGTCGCCGAAATACACCTGGTTGCCGTAACGCCGCACGGTATCGATGTGCTCCGGATTGGTGTCCAGCGCGGTGAACGGTATATTCCGGCTCAGCAGAATACGGCCGATGATCTGGCCAAAGCGGCCGAATCCGGCCACCACCACCTGTGGCTCCTGATTATCGGGAATCGGCTCCTCGGGCAGGGCGGCACTGGGCCGCTGTTCCGGCCAGAGCCGGGTAACCAGTTTCAACAGCAATGGGGTGGCGGCCATGGACAGCGCCACCACCAGGTTCAAGCGGCCAATGTCATCGCTGCCCAATAACCCCAGAGCGCCGGCCTGAGTGAACAGCACAAAGGCGAATTCACCGCCTTGACTGAGTAGTAATCCGAACAGCAGCGCGCCACGCCAGCTGTTGCCGGAGACTTTGGCGATCACCATCAACACCAGGGTTTTCAGCGCCAGCAGCGCCACACCCCAGGCCAGGATGTCCAAGGGCGCCTGCACCAGCAGCCGCAGATCCATGGTCATGCCGATGGCCATGAAGAACAGGCCCAGCAGCAGTCCCTTGAACGGCTGGATATCGGTATCGAGTTGCTCCCGATAGGGCGAATTGGCCAGCAACATACCGGCCACGAAAGCGCCCAGCCCCATGGAAAGATGCAGCATTTCCATCAAGGCGGCGGCACTCAGGACCAGCAACAAGGCCGTGGCGGTCATCAATTCCCGGTTATGCAGCTTGGCCAGCCAGCCAAGCCAGGGATTCAGCAGATAACGCCCTGCCAGGACCATGCCGGCAAGCGCCAGAAAACCGATCAGCAGATTGGGTTTATCCGCGCCCTCCGCACCACCGGCCAAGGCCGGCAGCAGCAGCAGCAGCGGGATCACCGCCAGATCCTGGAATAACAGAATGGAAAAAGCACCCCGCCCCTGGGGGGTACCCAACTGCCGGGTCTCCACCAGCATTTGCACGGCAAAGGCGGTGGAGGACAACGCCAGGGTGGCACCAATGGCAATGGAGGCGTTGGTCGGCTCACCCCACCACAGGAAAAAGCCGGTCAGCAGGGCGGCGCTTAGCACCACCTGGCTCACGCCCATGCCCATCAGCTGGCGCCGCCGCGCCCATAGCTGTTGCGGAGCCAGCTCCAGGCCCACCACGAACAGCATCAACACCACGCCCAGTTCGGCGAAATGCAATACCCGATCCGCACCCTGGATAGCGGCCAGGCCCATCGGCCCCACGATCACGCCGGCCACCAGATAACCGAGGATGCTGCCCAGTCCCAGGCGCTGAAACAATGGCAACAGCAGCACCGCTGCGCCCAACAGCACTAACGCTTGTACGAAAAAACCTTCCATCGGCACCTCCTCGGAATGGGCTATCGCGGCTCGTCAGTCCCAGCGGATCGGCGCTTCCGAGGAGCCGGGGGAGGGCGGTTGTCCGGCCGGCCCTTGCTCCCCCGAAGCCGCGATCCCCAACACCCGCACCCGGTCACCGGCCTGCACCGCGGCAGCAGCCTGGGTCACTCGCGCCAGCGCGTACCCTTCACGGGTCTCGATCACCCGCGCCCGGGTCAGCTCCGCACCGGCCAGTTGAATCGGTAAACCGGTGTCCGGGTCCTTGATCTGTTCCCCCGGCCGGTATACCGACACTATCGCATCGGTCTCCAACCGCCCCGCGCCCTGGCTCAGGTAGAGCATATCGCCGCTGACTTTCAAGACCCGCACCGGATACAGCACGTCGGTGGCGGCGCCACTCAAGGCCCGGGCGATACTGGGATAGAGCCGGTCGGCCAGACGCTCAGGATGGCGGCGATCCTCGATGTTCTGCTGACGCGCCCAGGCCCGCACCGTGGCCTCGTCCTGCCGCCAGTCGAACAAGTCGCTCCACAACACTTCACCGGTGGCGGTATCCAGTAGCCGGTAGCGGACCCGCACACGGGGCTCGAACCCCTGGAAGTCGGCGCCATAAAAGCGACGTTGACGGTCGCCGATACTGAAGTCCTCGATGCGCCCCACCAGCAACACATCGGCGCCTTGCACCCGGCCCAGCCGGGCCCATTCCGCCGGATCGACGCTGCCACCGGACACCGTCGCTCTTTCCCGTTCCAACGCTGCCTGGTGGGCACGATCAAGCACCCGGAACCGGCCCGCCTGCGTGAACGCATCGACCAGATCGTCCCGCAGCCGGCTTTGCACCTCGGCGGCACCGATGGTCACTTCACCCAATTGATATTCATTGGCACGGGTTTCGAAGGGCATCACCGCGATGGCGGGAAGGTGTCCACGCCCCGGACGCAAGGACTGATAACGCAGCACCCGGGCTTCCACGCTCGCTTTCCACAAGGCGTCGTCGACCCGATTCACCGCGAGCACCCGATAGCCCTGCAAACTGCCCAGGGTAGGCAACTGCGGATCCGCTACCGAGGTCTGGCTGCCTATCCAGGTGCTGACGTCCCCCTCACGCCGGATTACCCACTGGCTGACCTGACGGCGAAAGGAGGGATCCACCGCCAACGCCACACCTCCAGCCTGACGCACCGCGCCCACCAGCGCCTCGGTGACCGCATGTTGCGGTGTTTCACCATAACCCTCGGCGGTCACTTTGACGGTTTCGGTGGCACTCCAGACCAGGCCGCTTAACAGCAGGCCTATCGCCACCAGGATGATTCGATAAGACCGGGTCACCATAACTGCCTCCGTGCCCATTGGGGCAGCCCGTTATAAACCAAACAGGCTGCGACTGCGGGTCTTGCGGATTTCCTTCTCACCGGACCATTCGATGATGCCGCTCTGGATGTTCAGCAGTTTGAGCGTGAATTTGTAATACACGTCCTTGGTGCTGTTATCCCGTTTAACGATGGAGGACAGATTACCGTAGAGCATGAACTCGGCGCCGATCTGCCGCCCCATCTGGGCGGCGGTGGACTGATCCACCATGCCGGAGTCCTGTTGGTACTCCAGTTGCTGACGCACGCGGTCCACCACGGTCATGTCGACGAAACGGAACTTGCCGGAGTTGATCAGCCTGGACTGGATGGTGTCGGTGATGGATTCGGTGTCCACATGCTCGCTGGTCTTGTTCTTGACCCGGTCCACGAACAGCACCGGGCGACGGTTGCGGGTGAGTTCCACCACCGGCGGGAACACCATCATGTCATCCACCATCTTGGTGGCGATCATCTGCAGGTCGGAGGAGCCGAAATCCGGAGTCACGGTCTCCCGCGCCTGGGGGTCGCCGTATTCCACTTTCGAGGCACAACCGCTTGCCAGCAGTGCCACTCCCAGCATCATCGCCATCACTACGCGCATCTTCGCTTCTCCTCGCGGGCATCCATTGGGTCGGGGCGTTATTCACGCACCCAGATTTCAAAGCGCACGGCACTGGGGTTGGGCGCCACCGCCTGTACATTGGCCTGACTGCGGCCGGCCATCACCAACTGGCGCCAGGGTTGGGATTGCGGCGCCAATTCAAAGCCTTGCTGGTCGAACCATTTGATCTTGTACTGGAAATCCAGTTCAAACTTCCAGCCGTTTTCCAACGTGGCCTGCATGTACAGCAGGTCATTGACCCGCTTGCGCCGCACTTCCTCCACCGACAAGCGGCTGGCCAGCAGGCTGTTATTGGAGTACAGCTGCAAATGCTCGCCGTCATCCGCCACTTCCAGGCGCGACATATTACTGGCCGAACATGCCGTCAGCAGCAGCACTGCCAGCATCGGCGCGACGCGGCAAAGAAAACGGGTCATAAGGGTCCCTCCTGAACGGGTAGCACTCGGGCGACCAGACGCCCGGCGCGTTCGGTCACGTGAATCAAGGTCAAGCCGCGTTCCACCACCGGTACGGTCACGCTAGCATCGCCCCCTGGGCCGCTCAACAGAACCTGTTGTTCCCCCACGGGCACGGTGATACGGCCGGCCTGGGCGTAGGCCGGCAAGCCCAGCCAACTGCGCCGGTCAGCCTGTTCGCTGATCAAATTGAACAGTTGCGTCAAAAAAGCCCCGGCGCCACCAAAGTCATCATTGGCTTTCTTTTGCAGATTATACTTGCCGGTGGCGCGCAGCACCTGACGAATCAGCATTCCCGGCGCCTGCTCCCGCAGATTTCGTGCCGCCAGGGCGCCGACATCCGCCAGTACCCGGGTTTGCGCGCTTTGCCCCGCAACGTGAAACGTCAGCGGCCGGGCCACGGATCCGGACGTCACCGAATAGGAAGGGAACGCCACCAGGAACAATCCATGCGGGGTGGGAATGGGCAGGCTCACTTCCTGCCGCGCCGGCACGTCGCCCTGTTCGTAGATCACCGCCACGGTGCCGATGCCGCGCTGGCGCTGGCCGTCCAGGGCCCGGGAAACCCGCTGCACGTCGGCCTTGAGCCAATCCGCCTCCGGATGCAGCTCCAACGCCTTCTTATAGTCCACCAAGGCGTCGTTATATTCGCCGTGAGCTTCCCAGAACAGCGCCGAGAGATAGAAGGTCCAGGCGTTCTGGAAGCTGCTTTTCACCGCGCCGGCGGCGAGGTCCAGACCTTCGAAGTAGCCTTGATACTGGGACAGGTCCAGGGGTGCGGTGTCCTCATCAGCCTTGGCCAACTCTTTCTCACGGTGCTGTTCAGCCATGCGTTGCGCTTGCGCGGCGCGGCGCAATTCCACCGCGGTCCCGGTGACATCCCCGGCGGCCCAGTAATTCAGCGCCTGATAGCTGTAGGTAAAAATACGTTCGTAATCCGGTGCCCGGTAGGGCAGAGCGTTGTCGTTGATCAGCAGAGCACCGGTCTGCGACGCCAGCCCGGTCACGCGGATCAGCGCCTGGGCATCGGTGTGCTCATAGTGATTGATGACATCGGCGAACACCGTCCGGCTGGCGGTGTCGTTGCCCAGGCGCTGCTGCAACAGCCCCAGTTCCTGCAGATAAAGCACTCCGTCGCGGCCTTTCCCGGCGCGTTCGAGGTGTTGAACTATGGAGGCGTTGCGGCCAGAGGCAGGATGGACCCAGGACTGGGCCTGACTCGGATAAGGCTGGAACAGGGATCCCATGGCACAGCCGGCGAGCCACAGCGGCAGCACCAGCATCAACCAGTGTTTTTTGTTCCCCCAAACACGGCCTGCTTCCATGACAGCCCTGAAAGCCAAAGGACCCGCCACCGGAAGTGGCGAGCCCGATCGGTTTAGAACAGCACCCGGGTGCGGATGGTGCCTTCGATGGTCCGCAGCTTCTCCAGAGCCAACTGACTGTAGCCCTTGTTCACGTCGATCACGACGTAACCGATATCTTCGTTGGTCTGCAGGTACTGACCACAGATGTTGATATCGTTCTCGGAGAAAATGGTGTTGATCTGGCTGAGAATGCCCGGGATATTCTGGTGAATATGCAGCAAGCGGTGCATATCCGGATGGGCCGGCAGGGCCACTTCCGGGAAGTTCACCGCGCTCAGGGTGGAGCCGTTGTCCGAGTAACGAATCAGCTTCTCGGACACCTCGGTGCCGATGTTTTCCTGGGCTTCATGGGTGGAACCGCCGATGTGCGGCGTGAGGATGACGTTATCGAAGTCCCGCAGCGGGCTGATGAACTCGTCATCGTTACCCTTCGGTTCCTCCGGGAAAACATCGATGGCCGCCCCCAGCAGGTGACCGTCCTTGATAGCAGCGGTCAGCGCTTCAATGTCCACCACCTTGCCGCGAGCATAGTTGATCAGATAGCTCTTCGGCTTCATCGCCCGGATCTGCTCTTCCTTGATCATCCAGCGGGTAGCCGGAGTATCCGGTACATGCAGGCTGGTCACGTCACACATGCCCAGCAGATCGTGAAGGCTCTGTACCTGGGTGGCGTTGCCCAGTGGCAGCTTCGGCACCACGTCGTAGAAGTACACTTTCATGCCCATGGATTCGGCCAGCACTGACACCTGGGCGCCGATGTTGCCGTAGCCGACGATCCCCAGCTTTTTGCCCCGGATCTCATAACTATCCTTGGCGGACTTCAGCCAGCCGCCACGGTGAGCCACCGCGTTCTTCTCCGGAATGCCCCGCATCAGGCTGATGGTGTGAGCGATCACCAGCTCCGCCACCGAGCGGGTATTGGAGTAGGGTGCGTTGAACACCGGGATGCCGCGTTTCAGCGCCGCCTTGAGATCCACCTGGTTGGTACCGATACAGAAACAACCCACGCCGATCAGCTTCTCCGCCGCCGCGAACACCTCTTCGGTGAGCTGGGTGCGGGAGCGGATTCCCACGAAATGGGCGTCCTTGATAGCGTCGGTCAAATCGCTGCCGGTCAGGGCCTTGGGCAGTAGCTCCACGTTGTGGTAGCCGTTCGCCTTCAGATTATCCACCGCGTTCTGGTGGATGCCCTCGAGCAGGAGAATGCGAATCTTGTCCTTCTCAAGAGAGGTATGGGCCATGGGTGGTCTCTATAGCGGGCTAAATGGGCGCGTATGGTATCATAGCGCGCCCCGGATGAGAGCCACCCGGACCGGTTGCCTTTTTCAAGTTGAGTTGAGGACTGTTGGAGTCGCCATGACCGCTTTAGCCCATGCCGCCCTGGAACACCTGACCGAACTGCTCGGTGCCCGCTGCCTGACCGATCAGGACAGCGCCCAGCGCTACGGGGTGGACTGGACCAAAGTCTGGGCCCCGGCCCCCAGCGCCGTACTGTTGCCGGAAACCATTGACGAAGTGCAGCAGATCGTCGAAATCGCCAATGAGCACGGTCTGCACCTGGTGCCCTCCGGCGGCCGCACCGGTCTTTCCGCCGGCGCCGTGGCGGCGTCCGGCGAGCTGGTGGTGGCCTTTGACCGGATGAACAAGGTGCTGGACTTCAACGCTTATGATCGTTCCGTCACGGTCCAGCCCGGTGTGATCACCCAGCAACTTCAGGAGTACGCCGAGCAGCAGGGCCTGTTCTATCCGGTGGATTTCGCCTCCGCCGGCTCCAGCCAGATCGGCGGCAACATCAATACCAATGCCGGCGGTATCAAGGTGATCCGCTACGGCATGACCCGGGACTGGATCACCGGCCTGAAGGTGGTCACCGGCAAAGGCGAGCTGCTGGAGCTCAATAAAGGACTGATCAAGAACGCCACCGGTTACGACTTCCGCCACTTGTTCATCGGCTCGGAAGGCACCTTGGGCTTCGTCGTGGAAGCCACCGTCAAGCTGGCCCGCCAGCCCAGAAATCTGACCGCCCTGGTGCTGGGCGTGCCCGGCTTCCAGGAAGTGATGAAGGTATTACACGCCTTTCAGTCCGAACTGGACCTCACCGCCTTCGAATTCTTCTCCGACAAGGCCATGGCCCACGTGTTGGCGCACGGCGTCTCCCGTCCCTTCGATACCGATTGCCCGTTTTATTGCCTGCTGGAATTCGAACAGGTCTCCGAACAAACCGCCGACCAGGCAATGGCGGTGTTCGAGCGCTGCGTGGAACAAGGCTGGGTGCTGGATGGCGTGATGAGCCAGTCGCTGCAGCAGCTGGATCAGCTGTGGCAGTTGCGCGAGCGGATTTCCGAATCCATCGCGCCGCACACCCCGTACAAGAACGATATTTCGGTGACCATCGACAAGGTGCCGGAGTTCGTTGAGGCGGTGGACAAGGTGGTCCAGGACGCCTATCCGGATTTCGAGATCGTCTGGTTCGGCCACATCGGCGACGGCAACATGCACCTGAATATCCTGAAACCGGAAGCGCTGCCGAAAGAAGATTTCTTCGAGAAGTGCAACAACGTTTCCAAGTGGGTATTTGAAATCGTGCAACGCTACAACGGCTCCATTTCCGCGGAACACGGTGTCGGCATGACCAAGAAGCCCTACCTGGGCTACTCCCGCAGCCCCGAGGAAATCGCTTATATGAAGGCGGTGAAACAGGTCTTCGATCCGAACAACGTGATGAACCCGGGCAAGCTGTTCGACCTGTAATCCCGTCGACCGCCGACCCCCTTTTTTCAGGATTATCGTGATGACGCAAAACTACCTTCACCGTTGGATCGACGGCTCAACCATGGATATGCCGGTGGGCAAAGTGGTGTGCGTGGGACGTAACTACGCCGAACACGCCCGCGAACTGGGTAACGAAGTGCCGGAACAACCCTTGCTGTTCATGAAACCCGCCTCCGCCCTGGTGAGCCTGCATGAGCCAGTGGTGCTGCCCAAAGGGCAGGGGGAAGTCCATCATGAAGTGGAAATGGTGGTCATGGTCGGCAAAACCCTCAGTGGCGAGACCGATCCCGACCGGGTCCGCTACGCCATCGCCGCCTATGGCGTGGGGCTTGATCTGACCTTGCGGGACTTGCAAAGCACCCTGAAGGCCAAAGGGCATCCCTGGGAACGCGCCAAGGCCTTCGACGGCGCCGCTCCGGTGTCCGGCTTCGTCGACGCCCGTGGTATTTCCGTGCGCCAGAACCTGGAAGTGTCACTGGAAATCAACGGCGAAACCCGTCAGCACGGCCACACCGGGCAAATGCTGTTTCCCACCTTTGAGTTGATCGCCCACATCAGTCAGACCTTCCGCCTGGATCCCGGTGACCTCATTTTTACCGGCACGCCCAGCGGTGTGGCGGCACTGAATACCGGCGATCAGCTGACCGCCCGGCTGGGCAATATCGTTCAGGTATTTTCGGAAATCGCTTAACTCGCCAAGGCTGGCCGGCGCCTGGCGCCGGCCAGACCAATCATCAATCGCCGATATCCTCGTCGTCTTTCTGATCCTTGTTGTGCTTCACTTCGGAGTTCTCGTCGCAGTCAGGCGAGTTCTGGAAAGTACTGGTGACGTCCAGCAAGCCCAAGTGCTGAATAGTGCGGCGCCCGAGGAGCACCGGGTACAGCATCTCACTGCGGTCGCGAAGACTGAACTGCTCTTCGTACACGGTATCGCCCATACAGATCTTCATCAGAACCACCGGGCGCTCATCCTTGCCGCCGGCGCCGCGCACGGTCAGATCCCGGAACAGCGGCTTTTCATATCGGCGTTCCACCTTTTTGCCGCCGTCATCGTCTTCCACATCCACGGTGAACCGCACCCAATCCTCACCGTCCTTGGTGAAATTTTCGATATCGGTAGCCTGCATGGAGGACGTCAAAGCGCCACTGTCCAGCTTGGCTTTCATCTCCACATCCCAGGACTCAATGGTGGTTTTCTCCACCCATCCGAACACCGTTTTTCCATCCTGGTCCGCCTGTGCCGTGACGGTGGAAACCAAGGCCACCATCATGATCAGGGCAGCACTGGAAATTCGTCTCATTGATCGGCTCCTTTTGTATCTCTATGGCGTTGTCCGGAAATAGACTCGTGGTGGACCACTTCGTTCCCTCATGGTCGTTCGCGTAATGCCAACACCGCGCTTCGCATGGCTTGCGCATCCACGGCCTCCGGTGCCACCGGTTCACCGACGGCGAGTTTGACCCGTGACCAGAAGCGCCGCGGCATGCGGGTAAGGGCCGCACCACCTTTATGACTGAAGAAACTGCCCCACAAACCGGATAATGCCATGGGCACCACCGGTACCGGGGTTTCCTTAACGATTTTTTCCATTCCGCTCTTGAATTCACCCACTTCGCCATCCGGTGTCAAGCGGCCTTCCGGGAAAATGCATACTACCTGACCATCCGCCAGTTCTTCACGTACCCGGCGGAAGGCCTGCTCATAAATGTCCGGATGTTTTTCCTTGGAAGCAATGGGAATGGTCTTGCCAGTGCGGAAAATATAATTCAGCAAAGGCATGTCGTAGATCGGCTTCGCCATCACGAAACGGATCGGCCGGCGAACCGCTCCGGCCAGCAACAGCGCATCCGTATAACTGATGTGATTGCATACCAGCAAACAAGGCCCTTCCTCGGGAATGTTTTCCAGCCCCTTGTGTTTCACCCGGTAGATGGTGTTGGTCAGCATCCATACCAGAAGACGGATAAGGAACTCGGGCACCACGGTATAGATGTAGAGCGCCACCACCACGTTGGCCAACGCCAGCGCCAGGAAAAACTGGGGCACGGTGAGATCCAGAACACCGACGAAAATAATTCCCGCCGCCGCCGACGCCACCATGAGCAAGGCATTGAGAATATTATTGGCGGCGATAATGCGGGCCAGATGTTTCGGATTGGAGCGTTGCTGTACGAAGGCAAACAATGGCACGATATAAAAACCGCCAAATATACCAACACCAAGTAAATCGGCCATGATCCGATAACCGCCGGGCTGTTGCAGAAATTCCGTGATCGAAAGCTGGCCGCTCAGAGTCAACGAGGTGTAGGAGAAAAACAAATCGATACCGAAGACACTGATACCAATGGAACCCAGCGGAACCAAACCCAACTCCACCCGCTTTCCGGATGCTTTTTCACAGAAAAATGAGCCCAGGCCAATGCCGATGGAAAAGGTGGCCAGCAACAACGCGTACAGACCCTCGGTCCCCATCAGATAGTCATCCACATACACCTTCAACTGCGTGGTGTAGGCGGCACCGAGGAACCAGAACCAGGAAATACCCAGCACCGACATCCATACCGATTTCACCTCGCGGGCGTAGCCGACGATGTGCCAGGTTTCCTTCCACAAATTCCAGTTCAGACGCAGGCCCGGGTCCGCCGCCGGCGCTTTGGGAATACCCAGGGAGAAAAGAAAACCCAGCACCGCCAGGCCAATCACCGCGGTGCTGATCACCAGCGGCGTATTGCCGCCCATCTTCAGCATCACACCGGAAACCGAGCCGAGCAGAATCGCCAGAAAGGTGCCCATTTCCACCAGCGCATTACCTCTCACCAGCTCTTCATTGGGCAAATGCTGAGGAATGATCGAGTACTTGATCGGCCCGAAGAAAGTGGACTGCAACCCCATGAAGAACAGCAGCACCAACAGGCCGTAAACCGCGTCGAAGTAAAACCCCAGCGCGGCGCAGCTCATGATCATGATCTCCGCGAACTTGATCCAGCGGATCAGACGGGCGCGGTCAAACTTGTCGGCGATTTGTCCGGCAAGGGCGGAGAACAGAAAGAACGGAACGATGAACAAGGCCAGTGCCACGTTATTCAGCGTATTGACTTCGGTTCCCACGACCACGCCGGAGGCGATCAGGAGAATCAGCCCCTGACGAAAGACATTGTCATTGAAAGCGCCAAGGAACTGGGTTCCGAAAAAAGGTCCGAACCGGCGTTTGAACAACAAGGAAAACACGCTCTTTCCCATTTATTTTTCTCCTTCCCTGGCGCATGACGACAGATAGTGATCGAGCAGCGATTCCAGCATCGCTTCCGGTGCCACGTCGCCGGCCACATTCAGTTTGTTTTCCACATGCAGCAAACAAATTCCGTGCACGCTTCCCCACAGTGTTCTTGCCATTACCTGCCTTTGCCGTTGATCCGCCGCCGGCACCCAGTCCTTCAACTGAACTTCCACTTGCTCGAACATGTGCCGGGTACGATCGACATACCAGTCCGGCACCGGGGCCTGGTTCGCCATGCGATGGCTGAACACCAACTGCCAAAGGGCGGTGTGCTCCCGGGCCAGGCGCAAATATTCAAACGCCATGGCTTTCAGTACCGCCATCGGATCACCATGACCGGCGGCCTGATCAATGCGGGCATTCAGCGCATCCAGAGTTTGTGCATTCAGATGCAGAATCAGATCATCCAGATTGACGAACAGGTGGTAAAGCATGCCAGGGGTATAGCCCAGTTTCCCGGCGATCTGGCGAACACTGAAATTATCCACCCCTTCCCGTTCCACCAGATCCGCCAACGCCTCAATGGCCATGGCCCGCAGTTCTTCCTTGCTATGCTGGTTACGCCTCGCCATTTCACCACCTCCCCTTAAACACCGTTCATTTGGCCTAGAATGCAACATTAATGAACGGTGTTCAATACCGTGATGCAATTACCCCTTGATACCTTCTTCCGGCGGCGCCCCCGGCCGGCGGCCTATGGGACGCGCCGGGTTGCCCGCCACCACACACCAGGGCGGTACATTCCGGGTTACCACCGCCCCCATCGCCACCACCGCATGGTCGCCAATCGTGATGCCGTCGACGATGCCACAACGGGCACCCAGCCAGACATCCCGGCCAATACGAATGCCCCGGGAGGTCACCGGCTGCTCGCGGACCAGGCTGGCGGCCTCTCTGCCGTGATTGAAGGCATAAAGAGTAGCGTAGGCGGCAATGCGGGAATGATCGCCGATCTCGATACCGGCGGCCCCACCTTCCAGGGTGGCATGATGGTTGATGCTGACATGGACCCCGAGCCGGATCGGGCCATGCAGCACGGTGTCGGCGGCGATATGACTGTGATCGCCAACATGGATATCGCGGCCCGGCTCGGCGAACAGGCACGCCTGCGGTGCGACAAAACAGTGCTCCCCGAAACGCACCGTTTCGAGGCGCTCCAGCTCCTCTTGCACCTTTTTCTGCCAGGGTTCCGCCCAGGCCCGGTGCCGGGGCTTGAGCCGGGGGTACAGCCAGGGCATATACGCCAGACGCAGTTTGTGTTGTTCGCGGTAGGAGTCGCTCATGGCCTTGATGAAGAAACACGGGATACCGGCATCCTACACCAAGCGCCGGCCGCCGGCCGCCAGCTTGCCTAGGCAGCGCAAAGATCCTGTACCAGTTGTCCGAATCGGCTCAGTACTTCATTGGCACCAGGGCATTCCCGGACTTCGGACATGGCGTCCGCGGCGCGCTGATCACTGATACTCCGGCCACGCAAGGCTTGCAGGTAAGCCCGGCTAATATCGGCGTTGAATTCCGGATGAAACTGACAGCCCCACACCCGTTGCCGATAGCGGAACGCCTGGCAGGCGTCGTGGCCATTACTGGCCAGTACCGACACTTCCGGCGGCGCCACCAGCACCGATTGCTGGTGCACCATCTGCCCCCACGGCTGCTCGCAAAGGCCGGCAAACAGAGGATCCCTGGCCGCTTCCGATGCCATTCTCAGCGCCACCGTGCCCACTTCCATACCCTGTGGATGGTCTCCCACTTCACCACCAAGCAGTTTCGCCAACAATTGATGGCCAAAACAGATCCCCAACACCGGCAACGCCGCCGGATGGGTAATGGCGTCATCCAGCCAATCGGTCAGGCGCACCATCCAGGGCGCCTGCTCGGTCACCATGGCGTGGGAGCCGGTGATGACCACCGCCGCGATACGGTCCGGCGACGGCAACGGCACCGGCTCACGCACATCACATACCTGCACGGCACAGCGATCACCGAGCCCCCGCGCGATCCAGTCCTCAAAGTCCCCGTAATGCTCGATCAATTCGGGGTAGGTGCTGCCGGCCTTTATAATCAACACCGGTTTCATGGGAGCCTCCTTCACCAGTCCCTGGGTTGCGTTCCCCAGTGCCTCAGCAAAGCTCATACCAGCTCTGACGCCACCGTTGTAAAAGTTTTCAATTCGACCGGATTTTCACCCGTCCGCCAGCTGCCGGTGACGCGGACAGCTGATCAGATGGTCGTTCACCAGGCCGGCGGCCTGCATGAAGGCGTACATAATGGTCGGGCCGACGAAACGAAAGCCTTTTTTCTTCAGTTCCCGGCTCATGGCTTCGGCGGTGGGGGTAACCGCCGGCACGTCGGACAGCGACCGATGGCGGTTAACCCGGGGAGTGCCATCGACAAAGCCCCACAGCAGGGCATCCAGGGTCTGGCCTGCCTCACGCAGGTCCAGATACGCCTGGGCGTTACTCACCGCCGCCTTCATTTTCAACCGGTTGCGGATCAGTCCCGCATCCTGCAGCAGTTGTTCCAGTTTGCGCTCGTCATAGCGGGCGATCTTTTCCGGGTCGAAGCCATCCAGGGCCCCCCGGTAGTTCTCACGCTTGCGCAATACCGTGATCCAGCTGAGGCCGGCCTGCGCTCCCTCCAGAAGCAGGAATTCAAACAATCGGCGATCATCGTGTTCCGGTACCCCCCACTCCTGATCGTGGTAAGCCACGTACAGGGGGTCGGTACCGCACCAGGGGCATCGTTCCATGGGCGATCTCGGTGAAAGACGGGAATGTCGGGTTCCGGGCCACGGTATCACCGGCCCCTGGGGAACGCTATACTTGCGGTCTTCGTTTCACGAGCCCGTCTCTCTCCCTCCCACACACGGGGCCAGCGCCACCGTGGAGGGCATGGCATCGCCGCCAGGAGCGCGGGCTCGCACCGGTGCACCAGCGGAATAACAGGAAGCGACATGGCGGATCAACCGCAAGCGGACGTGATGACCTTTCAGGGCCTGATCCTGGCCCTGCAACAGTATTGGGCCGAGCAGGGCTGTGTGGTCGTGCAGCCTTTGGACATGGAAGTGGGCGCGGGGACGTTCCACCCCTCCACCTTCCTGCGCGCCATTGGCCCGGAAAACTGGAACAGTGCTTATGTGCAACCTTCCCGGCGGCCCACCGACGGTCGTTATGGGGAGAACCCCAATCGACTGCAGCACTATTACCAGTTCCAGGTGGTCCTCAAACCGTCCCCGGACAACATTCAGGATTTGTACCTGGACTCCCTGCGCCTGCTGGGCTTCGATCCGCTGGTGCATGATATCCGCTTCGTCGAGGACAACTGGGAATCTCCCACGCTCGGCGCCTGGGGGCTGGGCTGGGAAGTGTGGCTCAATGGCATGGAAGTGACCCAGTTCACCTACTTCCAACAGGTCGGCGGCATCGACTGCTACCCGGTCACCGGCGAGATCACCTATGGCCTGGAGCGTCTGGCCATGTACATTCAGGGCGTGGACTCGGTGTACGACCTGGTCTGGTCCGACGGCCCATTCGGTAAGGTCAGCTACGGCGACGTTTATCTGCAAAACGAAGTGGAGATGTCCACCTTCAACTTCGAGCACGCCAACGTCGAGGAACTGTTCAAACAATTCGACCTGTTCGAATCCGAGTCCACCAAGCTGATCAGCGCGGGCCTGCCGCTGCCCGCCTACGAGTACGCTCTCAAGGCTTCTCACACCTTTAACCTGCTGGACGCACGCAAGGCCATCTCGGTGACCGAACGTCAGCGCTTCATTCTGCGTGTGCGCACCCTGGCCCGGGCCGTAGCTCAGGCCTACTTCGATGCCCGCCGTAAACTGGGCTTCCCCATGGCCGATCCGGCCATCCGTGCGGAAGTGGAAGCCGAGCTGGCAAAGCAGGATGAGAAGGCGGCAGGAAAAGCGCCCGCCGAGAAAGGCAATAAAAAGAAGGGGAAGAAATAATGTCCCGGGATTTACTGATCGAGCTGGGCACCGAGGAGCTACCCCCGAAGGCGCTGCCGACCCTGAGCGCGGCGCTCACCGAGGAGTTCCTGCGGCAACTGGACGAGGCCGGACTGCAACACGGCGAAGTGGAAAGCTTCGCCGCACCGCGCCGGTTGGCGGTGCTGGTGCGTGACCTGGACGAAAAACAAGCCGACCGGGATATCGAACGTCAGGGCCCGGCGGTGCAGGCGGCGTTTGATGCCGACGGCAATCCGACCAAGGCCGCCCAGGGCTTCGCCGCTTCTCTGGGGCTGACCGTGGACCAGTTGGACCGCCAGGACACCGGTAAGGGCGAACGCCTGATTGCCCGTATCACCGAGGAGGGCAAGGCCACCACCGAGCTGGTGCCGGCATTTTTCGCCCAGGCGATCCAGAAGTTGCCGATTCCCAAGCGCATGCGCTGGGGCAGCCGCAAGGTACAGTTCGTTCGCCCGGCACATTGGCTGGTGGCCTTGTTCGGCGAGGAAGTCGTACCGTTCGAGCTGCTGGATCTGCAATCCGGCCGCACCAGCTATGGCCACCGCTTCCACGCGCCGGGAGCCATTGAGCTGAGCCAGGCCGGTGAATACGCCGGGCGCCTGGAAAATGAAGGGCATGTGATCGCCGATTTCGACCGCCGCAAGGCGATGATCGAAGAGCAGACGATCACCGCGGGCAAGCAGGCCGGCGGTACCGCGCGGATCAATCCCGATTTGCTTGACGAAGTAACCGCCCTGGTGGAATGGCCGGTGGCGCTGACCGGCGGCTTTGATGAGGACTTCCTGCGCGTGCCCCAGGAAGCGCTGATCAGCGCCATGGAAGAGCACCAGAAATATTTTTCCGTGCTCGACGCCGATGGCAAGCTGATGCCGAAATTCATCACCATCAGCAACATCGAGTCCAAGGACCCGGCCCAGGTGATCGCCGGTAACGAGAAGGTGATTCGGCCGCGGCTGGCCGACGCCGCCTTCTTCTATGATAACGACTGCAAGAAGACCCTGGTGCAACACGCCGAGGGGCTGGCCCAGGTGGTGTTCCAGCAGCAGCTGGGGACGGTGGCCGACAAGTGCCAGCGTATCGGGGCCCTGGCGGCCGTGATCGCCGAACAAACCGGCGGCGACAGCGCGCACGCCAGACTGGCGGGGGAACTCAGCAAGGCCGACCTCAATAGCGAAATGGTGTACGAGTTCGACACCATGCAGGGCATCATGGGCTATTACCTTGCCCAGCGTGAAGGCCAGCCCGAGGACGTGGCCGAAGCGCTGTACGAGCAATACCTGCCCCGTTTCGCCGGCGACAAGCTGCCACAAAGCAAGACCGGTATGGCGGTTTCCCTGGCCGACAAGATCGATACGCTGGTGGGGATCTTCGGTATCGGCCAGAAGCCCAGCGGTACCAAGGACCCCTATGCACTGCGGCGGGCCACTCTCGGTGTTCTGCGCATCATCATCGAAAACCAGCTGGAACTGGATCTGCGCGACCTGCTGGATCAGGCCGCCACCCAGCTTGGTGATCGCATCGACGCCGCTCAGGTCGACGAAGCCTTCGATTTTATTAAGGGCCGTTACCGCGCCATGTATCAGGAACAGGGCATCGCCACACCGGTGATCCTGTCGGTGCTGGCCATCGAGGACGCCTGCCGCAAACCGCTGGATTTCGATCGCCGGGTGAAAGCCGTGGCCGCGTTCCAGCAGCGGGAGGAAGCTCAGGCTCTGGCCGCGGCCAACAAGCGGGTCTCCAATATTCTGGCCAAGCTGGAACAAGCGCCGCCGGAAGAAATCGATGGCGCACTGTTGGAAGACGAAGCGGAACAGGAACTCACCAATCTGGTGGTGGCCGCCTACGAACAGTCCGAGCCGCTGCTGGAGCAGGGCGACTACCAGGCGGTGCTGGAACTGCTGGCGGAGCTGCGTGCCCCGGTGGACGCCTTCTTCGAAAGCGTGATGGTGATGGCCGAGGACCCGGCGGTTCGTGACAACCGCCTGGCCCTGCTGAGTTTCCTGCGCGATCTGTTCCTTAACGTGGCCGATATCAGCCTGTTGCAGGAGTAGGCGCGGCGTTGCCCAGATAGGCGTTGGCGAGATCCACGTTCGCGCGGATCTCGTCCGCCGTCCCTTGCGCCACCACACGACCGCCTTCGATCACGTAGGCGCGATCCGCCAAAGCCAATGCCAGTGCCGCCATCTGATCCACCAGCAAAATGGTCATGTCCTCCCGCCGCAGCTGATCCAACACCTCGAACAGCTCGGCGATGATCTTCGGTGCCAGTCCGAGAGACGGCTCATCCAATAGCAGCACCCTTGGCTTTGCCATCAAACCGCGGGCCAGTGCCAGCATTTGCTGTTCACCTCCGGAAAGTAGCCCGGCACGCTGGTGTTGGCGCTCGCGCAGACGAGGAAACCGTTCCAACATACCTTGCACGCGGACTTCACGGTCCTCAGCGTGAAGGAAGCCGCCAAGGCGGATGTTATCCAGCACCGACAATTCGGGAAAAACCTGCCGGCCTTCCGGCACCAACACCACGCCCCGACCGGCAATTTTCTCCGCCGGCATGGTGTTGAGCACCTCGCCATTGAGATGCACGCCACCGCTCTGGGCCGGATGCAATCCACTGAGCACCCGCATCAAGGTGGATTTGCCGGCGCCATTGGCCCCCAACAGCGCCACCATTTCGCCCTGGCGAATTTTCAGATTGATACCGTGCAACACCGGCTCGGCACCGTATCCCGCTACCAGACGGCTGACGCCCAGCAGCTCGGGACCTTGTGGAGGGTCACGGCTTTCCGTGACCATCAGATCCCCGCTGTCACCGAGATAGGCTTTACGGACTTGCGGATTGGCCTGTACCTCCGCTGCGTTGCCCGTGGCCAGCAGGGTACCGGTATCCAGAACAATGACCTGGTCGGATACCGACATCACCAGTTCCATGTCGTGTTCCACCACCAGGACCGCGATACCGGCGGCCGCGACCGCTTTGAGCAGATCCCCCAACTGGTCGGTATCTTCCCGCGACAAACCGGCGGCGGGTTCATCCAGCAACAGCACTTCCGGATCCAGCGCCAGTGCCCGGGCGATCTCCACCAGGCGCCGGTCCACATGCGGCAGTTGCGAAGCGGGCAGGGTGGGATCGCCATGATAGCCACAGAACGCCAGCAGGGCGCGTGCCCGCTGGCGTACCGTCCGGGAACGGAAAGGCCCGCCAGCGAGCACCGTTCCCAAATGACCCCGGCAGGCTGCCAAAGCGACGTTGTCCTCCACGGAAAGTGAATCGAACAGCTGCGACGTTTGGTAGGTTCTTGCCACCCCACGGCGGGCGATGCGCCACGCCCCCTCGGTTTGCAGAGCGGCATCGGTCAGAGAAAAGCCACCGTCCGTGGGCCGGTAAAACCCGCTGAGCATATTCAACACCGTGGTTTTGCCGGCGCCATTGGGACCGATCAAACTGGTCACCGCCGCCGCTGGCAAATCCATATTCAAGCCGCTGACCGCTTTGACGCCACCGAAGGTCATGCTCAGCCCCCGCACTTTCAAACCATGACGAGGGCGCGCATCCAGCACGGGGGCGGCATCATCACTGGGAAGCGGGCTGGTGGCGCCGTTCCCGGCACGCCGGCCCATCCAGGCCGTCAGCCAGCCCATCAAACCATTGGGCGCCACCAGCAAGACCACCAGCAACAGGCCACCAAAGAACAGCAAGCGATGGGACTCCAGGGACGCCAGCAGTTCCGGCAGCACCCCGAGAATAATGGCGCCAATCACCGGCCCGGCGATGAACCCCGCGCCACCAATGATCACCACCAGTACGAACAGAATGGATTGCATGAAACTGAAAGTATCCGGCGTTACAAAGCCGGACAGAGGCGCGAATAGCCCTCCGGCCAACCCGGCCATCAGCGCCGACAGCGCGAAGGCCATGGTTTTTGCCGCCAGTGGATTAATGCCGACGGATTCCGCCGCCACCTCGCTGTCCTTGACCGCCCGCATGGCCGCACCCCAGGTGCCGCGGGAAATCAAAGCGTAAACCAGCAACATTGCCGCCGCCGTCAGCACGGCAAGTACCGCGATGTTCTGCTCGGGGCTCCAGTCTTTATGAAGAACAGGCGCCGTCACCCCCATGATGCCGTTCTGACCACCGGTGACCCCTTCCATTTCGATTACGGCATGCTGAACGATAAAGCTGAAGGCGATAGTGATCATCGCCAGATATGGCCCTTTGGCCCGCAATGCCGGCAACGCCACCAGAGCCCCGGCGATGCCGGAAAACAACGCCCCTACCAGCCAGGCCGGCCAGAACGACCAGCCCGCCTGTGTGGTGAGCACCGCCACCGTGTAGGCGCCAATGGCATAGAATCCCACGTGGCCGAAAGAAATCTGCCCACTCAAACCCAACAGAATGTTCAGACCAACGCCTACAATGGTGATCAGAGCCACATTGGCCAGCACGAACACGTAATAGCTGTTCAAGGAGAAAGTGCAAACCATAGCCACCGCCACCAGGGCAGCCAGCAGCATCACATGTGGGTACTTCATACTTTCTTCACCCCGGCCCGCCCGAACAAACCGTTGGGCCTCAGCGCCAGCGCCACGATCACCAAGGCAAAGGTAATGATGTGGGTGTAGCCGGAGCCCAGCGTCACCGTGATCAGACTCTCGGCCACACCGAACAGCAGACCGGCGACCATGACGCCCCAGGGACTGCCGATACCGCCGAGAATAGCCACTGAAAACGCCTTGAGACCGAACAATGTCCCCATGTCGGAATTCACATTGGACAGCGGCGCGATCATCATGCCCGCCACCCCGGCCAGCAAAGTGGACAAGGCAAAAGCCCCCGCGATGGCCCTCCCGATGGGAATTCCCATCAGACGCGCCGCATCCTTGTTCTGCTCGGTGGCCAGCAACGCCGTTCCCCAACGGGTATAGCGTGCTACCCCGTGCAGCACCAGCGCCAGCGACAGCCCCACCAACGGAATGATCAATTGCAACGGATACACCGCCAGATTCACCCCCGCCACCTCCAGCGGCGTAATCGCCAGCGAGGAGGGCAGGCTGCGCGGCTCACGGCCGAAAGTGTGCATGACCAGGTTATCCAGAACGATGCCCAACGCCACGGTGGACATCAGCCAGGCGTCAGAGCCGCGCCGGGTAAACGGCCGTACCGCGAGAAACTCCACCACCAAACCGTAGAATGCGCAGCACAGCAGCGCCATCGCCACCGCCGGCACCAGCGGCCATTGCAGGGTCTGGGAAAAGGTGAAGCACAACACCGCGCCGAGCATCATGGAGCTGCCCTGAGCGAAGTTGACCGTCCCCGATACCGCGTAGGTGATGTAAAAACCCAGCGCCATCAGGCCATACATGCTGCCCATGCCAAGGCCACTGATCAGCGCCGATACCAGCTGAATATCCATGTTCGTCCCTTGCTTACTGCGACAACACCACCGGAACGATCCGGTTGTCGATGAACCGGGCCCAGACGTAGTCGTCGGCGCTCAAGGCATCATGAACTTCAGGGGAGAAGGGTTGCTGGTAGCTCTTAATCAGTCCTTGGTATTCCTTGATCTTGAAGAAACCTTCCCGGATCGCTTCCCCCTCGGTGGAACCGGCCTCGTTGATGGCTAGAGCGGCCAGATGCAGGGCGTCGTAGGCATTAGCCACCCCCACCGCCGGAGTAATGTCTTCCGGGCCACTGATGTCCTTGTATTTTGCTTTCAGTGCGGCGATGACTTTTTCTCCCGCTGGGGATTGGTCACCGAAGAAGCTGTAGGTTTGGATAAAATGCACTTTTTCAGAACCCGGCCCAGCCAGTTCGGTGAAACGGCCACCGGCGGGGCCCCAGTGAGACACCACCGGCACATCCCAGCCCATGCGGCGCAGGGATTTCACCACTTGAGCGGAAGGTCCGACGTTGCCGACCAGGCAGATAGTATCGACACCGGCGTCACGCAGACGGGTCAGCTGTGGCACCAGGTCCACTTGATCGCCATCGAATTTCTCGCTGGCCGCCGGTTCCAGACCTTTATCCTTGAGCGCGGCCACCAGCCCCTTTTGATTGGACTCTCCCCAGGGGTTGTTCACCATCATCAGGCCGAACTTCCGCGCGCCGAAATTTTTCTGTGCGTACTCCACCATGGCAATGTCAACGATCTCGTCCATCGCCGAAACCCGGAACACGAAGTTGGGATCCGCGCCGTTTTTGGTGATCGGCGTGCCCGCGGCCCAGGGCCCCACAAAGGGCATTTTCGCCTGGTTGACCAAGGGCACTATGGCCATCGATACCGGGGTGTCCAGGCCACCGAACAAGACCGCCACCTTCTCCTTATGGATCAGTTCACGCGCCGCCACCACGCCTTTGGCGGGATTGGCCTCATCATCCCGGCGCACCAACACCAACGGTCGGCCATCAAGTACGCCACCGGAAGCATTGATCTCATCAATAGCCACCTGCAAACCACGGGTGATCGATTCACCGGCCTGGGCGGACTGTCCGGACAAAGCGGTGATCAATCCGATCTTTACCGGCTCATTCGCCAAAGTACCACCGGCCATCAGGCACAGTACCAATGCGGCCCATTTCTTTACTGCACGAAGCATGGCTTCCCCCTTTTGCTGAGTTAGGGCGGTTCCGCCCGACACCGCTAACAACGCAAAGGGCATGCCATTTTACTCGCCGCTCAGGTTGGGCATGCATATTGCTTTATTTTTTGTCGTCACCTAAGTCATTAATTGACGACAAAAAATAAGGAAGAATGGCGACGATCCATGAGGCCTGAAGCGGCCGACATCGTGTCATTCAAGCTACCGAATCACCGCTGGACACAGGCCATGCCTGCGCAAAAAGAGGGAGAAAACATGACCGACGCACCAAACTGGGACAAAGAGATCAAGCATCTCGATCTTTCCGATCCTGCCGGGCTCGTGGACGCCTACCTGATTATCCTGATGAAACCGGATCCGGATAGCGCCCGCCGCTTCGTTTCCCCGGAACTGAGTATTCGCTTCACCGGCAACCGCCCGATGACCGACCCAATGGACACAACCGCCTTCAACAAAGGGCGTTATGCCTGGGTAAAAAAACGCTTTGAAGCCACCGAGGTGATGAGCGGCGGGACGTTACAGTACGCGGTGGTATACAACCGGGGCACGCTCTATGGGGAATGGCCGGATGGCACCCCGTTCGAAAATAATCGCTACGTGGACCGGTATGTGATTCGCGATGGGCTGATTACCGAGATGGATGTTTGGAACGACAGCGCCGAATGGCTGCTGGTACGTGCTGGACTGGCGGAACTGTGAAACGGGACACCACCATGGATTCTGCTTTCGCTCCGCTGTCCCACCATGGGCGCTTTCCTTATTCGGCCATCACCCAACGCCGTGATTTCCACTGGCCCGAAGGCAAACGGCTGGCGGTGTACATCGGTTTTAATGTCGAGCATTTTGCTTTTGGGGAAGGACTCGGTGCCAAACTCGGAGCGGCTTTCAACGAGCCGGACGTGCTCAACTACTCCTGGCGCGAGTACGGCAACCGGGTGGGTGCCTGGCGCTGCCTGGAACTGTTCGATCAGCTCGAAATGCCCACCGGCCTGATCGCCAACACTGCCCTGTACGATCATTGTCCCGATCTGCTGCGAGCTTTCCAGTGTCGAGGCGATGAGATCATCGCCCACGGCCACAGTAACGCCTATCACCAAGGCACCTTGAATGAAGAGCAGGAAGCGGCACTGTTGTTGCATTGCCGGCAGCGCATCGAAAAAGAATCCGGCCAGCTCCCCACGGGCTGGCTATCGCCCTGGATCGGGGAGTCGCATCTGACCCCGGATCTGTTGAAGGAAACCGGTTACCGCTACACCCTGAATTGGAGCCATGATGATCAGCCCGTGCCAATGCGTACCCGTAACGGCGGGCATCTTTGGGCGGTGCCGTATCCGCAGGAGGTCAATGACATCCCGATGATCATCGCCCGCAAACTGGACGGCAGCCCGTTCGCCCAAATGATCATCGACCAGTTCGACGAGATGCTTCGGCAGTCCGATCAGCAACCACTGGTAATGGGCATCGCACTGCATCCCTATTTGGTCGGACAACCCTATCGTCTGCGCCATCTGCGCCGCGCTCTGGAACATATACAGCGTCATCGCGAGGCGATCTGGATGACCACGCCGGGACGAATCTGCGATCATATGGACACGATCATGCCCCCGGACCAGGAAAGGGATCAGGAAAGGGAATGAGTTCAACCGCCACCAAATCGAACGGCCGCGGGCGTCCCAAGGTGCGGCCCTCTGTTCTCGGTAACCGCAAGCCATCGGCTCGGGCCTCCGCCGCGGAAAAGGAACAGGACATCTATGACGCCATCGTCGCCAGTGTCATGGGGCAGAGATTGAAACCCGGCACCAAGCTACCGGAACTGGCGCTGTGCGAATTATTCGGAGTCGGCCGGTCGCTGGTGCAAAAGGTACTGCAAAGACTGGCCCACGACCACGTGGTACAGCTTCGCCCCAATCGCGGCGCCATTGTCGCCATGCCTTCACCGGAGGAAGTAGGCCAGCTGTTCGAGGCCCGACGTGCCCTGGAAGCCTCGGTACTGCCACTGGTGGCGGAGCGCGCAGCCCGTGCCGACTACGCTTCTCTGCGGCGACAGTTGCGCGAAGAGCACAAGGCCATGCATCGTTATGCACAGACGCAATGGGCAGGCCTTGCCAGCGCCTTCCATCTGCGCCTGGGGGAGCTGTCCGGCAACCCGATCCTCTATCGCTATTTATCGGAGATCATTTCCCGCTGTTCGCTGGTGGTGGCGTTATTTCAGCCGCCGGGCAACGCCACCTGCGAACATGAGGAACATGTCCGGGTGGTGGATTACCTGGAACAGGGCAATGTCCGCGCCGCACAAAGGGAAATGAAGCGGCACCTCATCGATCTGGAACACCATATTCGTCTGGTGGAAGAAAGCACGGATCAGAGCCTGGCGGACATACTTGGCCTGGCCGCGGAGTAATCCTCCTTCCCATACCTTGTCGCTGCGCCGGGAGCTTTCTACACTGGGGCCCTTTTACGGGTAGGCCTCAATGACCAACAAGCTGATCATTCTCGACCGGGACGGCGTTATCAATGAAGATTCCGACGCCTACATCAAAACCCCCGGGGAATGGATTCCAATCGTCGGCAGCGCCGAGGCCATCGCCCGTCTGAATCGCGCCGGCTATCGGGTGGTCGTCGCCACCAACCAATCCGGCGTAGCGCGAGGCTATTACGATTTGACCACCCTGGAGGCCATTCATCAACGTATGACAGCGCATCTGTCCGACCTCGGTGCCCATTTGGACGGCATCTACTTTTGCCCCCACGGCCCCGACGACGGTTGCGATTGCCGTAAGCCTCTCCCGGGGCTGATCGACCAAATTGTTGCCGATTATGGCGATGTCACCTCAGTGCCCCTGGTCGGTGATAGCCTTAGAGACCTGCAGGCCGGAGTGACCCGTGGCTGCCGGCCAGTTCTGGTGCTCACCGGAAAGGGACGGAGCACTCAGGCAAAAGGCCTGCCCCCCGAGCTGGGCACGGTGGAGGTGTACGACTCCCTGGCCCACTTCGTCGACCATTTTCTCAAGGACCCTGAATGAGCGGATTTCCGCGTAATGCCCGGGTAACCTGGAATATCCGGGTACGCAGCTTGTTGTTTTTCCTGCTCTATAACCTCGCCGGTATTATTCACAGCGTTATCTGTGTATTGATCGGCCCGTTTCTGTCTTTCAAGAAAAGGCATGTCCTGGTTAACCTCTGGACCCGATTCGCCATGTGGCTGCTGCAGAGGCTCAATGGAGTACGCTTCAAGGTAGAGGGGCGGGAACACCTGCAAGGCCAGGCCGCGGTGATTATCAGCAACCACCAGAGCAGTTGGGAAACGTTTTATCTGCAGCTATTGGTGGGACCTCAAGCCACGGTACTGAAAAGAGAACTGTTGTGGCTTCCCTTTTTTGGTTGGGCTCTGGCATTGCTAAAACCCATCAAAATAGATCGGAGAAAGGGCAGGGCGGCTCTGAAGGCGGTAGTGCAGCAAGGAGAAGACCGTCTGCGCTCCAACATACCCGTGGTTATTTACCCCGAGGGGTCACGGCAACCACCAGGACATATCGGACACTTCAACAGTGGCGGCGCGCTGCTGGCCAGCCGTTCCGGTTTTCCGGTGATAGCGGTCAGCCATAATAGCGGCGACTGCTGGCCAGCCCGCTCTTGGCTGCGATTACCTGGCACTATTACCCTTCGAGTGAGTCCGCCGATGGATACCCGGAATAAAGACGCTAAAACCGTTACCCGGGAGGTAAAACACTGGATTGTGACGAATTACCCGGGAGAATTGGACAAAATGGATAACGATTAATTGCGTTTCAATTGTAGAGTATTTAAAGTCCTGGCTGAGTTGATTTAACCAAGAAGGAACGCCAAGAATGACTATTAATATCGACGACCTTTCCGTCGCTGAATTGGAAAAGCTGATCAAGCAGGCGGAAAGAAAGCTGGAGAGGAAACGCCGGGAAGCAGTGAAAAACGCTCAGGCGGAAATCGAGAAGATCGCCAAGGACCTGGGCGTCTCCGTTGAAGATCTTCTGGACGATAAAACCACCGGTCGTAAAAAGGCCGCTCGCAAAGCCACTCGTAAGAAAACCAAGGCGGCTGTCCGTAAGCCGGCCAAGATTAAATACCGCAATCCGGCGGACAGCTCTCAGACCTGGACCGGCCGCGGCAAGCGCCCTGTATGGCTGCGAGAGGCGTTGGAAAAAGGCGGCAAGCTGGAAGACTACGAGGTCTGATTTCTCACCAGCAGGCACCTTCTGACACGGCAAGGGCTCCCATTGGGAGCCCTTTTCGTTGGTATCCGCGGAAGCAAGGGCCATCAACCCCGCCGGCCGGTCAGATATCCAGGTTGGATACGTACAAAGCGTTGGACTCGATGAATTGACGCCGGGGGTCCACATCGTCGCCCATCAGGGTAGTGAAGATCTGATCCGCCGCGATGGCGTCTTCCACTGTTACCTGCAACATGCGACGGGACTCCGGATCCATGGTGGTTTCCCACAATTGATCAGCGTTCATTTCACCCAGGCCTTTATAGCGCTGTACGTTAATACCGCGACGGGCTTGTTGCATCAGCCATAGCATCGCCTCGGCGAAATCCCGAATCGGACGACTCGCCTCACCCCTCACCACCTTGGCGTCATCGGCCAGCAGGCCTTCCAGTGTTTCCCCCAGCCTCGCGATGCTTTGATAGTCCGGCGACTCCAGAAAATCCAGGGTGACTTGATACTCGCGGACTATACCGTGAGCGAGTACTCGCACACGTGGCAAGAACAAGCCTCGCTCCATATCTTTCTCGGCGCTGATGGTGAACTTCTGGATGTTATTCCCCAGATTTGCCAGGCGCGCTTGCAATTTAGCGCACCAGTCCACCATGAAAGCCTCATCTTCCAACTTGCCTTCATCGATGCTGGGCAGATAAATCATCTCCTCCAACACCTGAGCCGGGAACACCCGTGACTGACGCTCCACAAGCTTCATGACTTTCCGGTATTCGCCAATCAGATTGGACAGAGGCTCCCCACTGATCGGCGGCGCCTCGTTGCCGGGGTAGAGCGCGGCCTTATCCAGAGCCAGGGTGGTCAGATACTCATCCAGGGCCGGATCATCCTTGATATAGGTTTCCTGCTTACCCTTTTTCACCTTATAGAGAGGAGGCTGGGCAATATAAATGTGGCCACGGACAATCAGTTCCGGCATCTGCCGGAAGAAGAACGTCAAAAGCAGGGTACGGATGTGAGAACCGTCCACGTCCGCATCCGTCATGATGATAATGCGATGATAGCGAAGCTTATCCGCATCATACTCATCCCGGCCGATTCCACAGCCCAACGCCGTGATCAGCGTCGCCACCTCCTGGGATGAGAGCATCTTGTCAAAGCGGGCTTTCTCCACGTTCAGGATCTTACCCTTCAACGGAAGGATAGCCTGATACTTACGGTCCCGGCCCTGTTTGGCGGAACCGCCCGCGGAATCACCCTCCACGATGTACAACTCGGATAGGGCGGGGTCTTTCTCCTGGCAATCCGCCAGCTTCCCGGGCAGCCCGGCGATATCCAGAGCCCCTTTACGGCGGGTCATTTCCCTGGCCTTACGTGCGGCATCCCGGGCCCGGGCAGCATCGATAATCTTCTGAACGATGTTCTTGGATTCGACCGGATGCTCCAGCAAAAAGTCCTGAAAACGCTCCGTCATGGTCTGTTCGACGGCGCTTTTCACCTCCGAGGACACCAGTTTGTCCTTGGTTTGGCTGGAGAACTTGGGGTCAGGCACCTTCACCGAAATAACCGCGGTCAGTCCTTCCCTGGCATCATCACCGGAAGGATTGGCCTTCTCCCGCTTCAGGAAGCCTTCTTTCTCCATATAGGTATTCAAGGTTCGGGTCAGGGCCGCTCTAAATCCAGCCAGATGGGTACCGCCGTCCCGCTGGGGGATATTATTGGTGTAGCAGTAGATGTTCTCCTGATAGGAGTCGTTCCACTGCATCGCCACTTCCACGCCGATGCCATCTTCACGATCCACCTGGAAGTGAAACACCTGATTCAGCGAGCTCTTGTTCTGATTCAGATAAGTAACGAAGGCACTGAGACCACCTTCATACTCGAATACATCCTCATCACCGCTACGCTCGTCCAGAAGATGGATGCGAACACCGGAATTAAGGAAACTCAGTTCTCGCAGGCGTTTAGCCAGGATATCGTAATGAAACTGGATATTATTGAAGGTGGCGGGAGAAGGCCGGAAACGAATGGTGGTACCGCTGCTTTCCGTACTCCCCACCACGTCCAGGGGCTTTTCCGGAACCCCGTCATGGTATACCTGCTCATGCACTTTGCCATGACGACGAATAGTCAGTTTCAGGGTTTCGGACAGGGCATTCACTACTGAAACCCCCACCCCGTGAAGTCCACCGGACACTTTGTAGGAGTTGTCATCAAATTTTCCACCGGCGTGCAGCACCGTCATAATCACTTCGGCCGCACTGATACCTTCCTCCGAGTGGACATCAACAGGAATACCGCGCCCATTATCCGTGACTGAAACGGATTCATCGGGATGAATGATGACTTTGATCTCGCTACAGTAGCCGGCCAGGGCCTCATCGATGGAATTATCCACGACTTCGAAGACCATATGATGCAAGCCGGTGCCGTCATCCGTATCGCCAATATACATGCCGGGCCGCTTGCGAACGGCATCCAGGCCCTTGAGAACCTTGATGCTGGATGAATCGTAGCTGTTTTCCGCCATTTTCTTCCCTTACGAGTCGTTCGATATCCGCTGAATCCGTCCATGTTCCACGTGGAACATTCGGGCGGCAGCACCGCTGTTTTCAACGGTGGCGCGCCCCAAATGGTCCGCGTCCACCGCCGTGATCAATGTCTGATGGTTCCCCATGGTCAGATAGCGCAACAGGGTATCCCGGTGAGTCTGATCCAGCTCAGAGCCCAAATCATCCACAAGGAGCGTACAGACCTTGTTTGCTTCCGAGATCATGGGGAGCTGAGAGAGTACCAGGGCATAAGACAAAATCTTTGCTTGCCCACGGGAGACACGATCCCGGGCCACCACACCATCTTTCGTGATTCTGACATCCGCCCGATGGAAGCCCGTGTGTGTAAAACCTCGACGCCGGTCCTCTTCCTCGGTTCGAATCAGCGCCTGGAGATAGTCTTCACCAGGGCGCAAACCGTTATGCAGTTCCAGATTAACTTTCAGATCGGGAGACAACATCTCCAGAATCTTTCGCCATTCCGCTTTCAGCCGAGCCAGATACGGTCTGCGCAACCCTTCAATAGTAGCAGAACTGGCCGCCAGTTTCTGGTCCCAATAACGCAGCTCCCTTTGCGAAGCTTTTCCGGCCCTCAGCAGCGCATTGCGTTGCTTGAGCAGGGAATTCGCCTCCTTCCAGGCCGATAAAAAAGAATGTTCCACGTGGAACATTCCCCAATCCAGGAATCGCCGACGGACAGAAGAAGCGCCAAATATTAAATCCACGGATTGGGGGTGTAATGCCAGTACGGGAAGCAGAGTGGCCACATCACTCAGTGCCGGGGGAGTTTGGCCATTGAGCTTTAATGACTCAATGCCGGACAAGGCTCTTCTGACCCCTAACCTGTCCTGCTTTCCGGATGGCTGATCAACCACCGCAAACAATGTGGCCGCGGACGCGCCATCCCGAACCAGGCGAGACAGCCGCCCTCCACGAAAAGACCGCCCACCACTGCCGATAAAATAGATGGCCTCCAGCAAGCTGGTCTTGCCGCTGCCATTCTCACCAAAAATGAGATTCAACCCAGGAGAGGGCAGAAAATCCGTCTGATGGTAATTTCGGAAGTCTGAGAGGCGGAGTTCGGTAAGCATAAGGAGGGAGGGGGAAGCAAGGGCCTCGAGTGTTCGAGGCCCACGCGCCGGCGTCAGAGGCGCATTGGCATGACGACGTACACCGCCGCTTTATCTTCTGGGTCGGTAATCAGAGCACTGCTATTACTGTCTCCCAACTCCAGATCCGCCTGAGGGCCGTTCAGTGTGGTCAACACATCCAACAGATAGCTGACATTGAAGCCAATCTCCAATGGAGAGCCATTGAAGTCAACGGACACCTCCTCTTCAGCTTCTTCTTGCTCGGGGTTGTTTGCCACCACTCTCAAGCTACCCTCGGACAACTGCACCCGAACCCCCCGGTATTTTTCATTGGAGAGAATCGCCACACGGGCCAAGGCCTGCCGCAGAGTCTCGCGATCCGCAAGAATCCGGCGATGCCCATCTTTCGGAATGACCCGCTCGTATTCAGGGAACTTACCATCCACCAGTTTGGACGTGAAGGTGATCGCCCCAGCGACGATGCGAACATGATTGCGGCCCAGGGTCAGACGCACCATCTCACCAGCGTCCGCCAGAATACGAGACAACTCCATAACCCCTTTACGCGGAAGAATCACTGAGGCTTCCTGATCCGGGCCTTCCAGCTCCGCATCGCACAAAGCCAGACGGTGGCCGTCGGTGGCCACCGCGCGTAATGCTCCGGTGCGCAGCTCGAACAACATACCGTTCAGGTAATAACGCACATCCTGCTGCGCCATGGAAAAGGCAGTGCGATCGATTAAGCCGCGCAAAACACCCGGCGCGATGTCAAATCCAGACGCGGCCTTGTCCTCTTCCTGGCTGGGAAACTCCGATGCCGGCAAAGTAGACAGAGAAAATCGGCTACGGCCGGATTTCACCAGCATTCGCTCGCCATCCACCTCAAAACGGATCTCGGCTTCCGCTGGTAAACTCTTGACAATATCAACCAACTTACGAGCAGGGACAGTAGTCTCGCCGCTCTGGTTTTCCCCCTCCAGCGGCAGGCGAGCCACCAGCTCCAATTCCAGGTCGGTGCCCGTCAGTGCCAGCCAGCCATCGCTGACTTCCACCAGCACATTGGAGAGTACGGGCAGCGTCTGCCGCTTCTCAACTACCGCCGCTACCTGCTGCAGCGGCTTAAGCACCTGTTCACGGTTGATCGAAAATTTCATGTCCCTTTCCCGTCATCGATGAGCCGACCCCAGCGCCGTCAAGACGTGAGAGTTCTCAGCAAATTTTGGTAATCTTCCTCAATTTCGGGGCTGGTTTCCCGAAGTTCATTCACTTTTCGACAAGCATGCAACACCGTGGTGTGATCACGCCCGCCAAAACTGGCGCCAATCTCCGGCAAACTGTGGCTGGTCAATTCCTTCGACAACGCCATGGCGACCTGCCTTGGCCGCGCCACCGAGCGGGTGCGGCGTGGCGAGTGCAGATCCGGAATCTTGATCTTGTAATACTCCGCCACGGTGCGCTGAATGTTATCGATACTGATCTGCCGCGCCTGCAGCGCAATCAGATCCTTCAAGGCTTCCTTGATCAAACCGATATCAATCTGCGCCCCGGTAAACCGCACATGGGCAATAACCCGGCGCAGGGCCCCTTCCAGTTCCCGCACATTGGAACGAATACGCTGGGCGATAAAGAAGGCCGCGTCGTTAGGTAACTCAATGCGGGCTTCTTCCGCCTTCTTCTTCAAGATCGCCACCCGGGTTTCCAGCTCCGGCGGCTCCAGGGGCTGTGATAATCCCCAGCCGAACCGGCTCTTGAGGCGCTCTTCCAGACCATCCACCTCCTTGGGAAATTTATCGCAAGTCAGGATGATCTGCTGCCCATTCTCCAACAGAGCGTTGAAGGTATGGAAGAATTCTTCCTGGGACTGCTCCTTTCCAGCAAAAAACTGAATATCATCTATCAGGAGCGCATCCACGGATCGGTAGAACCGTTTGAATTCGTTGATGGTCTTGTTCCGTAACGCGGAAATCATATCCGCAACAAAGCGCTCGGAATGCAGATAAACCACCTTGGCATTGGGATTACGCCGCAACAACTCGTTTCCCACCGCATGCATCAAGTGCGTCTTGCCCAGCCCCACACCACCGTAGAGCAGCAAAGGGTTATAGCCATGGCTGGCCGGGTTCTCCGCCACCTGCTGGGCAGCGGCACAGGCCATGCGATTGGACTTACCCTCAACGAAGGTCGGGAAAGTGAAGCCGGTATTGAGGTTACTGCGGTGCTTGGCCGCCAACCCCACCTCAGAGGGAGGAGCTGGCGGTGGCGGACGCGTTTCCGTCGTTTGAACTGCCGCGGGGCGAGGCTCTGGCGCCTGGCGTTTGGGGATAATCTCAGTCACCCGGGAACTGCCAACCTCCAGACGCAACTGGGGCAAGGGGCCTTGTTCCATCTCCCCCATGACCTCGCCGATACGCTCCATATACTTGTCGCGCACCCAATCCACCACGAAACGATTAGGCGCGAACAGCGTCATCTCCGCGCCATCGGCGGACACCGACACCTGCAAAGGGCGAATCCACATATTGAACTGCTGTGACGGCAACTCGTCCTCAAGTCGCGTCAAACAGCGATTCCAAAGCGTTTTGGACACATCCCCGCCTTGCCAGAAACCGTGAATTTGAACGGGCCATTCTATACCTCTGAGCGTGTAACTATCCACAGCACAGCCGGTCTTTTTTTTCCCGTCTTCCGCTGTGGATAACTACGTCCGAAAGCCTGTTGGCAAGGGCACGTATAAGTATGGGGATAACCGGTTGAACCCATTTCTCCCACAATTCCGGACAGCTTGTCCCAGCTTAGTCACCAGGAGTTACACACAGTTATACGTCGGTTACTCACACCGCAACACACTGATCTACTTATACTTTTCTAGCTTATCCCCAGAATTGGCTTTGCCTATAAGAACTACTATCACTAAATAAGAAAATAAATATTTAAAGATATTGATAGGCAAACCCGCCCACCCAGCAAAGCGCTTGACAGGAAGACGAGCCAGAGCTAACATCCGCGCCCTCTTAAGACTTCCACAGCGGGGATGCCGCCATGAAACGCACATTCCAGCCGAGCAATCTGAAGCGTAAACGTAACCACGGCTTCCGCGCTCGCATGGCTACCAAAAACGGACGTAAGATACTGGCGGCTCGTCGCGCCAAAGGTCGTAAGCGGTTGGCTGTATAAGCCAATCGCTGTTTCTTCTGGTGGCATCACCGGGGTATCAGACACGGTGAGCCCATCAGTACCTCTCTCCAGCAATACCTCTCCCCGATTCGGGTTCTCCCGTGATCTTCGGCTGCTTGACGGCAAGGCCTTTCAGGCCGTGTTCGATCAAGCCGACTGGCGCACTGGTCAGCAATGTTTTCTGTTGTTGGCTCGGGAAACCGACCAACCTTTTCCACGTCTGGGTCTGGTGATCGCGAAACGTCGCATTCGCCGCGCTGTGGACCGGGGTGCCGTGAAACGCCGGATCCGGGAACAATTTCGTCTGCGCCAGCACGAATTGAGCGGCCTCGATATCGTGGTATTGATGCGAGGGCCCCTGCCAGCCGGAAAGGAAAACTGGACCCCTCAGTTGGCGCGGCTGTTCGACAAGCTGCTTGCCAAGCGTAGGCAAGACTGAGAAACTGCCCCCCGCTTTTCCGCCAGCCGAATACAAAGCTATGGATATCCCCCGAGCCCTTGTCATTACGGGCATTGCCGTTGTCTCCTACCTGATGATTCAGGCCTGGCAGCGAGACTACGCCGCCCCGGACACCGTCGAGCCGCAAATCAGCGAGCAAGTGGCGGGCAATAACACCGATGCCAACGCCAATACCACGGGTAACGACCTGGTGCCCGATCCGCAGGAGCATACCGACCCGACGGCATCCTCCATTCCCGGCGGAGAAGTGAGCGACAGCATTCCGGACAACAAAGCGCAAAGTGGCGGTGCCATTCATGTCGCCACCGATGTGCTGAACCTGGAAATCGATCCCCGTGGCGGCGACATCGTACGCTTGAGCCTGCCGGCTTATCCTCGCCACGCCGACACGCCGGATCAGCCGTTTGTGCTGCTGGAGAACACCTCCTCACGCACCTACGTGGCTCAGACAGGTCTGATCGGCGCCAATGGCACCGATTCCGCTTCCGGCCGTCCGGTGTGGAGCAGTGCCGAGCAGAGCTACCAGATGGGCGACGCTCATGAACTGAACGTGGATCTGACGCTGACCCAGGACAATGGCGCCAAGATCACCAAGCGCTACACATTCGAGCGTGGCAGTTACCTGGTACGGGTAACCCACATTGTCGAGAACAACAGCGGAGAAACCTGGAGCGGCCAGCTCTACGGCCAAATCAAACGGGATGGTGGTGACGATCCGGGCTTGTCCAAGCAGGGGTTCGCGCCCATGCCCACCTATCTGGGCGCCGCCTACTGGTCCAGCGAAAAGCCGTACAACAAGCTGAAATTCGGCGATATGGAAGAATCCGCCCTGAGCACCACGCAGGAAGGCGGCTGGATCGCCATGGTTCAGCACTACTTCCTGTCCGCCTGGATTCCTGATCCGCAACTGCAGCAGAGCTATTCCACGGTGTACCAGAAGAACCGGGATCAGTACCTGCTGCGTTTCGTGTCCCAGGGCCAGAAAGTGGCGCCTGGCGAAACCGGACAAATGTACGCCGAGTTCTATGCCGGCCCGAAAATCCAGGATCACCTGGAAGCCATCAGCCCCGGGTTGAACATGACCGTGGACTACGGCTGGTTGTGGTTCCTGTCCCAGCCAATCTTTGCTCTGCTGGTGTTCCTGCAAAGCGGCAAGCTCTCCATCTTCGGTCTGAATATGGATATTGGCGCCGGTGTGGGCAACTGGGGTGTGGCGATTATCCTGCTGACCTTCGTCATCAAGGCGCTGTTCTTCAAGCTCAGTGCCACCAGCTACCGCTCCATGGCCAAGATGCGGAAGGTGGCCCCGGAGATGCAGCGCATCCGTGAAGAGCACAAGAGCGACAAGCAGAAACAGCAAATGGAGACCATGAAGCTGTTCCAGCGGGAAAAGATCAACCCGCTCGGCGGTTGCT
Organism: Alloalcanivorax balearicus MACL04; assembly: GCF_025532145.1. Taxonomy (GTDB): domain Bacteria; phylum Pseudomonadota; class Gammaproteobacteria; order Pseudomonadales; family Alcanivoracaceae; genus Alloalcanivorax; species Alloalcanivorax balearicus. The sequence goes on along the minus strand of NZ_ARXS01000001.1, from coordinate 329,936 downwards.
TGCCGATTCTGGTGCAGATGCCGGTGTTCATCGCCCTGTACTATGTGCTGCTGGAATCCGTGGAGTTGCGTCAGGCGCCGTTCTTCCTGTGGATCCAGGATTTGTCGGTCATGGACCCGTACTTCGTCTTGCCGATTCTGATGGGCGCGTCCATGTTCCTGCAGACCCGTCTGAATCCGACGCCGGCGGACCCCACCCAGGCCCAGGTAATGAAATGGATGCCGGTGATCTTCTCGGTCTTCATGCTGTGGTTCCCGGCGGGTCTGGTACTCTACTGGCTGACCAACAACCTGTTGTCCATCGGCCAGCAATACATCATTACCCGCCGAATCGAGCGGGAGTGATGACAAAGGGGGCCGTTGGCCCCCTTTGTGATTCCGGTTCCGGGTAAGTACGCCATGTCCGCCACTGATTCCGATACCATCGTCGCCATCGCCACTGCCCCTGGCCGTGGCGGTGTTGGTGTGGTGCGGCTTTCCGGTGATCGCGCGTTGGAAATCGCCGCTGGCGTGGTCGGCGACCGGCCATTACAGCCGCGTCAGGCTCATTTCCGCCGTTTTCGAGATGAACGGGGAGAGGTCATCGATGAGGGGCTGGTGTTATCGTTCCCCGGCCCCGGCTCCTTCACCGGAGAAGACGTGGTGGAATTCCAGGGGCATGGCGGCCCGGTAGTGCTGGATATGCTGGTACGTGCTTGCCTTTACCATGGGGCCCGTCAGGCCCGGCCCGGTGAATTCTCACAGCGGGCGTTCTTGAACGACAAACTGGACCTGGCCCAGGCGGAAGCCATCGCCGATCTGGTCGATGCCGGCACCCAGGCTTCGGCTCGCGCCGCTCTGCGCTCCCTTCAAGGGGCGTTCTCCGAGGAAGTGAATCGGTTGGTGGAGCAGTTGATTCAACTGCGCATCTATGTGGAAGCCGCCATCGATTTTCCCGAGGAGGAGATTGACTTTCTCTCCGATGGGAGGGTGGCCGCCGACCTGCGGACATTGTTGGCGCAAGTGAACCGGGTACTCGCCACCGCCCGCCAGGGGCGCCTGGTCCGTGAAGGGCTGACCCTGGTCATCGCCGGGCGTCCCAATGCCGGCAAATCTTCCCTAATGAACCGCCTGGCCGGTTTCGATGCCGCCATCGTTACCGAAGTGCCCGGCACCACCCGGGATGTGCTGCGTGAATCGATCCAGATCGACGGCCTGCCGTTGAATGTGATCGACACCGCCGGGCTGCGTGAAAGTCCGGACCGGGTGGAGCAAGAGGGGATTCGCCGGGCGTACGAGGAGATGCGCAAGGCGGACCGGCTGCTGGTGGTGGTGGATTCGCAAACCGGAACCGAATCCCTGAAGGAGCCCGCCCTGCTGCTGCCAGACAGTCAGAAACAACTGGAAAATCTGGAACTGCCGGTCACCATCGTCCTCAACAAGGCCGATCTCAGCGGGCTGGAGCCCGGCCCCCTGGCGGGCAACCCGGACACCTTTGTGATTTCCGCCACCTCGGGAGAGGGGCTGGACGCACTGCGCGATCACTTGAAAGCCGTGGCCGGTTACCAGAGTACCGACGAAAGCCCGTTTTCCGCCCGCCGCCGCCACATCACCGCCCTGGAGCAGGCCCTGGCCGCGCTCGATAAAGGCCAGCGCCAGCTGGGCGACCATGCTGCTGGCGAATTGCTTGCCGAGGACCTGCGCTCCGCGCAGAAAGCCCTTGAAGACATCACCGGGGTCTTTACCGCCGACGATCTTCTGGGGCGGATTTTCTCGTCGTTCTGCATCGGGAAGTAATTCGGGTTCCAGTGAGTTCCACCAAAGTCTTCCAAAATCCATTTTACCCTACAAATAAAGCATTTTTGTTCTATTGAGCAATTTGGTGTTATAGTCAGATCCAACACTTTTCGGGTCCATGAATGGGTCCAAATAACCCGAAAAGCAAGGCAGTTGAGCTTTCATGGACCCAAAAGGTGGGACCATGGCTCTGACCGACACCGCACTCAAGGCGCTCAAACCCAAGGAAGCGCCCTACACCGTCACCGATGACCGGGGGCTCTATGTCGAGGTGCTGACCACCGGCAGCATCGTTTGGCGCTATCGCTACCGGCTGAATGGCAAACGGGAAAAGCTCACCCTGGGCAAATACCCGGACCTCACCCTCAAAAACGCCCGCCTCAAACGCGACGAAGCCGCCCAACTGGTGGCCATGGGTGAATCCCCAGCCAAAAAGAAACAACAGGCCAAAGTCGCCGGCGGCGAGAACACCACCGTCGCCGAATTCGCCGAACGCTTCTTCAGGGACATCCAGCAGCGCGACCGCAAGAACACCACCATCCCCCGCCGCTACCTGGACAAGGACATCCTCCCCCACATCGGCAGCAAACCGATCAAGGACATCACCGCCGAGGACATGCGCAGCGTTATCTGGCGCAAAAAGGATCAGGGCTTCGACGCCGCCGCCGGCCAGATTCGCGGCCTGCTCAAACGCATGCTGGACTACGCCCTCACCTGCGGCCTGATCCAGGCCAACCCCGTCATGGCCCTGCCCATGCGCCACGTCTACCGCGCCCAGGCCCGCGAACGCGCCTTGACCGAAGACGAAATCCGCCGCTTCCTGCGCGCCATGCAACAGTCCAACATCCGCCGCCAGTTCAAGATCGCCCTGCAACTGATCCTCATGACCCTGGTGCGCAAATCCGAACTGCTACAGGCCCAGTGGAAAGACGTGCATCTGGACCAGCATGAATGGCACATCCCGGTGGAAAACTCCAAAACCGGCAAACCGCACATCGTCTACCTGTCCACCCAGGCGGCCATGCTGTTCCGCGAACTCAAAACCCTGGCCAGCACCAGCGACTGGGTCATGCCCGGCCGCGGCACCCTCAGCAAACCCTTTGCCCACAACGCCTTGAACTCCGCCCTCAAGGTCTCCCTGCAGGACCAGGACATCCCCGCCTTCACCATCCACGACCTGCGCCGCACCGCCTCCACCCTGCTGCACGAACAGGGTTGGCCGTCCGACGTAGTGGAAAAAGCCCTCAACCACACCATTGGCGGCGTGCGCGGGGTTTACAACCGGGCGGAGTATGCGGAACAGCGGAAAGAGATGCTGCAGGCCTGGGCGGATTTCATTGATGGGTTGGCACCGACCAGCAATCTGGTGGTTGATCTGGAGAGGGTGTGATGGAGGCCTTTTTCCTTTTCCGGGTAGGCCTTTGACCATTAAGTGGCCATTCCCTTGCCATTTGCCTTTACCGAAGGCTGGACGCTGGAAATAGGGTAATGAATGGATTAAATAGGGTAATTTTTCTTTAATTACCTATTTTCTCAAGATTCCAGTCGCCCATTCTCTTCCCCCGCCTGCCCTTCATGAACTGCCTTATGTCCAATAAATGGGGTAGTTAACCAATAGTAATGAGGTATTTTTGTAGAAAATACCCTGTTTAAAAGATACGATTACCCCATTTAGACAGCTAGGCTTACATTTTCATGCACTCGCTCACACCCGAATACCTCACCGCACTTCGCTTCGATGGCAACCAGGCGGCCACGTTGCGCTCACTGGGCGAGTACCAGGGCAAGCAACAGCTCTATGCCGCGCAGTCGCCTGAAGCACTAAAAGGCTTACTCCAGATTGCGGTGGTGGAATCCACCGAGTCGTCCAATCGCCTGGAAGGCGTTGTCGTGGCTCCCTCACGGCTGAAGTCCCTGGTCATCCGCAATGCGGCGCCGAAAAACCGCTCTGAGCAAGAGATCACTGGCTACCGTGATGCTTTGGCACTAATCCACGAGTCCGCTGCGCACATGCCATTCAATGAGGGTGTAGTGCTGCAACTGCACACCCTGCTTTACCGCTATATGCCACAGGCAGGCGGACGCTGGAAGGCCACCAACAACGACATCATCGAACGTCACCCGGATGGCACCTCGCGTCTGCGCTTCCAGCCGGTCGCCGCGCATCTGACGCCGATGGCCATGGCCGATCTGACCGGGCGCTACGCTACCGCGCTGGACCAGCACCTGGCGGACCCGCTGGTGCTGGTGCCGCTGGCGATGCTCGACTTCCTGTGCATCCATCCCTTTTCGGATGGCAACGGTCGCATGTCCCGCCTGCTGACCCTGTTGCTGCTCTACCACTTCGACTATGCCGTGGGCCGTTACATCAGCCTTGAACGCATCTTCGAGGAAACCAAGGAAGGCTATTACGAGACGCTGGAAGCCAGTTCGCAGGGATGGCATCAGGGGCAGCACGACGTCAAGCCCTGGCTTGACTATTTCTGGGGTACCTTGCTGCGGGCCTACCGTGAGTTCGAGGAACGTGTCGGCACCATCGAGCAGGGACGAGGCAGCAAAGGTGACCGGGTGCGGGCGGAAGTCCTGGGACGCACTCTACCGTTCTCTATTTCCGAGATCGAGGAAGCCTGCCCGGGCGTGAGTCGAGACATGGTGAGGCTGGTGCTGCGGGCGATGAAATCAGAAGGGTTAATAGAGTCAACAGGCAAAGGACGGGGGGCGAAATGGGTCAAAGCAGGTGTGAGGGGATTATGAGGGAGTTGATCAACGACATCCGTCGCTCGCCAGGTGACGACCTGAAGCAAACCGTCCGGCCAGGGGCACGGCTGAGGATCGCGGCTTCATGCTTTGAATTGCCTCAAAACAGCCTAAATATCAGGGGACTAAAGAAGTGAGTGATCAGTTTTTCGCCCAACCCATTCTGAACTCGCCGTATGAATATCCGGCCCAGCATTGGGAACTGGATGACAGCGGCCAGCCGACACAGAAAATTGTTCCCAGCCGCCGCCGTGCCGACTTCATCACGCCAATCCCCAAACCGCGCAAGAAGAAAGGCGAGCAAGAGCAGACTGGGCTGTTGTTTGATGAGGGCAAGGGCCTGTCCACTGATGAACAGGCTTATGACCACACCGCCATCATCAATGCTGTCCGGCAGGAGGTGGACGCCTGGCGTAAGCTGCCACCGTCACATTGGCGCGTCAGCCCCGAAACGGCCCGCCTGCTGGAGCACTGGCGCAACCACAAGTTCGCCGGAATACGCCCGTTCTTCTGCCAGGTCGAAGCGGCCGAGACTGCCATCTGGCTGACCGAAGTCGCCCCGCAGCTAGGCAAGAATGGTGAGCGCTTCCTCGATCACCTGAAGAAAGCGAGCAACGAAGCTAATCCCGGCCTGATGCGCCTGGCGTTGAAGCTGGCCACTGGTGCTGGTAAGACCACGGTCATGGCCATGCTTATCGCGTGGCAGACGGTCAATGCCGTGCGTCACCCACAAAGCAAGAAATTCACCCGTGGTTTCCTGCTGGTTGCTCCCGGCCTGACCATCAAGGATCGCCTGCGCGTGCTGCTACCCAATGATGCGGATAGTTACTATGCCAGCCGCGAGATCGTGCCGCGCGACATGCTGGCCGATCTGGACAAGGCCAAGGTCGTCATCACCAACTACCACGCGTTCAAGCTGCGTGAAAAATTATTTGCCGGAAGCGACGGCAAAAATGCCCTAAAACCTGCGGGACGAGCTCTGCTCAAGGGCCGTACCGGAGACGACTTGAACACGCTGGAAACCGAAGGCCAGATGCTCCAGCGGGTCATGCCGGAACTGATGGGGTTGAAGAACATCCTCGTTATCAACGACGAGGCGCATCACTGCTACCGGGAAAAACCCGCTTCCGATGACGATTTCATCGACGATAAGGGCAATCCGCTGACCGGTGATGACCTGAAAGCCGCCAAGGAACACGTCAAGGACGAGAACGAAGCCGCGCGCCTGTGGATTTCCGGCCTGGATGCGGTAAACCGCAAGCTTGGTCTGCAGCAGGTGATCGACCTGTCGGCCACGCCTTTCTTTCTGGCCGGTTCCGGCTATGTGGAAGGCACGTTGTTTCCCTGGACGATGAGCGACTTCTCGCTGATGGACGCCATCGAATGCGGCATCGTCAAATTGCCGCGCGTGCCGGTGGCCGACAACATCCCCGGTGCGGAAATGCCCATCTACCGCGAACTCTGGAAGCACATCGGCAAGAAGATGCCGAAGAAGGGACGTCGCAAGAACGCCCAGCTCGATCCCTTGGCCATCCCGGTGGAATTGCAGACGGCGCTGGAAGCCCTGTACGGCCACTACCTCAAAACCTTTGAAGCCTGGAAGCAGGCAGGCATTCATGTGCCGCCATGCTTCATCGTGGTGTGTAACAATACCGCAACGTCCAAGTTGGTGTTTGACTACATCTCGGGTTTTGAGCGCACGAATGAAGATGGCTCCATCACGCGTGTGCCTGGCCGGTTGGAGCTGTTCCGCAACTTCGACGAGCATGGTGAGCCGCTGGCGCGCCCGAACACCTTGCTGATCGATAGCGAGCAGCTAGAATCTGGCGAGGCGCTGGATGATAACTTCCGGGGCATGGCCGCCGACGAGATCGAACGCTTCAAGCGAGAGATTATTGAGCGCACGGGTAATCGCCGCCAGGCTGAGAACCTGAGCGACAGCGACTTGCTGCGCGAGGTAATGAATACCGTTGGCAAGCAGGGCCGCTTGGGCGAACAAATTCGCTGCGTGGTGTCGGTGTCCATGCTCACGGAAGGTTGGGATGCCAATACCGTTACCCACATCCTCGGGGTGCGTGCGTTCGGCACCCAGTTGTTGTGCGAACAGGTGATTGGCCGTGCCTTGCGCCGTCAGTCCTATGAATTGAACGAACAAGGTCTCTTCGACGTGGAGTACGCCGACGTATTCGGCATTCCCTTCGACTTCACGGCCAAGCCAGTCATCGTCACGCCGCCCAAACCTCGCGAAACCGTCATGGTCAAGGCGCTGCGCCCGGAACGCGATCATTTGGAAATCCGCTTTCCTCGTGTGCAGGGCTATCGCGTTGAGCTGCCGGAAGAACAACTCGAAGCCGAATTCAACAACGACCACCACCTCGCCCTGACACCGGACATGGTCGGTGCGACCAAGACCCACAACGCCGGTATCATCGGCGAAGCGGTGGAGCTGGATATCAAGCATCTGGGAGACGTACGTCAGTCCACCCTGCTGATGGAACTGACCAAGCATCTGCTGTTTCAGCAATGGCGTGATCAAGGTGAGGAGGCGCCGATTGCCCTGTTCGGTCAGCTCAAGCGCATCGTGCGCCAGTGGCTGGACGAGTGCCTGGAATGTAAGGGAGGCACCTACCCGGCGCAGTTGATGTACCGCGAGCTGGCTGACATGGCCTGCCAGCGCATCACCAAGGGCATCACCGCGAAGGAACTGAAAAAGGGTCGGCAGGTCAAGGCCATCCTCGATCCATTCAACCCGACAGGCAGTACCGCGCACGTACGCTTCAACACCTCGCGCCCGGGCAATGAACGCTGGGAAACCCTCGGCGTGGAGAACCAGCCGAAGAATCAGGTCAACTGGGTGATCCTGGACAGTGGCTGGGAAGGTGAGTTTTGCCGCGTTGCCGAATCGCACCCCAGGGTGCTGGGCTACACAAAGAACCACAACCTCGGGCTGGAAGTGCCTTACCGCTTTGGCTCGGCCAATCGCCTCTACATCCCGGACTTCATCGTGCAAGTGGATGATGGTCACTGCAAGGGCGACCCACTGAACCTGATCGTTGAGATCAAGGGCTACCGAGGCGAAGACGCAAAAGAGAAAAAGTCCACCATGGATACCTACTGGATTCCCGGCGTGAACCACCTTGGCACACACGGGCGCTGGGCCTTCGCCGAGTTTGGCGACGTGTACGAAATGCAGGAAGACTTCGCCAAAGAGGTCGAGGCGAAATTCAACCAAATGATTGAAGCGGCTGTGCCCGCGCCGGGAAACAAGGAAAACTGAGATGGCAGCTAAGAAAAAACAGAAGCCGGCCAAGAGTATCGAACAGATCACACACACTGGGGCCAAACGCAAAAACATTCCGACCGTGGAGCATCAGTCGGTGATGCAGCAGCATGAACAGGCGCCGGTGCAGGTAGCCTACCCACGGGCCAATCGGCAATGGCTGGAGGAGCTGTGCACTCTGCATAACGCGGGAAAGGCTTCCCCGGAATTCCAGCAGCGGCTTAACCGCGATCTTGACCCGCAACTCATCTGGCGCGGCAAGGACCAGCAGGACTGGTCAGATCTAGTCGTCAACGCACCGCCGCTCTATATCCAGGAGAAGGTTAAACCCAAGGCACTGATCGACGACCTGCGCCGTCAGACCGAAGAGCAACGCGAAGCTGCCGCGCCGCAACAGGACTCGCTCGATTTGTTCGGCGACTTCAACGGCCTGCCAGAAGGCGCAGACCGCACGGAGTTCTACCAGCACGAGGGGCACTGGCAGAACCGGATGATCCTGGGCGATTCCTTGCAAGTGATGGGCAGCCTGGCCGAGCGCGAGGGTTTGCGCGGCAAGGTGCAGTGCATTTATTTCGATCCGCCGTACGGCATCAAATTCAACAGCAATTTCCAGTGGTCAACCACCAGCCGAGATGTGAAGGACGGCAATGCTACACATATCACTCGCGAGCCGGAACAGGTGAAGGCGTTCCGGGATACTTGGCGCGACGGCATTCATTCGTATCTGACTTATTTGCGCGACCGGCTGATAGTGGCGCGGGATTTGTTGACCGAATCCGGGTCGATCTTCGTGCAGATCGGCGATGAGAATGTGCATCGCGTTAGGGCGGTGATGGACGAAGTTTTCGGCGACGAAAATTTTGTTGCTCTAATTCAGTTTAAAAAAACCGGGGGCTTTGATGCGAGTTCAGTTGCTTCAATTTGTGACTATGTTGTTTGGTATGCAAAGAAGAAAGCTTCCTTAAAATATCGCGCATTATTCGAGCAAAAAGTCTATGGAGAAGGATCAGGGGAAAGATACAAGTCATGCTTGCTTCCTAATGGTGAGGCCGTTCCTTCATCCAAATTTTCAGATGATGAAGGCAATCTCCAGCTCCCCGAAGGAGCACGCTTGTTCCTCGGCGCTCCATTGACATCAGATGGAGCTCCGACAAATCCGTTTTCGTTCACGTTTGAGAATCGAACACTCAACCATAAGCCTAATCAACACTGGAAAACGACACTAGAGGGCCTAAACCGAACCGGCAAAGCAGGACGGATTTTTCTCACCAGGACTTTTGCCAACTATCGCCTCTTTCTAGATGACTTTGCTGCCACGCCAGTCACTAATATGTGGACCGATACAATGGGAACTGCCGAGCGCGATAAGGTTTATGTCGTTCAAACAGTCTCTCGAATTATCCAACGCTGCATTCTGATGGCAACCGACCCTGGCGATCTCGTGCTGGACCCCACCTGTGGCTCCGGCACCACCGCCTATGTCGCCGAACAATGGGGCCGCCGCTGGATCACCGTCGACACCAGTCGCGTCGCTCTGGCGCTGGCCCGTGCTCGCATTATGGGTGCGCGTTATCCGTACTATCTGCTCGCTGACAGTAAAGAAGGTCAGCAGAAGGAAGCCGAGGTCACCCGCAGCGCGCCATCCAGCCAACCCACTTACGGCAATATCGCCCACGGCTTTGTCTATGAGCGCGTGCCACATATCACCCTCAAATCCATCGCCAACAACACCGAGATCGACGTTATCTGGGATAACTTCCTGACCGTGCTGGAGCCACTGCGCGAAAAACTCAATAAGGAAACCGGTGAACAGTGGCAGGAATGGGAAATTCCGCGTGAAGCCGATACCGAGTGGAGCGATACCGCGAAAGCGCTACACACCGACTGGTGGCAGCAACGTATCGCCCGGCAGCAAGAAATTGATACCTCCATCGCCGCCAAGGCCAATTTCGAATATCTCTACGACAAGCCGTATGAGGATAAGAAGAAGGTACGCGTAGCCGGGCCCTTCACTGTTGAATCGCTGTCACCGCATCGCGTGCTGGGCGTGGACGAGGAAGATAACCTGATCGACCATGTGGCCGAGGCCCAAGAAGAATACGGCCAAGACTTCGCCAGCCTGATCCTGGCCAACCTCCGCACCGCTGGTGTGCAGCAGGCGCACAAGGCCGACAAGATCGAATTCACCGCGCTGGTGCCGTGGCCTGGGGAACTGGTTTGCGCTGAGGGCAGCTATCAGGACGAGACCGGCGCACTCAAACGCGCTGCCATCTTTATCGGCCCGGAATTCGGCACCGTCACCCGCGCAGACCTGGTCGATGCCGCCCGCGAGGCTGGTGATGCCAATTTCGACGTCCTCATCGCTTGCGCCTTCAACTACGACGCACCGGCCAGTGAATTCAGCAAATTGGGCCGCATCAACGTGCTCAAGGCACGCATGAACGCCGACCTGCATATGGCCGAAGACCTGAAGAACACCGGCAAGGGCAATCTGTTTGTCATTTTCGGTGAGCCGGATGTGGACGTGCTGGACACCCAGGGCCGCAGCATCCGCAAATACGACGGCAAGCGCGACGTCATCGAGGTACCCGCCGATGGACAACTGGTGGTGCGCATCAACGGCGTGGACGTATTCCACCCCAGCACCGGCGAAGTCCGCAGCGACGGCGCGGACGGAATTGCCTGCTGGTTCCTGGACACCGATTACAACGAAGAATCCTTCTTCGTCCGCCATGCCTACTTCCTCGGTGCGAACGACCCGTACAAGGCGCTGAAGACCACCCTCAAGGCTGAAATTGATCCCGACGCATGGGCAACCCTCAACTCCGATATCTCGCGCCCGTTTCCAAAACCCAGCAACGGCCGGTTTGCAGTGAAGGTCATCAATCACCTGGGGGATGAGGTGATGAAAGTGTTCAAGGTGCAGTGATGGTGAATACAACTTGTCCGATTTGGGGAACCACGGCCACACCTACTGATGTGGGCGGGCATGATGGCATCGCCGTTGATTCACCGAGGGCTGGTGGAGAGTTCTTCATCTCTGGCACAGCGAACGCCATGCTTGCCAACCTGGACGACAAGGGAAAGGTTCTTCTGACCTCTTGGCTGGTCAGGCAACATCGGCTTGGAGTCATCCGACCAGAGATTTCCAGCCAAACTCTTGAAGACTTGAAGAGCTGGAGCTTCCCAGTCGTTCACGAGAGGGCAGACGACCTGTTGCGCTATCTAGCAAGCAGGAGCGAGCTACTCGGAACTGTCGTCAGGTTTTGTGTGCCTGAAAAAACAAGCAGGCCGGATGATGGCAATGCACTGATGGCATGGACGGCCTCCCGGAAACTTTCCGAGGTGATTACCCTCGCAGAATATGCCCATTCTGAAAAATGGATTGAGCATCGCGTCGAAAATCCGAGAACTCTCAGCGAGGTTAGCGACACTCATGAACTGATGCTCCGGCCGCCTGGGTATGCCCGTATGGCAACCCTAGATGGCAGCGGTGCGGCATCGAGTCAAGCATTCGTTGCCATGTGGTTCGACCCGTCTATGAACGAAGCGTATGAAAAAGGCATTGCCCCGGCCATTCTAGATGCTGGCTACGAGCCAATGCGGATAGATCAGAAAAATCACAACAACAAAATTGACGACGAAATCATCGCGGAGATAAAGAGGTCGCGTTTCGTTGTCGCGGACTTCACGCAAGGAGATAGCGGTGCACGCGGCGGGGTCTATTACGAGGCGGGTTTTGCTCATGGTCTCAATATGCCAGTGATTTTCACTTGCCGTGCTGATGCGCTGAGCAATGTTCACTTTGACACGCGCCAATACAACCATATCGCGTGGAAAGATATTGATGAGTTGAAAAACCAACTTACCCAAAGAATATCGGCCACCATCGGCGATGGTCCGAAGAGGAAGACTTGAGTATGGAATTCCGCATCGCCGACACCTTCACTACCAGTCTGGCCCGCCTGACCGGCGATGAACAAAAAGCGGCCAAGACAACCGTATTCGACTTGCAGGTTGATCCCACCGGCAAGGGTATGAGTTTTCACAAGCTCGATAGAGCCAAAGACCCTAATTTCTGGTCGGTACGTGTCAGTCGCGATATCCGTCTGATCGTTCACAAGACGGCAGGCAGCCTGTTGTTGTGCTATGTCGATCATCACGACAAGGCCTACCAATGGGCGGAGCGCCGCAAGCTGGAAGTGCATCCAACCACCGGCGCAGCACAACTCGTCGAAATCCGCGAACGTGTCGAAGAAAACCTCGTTCCCAAATATGTTGAAGACAACACACCGGCCGCGCAGAAGCCAAAACTGTTCTCACAATACGACGACTCGCAACTGTTGGCTTATGGTGTGCCGCAGGAATGGCTTGCCGATGTAAAAGCGGCCGATGAAGATGTGCTGCTAGAGCTGTCTGACCACCTCCCTGCCGAAGCATCTGAAGCTCTGCTCGAACTGGCGACCGGCGGCACGCCGACATTGCCGGAAGTGGCGGGCGAAGGAACAGATCCATTCCAGCACCCGGATGCGCAACGCCGCTTCCGTGTCATGTCTGATGTGGACGAACTGATCCGCGCCCTGGAATACCCGTGGGACAAGTGGACGGTGTTCCTCCATCCGGCGCAGCGCCAACTGGTTGAGCGTTATTATAACGGTGCGGCGCGTGTGTCTGGCTCGGCTGGCACCGGCAAGACCGTGGTCGCCTTGCACCGGGCCGTACATCTGGCGCAGGAGGACGAAGATGCGCGGGTTCTGTTGTCCACGTTTTCGGACACCTTGGCCAATGCCCTACGCGGCAACCTCTATCGGCTTATCTGGAACACTCCCAAGCTCGGCGAACGTATTGACGTGGCCGCTATGGAGGCCATCGGCATTCGCTTGTATTCGGCGGAATTCGGCAAACCGGTATTCGCTAGCCGAGATGAAATTTCCGAACTGCTGAAGACAGCTGCGATGCAGGTAGATGGCCTGAAAGCTAACGCGGCATTCCTGATGTCCGAATGGGAGGATGTCGTGGATGCTTGGCAGATCGATGATTGGGAGACTTACCGGGACGCCAGGCGGCTGGGCCGCAAGACGCGCCTGGCGGAAGCACAACGCGCTTTGTATTGGCAGGCATTTGCCCAAGTACAGGCGCAATTGAAACAGGCCGGCAAGATTACTACTGCCGAAATGTTCGCCAGGCTTGCCGAGGCTATGTCCAAACGCAAACATCCGGTATTCGATTACATCGTGGTCGACGAAGCACAGGATATCACCGTACAACAATTGCGTTTCCTCGCAGCGATTGCGGGTAACCGCGCCAATGCACTCTTCTTCGCCGGTGATCTCGGCCAACGCATCTTCCAAACGCCGTTCTCGTGGAAATCCCAGGGTGTGGAAGTCCGTGGCCGTTCGCGCACGCTCAAGATCAACTACCGCACCTCACATCAGATTCGCTCGCAGGCCGACCTTCTGCTCGGCCCTGAGGTGTCCGATGTGGACGGAAACATCGAAAGTCGCAAGGGCACCATTTCCGTGTTCAATGGGCCGGAGCCGATCATCTACAGCTATACCCATGCCGAGGCGGAAATCCAAGCCGTCGGTACATGGTTGAAGCAATGCAATAGCAGTGGCGTGCTGCCGCAGGAAATCGGTGTCTTCGTCCGATCAGAAAGCGAACTATCTCGCGCACAGGCGGCAGTAAAGGCTGCTGGACTGCAGGGGCGCGTGCTTGGCAAGGACATGGCAACAGAAGAGGGCTTTGTTAGCATCACCACCATGCATTTGGCTAAGGGCATGGAATTCCGTGTGGTCGCGGTGATGGCTTGCGATGATGAAATCATTCCTTCACAGGTGCGCATCGACACTGCTGCTGACGAGGCCGAGCTGACAGAAATCTACAACACCGAGCGCCAGTTGCTATATGTGGCTTGCACCCGCGCCCGCGATCAATTGTATGTTTCTGCGGTGAAGCCGGAGTCGGAGTTTCTGGGGGACTTGCTGCAAAAATAGCTATGCGCGTCTTGGGTTCGTCAGGTGGAGACGACGTTGTATAGACTGTTGCCCCAGGCGCTTGCCCAGTGTGCGACTTTAGCTTCCCAGATAGACCACTGTTACCTTCACCCGCTCGTGCCCGAGTTCACGACTGATCTGCTGCCGGGCTTGATGGTCGACCAAACGTCGTGATAGATCAAGTTGATCCGTGCCAGGCCCGCCTGCTGCCGGTGACTTCCAGCCCGTCAATGTCTCATACCGCATCTGCGCATACTGATGTCGCAACCCATGCATATTGCTCAATCCGGCGGCTTTGCATTGCCCGTCGTAGACATGCCGTTGCTGGATGTAGGTTCTGTGCGCTGGAATCAGCGAGCCATTACCCGCCAGGCTTCGGGCATCGTTGAGTACGGTACGCTGCTCCGGTGTGGTGATAGGCACGGTGCGCTCACGGCCACCTTTGGTCCAGGAACCTTTGAGGGCGATATGGTCGCCCCGGTCAGCGTAGCTGAGCTGGAACTTGATGGCTTCTTCCCGCCGCAATCCGAAGGCAGCTTGCAGGCGCAGGCTCATCTGGACATGAGGGTCGCTGATTTTGTCCTGTGCCCTATCCAACCGTTGGGCTTTGTTCTGATTGCCGATGTAATTACGCTCGGGAATACCCAGCAGGCGGTTGTCCGCCGGCAGGATACCGGCCTTGCCCACCTTCTCCGCCCACCAACGCAGGTGGGACAGCCGGTTTTTTAGAGTGCCGGTGGACAGGCCTTCTCCCTGCCAACGTTGCAGCAGCGCCTCAATGTGTTTGCCCTTGAGCGAGCCGGCTTTCATCTGACGGAATCCGGATTCCCGCAGTTGTCGGGCCGTCAAGCTCAGCGAGCGTTGCCGGTCGGCCTGGGTGGCATGGCTGCCGTCGCGGTTGCGCTGGCAGAGCTGGCGCAGGCTGTAGGTCAGGTCGTCCATGGTGGTCTCCGGTTCTATGTTCGGATTGCCGCTCTGAGTGCTGTCTTGATCAGTGTTAGTGCCAACTCGCCGGAGCGAGATCCCCGAAGGGCAAGGGCCAGGTGCTCAGTTCACCTGTTGCCTCACATGAGGCGCCCGCCGTGCTTCCTGCGGGAAGACCGGGCGGGATAGTCAAGGGACGACGCACCGCTTATGGGGAAGCGATGGAGATAAGTTGGATTGTTGGGATGAGTTCCTTCTGTGTGGTGGTGGGACAAAAGTGCCTGACAAAGGCTGGGTGTAAGAGCCAGGGGTTGCGGCAGACAATACAAGCTCAACCTCGATGAGGTCGGCACGCGGTGTGAGCCGGGGCGTGCCTGGATGCCGGTGTTCACACCCACCGGCAGGTTGTTGCAGGATCAGTCTCGCAGGGCATCATCATGTATGCCGCACGAAATAGGATTTGCGCCAGACCGCATTGTTGCTGCAGTGCTTCGGGCCGTCACTGCGGCGGGCAGTGACGGCCCGGTAGCCTGGATTATCTGCAGCAGTGGGGCAAAATTGGCTGCAACAGCCAATCAACCTTCTCTACATCCCCACCCACATCAGGTTGCGCCAAGCAGCCCGTAATCCATCCCGATGTCATCGTCGTGCGGGTTGCAGAACAGGCCGCTGCGTTCCAGCTCACCCAGCACCTGGCTGGCCGACCGGGGCTTGTCGAACATGGCCCTGAGCTGAGCCAGATGTGCCTGGCCTTTCGCTCGCGCTGCCAGCCTTTCAGGTTCCTCTGCCTGACGCACCACCTGGGCGGTAATGGGCTGCGGTACCGGGTTCAGTGCCCGGAGCTGGGGTTCAGGCGAAGCTGTCACCACCTCAGCACTGACCACTTGTTCACTTGACGTCGTCCCCATCGGCTCACGTGCCGCCCACAGCCGGAACTGGCCCGCCACCGCCTTCTTGATCAACCCATACAGGTAGGCGATGGCGTTCTTCACATAACCGGCAGTACAGCGACAGTGCCATTCGTTGAGCACGTCCTGGCGCTGTTGCAGCGACAAACCACGAAGTCGTTGGGTCAGACAGCGCTGATCACTCAATGGCAAACGCTGAAAACGCCGGGTGGCTGCTTCGTTGGACAGATCGCCTGAAATCGGTGCTTCGGATTTCTCTTCACTAATCAGTACAGTACGTATACGTATGTAGTTTATTTAATACTTTATTTTGTACAGTACGTACTGTTCCAGGAAATGGCGGGGATGGCTTCGGATCATCGCTATGGGCTGCAGCAATATTATCCACAGGGAAACCTCCCGAGGAAGGTGGTTCATTGGAGTTGTCAGTATCCCTGCCATGGGCCTTCTCCCACAATGCGCCAATACGATCATTCACCTCTTCTGAAAGGCATTCCAGGTCTTCATTCACCATAGCCTCATCGAGAATACAGCGGGCAAGCTGGCGCACATTGGCGGCGGAATGTTCCAGGGCACGCTCGAACTGCAGCAGGTATTCCTTGTCTTCCCGACAGGCCTGCACAAAGCTGATGGGTTCGCTGCGCACCGCATAGCGGCTGGCCTTGATGTAACCGGTCACTGGATCACGACGATGTTCAACCAGTACCATCCAGGTGGACAGCCGCAGGCACAGCATGACCTTGGAGACGGTTTCGTGGGAAGCCTTGCGGCCACCTGGCGCACAGGGCAGGTATTCGCGCAGGGACTCGTAACTGGCGATCACAGTGGCCGTCGTTACCTGCCAAGGAACGCAGCAACATCCAGGCATTGCGTTCCAGCGGGGTGAGGCGATGATCCTGCAGCAGGGAGCCAGGCACCTGCACGGAGGGGAAAGGGTGAGTTGAGTGCGACATAAGTGAACTCCTATCGTGATTGGCGCAGTGGCCATGGGAGTGCTTATGTCATCGCAGGAATGGCTGGGTAACAGCAAAGAATAGGAACCGCAGCTCACCCAATTTTTTAGGCTGTTTCTGGGCAAAAAAACATACTATTCGGGGCTCAGAAGGGAAACAGGCAAGTAACTGACTCCAGAAGACGCTGATAGACAAGAGGCGTGATTCACTGCATCAATTTCTGCCATCATCACGCTGATATCTATAGCAGCTTAGGTGCTATGGACGTCCATAGGGAGCCAACCCGGTAAACTTAGAAGTTCCAGGTCCAAGAATAGGTCCAAGTGACCCGAGACCTTTAATAAAAATCATTAAAAATCAATCTTTTGTGGCGTAAATTGCCCTTCTGTATCGGGAAATAACCCGGTTCAATCCTGCTCCATCCAGCGGGCCAGCTCCCGCAGTTCCGCCCGGTCCCGCTCCAAGGCTAATGCCTGCTCCGCCCGCGCCAGTGCCAACCGGGCATGAAGCCGGGCGCTGGCGCGAAAGGAGCCGCCGTAAGAGGCCAAGACCTCGAAGGTCTTCTGCAGGCGAATCTGCACTTCCAATAAGGCCGCGCCGTCCCGGGCGATGGGGTTGAACAGATCGTCGAAAAATTCCCTTTCGTCGAGCAAGGGAACCCGGATCCGGGGCCAGCGCACGGTATCATCCGCTTCACCACGTTGGGTATGCCAGTGATGCAGAACCCGCACCGCCCGTCCGATCACATCAATGGCGGTGCCGGGGTCATTGACCGCCGGAGACAACGCCCGCGACGCAATTTCTGAAAGTACCACCAGGCCGAAGCGGGGATCCTGGTCGAAGGATCGTTCGTCATCCACGGTGAAATGCTCCCGCACGGAAGAGGCGCCGTCGTCGGTGGCGCCGATCAGCCAGACAACCGGCCGGGCCGGATGCACAAAACCGCCGGGAAGGGCGGTCAGGTAAATCTCGGCATCGTTCTGTTCCGCCCACTGGGCGAGCGCTTCCACGTCCACATGTTGAATGTAACCCACCAATGTCGGGTAGACGGGAAGAGCCTGGTCCGGGATCGGCTGGTCAGGGGAGAAAGGTTTGCCGCCCAGAGCCGGGTTGGCGGCACGCTGCACAATGGCCGCGCAAGTGGCCTGTTCCACCCGGTCGGTGGTTTCTCCAACCCGGCCGAGGCGCGACAGATGTTCAATCCAGCGCAAAATAGTGACGACGATAACAACGATCACCACCAGCGTGACCAGAAACAGAATCACACGGCCCCCTTCGCCGTAGGCACCGGTGCTGAGGGCCACCAACCCGACCAGGCTGAACAGGAAGGAACCAATGAAAGTGGCCAAGACGTTCTGAGTGGTGGTGTCTTGCATCAGCAACCGGGTGGCCCGGGGAGTCACGTTGGTGGTGGCGGCGCTGTAGGCACTGACCATGACACTGAGGGAAAAGGTGGTGACCGCCAGCATGCTGGAAGCCAGCACATTGAGAATGGTGTCCACGGCTTCGGCGCCAATGCTTACCGGTATATCCGGTGGCAGCCAGCGCTGGCCGATAATGGCCAGCAAAGACGTGGCCACGGCAAGAATGGCGAACGCGGTGGCCCGTACCCAGAGGGCGCGGGAGAACTGGACCAGCAGCCATTGCCATTTTGAAAACATCCTTGCACTCCTTGCCCTGACGATGGCTCCAGAATACCTCAGAGACGTGGGGGGATGGGGGTCGTTATTGGTATCCGGTCGGCGTTATGATCGGATCTTTCGTTTGCGCGGGAGAACACGATGACAATAACGAACTTCAGCAGGCCTCAGGACGACCGCTATTTTGAAGACTACCAGGTGGGTACGACCTATGACCTGGGTTCCATTGAGGTGGAGGAGGAAGAGGTGCTTTCTTTCGCCCGCCGTTTCGACCCTCAGAAGATGCACACCGACCCCGAGGCCGCCGCGGCCGGCCCCTTCCAGGGGCTGATCGCCAGTGGCTGGCACACCCTCAGCCTGATGATGAGGCTGATGGTGGATAACTATGTTTCCACCGTGGCGGGGCTGGCTTCCCCCGGGGTGGATGAGGTGCGTTGGCACAAACCGGTACGCCCTGGTGACCGGCTGTCCATGCGCGCCACTGTCCTGGAGGCGCGCCCGTCCCGCTCCAAGCCCGATCGCGGCCTCATCTACTCGTTGATGGAAGGCGTCAATCAGCATGGCGACGTGGTGGCGAGTTTCAAAGGCATGGGGTTGATTCTCAAGCGGTCGGTTTGACGCTGTATCGGTCATGACTATGGCTGGAATTGCCTGCGTCACCCTGGACGTCCAACCGGGCCTTGCCGATACTGACCTTTCACTTCCCGGCTGAGGAGAACGGTCATGAACGACACACGGGTGGAGAAGGATTCCCTGGGCGAAGTGGCGGTACCAAAGGCGGCGTTGTGGGGCGCGCAGACTCAGCGCGCGGTGAACAATTTCCCGATCAGCGGCCGGCGGCTGCCGTTCCGTTTCATTCAGGCGGTGGCCCGGATCAAGCGTTGCGCGGCCTCGGTGAACGTGGATCTGGAGCTGCTGTCCGAGGAGCGGGGTGACGCTATCCGTTCCGTCTGCGAAGCGCTGATCAACGGCGAGCATCGGGATCAGTTCCCGGTGGACGTGTTCCAGACCGGTTCCGGTACCAGCACCAATATGAACGTCAACGAGGTGGTGGCCCATCTGTGCCAGACCCAGGGCGTGGACGTGCATCCCAACGATCACGTCAATCTCGGCCAGAGCAGCAATGACACCATTCCCACCGCCATTCACGTGTCGTCGGCGATGGCCGTCAACGAGCAGCTGATGCCCGCTATTGAGCTTTTGATCACCACGCTGGGATCGAAGGCTGGAGAAGGTAAGGACCTGGTCAAAACCGGCCGCACTCACCTGATGGACGCCATGCCGGTGACGGTGGAACAGGAGTTGCGCACCTGGGTACTGCAACTGCAGGCCGCCAGCCAGCGTCTGGCGGCTGCCAGGGATGAGTTGCATGCCTTGCCACAGGGCGGTACCGCGGTGGGAACCGGTATCAACGCCCATGCCGAGTTCGCCGAGCGCTTCGTCGATGCGTTGTCCGATGAAACCGGGCATCCGTTTACCGCCATGCCGTACCCGGCCGTGGCGCAGAGTGCCGTGGACGCACCACTGGCTCTGTCATCGGCGTTGCGCGGCCTGGCGGTGGTATTGATGAAAATCAGCAATGACCTGCGCTGGATGAACTCCGGCCCGATTCACGGTCTGGCGGAAATACAACTGCCGGCCACCCAGCCGGGGTCGTCGATCATGCCGGGGAAGGTCAATCCGGTGATCTGCGAATCCGCCACCATGGTCGCCGCTCAGGTGATCGGTCTCGATCAGGCCAACACGGTGGCGGCGCAGAGCGGTAACTTTCAGTTGAATGTCATGTTGCCGCTGGTGGCCGCCAACCTCCTGGATATGGTGGAGTGGCTGGCCAACAGCTGCCGGAATCTGGCGGATCAGGCTATCGCCGGGCTGACTTACAACCGTGAGCATCTGGCCGAGGGCGTGGGGCGCAATCCGATCCTGGTCACCGCTCTGAACCCGGTGATCGGCTATGAGAAGGCGGCGGCCATCGCCAAACAGGCGTTCGCCAGCGGCCGACCGGTGATCGATGTGGCGGCGGAGCAGACCGACCTTTCGGTGGAGCAACTCACCGCTTTACTCGACCCGCTCAAACTGACTCATCCGGCGGCCTCTGACTCTTGAGTCAGTCGCCGGTCGTGACCTCGACGATCAGCTGTGACAGGCTTGGCGCCGGGCTTTTGTGACCACCTCCCTGGCGGTCACCCTCCAGGCCGTTGCCAAGGCAACGTCAAGAATCGCTCCCGGCGATTGTTCCTGGGGAAGCTAGGCGTGGCGCCTATATTCCGAATTCGCCACTGTCACAATAAAAACGTGGAGAGTAGTAACCGATGAGCAACGATCTGACCATCCAGCGTACCGCGGAAGCCGTGGAGTCGCCGCTCTTGATCAACAGTATCCTGGAGGCCGGCGTTCGCAACGCTCCCAATCAGGAAATCGTCTACGCCGATCAGCGGCGGATGACCTATCGGGAAATGGGGGAGCGGGTTGCTCGTCTCGCCAGCGCTTTGCAGCAACAAGGGGTGAAGCCTGGTGATACCGTGGCGGTGATGGACTGGGACACCCATCGCTATCTGGAAGCGTTCTTCGCCGTACCGATGATGGGCGCGGTACTGCACACCGTGAACGTGCGTCTGAGTCCGGAGCAGATTCTCTACACCATCAACCACGCCGAGGATGATGTGATTCTGGTGAACCGGGAGTTTTTGCCGGTGCTGGATCAGATCAAGGACCGCATCGAGACGGTCAAGACTTACATCCTGCTGGATGACGAAGGCGGTGACACCGGCACCGCCATCGATCTGGCCGGTGAGTACGAGGCGCTGGTGGCCCAGGCTTCCGCCCAATTCGATTTCCCGGAGCTGGATGAGAATACCCGTGCCACCACCTTCTACACCACGGGGACCACTGGCCTGCCCAAAGGCGTGTACTTCTCCCACCGGCAACTGGTGCTGCACACCTTTGCCGGCCGCGCCGCTCTGACCGGTACCGGTCACGGCCGTTTCAATCAGAACGACGTGTACATGCCGATCACGCCGATGTTCCACGTGCACGCCTGGGGTGTGCCGTTCGTCGCCACTTTGCTCGGCGTGAAGCAGGTTTATCCGGGCCGTTATGTGCCGGAAACCCTGCTCAAGCTGCTGGTCACTGAAAAGGTGACCTTCTCCCACTGCGTGCCCACCATCATTCAGATGCTGTTGCAATCGGAAGCGGTGAAGAGCATCGATCTGAGCGGCTGGAAGGTGATCATTGGCGGTTCCGCGTTGCCCAAGCCCTTGGCCAAGGGAGCTCTGGAGCGTGGTATTGATATCTACAGCGGCTATGGCATGAGTGAGACCTGCCCGCTGATCTCCCTGGCGCTGCTGACGCCGGAACTGGAGCAGGCCGATCTGGAAACCCAGGCGGATTACCGCACCCGCACTGGCCGCCCGGTCCCGATGGTGCAGTGGCGCATCGTCGACGGTGATATGAACGATGTGCCCCACGACGGCAAGTCCCAGGGTGAGCTGGTGCTGCGCGCCCCCTGGCTGACCCAGGGATACCTGAAGGACGAGTCCAACTCTCAAGAGTTGTGGCGCGGCGGCTGGATGCACACCGGGGATATCGGGGTGATCGACACCGACGGCTGGCTGAAAATCACCGACCGTATCAAGGACGTGATCAAGACCGGCGGTGAATGGGTATCCTCCCTGGATCTGGAGAGCCTGATTCTTCAGCACGACGCCGTGCGCGAGTGCGCGGTTGTAGGCGTGCCGGACGAGAAATGGGGTGAGCGTCCGGTGGCGCTGGTGGTCAAGGGCGCGGATGTGGAAGCGCAGGCGATCATCGACATGGTGGCCGATTACGCCGAGAAGGGCATGATCAGCCGCTATGGTATCCCGGATCGCGTGGTGTTCGTGGAGGAGCTGCCGCGCACCTCCGTGGGCAAACTGGACAAGAAGAAGATGCGCGCGGAGCTGGTCTGACCCCCCGGCCGGCGGGAGCCCTCCCGCCGGCTTGCCCTTCCCCCTGTCACATAATGACTGCACAATGCGGTGTCATACTCCGTGGTCTGTTGTATTAAATGTAAGCACCTTTGAACCCCAGGTGGGTTCCCGGGTCCGATCCACGGAATAACGCTCAAGCCTTGGAAGGCCAAGGGCGATCATTACGGAATACAGAACAATCCTTTCTTACCGGCCTGTGACAATGCCGGTACCTTCGGTTGCCTGATCTTTTTATGGGAGCCGCCGGTCACGGTTCCCTCCGTGACGGTGTTGTTGCTCGGAGAACAAGATGGTGCGTGTGGGCGCCTTTGTGGTGGTGATAGTGGTAGCGGCGGTTGCGCTGTTCTGGTGGTGGCGGGCTGAAGAGCCGGCGGCCGCCGGAACCCGGCCGGCGACCACGGTCAATGTGATTTCAGCTCTGGTACGTCCTCTGACGGAAAAAGTGGAGGTGGTGGGCAACGCCCGAGCCACCCGCGCCGTGGTACTGTCGGCGGAGGTGGAAGGCCGGGTGATGCAAGTGCATTTTCAGGAAGGCCAGGCCGTTGACGCCGGAGACCTGCTGGTGGAGCTGGATGATCGCCAGGCCGAAGGGGAGCGGGACCGGCTGCGCGCCGAATACCAGAGGGCGCTGTCCGATTACCAGCGTGCTTCCCGTCTGATCGACAGCCGTGCCATTTCCCAGGCCGAGGTGGACAACCTCAAGAACGGCATGGAAGCGGCCCGGGCGGCTTTGCGGGTGGCTCAGGCCACCTATGAAAAGCATAAGATCCGCGCACCTTTCGAAGGCGTGGTGGGGTTGCGTCAGGTCGACCCCGGTGCTTATCTGCAGCCGGGTACATCGGTGGTCACCCTGGACAGCGTGCGTAATCTGGAAGTGACCTTCGAGGTGCCGGAGCGATATCTGGCCCGGGTGAAGCCGGGGCTGGTATTGATGGTGTCCAGCGACAGCTATCCGGAGCGCCTTTTCCAGGGCAAGGTCACGTTGCTGGACTCCCGCGTCAACGCCGCCAGCCGGACGCTGTCGGTGAAAGGCAGTCTGGACAACAGTGATGGGCTGCTGCGGCCGGGGCAACTGCTGCAAATCGATATCCTGCTCAGCCAGCATCAGGCCTTGCTGGTACCGGAACAGGCGATTGTCGCCCAGGGCGCCCAGAATTTCGTGTTCGTGGTGGCTGAAAACAATACGGCTTTGCGGTTGCCGGTGGAGCTGGGTGGGCGCCGGGACGGCTGGGTCGAAGTGGTTCAGGGACTCAGCGATGACGACGCGGTGATCGTTAACGGCCACAGCCGGCTTGGCAGCGGCGCGCCGGTGAAGGTGGTCGAGGATGAAGGGGCGCTGCTGCCGTCTCAGCGGGTTCTGCTGGAGACCAGTGCCTGATGATCCTCAGCGATGTCTCCATCAAGCGTCCGGTGTTCGCCACCGTGATCAGTCTGCTGATCGTGGTGTTCGGCATCAGTGCCTTGATGAAGCTGCCGGTGCGGGAGTATCCGGACATTGATCCCCCCGAGGTATCGGTGGCGGTGGAGTACCCGGGGGCGGCACCGGAGGTCATCGATACCCAGATCATTCAAGTCATCGAAGGGGCCATCGCCGGCGTGGAAGGCGTGCGCCGCATCGAATCCCGTTCCCGCCGGGGTTCCGCCCGCACCTCGGTGGAATTCAACCTGGACCGGGATCTGGACGTCGCCGCCAACGATGTTCGCGACGCGGTGTCGCGGGTACTTAATCGCCTGCCGGAGGAAGCGGAAGCGCCGGTGATCGCCAAGACCGACGCCGATGCCCGACCCATCATGTGGGTCACGCTCAGCAGTGACAGCCTGGCGCCGCAGGAGCTTACCGATTTCGCTGAACGCTCCCTGGTGGACCGTTTCGCCGTTCTGGGCGGGGTTTCCGAAGTCATCATCGGCGGTGAACGCCGCTATGCCATGCGGGTATGGCTGGATCGTCAGCGCATGGCCGCCAACGATGTCACGGTCACCGATATCCATAACGCTCTGCGCGCCAACAACGTGGAATTACCGGCCGGCCGTCTCGATTCCGATAGCCGCAGCTTCACCGTTCGCGCTGACAGCCGGCTCGGCTCGGTGGAAGAGTTCAACCACATGGTGGTGCATCGCCAGGGCGATTATCTGTTGCGGCTGGGGGATGTGGCGCGGGTGGCGCTGGGTGTGGAAAACGACGACACCGTGTTGCGAGCCAACGGCCAGACCGCCATCGGGCTCGGGGTGGTGCGCCAGTCCAAGGCCAATACCGTCACCGTTTCCAACAACGTCCGTGAAGAAATCGAGGCGGTGAGCAATAACCTGCCCGATGACATCCGCCTGGATGTGAGTCACGACGAGTCTCTGTTTATTCGCGCTTCCATCAGGGAAGTGCTGGTGACGCTGGCGATGAGCGTGACGTTGGTGATTCTGGTGATTTTCGTTTTCCTGGGAAATCTGCGCGCCACGCTGATTCCGGCGGTCACTATTCCGGTGTCCATCGTCGGGGCGTTTATTGGCCTGGGAATTCTAGGGTTTTCCATCAATGTGCTGACGTTGTTGGCGCTGATCCTGGCCATTGGCCTGGTGGTGGACGATGCCATTGTCATGCTGGAAAACATCCAGCGGCGCATCGATGAGGGCGAGAGCCGTCTGGTAGCCGCCTTCCTGGGAGCCCGTCAGGTGGCCTTCGCGGTTATCGCCACCACCGCCACTCTGGTGGCGGTATTCGTGCCTATTTCTTTCATGGGCGGGGATGTCGGGCGCCTGTTCGGTGAATTTGGTTTTACCCTGGCGGTGGCGGTGATCATTTCCAGCATAGTGGCGTTGTCCCTGGCCCCGATGCTGTGTTCCCGCTGGCTGCACGCGCATACCCCGGAAGAGGAAAAGCAGGAACAGAGCAACCTGCTCAACCGGGCGCTGAATGGGCTGAACCGGGCTTACGGAACGCGACTGGGGAAAACCCTCAAGCGACCTGCTCCCGTTGTGGTGATCTCGGTGTTGATTTGCGTGGCGGCGGGGCTGGTATTCAGCCAGTTATCCCGGGAGCTGGCCCCCACGGAAGACCGGGGCGTGTTCATCGTGTCGGCGAATGCCCCGCAGGGATCCAGCACCGCTTACGCCAGTCACCATATCCAGAAGGTGGAAGAAAAGCTCCTGCCCCTGATCGAAGACGGGCTGGCGGTTCGGGTGTTGTCCATTGTCGGTTTCCGTGGACAGGTCGAGCGCGGTTTCAGCATCGTGCGGCTGGAGCCCTGGGAGGACCGGAACCGGAGCCAGCAAGACATCGTTAACGACATCCGCGGCGAAGTCACCACCGTGCCCGGCCTGCGCGTGTTTGCCGTCAACCCGCCGGGGCTGGGACAAAGCGGCTTCGATCAGGAATTGGAAGTGGTGATCGGCGGGCAGGATTACGATTCCGTGGTGGGCTGGAGCGAGACCCTGCGCGCCGCCATGGCCGCCAACCCCAATCTGTTGAGCGTGGACACCGATTACGAGGAAACCCAACCGCAGGTGGAAGTGGTGATCAATCGGGACCGGGCGGCGGACTTCGGCATTTCCGCCGCCGAAGTGGGCCAGACCCTGCAAGCGATGTTCGCTACCCTGACGGCCTCGACTTATATCGACCGGGGCCGTGAGTACGATGTCCTTTTGGAAGCGCGGGAACAGGATGCTCGCATCCCGGACGACATCAATTCGATTTATGTTCGCACCGCCAGCGGCGACCTGGTGCCGCTGTCCAGTCTGGTGGAGTTGCGCACCCTGGGGGCGGCGCCGGAACTGAGAAGGCTGGACCGTCTGCCGGCGATAACGCTTTCGGCGAATCTGGCCCCGGGCTATGACCTGGGCAGCGCGTTGGATTTCATCGAGCAGACGGTGCGGGAGACCCTGCCGCTGGAAGCGCGTTTGAGCTACAAAGGCATTGCCCAGGAATTCACCGAGGCGTCCGCGGCGATCCTGATAACATTCCTGCTGGCTCTGGTGATCGTCTTCCTGGTGCTGGCGGCGCAATTCGAAAGCTGGATCCATCCGCTGATCATCATGCTGACGGTGCCGCTGGCGATCGCCGGCGCCATTTTGGCATTGCGTGTGACCGGCAACAGCCTGAATATCTACAGTCAGATCGGCATGGTGATGCTGGTGGGGCTGATGGCAAAGAACGGTATTCTTATCGTCGAATTCGCCAATCAGTTGCGCGACCAGGGGCTGGCGGTGCGTGAGGCGGTTTATCAAGGCGCGATTCTGCGCTTCCGGCCGGTGTTGATGACCGGCATTTCCACCATCTTTGGCGCGGTTCCTCTGGTGCTGGCCAGCGGCGCCGGCGCGGAAAGTCGCATGACCATCGGCGTGGTGATTCTCGGTGGCCTGCTGTTCGCCACTGTTCTGACCCTGTTCATTATTCCGGTGCTTTATCTGTGGCTGGCTCCCTACGCCCGACCGGCGGATGCGGTGGCTCAGCAACTGGCGTCGGAAATGCAGCAAGAAACGGATCGCTGATCGCGTCCTATATCCGCTATCTCCAGGCAACTCACATGGATTATCAACTGGTTCGCTCCAAGCGACGCACACTGGCTTTACGAGTGGCGCCCGACGGCCAGATAGAGGTCCGCGCGCCGTTGCGCCTTGGCCGTCGGCATATTGATGACTTCGTGCGCGAACATCAGGATTGGATTCGGCGCCAGCAGGATTATTGGCGCACGCGTCCGCGCCAGCATTGGCGCGACGGCGACACAGTGTCCCACCTGGGGCGGCCAGTTCGTCTGAATCTGGTCGAAGCGGCCAGAACCCGGGTGGGGTTGGAACACGATACTCTGACCGTGACGATGCCGCGGCCGGCGTCGGAAGAAGCGGTCCGGGAAGCGGTGGAAGCCTGGTGGCAGCGGCTGGCGCGTGGCGAATTCCAACGCAGCATCGAGCGGCAATTCCACTGGTTCGCCGCCCGAGGCCATGGCGTGCCGGTACTGAGGATCAAGAAAATGCGCACCCGTTGGGGATCGTTGTCCCAGCGGGGCTACATCAATCTGAATCTGGCGCTGATGCGCTATGACCTTGAGGTGATCGATTACGTGGTAATGCACGAACTTTGTCACTTGGAGTACGCTCATCATGGACCGCAATTCCATGACCTTATGGATAGACGCATGCCGGACTGGCGGCGTCGAAAACAACGATTGGATCAAGTATTGCCTGAATAAAAGGAGACGGCTTTGACTATAGACATCGATACCCTGATCAATGGACTGCGGGAAAAAGATCCCCATCAAACCTACTTCCACCAGGCGGCCAGTGGTCTGCTTGAAGGGTTGGCGCCGTTCCTGCGGAACCAGCCTCGCTACGCGGATCCGAGTTTGTTCGCGCGTCTGCTGGAGCCGGAGCGGGTGATCATTTTCCGTGTTCCCTGGGTGGATGATCAGGGGAGGGTGCAGGTGAACCGTGGTTTTCGTGTGCAAATGAACGGTTCTCTCGGCCCTTATAAAGGCGGATTGCGCTTCCATCCGTCGGTAAATCTCGATGTCCTGCGTTTCCTGGCTCTGGAACAGACCATCAAGAATGCGTTAACCGACCTGCCCCTGGGGTCTGGTAAAGGGGGAGCGGATTTTGACCCCCATGGCCGTTCCGATGGCGAGATCATGCGATTCTGCCAGGCCTTTATGGCGGAACTGTTCGATCATATCGGTTCCGATGTCGACGTCCCGGCCGGAGATATTGGTGTCGGGGCCCGGGAAATCGGCTACTTGTTTGGTATGTACCGGAAACTGAACCGCTCCCATGACAGCGGTGCCATCACCGGCAAATCGCCGGTCTTCGGTGGCAGCCTGCTGCGTACCGAAGCCACCGGCTATGGGTTGGTGTATTTCCTACAATACATGCTTCAGGAACAGCAAGAGTCCCTGGAGGGGCGGCGGATAGCGGTGTCCGGCGCTGGTAACGTGGCCCGCTACGCGGCGGAGAAGGCGTTGGCGGAAGGCGCCACGGTCATCACTTTGTCCGACTCCCGCGGTGCCTTGCATGCTCCCAACGGGCTGACTCAGGAACATCTGGAGACCCTTGATCGGATCCAGGAGGAAGGTGGTCGCCTCCATCAACTGCCGGAGCACCACGATGGTCTGACCTACGAAAGCGGCATCAAGCCCTGGCGGTTCCCCTGTGACATCGCCTTGCCCTGTGCAACCCAGAATGAACTGGATGAACAGGACGCCCGTGTTCTGGTGGAAAATGGCTGCCGCTGGGTGGCGGAGGGCGCCAATATGCCCACCACCACGGAGGCGATTGCCCATTTAGTGAGCCACGGTGTCGGTTACGGACCCGGCAAGGCCGCCAACGCCGGCGGTGTGGCGGTAAGCGGTCTGGAGATGAGTCAGAACAGCCTGCGTCACCCCTGGAGCCGTGAAGAAGTGGATCGGCGGCTGCACGACATCATGTCGCGAATTCACCACAAGTGCCTGGAATATGGTGGACAGGGCGAGCGCCCGGATTATGTCCAGGGCGCCAGCGTGGCCGGCTTCGTGCGGGTGGCGGAAGCGATGTTGCGACAGGGCGTGGTCTGATTGGCGGAGGCCGTCAGTTCCCGGCCGGTCGCACGGACAGCTTGTCCTGGGCCAGTCTTGGCGGGTCTGGAAATTCAATAAGGGCGTTGGCGCCAATGGAACGCAAAAAGGCATCGGCCCGGGAGCGGGCCGCCGGCTCCAGGCTTTTCAGGTGATCACGGATTCGCTGCACCATCCACAGACTATAGGGGCGCAGGATCCTTTCCCCGCGCTGGCCCTCCAACTCAAACCCGTGTTTACCGAGGGTCCGGGGCAGAGACTCGCCGGGATGCTCCGCCATCCAGGCGCTGACCTTGCCGGCGGCGTCCACCAGGGGCGGCAGCTGTTCCCGGGCCATGCGGCGCAGGATCGGCAGCAGCGTGGCGGGGATGTCATCGCCATCGTCCAGCGGTTTCCTCAGTCGCCGTGGCTGAAACTGCAGCTCCTCCACCCAGCGTGCCACGTTCGGCGCCTGTCGGCGCATCAGTTCGCCCGGTGTGGGATCGCGGTAGAGATGGGCATAGAGCGGACCGATCAGGCCGAAGTCGGCCATGGTGGCCTGGGTTCCAAGCAGGGCCGGAGATGAGGCGAAATGGGCATCCAGCTCCGCCAGCAAGGCTTCGTAGGCCCTTTCCACCGCGTCCATCATGTCCGGTGTGGCGCCCAACAGTGACGCGGCGTTGGAGAAAGGCACGGCCAGCTTGCCGCCAATCTTGAACTGCTCTTCGGTGGACGCCTGGGGGGCATTGAGGGCGCCGAATTCGCCCATCGCCCATTCGCGATCATAGTGCCAGCGGTAGTGCATGGCGGGGATCACCAGCCATTCATCCCCGTAGGTTTCCAGCATCAGAGCGACCAGCTTGCGAATCGGGGTGGCGGGATAGACGGAAGGCGGGCCATTGGTGCGGTCCCGGTCCAGGGCTTCGATGATGACCGTGGTGTCTTGCAGGATCTCACCACTTTGGGTGCGCAGTACCGGAATCACCGGTACGCCCACGGAGGGGAGAATGATCTGTCTGTAAACGTCGGCACTGGCGATCACTTCCTCGAACGGAAGATCCGCCCAGCGCAGGTAGGCGCGGACTTTGCCTGTGAAGTAGCTGACTTCACCGCCATACAGGGTAATTGTCATGGTCTCTGCCTGGCTTTGTCGATTGTGGTGATACAGGGAGACGTGGCGGGGGCCGTCAAGACGTTGCGGCGGACAGGGTGTCCGAAGCAAGGGAGGGGGTGAGAGACAAAAAAGAAGAATCCGACGGTCCGGCTTTCGCCGTCGCCCTGAGTCCTGAATATGAAAACCCCGCGCGAGGCGGGGCTTTCCAGCGTACTAAGAAGCCTTAGCCGGCTTCTACGTTAGCTGCCTGCGGGCCTTTCGGGCCCTGCTGGATATCGAAGGAAACTTTCTGACCTTCAGCCAGGGTACGGAACCCGGAGCCTTGGATCGCGCTGAAGTGAACGAATACGTCCGCACCACCGTCGTCCTGGGAGATGAAACCGAACCCCTTGGACTCGTTGAACCATTTAACGGTACCAGTAGCCATGTGAATCTATACCTCAAAACTTTACATAGGGTTTTGCTTGCAAACCGGAGGAGGGTGTTCGGAGACTTCTCAGCTTCGCGCGGGGGAAG
Source organism: Alloalcanivorax balearicus MACL04 (assembly GCF_025532145.1). GTDB lineage: Bacteria > Pseudomonadota > Gammaproteobacteria > Pseudomonadales > Alcanivoracaceae > Alloalcanivorax > Alloalcanivorax balearicus. Next base: position 299,596 of record NZ_ARXS01000001.1, on the reverse strand, counting down.
GCAACTACCAAAACAAACCACCACTGCCTGAATCTGCAGCACTTCCGACTCTACTCCCCTTTTCCAGCCGGCACCACTGATTTTTTTGTAACCGTGGTCCGCGGTGGGTAAAGCGGGCCGTCATGGGGGCCGGGCCAGTTCCTATTTGAAACCGGCGGCGATCTCCAGTTCCCGTATCGAATTTTCCAGATAATCGAGCAGGCGCTGCATGGAGGGCAGGGTCCGGCGACAGGCGATCAGGCCGAATTCCAGCTGATCCTGGTAGCTGGTCAGGGTGATATTGAGGGCGATCCGGTCCAGTACCACCGATACCGGGTACATGCCGCGCAAGCGGGCACCATTCCAATACAACGGCTCCCGTGGTCCGGGGACATTGGAGATAATCACATTGAAAGCGCGCCATTTTGGTGCAAGACCGGTGAGCAGGTTCAGGCCGGTGGGGGTCATGCTCAGAGCAGTGAAGTTGAGAATTTCCTCCGGGCTCATTTGGGCAAAGCGCCGTTTGGCGTCTTTTACCGAGGCCTGGACGATACGCAGGCGGTTGGCCGGATCACACACATGAGTGCCCAGATTGGCCAGAATCAGGGCAATCTGATTACCCCCGGCGCTGTCGTCCTTGCGCAGGGAGAGCGGCACCATGGCGATCAGCGGCTGGTCCGGAAGGGCGTTCTGGCTGATCAGGTACTCACGCAGTGCGTGGCCGCACATGCTCAATACCAAGTCGTTGATGGTGCAACTGAAAGTGCCGGCCAGCTTGCGCAGACGGGGCAGGGCAAAGCTTTGCGCGGCGAAACGACGGGAGCCGGTGATGCACTGATTGAACATGGTATCCGGCGCCTGGAAGATGGACACGTAGTTCGGGTCGGTCTTGGCTTTCTGGCCGACCTTGTACAGTTCCCGCGCCAGCGCTGGCACCGTGGCCACCTGCTTGCTCACGCCAGCGGTCAGGCGCGCCAGGCTGCTCATGGCGTCCACCGGATTGCTGGGCAGAGAGCGTTGTTTTTTCTCGGGTTTATAGGCCCACACCGGCGGCAGGTCCCGCTCTTCCGGATCCTTGGACAGCGCCCGCATGCCCATGCGCATGGCGGAGATGCCATCGACCACGGAATGATGCACCTTGGTGTAGAGGGCAAACTGGCGTCCGCGGATCCCTTCGATCAGATGGGCCTCCCACAGCGGCCGTTCCCGGTCCAGCAGGTTGGAGTGTTCGGCGGACACCAGCGACAGCAGCTCACGAATGCGGCCGGGCTTGGGCAGCGCTTCGTGGCGGAAGTGATGATCGATGTCGAACTGCTTGTCCTCGGTCCAGAAATACTGGCCGAAACGACGGGTAAGACGCTGATTGAACGGGGGCTCGGGGCAGCAATAGTCGCGGATCGACTGGGCCAGTTCGCTGACGTACTTGGGCCCGGCATCCTCGGGAAACGAGAACAACTGCAACCCGGCCACATGCATGGGTTGCTGGCGTTTCTCCAGCCACAGAAAGAGCTGGTCCACGGGACTCAGTGATTTCATGCCATCCCCTTTTTGTTATACCTGGGCCAGGTAAAGGCGCGGCCATGCCGCATGAAAACATTGGTGCTGCCTTAAGGATAGTGCCTTAAAACCCGTTGTGGATGCGATGCCCAAAGCCGGGCGATGTCATGCCCGGAGAGCCAATGAGATAAGTGCAATAATCCTGCCATCCCGATGCCATGGGATGGTCATTGATCCACGTCAGGCTAAGGCAAACTATTGGGAGAGCATTAAATGAAACGCCTTTTCCTCGGTCTGACCGCCGTGCTGGTGGCCAATGCCGCGTCAGCGGACTTATTGATCAGCGAGTACGTGGAAGGCAGTTCCAGTAACAAGGCCCTGGAGTTGCACAATACCGGTGAGGTAGCTCTCGACCTAAGCAATTACAGTCTGAAACTCTATTCCAACGGCAATGCCAGCCCCAATGCCTCCATGGCACTGAGCGGTAGCCTGGCACCGGGCGAGGTGTGGGTGATCGTCAATCCCAGCGCGAACGATACCTTCAAGGCGCTGGCGGATGAACTCCTCTCGGTGGTGAACCACAACGGCGACGACGCCTACGTACTGTTCAACGGCGACACCGTGGTGGACAGCTTCGGCCGTGTCGGCGAAGACCCCGGAGACGCCTGGACCAGCGGCGACGTCACCACCAAGGACCGCACGCTAAGACGTCGGGAAACCGTGACCACCGGGGATATCGTCATCGACGATGCCTTTGATCCCGCGGATCAATGGGTCGTCTCCGACATTGACGACTTCAGCGGTCTGGGCCTGCCCGGAGAAGAAGTAACGGAAGAAGAAGAACCTCCGATGGTGGAACTGGGCAGCTGCGGCGATCCCGCCACCCTGATCTCACAAATCCAGGGGCAGGGAGACGCTTCTCCGCTGGCCGGCGAGGCCCATGTGGTGGAAGCGGTGGTCACCGGAGTCTTCCCGGACCTCAGCGGCTTCTTTGTGATCGAGGAAGACGCCGACCGTGACGGGGATGACCTGACCTCCGAAGGTCTGTTCGTCTATACCGGCAACAACGAGGTTTCGGTGCAGGCGGGCAATCAGATCCGTGTCAGTGGTGCCATCAGTGAGGAGAACGGCCAAACCCAGATTGCCTGGAGTGAAGGTGAGGTGTGCGCTGCTCAAGTGGCGGTGACGCCGGCGACACTGACTTTGCCGCTGACCGAGGCGGATCAGTTGGAAGCTCTGGAAGGGATGTGGGTAGTGAGCGATCAAACCCTGACGGTGAGCGAAGTCTATGATCTGGCCCGCTACGGCTCGGTGATGCTCAGCCACGGTCGCCGCATGATTCCCACCCACGCGGCCGAACCCGGAGACGCCGCCAACGCGGTGGCCGAAGCCAATGCCCTCAACCGGATTTTGTTGGATGATGCTGGCAACGCGCAGAATCCGGATCCGGTGATCTACCCCGAAGGCGGCCTGTCCGCCACCAATACCCTGCGGGTCGGGGATACCGTCACCGAACTGGAAGGCATTGTCAGCTACGGCTTCAATGACTGGCGCATCCAGCCGGTATCGGTACAGATCGAAGCCGCCAATCCGCGCCCGCAAGCGCCTACCCGCACCGCCGGCAGCAATCTGCGGGTGGCGGCGTTCAACGTACTGAACTTCTTCAACGGTGACGGCAATGGCGGCGGGTTTGATGATCCAGACAACCGGGGCGCCGATAACCCGACCGAATTCGAACGGCAAAAAGCGAAGATTCTCACCGCCCTGTCGCAACTGGACGCCGACGTCATCGGACTGATGGAAATCGAGAACGACGGCTACGGGACCGACTCCGCCATCGCCGAACTGACGGAGGCTTTGGGAACGTCCTGGGCCTTTGTTGACCCCGGACTGGACCAACTGGGTACCGATGCCATCGCCGTGGGCATGCTCTACCGCACCGATGTGGTGGAACCGGTGGGCCAGCCGGCCACGCTCGAAGGCGGGCCTTTCACCGATAAAAGCCGGCAACCGCTGGCGATGAGCTTTCGTCATCTCAACAGCGGGGAAGTGGTCACGGTGTCGGTGAACCATCTCAAGTCCAAGGGCAGCTGTCCCGAAGACGGCAGCGACGCCAACGCCGAACACGGCCAGGGTTGCTGGAACCCGCTACGCACCGAGTCCGCGCGGATGCTTGCCGACTGGTTGGCGAACAACCCCACCGGCCTGGAGGAAGCCGCCGCCGGTACCCTGATCATCGGTGACCTCAACGCCTACGCCAAGGAAGATCCGATCCGTACGCTGGAAGAGACGGGTTACCAGAACCTGCTGGCCCGCTTTAACGGCGATGACGCCTACAGCTATGTCTATATGGGCGAAACCGGTTACCTGGACCATGCCCTGGCGGACGCGGGACTGGAGAGCGTGATCCTGGGCGCCGGTGAATGGCATATCAATGCCGACGAGCCCCGCGCCCTGGATTACAACACCGAATACAAGAGCGAAGGGCAGATCGACAGCTTCTACGCCGCCGACGCCTACCGCGCCAGCGACCATGACCCGGTATGGGTGGACCTGGCCCTGGACGGCGGTGAAGAGCCCCAGCCGGAACCCGAGCCCGGCGACTCCGGCAGCTCAGGCGGCGGCGCCTTCGGGGGCATGATCACCTTGGCGTTACTGGCGGGCCTGCGCCGCCGGATTCGCCGTTGAATGACGACGATATCGGTCGCTTTACAGTGCCGTCCTGGGTGCCAATAATCCGGCATGGTGTGATGCCGGATTATTGAGGATCCGTGTTTAGTGGAGAGGCCGCTGTTATGACCGAGGGACCGTTTGCGGCGGTGTTGTTTGATCTGGACGGGACCTTGGTGGATACCCGTCTGGATTTTGCCGTGTTACGGCGGGAGCTGGGGTTTCCCGAAGGCATCGGCGTGCTGGAGCATCTGGCGACCCTGGAAGACCCGGAGCAGGCAGCGTGGGCGAGTACGGTGATTGATCGCCATGAAATGGAAGGGGCGTCGGCGGCCACCTGGATCGACGGGGCACAGCACGTTTTGGAAACGCTTCATCGAAACGGTGTCCCCACCGGGATTCTCACCCGTAACAGCCGCGCGGCGGTGGCACGGACCAACGCCGTGCTGGGGTTGCCGGTGGACCTGATTCTGACCCGCGAGGATTGTGCTCCGAAGCCACACCCCGAGGGTTTGCTGTTGATCGCTGATCACCTCGGATTGCGGCCGGCTACCATGGTGTACGTCGGGGACTTCGTCTTCGATCTCCAGGCCGCCCGCAATGCCGGTATGGCGTCGGGATTGTTGCGCAATGGGAAGAATCGACACTTCGAGGACCAGGCGGATCTGGTGTTGGATCACCTTGGCGAGGTGCTGGACTGGCTGTAATCCGGCAATGGCGCAAACCGCGAACAACGCCGGACGTAAAGATCATCGCGGTTCTTTCCTGGATGAAGAGAACCGCTCCCACCGGTACAGCGCAAGTCTTCCAGTGGGAGCGGTCGATTAACCGCGATGTGTTGCGAAAACGCTTACTCGTAGTCGAACGAGAAGTGCTCCGCGTTCATCTGCATGGTGCTGCGAGTGGGTTTGAGCGCCGCGTCGGCATGGCCTTTGGCGGCGGGCAGCAGGCGATCGAAATAGAACTCCGCGGTGGCCAGCTTCGCCTTGTAGAACTCCGCCGGCTCATTGCCACCGTTCTCCAGCTTGTCACGGGCGGTGGCGGCTTGCAGCGCCCAGAAGTACGCCATCATGGCGTAGCCGGAGTACATCAGGTAGTCGTAACTGGCGGTGGAGACGATGTCCCGGTCCTTGGTGGCGGCCAGCATGATGCGGGTGGTCAGATAGTTCCACTCGGCGGCGATTTTCAGCAGCTTCCAGGCGTAGGGGCGTAGCCTGGCGTCCTTGAGGTTCTGCCGCCCGAAGTCCACCAGGTTCCTGGAGAAGCTGCGCACACACTTGCCGCGGCTGGTCAGCAGCACCTTGCGGCCGAGCAGATCCAATGCCTGGATGCCGGTGGTGCCTTCGTACAGAGTGGCGATGCGCGCGTCACGGGCGATCTGCTCGATGCCGTGTTCCTTGATATAGCCGTGACCGCCGAATACCTGCATGGCCTCGTTGGCGGCTTCCAGGCCTTTTTCAGTGAGGAAGCCCTTCAGGATCGGGGTGAGAAAGCCCAGTTCGCTGTCCCACTTGTCGTACTTCTTCTGATCGTTTTCCAGCATGCCGGCGATCATATGGTCCGCGTACATGGCGGTGAAGTACGCCATGGCGCGGCCGCCTTCGGCATAGGCTTTTTGCTTGAGCAGCATGCGGCGCACGTCGCCATGATGAATCAGGGCATCGGCGACCTGTTCCGGATCCTTTTTACCGGACAGGGCGCGCATGGAACGGCGCTCCTTGGCGTAGGGCAGGGACGCCTGATACGCGCGCTCGGCGTGGGCCACACCTTGAATCGCGGTGCCGACACGGGCGCTGTTCATGAAGGTGAACATGCACTCCAGGCCCTGGTTGGGCGGGCCGATCAGAAACCCGGTGGCCTGATCGAAGTTCATCACGCAGGTGGCGGAGGCCTTGATGCCCATTTTCTTTTCCAGGGCGCCGCAGCTTACGCCGTTGTCCTCGCCGATCTGACCGGGCAGATACTTGGGTACGATAAACAGAGAAATACCCCTGGTGCCGGCGGGGGCGTCCGGCAGGCGCGCCAGCACGATGTGGACGATGTTCTCGGTGAGATCGTGGTCACCAGAGGAGATGAAGATCTTGGTGCCGGTGATCTTGTAGGCGCCGCCGTCCTGGGGTTCGGCCTTGGTTTTCACCTGACCCAGGTCGGTGCCGCACTGCGGCTCAGTCAGGCACATGGTGCCGGCCCAGGTACCTTCGGTCAGCTTGGTCAGATAGGTTTCTTTCTGCTCGTCGGTGCCGTGCATCTGGATAGTGTTCATCGCCCCCAGGGACAGGCCCGGATACATGGCGAAGGACCAGTTGGCGGTGCCGAGCATCTCGTGCTTGATCAGGCCCAGGGACATGGGCAGGCCCTGGCCGCCATACTCCACCGGATGGCTCAGGCCTTGCCAGCCGCCGGCGACGAATTCGTTATAGGCTTCGGGGTAGCCCTTTGGTGTAAACACCTGGCCGTTCTCGAGGCGGCAGCCTTCCTCGTCGCCGCTCTGATACAGCGGGGCAACGGTGTTCTCGCACAGCTTGGCCATCTCCGACAGGATCGCTTCCACCATGTCCGGGGTGGCTTCTTCCCCGTTGGGCAGCGTCTTGTAGTGGCTTTCGAAATCAAACACTTCATTCATCAAAAAGCGCGTATCGCGCAGGGGAGCCTTGTAACTCGGCATAAACACACCTTCGGTTGGCAAACGGGCCGGATGCCGCATTGTTGGCGAACAGTCGTTGACAGACATTGACGGGAAGGCGTGTAAGGGGCGGCTTTAGGGTAAATAGGTGAGGAGTCTTTAGGGAACGTTTATGCACCAAATCGCGGTCCGTGGAGCATCGCTGTCCCACAGAACGGGGCTACGAAGCCGCTGTGGGAGCTGGCTTGCCGGCGAATCGGCGCGAATTCATATCTCCATGACCGATGAACTGGCCACGGCTGTGGATTCAGCGGTCAAGCGCCGGAGCCGCCCAAAGTTGTGGGACAGCGGTGGTCCGTGGACTGCGAAGTGTCAGTCCTGCTTGCCCTTCCAGCTGTACATGGAGGTGGATACGCCGGTGTATTTGGCTACCTGATCCCAAAGGCGGCGTGGCAGTACGCCTTTGAGCAGCTCCACGGAGCGGGCCATGGGCGGCTCGATCACGAAGGGCTCACCGGCGGCAATACCCTTAAGAATGCTGGAGACCACCTTGTCCGGTGTCAGCATGGGGGAGAACAACGGTGTTTTTACCCCTTTGAACATACCGGTGGCGATGTAACTGGGGCAGACCGTGGTGACTTTCACATTACGCAGGCCGCGTTCGGCCAGTTCCAGACGCAACGATTCGGAGAAACCCACCACCGCCCATTTGCTGGCGGCGTAGCTGCTGCCATAGGGCAGGCCGATAAAGGCGGAGGCGCTGGCGATGTTCACCAGATGGCCGTGCTGCGCCTGTATCAGATCGTCAAGAAAGGCATGAGTGCAGGCCATCAGACCTTCGCTGTTGACCTTGAAGGTCTGCAAATGCTGATCCAGGGAGACTTGCTCGAATTCGCCGCCGAACACCACGCCGGCATTGTTGATCAGCATGGTCAGCGGCCCGACTTCCTCATGGATCTTGTCACGCAAGGTGGCGATTGAGCTGATTTTCCCCACATCCAGGGTATACGCGTGGGCCGTGCCGCCAGCGTTGGCGATATGCTTCACCACCTCGCGGGCGGCGTCGATGCGGCGGGCGGTGACGATCACCTCCGCTCCACGGCCTGCCATCCGTTCCGCCATCAGCCGGCCAATACCGGCCCCGGCGCCGGTGATCAAAACCCGGTGTCCTGAATATCGCATCGAATCCCTCCTGGGTTTTTGCTCGCTTAAACGCAATACCACGGCCTGCGATCCCTGATTTTACAGTGGATTATTGCGGCAGTTTGATACCCGCCATGATCACCCGCCCTTTTTCCACGGTGCGGGCGCGCAGTCTCAGGCCGCCCAGTTTAAGGGTGTCACCCACCACCGCGTGTTGACCGAAGTGGTCCTCGAAGGCGGCTTCCACGGTCATGCCTTTCAGGTGCTCCTCCAGTTCATGGATACCGTATACCGCCACCAACTGATCCACCGGCACGCTGCCACGCACGATGAAGTCGCCGAAATAGCGTCTTTCCGCCACGGTGATCTTGTGGCACATGTCCGACAGATAGTCCTGTTCGCTCAGCGGCGCCAACCAACTGACCATGTCCCCGGCTTCAATCTGCGGATCCTCGGACAGATTGAGGAATGTCTTGTCCCGAATGATCAATATCGGGGTAATGCGCTGGGTGGTGATGGTGCCAAGCCGCTGGCCCTGGGCTTTGGCGCCTTCCTCCACCTCGAACTGCATCAGATAGCGGTTGGCGGAGTGCGCCATGGGCACCATCTGCTTCGGCGCCGCCGTGGCGGGTACCGAGACTTTCAACAATCGTGCCATGTAACGCAGGCTGGCCCCCTGGGCCAGCAGTGAAATCAATACCACCACCAGGGTGATATCGAACAACAGGCGGGTCTCGCCCACGCCCGCCAACAGCGGGAACACCGCCAGGACAATGGGCACCGCCCCGCGCAGGCCGGTCCAGGCGATGAACAGCTTTTCGCGCCAGGTGAAGATAAAGGGAATCAGGCTCACCCATACTGCCGCCGGCCGCGCCACCAGCATCAGGAACAAGGCCACCAGCAGTGCCGGCAGCAGGTGCTGGCCCAGTTCCGATGGTGTGATCAGCAGACCGAGCATCAGGAACATGCCGGATTGGGCCAGCCAGGCCATGCTGTCCATGGAACGCAGCACGTTGTCGCCGGTACCGCCACGGCGGTTACCGGCGACCAGGCCGGTCAGATAGATCGCCAGGAAGCCGCTGCCGCCGGCAAGGTTGGTGAGGGCGAAGACCATGGCACCGCCGCTGCACAGTAATAAGGCGTGCAGGCCTTCGTTGCTGCGCACCCGCAACAGGATTTCACTGAGCACCGCGCCCAGCCCCAGGCCGATGATCGCCCCCAGGCCAAACTGCTGGACCAGAGTCAGGATCATGCCGAAGCCAAAGGCGGCGTCCGGCTCCACCAGCACGCCGACCAGCATCAGGGTGATGAAGATCGCCATCGGGTCGTTGAGGCCGGATTCGATTTCCAGAGTGCTGGCCACCCGCTCATTGATATTGACCCCGGCGCCTTTGATCACGCTGAATACCGCCGCCGCGTCGGTGGAGCCGATAATGCCGCCCAGCAGCAGCCCCAGGCGCCAGTCCACCCCCATCAGCCAGGTAGTGAAGGCGCCGACCAGGGCGGCGGAGATGGCCACGCCCAGGCTGGCCAGGGACAGCGCCGGCTTCAGGGCCAGGCGAAAGGTGTCCATACGGGTGCGCAGGCCGCCATCCATGAGGATGACCGCCAGGGCGATGTTGCTGATGACGTAAGCGGTGGAAAGATCGTCGAACTCAATACCGCCGATGCCATCCTCGCCGGCGGCCATCCCCACCAGCAGGAACATCAACAGGGACGGTACGCCGATGCGGGTGCTCAGGGAGCCCAAAAGCAGCCCGATGAACATCAATCCGGTGCCGATCAGCAGAAACAGATTCAACGAATCCAAATGCACTCCTGGAATATCGGGGGGAGGATAAAGACAAGGATCATCATAACAGACCGCCGGGCCTTTCTTTTAATTCCCATGGCACTATACTAGCGCGCCCGGACTGATCATATTTTGCACAGCCCTGATCGGGTACAGCACTCTGAGCGAGACATTTCCATGGACTTTCCCCAGCGATTTGGCGTGATCGTGATTGGCGGTGGCCACGCCGGCACCGAAGCCGCCCTGGCGGCGGCGCGCATGGGCGTGGAAACCCTGTTGCTCACTCATAATATCGAGACTCTGGGTCAGATGAGTTGCAATCCGGCCATCGGCGGCATCGGTAAGAGCCATCTGGTGCGGGAGATCGATGCCCTGGGCGGGGCCATGGCCCGCGCCACCGATCAGGCCGGCATCCAGTTCCGGGTACTCAATGCCCGCAAGGGACCGGCGGTGCGCGCCACTCGGGCCCAGGCCGATCGCATCCTTTATAAAGCCGCTATCCGTCATGTCCTGGAAAATCAGCCGCATCTCACACTGTTCCAGCAGGCCGCCGATGATCTGATCGTCGAGCAGGGCCGCTGTGTGGGGGTGGTGACCAACATGGGATTGCGTTTCCACGCTGATGCCGTGGTGCTGACCGCGGGGACTTTTCTCGGCGGGGTCATCCATGTGGGGATGGAAAACCATCAGGGTGGCCGGGCCGGTGATCAGCCCTCCAATGCTCTGGCCCGCCGACTGCGTGAGTTGCCGTTTCGTGTCGACCGGCTGAAAACCGGCACGCCGCCGCGTATTGACGGCAGAAGCGTGGATTTCTCCGTGATGGAGGAACAGTGGGGCGACAGCCCGACCCCGGTGATGAGCTACCTGGGCCGGGTGGAGGACCATCCGCGCCAGGTGTGTTGTCATGTCACCCATACCAACGAGCGCACCCACGAGATCATTCGTTCCGGCTTTGACCGCAGCCCGATGTTCGCGGGGGTCATCGAAGGTGTGGGGCCGCGCTATTGCCCGTCCGTGGAAGACAAGGTCAACCGCTATCCGGACAAGACCAGCCACCAGGTGTTCGTGGAGCCGGAAGGGCTGAACACTCATGAGCTGTACCCCAACGGCATTTCCACCAGTTTGCCGTTCGATATCCAGCTGGCAGCGGTACGTTCCATCCGCGGGTTCGAGAACGCGCACATCACCCGGCCGGGCTACGCCATCGAGTACGATTTCTTCAATCCCCAGGATCTTCGGCACAGCCTTGAGACCAAGCACATGCCGGGGTTGTTCTTCGCCGGCCAGATCAACGGCACCACCGGTTATGAAGAAGCCGGTGCCCAGGGCTTGCTGGCGGGTCTGAACGCGGCCCTGATAAGCCAGGAGAAAGCGCCGTGGACGCCGCGCCGGGACGAAGCCTACCTGGGCGTGCTGGTGGACGATCTGATCACCATGGGCACCCGCGAGCCGTACCGTATGTTCACCAGCCGCGCCGAATACCGCCTGTTACTGCGTGAGGATAACGCCGACCTGCGTCTGACCGAAAAAGGCCGCGAGCTGGGGCTGGTGGACGATGAGCGCTGGGCTGCCTACAACGACAAACGTGAAGGGATGGCGCGCGAACAGACGCGCCTGAGCGCCACCTGGGTGCGCCCGGGGACGGCGGCGGCGGACAGCATCAATGCCCTGGTGGATAAGCCGCTGCCCCACGAGTACAACCTGCTGGATCTGCTCAAGCGCCCGGAAATCGACTACCACGCCCTGATCGGGGCGATGGGGCTGGAACCGGAGGCCCCGCCGGTGGTGGAACAGATGGAAATCCTCGCCAAATACGCGGGTTACATCGACCGTCAGGAGGCGGAGATTGCCCGGCTGCGCGCCGCCGAGCATCAGCGTTTGCCGGCGGACTTCGACTTCGGCCAGGTGCAGGGGCTGTCCAATGAGGTCAAGCAGAAGCTCGCCGAGGTCCGCCCGGAGACCATCGGCCAGGCCGGCCGTATTCCCGGCGTGACGCCGGCGGCCATTTCCCTGTTGCTGATCTATCTGAAAAAGCACCAGCATCGGGCGGCCCGCCAGGCATGACCGAAGATCAACAGCGGCTGGCGCGGGGGCTGGCCGAACTGAATATCGACCTGGACCGGGAGCAACAGGAGCGCCTGTTGCTCTATCGGGACCTGCTGGTGCGCTGGAATCGCGCCTACAATCTTACCGCCGTGCGTGATCCGGCGGAGATGGTCACCCGCCACCTGCTCGATTCCCTGGCGGTGCTGCCCCATGTGGAACCGGTGGACACCCTGGATGTGGGCACCGGTGCCGGGCTGCCCGGTATCCCTCTGGCCCTGGCCCGCCCGGATCAGTCCTTCGTGCTGCTGGACAGCAATGGCAAGAAACTCCGTTTCATCCGTCAGGCGCGACGGGAGCTGGGTTTGCATAACGTGGAGGTTGTGCACGCCCGCGTGGAACAGTACCGTAAGGCTCCATCACAGATTATCAGCCGCGCTTTCGCCGCCTTGTCGGACATGTTGGAGTTACTCGGACCCCTGATGCAGGGCGATGTCCGGTTATTGGCGATGAAGGCCGCCGCCGCCGATCAGGAGATGGCTGCCCTGCCAGCCTGCTGGCGGGTGCAACGCGAAACCCTGAGTGTGCCCGGTTTGGCGGAATCAAGGGTGTTGTTGATCGTGCGTCGCCAATGACGCGCGTCGCCAATGAGAGGGAGCGTCGTGACCACCGTTTTTGCCATTGCCAACCAAAAGGGCGGGGTCGGCAAGACCACCAGTAGCGTCAATCTGGCGGCGTCGTTGGCGGCTACCCGCAAGAAGGTGCTGCTGGTGGATATCGACCCGCAGGGGAACGCCACCAGTGGCGCCGGTGTCGACAAGCACGAACCGGAATACACCATATTGGATGTGCTGCTCGGCGAGGCCGATATGGCCGAGGCGATCGTGATCACGCCGGAAGAGTCCGGTTTTGATCTGGTGGCCGCCAACGGTGATCTGACCGCCGCGGAAGTGCAATTGCTGCAACTGGACAGCAAGGAGTACCGGCTGCGTGATGCCCTGGTCGGAATCCGTGACCGCTACGACTACATCATTGTCGACTGCCCGCCGTCGTTGAATATGCTGACCGTGAATTCCCTGGCGGCGGCGGACTCGGTGATTGTGCCGATCCAGTGCGAGTACTATGCGCTGGAAGGGCTGACTTCGTTGATGAACACCATCGAGAAGATCCGCTCGGTACTGAATCCGAAGCTGCATATCGGCGGCCTGTTGCGGACCATGTATGACCCGCGCAACAGTCTCTCCAACGACGTTTCCAACCAGCTGATCAGTCACTTTGGCGACAAGGTTTATCGCACCATCATTCCACGCAATGTGCGTTTGGCGGAGGCACCCAGCCACGGCGCGCCGGTGATCACCTATGACCCCAAATCCCGGGGTGCGGTAAGCTATCTGGCGCTGGCCGGTGAAATCCTGCGGCGCGAGCAGGCGGTGGCATCGACAGCGCCCTCCCAGCAGCCCCCCGAGACGCCGTGAAGGCAGTGACGTCGGGCAATAACCTCCGGTGGCGAAGCGCCACCGCAACCGAACATGAGCGAGTTTGAATCATGGCGGCAAAGCGTAAACGCGGTCTCAGCAAAGGACTCGATGCCCTGCTCAGCACCAGTGCGAGCTATCAGCAACATCAGGAAGAAGTCGCCGTCGGCGCCGCGGCCAGCCCGGCGGAGCCTGCTCAGGAACAACGCCCGCCTCGGGATGGGGAGCTGCGCCACCTGCCGGTGGAATTCATGCAGCGTGGCCGTTACCAGCCGCGCAAGGACATGTCCGCCGACGCTCTCGAGGAGCTGGCGGAGTCGATCCGGGCCCAGGGCGTGATGCAGCCTATCGTGGTGCGCCCGCTGGGTGAGAATCGTTACGAGATCATTGCCGGTGAGCGCCGCTGGCGTGCCGCGCAAATGGCGGAGCTGGACTCCATTCCCGCGGTGATCCGTGAGGTGCCGGATGAAGCCGCCATCGCCATGTCGCTGATCGAGAACATCCAGCGGGAAAATCTCAATCCGATGGAAGAGGCGCTGGCATTGTCGCGGCTCAAGGATGAATTTGGTCTGACTCATCAGCAGGTGGCGGATGCCGTGGGTAAATCCCGTGCCATGGTTACCAACCTGCTGCGTCTGATGACGCTGGAAGCGGATGTGAAGAAGCTGCTTGAGCACGGTGACCTGGAAATGGGGCACGCCCGGGCCTTGTTGGCGCTCGCAGGGGACAAGCAGGTGGAAGCGGCCCGAGTGGTGGTGGCCAAGGGGCTCTCCGTGCGTCAGACCGAGGTGCTGGTGCGGGAGTTCGAGAAGCAGAAGCCAGCCAAATCGGCGCCGAAAAGGGAAGACCCCAATGTTCGTTCCCTGATTACCGATCTGTCCGATCGTCTCGGCGCACCGGTGCAAATCCAGCAGGGCTCGGGAGGAAAAGGCAAGCTGGTGATCAGCTACAATAATCTGGATGAACTCGACGGCATTCTGTCCCACATCAAGTAACTTGACGTTTGTCGGAAAAAGGAGGACGCTCTAACGGTCCTGGGTGGATACGAATAAAGCCTATTTGTATACGAAAGAGCAACCGTCTGTTTTTGGGGCTCTTTTTTATCAAATTGGGCCAAACTATCGCGCTCAGCCGGTTGATACCGGATAACCTTCCCCATATACTTCCCGCGCCAAGATCAGGGGGTACCCGCGACCTTCGCCTGGTGAATAGCATTTTTCACCAGTAGCCAAACACGGGAGCACGGTGACCAGCTTCGACTTACGAGCCCGCAGAACACTGTTCTGGGGCTTGATGCGCGCCCAAATCATCACTTTGGTGATTGTCGCCATACTGAGCACGGTGCTGGCGGATGCCACCGCGGGCTTGTTTGCAGCCTGGGGCTCGGCCATCAGCCTGATCGCATACGCCTGGGGTGGCTACCAGGTATGGCTTCACCCGGGCAACATCAAGCCCGATCGTATGGCGGGTGCCGCCATTCGGGGCGAAGCCGGAAAAGTTTTGATAATGCTCGCGCTCTTCGGGCTGACCTTCGCCGAAGTGCGGCTTTCGCGCGAGTTCAGGAATGTAACGGTCCTGCTTCTGGGGTTTCTGCTGACGCAGATTGTCGGATGGATTCAGGTGATGCGCCTGGATCGCCGCCTTGGAGCGGAGCGGGACGGGCAAGACGACTAGACTGACGACTGGGTAGGTATCGATATGGCAGCGAGCTCCACCGGCGAGTATATCAAGCACCATTTGGGCAACCTCACCTATGGCCAATTGCCCGCCGGCTACGAACGTACCTGCCATGGTCATGAACAAACGCTGACCGAATCCACCTGGACCTTCGCCTGTAATGGCCAGGAAGCCGTTGATATGGGCTTCATGGCGTTCCATGTGGATTCCCTGGCCTGGTCTGGCGGTCTCGGCATTCTGATGTGTTTCCTGTTCTGGCTGGGTGCTCGCAAAGCCAGCGCCGGCGTACCGTCCGGCTTCATGAATTTCGTCGAAGTCATCATCGGTTTCATCGACACCCAGGTACGTGACTCGTTCCACGGCAAGAGCAAATTGATCGCCCCACTGTCCCTGGTGATCTTTTGCTGGGTCTTCCTGATGAACCTGATGGACCTGATTCCGGTGGATTTTGTTCCCAAGACCTTCGAATGGGTCATGGTGACCTTCGCCGGCTGGGACGCGCATCAAGCCTACTTCAAAATCGTGCCGACCACGGACCCGAACATCACTCTGTCCATGTCGATCACGGTGTTCTTCCTGATTATTTTCTACAGCCTGAGGTCGAAGGGCATCGGTGGTTTCATCGGTGAATTGGCCCTGCAGCCCTTCAACGCTCCGAACAAACTGGCCATGGTGATTCTGATTCCGATCAACCTGGTATTGGAAACGGTATCCCTGCTGGCCAAACCGGTCTCTCTGGGCATGCGGCTGTTCGGCAACATGTACGCTGGTGAGTTCGTCTTTATTCTTGCCGCCGCCATGCTGGGTACCTGGCAGGCGGTGGGTGCCTGGCCCTGGGCGGTGTTCCATATTCTGGTTATCACGCTGCAGGCCTTCATCTTCATGGTGTTGACCATCGTTTATCTGAGCATGGCAACCGAAGAGCACTAAGCACTGTTTTTACCTTAACTGAAAAGCACTTAACGGGAGTGTAATGATGGAAGATATCAACCTTCTCGCTGCTGGCATCATGGCTGGTCTGGCCGCACTGGGCGCCGGTATCGGCTTTGGTCTGATGGGCGGTCGGTTCCTGGAATCCGTTGCGCGTCAACCCGAGCTGGGACCGATGCTGCAAACCCGCATGTTCATCATTGCTGGTCTGTTGGACGCCGTGCCGATTATCGCTGTGGTACTGGGTATGTATCTGATGTTTGCGGCTTAAATCGATTGCTGCCGCACCCGATTTAAGGAGGCGCAATGAATATCAACCTGACACTGATCGGCCAGGCCATCTGGTTCGCTCTGTTCGTCGCCTTCTGCATGAAGTTCGTCTGGCCGCCCATTTCGCGGGCGCTGGAAGAACGAAAACAGAAGATCGCCGAAGGCCTGAGTGCCGCTGATCGCGCTGAGCGTGATCTGGAACTGGCCCAGGAAAAAGCGACGGCTAATCTCAAGGAAGCAAAAGAGAAAGCGGCCGAAATCATTGAGCAGGCCAACCGCCGAGCAAATCAGATTGTGGAAGAAGCGAAAGATCAGGCCCGCACCGAAGGTGAGCGTCTGATTGCCAAAGCCCAGTCTGAGATTGAACAGGAAGTCAATCAGGCTCGCGAGCAGCTGCGTAAGGAAGTGTCCGCACTGACGTTGAGCGGTGCCGAGAAAGTACTCGGTGGCGAAATCAACCGCGACACTCACAAGCAGCTTCTGGACCAGTTGGCGGCTGAACTCTGAGTAAACGGGTAACCCATGGCTGAATTGACCACCATCGCACGCCCCTACGCCAAAGCGGCTTTTTTGTACGCTAAGGAAGCAGGGGTCCTGGACAAGTGGGAACAGATGCTGACCACGATGGCGGCTGTGGCGCAGGACGCCACCATGCGCGCCTTTCTGGATCGGCCCCAACTGGACGACGCCGCTAAAGTCGACGCTTTTGCCCAGGTTTGCGGCGATGTGTTGGACGAGAGCGGCCGTAATTTCATTGCCCAACTGGCGCGCTACAAGCGCCTGTCGCTTCTGCCGCTGATTTTGGCGTTATTCCACGAACTGCTGGCCGAACAGCAAGCGTTCACGGATGTGGAACTCATCTCCGCTTACGAGATGGAAGACGCCGATATCAGCCGACTGGTCGATGCTCTGAAAAGACGTCTCGGCGGCGAAGTGAAAATCAGCACTTCCGTGGACCCCGCCCTGATCGGCGGCGTGCTGGTTCGAGCCGGTGATACCGTAATTGATGGCAGTGTGCGTGGCCGACTGAACCGTCTGGCAGAGCAACTGAACTCTTGAGTTTGAGGGACTAGAGATGCAGCAACTCAACCCGTCCGAAATCAGCGAGATTATCAAGTCCCGCATTGAAAAACTTGATACCTCCACCGAGGCACGCAACGAAGGTACGGTGGTATCCGTATCCGATGGTATTGTGCGCATTCATGGTCTGGCCGACGTGATGTTCGGCGAGATGATCGAGTTTGAAGGCGGCATCTACGGCATGGCCCTTAACCTTGAGCAGGACTCTGTCGGTGCCGTGGTCCTGGGTGATTACCTGGGTCTGGCCGAAGGTCAAAAGGTACGTTGTACCGGTCGTATTCTGGAAGTGCCCACCGGCCCGGAACTGCTGGGTCGTGTAGTAGATGCCCTGGGTAACCCCATCGACGGCAAAGGCCCGATCGACGCCAAGCAAACCGACGCGGTCGAAAAGGTAGCGCCCGGCGTTATCTGGCGTCGTGAGGTGAACGAGCCTGTCCAGACCGGTTACAAATCCATCGATGCCATGGTGCCGATCGGCCGTGGTCAGCGTGAGCTGATCATCGGTGACCGCCAGATTGGTAAGACGGCGGTTGCGGTTGATGCCATCATCAACCAGAGAGACTCCGGCATTAAGTGTGTCTACGTCGCCATCGGCCAGAAGCAGTCCACCATCGCTAACGTGGTGCGCAAGCTGGAAGAGCACGGTGCCATGGACAACACCATCATCGTTGCGGCTTCCGCCTCTGATCCGGCCTCCATGCAGTTCCTGGCGGCATTTGCCGGTTGCACCATGGGCGAGTACTTCCGTGATCGCGGTGAAGATGCCCTGATCGTTTATGATGACCTGACCAAGCAAGCCTGGGCCTATCGTCAGATTTCCCTGCTGCTGCGTCGTCCGCCGGGTCGTGAAGCTTATCCTGGTGACGTGTTCTACCTGCACTCCCGTCTGCTGGAGCGCGCCGCCAAGGTAAACGAAGAATACGTGGAGAAGTTCACCAACGGTGAAGTGAAAGGCAAAACCGGTTCCTTGACCGCGCTGCCGATCATCGAAACCCAGGGTGGCGACGTTTCCGCGTTCGTACCGACCAACGTGATCTCCATTACCGACGGTCAGATCTTCCTGGAAACCGACCTGTTCAACTCCGGTATTCGTCCGGCGATGAACGCGGGTGTCTCCGTATCCCGTGTGGGTGGCGCGGCCCAGACCAAGATCATCAAGAAGCTGGGCGGCGGTATCCGTCTGGCACTGGCTCAGTATCGTGAACTGGCGGCCTTCGCCCAGTTCGCTTCCGACCTGGATGACTCTACTCGTGAGCAGCTGGAGCATGGTCAGGCGGTTACCGAGCTGATGAAACAGAACCAGTACAGCCCGATGCAAATCGCCGAAATGGGCGTGGTGCTGTACGCCGCCAACGAAGGCTACCTGAGCGGTATGGAAGTCGACAAAATCGGCGCCTTTGAAGCGGCTCTGCTGGACTACATGAACAGCGAACAGAAAGCGTTGATGGATAAAATCAACGAGAAGGGTGACTACAACGACGAAATCGAAGCCGGCATCAAAGAAGGCATCGAACAGTTCAAGGCCACCCAAACCTGGTAATTCGCTAAAAAAGGATTAGTCCTATGGCTAGCGGTAAAGAGATCAAAGGCAAGATCTCTAGCGTCCAGAGCACGAAGAAGATCACCCGTGCGATGGAGATGGTGGCGGCCAGCAAAATGCGCAAGGCGCAGGACCGCATGGCTGCCAGCAAGCCCTACGCCACCCGCATTCGTCAGGTGGTGGCGCATCTTGCCAACGCTGATCTGGAATACCGGCACAGCTACCTGCAAGAGCGGGAAGTAAAAAGCGTGGGCTATATCGTGGTGACCTCCGATCGGGGTCTGTGCGGTGGTCTGAACGTGAACCTGCTCAAGAACGTGGTGCAGGGCGCTCGTGAATGGCAGGAACAAGGTGCCAAGGTAAGCTATTGCCTGGTGGGTTCCAAGGGCATCAGTTTCTTCAAGAGCATGGGCGGTGACGTGCAAGCCACCGTCAACGGTCTTGGCGATACGCCGCACCTGGACGACCTGGTGGGCTCCATCAAGGTCATGCTGGAGGCCTATGAGTCAGGTGAGATCGACCGTCTGTACATTGTGTACAACGAATTCGTGAACACCATGACGCAGCAGGCCAAGCAGATCCAGTTGCTGCCGCTGGAGCAGGGCGAGGATGAAGAGCTCAAACGCCATTGGGACTACATCTACGAGCCGGCGCCCAAGGAGCTGCTGGATGAGCTGCTGGTGCGGTTCATCGAGTCCCAGGTATACCAGGGTGTGGTAGAGAACAATGCCTGCGAACAGGCGGCGCGGATGGTGGCGATGAAGGCGGCCAGTGATAACGCTGGTGACATCATTCGTGATCTGCAACTGGTGTACAACAAGGCGCGCCAGGCAGCCATTACGCAGGAAATTTCCGAAATCGTTGGTGGTGCCGCCGCGGTCTGACGGGTTGGCGACAATACCGGTAAACGCGGCGAAAAACGCAAGTTTAAGAGGATGCAAGCATGAGTAGCGGTCGTATTGTTCAGATCATCGGTGCTGTGATCGACGTCGAATTTCCGCGCGATAATGTACCCAAGGTGTATGACGCGCTTACCGTGGACGGCACCGAAACCACGCTGGAAGTTCAACAGCAGTTGGGCGACGGTGTGGTGCGCTCCATCGCCATGGGCTCCACCGAAGGTCTGAAACGGGGTCTGCCCGTGACCGATACCGGAGAAGCGATTCAGGTTCCGGTCGGCACCAAGACCCTGGGCCGGATCATGGACGTGCTGGGACGCCCCATCGACGAGGCCGGCCCGATCGGTGAAGAGGAGCGTATGCCCATTCACCGTAAAGCACCTACTTATGCGGATCAGGCAGCCACCAACGAACTGCTGGAAACCGGTATCAAGGTTATCGACCTGGTTTGCCCCTTCGCCAAAGGCGGTAAGGTAGGCCTGTTCGGTGGCGCCGGGGTGGGCAAGACCGTGAACATGATGGAGCTGATCCGGAACATCGCGATCGAGCACTCCGGTTTCTCCGTGTTCGCCGGTGTGGGGGAGCGTACCCGTGAGGGTAACGACTTCTACCACGAAATGAAGGACTCCAACGTTCTCGACAAAGTGTCCCTGGTTTACGGCCAGATGAACGAGCCGCCGGGTAACCGGCTGCGTGTGGCACTGACTGGTCTGACCATGGCCGAGAAGTTCCGGGACGAAGGCCGTGACGTGTTGTTCTTCGTCGACAACATCTACCGCTACACCCTGGCCGGTACCGAGGTGTCCGCTCTGCTGGGCCGTATGCCTTCCGCGGTGGGTTACCAGCCGACGCTGGCGGAAGAGATGGGCGTTCTGCAGGAACGGATCACCTCCACCAAGACCGGTTCCATTACCTCCGTGCAGGCGGTATACGTACCCGCGGATGACTTGACCGACCCGTCTCCGGCCACCACCTTCGCCCACTTGGACGCCACCGTGGTACTTAGCCGTGACATCGCTTCCAAGGGTATTTACCCGGCGATCGACCCGCTGGATTCCACCTCTCGTCAGTTGGATCCGCTGGTGATTGGTCACGAGCACTACGAAGCCGCCCGTGGCGTGCAGACTGTTCTGCAGCGCTACAAGGAGCTCAAGGACATCATTGCCATTCTCGGGATGGACGAACTGTCCGAGGAAGACAAGCTCACCGTGGCCCGGGCCCGTAAGATCGAGCGCTTCCTGTCTCAGCCGTTCTTCGTAGCGGAAGTATTTACCGGTTCTCCGGGTAAATATGTGTCCCTGAAGGATACTATTCGCTCCTTTACCGGTATCCTGAAAGGCGACTATGACCATATCCCTGAGCAGGACTTCTACATGAAGGGGTCCATCGATGAAGTTGTAGAGGCTTACAACAAACGCGGTGGCAAGTAACCTGCACGGGGAGGAACCGAAATGGCGATGACCGTGCATTGCGATATTGTGAGTGCCGAAAAGCAACTCTTCTCCGGTCTGGTGGAGATGGTGGTAGCGGCGGGTGTCGAAGGTGATCTGGGTGTTCTGCCCGGCCACGCACCGTTGCTGACCCGCCTCAAGCCGGGCCCGGTAAGAGTGAAACTGCAAAACGGCGAAGAAGAAGTGTTCTACGTATCCGGTGGCTTCCTGGAAGTCCAGCCGAAACTGGTGACGGTGCTGGCCGACACCGCCGAGCGCGCCCAGGATATGGACGGTGCCCAGGCGGAACAAGCCCGACAACGTGCCAAGGAAGCGCTGGAAGGCAAGAGCTCGGAAATGGATTACACGCGTGCCGCCGCTGTTCTGGCGGAGGCCTCCGCCCGCCTGCGGACCATTGAGCAGATCAAGAAAATGGCGAAGCGCTAACGTTTGCGTTGGCACCATTTTCAAAGAGATGTAAAAAAGGGTGGCCTTGTGCCGCCCTTTTTTTATTTGCAATAGTCGAGGGATAGGATAGACACCCTTTCGACCCCGTTATGGAGCCCGGAACAGACATGAACCTAGCGGTAGTGATCCTTGCCGCGGGTAAAGGAACCCGCATGAAGTCCGCCCTCCCCAAAGTGCTTCACGGCATCGCCGGGCGGCCGATGGTGCAGCATGTTGTCGACGCGGCGGCGGCACTCAGCCCGTTGAATACCGTGGTAGTGTATGGCCACGGTGGCGAGAAGGTGCGCGAAGCGGTGCGGGGGGCCAACCTGCGCTGGGCGGAACAGGCCGAACAGCTCGGCACCGGCCACGCGGTGGCCCAGGCATTGCCTTATCTGGAAGAGGAGGTGGTGCTGGTCCTTTACGGCGACGTTCCTCTGATCCGGCCGGAAACCCTGCGGGAGTTCGTTGCCCGGGTGAATGACCGGACCCTGGCGCTGATGACCCTGACCATGGAAGACCCTTCCGGCTACGGGCGTATTGTTCGTGGCGAGGACGGTAAGGTGCAGCGCATTGTTGAGCAAAAAGACGCCAGCGAAGACGAGAAACGCATCCCGGAGATCAACACCGGTATCCTCGCCTGTACCCGTGAGTTTCTGGCGGAAAGTCTGCCGGCGTTGTCCAACAACAACGCTCAGGGCGAGTATTACCTGACCGACCTGATTGCCATGGCGGTGGAAAAGGGAATGACGGTGGAAGCCGCCCAGCCCGCTTTCCCGTGGGAAGTGGACGGCGTCAATGATCGCGTGCAACTGGCTCGGCTGGAACGGGTCTATCAACTGAATCAGGCCGAAGCGCTGATGCGCGCCGGCGTCACGCTGATGGATCCGGCCCGTCTTGATGTGCGTGGTGATGTGCAGGTGGCTGGTGACGTGATGATGGATGTCAACGTGGTCCTGGAGGGCAAGGTCACCATCGAGTCAGGCGTGTGCATCGGCCCCAATTGTTTGATTCGGGATGCCCATCTCGGCGCTCACACCGTGGTTGAAGCCAACTCTGTCATCGATGGTGCCCGTGTTGGCGAGCATTGCCAGGTGGGGCCGTTTGCCCGCCTGCGTCCAGGCACCGAATTGGCGGCCAAAGCGAAGGTCGGCAATTTCGTGGAGACCAAGAAAGCAACCATCGGCGAGGGGTCGAAGGTAAATCACCTGACCTACATCGGCGACAGCCGGATCGGCAAGGGTGTGAATGTGGGCGCGGGAACCATCACCTGTAATTATGACGGCGTTAACAAATACCAAACGATCATGAAGGATGGCGCTTTCATCGGTTCCAATTCTTCACTGGTCGCACCGGTCACCATTGGTGAGAATGCCACCATTGGCGCGGGCAGCACCATTACCCGGGATGTGGAAGACAACGCTCTGGCGGTGGCGCGTGGTAAACAGCGCAACATTATGGATTGGCAGCGTCCTGTAAAAAAACAGGATCAGTGAAGGAGTAAGACCGTTATGTGCGGAATCGTCGGAGCTGTGGCTCAGCGCAACGTCAGCAACATTTTGATCACCGGCCTGAAACGCCTGGAGTACCGGGGTTACGACAGCGCCGGTGTGGCTTTGATCAATGATCAGGGTCTGCAGCGTGTGCGTCGGCAGGGAAAAGTGGCCGGTTTGGAGCAGGCGGTCCGTGAAACCGGTGCCGCCGGCTTCACCGGTATCGCGCACACCCGCTGGGCTACTCATGGCCGCCCTTCCGAGAAAAACGCCCACCCGCACCTGTCCGGAGAGGAACTGGCTCTGGTGCATAACGGCATCATCGAGAACTTCCAGGAATTGCGCGAGGAACTGGAAAGCGAAGGCTATCAGTTTGCTTCCGAGACCGACACCGAGGTGGTGGTGCATCTGGTCCATCGTGCCATGGCGGAAACTGGTGATCTGTTCCGCGCCTTGCAGAGCGTGGTCAGACGGCTGCGTGGCGCTTATGCCCTGGGCGTAATCCATGCCCGGGAGCCCCATCGTCTGGTGGCGGTCCGGTCCGGCTCTCCGTTAGTGGTGGGATTGGGTATCGACGAAAACTACGTGGCATCCGATCAACTGGCGCTGTTGCCGGTGACCAATCGCTTCGTGTTCCTGGGTGAAGGGGACATGGTGGACGTGACACTTGAAGGCGTGCGCATCTTCGACGCGGACGGCAATGAAGTGAACCGCGAAGTGCATGAGCTGGACGGCGCCCACGAGGATGCGGAAAAAGGCGAGTACCGGCATTACATGCAGAAGGAAATCTTTGAGCAGCCGGCCGCCATCCAACGCACCCTGGAAGATCGCATCGACTCGCCGCAAAGCGTGAGCGACGCTTTTGGAGAGCGGGCGACCGCGATTTTCGACCAGGTGCGTACCGTGCAGATCGTTGCCTGCGGCACCAGCTACCACGCCGGCATGGTGGCTCGTTACTGGCTGGAAGCTCTTGCTGGTATCCCCTGCCAGGTGGAAGTGGCCAGCGAATTCCGTTATCGCCAGCACGTGGTACCGGAAGGCACGCTGTTCGTCACCATCTCCCAGAGTGGAGAAACCGCTGATACCCTGGCGGCTTTGCGTGATACCGACTCCAACAACTATGTGGGTCGTCTGGCGATCTGTAATGTGGACGGCTCCTCTCTGGTACGCGAATCCGAATTGGTGTTCCTGACCAAGGCCGGTCCGGAAATCGGCGTGGCCTCCACCAAGGCGTTCACCACCCAGCTGACCGCTTTGTTGATGCTGGTAATGGCGCTCGGCCGGCGCAAAGGCATGGCGGACGAGAAAATCGAAAGTATTCTCAACGAGCTGCGCCAACTGCCGAACCTTATCGAACAAGCCACTTCTCTGGACAAGCCGATCGAGCAGCTCTCCCGGGCCTTCGTGGAAAAGCATCACACCCTGTTTCTGGGACGCGGTGTCCAGTTCCCCGTGGCCTTGGAAGGGGCGCTAAAGCTAAAGGAGATTTCCTACATCCACGCCGAAGCGTACCCGGCTGGTGAACTCAAGCATGGCCCGCTGGCGTTGGTGGATAAAGACATGCCGGTGGTGGCAGTGGCGCCCAACGACGAACTGCTGGAGAAACTGAAATCCAATCTGCAGGAAGTGCGTGCCCGGGGCGGGGAGCTGTACCTGTTCGCTGACAGGAACGCCCATGTGAAGGACGGCGAAGGGATTCATGTGCTGAATTTGCCGGCGGTGCCGGAAATCATCGCTCCCATTGTCTATACCGTGCCGTTACAACTACTCAGCTATCATGTGGCGGTGCTACGGGGTACCGATGTGGACCAGCCCCGCAACCTGGCGAAATCGGTGACGGTGGAGTAAGTCGGAAGCGGGATTCGGAGGTAGCTACAAGGCCGCTGTAGGAGCTTGCCTGCAAGCGAATCGGACCTCGTTTCAGGAATTCCCTTGCAGGCAAGCTCCTACAGCGGCTTCGTAGCACACCGTGGCATTAGGCATGGCAGAGTGGAGAGAGGACCGCGGCGGTTATCCGTCGCCGTCCTTGTTCAACCGGAAGGGCGCACTGCCGTTTTCGTTGTTGGCTTCCACCAGTCTGATCAACTGCAGCATGAAGACATCACGCTGATCTTTCGGGATCGCCTCGATGGTACGATCGTGGGCTCGTTGTACGGCGGCCTCCATCTTCTTCAGCAAATAAACCCCTTTGCGACTCAGCTTGACCAGCTTGAAGCGCCGGTCTTCGTCGCTCTGCCGGCGTTTAAGTAAACCCCGGGCTTCCAAACGGGGAATCACCTCCGCCACACTGGTGCGTTCCAGGCCGATTTCATGGGCCAGGCTATTCTGATCCATCTCCCCATGGGTACTTAACGTGGTCATCAGGCTGTACTGAACCGGGGTGATGTTGTGCTCCCGGGTTTCGTCCAGGAACAGCCCGCAGTGGATCTGGTGCAGACGGCGAATCAGAAAACCCGGACGGCCAAGCAGGGCGGAATGTTCGACCGCAGTGGCCAGTTGAGTGGCGGCTGCTTTTCTGGATGTCTTAGAGGAATTGCCCATAAAAAATGTGGAGAAATACCTGGTGAGAATAAGAAGAAGTAAAGACCAGTGCCCTTTGGCTTGTCAACCAGGGTTCGCCGCGCGAAAGGAGAACGGTCGAAAGGGCATGATAGTGATCGTCTTGTTATGCTCAATTGAGAGGCATACCACATAAAGATGCATTGCCCCGTGGCACGCCTTATCTCCGACCCCGCACTTTCATGATCGCAATAAAAATTCGAAATCCATCTAATATAACCACGAAAATCAACGGCTTAGGTTAATGCAGGAAAAGCCTGACAAGGTTGCAGGCGGCTTGCAAAAGGGTGGCATACAACTTGCTTTTCAAAGGTATTAATCCGGCCGCTGTAATCGAGGAAGATACCAATGAACTGCAGAGAACAGCTGAATCAGCAGGACTTTACCCTGGAGCCCGCGTTGTTGAATGACTGGCACGTGGTGGCCGCTTCCGATGAAGTAACGGAGGGCAAGCTGATACCCTCCACCCTGTTCGAGCGGGATCTGGTGATCTGGCGTGATTCCAGTGGTCAGGCCCATGTCTGGGAAGATCTGTGTATCCACCGGGGGGCACGGCTTTCCAAAGGGTTTATCGCCAGTGACCGGGTCGTGTGTCCCTATCATGGCTGGAACTACGATGGCACGGCACAGTGCCGTTTGATCCCTGCTTCTCCGGGGGAAACACCGATGAAAAAGGCCAAGGCCATCAGTCATCACGTCAAGGAAGCCTATGGCTTCATCTGGACCAGCCTGGGCGAACCGGAGCACGATATACCGGACTTTCCCGAATGGAACGATGACGGTTACAAGAAAGTGGTGTGTGGCCCCTATCGTTTCAAGTCCGGCTATCGGGCGGTGGAAAACTTCATTGATCCCACCCATTTTCCCTTCGTGCACGCGGGCGTGAATGGTCTGATGGATGACCCTGATCCGATCGGAGCTTACGACGTCTGGGAGGAGAACGGCGGTCTGTCCTCTTCCGAAGTGCAGGTGACCCAGCCTTATGGGGATCCACGTAATGTGCCGGTAACCGCTTTCTATGCCTATAAATGTTTGCGTCCATTGGTGGCCTATTTTAAAAAACGTGTCTTGATCACGGATCCGGACCGTGCCCATGAAGGGAACCCCAATGATCGCTTCTGCACTTATCTGACCGCTCAACAGGTGAGTGAGACAGAAAGCATCGTCCGGATTTGCTGCGCCATGAACTTCAACCCCATGCCGACGGATGATGAAGTGCGTCAACGCCAGGATTTGGTTTACGCGCAGGACAGTGACATTGTCGACACGCAGCGTCCGGAACGTATTCCCACCGATTTGCGTCAGGAGCTCCACCACCGTACCGACCTGCTCGGCATGAAGTATCGTTCCTGGCTGCAGAAGATGGGAGTCCAGTATGGCACGGTCTGATACCCGTGTTTTTCAAGATACTGGGACCTTGCCGGTTCGTTTGGATACCATTCGCTATGGCGCCGACGAAATTATCTTCTATGAATTCGAGGCGATTACAACGGCAGCCTTGCCGCCGGTCTCCGCCGGCGCGCATGTGGATATTGGTTTGCCGGGTGGGGTGTTACGGCAGTACTCGCTGATAACACCACTGTGTTCACAGCGGCGCTACGTTATCGCGGTAAAGCGGGAGGAGCACGGCCGGGGTGGTTCTCGCTGGCTGCACGACAGTGCTCGGGTAGGGCAGGTATTTGATCTGAGTCCCCCTCGCAACCAGTTCGAAGTAGCGCCAGGTACCTCGCCGGTGCTGCTGTTGGCAGGGGGGATCGGCATTACCCCGATCTATTCTATGTATGAGCATGTCCGCGCAAGCGGCCGGCCCGTACATCTGCATTACTGGTGCCGTTCTGAAAAACACGGATTGTTCCTGGAAGTGTTGAGCGATCGCAGCGACGTCACGGTGTATTACGCCGCTTCTCCAGAGGAGAGCTCCGGGCGATTTGCCGCAGTGGTCAGGGAAGTATCCAGGCAAACCGAGATTTACTGTTGTGGCCCCCAGGGTATGCTCGATCATCTGGAGCGGCTGGGAGAGGAGCTGAATGCGGAGCGCCGCATCCATATGGAGCGTTTCCAGGCGGCCCCTGCCGCGGCTGCGTCGAATAATGCGTTCGAGGTAACACTGGCGCGCTCCGGTGCGCAGGTGCAAGTGGCTCCCGGGCAAACCATTCTGGACGCCCTGCGCGATGCTGGCGCCGACGTTATGTACTCCTGTGAACAAGGGCTTTGCGGGGCCTGCGAGGTGAGAGTGCTGGAAGGGCGCCCGGATCATCGGGACACGGTATGTTCGGCGGAAGAGCATGACCGCCGTGGCACCATGATCATCTGCTGCTCTTCAAGCCAGTCGGCCAGTTTGGTGCTGGATATCTGATCCTTTCCCGGATCCTTTGTATGTCGCCTTTTAGGTTCTTGTCGCGAGTAACTCAGCCAATGTAGTGGTATGCCCGAAATGATGCCGCCAAAGCCGAATACCGAGCGCGCCGGAGGGATCCAGTGATGAGCCCACGGTCAAATCCGTGACCAGGGTCGGGCGCAGTCCCAGATCAAACAACGCGAAGCCGGCGGCGAGTACGCAGGTCTCGGTCTGGATTCCACACACCAGAACTCGTTCGGTAGCCAGTCGGCGAAGATGGTTCAGCACCTCGTCGGTGGGGCGGTAGCCGTGTTTGACGAACTGCCGGTCGGCCGCGATCAGACTCCGTTCCTGTTTCGGCGGCCGCCAGCCCAACTGCATCTGAAATGGGGTAATGGCTTCGTCATGGCACTCCACGGTCGCTACCGTCGGCATGTGGCCGAGTAATCGGCTAATATCCCGAAGAAGCCAGGCCGGCGGCGAAAAGGAAGGTTGCACATCGACGATCAACAAAGCCTGTCGCATACCGCCATCTCCAGCCTGATAGAGCGGTTCAGTCTAGCCGCCAGCGGCACGGGCAGACCACCTATGTATCATCCGCCCAGATAAGCTTTGCGAATATCCGGGTTATCCCGCATCTCCCGGGCGGTGCCCTGCAGCACCACCCGGCCGGTCTCCAGGAGATAGGATCGATCACAGAGCTCCAACGCGGCGTAGGCGTTCTGTTCCACCATCAGTACGGTGGTGCCGCCCGCGCGGATTTCGGCGGTCAATTCGAAAACCTGCTCAACGAAGTTGGGCGCCAGGCCCAGGGATGGCTCGTCGAACATGACCAGTCTCGGGCGGGACATCAGCGCCCGAGCGATGGCCAGCATTTGCTGTTCTCCGCCGGAAAGGGTACCCGCGGGTTGTTCGATACGCTCTCGCAGCCGTGGAAAACGGCCCAGCATGGACTCCAGATCATCGCGGATGCCGGCATGGTCGCTGCGACAATAAGCCCCCATCTCCAGATTTTCGCGCACGTTCAACTGGGAAAATACACGACGCCCTTCCGGGCAATGGGCAATACCATGCTCGATAATGCTTTGTGGTCTGGTGTTGGTAATGGGCTTTCCTTCAAACGTGATGGTGCCGGAGACCACGGGTTCCAGGCCGCTGATGGCCCTGAGCGTGCTGGACTTGCCGGCGCCGTTGGAACCAATGAGGGTGACGAACTCACCTTCATTAACTTCCAGTGACACTTTATCCACCGCCACGGTGGCGCCATAGTGAACGGTAATGTCATCAAGCTTTAGCACGTTGCAGTCCTGATCCCAGATACGCCCGAATCACCTCCGGGTCACTTTGAATGTCGGCGGGGCCGCCGTCGGCGATGCGGTGTCCCTGGTTCAACACCATGATGTAATCAGAGATCGACATCACCATGTGCATGTCATGCTCTACCAGGAGAATGGTGATGCCGCTGTCGGCTACCCGTCTCACCATCTGTTTGAAGTCTTCGGTTTCCGATGGGTTCAATCCCGCGGCGGGTTCATCCAGCAGCAGCAGTTTGGGTTGGGCCGCCAGGGCGATGCCGACGCCGAGCAGACGTTGTTCGCCATAGGACAAATTGGCAGCAAGATCATCAGCGCGATGCTCCAGTTCCAGAAAACCAAGCATCTCCCGTGTCCGTGCCTTCAGCGCTTGCTCTTCCCGCTGGAATGCGGGCAGCCTGAATATGGCGCCAAGTAGTCCGCTACGGCCTTGCATGTGAAAGGCGGTAAGCAGGTTTTCAAACACCGTGCAGTTACCGAAAATGTTGGTCCTCTGGAAACTGCGGACCAAACCCAGTTCGGCTATCTCATGGGGTTGCTTGCCGGTGATGTCCTGTCCGAGAAAATGCACGGAACCGGCACTGGGACGCATATAGCCGGAGATAATGTTGAACGCCGTGGTTTTGCCGGCACCATTGGGGCCGATCAGACTGACGATCCGACCCGGCTCAACCCGGAGGTCCACGTCGCTGAGAATCTGCAGGCCGGCAATGCGCAGGCTGATGCCGGACAAGGACAACAACGTGTCCGGCTGTCCTGCCGCGGATACAGTCATGAGCTGGCTCCTTGGCTTGCGGAGGGGCGGCGGCGCACGGAGATCTTGCGGCGCTTCAATACTCGGCCGAAGGCGGGAACGATGCCTTTGGGCATGAACAGAAGAATCAGAATCATCAGGGCGCCGTAGATCATCCACTGCACTTCCGGCGCCACCATGCCTCTGAGCACTTCCGGCAAGAGCCCGAAAATCAGGCCACCTACCACCGGGCCGGCCAGGGTACCTTTGCCGCCGGCGACCACCATGATCACCATGGTGATGGTGTAGATGAACAGGAAAACGTCCGGGTCGATGATCCGTACGGTATGGGCGTAGAGACCGCCGGCGGCACCGGCGATGCCGGCGGAAAGAACCGAGAAGACGATCAGGCAGCGGGTCACCGGAATACCGATGGACTTCGCCAGTACCTCGTTTTCCCGTAACGCTATGGCGGCACGGCCGATGCGGCTGCGCACCAGATTGGCCACGATCACGTAGGCCAGCACACCAGCAGCCAGTACCAGCCAGTACGTTGCTGCTTTGCTGACCAGGCGGACAACACCATCGCCGGGAACCCAGAGACTCAGGGGCGGAATGGAAACCAGGGCCATGGGGCCTTCGGTCAGATCCACCCAGTTCAGTGCCACCATGCGCATGACCTGAGCAAAGCTGATGGTCACGATCACGAAGTAGGCACCGCGTACGCGAAAAGCGACCTTGCCCAACAGCCATCCAAACAGTGATGCCATGACGATGCCGCCGGCAAAAGCCACCCATACCGGTTTGGGTTCCACTACCAGAGGGGATGAGAAGCCCAGATCGACGTCGAAGCCCAGGGATAGCAACGCACTGGTATAGGCGCCAATGCCAAAAAAGGCGGCATGTCCGAGACTGAGCTGGCCGGTAAAGCCGAGTAGCAGGTTAAGGCTGATGGCGGCGATGATCATGATTCCGGCGGCGGCCACCACCGACAGCAAATAGGGGTCGGGCCACAGCACCGGCAGCAAAGCCAGTGCAACCACGATAATAAGAAAAGATGCTCTCCGCATGATCATCCCACCCTTTCCTTGGCCGCGAACAATCCCTGCGGACGGGCGATCATAACGACCAGAATCACCAGGAAACCGATCGCGTCGCGATAAGCGGTGGAAATGTAAGCCGCTCCGAATTCTTCAATCAGTGCCAACGCGAAGCCGCCGAGCGCGGCACCACGTATGTTGCCCAGCCCGCCAAGAATAACGATGGCGAAGGCCTTCAGGCTGGCCAGGTCACCCATCGTCGGTGTGACTACGAAAACCGGTGCCAGAAGTGCTCCGGTAATTGCCGCCAGCGATGAGCCCAGACCGAACGTGAGCGTGTAAATCCGGCTCACGTTGACACCGACGATACGGGCCGCGTCCTCATCCTGAAAGGTGGCTCGCATCGCCAGCCCCAACCGGGAACGTTCAATCACCAGATAGAAGGCCAACAGCAGGACAATGGCCGCGCCAAGAACGAACAACCGTGTTGGTGACAGGTAAATGCCGCCGACAATGATGGACTCTTGCGGGAATGGGGTGGGGACCACTTTGGCGACCCCGCCCCAGGCCAGCAGTTCGGCGTTCTGCATAATGATCATGACCCCGATCATGATCAACATGACCTCATCGATGTTCTCCAGACGGCAGCGCCGCAACAGCAGGAACTCAATGGCCGCGCCCAATAACAGACCCAGGCCCGCCGCCAGGACAAGCGCCACGAAATAATCCATCTGCAACAGCGATACCAGAGCGTAGGCCACATAGGCACCGAAGGCGTATAACTCTCCATGGGCAAAGTTGACCACTTTCATGATGCCGAAGATAAGCGTGAGCCCGATGCCAAGCAGGGCATAGGTGGCACCGAGCACCGTGCCGTTGACGAGGTGCTGGAGGAACTGGTCCAAAATAATCTCCCTGACTCCCAACCCCTTTGCACGGCGCAAAGGGGTTGGGAGTGCCGTTACAGCGCTGAAACTTCGCCGTCTTGCAATTGAATGATGTAGATATTGGGCGTGTTCTGGCCGCTTTCCCGGCCTTCAGGGCCTTCCTTGTGGAAGGCGATGTCGCCGTTCACGCCGGCCAGCTTGACCTTCCAAAGCGCATCACGGATGGCTTCCGGCTCGGCTTTTCCGGCCACACGAATCGCTTCCGCGATGGTAAGAATGGCGTCATAGCCGCGGAAGCCTTCGGTCAGGCCCGGGAACGGGTAATCCTTTGCTTCCCAGGCATCCATGTAAGCCCCGGCGATTTGCGGATGAAGAGCCTGATCCGCGGTCCAGGGTGAGAAGAACAGCAGGTGCGTGCTGACGTATCCCTTGGGTCCCGGGTTCTTCACCAGGGGTTCGGGGAACGACCCACCAGTGGTGATCAGCCGTTGTTTTATGCCTTGCTCGGCTGCCTGGCGAATCGCCAGCGTCAGTTGTTCCACACCTGATGTGACGATAATGGTGTCGCTGCCGCTGTTCTTGATGGCTGCCAGCTGCGCGGACAAATCAGTGGCATCCGGAGCGATGATTTCGGAACGGCCTACTTCAATTCCCTTGCTTTCAAGCACCTCCTTGAAGGCGCCGGCAGCGCCCAGTCCCCAGTCGTTGTTCACCGACAGGAAATCCACCTTCTTGATAGCGGGAGTAAATGAGGAAAGCTGTTTTGCGAACGCCTGGGCTTCCATCATCGAGGTCGGGCTGATACGGAAAACCCAGGGATTACCGGAAGTGGTAACCTTGGATGAAGAAGCGGTTTCGACCACCATGGGAATACCGTACTCCTCCAGCTTCGGCATCGTCGCCAGGGTGAAGGTGGAACCCCAGGCTCCCATCATGACCGGCACTTTATCGCGGAGGATCAATTTCTCCGCCGTGTTCACGGCCTCTCTGGGGTTGGACTTGTTGTCCTCGATAACCAGTTCCAGAGGTTTGCCCAGAACACCACCTTCACCGTTGATGTGTTCCACGGCCAGGCGTGCGCCGTTGGTGACGTAGGTCCCGGAAGCGGCCACGGATCCGGTTAACGGCTGTGAAACCCCGATCTTGATGGTGTCATCGGCCTGCGCCTGAGATGCCAGTAATGCTCCCCCGAGCAGCATCGCATACAGCGGTTTGATCAACATAAAGCGCTCCTGAAATACGATTGGATTTATCACTATGATGATGCGGGTTCCAGCCGTGGCTGGGATGCTGATAAGGAGGCAGCAAGTCCTGTGCCATCGTTCTGAAAAACTGCATACCATTCTCATAACTTTATGATTTTATTTACTATATTTTGTATACATAAAAGAGGTATACCACATGAATAATACTAAGGAGCATGCCTGTGACGGTGCCGAAAAAGGGCTTGTGCACCACAATGCGACAATATGTGGTATGCCCGTTATAGGGTGATGAAAGAAAACGTAATTCCTTGAAGGAGCGCGCACCGTCGGTGCACAGCCCATGGTCCGAGTTGGTGCCGAATCTGATTAAGTAGCCTGAAATGTGCCTTTTATCTCTCAATATAAATGGTATACCACATAAATATTGAAGAGCGTAAACCCATGAATAACAGTGGGTTAGGGGTTTTTAAACGAAGCAACGGGTATGGATTGGCATGTGTATTGCTACCGGTTCGTCATCAGTAACGTTTACCTGGAAGGTCTTCATGCAAGCATTACTACTGCACGGCGGTCGTGTGATCGATCCCGCCAACGGCATTGATGAGGTTTGTGACGTTCTTGTGCGCGACGGACGGATCGCTGCCGTTGGCCGGCTACAAGGCAGCGATGTCCCCGGGGATGTGGAAAGAATCGACTGTAGCGGGCGACTGGTGCTGCCCGGGTTGATCGATACTCACAGCCATGTCTATCAATATGTTACCGGGCGATTTGGATTGAATGCGGATCTTTGTGGTGTGCATTCCGGCGTCACCACTCTGGTCGATCAGGGGGGCGCCAGCTGCATGACACTGCCAGGCTTTCGTAAGCATGTGATCGAGCCTTCCCACAGTCGGGTGCTGTCCTTTCTTTCCGCCTATCTGGTGGGAGGGCTGGAAGGCCATTTCTATCCACAACTGTACCGGCCGGATTGCGTGGACATTGCCGCCACCGTCAAGGCGGCCAAAGCCAATGCGGATGTGGTGAAGGGTATCAAGGCCCACGCTGAACTGGGCGGCTTTGCCCGTTGGGGAACTGAGGTGATGCAAAAGGCCGCGGCCATCGGTGAGCAGACAGGGTTGCCGGTCTACATTCATTTCGGCCAGCTTTGGCCGGAGCCCGAGGAGGGCGGTATGGATGTGGACCCGGACTCCATCTTTACCCAGGTTGTGGATCTGCTTAAACCGTGTGATGTGTTGGCTCACCCTTTCAGCCGCCACCCCGGTGGATTCGTTGAACTGAATGGAGAAGTGCACCCGCTGGTACGAGATGCCGTCGAGCGCGGGCTCAAGGTGGATGTGGGACACGGTTCCCACTTCAGTTTCAAGATGGCGGAGAAAGTGCTTAGCGCGGGCATCGTCCCGCATACGCTTGGTTCCGATATGCATGGTTATAACACTTCGGTTCCGGCGCCGGCCGGTACTCCCGAGGAGCATGAGCACCCGGATGAGGAGCACATGTTCAAGGGCACCTCCCGATTCAGCCTGGTGTCGGCGATGACCAGCATGATTGCATTGGGTCTGAATCTGGAGCAGGTGATTCCGATGGTGACGGTGAACGCGGCGCGGATGGTGGGCATGAGCGATGAGATTGGCACTCTCGGCGTTGGTCGGGTGGCGGATATCAGTGTGCTGTCCGATGAAAGCGGCCGTTGGTTGATGCGTGATAACGAAGGTACGGAGGTGATTGCCGAGCGTATGTTGCAGCCCGTGTTCTGCCTGCGTGAGGGCCGGCGTTTTAATGCCACCGCGTCCATTCTGCCGATACCGGAGGTGGCTTGAATGGCATCCGACCGGAGGGCCGGGATGGATGCCGTGGAGAGCGCCAATCGGGCGGTGCTGACGAAGGTTCGGCAGGTCCGGCCGCAATGGTCTGACGTGACGGAAGCAAGGCGAGCGTTGCCGTTACCGGAACGAACCTTGCTGCACGCCGGTCCGCCGTTCGAGGACCCACGGGCCCCCAGCCCGCCGATTCTGTCTTCGGCGGTTCTGTGTTGCCTGTATGAAGGTTGGGCACGAAACGAGGAGGAAGCGGAACGATTGATCAGCACGGGCCGGGTGAGATTGCTGCCGGCTCAGGCGTTCTCGGTGGTCACGCCGCTTGCCGCGGTGATCTCGCCATCGACGACGTTGGTGGAAATCAGTGACGCTGCGGATCCCGGGCACCGTTGCTGGTCTTTGCTGGGTAGCGGAAGCGGGCCGCAGATCCGTTTTGGCAGCCGGGATCCGGCGATCCTGGAGCGGTTGCGCTGGCGCGACCGGGTCCTGGCACCGGCGCTGCGAAAGGTGCTGGTGACCCGGCCGATTGCGCTGTTGCCCCTGGCCCGACTGGGGCTTGAAGCGGGTGACGATCTGCACGCCCAAACCACCCATGCCAATAAGGCCTTGTGTGCGGCGATGCCATCCACGTTGGCCGTGGAGGTTCGTGAGTGTTTGGGGAATACCCCGCTGTTTTTTCTGACTTTATGGATGGGCGCCTGTCACCTGATGCTGGCCGCCGCCGCCGGGGAAGCCGGCTCCAGTCTGGTGTTGGCGTTGGCGGGTAATGGCCGCCGGGTGGGGCTTCGAGTGGCCGGAGACCCGGCTCGCTGGCATACCTGCGCCGCGCCGGTGCCCGAGGGGCCCCGAATATCAGCCTCCACTGTGCCGGCCAGCCCCATGATCGGTGACAGCGGCGTTATCGATGCTTTCGGGCTGGGAGCTCAGGCGTGGAGGCGTTGTTCCGGAGTGGCCGAGACGCTGGCGCCGTGGTGGCCAAATCCGGCGGAAGCGTCACCGGACTGGCTGATCGGAGCGCATCCTTTATTCGAGGATTTGCAGTTGCCGATCGGGCTCGCACGTCATCGGGTTACGGCTGATACGGATTTGCCCAGGGTCGCCATCGCCATGGTGGGCGGTGACGGGCGGGCCGGTCTGTTGGGGCGCGGGCTCTGTGTGCCTCCGGCAGCGCTGTTCGTGGGCTAAGAGCCGGTTTCGGCATCCCGGATTTCCCCCTACACTGGACGGTCAGACTTCTTGGACCGACAGGCCGGCCAGTATGACGCAAACTCCCGCCCGGGCATGGGCGCTGATCCCGTTACTGTTTTTTCTTGTCGTCTTTCTCGGTAGCGGGCTTTACTTCAGTGCCGTGGGGGCGGAGTTCGCGTTCTATCAAATCAAGGCGCCGGTGGTGGCGGTTGTCGCCATTGTGTTGTCATTCCTGCTGGCACGGCAGTCTTTCCATCACAGCGTCGAACGATTACTGGTGGGTGTCGGCCATCCCAATATCATTCTCATGTGCCTGGTATTCCTGTTGGCCGGCGCCTTCGCCAGCGTCAGCAAGAGTATCGGCAGCGTTGATGCCACCGTGCAATTCGGGTTGCAGATCATGCCGGCCAGTTGGGTGCTGCCGGCCCTGTTCCTGATCTCCGCGTTCATCGCCACCGCCATGGGCACCTCAATGGGAACCATCGCCGCCACCGCGCCAATCGCGGTGGGGTTCGCCGAGGCGACCTCGTTGTCGTTGCCTTTGTCTTTGGGGGCTGTCGTCGGTGGCGCCATGCTGGGCGATAACCTGTCGATGATCTCGGACACCACCATCGCCGCCACTCGCAGTCAGGGCGTCTCCCTCAAGGATAAGTTCCGGGTGAATGTATGGATAGCGTTGCCGGCGGCGTTGGCGACGGTGGTGCTTCTGGCATTGCTGGGGGACGGCGAACATACGGTGCCGTCCGAATCCGTGTCCTACTGGCGGGTCATGCCCTATCTGCTGGTGTTCGCTCTGGCGCTGTCCGGGATGAACGTGTTGGCGGTGCTGGTGATTGGTATCGTCACCGCCGGGCTCACTGGCGTGATACTGAGTCCGGAATACGGTCTGGTCGACGTCAATGGAGCGATCTACCAGGGCTTCGAATCCATGTTCGAGATCATGCTGTTATCGATGCTGATTGGTGGATTGTCGCAACTGATGAATGATCAAGGCGGCACGCGCTGGCTGATCGAACGTATTCATGCACTGACCCGCTGGCTGAAGCTGTCCAGTCAGCGCGCCGGTGAGATCGGTATCGCGCTGCTGGTGGTCACCGCCAATCTGTTTGTCGCCAACAACACGGTGTCGATCGTGCTGTGTGGTGAAATGGCCAAGGAGATCGCCGCGGAATATGGCGTCGATCCGAGGCGCTCGGCCAGTGTGATGGACATCTTTTCCTGCGTGGTACAGGGGCTGATTCCTTACGGCGCCCAGGTCCTTCTGGCCTGCTCCATCGCATCGCTGTCGCCGTTGTCATTAATCGGCGCCATTCACTATTGCTGGGCGCTGGGGTTGGCGGCGCTGCTGGCGATCGCCTTTGACCGGCCGCGATTGAAAGCGCGCCACCCGGCGCGATCGATTTAAAGGGTAAAGGCGGTTTTCAACCAGTGACGTAATGTGCCGATGGCGTCGTCCTTATCGGCCTGGTGGGTCCAGACCAGATAATAGCGATGTACGTCGGCTACCTGGGTCTTCCACAATCGAACCAGACGGCCCGCCGCGAGCGCATCCCGCACCAGATGATGCCGCGCCAGTGCAATGCCTTCGCTGTTCTCCGCCGCTGCCAGCAGGCTGGTCAGGTTGGGAAAGAGCGGGCCGTGATCGCTGTTGGTCAGTGCCAGGCCCGCGGCCTGGAGCCATAAAGCCCAGGGTTGTGCCGCGTGACGTAGTAAAACGCAATGGGCCAGGTCCGCCCGCCGACGGGGTAGTTTGCCGTCGCGATAATCCGGACTGGCTACCGGGTACAGCCACTCCGAAGATAACACCTCCGATTGCAGGCCGGGCCAGCCTCCGGGGCCGTAGCGCAGTGCCACGTCGCTGTCCGCGTCGCTGCCCAGCTTGACCAGATCGACGGCGGTGGTGACCTCCACGCGGATGTCGGGAAAGCGCTGATGGAAATCCGCCAGACGCGGTAACAGCCAGCGCTGCGCGATGCTTGGCAAGGTGCTCAAACGCAAGGTGGTGGTGCGGCGCCGACGACGGGGTGTTTTGAAAGCCCGCTCCAGCACACCCAGGCCCTGGCGCACTTGCAAGGCCAAATGCTGGGCTTCCCCGGTGGGGGCAACGCCCTGACGTTGCCGTTCGAACAACCGCCGTCCCAGACGCTGCTCAAGGGAACGGATGTGCTGGCTGACCGCGCCCTGGGTCAGCGACAGTTCCTTTGCGGCCAGAGTGAAGCTGCGCAGCCGGACGCTGGCCTCGAAAGCCACCAGCGTTGGCAGGGGCGGAAGCGAGTTTCTATCCATGGATGACATTAATATCACTAATGCCCAGACCCTACAAAGTATCGTTTGTCGGGTTCAGGACGGGCTTCTAGGCTGACACTCCCGTTCAAGGAGTCGAGCCATGAGCTATCAGTTGTATTATTCATCCGGTGCCTGTTCCATGGCAGTGCATATCGTATTGGAGGAACTGGGTGTGCCGACCAGGTTGATGCCCCTGCGGATCCACGACGGCGATACTTCCAAGCCGGATTACCTGGCCATCAACCCCAAGGGGCGGGTGCCGGCTCTGGCCATTCCGGGCGAAGCGGGCGTGCTCACCGAACTGCCGGCGATCCTGACCTTTCTGGCGGAAAGCCATGACACGCCGGCCCTGTTGCCGCCGACTGCTCTGCAGCGCGGGCGTGCTCAGGAATGGCTGGCGTGGTTGGCCGGCTGGATGCACGGTACCGGCTACGGCCTTATATGGCGTCCGCATCGGTTCAGTGCCGATCCGGATGACGCCCCGGCTCTGAGGGAACAGGGTCTGAAGGTGGTGGCCCAGGCCAATCAGGATGTGACCGAGCGCCTGGCACAACCAGGGCCCTGGGCGCTGGGTGACCAGTACAGCGTGGTGGATCCGTTTCTGTTGGTGCTGTTCAGATGGGGGAGTCTGGTGGGACTGGATATGAGCGAGCATACAGCGTGGATCGAACACACCCGGTGCATGCTCCAACGCCCGGCGGTAAACCGGGTGTTGGAGCGGGAAGAGGTGACGATCCCGTTGTGAGCTCGCCAGGTCAGGGTTGCAGGTCCAGTTCGTACACCGCTTCGTTGTTATCGTTGGTCTCCAGGAATACCGCTTCCAGCGCTTTTTCGGCAACGAAGTTCCGGGCCCGGTCGGTATTGGGCACCCGGAACACGATGGTCAGATCGGTGGCCGCGTCAATCGGCGCGAACGACCAGTTGCCGTCGGCGGTGGGCGTAACCGGACTGTTTTCCCGGATGTAGTCCGCCAGGACCGCGCGGTTCTCATCCGGTGACTCAATAACGATGTGGTCGCCACCGGTGCCCGCGAACTTGCCGCCGCCAGCGCGGTAATTATTGGTGGCGATCAGGAATTCATCGTCGTCCGCCACGGGGTTGCCCTGATAGGCCAGATTGACGATGCGCTGGCCGTCACTGACCTGGACGCAGTCGCCGTTATAGCGCGCTGGCTGGGTAACGTCGATCTGGTAGGTGAGACCATCGATAACGTCGAAGTTATAGGTGGGGAAGCCGCTGTAATTCACCAATTCCTGAGGGGCGCTGGTGCTGGTGTCGATCTGGAAAAACTGGGAAGCGGAGCATTCCAGCCATTGAGTCAGCTCGGCGCCATTGGCTTTCACCGCCATCAGTGTATTCGGATACAGATACAGGTCGGCGGCGTTTTTTACTTTCAGTTCGCCTTTGGGCACCACGGTGAAGGCGCTTTCATCGGCGCAGATCCCTTCCCGGTTGCAGGCCTTGAATGGCGCGGCGGCGGACAACACCGGCAGATCCTGGAGATTGACGTCGCCTTCGATCAGATTCTCCACGTAGGCCTTCTGGGCATCCGCCACGATCTGAATGGACGGATCGTCTTTCACCACCGCCAGGAAGCTGTAGATGTCGTCGGTGGATTCACCGATGGGCTGGTTCATGTAGTCGACGGTGGCTTGGTGATCCCCGGCCAGCTTGGCCACCAGGGCCGCGTCGGCTTCCACCGCGGGGGCATCGTCCGCGAAGATCGGCTGGGCCTGCACCTGGGAGCCGGTGATGGACCACTGATCCGCTCCGGTATCGTAGGACAGGGTCATATCGATGACGCCCAGATGGCTGCCCCAGTAACCGGGCATGACCGCCGGAACGCCCTTGATGGTGCCTTTTTCCACGTCCACATTGGGAGTATCGGCAAAGCTGTCGGATGGGAACAGTAAATGGCTGTGGCCGAACATGATGGCGTCGATGCCTTCCACGTCCGCCAGATACCAGCTGCTGTTCTCCGCTTTATCCGCTTCGGAGTAAGCCGTGGTGCTGATGCCGGAATGGGGAATGGCGACGATAACATCGGCGCCCTCCGTCTTCATTTGTGGCACATAGCGTTCGGCCATGGCCTTGATGTCCTTGGTGATCACCTCGCCTTCCAGATTGGCTTTGTCCCATTGCATGATCTGTGGCGGCAGGAAGCCGATGAAGCCGACCGTGATGTCATGACTGTTGCCGTCACGATCACGGACGGACTTGGTTACCAGTTGATAGGGCTCGAAGTACAACTGATCGTTGTCCGGATTGTCATCGTCGTCGTCCACGAAGACGTTGGCACTGATGTACGGGAAGCCGGCGTCGTTGACGCTTTCGGCCAGGAATTCCAGACCATAGTTGAACTCATGGTTGCCGTAGTTGGCCACGTCATAACCGAGCTCGTTCATGGCCTTGTAAACCGGATGGACCTCGCCGGCAGGGAGGCCTTCGGCGTGGCGCCAATCGCCCATGGGGCTGCCTTGGATAAGATCGCCGTTATCCACCAGGAAGCTGTTGTCGGGGAAGTCGAGGGCGGCGCGAGCCTGCTTGATCAGTGTGGCGGTACGCACCAGTCCCACCTTGGGGTCGGCGGCATCGCCATAGTAGTTATAGTCCATCACATTGGCGTGGATATCGGTGGTCTCCATCAGGCGGATGTCCACCAGGGGATCGTTATCGCTATCGCTGCCGCAGCCGGCAAGCAGGATACCGCTGGAGATGATACCCAGCCAGAACGCTTTTGAAGAAACAGACATGACACCCTCGTCGTCGTAAAAGAAAGGCCGGAAAGTCCGGGCCGGCGTAACGAGGGTGAGAACGGAACATGACCGGGGGATAACGAACAGATTATGGTTTTATGATGGCTCGTTATTGCATTAACCGACTTGGCTTCCGGCGATGGTCTCCATCGCCGGGTGGGTGCTACTTAAACAACGCTATTCAAACAATGTCAGGTACTGACCGTAACCAGCGGCGGCCATGTCTTCCTTGGCAATGAAGCGCATGGCCGCGGAGTTCATGCACCAGCGCTCCCCCGTGGGCTGCGGGCCGTCCTTGAAGACATGCCCCAGGTGGGAATCGGCGTAACGGCTACGGACTTCGGTGCGAACCATCCACAAAGTACTGTCTTCACGGGTGGTCACCACATCGGGGGTAATCGGTTTGGTGAAGCTGGGCCAGCCGGTACCGGATTTATACTTGTCGGTGGATGAGAACAGCGGCTCACCGCTGACCACATCCACATAGATGCCTTGCTGCTTGTTGTCCCAATACGTGTTTTTGAAGGCCGGTTCGGTATCGTCTTCCTGGGTCACCTGAAAGCTCAAGGGAGACAGTCGAGTCCGCAGAGTGGCTTCATCAGGCTTGTTGAAATGTTCGGGGCCTCGCCAGCTCATCGAGGCTTCGGCGTTTGCTTTCTCGCCGCCGGGCAGGTGATCCGGATCATCCCAGTGCTTTTCAAGAAACTGATCCCGGCCGGAGTTGTAGCGATAAAACTTATAGCGCACCGGGTTGCGCTTATAATAATTCTGATGATATTCCTCGGCGGGATAGAACGCCTTTAATGGAGTGATCTCGGTAACGATGGGCTTCTCGAACCGGCCACTCTTCTCCAGTGCCGTCTTGGAGGCCCGTGCCTGTTTTTCCTGTTCCGGCGTCTCAAAGAAAATGGCACCCCGGTACTGACGGCCGCGATCAACAAATTGACCGTCGGCGTCGGTGGGGTCCATGTGGCGCCAGAACCAGTCCAGCAACTGAGCGTAGCTGATCTTGTCCGGATCATAGATCACCTTCACCGATTCGGTGTGGCCGGTGGTGCCGCTGGAGACCTGCTCATAGGTGGGATCGGCCTCGTCACCGCCGGCATAGCCGCTGATGGCCTCGCTGACACCGTCGAGTTTCTCGAAGTCCGACTCGGTGCACCAGAAACATCCACCAGCGAACACCGCCGTGGCTTGCGCCGCCAGGGCGGGGCCCGTGATCAGGGTAAATAGAAGCGCGGCGATGATCCGCATGGCCTGTTCCTCCTGCTTGTAGAAGCTGCCTGAAGGATTGGATGCCCGAATTCGCTTTATGTTACGCCGATGGAGAGAAAATTTTCGGGGAGGGCCTGGGGCGTCATTTCATGGATGGTCGTCAAAGGCCATTATTTTCATAGCGGTGATCTTGTGCTTTGTCGGTATTATCGAACCATCCGTTCACGCATGGTGCGCGCGGAAATTACCTGGGGAGAAGGCCCATGGGTATGATCAAGGAATTTCGTGAGTTCGCGATAAAGGGAAATATGGTCGATATGGCGGTGGGCATCATCATCGGTGGGGCGTTCGCCACCATCGTGAAGAGCCTGGTCGCCGACGTCATCATGCCACCCATCGGGTTACTGCTGGGTGGGGTGGACTTCGCCAATTTGTTCGTGGTCCTGCGTGGTACCGGTGAGTTCGCTACCTTGGCCGAAGCCCAAGCCGCCGGTGCCGTGACGATCAACTATGGGGTGTTCTTCAATAATGTCATCAGCTTCCTCATCGTCGCCTGGGCGGTGTTCTTCCTGGTGCGCGCCATTAACAGGCTCAAGCGTGAGGAAGAAAAAACAGAGGAAGCCGCCGCGCCGCCGCCGAC
The DNA here is from genome assembly GCF_025532145.1 of Alloalcanivorax balearicus MACL04. Taxonomy (GTDB): domain Bacteria; phylum Pseudomonadota; class Gammaproteobacteria; order Pseudomonadales; family Alcanivoracaceae; genus Alloalcanivorax; species Alloalcanivorax balearicus. Next base: position 256,634 of record NZ_ARXS01000001.1, on the reverse strand, counting down.
TCCGGAGGATATCTTGTTGCTGCGGGAAATCCGTGACAACCTTAAACACCGTTGAGGGAATAGCCAGGCACGGAAGAGGTCTTTTGTCCGATACCACCAGATCCAGATCGCGGTCGTCCCTGGTGCCGGGTGCCGGCGTCGATTCCGACTTCACGTTGGTTGCCGACGCTGGCGAAGCCTTCTTGCTGCGCATGGCGACAGCCCGGGCCGCCAGGCGTTCTCTGGATCTGCAGTATTACATCTGGGACAACGACCAGGTCGGACGGCGCTTGATATGGGTTGTGCTCGAGGCGGCACGCCGCGGTGTGCGGGTGCGTTTACTGCTGGATCATATCAATCAGTTGGGCCGGGACCGGAATTGGGCGACCTTGAACGCCCATCCCAACGTGGAAGTCCGTCTGTTCAATCCTTTACGCGGTCGCGGTCTTAATCTGCTGCGCTGGCTTTACCGGGCGCCCAAACTCAATCGCCGCATGCACAACAAAGCCTGGATCGTCGATGGAGAAGCCGCCATCGTCGGCGGGCGTAACATCTCTGAACACTACTTTGGCGTCAACGCGGTCACCAACTTCCGTGATCTGGATATCTACGCCGATGGCCCGATCGCCTCCGACACCCAGGAGGCCTTCAATCGATATTGGCACAGCCCTTTGTCGGTGAGTCTGAGGCAGTTCCGGCGCCGTTCCAGTGATGATGCGGAAGCATTGTGGATGAGTCTGGATACGGAGCAGCGTTCCCGGCACCGGGATGATAGCGTGCTGTCCGAGCGTACTCTGCAAGCGGTACGGGCAAGGCGGGTTCGTGCCCCGGCGGCATTGCTATTCGACAGTCCGGAAAAAGCGCATGGCTCTCCTCAGCGTCTGATGGGAACGCAACTGGCCCGATTGCTTGGCCGCCATTCCGCCCGGGAGATTCTGATCGAAGCCAGCTATTTCATTCCCGGTGATGATTTCACCCGCGCGTTAAGCGGTTGGCGCAAACGGGGGTGCCGGGTGGCGGTACTGACCAACAGTCTGGCCACCAACGATGTCATCGCCGCCCATGCCGCCTATCAACGCTATCGCCCGGCGCTGGTGGATGCCGGATTGGAATTGCACGAACTGCAGCCCAATGCCCGCAGTATGATGCGTCAGGTCCGGCTGTTGCGCGGGCGGTCCAAAGCCAGCTTGCATACCAAGGCCATGGTACTGGATCGGCGTGAGTTGTTTGTCGGTTCGTTTAACGCCGATCCCCGTTCCGTGCACTTCAATACCGAGATGGGGTACTACATTTACTCTCCGTCGTTGGCGGCATCGGTGGCCGCGTTCATCGAGGAAGGCATGGCGCCACAAAACAGCTATCGGTTGTCTCGTGAAGAGGGACGGCTGACATGGGTCGGGGGAAGCGACCAGGGCCCGGTGGTCTGTCACCGGGAGCCCCTGGTATCGATACCGCGCCGGTTGGCCAGCGCGGTGTTGGCGTTGCTGCCGATCGAAAATCTGCTGTAACCGGGATCAGCCTCGTTCTTGTTGCTGCTGCTCTTTCCAGTAAGGGTCGCGCAATTCCCGCTTCAGAATCTTGCCAATGGTGCTGCGTGGCAAATGATCCCGAAGTTCCACGTCGTGCAAACGTTGGGCCTTGCCCAGTTGCTGGTTGGCCCAGTCGCGGATCTCATCGGTGCCGGTGTCACTGCCCTGGCGGCGCACCACCAGGCCCAACGGAGTCTCACCCCATTGCTCGCTGGGGATGGCGATCACTGCTGCATCCGCCACATCAGGGTGCTTGAGCAGCATTTTTTCCAGGTCTTCGGCATAGATGTTGAAGCCACCGGAAATGATCATGTCCTTGCGGCGATCCAGTACGGACAGGAAGCCGTCTTCGTCGAGCCGGCCCATATCACCGGTGCGATAGAACACTTCCCCTTTCGGGCTGGTCCAGAGCATCTCGTTGGTTTTGTCTTCTCTTTTGTAGTAACCGCGCATCATGGCGCCGGCGCGACCGACGATCTCGCCAATGGTGCCGGGGGGCACTTCCTTGAGATCCTCATCGATGATACGCAGCTCACAGCCCTCACCGGCGCGGCCGACGGTGTCCCATTTATCGGGAAATTCAGCACAGTTGAGGATGGTGCTGACGCCGCCCTCGGTGAGGCCGTAGAACTCGATGATATTGCCTGGCCAGCGTTGCATCACCTCGGCAATGACATGGCCACGCAGGGGCGCGCTGGTGGAGAACTTCACTTTGAAGCTGCTCAGGTCGAAGCGATCGAATTCCGGATCGGAAAGGATCCGCTGATACTGGACCGGTACCAACATGGCGTGGGTGACGCGATGCTTCTCGCACAATTCGAGGAATCTGCGCGCGTCGAATTTGCCCATGGTGACGATGGTGCCACCGCCGAACAGAGTGGGCAGCACGGAAACCAGAGTGGTGTTGGAGTACAGCGGTGTGGACACCAGGTTGATCGCGGTATTGTCGAATCCCAGGGCGGTGAAACGGTCCATTTGCCGGGACCGCAGGCGGTGGTCGTGCAAAATGCCCTTGGGTACACCGGTGGTGCCGGAGCTGTAGATAATATTGAACGGGTCGTCCGCGCCGGGTTCCCGATCGGGCCTGGTACTGGGGGCGTCGCCGACCCAGTCCATGAAGTTGCTCCAGCCATTATCCTGGAAATCCAGGGCGATGCGCTGTTGTGGGGAGACGTTCTCCAACTGATCGAGCAGCGGCGTGATCAATTCCTGATTCTTCCTGGAGATGAACAGGAAACGGGCATCGCAGTCGTTGATCATCAGCGCCAGGGTGTCCCCGGCAGCCATGCTGGACAGAGGGACCATGCAGCCGCCGGCGGTAAGCACACCCATGAACAGGGAAAAATAGGGAATGCTGTTTTCGGACAGGCCGGCCACGGTATCGCCGGGTTGCAGGCCGGCGTCAATCAGGCGGTTGGCTACGCGGTTGACCTGATCCACGAACTGCCGCCAGGTCAGGTTGCCGTTATCATCGTAAATGGCCGGATGATCACCCTGTTCCGCGGCCAGTTCCTGGAGCCGGCGTGGCAGACAACGGAACTCTTCATCGTCGACTTGCGGTGCGTACTGGGGCATGGCGTTACTGACTGCGGTCATCGTCCTCTCCCGTGGTCCGGAACCGGGTTCCGGAGCTTCTGGTTATTTTGATAAACGGTTTACAAAACGCGTTTGGAATTTGGCAGGCAGAATACTACCAGGTATGTTGGCGAACAATACCGGCTGGTCACGGCTTGCCTTGGCCGGCCTGTAGCCCTTGTAATATAAGGGGATTGAGCGATCTTTCGGCCGCCCATCAATGTTAAGGATACAAACCAAGGAGTGTTTCATGAGTGAGCCTTTCCGTTACCGGCTGCGCGTGCGTTACAGTGAATGCGACGCCCAGCACGTGGTGTTCAACGCCCGTTACGGTGACTATGTTGACCTGGCCATGACCGAGTTCATGCGTGCTCTGGGGCGGGATTACGGTGCCCTGCTGGCGCGTGGGCTGGATAACCAGGTAGTGAAGCTCACTCTGGAATGGAAAGCTTCCGCCCGCTTTGATGATGTACTCGAGATCCAGGTCAAACCGCTGTCGTTGGGTAACACCTCGTTCTCGCTGGAATTCCTTATTCTGAACGCGGAAAGCCAGCAGTTGCTGTGCCGGGCGGAATCGGTGTACGTGATGATGACCACGGAACCGTTCGAGAAAACCCGGGTGCCCGACGATCTGCGGGCCGCGTTGCAGGAAGGCGCGGTCGGCAAGGTGTGCGATCAGAGCGGTTAAGAGGGGCATGGCCCGGCGGTGTCGCCGGGCCATTATTGAAACCGTCGGGATCAACCGACCTTCAGCACGACCTTGCCCTTGGCGCGACGGGAGCTCAATGCCGCCAGGGCCTGCTCATATTCCTCGAACGGGAATACCTCGCTGACCTTGGGGTTGATCTTCCCTTCCGCGAACATCCGCATTAGATCCTTCACGTTCTGGATGTGCGCTTCCGGCTCCTTGCGGGTGAAAGTGCCCCAGAACACGCCGACCACGCTGCAACCCTTGAGCAGGGGCAGGTTGGCGGGGATCTTCGGAATCTCGCCGGCGGCGAAGCCGATGATAAGGAAGCGGCCATTCCAGGCCATGTTGCGCAGCGCCGGCTCGGTGAAGCGATCGCCCACCGGATCGTAGATCACGTCGATGCCCTGCGGATAGCGGCTCTTCAGCACATCCTTCAGGTCTTCTTCGGTGTAGTTGATCAGATCGTCGGCGCCGGCTTCACGGGCCACTTCCAGCTTGTCGGCGGTGCTGGCGGCGGCGATCACCTTGGCGCCCATGGCTTTACCCAGTTCCACCGCGGCCAGGCCAACGCCACCGCTGGCGCCCATGACCAGCAGGGTTTCGCCGGGCTGCAGATTGGCCCGCTGTTTCAGCGCATGGTAGCTGGTGCCGTAGACCATGCTGAAACCCGCCGCCTGTTCGTCGGACATACCGTCCGGAACCGGAATCACGCGATCAGCGGTGACCACCATTTCCTCGGCGAAGCTGCCGTAGCCGGTGAGGCCCATCACGCGCTGGCCCGGCTTATAGCCCTTGACGTTCTCACCCACCTCGACGATCTCGCCGGCCATTTCACCGCCCGGGGAAAAGGGCAGTTCCGGTTTGATCTGATACTTGCCCTCGATGATCAGAGTGTCAGGGAAGTTCAGGCCAGCGGCCTTGACCCGGACCTTGATGCCGTCGGCGCCGACGGCGGGGGAAGGAACGTCCTCGATGACCAGCTTATCCGCCGGCCCCAACTCCTTGCAGAGAATGGCGCGCATGCATCTCTCCCGAATAATACTTATTGAGACCGACACGCTACCCCTGGGCCATGCATTAGACAAATGCATAAGACTCATCAAAGGGCATAAGCAGTATGAATACAAGGGCGACTGAAGAAGGGCTGAAGATTCATCGACTCCCGAAAAGTGTGAGTGGTCACTACCTTTGTGGGCATGACTATGGGGGCAAGGCGGCACTTTTATCGGCAACAGGAAGCGGTCGCCCTTTTGTCACACCAGGCAAGGCCGTTCATATTGACATTGTCTGATGTAAAGGTTGATCATGAATTGACCGGGCGTGGGCGAGGACGAATAACGATGAAGACCGTAACCATGCAGACTCAATCAGGTGAAGTACAAGAATGGCGGGACAGCCGCCGCTACCTTTGGTTGCTCAGCACTCTGACCATGCTGTTGCCCCTGTTCACGGTCTGGCTGGCCAGCAGTACCGGCTGGGCCCTGTTCTGGTGGTTTGGATTTCTGTTCGTATTCGGGGTGATCCCGTTGCTGGATATGCTGCTTGGCGAAGAGACCGAGAATCCGCCGGAAGCGTTGGTGCCACAGCTGGAACAGGACCGATATTACCGCTGGGCGGTGTATGTGTGCCTGCCGTTTCTCTATGGCGCCTTTATTTATGCCGCCTGGGTGGCCGCCACCTGGAGCCTGCCCTGGTACAGCTATCTGGGGCTGGCGGTCTCCACGGGCTGCGCCACCGGTATCGCCATCAATACCGCCCACGAGATGGGGCACAAGACCGACCGCCACGAGAAATGGATGGCCAAGCTATGTCTCGCCCCGGTGTTCTACGGGCACTTCTATGTGGAACACAATCGTGGGCATCACGTCAGGGTATCCACGCCGGAGGATCCGGCATCCTCCCGGTTTGGCGAGACGTTCTGGGAATTCCTGCCGCGCACCGTGATCGGCAGTCTTGGATCCGCCTGGTCGTTGGAAAAACAGCGGCTGGAGAGGCAAGGACTTTCGGCATGGAGTTGGCATAACGACAATCTGCAGGCCTGGGCATTATCGGTGGTGCTTTGGGGTGCTCTGATGCTGTGGTTGGGCTGGGCGGTGGTGCCGTTCCTGCTGATTCAGAGCCTGTTCGGTTTTCAGTTGCTGGAGGTGGTCAATTATCTCGAGCACTACGGGTTGTTACGGCAAAAAAAGGACAATGGGCGCTATGAACGCTGTCTGCCGGAGCATTCCTGGAACTCGAACCGCCGGGTAACCAATATTTTTCTTTATCAGTTGCAACGGCATTCCGATCACCACGCCTATCCCACGCGCAGTTATCAATCGCTGCGGCATTTCGATGAATCCCCCCAATTACCGGGTGGATACGCATCGATGATCCTGCTGGCGTGGGTACCTCCGCTGTGGTTCAGGATCATTGATCCGATGGTGGTACGTCATTACCACGGTGACATGAGTCGGGCCAACATCAAGCCGCGGATCCGTGAGCAGGTATTGGCCAAGTACGGACAAAGCCCGGGCTGAAGCCCGGGCAGGCGGATCAGGGGCGCCGCTCGCGGACCAGCAGATTCTGCTGAGCGACGCCGATCGGGCCCTGCTCATCGTGGAGCACGGACCGGGTCAGACCGATCCCCGACGGCTCGATCCAGGTTTGACTGTCCACCCCGACCCATTCGCCGAGCGGTGGCCGTTGCAGATAAACGGTCAGGTCGGTGTTGGCGAACAGATATCGATCCAGGGGCAGCACCCAACTGAGGCCATTGCCGAAATCCGCCGCCGCCGCCGCCCGGGCGGTCGCCGTGGTGGTCCGGTCCTCGATCAGGGGTACCGTCAGCCGCAGCCACGCCGCAGCTGGCCCGGGGCGGTCGGTACGCCCTCGGGCCACCCGGGATTCCATCGCGGTGTAATGAAAACTTTCCTCCCGACTCATGCCGGGGATGGTGACCGGTTCCTGACAGTCGCCGGGCGCCGGCAACGGCGCTTCGTCGGTGGCTTGGCCGGTATCGATACCGTTGGTCAGCACCAGTACCGCCAAGCCTTCCGCCACCGGCCGCCCTTGATGTTGCAGACAAACGGAAACCCGCCGGACCGTGCGCCCGCCCCCCACCGTTACCGTGCTTTCCAGCGGCGCCACCGGCACCGGCCGCACCAATTCCAGGGTGAGCCGGACCAATTGGTATCCCTCTCCGGCCAGGGCTTCCTCGGCCAGGGCCGCGACCAGTGCGGCCGGGGCGCCGCCATGCTGGGCGTCCGGGCTCCACGGACCGCGCGACAGTCCGGTGGGATGAAGATGCTGCTCCCGCCGCTGGAAGACACAGTCGCTGGCAGTGGTCGAGATCGGATCAGACATGGGTTAACTCCAGTTTTTCGTGGTGAGAGGCGGGCAGTGGTGAGAATTGCGTGGCCCAGCGGCGGAATTTCATGATCGGGCCGTCGCCGGCCGCCAGACTGGGCCGTTCCCAGCGGGCTTTGTGACGCCAGATGGGCACATCCTCGCTGACCTGGCGGATTGCTTCCTGAACCAGCTCCAGGCTCATATCCGGAGAGCGGATCCCTTCCAGGCGGGCCATCAGGCTGAAGTTCAGGTCGACTTCGCGGGCACCACGCACGGTGATGCCATCAATGAACAGGATCTCGGCGAGGTCGCCGACGCGGAACCGAACCAGTGCCAGATAAGGGCCATGGAGCGTGGTTTGAATGAAACCGGGCACCACGCCGGTCGGGGTGTTGAAGCGATGATGGATGTCCACGTCCAGCACCGTGCCCTGGTTCTCGCAGCGCCTCACTTCCGCCAGGCTGTTGACGCCGTGCAGGTAATGGAAGTGGGTACTGTCAACGATGTTCTCCTGGATCTCGTACCACACGGTGGGTACGTTCCAGCCGTGGCAGTGATAGCGCGACCATTGCGGGTCGCGATACTCGGGCAGGTCGGGAATCTCGTAGTCCGGGACCTGGTTCTCCGGGTGCCACCAGGCGAACAACAGGCCATGACGCTCCACCAGTGGCAGTGAACGCAGTCCGCGATGACTCAGGCGGGCGTCGGGACTGTAGGGAATTTCCACGCAATCGCCGTCACCGTCGAAACACCAGCCGTGGAACGGGCATTGCAACGCCGTGCCTTTGACCTGGCCGCCGTGACCCAGATGGGTGCCCAGGTGGCGGCAGTAAGCATCCATCAGATGCGCCTGCCCTTCTTCGTCTCGCCACAGTACGAACTCCCGGTCGAAGGCCCGGAAAGGCCGTACCTCGCCCGGTTTGAGCCGATCGCCGTACTCCACCTGGAACCAGCCGCAGGCAAAGGGATTGATCCGTGCTGAGTTGGTCATGATGCACCTCCCGCGCTCGTTCAGAGCGTCTGTTTTGTTATGTAATCGGCTTGAGATTAAAAAATGTGCATGACGGTTGCAACAAGAAATGGAACATGATTCATTCTTTGTATGGCATATCGACGTACCCCGAAAATGGAAGCGCGCATGGCGCGTACCCGATCCCGCATTTTGGAGGCCGCCCAGGCGCTGGTGGCGGAGGGAGGCTATGCCGCCGCCGGCATGCCCGCGGTGGCGCAACGGGCGGAGGTCTCCACCGGCTTGCTGTACCGCTACTTTCAATCGAAGACGGATTTATTCGATCAGGTATTCCGGCGTGCCTCCCAGCATGAGATCGACATCTGCGCCGAGGCCGCGGCCGTAGCCGGTGATGCCCGGGAGCGGGTGGCACGGGTGGCGGAGACGTTCTCCCGGCGGGCCCTGAAAGGCTGGAGGTTGGCGTACGCGCTGCTGGCGGAGCCGGTGGATCGCACCATCGAGTTCGACCGGCTGCATTTCCGCAAGCCGTACCGCGCCATTTTCGCCGGCATCATTGGTGATGGCATCGCCGCCGGTGAGATCGCCGAACAGGACGCGCAACTGTTGGCCACCGCCATTGTCGGCGGTATCGCGGAAACCCTGGTGGGACCGCTCAGCCAAAGACCCGCGCCGGAGCAGGAAGCGGCCCTGGTGGAGAGCGTGAAGCGCTTTTGCATGCAGGCCGTGGGTCCGCCTCCGCCGGAAACATGAACAGGCTCTAAGGAGAAGAAAAATGGATCCGTTCTTCCAAACGCCGCCACAGACGGGCAACCGCTTTCACACCGATCCCACGTTGCGTCTGGCATTGCAATGGCGCCTGCCGGAGGCGGTTTTCCAGGCGGCGTCACCGGCTCTGGAAAACATGGGGCGATTGGCCGCCGACATCATGCCGCCACTGGCCGAGCAAGCCGAAAACAATCCGCCGCGGCATCTGCCCTACGATGCCTGGGGGCGGCGGGTGGACCGGGTCGAAGTGGACGAAAGCTGGCTGGAACTGGTGCGTCTGGGGCAACGCCACGGTCTGGTGTCCTTGCCCCACGAAGACCCTTACGGGGTGCATACACGGATCGTGCAGGCCGGGTTGATCAATCTCTACGACCCGGTCAGCGCGGTGGCGGATTGCCCGCTGGTGATGACCGACGGCGCCGCCTGCCTGCTCAAGGAGCACGATCCGGAACTGGCGAAACGGTATGTGCCGCGCCTGACCGCGCGGGAGCGGGCCTGGACATCGGGGCAATGGATGACGGAGCGGGAAGGGGGATCCGATGTTGGCCGCAGTGCCACGGTAGCGCGACCCGGTGACGGCGGCACCTGGCGTCTGTTCGGTAGTAAGTGGTTCACATCCGCCACCACCTCGGATATGGCCCTGGCCCTGGCCCGGCCGGAGGGCGCTGGCGGTGGCAGTCGCGGGCTGTCGTTATTTCTGTTGGAACTGCGGCAGGCCGACGGCGGCTGGAATGGACTGACGGTACGGCGGCTCAAGGACAAACTGGGCACCCGCGCCCTGCCCACCGCGGAGCTGGATCTGGCCGGTGCCCGGGCGGTACCGGTGGGTGGTTTGGGGGATGGCGTGCGCAAGCTTACCGGATTGCTGGGCGTGGCCCGCTATTGGGCGGCGATCGGAGGGTTGGCCGGAGTCGGGCATTTGCTGGCGCTGGCACGGGACTATGCCGGCAAGCGCGAGGTGTTCGGCCGGCGTTTGGTGGATCACCCGATCCATCGGGAATGGTTCGCCCGCATCGCCTCGGTGTACGACGCCATGGTGGTGTTGAATCTGGAAACCGCCTGGCAGTTGGGACGGGCTGAGCACGGGGAGGACGGAACGCTGGCGCGTCTGTTTACCTCCTTGGGTAAGCTGGCCTGTGCCCGTCAGGGGGTGTGGGCCGCCAGCGAATTACTGGAGAGCTTCGGTGGCGCCGGTTACGTGGAAGATACCGGGATCCCGCGGCTGTTCCGCAACCTGCATGTCAACTGTATTTGGGAGGGGACGTCCTCGGTACTGGCTCATGATGTATTACGGGCACTGAGAAAACCGGAAACCGGGGAGGCGTATATCGAAGAGGTGGTAAGGCGCCTGGGCGCGCTTCGCCATCCGGCCAGTGAGTCCATGCGCGAAGGTATCGAAGAGGCGCTGGAGTCGCTGGTGCCGATGATCAACACGCCCAGGGAAGAACAGGCCCGGCGGCTGGCCTGGGGTATGGCGCGGACCTTCCAGGCGTTGCTGTTAGCGGAGTTCGCGGAATGGCGGCTGACACATTATGACGACAGCACCGGTGTGACGGTGGCGCGATTGTTCGCCGCGGAAGGACTGGTGGAAGCGGGTTGCGATGAGCCGGCGGCCGCTTTGCAGGCGGTGGCGTTTCCGAGTCAGACGTTGCCGAAGTGAGGTCGTGGTGACCGGGGAAGCGTCGCCGAGGCTTGGTCTCAGTGATGCTTCTCCAGATGGGCCAGTACGTTTTCGAGCCGGTCCACCAGTACCTTGTTGATGCTTTTTTCCAGCACCCGGCCCAGTTCGTCGTTGACCACCGCCTCCGCCAGCGGCCGGATGCGGGTGATGAATTCCGCCAGGGTGGCCACGTCCTCACCCTGGGGCAGGCTGTTCTCACCGTATTTGTCGTCCACCAGATGCTGGATGATCATGCCGATGAAACGCTCGGCCAGCTTGTCCACTTCCTGGCGTACCAGACGCACATGGGTGAGTACCGCATCCAGAGGCACTCCGGCTTCCACCAGTTCCTTGCCGGCGTTGTAGACGCGCGGATAGGGCACGCGCAGGCGCATGCCTTCGGGAACGATGTAACCCAGGCTGACCGCCTTGGTCATGACTTCCGGGGTGATGTCCTCGCCAAAGTCGTCGATCAGGTCCTGATAATCCACATAGGAGGGCACCTGCGGATTGCGCCAGGAGGTCACCGCCACTTCCAGACCGAGGATATCGTTGAGATCGCGGCCCTCTTCCCAGGCACTGAGCAGATCACGAATATTGTTCAGGGTATAGCCCCGTTCCAGCAGGGCGCCGATGATCTTCAGGCGAGCCAGATGGACATCGCTGTAGATGCCGGTACGGCCGCGCTTCTCCGGTGGTGGCAGCAGGCCGCGATCCTGATAGGCGCGCACGTTGCGCACCGTGGAGCCGGCCTCCCGGGCCAACTCGTCGATGGTGAATTCCTGGCGTTTTTCCAGGTCGGCGCTGGTGCCCCCCGTCGGCCGGAAGGCTTGCTGACGCAGGGAGCGCAGCAGCGCGGCGGGGGTTTTTCGTGATGAACTCATGGGGGCGATAATAGACCCTATACCGCGGTGGTGCCAGGGATCCCGGCCTTCCTCAAGGGGTCAGATCCAGCCGTGCCAGCCGCCGCGCCAGCGCCGGGCTGAAACGGCCCACCAGGCGCATGCCGCTGGCTTCGGCGCTGACCGGCACTTCCGCCCGGTTCTCTTCCACCGCGGAGACGATGGCGGCCGCCACCCGGTCGGGGGTGAAGCCCCGGCGTCGGTAGAAACGCTCCGCTGACGCCCGGCGACGCTCCTGCTCTTTGTCATCGGCGCCGACAAAACGGGTGCGGCCGGTAATCGGCGTATCGATGATGCCGGGGCAGATGGCGGAGACGCCGATACCCTGGTCCGCCAGTTCCGCGCGCAGGCACTCGGTCAGCATCAGCACCGCGGACTTGCTGGTGGCGTAAGCGGGCAGGACCTTTGAGGGCAGGTAGGCGGAAGCCGAGGAAACATTGACGATATGGCCGGCCTTGGCTTGGTCGATCATTAATCGGGCGAACAGCCGGCAGCCGTGGATAACGCCCCACAGATTGACGTCCAGCACCTGTTTCCAGTCCTTCACGCTGGTATCCAGCAGCGGTCCGGCCAGCCCGATGCCGGCATTGTTCACCACCACGTCCGGGGCGCCCAGTTCCCGCTCCACATAGCGTGCCAGCGCTTCCATGGAGCGTGCGTTGGCGACGTCCGCGCGGCGGCCGAGAGCCTGGCCGCCGGCATCGACAATGCGTTGAGCGGTACGTTCGGCGCCGCCGCCATCAATGTCGGTACACAGCACGGTGGCGCCACGGGCGCCGAAAGCCAGGGCCGTGGCCTCACCAATACCGGAACCGGCTCCGGTGATGACCACCAGCTTGCCGCTGTCCGGCCGCGGGGCAGCGGGCACTCGCGCCCGTTGCAGGGATGGGCTCTCCGGCGCCCCTTCGATGTGCGCGATGAACTCACGCATGTAACCAGCGGTGATGTCCGGGTGGGCCTGCAGTGGCCCCCAGTGACCGGTATGCATTTCCCGGCGCCACACCCGTTCCGCCCACCGCGGCACCTCGTCCAGCAGTTCCGGGCCGACGTAGCGGTCGCGCAACGCCACCAGCAATTGCACCGGCACCTGAGTGTGACGCTCCCGGGGATGCAGCAGGCACGGCAGCATATTGGCGCGGTAGAGGGCGATACCGTTGATGCCGTCCCGGCGCTGCGTGGGGCTTGGCGCCACCCGCAGGTGTTCGGTGCGCCGCAACAGGTCCGGCCAGGCGCGATCCAGGCCCAGGCGCCACGCCATGGGCGCCAGGCCGGGCAGATGAAAAGCGCCGATATACCAGCTCTTGGCCAATTGTCCGAGACCGGAAGCCAGGGAAGAACGGCGCCGCAGGCGCTGGCCCATGTGATCCAGGCAGGGCCCCGACAGGCTGGTGAACGAGGCCAGGCGGCGTCCGGCATCCGGTTCGGTGACCGCTTCCCAGGACTGGATCGAACCCCAATCGTGGGCCAGCAAATGCACGAGCTTGCCGGGGCTGACCGCATCGATTACCGCGAACAGGTCGTCGCGCAACTCGCCGAGGCGATAGGCGGACACCTCCGTTGGCGCGGAGGAGGCGCCGGCGCCACGGACATCGTAAGTGACTACATGCAGGTCCTCCCACAGGGCCTCGGCCAGCTTGTCCCAGGTCTCACTGTTGTCCGGGTAGCCGTGCACCATGACCAGGGTCGGGCCGTCCGGGTTGCCCCCCTGGCGTACCGCCAGATTGACGCCGTCGCGTACCACGGTCCGATGTTGCCATTGCATCATTGCCTGTCTCCCTGCGAATCGGATTCCTGAAGCAAACCGGCTCCATTGTCGCTCCTGGGCCGGCGCGGGTAATTTGCCCCGGCGCCGGTGCCCGGGGGCAATACGCCCGGCCTGCCCGCTATTTTGGCCCCAGCGGATCGGTTGGCGGGTGGACGGCCCTGGTGCGCGGATGCCCCGGAGTGGTGCGCCCCTATCGAAAAGTCCGTCTCGCGCCCCAGGGTGGGGAGATAACCCATCCTTGCATGCAAGGTGGTGGAGCGGCGCGCCTCGGGCCTCTCCGCAACCCCTCCCCATGGCCTCCGCGGCATCGCCCAACACCTTTAAAAAAAGGCCTCCCAGCGCCCGCCGCCATCTGGCCCGGAATCTGCATACCGGAAGTCGCATACAAGTTGGTATTCATGTTAACCCGCAGGGGGCAGTGTTCATGTACCGTCGCGATTTTTTGAAAGGGGTCTCCGCTTTGTCCGTGGGAGTGGGCGCCCTGACCTTCCTCAAGAGCATGCCGGCGCTGGCGGCCCGGAATGACACCCTGGTGGTGGTCACCGGCACCACCATCAACAGTCTGGACATCCACCGCAGCGGCACCAACCGGCCCAGTTACCAGGTGGCGGTGAACTGCTACGACCGTCTGCTGACCTTTGGCCACAAGCAATTGGAGGACGGGTCTTTCAGCTACGATTACGACAACCTGCAACCGGAGCTGGCCGAATCCTGGGACGTCTCCGAGGACGGTCGCACGCTGACCTTTAAACTTCGTGATAATGCCCGCTTCTGGGATGGCAAGCCGGTCACCGCCCACGATGTGAAATGGTCCTTCGATCGTGCCGTGACGCTGGGCGGCTTTCCCACCGCGCAAATGGCCGCCGGTTCTCTGGAAGAGCCGGAGCAGTTCGAAGCGGTGGACGACAAGACCTTCCGTATTCGTTTGCCGCATTCGTCCAAACTGACGCTACCGGATCTGACCACGCCGGTGGCCATCGTTATCAACTCGGAGGTGGCCAAGGCGCACGCCACCGATCAGGATCCCTGGGCCACGGAATACCTGCATCGTAATCCGGCCGGTTCCGGCGCCTTCAAGGTGGAACGCTGGGACTCCGGCCAGCAACTGGTCTATAGCCGCAATGATGACTGGGCCTGCGGGCCGGTGGCGAAGATCCAGCGCGTGATCATTCGTGAGATTCCGTCCCAGTCCACGCGCCGTGCTTTGATCGAACGGGGAGATGTGCACTTCTCCCAGAATATCCCGGCCAAGGACGCCCGCGAACTGGAGGCGGCCGGTAAGGTCAAGGTGGTCAGCACGCCGATCGAAAACTGTCTGCATGTGCTTTGCACCAATCTTAATTTCGAACCGTTCCAGGATAAAAAAGTACGCCAGGCCATTGCTTATGCGGTGCCCTACGAAGCGATCTTCAACAATGCCGCCTACGGGCGTGGCGTGTCGATGTGGGGCGGTGACAGCAGCAAACCGGAAAGCATTGCCTGGCCACAACCCTTCCCCTACAGCCAGGATCTGGAGAAGGCCAGGGCTTTGATGGCGGAGTCCAGCCATGCCGACGGTTTTTCCGTGCCGCTGTCGTTTGACCTTGGCCAGGCGGACTGGGCTGAACCCACCGCGCTGTTGATCCAGGAGGCGTTGGGCAAGATCGGCATCAAGGTGTCCTTGAACAAGGTGCCGGGCGCTAATTGGCGAACCGTGGCACTGGTGGAGAAGTCCCTGCCGCTGCACCTGGAAAACTTCGGCGGCTGGTTGAATACTCCGGACTACTATTTCTACTGGGCCTACGTGAAAGGCAACCTGTTTAACTCCTCCAATTACGACAACAAGGAGATTGCCGGATTGGTGGATGAAACCCTGTACATGGCCCAGGACGATCCCAAGTACGCCCCGAATATTCGCCGCATGATCGAAATCGCCATCGACGATGTGCCGCGTATTCCGCTGTATCAACCGTCGCTGAACGTGGCGATGCAACAGAACACGACCGGTTACGAGTACTGGTACCACCGTCAGCTGGATGTCCGGCCCCTGACTCTGAAACAGGACTGAATCATGGTGCGTGTGCCCAAGCGTTTGCGGCTGGTGGGTTATCGCCTGCTGCAGGCGATTCCGGTGTTGATCGGCATTGTCGTGGTGTCGTTCCTGTTGACCCGGGCGTTGCCCGGGGATCCGGCGGTGTACTTCGCCGGACCGGCGGCGTCGGAAGAATCCATCGAACAGATCCGCGTCAGCATGGGACTGGACCGGTCACTGCCGGTTCAGTTCTTTGCCTACGTGGGAGATCTGCTGCGCGGGGAGCTGGGGCAATCCATTTCCACCGGCCAGCCGGTGCTCACCGAGCTGACCACGCGTTTGCCGGCGTCACTGGAGTTGACCGGGTTCGCGCTGCTGTTCTCCATCGCGGTGGCGATGCCGCTGGGGATTCTGGCCGCCACCCGGCCCAATTCCTGGATCGATCACCTGTGCCGGTTCGTGGTCACCGCCGGGGTATCGCTGCCCACTTTCTTTACCGGGCTGGCGCTGGTTTACCTGTTCTACTTTCTGCTGGGCTGGTCACCGGCGCCGATGGGGCGGCTCGATATTCTTTATCTGTCACCGCCCCACGTTACCGGTTTTTATGTGATCGATGCGCTGATTGACGGTGATTTCGAGACGGCGCGGGCGGCGCTGGCGCAATTGATTCTGCCGGCGGTGACACTGGGCCTGTTCACGCTGGCGCCGATTGCCCGCATGACCCGGGCGGCCATGTTGCAGGTGCTGGAAGGTGACTTCATCCGCACCGCCCGGGCGGCGGGCCTGTCTGGCCATAAAGTGCTGTACACCTATGCCTTGCGCAACGCCATCCTGCCGGTGATCACCACTTTGGGCATGGTGTTTTCCTTTGCCCTCGGCGCCAATGTGCTGGTGGAAAAAGTGTTCGCCTGGCCGGGCATCGGTTCCTACGCGGTGGAAGCGCTGGTGGTGTCCGATTACGCCGCGGTGCAGGGCTTCGTGTTGTCCATGGCGCTGCTGTTCGTGATTCTCAATTTGTTGATCGATGTGACCTACACCCTGGTCGATCCCCGTCTGGGTATGGAGGACTGACCCGATGTCACTTTCCTCGGTGAAGAATTTCGCTCGCCATGCCCGTTATGTGATGACGGAAAACCCGGTCACCGCACTGGCGGCGCTGCTGTTTCTGCTGATTGTCATCGCCGCCGTGGCGGGGCCGGCGCTGGTGCCCTACGACCCGATGGCTACCGATGGCGGCCGTGCCTTGCAGCCGCCATCCTGGGATCACTGGTTCGGTACCGACCATCTCGGGCGCGACGTGTTTTCCCGGGTAGTGGTGGCGACCCGTTTGGATCTGATGATTTCTTTGGCCGCGGTGGCCATCGCTTTTGTGATCGGTTCCGCCATGGGCGCGGTGGCCGGGTACTTTGGTGGTTGGGCGGACCGCATTACTGGCCGGCTGCTCGATACCATCATGGCGTTTCCTCTGTTTGTGCTTGCCATGGGCGTGGTGGCGGCGGCGGGCAATACCATTGAAAACATCGTCTATGCCACCGCCATCATCAACTTGCCGTTTTACGCACGCATGGCGCGGGCGGAAGTGAATATCCGCCGCCATGCCGGCTTCGTGCAGGCGGCTCGTCTGTCCGGCAACGGCGACTGGCGCATCCTGGCCCAGCATATCTTTCCCAACACCCTGCCGCCGATGATGGTGCAAATCTCGCTCAATATGGGCTGGGCCATTCTCAACGCCGCCGGTCTTTCGTTCATCGGTCTGGGCGTGCGCCCACCGACGCCGGAGTGGGGGATCATGGTGGCGGAAGGCGCCAACTTCATTGTCTCCGGAGAATGGTGGCTGGCGTTTTTCCCGGGTGTGGCACTGATGCTGGCGGTGTTCACGTTCAATTTGCTCGGCGACGGCCTGCGCGATCTGGTCGACCCGCAGCGGCGCACTTGAGGTGAGGACATGAGCATACCGTTATTGGATATAAAAGCGCTCACGGTGGAATTCGGTACCCGTCGCGGCGTGGTGGACGCGGTGCGGCAGGTTTCGGTCACCGTGGCCAAGGGAGAAACCGTCGGCATTGTCGGGGAATCCGGTTCGGGCAAGTCGGTGACCTCCTACGCGGTGATGCGCATCCTTGATCGCGCCGGCCGTATCGCCGGTGGCAGTATCGTGTTCGGCGGCATCAATGTGGGCAAGGCCGATGAGCGCACCATGCGGGATCTGCGTGGCCGTGAGATGTCGATGATTTTCCAGAATCCCCGGGCGGCACTCAATCCGATCCGCTCGGTGGGCCGTCAAATCGAGGACGTGCTGATCGAACACAGTCTGGCTACCCGTGCCGATGCCAGGGAAAAAGCCATCGACGTGCTCAAGGCGGTGCGCATCAATGACCCGGAAAGCCGCTACCACGCCTATCCGTTCGAACTGTCCGGGGGTATGTGTCAGCGGGTGGTGATCGCCATCGCCTTGGCGTGCCGCCCGCAGCTGCTGATCGCCGATGAACCCACTACTGGTCTGGACGTGACCACGCAAAAAGCGGTGATGGATCTGATCCGTGAGCTCACCGCCGAGCGTAATATGTCGACACTGTTGATTACACATGACCTCGGTCTCGCCGCCGCCTACTGTGACCGTATTGTGGTGATGGAAAAAGGGCGCGTCGTCGAGGAAGCGGATACCGCCACACTGTTTGCCGACCCCCAGCACCCCTATACCCGGCGATTGTTGCAGGCGACACCAAGACTCGATTCAAAGGTGGCGGATCTGTTGCCGGAAGAGGATTCGCGCCGCCGTACACCGAGTGCACGCCCGCCTGGTGAGGCACTGCTGCGAATACAGGATTTGGTCAAGGTTTTCCCCGGCAAGGACAAGGGCGATGAGTATCGGGCCGTGGACGGCCTGTCCTTCGAGGTGCGTTGCGGTGAAAGCCTGGGGCTGGTGGGCGAGAGCGGCTGTGGCAAGTCCACCACGTCGTCGATGATCATGCGGTTGCTGGACCCCACATCCGGCAGCATTCAGTTCAACGGTGAGGACATCGGCGCGGTGCCGGGAAAACGCTTTGCCGGCCATCCTGCCCGCGCCGGTCTGCAGATGGTGTTCCAGGACCCGACGGACAGTCTCAACCCGCGCTGGAGTGCGCGCCGCTCGATCAGTGATCCGCTGATGCGGCTCGGTAATGTACGCGGCTCCGCGTTGCGCGCCAAGGTGGAAGCACTGGCGGAAATGGTCGGGCTGCCGGAACATCTGCTCGACCGCTTTCCTCATCAGCTGTCCGGTGGCCAGAAAGCACGGGTGGGGATCGCCCGCGCGATTGCTCTGGAACCGAAGCTGCTGATTCTCGACGAGCCGACGGCGGCCCTGGACGTATCGGTGCAGGCAGTGGTGCTCAATCTGCTGGTGGAACTGCGTGAGCGTCTGGGTATGAGCTATCTGTTCATCAGCCACGATCTCAATGTGGTGCGGCTGTTGTGTGAGCGTGTACTGGTAATGAAAGCCGGGCGGATTGTCGAGCAAGGACCGGCGGAACAGCTGCTGGACAGCCCGGAACACCCTTATACCCGCGAGTTGCTTGCCGCGATCCCGCATCCGCCGGCAGGCATGGTGCCATCCCCGATACGGGGTGAGCCGCAAGCGATGGTCCGGTAGGATGCCCCGAGCTATTCGGGAGCGTGCGTAGGCTGTGAAAAAAGCCGCCGGCGTACGTCGCGACGCCGGCGGAAAAGGCACCAGACTTTGCCGTCTTCAATGGCATGTCAGTGGCGGTTTACACCGCCATGAAAACGGATTTGGTTTCCAGGTATGCATCCAGGGACTGCCGGCCCATGTCGCGGCCGAAGCCGGACAGCTTGTAGCCGCCGAACGGTACCGCCACGTCCAGCATGTTGTGGCAGTTGACCCATACCGTCCCCGCTTTGATTTTCGGTACCAGACGATGCACTCGTGACAGATCGTTGGACCAGATGCTGGCGCCAAGGCCGTAGGGAGTATCGTTGGCGCGGCGGGCCACGTCGTCCAGATCCTCATAGGGCAGCGCCACCACCACCGGACCGAAAATTTCTTCCTGCACGATACGCAGTGTGTCGTCGGTACTGGCGAATACCGTAGGCTCGACAAAGTAACCGCTGCGATTGGCGCGCGCGCCGCCGGTCACCAACTCCGCGCCCTGTTCGCGGCCCAGATCGATATAGCCGCACACCCGGTCCAGTTGTTCACGGGAGACCAGGGGCCCCAGATGGGTTTGCGGATCCAGACCCGGCCCCATGGGCAGTGCCTTGGCCAGTTCCGCCAGTTCCGCCACCACGTTGTCGTACAGCTTCTTGTGCACATAAAGGCGCGACCCGGCGCAGCAGACCTGGCCATGGTTGAAGAAAATCGCCTGGGCGGCACCCTGAGCGGCCAGGGCGGGATCGCAGTCGTCCAGTACGATCATCGGTGACTTGCCGCCCAACTCCAGAGTGACGCGGGTCATGTTGTCCATGGCGGCGCGGCCGATCAGTTTGCCCACTTCGGTGGAGCCGGTGAAACTCACCTTGCTGACCCCCGGATGAGCCACCAGCGGAGCGCCGGCATCCGGACCGTCTCCGGTAATGATGTTCACCACGCCTTCGGGGAAACCGGCCTCCTGCAACAGTGAGCCAAGATAGAGTGCGGTGAGCGGCGTTTGTTCGGCCGGTTTGAGGATCACGGTACAGCCGGCCGCCAACGCCGGTGCCAGCTTCCAGGTTGCGACCAGCAGCGGGAAGTTCCAGGGTACTACCGCCGCCACCACGCCCACCGGTTCGCGGCGCGTATAGGCGAAGAACTCGCTTTCCGGCGGAGCGAAGGGCACCGAAACGTCCAGCGAGGCGCCTTCGATCTTGGTGGCCCAGCCGGCCATATAGCGGAAAAATTCAATGCACAGAGTGATGTCCACCGCTTGTGCGATCTGCGCGGACTTGCCGTTGTCGATGGATTCGATCTCGGCCAGCACCTTGGCGTCGCGCTCGATCAGATCCGCCAATTTCAGCATCAGATTCTGACGTTCAGAGGGCCGCATTCTCCCCCACGGGCCGTTTTCCAGGGCCTGGCCGGCGGCGCGCACCGCGCGGTCCACGTCCGCCTTCTGGGCGGCCGGTACCGTGCCGAGTACCGTTTCATCCGCCGGGTTGATCACCTCCAGGCGCTGCCCGTCGACGGCCTCCACCCACTGATCGCCAATCAGCATGCGGTGATGGGTGGTCTCCAGAAAGGTCCGGGTGCGGCTTTCAATGGTGTGGCCGAATTCCGTCATCATATTCATGGCAAAAGCTCCCCGCGGCCCGGTTTAACCGGGCCGTGTTTTACTGTGTGAGTGATTGGAAAGGTGGTGCTGATTTACTTCTTGGGTCTTATCGCGTCCGCGGTCCCCTGGATGAAAGCTTTGATCTTCTCCACGTCTTCCGCGCTAAGCTTACCGGTGAAGTCCGGCATACCCCGGGAAACGAAGGGACCGTTGAAAACAAACTTGTCCAGATTTTCTATGAAGCTTTTGTCCACATAGCCCAGGTTGGGAATATTGCCGCCCTTGTCGACACCGGGAACGCCATGGCAGAACACGCAGTTGCTGACGTAAAGATAGGTGCCTTCTTCCACCAGGGCCGGATCGTACTTCACGCCGGTGAGAAGATTGCCGAGCTGGTGCTGCGTGAATTCCGGCATCTCCGCCTTACCATTCAGCTTGAAGGTGTAGACAGTACCCGGTGTGGTCGTTTCCGAAGCCCGTTGAGTCAGGCCGAATACCCCACCCCAGCCGGCGGCGATGGTGATGTACTGTTCGCCGTCCACTTCATAGCTAATGGGCGCGGCGATCACGCCGGTTCCCATCGGGGATTGCCATAGAACGTCGCCGCTGCCGGCGTCGAACGCCATCAGGCGCGCGTCGGCGGTGCCCTGAAACACCAGGTTGCCGGCGGTGGAAAGAGCGCCACCATTCCAGGGCGCCACGTGTTCGTAACGCCAGCGCTCCTTCTGTTTGACCGGATCCCAGGCCAACAGACGACCGAAGGGTTTGCTGGCGGGCGGTTGAGCGTTGACCAGCATGCCGGTATTCCAGCCAATACCGCTCATTGGTTGCCCCGGCTTGTTGCTGCCGTGCTCGGTCCAGTTCTTGTCTTCCATGAGGTTGAGAGGAATGTTCTGCGCCGGGAAGTAAGCCAGCCCGGTTTTCGGACTGTAGGACATGGAATGCCAGTTGTGTCCGCCGAAGGGGCCGGGGATGGCGTCAAAGGGTTTATCCTCGGAGCGGGCTTCGGCGATCTCGATGGGCCGCCCATCCTTGTCATAACCGGTGGCCCAATTCACATCGACAAAGTTTTGCGCTGATATGAATTTGCCGTTGGTGCGGTCCACGACAAAGAAGAAACCATTCTTCGGCGCATGCATGATCACTTTGCGCAGTTTGCCGTCGATTTTGATGTCGGCCAGGATTAGATCCTGGGTTGAAGTGTAATCCCAGTTATCGCCGGGGGTTTCCTGATAGTGCCAGACGTAGTCGCCGGTTTCCGGATTGATCGCCACGATGGACGCGAGATAAAGGTTGTCGCCGCCGGCGGGGCTGCGCTTGCGGTGTGCCCAGGGCGTACCGTTACCGGTACCGATGTACATCAGGTTCAATTCCGGATCGAACACCATGGAATTCCACACCGTGCCACCGCCGCCGGATTCCCAATACTTGCCCTTGGGATCCCAGGTTTTCGCCGCCTTGGCCATGGCGTCGTTTTCATACGGCTTGGCGGGGTCTCCGGGCACGGTGAACCAGCGCCATTTCTGCTTGCCGGTCTCGGCGTCGTAGGCGGTGATGTAACCGCGCACACCGAACTCCGCGCCGCCATTGCCGATAATCACATTGCCGCGGAACACGCGCGGCGCGCCGGTAACGGTATAGGGGCGGGAACGGTCAACGATGGTGTCTTTTTCCCAGACCTTTTTACCGCTTTTGGCGTCGAGGGCCACCAGGCGTCCATCGAGCGAACCGACGAAAACCTTGCCCTTGTATACGGCAACGCCACGGTTCACCACATCGCAACAGGCCTGGTACGCTTTTTCCCTGGGTACTTTCGGATCAAAACTCCACAGTTGCTTGCCGGTCTTGGCATCAAGGGCATGCACCACGCTCCAGGATGCGGTCACGTACATGGTGCCGTCCACCACGATCGGCGTGGCTTCGATGCCGCGCGTGGATTTCAGATCGTAGGACCAGGCAAGGCCGAGCTTGTCGACATTCTTGCCGGTGATTTGCGTAAGCGGACTGAAGCGGGTACCGGCGTAGTCGAAACCATGACTGGGCCAGTCCTTGCCGCTGTCACGGTTGGCCAGTATCGAAGCCTCGTCTGGTCCGGCCTGGTCCGCCATGACCGGTCCCGCGGTGAACAGGGAGGACAGTAGCAACAGGGAGGGCATCGTCGCCCTGCGAAATGCAAGCATCAAAGTCATTTTCAGGTGCTCCTTTTCATTTTTATCACGCTGCCTGTGAACGCACCGGTGCCATGGCACCGGCGACGCTACTGATCAGAATGCCTTGAGAATTCTCAGGTTGAAACGATTGTTTTCCTTGAAGCCATTTTCCACGGAAAGATCACGCCCATAATTCGCCAGCAACTGCACGGAAGGCGTGACGAACCAGCCGCTGCCGATGGTCATCTTGGTGGTTCTGGCGCGATCATCCTGGTCGGTACCGTTGATTTCGGTTTCTCCGCCGAAGGTATGGGAGAGCCCGGCGCGCAGATCCAGATTTTCACGCAGTTGATAGCGCAGGAAAGTTTGTACCTGGAATAGGGGATCTTGCTTAAGCGTGTCCTTGTTGGCTCCGAAATCGTCATTTTTACCGTGCACGGTGACGTCGGCGGCGATGTCGAGGAACACCTTCTCGGTGAGACCGGTGATGTAGCCCGCCTGCAGGGCGAACTTCCAGCGGTTCTCGCCAAGATTAAGCGCATCGTCGTGATCATAGGTGCCGGTAGGCACATAAACAAAGGGTGTAATACCGAAGTAGGTGTTGGTTTCGGGTTTGTTCACCAACCAGACCGTGGCGGCGAGAATCAGATCGCCAAGGCCATCGGCGTCACCCAGTGATTTGGTGTCGTCCTTGCCTTCCAAATGACCGAAGGGAAGCAGAAACTGGGGATCAACGATGTAATCGCCAATTTGGGTAAAGTGAACGCCGCGCAGAATGCCAACGTGGGATTCGAGTCCGGCATCGATCGGTACCCGGTCGCCATCGCTGTAGAGTCGGTCCCGATCAGCGTACTGGTAGTAGACCATGGCGAGATTGGTGCCCGCGGGCAGGGCGGTGTAGTCGCCGGCGTCCACGTCCACCGCATGGCTTTGCCCGGTCACGGTAAAGAGTGCGCCGGTCAGTAGTGAAAAGGCAGCCTTGTTTTCCAGTATTTTTAGTTTTCGCAAAGCGGCTTTCAGGTTTTTCTTGTCGCTCATGAAATCGGTTCCTTGTTGCTGTTATTCGATAGAAAGCGTATTGGAAAAAGTGAAGTCCTCGAATGCGGGCCGGTACCCTCGGCGAAACGTCACCGCATTGTTGTATTGCAGAGGGCGTGCCATACTTGTTTTTTTGGAAAAATTAAAAAAATATTGTGGATTATCAGGTATTTGAGGTGTCATGGAGAGCACCCGGCGGTAGTCACCGGGAAGACGGGTGTATCGTTTTGAGACAGTGCTGAATACCGGCTGTATAACAACAAAACAGGAATCCGGAGAGGGCTATGCAAATTAACCCGTTCGACTTCGATCGCCGCGTTCAAGAAGCCAGACGATTATTCGAGGAAGGCCGGGATGTGCCTCCCCAGTTATTGGACGATTCGGTGGTGCGCTCCTGGCAGCGCTCGCGCCACCACGGTTTGTGCCCCGAGGACCGGGTTATTTTTAATGTTGTTTCCCGTAATGACGTGCGCCGCATTGGTGAGCATCACCATCTGCTGCTGGATGACGTAGCGCCGGAAATGGAACTCTTGTTCCATTCACTGGGGCGCGCCAACTGGATCCTGGCCTGTATCGAGGCCGGCGGCGTGGTGATTCATGCCCTGGGTAACGATAACCCGGCTTGTCGTGATCTGGCTCCGGCATTGCGCGTCGGTGTCAATTTGAATGAATCCGTGGCTGGCACCAATGGTCCGGGATGCGCGTTGGCGGAAGGGCGCCCCTCGGTGGTATGCGGCAGTGAGCATTTCCTCGATGAAGCCCGTGTGTTCGCCTGTGCCGCCGTGCCGCTTCGTGATCCTTACGGCGAGTTGGTGGCGGTGCTGGACGCTTCCCGGCGTCATGGCGGCCACCGCATCGGCATTCTGGAACCGGTGGCGCTCGCCGTGCGGGCAATTGAAAACCGCATGATGCGGCGCATTGGCGGCGAGTTACGGCTGGCGCTTCATTATCGTCCGGAACTGACCGATTCGCCGATGCGCGGGCTGTTGCACTTTGACGGTGACGGCCGTCTGCTGGGCGCCAACCCGGTGGCTCGTCAGATGCTCGATCTCCCCGTGGGTGACGGTGATGGGCGGCTGTGTTTTGAGTCGCTGTTCGAGGGGAGCATGGAGCGCGTCCGGGCCGCCAGGGACATGCCGGTGGCACTTTCCTGTCACGGCGGCCTGCAGTTGTTCTGTCGGTTGGAGGGGCGGCGACCGGTCCGATTCAATGGCTTCTCCCCGCCGGACTCACCGCCGGCGCGTCAACAAGATCCACAAGCGCCGTTCCATGGCGATCCCGGTGTTACCGGCTTGTTGCGCCAGGCCCAGCGGGCTTTTCACCATGATCTGCCGGTCTTGTTGCGGGGTGAGACCGGTACCGGCAAGGAGGTGATGGCGCGCTGGCTGCATCGTTCCGGGCCGCGCGCCGAAGGGCCTTTCGTGGCGGTGAACTGCTCGTCGATCCCCGCCGGCCTGATCGAATCCGAGCTGTTTGGCTACGAAGGCGGCGCTTTCACCGGTGCGCGCAAAGGCGGGATGCCCGGTAAATTTGAACAAGCCGATGGCGGCACACTGTTTCTGGATGAAATCGGCGACATGCCGCTGGAATTACAGGCGCGTCTTTTGCGGGTACTGCAGGAACGAGAGGTCACCCGGTTGGGAGCTACCCGTGGTATAGCGGTGCAGTGCTCATTGATTTGCGCCACTCACCGGGACTTGGAACAACGGGTGGCGGAAGGGCTGTTCCGTGAAGACCTGTTGTATCGCATCAATGGTTTGCAGATGCCGCTGCCGCCGCTGCGCCAGCGCCAGGATTTCGACGATCTGGTGCGGCATCTGCTGGCCAGGGAGGCGGGAGAGGAGGCGCCACCGGTGCTGTCCGAGGCAGCCTGGGCGGCCCTGCGTGGCCACTCCTGGCCGGGTAATATTCGCGAGCTGCAACAGGCCCTGAAGTTGGCGGTGGCGTTATCCGAGAATGGAGCGGTGACGGTGGAGCATCTGCCGGCTTCGCTGCAGGCGTTGTCCGCGCCGTTATCAACACGCTCTTCAGGCACCTTGCAACGTGCCGAATGTGAAACGGTGCGGGTGGCGTTGGCGCGACACAAAGGCAATGTTTCCGCCGCCGCGAAGGATCTCGGCATCGCCCGGGCGACGCTATACCGGAAAATGCGGCAGTTCGGTCTGGATTGAGCAAGGGCGGATGTAAATCCAGCCTGAATCGGCCCGAAGGGTGGCCGCCATGGATGGGGCGGTTCACTCGAAACGGGTCTGCATGGAAGCCTTCCGGGATCGCTGTAAATACATCCCTGTAAGCTCCCGGTTTGACGTCCCTGTCAAACAGGGTCCCGTAAGGCCTCCATGCAGACCCGTTTCGAGTGAACCGCCGCGTTCCGGACTCCAACGACGACGGACCTTTCTGGAGAGGGAAGAGGATCCCCTCCATCCCGAAGGCTGGTTTACTTGTGGTGGACAGGGCATCCTTTCCCTTTCCAGAAACGGCCGTCTGGCACCTCGAAGCGGAGCCGTGTTACGCCTTTGCGGAACCTGCTTCACGACGTTCCCGCAAAGGCGTAACACGGCTCTGCTGTCCCTGATGGAGGGTAAGGCCGTTTCCCTCTAAACCGCGATGAACCATAAAAAAGCCGGCGGGGGAGCCGGCACAAGGCAGAGCCGCCCTAGGGCGGCCAAAAGGGGATGGGATCAGGCGGCGTCGGTGAGGACGTCACCGAGCAGTTCCTCGAACTGCTCCAGATACTGCCGATTGTCGTGGTCCCACGGGTGGAAACCCGGTTTGAACCAGTCCAGCCAGGCCTTGGTGGTATAGCGGAAGATGCCTTTCTTGCCCAGACTGTGACGCAGCACCGAGCGCCAGCCCTTGGCGTCGAACAGACCGCCGGTAACGCGTACGTTATGCGCGTAGAACGGCAGGAACAGGGCAAAGAACACGGCGGTGGAGATTACCAGGGTGGAGGTCCGCAGGGCGTAGGCGGACAGACGGTCGTCGGTACCCACCGCCAGCTGGTAGACGTCAAAAGCCACCGCTTTGTGTTCGGTCTCTTCCAGGGCATGCCAATTCCAAATGGCCTTGTAGCCGTCGTCCGCACCCTCCATGATTTCCGGCAGGCTGAGCAGCCCGTCGGCGAGAATCGCGGTAAGGTGTTCCAGGGCCACCGTGCCGGCCAACTGGAAGGACTGAGGCGTGCGCTTCTGGATTTGCGTAAGCAGCGCTTCGACCAGCCGCTCCTGGGCTTTCAGGGGAACACCGGCGTTGGCCACATGGTCGTTGTACTCATCATGTTCGCGGCCGTGCATGGCTTCCTGGCCGATAAAGGCGGTCACTGCCTTTTTCAGCTCGGGATCCTGAACCAGCTCCCGGTAATTGCGGACGCTGTCTATGAAAAAGCGTTCACCAACCGGGAAAAACAGGCTCATGGTGTTAAGAAACTGACTGACATTGAGGCCGTCACGATGCCAGGTGAGGGCCTTCGCCGGGTCCAGCTTGAAACGCAGGTTACGGCGCGTCGGCAGAATTGAGATGGCCATAATCACGTACCTCTAATGAATGTTACATCACTCGATGATACAGTTGGCCGGGCCATCAGCAAGGCACTTCTAACAATAGGGTTATGTCGTGACGGACAATAGACAAATTAAGGCAAATTGTTTACTTGATGCCCTGGTGGCGCATTTCCAGCGTACCTTGGCGCCGGAGCAGCTGAACGTCTGGCTGGAGCAGGAGCTCGATTACCTGCTGGCCGAAGCCGGTCGGCTGCGTTTGGGAGAGGTAGTGACCCCGGAACAGGTGATCGATACCGCGCACAAGTACGCGGCCACCATGGAACTGGGCGGCGGGGTGCCGGAACTGGTCGGCGAAATGATGGAGCGCCTGTATCAGAGCGGTACCGACAGTGATCGGCTGATCGGGGAACTGGTGGACGAGGACACCATCACCGCCACCGTGGACAAGCTGCTGGAAGTGCCGTTGTCCCGCCAGGGGATCACCTGGCTCAGCCACAACCCGGTGTTGCTGGCGCTATTGGCCGGCGGTACTCAACTGGGTGTCAAAACCTGGCTGCATCAGGGGATACCCGAGGCGGTGCGGGGGATGCTGGGGCGCCGTGTGCCGGAGCGTTGGCGCGCCACCGCGGAGCTGCGCCTGCAGGACTGGCTGATGCGACGGATGGAAGCGTTGCTCAGCGACCCCTGGCTCTACAGCGGCGAGAATCTGGCCTCGCTGCGGGAACTGATTCTGGATGGCTGGCGTGAATTGTCCGAACGTCCGGTGGCGGAGCTGAGGGAACTGCTGAGCAGCGAAGATATTCAGGAACTGTTCGTGATCGGCTATGACTTCTGGCGGCAGTTCCGGCACAGCGATTATTTCACCACCCTGTTGAGCGAGGGCGTACACACCTTCTTCGACAAATACGGAGACAGTTCCCTGCTGGAATTGCTCGAGGAAGTGGGGATCGACCGTGAAACCATGCTGGACGATGCCCGTCGCTTCGCCCCGGGCGTGGTGCGGGTGTTGCGCGATAACGGCATGCTGGAGGCCTGGCTGCGCCGTCATCTGACGCCGTTCTTCGAAGCGCCGGAAACCCTGGCGATATTGGGTGACGAGCCGCCGGCCATTGATTGAACCGAAGCGCGGTCCGCGGGCCACGCCGAGCTAAAGCATCCGCCGCGGGGAGAGGTTGTGCTGGTCGCGCAGCATCTCCCGGATCTTGTCCTCTTCCACCGGCCGGCTGATCAGGAAACCCTGAATGCCGTCACACCCCATGGCACGCAGAATCTCCAGGTGCTGTGCGGTCTCCACCCCTTCCGCCACCACACTCATGTTGAGGCTGTGCGCCATTTCGATAATGGCGCGGGTGATGGCGGCATCGTCCGCGTTCTGGGTCAGATCGGTAATGAAGGAACGATCGATCTTCAATGTGTCCACCGGGAAGCGCTTGAGGTAACTGAGCGAAGAATAACCGGTGCCGAAATCGTCCAGCGACAAACCAATCCCCCGTGAGCGCAGCCGTTCCAGCAGAGCGATATTCTGCTCCAGGTCCTCCATGATCAGGCTTTCGGTGAGTTCCAGTTCCAGCAGGCGGGCGGGCAGGCCGGTGAGTTCGAGAATGCGGTCGATGACGTCGGCCAGATTGCCCTTACGGAATTGATGGGCGGACAGGTTCACCGATACCCGGATATCCCCCAGTCCTTGTTTATGCCATTGGCGCGCCTGGCGGCAGGAGCGCTCCAGCACCAGCTCGCCGATGGCGGAGATCAGGCCGGACTCCTCCGCCAAGGGGATGAACTCCGACGGCGGCAACAGCCCCATGCTCGGGTGCTGCCAGCGCACCAGCGCTTCCACCGAGGAGACGGCATTGCTGGCCAGATCCATTTTCGGCTGGTAGTGGACCACGAACTCATTTTTGAAGATGGCCTTGCGCAGGCTGGTTTCCAGCGCCAGTTGCTCCACCGACGCCACCTGCATGCCACTGCGGTAGAACTGGTAATTGTTCCCGCCGCTGCGTTTGGCCTGATGCACCGCCATGTCGGCCTGGTTGATCATCGGCTGGGCATCCATGGCGGTGGACGGGAACAGACTGATGCCGATACTGGCGCCCAGCAGCAGCTCGTGGCTGTCGATCAGGAACGGCTTCTTCATCGCGTTGATGATCTTCTGGCACAGAGCGCCGATTTGCGGCTCCCCGCCGCAGTTGTCCAGCACCAGGGCGAATTCGTCGCCGCCGACCCGGGCCAGACTCTCCTCTCCGGGGCCGCAGTGGGAGATGCGGTCGGCGGCCAGTTTCAGCAGACGATCACCGATTTCGTGGCCGAGCGATTCGTTGATGGGCTTGAAGCGGTCCAGATCGATCATCAGCAACGCCACCCGGGAACGATTGAGGCGGCCCAGGGTGAGCGCCTTGTGCAGCCGCTCGCGGAACAGGGTGCGATTGGGCAGGCCGGTGAGGCGGTCGTAGTTGGAGAGGAAGCGGACCCGCTCCTCCGCCTCCTTGCGGGAGGTCAGATCGGAAATCATGCCGACATAGCGGATCACCCGCTGACGTTCATCGAGCACGCTGCTGATCTGCACCCACTCGGGAAAGATTTCGCCATTGCGCCGGCGGCCGGTGATTTCCCCTTCCCAGAAGCCGTTGCGGCGCAGCCCCACGCGAATGGTGTGGTAGAGATTGCTGTGACGGCGGGCATGTTCGCTGTCAGCGATGCTCTTGCCGTTCATTTCTTCCTCGCGATAGCCGGTGATCTGCTCGAAGCGGGCGTTGGCGGCGAGGAAGCGGAACTGCCGGTCGAGGATGAAGATGCCCTCCGGTGCGTTCTCGAAGACGGTGGCGGCCAGGCGTTGCTGTTCCTGGGCTTCGCGTTGAGAGGTGATATCACGGCGGGTGCCGATCATGCGGATGGCACGGCCGTTGTCGTCCCACTCCACCACGCGGCCGTCGTCCTCCAGCCAGCACCAGTGCCCCTGCTTGTGGCGCAACCGGTAAATGGCGTGATAGCGGTCGGTCTCACCCTTGAAGTGGGCGACCATGCCGCGGCGGATGGTGGGGAAGTCGTCCGGATGGACCAGCTGTTTGAGATCACCGAAGAAATTGCCGAAGTACTCGTTCTCGTAGCCGAGCAGCCGGTCAAAATTGGTGTGGTAGTTGGAGCCGGTGGTCAGGTTCCAGTCCCACAGACCGATATTGCTGGCCTCCAGCGCCAGCTCCAGGCGCTCGCCGGTGGCGGTAAGTTCCCGGTTGGCCACTTCCAGCGCCCGGGTACGTTCGCTGACCATGGATTCGAGCCGGTCATTGGCCTCCTGCAGACGCCGCCGTGCCTCCTTCCGCTCACAAATCTCCTCGGCCAGCTTTTCGTTCAGCGCCTCGGCGTTGGCGCGGGCCCGGTCCAGGTAATCGATCAGGGCGGTGTTGCTGATCTGCAGGTCCAGGGCGCGGTGAGAGGTGCTGTTGATGTAACGGGCGGTGAGAAACAGAAAACCGGCGATGGCGAGCAGGGTGGTGGCCAGGGCCGGATTGTCCGGTTGTGTCAGCAGCAATTGGGTAAAGGCGGGGGTCAGCAGCAGCGCCTGATAGCTCACCACGGTGAACAAATGGCTGCTGTAGGCGGCCAGTGCCACGATGCCCA
Organism: Alloalcanivorax balearicus MACL04; assembly: GCF_025532145.1. Taxonomy (GTDB): domain Bacteria; phylum Pseudomonadota; class Gammaproteobacteria; order Pseudomonadales; family Alcanivoracaceae; genus Alloalcanivorax; species Alloalcanivorax balearicus. The sequence continues at coordinate 225,908 of NZ_ARXS01000001.1, read as the reverse complement.
GGCCGATGCCCAGGCAGCCCAGAGTCAGCTGCGCATAGAACAGGGATTCGTCCGGCGTGGTGGACTGCAGGTTCAGCAGCAAACCGCCGAGCCCCAGCAACAGACCGGAAATCAGCACGAACAGCGAGATGTAACGGCGCAGTTGGCGGTGATCGGTATCGTCTTCCAGGTCCCAGGATTGCAGCCACAGGATGCGCGCCGCTATGAAGGTCAGTGTCAACGCCGCCCATCCCAGCAGCAATAGCAGGGACACCGGCGTGGCCCAATAGGCCGCCAGGGTGACCAGCACGGTGGCCGCTTCCAGCATGCTCATGCCACGTAAGCCGGCGCTCAGGTGGCGGCATTGGGCACGCATCACCGCATGGCGGGAATGATCCATATGTTGCTGAGATGACGTAGACACGGACTCGGGTTCCAGGCTCGTGGACGGCCTTTTTGTTTTGCAGTTTACCCACGCCGGTGCGGGAAAGGAAACCACGGAAGGGGCACCGGGCGTGCGATTGGTCACGGATGCGTCGATTGCTGCAAAGCCAGCGCCGGCTTTCGCTGGTTCTGATAAACTCCGGGCCCATGGATGACGTAACCACACTTCTTGAAGGCCTCAACCCGGCCCAACGCGACGCGGTCGCCGCGGAAGACCGCCATTTGCTGGTGTTGGCCGGCGCCGGCTCCGGTAAGACCCGCGTGCTGGTGCACCGCATCGCCTGGCAGATCGCCACCGAACAGGCTTCGCCTTTCGGCATTCTCGCGGTCACCTTCACCAATAAGGCGGCGGCGGAAATGCGCGGCCGTATCGAACAACTGCTGGCCATGCCCGCCGGTGGGATGTGGGTGGGCACCTTCCACGGCATCGCTCACCGCCTGCTGCGCTCGCACTGGCAGGAGGCGCGCTTGCCCCAGAGTTTCGAGATCATCGACGCCGATGACCAGCAGCGGCTGGTGAAGCGGGTGATCCGTGAGTTGGGGCTGGATGAGCAGCGCTGGCCGGCACGCCAGGCCACCTGGTTCATTAACGGCCAGAAGGACGAAGGGCTGCGCGCGGCGCATATGGATGTCAGCGGCGGCGATCTGTTCGCGGTGACCATGCAGAAGATCTACCTGGCCTATGAGGAAGCCTGTGAGCGGGCCGGCCTGGTGGACTTCAATGAAATGCTGCTGCGGGTGTTGGAGTTGTTTCGCGACAATGATGACCTGCGCGGCCACTACCAGCGCCGTTTCCGCCATATCCTGGTGGATGAATTCCAGGACACCAACGCCATCCAATACGCCTGGCTGCGGTTGCTGGCCGATGAGCATAACGCGGTCACCATCGTCGGCGACGACGACCAGTCCATCTACGGCTGGCGCGGTGCCAAGATCGAGAACATTCATCGCTTCAGTCGCGATTTCCCGGACACCCGGGTGATCCGTCTGGAGCAGAACTATCGCTCCACCAGCACCATTCTGGAAGCGGCCAACGCGGTGATCGACAACAACCCGGACCGTCTCGGCAAGCAGCTGTGGACCGAGGACGGCAAGGGGGACCCGATTCGCCTCTATGCCGGTTTCAACGAGGTGGACGAAGCCCGTTTCATCGCCGGCAAAGTGGAAAGCCTGGTGCAGCAAGGTACCAATCGCAATGATATGGCGGTGCTGTACCGTTCCAATGCGCAGTCCCGGGTATTGGAAGAGGCGTTCCTGCAGGCCGGCATTCCGTATCGTATTTACGGTGGCCAGCGCTTCTTCGAGCGGGCTGAAATCCGTAACGCCCTGGCTTATTTGCGGTTACTCAACAATCGGCAGGCGGATGCCGCCTTCGAGCGGGTGGTGAACACCCCGACCCGGGGCATTGGCAATAAGACTCTGGAGGCGGTACGCGAGCAGGCCCGCCTGCGCGGTATCCCGCTCTGGGACGCGGCGGTGGCTATCGTCAACGAACGCCTGCTCAGCCCCCGGGCCAGCAACGCGCTGCTGGCGTTCCTGCAGTTGGTGGATCAACTGGCGGCACAGACCGAAGCGCTGGATCTGGCCGAGACCACGGAACACGTGATCGCCGCCAGCGGCCTGCTCGACTTCCATGGTCAGGAAAAAGGGGACAAAGGCCAGCAGCGGGTGGAAAACCTGCAGGAGCTGGTCTCCGCCACGCGCCAGTTTGGTGAAGGTGACGAGGAGTCCGATCTGGACCCGCTCACCGCCTTCCTCGATCACGCCGCCCTGGAGGCCGGTGACGGCCAGGCGGAGGCGTTCGAGGATGCGGTGCAGATGATGACCCTGCACTCCGCCAAGGGGCTGGAGTTTCCGGTGGTGTTCATCACCGGCCTGGAAGAAGGGCTGTTCCCTCATCAGATGTCCTCTGAGGAGCCCGGCCGGCTGGCCGAGGAGCGGAGGCTCTGTTACGTGGGGCTGACTCGGGCGATGCGCGAGCTGTATCTGACCTACGCCGAGAGTCGGCGCCTGTTCGGCAACGAGACGCTCAATCCGCCCAGCCGCTTTCTGCGTGAGATTCCCGGTGAGTTGGTGGAGGAAGTGCGGGTGCGGGCGGCAGTGAGCCGGCCGGTGGGCCGCCGCGGCACGGTGCGTCAGGAGGAAGCCAACGGCATCGGCCTGGGCGCGCGAGTGGTGCATCCCAAATTCGGAGAAGGTACGGTATTGCACTTCGAAGGGCAGGGGCCCAACGCCCGCCTGCAAATCAACTTCGATGGCGTCGGGACCAAATGGCTGGTCAGCCAGTATGCCCGCCTGGACGTGCTGTAGAGGGACGTGCTGTAGATGGAAGTGTTGTAGCGGCCGCCGGGGTAGATAAAGGTCCCATGGACAGCGGTTCCGTAAAAAGAGATAAGATCAGTGCCCGGTAACGCCGGGCACATACTTACAACAACCCGAAGGGGAGAGACTTACCAATGGATCGTCGCAAATTCGTTTCCGCCCTGGGCCTGGGGCTGGGCGCCGCCGCCTTGGCGGGCTGTGGCCAGGAAGAAAAACCCGCCGCCAGTGATAACAGTGCCGCCGGTGAGAAGAAAGCCGAAGCGCTGAAATGGGATCTGGTTACCACCTGGCCGAAGAATTACCCCGGCCTCGGTACCGGTGCCAACCGCTTCGCCGAACGCGTCAATGCCATGTCCGGTGGCCGCTTGACCATCAAGGTGCACGGTGCCGGCGAACTGGTGCCCGCCACCGGAGTGTTTGACGCGGTCCGTTCCGGCAGTGCCCAGATGGGGCACTCCACGCCTTATTATTGGAAGGGCAAGCACCAGGCCATGCCCTTTTTTACCACCATTCCCTTTGGTCTGACCGCCTGGGAGATGAACGGCTGGCTCAACTTCGGCGGTGGCCAGGAGTTGTGGGAAGAACTGTACGAGCCGTTCAACCTGCAGCCGCTGGCTTGCGGTAACAGTGGCACGCAGATGGCCGGCTGGTTCAACAAGGAAATCAATTCCGTCGACGATCTCAAGGGGCTCAAGATCCGCATGCCCGGCCTGGCCGGCGAGGTGATCAAGCGCCTGGGGGCAATTCCGGTGCAAATGCCCGGCGGTGAGGTGTTCACCTCCCTGCAGACCGGCGCCCTGGATGCCGCGGACTGGGTCGGCCCCTATAACGACCTGGCCTTCGGTTTGTACAAGGTGGTCAAGTACTACTACTACCCGGGCTGGCAGGAGCCGGGTTCCGCATTGGAAGTGATCATCAACAAGGACGCCTGGAACAGCCTGCCGCAGGATTTGCAGCACATCGTCCGTTCCGCCGCGGAAGCGGAGAATCAGCACATCCTGGATGAGTTCACCGCCCGCAACGCCGATGCGCTCAAACAGCTGGTCAACGAGCATGGTGTGCAGTTGCGCCGCCTGCCGGACGACGTGCTGATGGCGCTGAAGGACACCAGTGATCAGGTGATTGAAGAGGTGATCGCCGGGGACGAACTGTCACGGCGCATTTATGAGTCGATCGTCGCTTTCCGCGATGCTTCCATGCCCTACCAGGAAGTCGCCGAACAGGCCATGCTCAACAGCCGCACGCTGGTGTTGAAGGACGCCTGACCGGCGGAATCTGCTCCTGCAATTGGAGCTACGAAGCCGCTGTGGGAGCTTGCCTGCAAGCGAATGGGGTGTCCTGCCTTCGGGATATTCGCTTGCAGGCAAGCTCCCACAGCGGCTTCTTGGCTATCTCCGAATTCATGTCCCCAAGGCCCGCGCCCCCTTCTCTAGCGAGGCACGGCCCGGGTACGGCCACTGTCGTCGATGGCGACAAAGGTGAAGTGCCCTTCGGTGACCTTGGCCAACTCCCCGGTATCTTCCCGAATCCACACTTCCACCTGGATCTGCATCGAACTGCGGCCAATATCCAGCAGTTGCGTGTAGCAGCTCACCACGGCGCCCACTGGCACCGGGCGCAGGAACGCCATGGAATCCACCGCCACGGTGGCGATGCGCCCCTTGGCGGTGGCGCGGGCGGTTACCGAACCGGCCAGGTCCATCTGGGACACCAGCCAGCCCCCGAAGATATCGCCGTTCCAGTTGGCGTTCTGCGGCATGGCAATGGTTTGCAGGGCCAGAGTGCCCTTGGGTTGAGGGATGTCGTCGCTGGGATCGGTCATCTTGTTATCCATATAGCAGGTGAGGCAGCCAGGTCGCCAGTTGAGGGAATAGCGCCAGGATACCGAGCATAATGATTTGGATGAAGACAAAGGGTACCACGCCCCGATAAATATGCGTGGTACGGACTTCCGGTGGCGCCACCCCTCGCAGATAGAACAAGGCTATTCCGAAGGGCGGCGTCAGGAAGGAGGTTTGCAGATTAAGGGCGATCATCACCCCCAACCAGATCGGGTCCAGTCCCATGCCCAGCAGGATCGGTCCGACGATCGGCACCACCACGAAGGTGATCTCGATGAAGTCGAGGATGAAGCCGAGCAGGAAGATGATCAGCATCACCATCACGGTGGCGCCGAGGACGCCGCCGGGCAGGGCGTCGAACAGATGTTGCACCGCCTCTTCACCGCCGAAGGCGCGGAACACCATGGTGAACAGACTGGCGCCGATCATGATCATGAACACCATGGCGGTGAGCCGGGCGGTGCCATGCACGGTCTCGCGTAAAATGGTGAAATTCAAATGCCGATTGGCGGCGGCCAGGATCAGGGTGCCGAAGGCGCCGACCCCGGCCGCCTCGGTGGGCGTGGCCAGTCCGGCCAGGATCGAGCCCAGCACGGCGAGAATCAGCAGCAGGGGCGGAATCAGGCCGCTCAGTGCCGCCATCAGACCGGTGCGGTCGTTGCCGTCCCCATCGTCGCGTTCCAGCGCCGGCACCTGTTCCGGTCGTAACAGGCTCACCGCCGTCATATAGATCAGGTAGAGCACCACCAGCACCAGCCCCGGAATCAGGGCACCGACGAACAGGTCGCCCACCGAAACCGTTTCCAGAGCCCAGGTGCCCTGACGCAACTGCGCCTCCTGGTAAGCGGTGGAGAGCACGTCGCCGAGCAGCACCAGGGCAATGGATGGCGGAATGATCTGACCCAGGGTGCCGGTGGCGCAGATCAGGCCGGTGGCCAGGGACGGCTGGTAGCCCCGGCGCAGCATGGTGGGCAGCGTTAGCAGGCCCATGGTGACCACGGTGGCGCCGACGATGCCGGTGCTGGCGGCGAGCAACGCCCCCACCAGAATGATGGAGAAGCCCAGGCCGCCGGGCAGCCGCCCGAACAGCAGGCCCATGCTGGCCAGCAGTTTTTCCGCCACCCTCGACTTTTCCAGCATCACGCCCATGAACACGAACAGCGGGACCGCGATCAGGGTGGTGTTGTTGATGATGCCGAACAGCCGGCCGGGCAGGAAGGTCAGGTCGTTTACCGAGACCAGGCCGGTGGCCAGGCCGCCGACGGCGAACAACAGAGCGACACCGCCGAGACAGAAGGCCACCGGGTAGCCGCTGAGCAGCACCAGACCCACCGCCAGGAACATGGAAAGCGGCAGAATCATGTCCATGGATGGGTCTCCTGGTCTTCGATGTCCACGGGTTGAGAGGCTCCGGCCAGGGTCATGGCGTGGCGCAGCAGATCCGCCACCGCCTGGATTCCCAGCAGTACGGGCATCACCAGCAGCAGACTCTTGAGTATGAAGACCAGGGGAAGGCCGCCATTGTCGGATTTCTCCAGGCCCGCCCAGCTGCGTACCACATAGTCCAGGCTCAACGCGAAAATCGCCACGCAGATGGGCAGCAGCAGGAAGAGCGTACCCAGCAGGTTCACCAGCGCCCGCCGGCGCGGGCCCCAGTGCTGATAGAGCACGTCCACCCGCACGTGTTCGTCCTGGGCCAGGGTGTAGCCGGCGCAGAGCATGAACACCGCGCCATGCAAATAAGTGATGCTTTCCTGCAGCGCGATGTTGCCGATGCCGAATCCGTAGCGCATTACCACCACCAGCACCATCAGGAATACCATAAGCAGGGCGCACCAGGACACGGCTCTGCCGACGACGCAGGTCAGATGGTGCAGGGCCCGCTGGAAATGGGCCAGTCTCGGGGAATGAAGGACGGTCACGTTGTTATGTCACTGATCAAGAATTCGGCGGCGATTATACGGATCAGGCCGCTCCGGGTCAGCCAACAATGGACGTTTGGCGGTCAATTCCGGTCCGGCGGCCTGCCGGATACGACAACAGCGGGTAGTGCAACCGTCACCCGGGTGTAATCTTGTTGTCACATACGCAATCTAGCATGCCCCCTGCCTGAAAGAACAAACCGGGGTGGATCAACGCCGGTGCCATGAAACCAGGAGGCTTACTGTGAACGTTAAAATGAAAGCGTCGATTGTTGGGGCAGCCGCTGCTCTGGCCCTCGCCACCGCGCCGGCGACCGCGATCGCTCGCGACACCATCTCCATCGTGGGTTCCTCTACTGTGTACCCGTTCGCCACCGTGGTGGCAGAGCGGTTCGGGCGCGCCAGCGGCCAGCCCACCCCGAAGATCGAGTCCACCGGTTCCGGTGGCGGCATGAAAATCTTCTGCCAGGGTGTCGGTGAGAACACCCCTGACATCACCAATGCATCGCGCCGGATGAAGACGTCCGAGTTCGAGCTGTGCCAGAAGAACGGTGTCAAGGACATCACCGAAGTACAGATCGGTTATGATGGTCTGGCTCTGGCCAATTCGGTGAAAGGCCAGGATATGGACATCACCCTGCGTGATCTGTATCTGGCGCTGGCCAAGGATGTGCCGGATCCCAAGGGCGGCGAAAAGCTGGTGCCGAACCCCTACAAGACTTGGAAGGACGTGAACCCGGCCCTGCCCAACATCAAGATCGAAGTGATCGGGCCGCCGCCGACCTCCGGTACCCGCGACTCCTTCAACGAGCTGGGCGTCGAAGGTGGTTGTAAAACTTTCGATTGGCTGAAAGCCATGAAAGGTCAGGACAAGGACAAATACAAGGCGGTTTGCCGCAGCATCCGTGAAGATGGCGCCTACATCGAAGCCGGTGAGAACGATAACCTGATCATCCAGAAGCTGGAGTCCACTCCCGATGCTCTGGGGGCCTTCGGGTACTCTTTCCTGGATCAGAACCGTGGTGGTGTGAAGGCGGTGAAAATCAACGGTGTCGAGCCGGACATGAACACCATTTCCTCCGGCGATTATCCGATGTCCCGCTCCATGTTCTTCTATGTGAAGAAGGCACATGTGGGTGTGGTTCCGGGCATCGAGGGCTACATCAAGGAATTCACCAGCGAGCGCGCCTGGGGTGAGGAGGGTTACCTGGTCGACAAGGGCCTGATCCCGTCCCATAAAGATGAGCGCAAGAAGTGGGCCAAGAACGCCGCTGCGCTGAACAGCATGACCGGCAAGGAACTGTAAGGTTCGAGCTGAGTGGTCAGCAAGGAAGCTGAAGGCCTGGTGACGAGAGTCGCCGGGCCTTTTGGCCCCTGAAAAATCGAAAAAGATTGTCTGGCACAAGTCCCGTGCGCGTGGCTTGTTCGAGAAAATCCAACCGGAGTCCCACATGCAAACCGGGAATTTGCTGTTACTGCTGGTGGTCTTGATTGGTCTGGCGTACTACCTGGGCCATCGCAGGGCGGTGGCCATGGCTCGCCCTTTGGGGGGGATCCGCCATCTTCATTCGCTGCCCTTTTACTATGCCATGCGCTCGGCGCTGTGGTGTGCCATGCCGGCACTGGTGGTGCTGGGGTGCTGGCTGGCCTTTGACGATTCGATTATTCGAGAGGTTGTCCTCAACGGCATGCCTGTCGATTTGCGTCCCGCCGATGAAGCCGGTCGCAGCCTGATGCTGAGCCGTATCGGCAATGTGGCGAGTGGGGCATTGTCGGCGGATACTGTTGGCCCGGAGGTAGCCGCGGCGGCGGAACGACTGACAAGCTTGAGAACCACCAGCGCCATGGCGCTGACCGTGGTGGTGGTGGTTCTGGCCATGATGGGCGGCGCCTGGGCCTGGCTCAAGGTATCACCCACCCTGCGTGCCCGCCAGCAAGTGGAGCGGGTACTGCAATTTCTGTTCATGCTGTGCGCGACTCTGGCGATCCTTACCACCGTGGGTATTTTGTTCTCGGTGCTGTTTGAGTCGATTCGATTTTTCGGCAAGATCCCATTCTCCGAATTCTTGTTTGGCTTGCAGTGGAGCCCGCAGACCGCGCTACGTGCCGATCAGGTAGCCGCTCACGGTGCCTTTGGCGCGATTCCCCTGTTCGTCGGCACACTGCTGATTTCGGCGATCGCCCTGATCGTGGCGGTACCGGTGGGGTTGATGTCCGCTATCTATTTGGCGGAATACGCTCATCCCAAGGTTCGGTCCTTCGCCAAGCCCGCTTTGGAGGTGTTGGCCGGAGTACCGACAGTGGTCTACGGTTTTTTCGCCGCACTGACGGTGGCGCCTTTCATCCGGAACATCGGGGAGGCAGTGGGGCTCGGTGTGTCCTCGGAATCCGCGTTGGCCGCGGGGCTGGTGATGGGGGTCATGATCATTCCCTTTGTCTCCTCATTATCCGATGACGTGATTACCGCTGTTCCCCAAGCTATGCGTGATGGCTCCCTGGGATTGGGCGCGACTCGATCCGAGACCATCAAGAAGGTGATCTTCCCGGCCGCGTTGCCGGGCATCATGGGCGGTATTCTGCTGGCGGCATCCCGGGCGATCGGCGAAACCATGATCGTGGTGATGGCGGCGGGATTGGCGGCCAACCTGACCGTCAACCCCCTGGAAGCGGTTACCACCATCACCGTGCAGATCGTCACGCTGCTTACCGGTGATCAGGAGTTCGACAGTGCCAAGACATTGGCCGCTTTCGCGCTTGGTCTGATGCTGTTCCTGACCACGCTGGCGATGAATGTCCTGGCGCTGCATATCGTCAGAAAATACCGCGAGCAATACGACTAGGTCAGGAGTAAGACACTCATGAGCAAGACCACGGAAAAAGTGCGCAAGACCCTGGCCAGACGCTATCGCGCGGAGCGGCGGTTCAAGGCGTTCGGTATTGTCTCGATTGTCATCGGCCTGTCGGCACTGCTGCTTTTGTTCGGAGACATCATTGGCAAAGGGCACAGTGCTTTCTTCGAGCATTATGTGGAATTGAGCATTACCTACGATCCCGAAACGCTTGAAATCGAGGATGCCAATGACCCCGAGCAACTTCGATACGGCAATTTCGAGGGCGTTGTGCGTGCCGCGATTCAGGAGCGCTTCCCTCGCGTGGAAGAGCGCCAGGATCGACGGGCGCTCAATGCCTTGCTGAGCACCAGCGCGGGGTATGAACTGCGTGATCGGCTGGAGGCCGATCCCTCGCTGCTGGGCCAGAAGGAGACACTGTGGCTGCAGTTGGACGATGATGCCGACATGTTCCTCAAGGGTTCCGAGAAGCAGCGAGAGAATGCTCGCTTGAGTCCGCAGCAGCGGGAATGGGTGTTGGACTTGGAAGCGGCGGGCGAGACGCGCTCCGAGTTTAACCGTTCTCTGTTCACCAGCGGCGATTCGAGAGAGCCGGAGCAGGCGGGTATTCTTGGCGCGATTCTGGGCTCCGTATTCACCATGCTGGTGACTCTGGCCTTGAGCTTTCCTATCGGTATCGCGGCGGCGATCTACCTGGAAGAGTTCGCGCCCAAGAACCGGTTTACCGATTTTATTGAAGTTAACATCAATAATCTGGCGGCGGTGCCTTCGATCATTTTCGGCCTGTTGGGGCTGGCGATTTTCCTGAGCTGGTTCGGCATGCCCCGCTCGGTGCCGCTGGTGGGGGGGATCGTTCTTACTCTGATGACCCTGCCGACCGTCATTATTTCCAGCCGCGCCGCGATCAAGGCGGTGCCGCCGAGTATCCGTGAAGCCGCCATGGGCTTGGGAGCATCCAAGATGCAAGTGGTATTGCATCATGTTCTGCCCCTGGCGATGCCCGGCATGCTCACCGGTGCGATCATCGGTATGGCCCAGGCGCTGGGTGAAACGGCACCCTTGTTGATGATCGGTATGGTGGCCTTCATCGTGGAGTTGCCGACGGGGCCGTTGTCGGCGGCAACGGTATTGCCGGTACAGATTTTCCTGTGGGCGGGTAGCCCGGAGCAATCCTTCGTGGCCTTGACCTCCGCGGCCATCATGGTGTTGCTCGCTTTCCTGATCGCCATGAACACCTTGGCGGTTGTACTGCGTAAACGACTCGAGCGTCGCTGGTAAGCGCCTCGCTGGCAGAGGAGATGACCGATGGACACCGCTGAGAAACTGGACAAGAACGCTTCCGGCCGGAATCATGCCGAGGAGCCGTTGATCGACCTGGAAGAGCAGCCCATGCAGGAAACCCGATACCCTGAACACACCGTAGGCACGCCGTTCGTGGACGCCCCGAAGATGCGGTTCCGAGACGTGAACGTTTCCTATGGAGACACCCAGGCTATTCACAATATCAGCCTCGATATTGGCAAGAATGAGGTGATATCCCTGATCGGCCCGTCCGGTTGTGGTAAATCCACCTTTCTTCGCTGCCTCAACCGCATGAACGATACCATTGATATCTGCCGTGTGAGCGGGGAACTGTTCCTGGAAGATCAGGATCTCTACGATTCGAAGATGGATGTGGTGGAATTGCGCGCGCGGGTGGGCATGGTGTTCCAGAAGCCCAATCCGTTTCCCAAATCCATCTACGACAATGTGGCCTATGGTCCGCGCTTGCACGGCCTGGCCAACAAGAAATTCGAACTCGATGAGATTGTGGAAACCAGCCTGCGCAAAGCTGGCCTGTGGGAAGAAGTGAAAGACCGTCTGCATGCGCCGGGCACCGGTTTGTCCGGCGGTCAGCAGCAGCGTTTGTGCATCGCCCGCACCATCGCGGTCAGTCCGGAAGTGGTTCTGATGGATGAGCCGTGTTCCGCGCTGGACCCGATCGCCACGGCCAAGATCGAGGAACTGATCGACGAGCTGACCGAGTCCTACACCATCGCCATTGTGACCCACTCCATGCAACAGGCGGCGCGGGTGTCCAACCGGACCGCGTATTTCCATCTGGGTCGTCTGATCGAGGTGAATGACACCGAGACCGTGTTCACCAAGCCGGAACACGAGCTTACCGAAGCCTATATCACCGGTCGGTTCGGCTGACGCCCGGACGTTGAGGAGAGTGCCCATGGATCGCACCTATTTTGGTCAACACAGCTCATCGCAGTTCAACGAGGCGTTGGAATCCATCCGTAACCATCTGATGGAGATGGGTGGTCTGGTGGAGAAACAGGTCGTGGACGCGCTGGACGCGCTGTTGCGCGCTGACTCCGACCTGGCGGAAAAAGTCATGCAGGCGGAGGACAAGGTCGACAAACTGGAAATCCAGATCGACGAGGAATGCGCCCGGGTGCTTGCCCTGCGCCAGCCCGCCGCGTCCGACTTGCGGCTGATCATCGCGGTGACCAAGGCGGTGTCCGATCTGGAACGGATCGGTGACGAGTCCGCCAAAATCGCCGCCATGGCGCTGCAATTGTCCGAGGAAGGCGAATCGCCACGCGGTTACGTGGAAGTGCGTCATATCGGCAACCACGTACGCAACATGCTGCGCGATACCCTGGATGCCTTCGCTCGCTTCGACGCCGACAAGGCTCTGGACGTGGCCGCCGAGGACAACGAAGTGGATCTGGAGTACCGCTCGGCCATGCGTTCCCTGGTGACCTTCATGATGGAAGATCCGCGCGCCATTTCCCGGGTACTGAACATCATCTGGTCCCTGCGGGCGCTGGAGCGCATCGGTGATCATTCCCGCAACATCGCCGAGCAGGTGATCTTCCTGGTGAAGGGCAAGGATGTCCGCCACATCTCCATGGACGAGATGGAAGAGAAGGTCAAAGGCTGAAGACGCCGGCACGCAAACACGCGGCACGCTTGCACGCGAAGAAGGGCGGCGCGGTCTGCTGACCGCGCCGTTTTTATCGGGCCGGGCATTGGCCGGAGGGTAAGCCCCGGCACGCTATATTTGGTTGCGTGTTGCGTGTTGCGTGTTGCGTGTTTAATATATCCGTTATTCCGGATATACGGATTAAGCTATGAATCTGACCGTCACGCAACTGTGTAAGTGCCTTGCCGATGAAAGCCGTCTCCGGCTCATGGGCCTGATGGAAAAGGAGCGGGAGATCTGCGTCTGTGATCTGGTGGAGGCCATGGACGCCCCGCAGTCCACGGTGTCCCGTCATCTGGCGCAGTTGCGCCAGTGCGAACTGGTGGTGGCCCGTCGCGAGGGCACCTGGATGCACTACCGGCTCAATCCGGCGCTGCCGGAATGGGCGATCGCCACCATCGATATCCTGTTGCCGCCCGCCCGCGAGCAACTGGGGATTACGCCCATCGACACGGCGTGCTGCTAACCCTCAATTCTGGAGCGCTATCATGGCCACCCCTCTCAAATTACTGTTCCTGTGCACCGGCAATTCCTGCCGCTCGATCATCGCCGAAGCCCTCGCCAACCATCTCGGCGGGGGCCGGATTCGTGCCGCCAGCGCCGGCAGCCGGCCCAGCGGTCAGGTGCACCCCCGTGCCTTGGCGGTGCTGGAACGTCACGGCATTCCCGTGGGTGAGCCCACCTCCAAATCCATGGACGACCTGGAAGGCCAATATTTCGACGCCATCGTGACCGTCTGCGACGCCGCCGCCGGCGAGTCGTGCCCGGTCTGGCTGGCGGATACCGCCAAATCCCACTGGGGGATTCCCGATCCGGCCACGGCGGAAGGTGATGACGCCGCCATCGACGCCGTTTTCGAGGCCACCTATGAACGGCTGCGCGGCCGTATCGAGGACCTGGTGGCGTTGGATCTTGAGGATATGAACGCCCTCGGCCTGACCGCGTCATTGCAGAAGATCCATCGCTTCCACGGTGAACACTGATCATGCTGTTGGCGGTACTGATCTTCATTGCCACCCTGACGCTGGTGATCTGGCAACCCCGGGGGCTGGGTATTGGTTGGAGCGCTGGCGCGGGCGCCCTGGTGGCCCTGCTCACCGGTGTCATTCATCTCGATGACATTCCCGTGGTCTGGGACATCGTCTGGAACGCCACCTTCGCGTTCATCGCCATCATCATCATCAGTCTGATCCTGGACGAAGCCGGGTTCTTTGAATGGGCGGCGCTGCATGTGGCCCGTTGGGGCGGTGGCCATGGTGGACGGCTGCTGGCGGCGGTGGTGTTGCTCGGTGCCCTGGTGGCGGCGGTGTTCGCCAACGACGGGGCGGCGTTGATCCTGACTCCCATTGTGTTTGAAATGCTGCTGGCGCTGGGGTTCGGGCCCGCCGCCACCCTGGCGTTCATCATGGCGGCGGGTTTCATCGCCGACACCGCCAGCCTGCCTCTGGTGGTCTCGAATCTGGTCAACATCGTTTCCGTGGACTTCTTCGATATCGGCTTCGGCGAATACGCCACGGTGATGGCGGTGGTGAATCTGGTGTCGGTCTCCGCGTCTCTGTTAGTGCTGTGGTTGTTCTTCCGCCGCGACGTCCCCAAGGGGTATGAGATTTCCAAACTGCGTCAGCCCGGTGAAGCGATCAAGGATCCCAGGACCTTCCGGGCCGGCTGGTGGGTGCTGGCGCTGTTGCTTGCCGGATTCTTCTTTGCCGAACCCATGGGGGTTCCGGTAAGCCTGATCGCCGGTATCGGCGCCCTGGTGCTGTTCCTGATTGCCCGTCACGGCCATCACATTTCCACCATGAAGGTACTGCGTGGCGCGCCCTGGAACATCGTGGTGTTCTCCCTGGGCATGTATCTGGTGGTCTACGGTTTACGCAACGCGGGCCTTACCGATGCCGTTGCCGGAGTGTTGAACCAGCTGGCACGGCAGGAGTTGTGGGTCGCCACCCTGGGTACCGGCTATATCGCCGCGGGACTGTCCTCGATCATGAATAACATGCCCACGGTGCTGGTGGTGGCGCTGTCCATCGACGACAGCCAGGCCGGTGGCCTGGTGCGTGAAGCGATGATCTACGCCAATGTCATTGGCAGTGATCTGGGACCGAAAATAACACCCATCGGCAGCCTGGCAACGTTGCTGTGGCTACATGTTCTGGCCCGCAAGGGCATGAAGATCGGTTGGGGTTACTACTGCCGCGTGGGCATTGTCCTGACCCTGCCGGTGTTGACCGCCACTCTGCTGGCCCTGGCCGGCTGGTTGACGGTGCTGTCTTAAGGAAAGTAACGATGAATGATTTGCCCAACGTACAAGCGGAGCTGTTCCACATTCCGGATCGGCGGCAACTGGGCGCCGCTGACTCCCATCCGCCGCGTATTTTGCTGCTGTACGGTTCCTTGCGGGAGCGTTCCTTCAGCCGTCTGGCGGTAGAGGAAGCCGCCCGTCTGCTCGAATCCATGGGCGCGGAAACCCGTATCTTCGATCCCCGTGGCCTGCCGTTACCGGATGCGGAACCGGAGGATCACCCCAAGGTGGCGGAGCTGCGGGATCTGGCCCAGTGGTCCGAAGGCATGGTGTGGTGCTCGCCGGAGCGGCACGGCGCCATGACCGGCATCATGAAGGCGCAGATCGACTGGATTCCGCTGGCCCTGGGCGGTGTGCGCCCAACCCAGGGCAAGACCCTGGCGGTGATGCAGGTCTGCGGCGGTTCCCAGTCCTTTAATGCGGTGAACCAGCTGCGGGTGCTGGGCCGCTGGATGCGCATGGTGACGATCCCGAATCAGTCCTCGGTGCCGAAGGCGTTCCTGGAGTTCGACGACAATGACCGCATGAAGCCGTCACCGTTCTATGACCGCATTGTCGATGTGATGGAAGAACTGATGAAATTCACGCTGTTGGTGCGTGATCGCAGTGACTACCTCACCGACCGTTATTCCGAACGTAAGGAAAGCGCCGCCGAGGTGTCGGCGCGAGTGAACCAGAGAGCCATGTAGCGCCGGCGCCGCACTGTAGGAGCTTGCCTGCAAGCGAATCTTGGGGCCCGGACCCATTCGTTTGCAGGCAAGCTCCTACAACGGCTTCGTAGTTCCTTTCGTGACAGCAAACGGTCACGGCAGCAACGGCAGACAGACCATCGGCTGATGACCGGGGCGGGTGAAACACAGCCCGTCCTTGCCTCGCTCGGGCGCGAGGGCCGGCGCCCAGGGGTTCGGGTGCGTGGTGGAGGTGGCGCTGCCCGCCATCCAGGACAGCAGCGCCAACTGCTGGCCCAGCCGCAGCAAGGATTCGGGGAGGCGGTTCAAGGATGGGATGATGGCGACGAGACGGTTGCCCGCCGGATTGCGTAAATGCCGGCTCAGCGACGGTTCGAGATCGTAGCGGGGTTGAGCGATCTGTTCCGATGCGGGTTGCCGGGAGAGCGCTTCGATGTGTCGCAGATATTCCATGATCTGATTGATCGTCATGTTGGGGCGAAACCAAAGCCGCGTGTACCAGGTCGGTCCGGTGCCGCCATCCGGTTTGCCGACCGCCTCCACGCCTTGCATCAGGAACCGGAATTCGCTCAGCACCGCCGATGACAGATCCCGTTCCTGGGCGGAAAGCGGCGCCGGTTCCAGGTAATCCATTTTCCCCTGTTGCGCCAGCAGGGCAGCCAGCCGCAGTTTTTCCGTCAACATGGTCGTGACCGAGAGCTTGCCGGCCTGGGTGTGGTACCCGGTCAGCAGGCGGCGCAACTGGTCGATTTCCTGTCGTAGCCCGGTGCCGGGATCATCGCTCAGTGCCCATGTCAGCGATTGCAGCCGTGCCGCCGTGGTCAGCAGCTCATAACGGGGAGCCGGCGCGCGAATCGATGCCGGCAGATCGGCGACGAAGGCTTCGAAGGACAAGAACTGTCGATAGCGTTGCAGCAGCACATCGGATTCGGCGATCAGGACCCGGGCCTCGGATGTCCTCGACTGCTGCAGGAGCAGACAATCGGCCCCATCGTAGGCGCACAGCAGGTTGTGTCCGGACAAATCGGGAAGCCAGGAGGGCGCGACGGTGAGGGTGTCGTACTCGGCGACCAGACGCCTCCCCATGAGTTGCGGTGAGCTGCCTTCGGGAGCGCCGAACCCCAGCAGGAAATAATAAGCGTCATTGGCTTCGCGTGTCGGCGTATCGAGCCAGTCGTGGGCGGTGCGATCGAGGGATTCATCGCTGATCCACCAACCAATGAATATCGCTACCACCAGCGAAGCGGCCAGCGCCAGACGGACCATGAATGGATTCCCCCCCATTATTTAAGGATTCGGAAAAGGGTCAGGAATTGGCGCGCCGCCGAACCGTCAGCGCCACCATGATCAGCATCCAGCCGTTCAACAGCAATTCGATGGCGATGAACAATCCGATCACCCAGGCACTGGATTCCGGCCATTCGGAGAAGATCATCCCGGCCAGCACCAGGCCCAGAACACCGGTCAGAGCCGGCAGCCAGGGTGAGACCACCGGACTCATCTGCCAGGCCAGCAGCAGACGCAGCAGGCCGGTCAGCACCAAGGCGAGAGCGATCAGTAAAGTCAGGGCGCCGGCGGCTGCTTGCGGCTGCGACACCACGTACAGGCCGAGCAGGGCGTAGAGCAGGCCGATGGCCAGAAACAACAAACTGCGTGGCAGGCCGGAAGCGCGAAACGCCTGCGCGATCTGCAGCACGCCACCGAAAATCAGAATGGCCCCGAACCACAGCACGCCGACCAGGGTGAACAACCCGACGGCACCCAGGCCGAGAGTGCCCAGGACCACGAAAACAATGCCGAGAGTCAGCAGCCCCTTCCAGTGACGGGCCAGTTGCGAGAGCAATACGGATGCCGGATCGGATGTCATGAGGCATGTCTCCTTGCCAGACCAGCATTGGATGGCGAATCCGAAAGGCCCACTCCGTGCGGGCCTGTCATTGATGGTAGCTGCTCTTCGGCATGGCGCCTAGGGATACCATTGCGGCCGGTCGACTTCCACATTGCGGCTGTCATCGCCGATCCACAACTGCCCGTCCTGGATCATGGCCTGCAGGCGCATGCTCCGTTGCGCCAGTCCGGCCAGGGCGGTTTCGCTGTCGGCGGCGACATGACGAACGACGAGGTTGTCGAAGCGGCGCACTTTGTTGGCCATGCTCTCCCACCACACCTGCGGCGCGCGCGGACCATAGCAATAGACCAGCACCTGCTCCGCCAGGCCGCAGGCCTTGCGCAGCCGTTTCTCGTCCGGCATGCCCAGTTCGATCCACAACGCCAGGGTGCCGTCCGGATTGTGCCGCCACAAATCCGGCTCCTCGGTGCTGGAGATGCCACGGGTGAAGGCCAGATCCTCGTGGGCGTGCAGGGCGAACGCCATCAGCCGCAGCATCATGCGCGACTCGGTTTCCGAAGGGTGCAGCGCCAGCGTCAGGTCATGGGTGGCGTAATAGTCGCGATCCATGTCGGAGACGGTGAGTTCGGCTTTGTAGATGGTGGCTTTTAGTGCCATGACGACTCCAGCAAAGGGGTTACACCAGCGCCCAGATTCCGAAAACGATGAACAGCGCTGCGCTGATGCGGTGGGCCCAGCGTTCCAATCGTGCGCCGGCGAGGCGGTGAGCGACCCAGATCACCGGCAGGTTGGCGGCGATCATACCGGCAGTGCTGCCCAACAGCACGGGCCAGAATTCCTGAAAGCGCACCGCCAGGGCCACCGTGGCCAGTTGTGTCTTGTCGCCGATCTCGGCGATGAAGAACAACACCAGAGCGGTAAGGAAGGGACCAAAACGGGGATCTGTGTTGACCTCCTCGTCCTTGTCCGGGATCAGCATCCACAGGCCCAGACCAATAAAGCTCAGACCAAGGATCCAGCGCAGCCACTGCTCCGGGATATGAGCGCTGAGCCAGTCGCCGAACCAGACCGACAGCCCGTGATTGATCAGTGTGGCGATGATGACGCCGGCGAGAATGGGCCAGGGTCTGCGAAAGCGGCAGACCAGCGCCAGGGACAGCAACTGCGTCTTGTCGCCGATTTCTCCCAGGGTAACCAGCAGGGTGGAGGACAGAAAGGCTTCCATCAGCGCGCCTCCCCGGTGGACAGGGCAAGGCGGATGACACGGACCTGCCTGTTCTCAAGGCGCGAATCGCCCCGGGAAACTGGGTGGGTCATGGGTAGGGCTCCAGGGGGGCGGGACGACAAACACGAGAGACACTGCCCGCTCATCCCGCCCCCGCGGTCTGTCTGCAGACAATGTCTCAGGTCTCGTCAATCCGAGGACACGGTCACCATGCGCATTGAGGCACAAATATGTTGATGACCGTCAAGGGCGGGGTGCCCAAGCGACTACTCCCCCAAGACGGCGCTAACCATAGCCGGGTTGGTGGAAGCTGGCAATATCCCGATGGATCAGAACAGCCAGCCGCTGATCAGCCGGCCGGGGGCCAGGGCGCCGAGACCGGCGCCCACCAGGCCCAGATAGGCCCCCACGGTGAATCTCCGGTGCGAGCGGATCCGCCGGTGGCGGGCGGCCACCACCGCCATCACCAGACAGAACAGGACCCACACCGACAACAGATGGATGGGGCCGAACGAACCGACAAGGGGCAGGAAGCTGTGAATCCAGAACGACGACAGGGCAGTGGCGGCCATGGCGAGGGTCCAGACCCAGCCCAGGCCCCGGTGGCGGCCGCCGCCCTTGGGGGCCGCCAACTGCACGGCGCCAAGAAGCAGAGCCACCAGGGCCGAAAGCCAGTGCAAAGTGATCATGCTGTCATCTCCCAGGCAAAAGTATATGCTGTGAACATTAGTCTGAAAGGCAAAGTTCACAGTGTCAACATTGGGTGTGAAGAAATGGAGAGAGGGAGTGCTTACCACCACGGGAATCTGCGTGAAACCTTGATCGAAGAAGGTATTGCGTTGCTGGCGGAGCGTGCTGACGGCGACATCAGTCTGCGTCAGTTGGCGCGCCGGGTCGGCGTTACCGCCAATGCCACCTATCGCCATTTCGCCAATAAGAACGCGCTGTTGGCGGCGTTGGCGACGGAAGGCTTCCGGCGTTTGCGGGAGGGGCAGGGGGAAGCCGTGCACCTCGCCGGCCCCGGCCAGGGACTGCGGGAGGCCGGGCTGGCCTATCTCCGTTTCGCCTGGCGGCATCCGGCGCTGTTCCGTCTGATGTTTGGCCCCACGCTCAACCGTCAGGGGGATGAAGAACTGACACGGGTGGCCGCGGCCTCCTTCCGGGCGCTGCGTTCCGCCGTGGCCGCGGCGTCGGGCGTGGATGAAGAGGCCGCCGGCGTGGAAGGCGCTACCTTGAGGACCTGGGGTCTGGTGCACGGGCTCAGCCATCTGATGCTGGACGGCCAGTTCGGGTGGCGGGCCGAGTCGCCGCTGGCGGTGGCGGAACAGGCACTGACGGAAGCGGTGGATGGGCCGCTATAATGCCCGCCCGCTAACCGGAGACACCCATGAGCGACGATCGTTTTCTCGATATCGAAACCAAGCTGGCCTACCAGGAAGATCTGGTGAATGAGTTGAACCGTATCGTCAGTGGTCAGCAGCGTTCCCTGGATGAGCTGGAAAAGGTGTGCCAGCGTCTGGTGGAGCGGGTGGTGGAACTGAACGAGGAGATCGCCGCGCTGCGCATTCAGGACGCGCCGCCGCCGCATTATTGAGGCAACGAATAGCGAATGCCTTTGACCTGGGCGCTATTGCGCCAGCGCGGTGGGCTTGCTCACCAGCCGTTCCCGCGGGAAATGGCAGGTAAAGACGCTGCCCTTGCCCAGTTCGCTGCGAATCTCCAGCCTCGCCCCGTGACGGATCAGCACGTGCTTGACGATGGCCAGCCCCAAACCGGTACCACCGGTCTGGGTCACCCGGCTGGTGTCGGGCCGGTAGAAGCGCTCGGTCAGGCGCGGAATATGTTTCGGGTCGATGCCCGTGCCGTCGTCGGAGACGGAAAAGTGGGCGCCTTTGTCGTCCTGCCACCAGCGGATCAGGATATGGCCACCTTCCGGCGTGTACTTCACCGCATTGGTGATCAGGTTGCCGAAGGCGCTTTCCAGCTCCGCCGGGTTGGCCACCAGCCGGGCGGTTTCCGGTACTTCCAGAACGATCTGGTGATGCTTGTCCGGCGCCAGTGCCAGGGCACTCTCGCGCATGCGCTTGAGCATGCCATGCACGGTCACCGCCTGGTGGGTATTGTCGGTATTGGTGCTTTCCAGCCGCGACAGCAACAGCAAGTCATGCACCAGGGCTTCCATGCGTTGGGACTGGCTGGCCATTTGCGACAGCGCCCGGCGTAACCGGGCCTGCTCCTCCGGTACGGTGTCCTGCAGGGTCTCCAGATAGC
Organism: Alloalcanivorax balearicus MACL04; assembly: GCF_025532145.1. Classification (GTDB taxonomy): domain Bacteria; phylum Pseudomonadota; class Gammaproteobacteria; order Pseudomonadales; family Alcanivoracaceae; genus Alloalcanivorax; species Alloalcanivorax balearicus. The sequence goes on along the minus strand of NZ_ARXS01000001.1, from coordinate 205,238 downwards.
CCTTGAGCACGGTCAGCGGTGTTTTCAGCTCATGGCTGACGTTGGCGACGAAATCCTTGCGCATCTCCTCCAGGTGATGCAGCCGGGTGACATCGCGGGCCAGGATCAGCTGATCACCGACGCCGAACTCGGTGATGCGGAATTGCAGGATGCGGTTGTCGTCCACCGGCCCGGGAATTTCCAGCGGTTCACGAAAGTCGCCGCGGGACAGGTATTCGGTGAAGCGGGGGTGGCGGATCAGGTTGGTGAGCGGTTGGCCGAGATCCTTTTCCTCGTTCAGCCCCATCAGCCGGTGCGCCGCGTGGTTCCAGTATTCCAGGTAGCCGTGGCTGTCGATCAGCACCACCGCGTCTTCCAGCGCATTCACCGATTGCTGGGCGCGCAGGATGATGCCCTGCAGGTTCTCCTGAGCACGCCGTTCCTGCTGAAACAAGTGCTCCAACCGGGTATAGAACTCACCCCACAGCCCCACGCTGTCCGGCGGTTCGGTGTGTTCCTCGCGGATCAGCCAGGTGTAGAGGGCGAACAGCTGGCGGGTGCTCCAGACGATGTAACCGAGCAGACCCACCACCAGCGGCCAGATGTTCTGTATCGCCAGGGCCGCGACCAGCGACAGGGCGATAAGAACAATGATGCGGTTTACTTCCTTGGCCAGACTGCTTTTCATTGGCCGTTGCTTCCTCTCAGGGCCGTTGCGGAGGGGGAGGCCCGTTTCGGCCGGTGCGATCCGTATCAGAGGTGTATCAGGACACCTGGGCGGATTTTACCGAAAAGCGATAACCGGTGCCCCGCACGGTCTGAATGAAACCATCAAAGCCGTGAGGCGCCAAGGCTTTGCGCAGACGGCGGATGTGCACATCGATGGTACGGTCCTCCACGTACACATTGGCGCCCCAGACCTGATCCAGCAACTGGGTGCGGGAATAGGCCCGTTCCTGGTGGCTCATGAAGAACTCGAGCAGACGGTATTCGGTGGGGCCCATGTCCACCGGCACCCCCTGGGCGCTGATGCGATGGCTGACCGGGTCCAGGCACAGACCCTGGACGTCGATTTCCTTTTCACCGGCGGCGGCGGAAGAGCGGCGCAATACCGCGCGGATGCGCGCGATCAGTTCGCGGGTGGAGAAGGGCTTGGTGACATAATCGTCGGCGCCCACGTCCAATCCCTGGATCTTGTTATCTTCCTCACTTTTGGCGGTGAGCATGATGATCGGCACTTCACTGGTGTTGTCGTCCCGTTTCAGGCGCCGAGCCAGTTCGATACCGCTCACCGAGGGCAGCATCCAGTCCAGCAAGACCAGGTCCGGCCGTTCGTCAACGATGCGTTCGTGGGCTTGCTGGGCGCTTTCGGCTTCGAGCACGTCGAAATCGGCCAGTTCGAGAGCCACGGACACCATCTCCCGGATGGCCGGCTCGTCATCGACAATGAGGATGCGATTTTTTGACATAGTTCGGTCTTCCGCTTTCCCGCCCGGATGTGGGGAGCCTCATTAGATGGCTTTTTTATGACATCTTGATGACAGATTTGCCAACCTTTTCGCCGCCGATCGTGGTATTACGCCAGGCGGCGGCGTTTCCGGGGGGTCACAAATATTGCAGAAACAGACCGACGAAAACGCAGGCACCCACCCAATGGTTGTTAAGAAAGGCGTGAAAACAGGGCCAGCGCTCCCGGTAGCGGATGCGCCATTGTTGATGAACGAACAGGGCGAGGGCGCCCAGCAGGCCCAGATACCAGGGCAGGCCGAAGCCCAGGCGCAGCCCCACCAGCACCAGCCCGGCCAGCACCAGACCCTGGAGAATGCCGATGATCACCTTGTCCAGATCCCCGAACAGAATGGCGGTGCTTTTGATCCCGATCTTGAGGTCATCCTCGCGGTCGCACATGGCGTACTCGGTATCGTAGGCCACCGTCCACAGCAGGTTGATGATGAACAGCAGCCAGGCGATCGGCGGCACGCTGGCGGTTTCGGCGCCGAACGCCATGGGAATGGCCCAACTGAAGGCGGCGCCCAGCACCACCTGGGGCAGGTTGGTGAAGCGCTTGGTGAACGGATAAAGAATGGCCAGGCCCAGTCCGCCGAACGCCAGCCAGAAGGTGAAACGATTCAGGAACAACACCAGGATCAGGGCGATGAACAGCAGGCCCACGAACAACCCCAGGGCCTGTTTGGCGCTCAGGGCGCCGGTGGCCAGCGGGCGTTGCCGGGTGCGCTCCACCGAACCGTCGAAGTCGCGGTCGGCGAAGTCATTGATCACGCAGCCGGCGGCGCGCATCACGAACACCCCGAGCACGAAGATGACAATGTTCTTCAGGCTCGGCGTGCCATCGGCGGCGATCCACAGCGCCCACAGGGTGGGCCACATCAGCAGCATGCTGCCGATCGGCCGGTCCAGGCGCATCAGTTGAATCCAGGGCCACAGCGAGGGATAACGGTGTTCCACGAAAGCCAGCATGGTTGTTCCTTCTATTGTTCCCCGACCTGTTCTTCCCCCACCAGGGACCAGAGCGCGGGCAGAAAGTACTCCGCCACCAGCAGCGGTCTGCCCCTTTTCACGAAACGGGTCTGGCGCCCCCAGCACGGCCCGCGGCCGGCCGGCGACAGGCCATAACGGACCCACACCTGATCCCGGTGTGCCTCGGGGTAACGGTATAACTCACTGCCCAGCGAACGGCCACCCATATGCGCCAGATTGCGATTGGCCCAGCGCAGACTGAGCAGCGGCAGGACGCTGCGGGCTTCCACCACCGGAGTGTCGCACAGCATCAGCGTGACTTCCCGGATCAGCGCGATACGGCGCCCGCTCTGGTGCAACTGCTCGCGTTCGAAAGGCACGGGGACCGTCACCAGGGAGCGGTTGTGGCGGACGTGAAAAGTGCCGTGGCGGCGCAGGCGGGCGGTGAGGGATCCGGGGTCACCGAGCCAGTCGCGGATGAGCGGTGGTACGGTAAGACGATCCAGTGGGCGCCATTTCGGGTCGGCGTCCAGAGGTGAATTTGGCATAGTGTGACACTCCGCTCTCGACCGGCGGCGTGGACTATGGCGCAAGGTGGCGCGAGGGGCAAGAGAGCGGCACGAATCTGGCAGGGTCGTCGGCCATGGCAGGGCCGGTCATGGCGAGGTCATCGGCCCGGCTGCCATGGTGACATCCGCTGGTGTCATTGATTTTTCAGGACGGCGTGGCTACGTTAGCGGGCCCCTGGTTTCCGGCCCCTGGCGCTGTCCGGGATATTGATCAACGAGGTATGACATGAAGAAATGGGAATGTGTGGTGTGCGGCTTCATTTACGACGAAGCGGAAGGGCTCCCCGAGGAGGGCATCGAGCCCGGCACCAAGTGGGAAGATATCCCCGACGACTGGGTATGTCCGGACTGTGGCGTCGGTAAGGATGATTTCGAGATGGTGGAAATCTGAGCGACCGCCATTCCCGTCCCTGGCACCACCCTGGCACCACATAAGGAGCGCCAATGAAGCCCATCGTAGTGATCGGATCCGGTCTGGCCGGATTCAACGTGGTCAAGGAATTCCGCAAGCTGGACAAGGAAACGCCGCTGGTGGTGCTGACCGCCGACGACGGCCGCAGTTATTCCAAGCCGATGCTGTCCACCGGTTTCACCAAGGAAAAAGCCGCCGACGACCTGGCCATGGCCTCGCCGGAACAGGTGGCCGAGCAGTTCAACGTCACGGTGCGGACCCACGTTCATGTGGCCGGTATCGACGTCGACGGGCACCGGGTGCTGCTGCCGGACGATCATCTGGATTACAGCACACTGGTGCTGGCGCTGGGGGCGGATACCTGGACGCCGCCGCTGGAAGGCGACGCGGTGGGCGAGGTGTTCTCGGTCAATGACCTGATGGACTACGGCCGCTTCCGCGAAGCCCTGCAAGGCAAGCGCCGCGTGACGATTCTTGGCGGCGGCCTGATCGGCTGTGAATTCGCCAACGATCTGAGCAACGGTGGCTTCGAAGTAGCCCTGGTGGAACCGATGGGGCGTTGCCTGCCGCTGTTATTGCCGCAGGCGGCTTCCGAGGCGGTGGGCCGGGGACTTGAGACATTGGGCGTGCGTTTCCACTTTGGCCCCCTGGCCCAGGCGGTACACCACGGCGATGACGGCACCCTGATCACCGAACTGTCCGACGGTACCCGGGTGGAATCCGAGGTGGTGCTGTCCGCCATTGGTTTGCGTCCGCGCATCGACATGGCCAAGGAAGCCGGTCTGCGCACCAATCGGGGCATCCTCACCGACCGCACCCTGCGCACCAGCACCGAGGACATCTATGCCCTGGGGGACTGCGCCGAGGTGGAAGGCCATGTGCTGCCTTATGTGCTGCCGCTGATGGCCAGTGCCCGCGCCCTGGCCAAGACCCTGGCCGGCGAGGAGACCGCGGTGAGCTATGGCGTCATGCCGGTGACCATCAAGACTCCGGCTTGTCCGGTGGTGGTCTGCCCGCCGCCGGCGGATAGTGAAGGTGAGTGGGAAGTGGCGCAGCAGGAAAATGATGTCACCGCCCTGTTTCGTGGCGCCGACGGCACACTGCTGGGCTACGCCCTCACCGGTGAAGCGGTGAAGGAAAAGCTCAAACTCAACAAGGAACTGCCGGCCCTGATGCCCTGACCGGGCCGGCCGCCGGCCGGGAGCGCGTAATGAAGTTTCGTTTCATCTTGATGCTGCTCGGCTGGCGATTGCGCTGGCTGGGCCGCCACAATGAGGGTTTCCGCCAGCAATTGGAGCACCGGGATGTGCTGATGCAATGGCGTACCTTCGATGGCCGGGTGGCCCGCTGGTATCACTTCACGCCGCAAGGCGTAAAACACGGTGCCGGTTTGCACGGCGCCCCCACCATCACCCTGAATTTCCGCGACGCGGATTACGCGTTCCGCACCCTGCGTGCCTCCGGCAAGAACCAGATGGCGTTCATGGAAGGCATGCAGGCCGGTGACATCAAGGTGGAAGGTGACCCCGGCCAGCTGATGTGGTTCATGACCCTGATGAAATTCATCATGCCCGGGAAAAAGAAACGCTGATTCCCTGAACAACAGCGGATCCCCGACGGGGCGGATTTTGTCCGATTTATTCAAGACATCCGGGCGACGTTGAGCCAGGCTCACGGGTTCCTGTTCCGCTGTCTTGGAGAAGACGGATGAAAGCGAAAATCAAAGTCATCACCCTGGGTGTGGATGACCTGGATCGTTCCCTGACGTTTTATCGCGACGGCCTCGGTTTGCCCACGGAGGGCATCGTTGGCACCGAATTCGAGGACGGCGCGGTGGTGTTTTTCCATCTCGACGGCGGCCTGGTGCTGGCGCTGTATCCCCGCCTGGCCCTGGCCAGGGGAGCGGGTGTCCCGTTGATGCCCGCCTCGGCCGGAGGGTTTACTCTGGCCCATAACGTGGGCTCGCCAGAGCAAGTGGACGAGGTGATGCGGCAGGCCGAGGCGGCCGGTGCCCACGTGACCAAGGCCGCGGAGAAAGCCTTCTGGGGCGGTTATTGCGGTTACTTTCAGGATCCGGATGGCCACCTTTGGGAAGTCGCCTGGAACCCGGATTGGGAAGAATAATGAAGTTCCGGAAAACGGGCCTCTCTTGTCGGCGCTGTGCGGTGAGGTCACCATAGGCGGCTCATTCCAAAGCAGCACAGGCGGCACCTCATGGCGAACCGAAGCTATCTTTACGCGACCGACCGGGTTCCCGCGCGGACGCCGGATCAGCCCAAACCCGTGGTCCGGGGGTTGTCCGAATGGGGGTACGCGATTCCGCTCTGCTACCGGTTGCTGGTGTCCGCCGATACCGTGATCTGCCCCTCCATGATCTGGGAACTGGACGACGACGTGGCGCTGGCGGGGGATTACGACAAGGGCGTAAGGCGCCTGTGTGACTTCCTGGCGCGCATCGACTGGCCCGAGGCAGCGGAACTGGTGCAAGAGGCGGAAGCCTTCCTGAATGCGCCGGAGAATCGCGCCGATCACATTGTGCTGGAGTGCGCCGAGATCTTCGACCTGGACGAGACGCCACTGGCCCAGCAGAACCGGGACCTGTTCGGGAGTCTGGCGGATCTGGACCAGGAAATGGAACGCACCTTGCGCCACCTCAATCAGGTCAAACCCTCGGCTCCCGGGCCCCTGGCGCGGATGCTGAACCTGCAACCGGCGAACCCGCTGGCGTCGCTCCATGAGTTGGGGTTGGGCAACTGGTCCAACGTGCTCTACTTCGATTTCAGCGAGGGCTGATCGGTCCAGCCGGCCTCCCGTACCACCTCCTCCAGCCAATCCAGGCAGGCCCGGATCGCCGGGCGCTCGCGCAGATCCTCGTGCAGTACCACCCACAGTGGCCGGCTGACCCTTATGGTCGGCTGCGCTGCCGTCAGGCCCGGGTCCGCGGCGATCATCGGATCCGGCAGCATCGCCATGCCAAGCCCCGAACGCACCGCCGCCTGAATGCCCGTGAGGCCCGCGATGCGCGCCACCGGCGGGTCCCGGAAAACGCCGGCCATGGCCTGGATCTCCGGCAGATTGTCCCAGCCGCGATGGTAGGCGATCCAGCCTTGGGCGGAGCCCTGCACCGAAGTGGCCAGCGTCAACCCGAGCGCGCCCAGACGCCGGGCCACCAGATGCTCTTCCCGAGGGCGGGCCAGACGCAGCGCCAGATCCGCGTCCCGGCGGGACAGGCTGACAGTGGTATTGGACGCCGCCAGTTCCATGGTCAGCGCCGGGTGGCGCCGATGCAGATCAATCAGACGGGGCGCCAGCAGCGCCTCCACGATCCAGGCCACCGAGGTCAGCCGTACCAGCCCTGATACCGTCCCCTGGCCGTGATCCGGATTGGTCCGTAGCAGCGCCTGCTCCATGCGCTCCGCCGCCCGCACCAGCCGCTCGCCCGTGGGGGTTGGCTGCAGGCCGTCCCGCCCCCGCAGAAACAAAGTGGTGCCCTGACGGCCTTCCACGGCGGCGAGGCGGCGGGCCATGGTGGTCTCGTTCACCCCAAGACGGCGCGCCGCTTCGCGCAGAGTACCGGAGCGGCTCAGGGCCAGCAGAAAACGGAAATCATCCCAATCTTTCATGCCTGCATTTTTGCAGGTAATGCTCGCGAAATACCAGCTTGGATCAGGCGAATGCGCAGGCCACCATGGGCCCTCATTGAATCCATGCGCTGACACGGGAGCACGCGACATGAGTAACGACAAGCCGGTAACCCTGAGAACCCTGGCCGGCGCACCAGCCTGGCAAACCCCGCAACGTGGCAAGGCGGTGATCGTGATCATCGACGCCCAGGAAGTCTATGGCAGCGGCGCCTTGCCGCTCACTGGCCTCGATGACGCCTTGACCCAGATCGAACGGTTGCGCGAAAGAGCCACGGCAATGGACTGGCCGGTGATCCACGTGGCCCATCAAGGCCCGGCAGGCAGCCCCTTCGACCCCGCCGGCGGCGGAGCCTTCCTGCAACGTGCCCAACCCGCGGAAGGCGAGGTAGTGGTCACCAAACCGCGTCCCAACGCCTTCTCCGGCACGGATCTGGAACAGCATCTGCGCGACGTGGAGGGCCCGGTCCTGGTGGTCGGCTTCATGACCCATATGTGTGTTTCCTCCACCGTGCGGGCCGGCTACGACCTGGGCTTCGACATGGCGGTGGTCGCCGCCGCCTGCGCCACCCGTGACCTGCCCGCCACCGATGGCACCGGCGTGGTCCCGGCCGAGCAACTGCACAAGGCCGCCCTGGCGGCGATGTCGGACGTGTTCGTGCCAGTGCTGGCGACGGTGGAAGAGGTTTAATAACGCCGTTGCTTTGCTACAAAGCTACTGTAGGAGCCAGTCGGGGCGGCCCTCCGCCTGCTGGCGAATTCTTCCATGAATCATTCGCTAGCGGGCCAGCGACTTCGTTGCCTTTGTGGGAAGCTGCCTTGGCAGCGAATCGGCTACCCAAGCTCCTGGGCGAGTCCGATGAGGATTCCTTCGGGGCCGCGGATGTAGCAGAGGCGATACGTGTCTCCGAATTGGGCCACCGTGCCGACGAGTTCCGCGCCGCGGTTGCTAAGCCGGACGAGCGTATCGTCGATGTCCTCCACGGTGAACATCACGCGCAGATAGCCGAGAGCGTTCACCGGCGCGGTGCGGTGATCGGCGACCACGGGCGGCGCCAGGAACCGGGAGAGTTCGAGCCGGCTGTGGCCATCCGGCGTGCGCATCATGGCAATCTCGACGCGCATGCCGCGCAACCCGGTCACATCATCAGCCCAGCTTCCCTCGACAGGTGCGCGCCCCTCGAGTTCGAGGCCAAGTTCGCTAAAGAACTCAATGGCGGCATCGATGTCTTCGACCACGATGCCCACGTTGTCCATACGTTTGACGGTCATACTGTCTCCTTGGCGCCCGGCGTGCTCATACGCAGGATTTATAGGCGACAAATTCTCCCTTGCCCACAGGTACCAGACAGGTAGAGCATCAATGGGGTCAGGTCTTGCGTTTTGTCTTCCCTATGAAGCCAGGTTTGGACGAGAAAAAGAAAAACCTGTTCCAGGTCTCCGATAGCAAGCGATGTTGTATATAGTTCGCGCTTATTTTTCAGGAAAGTATCGGGTTACCTCGCTCCAGGGGATTAGACGATTTAACTGGATCGTTTCAAATACCTGTTTAGCCTTCCTCTCGCTACTCATCTGGGCCAGCAGGACCAGAGCACCCTGATAAGACGGAACCCCACCATTGCTGGAGATTCTGTTGCGATCAACGACAACATTGCGATCCTCGATCACATTGATTTTGGGAAATTCACGCTGCAACTGCTTTTCACCTCCAGCCCAGGTGGTCGCTGTGTAACCATCCAGAAGGCCCGCATGGGCGTACAAAAAAGCGCCAGAGCAGTTACTTGCCAGCCAGGAAACATTCTGGGCCTGACTTTTGAGGAATTTGGTTAAGTCCTTGTTCTCAAAAAGGGTATCCATGACATAAGAACTGGTTACGATTAGCGCATCCAATTCGAGATCGTCATAGATCGTTTTGTCGACCGTCAGGCGTATGCCTTCCTCCGTGGTCACCACGGAAGCGTCTCGATCTACGCCAATTAGTAACACTTCGTAATTTGAGAACCAGGATTTTCGTGTGGCAACGCCAAAGACCTCGGCCGGGGCCGTTACGTCACTGCTCAATACTTTGTCGTAAACCAAAATTCCGATACGATTTTTCGCGGCTATCGAAGGTGATGAAAACAAAGCCACAGTAATCAATAGAAGAATTTTGCCAATCAACTTCTTACTCATAATTTGATTTCCTTTAGTAGGGGATGATCCCGCACCCGAAATTTGTTATGCGGAAGCATACAGGTATGGAGAAAACAACTACGGAACTATTGCCGAAAAATCCCCTCCATTGTCTTTCCTTTCGCCAACTCATCAATCAGCTTATCCAGATATCGGATTTTTTGCATCAAAGGATCTCCGATTTCTTCCACGCGAACGCCACCCTCTGCTTGTGCCCGAAGGGCTTGGTGCATCGTTAGACGCACTGCTTTGAATCCGTATCATCCCAGAGATTCTAGCTCGTGGCACAAACGTTGGGTCAGGTGTTTTGGGTAGGCTTCTGATAAACGCACGGTGTCACATTCCTGGAACTGACAGAACTTTGTGATGACATCCACAAAGGCAGTCACAATCTGGTCTTCGTCAAAGTTGTGCTGCTCAAAATACAGTGACTTAATCTCCAACACTCCGGTCTTCCGATGGGCTTTGCAATCCATCCGCCCAACAAACTCATCGCGATAGAGCAGCGGTAGGCAAAAATAGCCGTATCGACGTTTGGCCTCGGGCACGTAGCATTCTATTTGATAGTCATATTGAAAAAGCGATTTGAGCCGTTCGCGCTGAATAACGCTATTGTCGAACGGAGAAAGAATGACCATGCGGTTGTTCAGCCGTGGAAGCGGCCGCTCAAGCACCCCCGCCTCCATTATAAAGACTTCGCCGCTGCTGAGTTTTATCTGATCTAACGTGCCCTGCGCGAGCCTTTCGTTGACAAGGACTTTCACTGCCTTCCGCAACGCGGGGTTTCGGCGCAGGTAGGTCAGCCCTTTGAGTGAAGCAAGCCCATGGCAACGCAATTGCTGGTCTACAATGTGCGTCGCAAACTCATCCATGCCGGGCATCTGTGTATTGACGTGATCGGGCAGTACTCGCTCGGTTAAGTCATAGGTTTTCTGGAAGCCGGTACGATCACTGACCATCAGGTCGCCTTGCATATACAGTTGTTCGAGCGCCTTTTTCGCGGGCTTCCAATCCCACCAGCCTGCACGTTTCTCCGTGCTGGTTTCTATATCACGCGACCGTATCGGGCCCTCTGAACGTATGCGCCTCAACAGCCTGCTCATGAGCGCTCTATCAGGGCTTCTATTCCAATGGGTCCGACCATTTTTAATGGCATGCTTGTAGGGCAATGAAAAGCGAAAATCGGCGATGGGTAGAAAGGCCGCCGCATGCGCCCAATACTCAAAAATGTCGCCATCAACCAACATCTTATTGGTCATGACCGGGTTGAATTGAGGCACTCGGGAGTGAAGAACATGATGGTGTGCCCGCTCCACCACCGATATGGTGTCAATCTGAACATAACCCAGGTGGTTAATCGCTTTACGCGCCCCGGCCAAACCACTGCCATAAGGCTGCGCCTGCAGCAAACCTTGCGCCGCCAAGGCAAGGCGGCGTAAACGCATCAGCTCTTGCGGGTGTTTAATCTCAATCATCGTCATATTTGCCTAACGCCAACAGCACACACGGCTTTGTAGGGGAGGCGAAGCCGGAACGAAAAAGCCGGCGCTGTGCCTGGCCTTGTCAATGCTTCGAGCGCCGAAGAAACTCGCCGGAGGAGGGGGTGGTACCGTAGCCCTCGGCATCATGTAAAGCGGCAAAACTGGATTCAGTGACAACGCCACTCTCGAATCCATCTCTATGTAATTGCAACGTGTTCATAGCACTAACGCCCCAACCCACTTGCCCCAAGCTTACAGCTGAGCCTCAATTGCAGCCTTGTCAATGACTGACCAGACGCGCGCAATCTTGGCCTCCCGAAACTCGTAGAAAACGTTCTCCGCGAAGGAAATCGCTTTCCCATTTACGCTTAGGCCAAGAAAGGTTGCCGAAGGCGAGCAATCGAAGCGTAAACGGCTTGCGATATGAGGTGGTTCTACTACTAACAGTTCAATGTTAAATTGCAGGTCTGGGATTTCTGAAAAATCCTTCTCCAGCATCTTGCGATAACCCGGCAAGCCCAGAACGCTGGCATTGTGCTCAACATCGTCGGCTACGAAATACTCTAGTTTTTTCCAATCCTGCGCGTTCAGACACGCGATATAGCCCTTGTAAACGCTGGTGAGTTCCGCACTGGTCATTTTGAAGTGCCTGTGGCCGTGAGAGTTTGTCGCCGGCGGTTGTTCCGACGCCTAACGCCGCGCTCGCCAGAAAACGAAGAGCGCAGCGGGTAATTTTCGCTAGTGCAGCGCCTTGTTAGGCTTTTTGAACAATAAGATACAGATGTAATGCTGAGTGTTGATCATACTCTAAGTGCCTGCAAACACAGCCTGAATTTGAGATAACTTCAAGCAGCGTTGGAATGCCTAAGGAGCCTCTGAAAAACGTCACCCCGGGTCAAGCCCGGCATGACGTTTTTCAGAGGCTCCTTAGGTGTTGCTATCGCCATTGTCTTTGTGTCATTGACAGGTCTTTCCATTTGCCTTCCTTGACTGGAAAGAGTGGCTGTGAAGCACCGGGCAAGATCTGACCCAAATGACACAACTCTTTTGGCCATGTATCCAACAGGAATCATTTGTATTTCCTGGCATTTATCTTGAGCCGCGCGTAAAGGCCTCGCTCCGTGGCGTGCACCCGCCTAACGTCCAAGTAATCGGCTAAACAAGCCTCGCTTTTTAATCCGATTGACCAGCTCGCCAGGTTGCCATTCATGGGTGCCAAAACGGGCTTCTTGTAAGTGCTCGGACCAAACATCAACTCCGACACCTTCAGCCAAAGCAGCGATGATGGATGTGGCGCGCTGATTCAGTTCATCAACGGTTTTGATCAAGCCTTCCTTTGGCACCTTTATGTTTTCATGCTCTTCGCCCTCATCGGGGTCGAGTTGCCTGATATAGAAAAAATTATCGTCGACCGCGACATGGATTTCCCAGCCCTGATCCGCATCCCAGTATACTTTGCCGGGATCATCATAGGACTCAAGGGCAGAGAAGAAGCGCTGCATTTCATTGAGTGAATCATACCAAGGGAACGAGATTGCGCTTTTTCCATCTTTCTCCCGCAACCAAAGCCGCATCCAGAAGTATGATCGGATTGAATTGAAGTCCTTTTCGTATCTAACGGCTTTTTCAACTATCTGCCTATAGAAGATGATTAGCTCCTCTTCATAGCCCAATGCTTCCGACGTCCTGACAATGGAGTCAGCCTCTCGCTTGAAGCTCGGTAACGGGTTATTCTCTTGATACTCCTCGTTTTCAATTTGGGAAATATCATTTGGATCACCTGTATAGAATGAATCTGAGAGCAGAAAGCATATCTCAGCCTCAACTGCCTCCAGCTCTTTGGAGTTTTGTTTCCAATCCATCTCTTGTGACATGCTTTCAACCTAACAGCTATTTCAAGGGCATTTTTCGTTTATCTCAATAAGGTTTCTCCCGCTTCGGATCGCCAGCGCAGGCAAACCGAAAAGCCGGACCTCGGGTTTACGAACGCCACGCTTTTATTGCTTCAACGACCCGCTCTTTATGTAAGGGCGAAATATTGCGCCCCTTGTAGATCGATTTGCTGACTTTGAGGATCGGTGCGCTGTTATGGACGTCCTCGGAAAGCCAGTTCAGGTAATCCCGGCCACGCTGCCGGTATTCCTGTATCTCATCGGGCGTCAACTGGATGAGGACGTTATAGCTGATAAAGCTATGATGGCAGCTTATATCCAATAGCAGCCCCCCCGAGTCTTCAAGAAGAAACCATCGATAGGGTTCGTGGTCTAGAACCTTCACGGTTGCCACCTCCTAACGTTTGAATGAATGAGTCTGTGCAACGTAAATGGGGGCAGGGCTGTCTTCTTGGCTTCTCTTAACCCTTAAGGGCTACCGAATCATGAAAGTGCACGATCCCGGGCACCACGACTCGAGCATAAACCCCGAATTTGAGACCCGACTGCTGCGAGATATGCCGCAGAATGCCCGGCTCTTCCGGCAGCTCGCTTTGCGCAAATGCCACCATGCCACAACGTTCGGTGGTAGCATACACCTCCAGCTCGACTTCCTTCCCCACGTACAACCGCTTACCCAACCAAGCCTGCTCGACCAAACCGGTGCCTGGAACGTCGATGACCAGATTGGGGCGGAAGCGCCTGGTGCTCTTGCCACTCCCAAACTTCCCCTTGGTATCCCTGACAGCAAACAGACGATCACCTTCGACACCACGCTCCTCCATCCGAAGCGCCTCGCACCGCTCGCCCAGCATTGACTTGACGGGATAGCGCCATAGCTCGCTGACGGTTCCCATGGATGTCATTGGCACCTCCATCGCACAAATGGCGATCAGTCGTCTTCTCTATGAGGCTAGGCCTGGATAAGCAAAAGACAAGACTTGAACTCCATTGCCCTCAAGCCCGCAGAACTTAACGCCTGGTTCCGGCATGATCCCGGTCGAACGACCGCATCAGGCGGCCCGCCAACGGGCTTTATTGGGCCCAGTTTTCGATTCGTAATCCCGATACGCGGCTAAATTCACTGACGTTATTGGTGACAACGATGAGCCCCGCCGAACGGGCGTGGCCGGCGATCATTTGGTCGTATGGGCCTATGTTTTTCCCGGAGCACCTCAATTCGTTGCGAATCTGGCCAGTATGAGCAGCAGCCAGTGTGTCGTAGTCAAAAATATCCAACCGGGCGGCAAACTGTTCGATCTCCGCAATATTTCGGTCGGGGTTGCTGGACTTTTCCGCGCCAAAATAGAGCTCCATCATGGTCACGGAAGACACACACATCTGGCCATCGTGGGCAATGAAGTGATCGCGAACCTGGCGGGGGCGATTGTTCAGGGTGTAGATCACGATGTTGGTGTCGAGCATATATCGGATCATTCAAGCGCATCCCGTTCCTGATCATCCGGCTGTTCCCGCTCTGCCATGAAATCATCAGTGACACTGGAATCCCGATCGAACCAGGTTGCCCACCCCTGTCCGGCCGGCACGATGACGCGCGTATTGCCGACGCGAATAATGTCCACTTCCTGGACATCGGATGAGAAGTCCAGCGCCTTGGGCAGTCGAATCGCCCGGCTCTGGTTGTTTTTGAAAATACGCACGCGTTCCACTGTTCGGCCCTTTTGGCGGATTGTATATGTGTCAGACATATACAATCCTGGGGCGCCGTTCCCCATATGTCAATACCATATACATCCGCTTGCCTATTCAGACAGGAGGGAAACACCGGAGTGTATATGGGAATCCTTATTCGCCAGCGAGCTGGCTTCCCATAGAGCAAGGAGGCTATACGAAGCCGCGCCGCCGCCAAACCCAGGCCATCAACAGCCCCCGGCTGGCCATCCACAGATTCAGGGCCAGCCACAGGCCGTGGTTGTCCAGTGGGCGGGTGAGCCACCACATCGGAAAGAACAGTAAGGTGGCCACCAGCATGGTGTTACGCATTTCCCGGGCCAGGGTGGCGCCGACGAAGACGCCGTCCAGCCAGAAACCGGCGCTGGCGGTGAGGGGGAGCAGCAGCATCCAGGGCAGGTAGTGGGTGGCGGTGTCGCGGATGGCGGGCAGGTCGCTGAGCAGGTGGATCAGTGGTACGCCGCCGAGGGCGAAGCCGATCAGGGCGATCACCGCGACGATCAGTGTCCACAGGCCGGTGCGGCGTACCGCTTGATGAAGCTCCGTGGTCCGGCCCCGTCCCAGGGCATCGCCCACCAGGGCTTCGGCGGCGTTGGCGAAGCCGTCCAGGGTGTTGCTCAATAACAGCAGAAAGGTAATCAGAACAGCGTTGGCGGCGAGGGTAGTGTCGCCGAGGCGGGCGCCCTGGGCGGCGAAAAAGAAGAACACGGTGAGCAACGCCACGGTGCGCAGGAAGATATCCCGGTTCACCGCCATCAGCCGCATCATCGGCGCGGCCTGCAGCAGCAGGTGTCTCGGCAGGGTCCGCCAGGCGTCGCCGAAGATATGCCGGCGCAGCCAGAACAGGCCGCCGGCGAGGCCGATGTACTCCGCCGCGGCGCTGGCCGCGGCCACGCCGCGCACATCGAAGTGCCAAACCTGCACCAGCAGCACATCCAGCAGGGCATTGCTGCTGTGCATCAGCAGCGTCATTTTCAGCGGCACGCGGGTGTTGTGCATGCCGATGGCGAAGCCGATCAGGGCGAAGTTGGCCAGCGCCGCCGGGGCGCCAAGAATACGCAGGTTGATGTAGTCCCTGGCCAGGGTCTGCACCTCGTCGCTGCCGCCGAGCAGCCACAGCGACAGTTCGCGCAATGCCGGCTGCAGCAGGATCAGGGCAACGCCAATAGAAAAGGAAAGGAGCAAGGCCCGTAGCAGTACCACCAGGGTGTTGTCGCCGGCGCCGCGCGCCTGGGAGGTGAAGCCGGTGGTGCCCATGCGCAGGAAATTGAAAGAAAAGTAGAGGAACATGAACACGTTGCCGCCCAGCGCCACCGCCGCCAGAAATACGGGCGACGACAGATGGCCAACCACGGCGGTGTCCACCAGGCCCAGCAAGGGGGCGGTGGCGTTGGATAACAGCAGGGGCCAGGCCAGTGCCCAGATGCGCCGGTCCAGGTTGGTGTTGCGGTTCATGTCAGGACGGCGGCCGGCGCAGTAGCGTGAGGACAAACAGCGCGGCGGCGGCCACCACGATGGACGGTCCCACCGGCGTGTCCGCGTACCAGCTCATCGCCATGCCCAGGGTCACCGACAGCAGCCCGAGCACGCTGGCGCGCATGGCCATCTGCTCCGGGGTGCTGGACAGGCGCCGGGCGCCGGCGGCGGGGATCACCAGCAGGGAGGTGATCAGCAGCACCCCCACGGTGCGGATGGCGCCGGCGATCAGCAGCGCCAGCAGCAGCATCAGTAGCAGGCGGGTGAGGGCGACGGGCACCCCTTCCACCTGGGCCAGCTCTTCGTTCACGGTGATGCTCAGCAGCGCGCGCCACTGCCAGACCACCAGGGCGATGATCAATGCCGCTCCGGCCCACAGCGCGAGCACGTCGTTCCAGGTCACCGCCAGCAGGTCGCCGAACAGATAGGCCATCAGGTCCACCTGTACGCTTTGCTGCACACTCAGGCTGATCACTCCGAGGGCCAGAGTGGTGTGAGCGACGATGCCGAGCAGGGTGTCGCCGGCGATCTGTCTTTGCTGTTGCAGGCCGGTCAGGGCCAGGGCGATGGAGAGGCAGGCCACCACCACCGCCAGATACAGGTTCACATCCAGGGCCAGGGCCAGGGCGGCGCCGAGCAGGGCGCCGTGGGCCAGGGTGTCGCCGAAGAACGCCATCCGCCGCCACACCACGAACGCGCCCATGGGGCCGGAGACCAGCGCCACCGCCAGGCCGGCCAGCAGCGAGGGCAGCAACAACTCAATCATGGTGGTGCTCCCCGTGGTCATGGTGTTCAGGGTCATCATGCACATGGCCGTGCAGATCGTGGGCGTGATCGTGGTCGTGGGTGTACAGCGCCAGATTGGGGGTGCCGGCGCGGGGTCCGAACAGTTCGTGGTAGGCCGGGTCCCGGCTCACCGATTCCGGGGTGCCGGAGCAGCACACATGATGTTGCAGGCACACCACCTGATCGGTGCGCGCCATCACCAGATGCAGATCATGGGAGATCAGCAGGATGCCGCAGCCGGTGCTTTCGCGCACTTCGCTGAGCAGGCCATAGAGGGCGTCCTGGCCGGCCACGTCCACGCCCTGGGCCGGTTCGTCCAGCACCAGCAGGTCTGGTTTGCGCAGCAGTGCGCGGGCCAGCAGCACCCGTTGCAGTTCACCGCCGGACAGCCGCCGCACGGCCCGGCGGCGCAAGTGGGAGACGCCGGTGCGGGCCAGGGCTTCACGGCGATGACGGGTACGGCCCGGCGCGGCCAGCCAGAGAAAACGGTCGACGGTGAGCGGCAGGCTCTCGTCCACCTGCAGATGCTGGGGCATGTAGCCGATGCGCAAGCCCGGACGGCGCCAGACGCGGCCCTGATCCGGCGCCTGCAGGCCCAGTACGACACGGGCCAGGGTGCTCTTGCCGGCGCCGTTGGGGCCGATCAGGGTGGTGATGCCGCCTGGATTCAGGGTCAGGGATACCCGCTCCAACACCGGCTCCGCGCCGAAGGAGAGGGAAACGTCATCCAGTTGCACCAATGCCGTGTCCATAAACAGGCCCATTCTCAAAAGCCGTGATGATATACTATTTCACTTGTTCCGAGGCGCTCTCATTGACGTCCGGGTTTGCTGTTTTCGGGGATGCCCCATGCGCTGTTTCTTGTTGATCCTGCTGTTCCTGGTGGGGTGGTCGGTTTCGTCGGCCTCGCCATCCTCTTCCGTCACCATTGTCGCCAGTGTCGAGCCGCTGGCCATGGCGTTGCGGCAACTGTATGGCGACCAGGCCGAGGTGGTCACGTTGCTGGCGCCGAATCAGAATCCGCACCATCTGTCGTTGTCGCCACGCCAGGCTCTGGCGGTCCGGGACGCGGATCTGGTGGTGTGGCTTGGCGAGGATGCCGAGCCGCCAGTGGCGGCGCTGATCCGGCGCCGTTCCGGTCCCAACCTGGCCCTGGCGGACTTGCCGGGCGCCGAAGTGCGTGATGGCAGTGCCGGCCACGATCACGCCGGAGACCACGCCGGTCATTCGCACAGTCAGATCGATCCGCATTTGTGGCTGGCGCCCGCCAACATGGTGGTACTGGCGCGAGCATTGGCGGAGCAGGACCGGGTGCCCTTGCCGGCGATGGAACCGGGCCGCTTCATCGCCGCGGTGGAAGCCGCCGAACAGTCCATTGCCGCGCGCCTTGCGCCGCTGCAAGAGCAAGCCTGGCTGACCTACCATCATCCCTACGCCTATTTTCAGCACCACTTTGGCCTGGCCGACCCGCTGGTGATCAGCGAGCAATTGGGCGCGGGGCCGAGCAGCCGCCGCTTCGTCACGTTGGCGGCGCGGATCAGTAAAAGCAATATGCGGTGTGCTCTGCTGGAGCCGGAAGCCCAGGGGCAACTGGTAAAACGGCTGTGTCCGAATTGCGACCTGATCAGGCTGGATCCGTTGGGCCGGGACCACGCCGACAGCGGTTACAGCGACTGGCTGGAACAGGTGGTCACCCCCGCTTTCGTCGCCTGTTTGCAGCAGGGACCGTGATATTGGCCCGTCCGGGCCCATTGAGCGCGGCGCCGAAACCGGTATGCTGATGCGCTTGTTTGAATAAGAGCAGAGCGGATGGGTGAGCAGGGACCGTCAGCAGGTAAGGAGAGCGAGCGCCTCGCCCTGGCGTGCTGGGATTATGCCTGGCCGCTGGCGCGTGAGTACCGGTCTCTGGACCGTGTGCTGGATGAGACGGTGGCTCGCGGTTTTAACGCCCTGCGCCTGGATCCCTTTCCCCATCTGCTGGCGGCGCCGGCGCGCGGTGTCCATATGGACCGTTGCGAGCTGGATGTGCCCGCCGACCCGCGCCGTGACCTGTCCGCCACCAAGGCCACTATCCGCATTCGCCGCAGTGTAAGGCGGCTGATGCAGGGGGCCGCCGACCGTGGCCTGTCGCTGTGGCTGAACAGCCATTTCCTGCCGGATTCCCGTGCTCGCCGCTCTTTCGTGCGACGGCCGGAGGATTTCGTCGATGTCTGGGCTCAGACCCTGGGTCTGATTCGGGAATGGGAGCTGCTGGACCGGGTGGTGGCGGTGGATTTCTGTCACCAGTTCCCCCAGCCGCCGGCGGCCCATGGGCTGATCCGCCGGGTGTTCGGCCGGTCACCGGAGCGGCCGCTGCCACGGCACTGGAGCGAGCGCGAGGAACGGTCCCTGGAAGCCTATCTGGTGGAAGTGCCGAGGACGTTGCGGGCGCTGTTCCCTGGTGTGCGCTTCGGGGTCAGTTGTGGCGCCGGACAAAGTGAGTATCTGCGGCAGATGGACACCGGAGAGCTGGATTTTCTGGAGCTGGCGCTGTGGCTCGACGACGATCCCCGTTTTCGCCTGGCCAGCGGCGAGCGCCTGCCGGTGCCCGGCCGGCTCGGCCGGATGCTGGCGCCGCCGGTGCGACAATTGTTGATGGAGGCCACCGGCGAACAGTGGTTGCGGCGTCTGCATGATCAGTTGAACCGGCGGCTAGCGTTCGCCCGGCTGCGGCGCATGGAACCGGTCCTGGGCGACGGCTATTTGCAGGTGTCCCGGCCGCCTTCGTCGTTGCCCCGGGGCTGGGCGGCGTTCATCGAGTCCACCGTGGATCAGGCGCTCACCGCCGGGGTGTCGGTGATGACACCGACCAGTTTGGCGCGTCCGCAGACGGCCTGGCTGTGGCAGGAACAGGATTGGCTGGAGCAACTCAACCGGCGTATCCGCGCTGGCGGGTAACGCCAGCAGCGTATTGAAGAAACAGGGCCCGCGTTACCCGTATCAATGAAAGGCTACAGACTGAGTGCATTGAAGCGGTAGCCAAAGATACGGGCAAATTCCGCTGGATCCTTGCTGCCTTGCCCCTGGGCATGGGCGGAGACCGGCCCGGCCAGGCGGGACAGCCAGAAACGCAGCGCCGCCACCGCCAGGGCCAGTGACAGCACCTCCTCGTCGTAGTGACTTCCGCCCTCACGGTAACCGGCCAATAACGCCGCCTCACGGCGTGGAACCGGCCGGCCGTCGGCGGCCACGCACCAGTCGTTCAGTGCCACCGCCAAATCGTATTCCGGCCGTTCCGCGCAGGCGTTGTAAAAGTCCAGCACGCCGCTCAGGTGATCGCCATCGAACAGCACGTTGTCGCGGAACAGGTCGGCGTGGACCAGTACCCCGGTGGGGGGCGTCTTTTTCCAGCGCTTCAGGATCTGGGCGGCCTGATGGGTGGCGGCGTCCGGCAATCGCGTGGGCTGTTCCATGAAACGGGCCAGCCGTTCCCGCTCATTGGGCAGGCGGCCGAGGTCGTCAATCGGTGCCTGATGCAATTGCGCCAGCACATGGCCGATCTGGCGGCAGTGTTCTACCTGTGGGCTCAGACAATGCTCGCCGCGCAAGCGTGGCATCAATACCGCCGGCTTGCCCTCCACCTCATGAACGGTACGCCCCTTGCCGTCGGCCAGCGCCGGTGCCACCGGCAAGCGTGCCAGAGCCAGATCGGACACCACCTTGATGTAGGGCGCCAGCTCGTCCTCGTCGAACTGTTCGAACACGGTCAGCACCACTTCCCGGGTGGCGCCATCGTACTGGCGGGCTTCGATCAGGAAAGTACTGTTTTCAATGCCGTGGCTGGCGGCGATGGCCGATACCAACTCCAGGTTGTAATGCGTTAGCACCTCGGCGATGCGGCGTTGGGACACGGGCGTGTAGACGGACATGAACGTCTTCCTTGAAACACAGGGCATCCACCGGGGAGAGAGGGCGCCCGAAAAACGGCCGGGGATGACCGAGCCGTTTACATTGACCGATGGTATAACTCTCGCATTTCCCGGGCACGATTTGTAAAAAATATTTTACAAATCTCCTCAGCAAGGAGCAGACATGGCATTACAACACACCCTGGAGCGGCATACGGTCCGCACCCTGATGAAACTCCCCGGCAGCGCTCTCGGGCGTCTGGCCGGTCTGGTGGAAAAAGTCGACCGCGGCCGTCTGGACCCGCGCTTGCGTCTGTTACTGGCGCTCGGCGACGGTCGCAAGGGGTTTCATCAACTGCCGCTACCCAAGGGGCGTGCCTTTTATGCTCAGATGATCGACATGCTTGATGTCGGTCACGAAGCGGTGGCCCAGGTCAGCGATCTGTGCGTGCCGGTGGTCGGTGGCGATATCCTGGTGCGTTTGTACCGTCCGGTGGCGGCGCCGATTCCGGCCCCGGCCATCGTTTATTTCCACGGCGGCGGTTTTACCATTGGTTCCGCCGTGGAATACGACCGGTTGTGCCGCTATCTGGCCAACCGCACCGGCGCGGTGATCCTCAATGTGGACTACCGGTTGGCACCGGAGCATGTGGCGCCCACCGCCGCGGATGACGTGGTGGCCGCCTGGCGGTGGATTCTGAGCCAGGCCGACAAGCTGGGATTGGATGTCCAGCGTTTGGCCGTGATGGGGGACAGCGCCGGCGGCAATCTGAGCATCGTCACCGCGCAACAGGCCGCGCTGGAAGGGCTTGCCAAGCCGAAACTGGTGGTGGCGGTTTATCCGAAAACCGACGGCGAGACGAATTTCGAGTCGGCGGTGACCTTGGGGGCCGGTGAAGGCGGACTGGACCGGGACATGATCGCCTGGTTCCACCAACAGTACCTGCCTGATGACAGCCTGCTGGACGATATTCGCATCTCGCCGCTGCGCAACCCGGATCTGCAGGGGCAGCCGGAAACCATCCTGGTGACCGCCACCGATCCGCTGCGCGACGAAGGCCTGGCCTATGGCGAAAGACTCAAGGCCGCCGGGGTCACCGTGGTGAATCTGGACTACCCGGAGCTGGTACACGGCTTCATCACCATGGGCGGCGCCATTCCTGCCGCGCGCAAGGCGGTGAACGCCATCTGCCGGCAGATCCGCGAGCGTCTCTGAACCGATGCCGGTCCAACAGCGGTTTCATGGCTTTTTTGTGGGAGCTTCAAGGTCCGGAATTCGCCAGCAGGCTGGCTCCCACAGGTTGCGCTACGAAGCCGCTGTGGGAGCTTGCCTGCAAGCGAATCGTTGTGGCGTTGGGAGACAGAGCCCTTCGCCAGCCGGTGGCGCCACCCCGGCGGACTTCTCCGGTCGATTGGGCCCGAGCCTTCGCGTTACACTGTGGCCTTTCCTCACAGTGACCCAGGGACCCCCATGGCCGAGTCCAAACCGATCATTCTTGTCGACGGTTCTTCCTATCTTTACCGCGCTTTCCATGCCTTGCCGCCGCTGACCACCTCCAATGGGCAGCCCACCGGCGCGGTACGGGGCGTGGCGTCGATGCTGCGGAAGCTGATCAAGGACTACGATCCGGAATACATGGCGGTGGTGTTCGACGCCAAGGGCAAGACGTTCCGGGATGAACTGTTCGAGGAGTACAAATCCAACCGGCCGCCGATGCCGGACGAACTGCGCGAGCAAGTGCAGCCGTTGCACGATCTGATCCGCGCCATGGGGCTGCCTCTGATCGTTGAAGAGGGGGTCGAGGCGGATGACGTGATCGGCACCTTCGCCCGCCAGTTCGGCGGCGACGGCAAGGACGTGCTGATCTCCACCGGCGACAAGGACATGGCACAGCTGGTCAACGGCAAGGTCACCCTGATCAACACCATGACCGACACCCTGCTCGACGTGGACGGGGTGAAAAACAAATTCGGCGTCGGCCCGGAACTGATCATCGATTTCCTGGCGCTGATGGGCGACAAGGTGGACAACATCCCCGGGGTTCCCGGTGTCGGTGAGAAAACCGCCCTGGCCCTGTTGCAGGGGCTCGGGTCGATGGAGCAGATCTACGCCGACCTGGACAAGGTGGCGGAACTCTCCGTGCGTGGCGCCAAAACCCTGGGCAAGAAACTGGAAGAGCACCGCGAGCAGGCGTTCCTTTCCTACAAGCTGGCCACCATCAAGGTGGACTGCGAGCTCAAGGAAGCGCTCAAAGACCTGAAAATGGGCGACCCGGACACGGAAGCCCTGATGCACCATTACCGCACTCTCGAATTCAAGGGATGGCTGGCGGAACTGCTGGAGGGCGAGGATCCGGCCGCCGGCGCTGCGGCGGTTGAGGGTGAAGGGAGAGAGCAGGGCGCGATTCAGCGTGATGGCTACGTCACCATCGTCGACGAGGCCGGGCTGGAGGCCTGGGTGAAGAAGCTGACCAAAGCCAAGGTGTTCGCCTTCGACACCGAAACCACCAGCCTGGATTACATGCAGGCGCGCCTGGTCGGCGTCAGTGTGGCGCTGGCGCCGGGCGAGGCCGCCTATATTCCATTCGGTCACGATTACCCCGGGACGCCGGATCAACTTCCCCGGGAACGGGTATTGGACACGCTCAAGCCGATCCTGGAAGACGACAACATCAAGAAGGTGGGCCAGAACCTCAAATACGACATGAGCGTGCTGGCGGTGGACGCGGAGATCACCCTGCGCGGCGTGGCCTTCGACACCATGCTGGAGTCCTATGTGCTGGATTCCGTCGCCACCCGCCATGACATGGACTCCCTGGCGCTCAAATACCTGGGCCACAAGACCATCAGCTTCGAGGAAATCGCCGGCAAGGGCGCCAAGCAGCTGACCTTCAATCAGATTGGCCTGGAGGAAGCCGGTACCTACGCCGCCGAGGACGCGGACATCACCTGGCGGCTGCACGAAGCGCTGTGGCCGAAGCTGGAGAAGGAAAAGTCCCTGGAGCGGGTGTTCAAGGAAATCGAAATACCGCTGGTGCCGGTACTCAGCCGTATCGAGCGCAACGGCGCCTATGTGGACGCCGCCAAACTGCGGCACCAAAGCCAGTATCTGGCCAAACGCATGGCGGAGCTGGAAGAGAAAGCCTACGAGCTGGCGGGGCAAAAATTCAACCTGGGCTCGCCCAAGCAGCTCGGTGAAATCCTCTACACCAAGCTGGAAATTCCGGTAATCAAGAAGACCCCGAAAGGCGCGCCTTCCACCGCCGAGGCGGTACTGCAGGAACTGGCGCTGGAGTACCCGTTACCGGAAGTGATCATGGGCTACCGGGAAGTGGCCAAACTGAAAAACACCTACACCGACAAGCTGCCGGAGCTGATCGACTCGCGCACCGGCCGGGTGCACACCTCCTACCATCAGGCGGTGGCGGCCACCGGACGGCTGTCTTCCAGCGATCCCAACCTGCAGAACATTCCGGTGCGCAGCGAGGAAGGGCGCAAGATTCGCCAGGCGTTTTCCGTGCCTCCGTCGGACGGTAAAGCGGCGCGCAAGATCGTTGCCTGTGACTATTCCCAGATCGAGCTGCGGATCATGGCCCACCTCAGTGGGGACAAGGGGCTGCTGGACGCCTTCGAAAAGGGGCTGGATATTCACCGCGCCACCGCCGCCGAGGTCTGGGGCAAAACCGTGGATGAGGTCAGCGACAATGAACGCCGCAATGCCAAGGCCATCAACTTCGGCCTGATTTACGGCATGAGCGCCTTCGGCCTGGCCAAACAACTGCGCATTCCGCGCGGTGAGGCGCAGGAATACATCGACCGCTACTTCGAAAAATACCCCGGCGTGCGCCGCTACATGGATGACACTCGCGCCACCGCCGCCGATAAAGGCTACGTGGAAACCCTGTTTGGGCGCCGCCTGTATCTGCCGGAAATCAACAGTCGCAATGGTCAGCGCCGCCAGGCCGCCGAACGCACCGCCATCAACGCGCCGATGCAAGGCTCCGCCGCCGATATCATCAAACGGGCCATGGTGCAGGTCCACGACTGGCTGGACACCACCGACTTTGATGCCCTGATGATCATGCAAGTGCACGATGAGCTGGTCTTTGAAGTGGCGGAGAAGCAGGTGGAATCACTGGTCAAGGAAGTGCGCCAGCGCATGGAGGCCGCCGCCGAACTGAAAGTGCCGCTGATCGTGGATGCCGGCATCGGTGACAACTGGGAAGAGGCGCATTGAGCCTCTCAATCCCGAGGTTCAATATCGAGAGCGGTCCACGACAACGGAATTCATGATCAGGAGCCCCCATGGAATCTCATTTCTGGGAAGAAAAGTGGCACAAACAAGAGTTGGGGTTTCACTTGCCGTTCGTGAACCCGGTACTTAAACGCAATCTGCCGGTCTTTGACTTGCCGGCCGGCTCCCGTGTGTTCCTGCCGCTGTGTGGCAAGACCCTGGACATGAGCTGGCTACTGGAACAAGGCCACCGGGTGGTGGGCGCCGAACTGAGCGAGCTGGCGGTGCGCCAACTGTTCGAGGAGCGGGGTGTGGAACCCGAGGTGGACGACTGGGCCGGAGGACGTCGCTGGCACCAAGGGGGCCTGACGGTATTCCAGGGCGATCTGTTCGAACTCACCGCCGAGCAATTGGGCCCGGTGGATCTGGTCTATGACCGGGCCGCTCTGGTGGCCCTGCCCGAGGCCATGCGTGCCCGCTATGCGCCCCATATTGGCGCGCTGACCGGCAATGCGCCGCAATTATTGATCAGCTTTGAATACGACCCGACGGAGATGGACGGTCCGCCGTTCCCGGTGTTCGCCGAGGAAGTGCGGCAGCTCTATCAGGATCAGGTGCGCTACGCTCTGCAAGAACTGGTTCGCCAGGACGTTATCGAGAAGCAGGACCGTTTCAAGGCCGCTGGCGTGACCTCCTTTGTACAGGTGGCGTGGAAGCTGAGTCCGCTGTCCGTTTGAGCGGAGAGCGGATGTGTTTCACGCGCCCTGAATATCCAGGGCGTTGTGAATCAGCACCACGCATTGGGACGCGAACAGCATTT
Source organism: Alloalcanivorax balearicus MACL04 (assembly GCF_025532145.1). Classification (GTDB taxonomy): domain Bacteria; phylum Pseudomonadota; class Gammaproteobacteria; order Pseudomonadales; family Alcanivoracaceae; genus Alloalcanivorax; species Alloalcanivorax balearicus. Next base: position 179,680 of record NZ_ARXS01000001.1, on the reverse strand, counting down.
TCGGGCCCAGGCTGATTTTCTCCGCCCCCAGCCGCTTGAGGCTGTTGAAGCTCTTCTTCGGCATGGGAATGTGGTCGGTGAGCAGAAAGCAAGGATTGTTGGGGAAATCCACGTCCTGGATCGGCTTGCCTTTCTTGTCCATGACATAAAGCTGATAGTCGTTGGCCAGGTCCTGAACCAGCTTTTCGAAACTCAGCGTACTCACGGTAATACCCGGTGCCACCGCCAGGGTTTGTTCCTTGCCCATACCCTGGGACACGTCCAGGGCGGTGGCGATCCTGTCCAGCAATGCCTGCTCGTGGAAGCCGCCGAGATCGCGGATATCGTCAGCGGCGAAAGCCACGGTGCGTGAATAGTCCTGAGTGCTTTCCAATACCAGGTAGACGGTGACATCGTCGCGGTGGGACTGCGCAACGAACAGGGCGTTCATCAGGCTGTGCGCCAGAATCTCGGTATGGGCGGCCTGCCCCACGCCTTCGCGCAGGCGGCGACTGTCGGTGGGGGCGGCTCGGGCGCGCAGAACGAAGGCTCTCATGATCGTTGCTTCATGGTGACTGGGGCGGCTAGTGTCGGCGATTGTGACGGGGGCGGCAATGCGGCACCGGCCTGGTGCTGGCTGGAACCCCCCAGCGCTCATGGCAATGCCGTATAATCCCCCCGCGGGGCCGTCCTGGCCGGAATCAACTGAAGCAAGGAAAGAACCATGCCGTCCTTCGACATCGTTTCCGAAACCGATGAAGTGGCGCTGCGCCACGCCGTGGATAACGCCAACCGGGAGTTGGCCAGCCGCTTTGATTTCCGTGGCGTGGAAGCCAGTATCGAACAGAACGGGCTGTCGGTGACGCTGAAGACCGAGTCGGAATTCCAGGTTCGCCAGCTCGAGGAGCTGTTCGCCAAGGCCTGTGTAAAACAGAACCTGAGCGCCGCTGGCGCCGACCGGGAAGACAAGCCGGTGCACAGCGGCAAGACTTTCTCCCTGACTCTGGCTTTCAAGCAGGGCATCGACCAGCCCACCGCCAAGAAGATCGTGAAGATGATCAAGGACAGCAAAATCAAGGTGCAGGCGTCGATTCAGGGGGACCAGGTGCGGGTCAACGGCAAGAAGCGGGATGACCTGCAGCAAGTGATCGCCATGCTCAAGGAATCCAAGCTGGAACTGCCGCTGCAGTTCAACAATTTCCGCGACTGACCGGCGCCCTTGATAGCGGAGCGAAGTGCCATGTCGAATCAAACCAAGTCGGATCAAGCCGTATCGGATCAAACAAGGGCGCTGGCCCGGCGGTTGACGCTGGTGTGGTTCGCGGTGCTGGCGGCGCCGCTGCTGGTGGGCATTGCCATCGCGTTGCTGGTGGCTTACGGCCAATTCCAGCCGCTGGCGGAACTGGTGCCGGCGGATACCGCCCGCATGGTGGCGGTGGGCGCCATGGGACTGATGCTGGTGGTGGCGCGGCCCTTGCGGAAGGTGCTGCTGGCCCCGGAAACGGTGGCCGCGCGGCTGCTGAAGGATCCTCGGGCGAAAAGCGCCGAGGGCCAGGAGCTGGCGATGCTGAAGGCGCAAGCGGGAGCCTTCTCGTTCCTGGGCGTGATGGACCTGGTGTCGGTGCTGGCGATCGTGCTCAGTCTGGCCCACGCTGACGTCGTGCTGGCCCTGATCAACGGTATCTTCAGCCTGATCCTGGCGCTGGTGGCCAAACCGGATTTCGCCGCTCTGATCGATAACGTGGCGGCCGAGCTGCGCCGCCCTTCCTGAACACATCACACTAGTGCGCCGCGCACGCCGATTCGCCGCCAGGGCAGCTCCCACGGCCGCTTCGTAGCCACCTGTGGGAGCCTGCCTTGCAGGCGAAGGTTGTCCCAGCGTGCCAGCAGGGCCGCCGCCATAGGGGCTTGGAAGGCGGCGCCTGCTCGGCGTCATCCCTCAATTGAACACTGTCCGAAACATCTTGTTAATGAACATCGTTTAATAGATGGGCTGTCCTGTGTCTAAATTAAACAACGTTCAAATAAGGGGAATGACAATGACACTCACAGGACGAACCTTCGGACATTGGTTGTTGGGACTGGCGTTGGTGATGAGCGCGAAGATCGTGGCGGCGGCGGGTCTGATGACCCCGGCGGACGGCAGTGAACCGCCGCTGAGCATTCGCGAGCAGCATGTCACCGTGGATGTGGAGGACGGTTACGCGGTCACCGAGGTGGAGCAGGTGTTCCACAACCCCCACGACCGCGATTTCGAGGCCTGGTACAGCTTCCCGGTACCGCGCCAGGCGGCGGTGGCGGAGTTCACGGTGTGGATCGACGGCAAACCGGTCACCGGCGAGGTGCTGGAGAAACAGAAAGCCCGCGAGGTCTACGAGCAGGAAAAAGCCGCCGGTCGCGACGCCGGTCTGATGGAAAAGGACGATTACCGCACCTTCGACGTGTTCGTCAGCCCGGTACGGGCGGGCCAGGACACCCGGGTGCGGCTGGTGTATCTGCAACCGGCTTTTGTCGATACCGGCATCGGCCGTTATGTCTATCCGCTGGAAGAGGGCGGCGTGGATGAAGAGCGCCTGTCATTCTGGACCGCCAACGACAAGGTTGAGCAGCATTTCACCTTCACCATGAATCTGCGCACCGGCTATCCGGTGGAGGCGGTGCGTCTGCCCAAGCATCCGCAGGCTCAGGTAAAACAGCTGGGGCCACAACAATGGCAAGTGACGCTGGACAGCCGTGCCGGAGCCGCCGAAGGGGCGGAAGAGGGCGCGACGACCGCTGGCGAAGGCGAGGACCCGGCGTCGCCGGCGGCGGCCTTCCGGCTTGACCAGGATGTGGTGGTGTACTGGCGGCATGCGGCGGATCTGCCGGGCAGTGTGGACCTCGTGGCTTATCGTGCCGCCGGCGCCTCCCGCGGGACCTTCATGCTGAGCCTGACTCCCGGGGACGATCTGCAACCGATCACCACCGGCAGCGACTGGGTATTCGTGTTGGATATCTCCGGGTCCATGCAGGGCAAGCTGGCGACGCTGGCCGAAGGAGTCAGCCAGGCGTTGGGTAAACTGCGCCCCGGTGACCGCTTCCGCATCGTGCTGTTTGATGACCACGCCAGCGAGTTGACCAATGGCTATGTGGTGGTGAACCCGGAGAACGTGCGTCATTACGTCAAACGAGTTCAGGCTCTGGGCCCTCAGGGCGGCACCAATCTGTTCGATGGTCTGAAATTGGCGCTGCGGCCTCTGGACGCGGACCGGCCTACCGGCATCGTGCTGGTGACCGATGGCGTGGCCAACGTCGGTGTCACCGATCAGAAGAAATTCCTCGAACTGCTTGAGACCCATGACATCCGCTTGTTCACCTTCGTCATGGGCAACAGCGCCAACCGGCCGATGCTGACCGCGCTCACCGACGCCAGCAAGGGCTTCGCGGTAAACGTCTCCAACAGCGATGACATTGTCGGGCAGATTCTGCTGGCCACCAGCAAGGTGACCCACCAGGCCATGAACAATGTGAAGGTGGACATCGACGGTGTGAAAACCGCCGACGTCATCCCTGAACGTCTGGGCACCGTATACCGAGGCCGCCAGATGGTGCTGATGGGGCACTATTGGGGCCAGGGTCCGGCGGACGTGACGCTTACCGCCGAGGTGGGCGGCGAGAAACGGCGCTACAAAACCCGCTTCGAATTCCCGGCCAGTGGAGGCGACAATCCGGAACTGGAGCGGCTGTGGGCCTACGCCATCATCGAGGGAATGCAGCGGGAGCTGAACAATTTCGGTGACAACGCCGACCTTCGTAACGGTATCGTCGATCTGGGCCTGGAGTACGGCCTGGTCACCAACTACACCTCCATGGTGGTGCTGCGGGAAGAGATGTTCCAGCAGTATGGTATTGATCGTGATAACGCCAGACGCCGCGATATCGAACGTCTGGCCAAGACCCAGCGCGAACAGCAGGCCCCGGTTTCCAATCGGGTTGATAGCTCACAGCCGATGTTCAAGGGCCATCGCCCGTCCATGGGCGGCGGTGGTGGTGGCGGTGGCGCCTTCGGGCCACTGGCCTGGCTGCCGTTCCTGATTCTGTTGCTGGGCGGATGGTGGCGGCAGCGTCGCTAAGGAGAGAGAACGTCCCATAAAGCAGGTGTGTCGCGGCCCTTTTCATAGTGGAAAGGGCCGCGCTGTTTTGGTGTCCTCGCCGGGCTCGGCCGTGCCGGTGATACTGGGAGCGGTCACGGATAGCATGCTACATTGACCCGGATTTCCTGGCGCGGAGCGCGCCCTGGCTTCAACGACAATCAAGCGGGACCTGATCATGACTATATCCGTTGGCGATAAACTGCCTGACGTCACCATCAAAACCAATGGCGCCAAAGGACCGGAAGACCTGTCCACCGGCGATTTCTTCAAAGGCCGCAAGGTCGTTTTGTTCGCCGTTCCCGGCGCATTTACCCCCGGCTGTTCCGTTACCCACATGCCCGGTTTCGTGGTGAACGCCGACGCGTTGCTGGAGAAAGTGGATGCCATCGCCTGCATGGCGGTGAATGATGCTTTTGTCATGGGTGCCTGGCAGCAGGACCAGAACGCTGAACACATCACCATGCTGGCGGATGGCAACGCCGAGTTCACCCGCGCCCTGGGACTGGAGCTGGATGCCAGCGGTGCCGGTCTCGGTGTGCGTAGCCAGCGCTTTGCCCTGATCGCCGAGGACGGCGTGGTGAAGTATCTGGGCGTGGACGCCAAAGGCGTGGACAAAAGCAGCGCGGAAACCGTGCTGGCCGAGCTGGGCTGAGAGGTATCCGCTGGTGCGCGCCGGTATCGGCGGACCATGAATTTTATGTAAAAACACCGGCCCGAAGGCTACCCATGAATGGGGATGTCGCCGAGGATACAGCCCTTTCATTCACGTAGAATCTCGGGCTTTCAGGAAAAGAGGTGGGTACATGGAACAGATCGAAACATTCATCAATGAAAACCTGATGCCATACGCCTGGAGTTTCGCCATGGCGGTGGTGGTCTTCGTCATTGGTATCTGGGTGGCCAAGCGTATCTCCAACTGGTGCAAAGGGCTGTTGAACAAGCGCCTGGACCCGACGGTGGCCAATTTCCTGGGTAACATCATCCACATCCTGCTGTTTGTCTTCGTGGTGATCGCCGCACTGGATCAACTGGGTGTCGAGACCACCTCTCTGGTGGCCATCGTCGGTGCCGCTGGCCTGGCCGTGGGCCTGGCACTGAAGGATTCCCTGGGCAATTTTGCCGCCGGCGTCATGTTGATCATGTTCCGGCCTTTCCGTACCGGCCATTATGTGGAGGTCGCCGGCACCTCCGGTACCGTGAAGGAAGTACGCATCTTCGCCACTATTCTGCACACGCCGGACAATAAAGTGGTGACCGTGCCCAACGGCGCTATCCTGGCCACCGATATCACCAACTACAGCGAGATGCCGACCCGCCGTGTGGACATGGTGTTTGGAGTCAGTTACTCCGCCGATCTGAGCAAGGTGAAGCAGATCCTGCAGGAAGTGCTTGCCGAGGACGAACGGTGTCTGAAGGATCCGGCCCCGACCATCGTTGTGGGCGAGTTGGCGGATAGCTCCGTGAACTTCCTCTGCCGTCCCTGGGTGAAGAACGCGGATTACTGGGCGGTACTCTGGGATACCACCGAGAAGGTGAAACGCCGCTTTGATGAGGCCGGTATCGGCATTCCGTTCCCGCAAATGGACGTGCACCTGAACAAACTGGACGGCTGATCATTGCTGAGCCGGTGCCCGGGCGGCACCGGCCCGTAACGGGAGAACCGTAATGAAAGTATGGGGCCGCGCGGATTCCACCAACGTGAAGAAAGTGCTCTGGTGCGCTGACGAACTGGGGCTGGATGTGGAGCATCAACCGCTTGGTGGCCGCTACGGCGGGTTGGATGAGCCAGTGTACCGGGAAATGAATCCCAACGGCTTGATTCCCTGCCTGCAGGACGGCGACCTGGTGTTGTGGGAATCCAATGCCATCGTTCGTTATCTTGGTGCTCAGTACGGCGCGGGCCGGGTGTACGCCTCGGATCCGAAACGCCGGGCCGGCGCGGACAAATGGATGGATTGGGCCTCCACCACCTTGGTGGGTGCCTACAAGGACTGGTTCATCAACCGGGTGCGCAAGACCACGGAGACCCGTGATTCGGCAGCCATGGAACGGGGGCTGCGGGTTTTGCGCGAGCAACTGGCGGTGGCGGACCGGGCTTTGGCCGGCCAGCCTTACCTGTCCGGTGATGACTTTGGCATGGGCGATATCCCGCTGGGCTGTCTGAGCTATCCGTGGTTTGAGCTGGATGATCAGCGCCCGGATCTGCCTCACCTGGAAGCCTGGTATCACCGTCTGGCTGAGCGCCCCGCATATCGCCACCGGGTGATGATCGAGATCAGCTGATTTCCTTCCTGTCCTGTCGGCCGTCCAGGCTGGCAAGCGATCCTCGCTGGAACAGAAACAGACTCGGCGCGCCGGTCAGGGCGCGCCAATCTTGTTGTTTTTTGCTCAATCCTGTTACGCGGTTCTCCTGATGGATGAGACAAAAGTCACAATCCAGTTACAGCCGCTGACAACGGAAACCTCGGGGTTACCTGAGCACGCGCCGTTAACATGACGTAAATCACATTCTACATTTTTTCATAGCCACCCTTTGTACATTCGTTCATTCGAGGTTCATCGGTTTTCAGGGGGACGGGGAGCTCAACCCTGGTCACTGGATGACCTGAATTTTTCGAACAATGGTGACTCAATGAGGGTGGAAGCGATGATTACGTCCATGGCAAGAGGCCTGCTACTGTGCTTGATGGTGGTCGCCCTGGCCGCCTGTGGTGGCAGTGGCGGTGGTGGTGGCGGTGGTACGCCGACCGATCCGAACAACCCGGGAAACCCGAATAACCCGGACAACCCCGATAACCCTGACGATCCGGATAACCCCGATAACCCGGACAATCCCGATGATCCGGATGATCCCGACAACCCTGATAACCCCGACGATCCCGACGAGCCGACTCCTGAAGAAGAAGCTGAGTTGTTGACGCTGATCGACAGCAACAACCACTTCACCGCTTCTGTTTGTCCTGGTGCTCTGATCGACTCCAATCTGGGCGATGCGATTGATGTTCTGACTTGTCAGAATGAAGCGCTTGAAAATATTTCCCTGAGCAACGACAACCTGCTGGGTCTGTTGTGTGCCAACGCGGTAGCGGACACCGAGTCCGGCCTGCTGGGTAGCGCCACCAATCCAGACTTCCTGCAAGCCTGTGTATTGGAAAGCGGTACTTACCTGAAGAACACCATCACCGGCTTGCTGGACGGCACCAGCCCGGTGACCCAGGCGCTGTGTCCGGCTAACTCCCAGGACGCGGACGGTAACCCGGTGACCTGTCTGGTTGAAGTTCTGCAGTCCGCTCCGAATACCCTCCAGGACGTGGTCGGCCTGCTGGGCTGCGAAGACATGATGAACCCGCAGACCTGTCTGACCGGCGTGGCCAACAACCTGGCCAGTGGCGAACTGCTGCTGGGTACCGTGAACACCGTTTCCATGGCGTTGTGTCCGGTGGCCACCAACGCGTCCGAGTTCAACCCGCAAGCGTGTCTTACCGAAGTGCTGGGCGCGGTAACCACCGTGGTTGGCCTGGGCGGCAACTGTGAAGACGGTGAGAACCAACTGACCTGCCTGTTGGATATCGGTGAAGGCCTGGGCCCGATCGCCGATGCCGTCGGCGGTATTCCGGTTCTGGGCGACCTGCTGGGCGGTCTGCTGGAAGGTGGCCTGCCGCTTCCGGGCGACGGTTCCGATCCGCTCACCGGCCTGCTGGAAAATCTGGGCATGCTGGGTGATCTGACCGGCGAGATTCCGGTTCTGGGTGACATCATCGGCGGTATCCTCAACGGCGATATCGGTGGTGACGGCGGCTTGCCGCTGGATCTGGAAGGTCTGCTGGGTGGTCTGAGCGGTGGCGATCTGGAAGCCGTGACCGGCCTGCTGGATCAAGTGCCGGTGCTGGGCGACGTGCTGGAGCAAGTACTGGGCGCGCTGACCTGCGAATCCGGTAATCCGCTGTCCTGCCTGGCCGGTGCCGGCGACCAGCTGTCCGGTCTGACCGGTCTGCTGGGTGAGATTCCGGTGCTGGGTGACGTACTCGACCCCCTCCTGGGGACCTTGCTCGGCCTGGCCGACGGTGGCCTGGGTGGCGGTGAAGGTAACCCGCTGGATATGCTCACCGGCGCTCTGGATCAGATCCCGGTACTGGGTGATCTGCTGAACCAACTGCTGGGTACTTTGGGTGGTGGTCTGCCCGGCGGTGATGGCGGCTTCGAGCCTGATCTGTCCTTGCTGGAGAATATTCCGGTGCTCGGCGATCTACTGACCGGCCTGCTGGGCGGTGCGCTGGGTGGTGACCTCGATCTGGACGGCTTGCTCGGTGGTGTCCTCGACGGTCCGGTCGGTGATGGCGGTGCTCTGGTCCCGACCGTGGGCGACCTGCTGGAGCAAATCCCGGCCCTGGGTGATCCGTTGGCCGGTCTGCTGGAAACCCTGACCGGTAACGATGAGAGCCTGCTGAAGCAGCTGTTGAGCCCGATTGAGGATGCCCTGCAGGACGTTCCTGTTCTGGGTGACCTGCTGAGCAGCCTGCTGGACCTGCTGTTCGGCTGGACCTGATACCCAGTCGATTCGCAACGAAGCGCAAAACGCCCCGGGAAGCGATTCCCGGGGCGTTTTCTTTTGGGGCAACGAGGCAAGGCACATCGCGGTGCTGTCCCGCCATTATGGAACGGCCAGCTTCCCACGGAAGGGACTACGAAGCCGCTGTGGGAGCTTGCCTGCAAGCGAATTGAGGCCGTTTCTCAAGAATTCGCTTGCAGGCAAGCTCCCACAGTGGCCCTCTAGTGCAGGCGCTGATCTTCCGGACTGAAGCGATGCGGCGGCAGGGTGATGCTGAGCACCCTTGGCCCCAGCATCCGGGTCTCGCCCTGGTAACGTTCGCCGCCGGTGACGGTGAACTCGAAGCTGTAGCAGCGCAGCAGGCAAAGCCCTCGGCCCGGATCGCGACGGACCCGCACACGGCGCAGCGCCACGGTTTCATCCAGCAACATCACGTCTTCTCTCTGGCAATGCCGACGGGTGGCCAACAGGGCGCTTTCGCGAATCTTCTGGGCGCGCCAGAACAGGGCCGCGGCGATACACAGGGCGCTGAGCAAAAGCAGGTCCGTGAGTTGCAGATTCATGCTATGTCCGTCAATTTGGTGATTACCCCGGTATTCACTCCGGGTAAAAGCGCAGTCAATGGCTTCCGGGAAGCCAAGTGAGGTGCTCATGCTGGCCTGGTTGAAACGCTGGTTCCACCGCCCCCCGTCAGCGGCGCCGGAGGAAGACTCCGGCGCCGCCCATGCCGGTGACGAGCCGGAGGATCTGCATCGCGGCCGTCACCGTCTGAAGGAACGGTACACCAGCCATTGGGATCTGGACTACCTCAGCCAGGAAGAGCTGGACGAGCTGCTGGGTGACGACAGCGACGAGGATCGCTCAACCCGCCGCTGACATCGTCAGTTCTTCAGGCGATAACCGGTTTTGAAAATCCAGTGGATCACCCCCACGCACAGCACCATGAACAACACGGTCATGCCCAGACTGATGCCGACATTGACGTCGGCGACGCCATAAAAACTCCAGCGGAACCCGCTGATCAGATACACCACCGGATTAAACAGCGTTATCGTTTGCCACACCGGCGGCAGCATGTTCACCGAATAGAAAGTGCCGCCAAGAAAAGTCAGTGGCGTGACGATCATCATTGGAATGATCTGCAGCTTCTCGAAACCGTCCGCCCACACCCCGATGATGAAGCCGAACAGACTGAACGTCACCGCGGTGAGTACCAGAAACGTCACCATCCACACCGGATGGGCGATGTGGAAGTCCACGAACAGCCGCGCGGTGGCGAGGATCAGCAGGCCGAGAATGATCGACTTGCTGGCGGCGGCGCCGACGTAACCGGTGACGATTTCCACATAGGACACCGGCGCCGACAGGACTTCGTAGATGGTGCCCGAGAAACGCGGCATGTAGATGCCGAAGGAGGCGTTGGAAATGCTCTCGTTGAGCAGCATCAGCATGATCAGGCCGGGAATGATGAAGGCGCCGTAACTGATGCCGTCGATCTCCACCATGCGGGAGCCAATGGCGGAACCGAACACCACGAAATACAGCGAGGTGGAAATCACCGGCGAGGCGATGCTTTGCAGCAGCGTACGCCAGGTGCGGGCCATTTCGAACAGGTAGATGGCGCGAATGGCATGGATATTCATGCGGACTCCCTCCCGGCCGTGGTTTCAGCATTGCGCGACTCATGGACCAGGTGCACGAAGATATCCTCCAGAGAGCTTTCCCGGGTGCGCAGATCGCGGAATTCGATACCGTTGTCCTCCAGTTGGCGCAACAACGGCGCGATACCGCTTTGCTCGTCGCGGGCGTCGAAGGTGAAGGTGATCTCCAAACCGTCCTCGGACAGCGTCAATGGCAGGGCCGACAGCGCCTCGGGGATCCGCGTCAGCGGCGTCGCCAGTTGCACATGCAGTTCGCGCTTGCCCAGTTTCTGCATCAGCGCGTCTTTCTCGTCCACCAGCACCAGCTTGCCATGGTTGATCACGCCGATACGGTCGGCCAGTTCCTCGGCTTCCTGAATATAGTGGGTGGTCAGAATGATGGTGACACCGCGCTCGCGCAGCTGTTCCACCAGTTGCCACATATCCCGGCGCAATTCCACGTCGACGCCGGCGGTGGGTTCGTCCAGGAACAGGATCTCCGGTTCATGGGACAGCGCCTTGGCGATCATCACGCGCCGTTTCATGCCGCCGGACAACGCCATGATTTTGTCATTGCGTTTGTCCCACAAGGACAGGTCTTTCAGTATCCGTTCAATGTGAGCCGGATTACGTGGCTTGCCAAACAGTCCGCGGCTGAAGGTTACCGTTGCCCACACCGTTTCGAAGGCATCGGTGGTGAGTTCCTGTGGCACCAGGCCGATCTTGCCGCGCGCCGCCCGGTAGTGCTGCTGGATGTCGAAGCCGCTGGCCAGCACGGTACCGGCGGTGGGGCGGACGATGCCACAGATGATGCTGATCAGAGTGGTCTTGCCGGCGCCGTTGGGACCAAGCAGGGCGAAGATCTCCCCTTTACGGATGTCCAGGTCGAGTTGTTTCAGCGCCTGGAAACCCGAGTCGTAGGTCTTGCTGAGATTTCTGACCGAAATAACCGAGTCCACGGAGGCTCCTTGTGATGATGGCTTATGTCTGGTCGAAATGGGTACGGGTAAATCGACGGTCCCGCGATGCCGGGAACGAGAAACGACGATACCACCAAGGTATTGCGAATTCAGGAAGAAAACGCTAAAACCTCAAGTATTATTAAGGTCAAGGGTGAATCATGGAAAGACTGAATGCGGAGAATCTGGGCAAGGCGCTCACCGTGGGCCAGGTGGCCGAACGCACCGGCCTTGCGGTATCCGCCATTCATTTCTACGAAGCCAAGGGGTTGATCCAGAGCCGTCGCAGCAGCGGCAATCAGCGGCGCTATACCCGCGACGTGCTGCGGCGGCTGGCGGTCATCAAGATTGCCCAGCGAACCGGCATTCCGCTGGCGGAAATCGCCGAGGCGCTGGCTACCTTGCCGGAGGAGCGTACCCCCAATGCCAAGGACTGGGGGCGCCTGTCGGCCCAGTGGCGCGAGGATCTGGACAAGCGCATCGAACGGCTGACTCTGTTGCGGGATCAGCTTAGTGGTTGCATCGGCTGCGGCTGTCTTTCCCTGTCCGCCTGTCCGTTGCGTAACCCCATGGACGAACTGGCGGAGGAAGGCAGCGGTGCCCGTCTGGTGGATCCCGACTGAACCGGGCTCACCGTTCCCGGCATTGGCTCTCCAGAATGCGCTGCTGGTTCTCCTTGTCGAGAATCGGGAACAGACTCCGGCTGACCCGGACCACGCCGATTTTCCAGGTACGGTCCGTCAGACAGACAAAATGGCGGCTGTCTCTGTAGCTCTCCCCATACAGCGTGCTCTCCTCATAACTCTCGCTGTAGCGGAACAGCGGTGTGCGGTGGCCGGTGAATAGAACCATGGTGCGGTCCCCGGGGCCATGGTAGTAACGCACCTGGAAGTCCACGACGGGCGGTGCCAACAATAACAGCAGGGCGGATAGGACCAGGGTTACCGTGACGGTGAAGATCAGCCCGGAGCGCCGTCCGCGCAGTTGGCGAATAAACAAAAGCGTGGTGACGATGGCGCAGGCCGCCATCAGCAGCGCCAGCAGCCAGGGCAGGCCCCAGATCTGGGCGCCGGCGGCGCTGATGTCATTACCTACGGTCCGGTAGCCGGGGGCCAGATAATCCCAGTCCAGCAACAGCGACAGCAGGGTCAGGGCGGTCCAGCCCAATGTCGCCACAATGGCGAGAATCAGCCCCGGTGCCGGACGGTACAGAGGCGATTCGACGGTACGCTCACTGCTCATGGCGGCACTCCAGTCGTTCGCTGTAAATGTAGGTACCCTCGGGCAGCACCACCTCGCAGGGCAGCTCCGCCTGCTCCAGGAACTGGTTACGCTCCCGGGTTTGACGCTCGAAGCCGCCAGGCGGCAGCATCAGGCCCAACGAGCAGACGTCCTCCGGCGGGCCGGCCATGTCCAGGCGAATCGGTTCGCCGCGCCACTGCCGGGCCAGGTCGTAGAGCGTCTCCAGGGCACTGTCGTGGCTCACCATCCAGGGCATCACGTACAGCGCCTGACACAGGGCGTTGGTGTCCCGCCTTGGCGCCAATATGGCGGTGAACATGGGCACGATCGGCGGCAGAGGCAGGGTCTCCTCACTGAACTCGAACTGCTCATAGACTTTCCGTACGGCCTTGCTGTGTCGTTTGAAACGTTCTTCCCGGGGTAGCTTGTCCATCTCGGCGCCCAGCATTCTCTGCTGGTGGTTGAAAACTCCGGCACCGGTGGCCCGGCGCAGTAGCGTGATCACGTGCTCGGAAGGTTCCGGATCGGTATAGAAGCGGGCCAGCGCCACGCAATCCCGCGGGTTCTCCGCCTGGCTGGGCAGATTGGGCAGATTGACGCTGGCGATGCGCCGGGAGACATCGGAGGCGCCTTTTGGCGTCGTGGCCCAGAGCCGGGACAGAAACAGCTGCAGCACGGCGCTATCCGGTGGCACCGCGAGCCCTTGCTCCTTGAGAAAACGGGCGTAGTCCGTGTCGCAGTGGAGATTGGCCGCGGTGTAGTCGAATCTTCGGTAGCCGCCGGTCTCGCGCAAGTGGGAGACGGACATCGGATCTTCCCTGTGCCAGCCAAAACCGGTGTCTTCACGTGGTGTCTCCACCGGTACAAGGTCGGTCAGGCCCAATTTGAACAGCGCATAGCGTTGATACCATTGGGCGTCGTCGGGCTTCAGCCAAGTCTGGACGTGTGGCCGGCTGCCGAGCACCAGAGCGATGTCCGATAAGGTGAGCGGCGCCGGGGAGGCCGGATCGGTGTGCAGCAGTTTCGCCAACTCCCCGCGCAGTGGCTCGCCCACATCGGTCAGTTGCAGCGCGAGCCGGCCTTTCTCGGCGTGATGGTGATCAAGCAGGGCTCTGGCCCGGTCGGCATTGCCCTGCACCAGAGCGCCTTCCAGCCCATCCAGTTGCGCCACCAGCTGGCGGCGGAAGCGCAGGCACTCCTCCATCCCTCCGGTGCGCGACTCGGTCAGGGTCTCCGGCGTCTGCCAGCGATAACGCTGCTGGAATCGAAACAGTCCCCGGGCTTCCACCCGTTCATCAATGCAGGCCGTGGCTTGGGGCAGTGGCCGTCCGGAAGCGGGATCGTTGAAGTTCACCAGTTTGGTGGTCATGGACTGACGCCGCCAGCCGTCACCCACCAGTTCCGGCAGAGAGCGGAGTGACACGGTGATCCCTTCGCCGCCCCGGTCCAGTTGCACCAACCTCATGGGTGAGGCGACCAGCATCAGCACGGCGATCCCGGCCATTATCAGCAGCGGGCCCCGCGGACGCCGGCGTAGCAGCAGTACCAACGCCAGGATCAGGAGAAGGACGGCAAAAAAGAGGTGAACGCCGGTCTGGGCGTAGCGGTCCAGAAAAAACGGGGTGGCGGTCCTGGCGGTGGTCCAGGCCAGCCCGATCAGGACGGCGGCCACGATCAGACACAGCAAGGCGGTGATGCGGGACCAGACGGGGTTGATGCGCATGCGGGCTCCTTTTCCTCCGCCCCGGTGGCGTAGCAACCTTGAACAGGCTCCAGGGGGCGAAGCGAATGGTATTGAATGATGGCGGTACTGGCCACCCGCCGCTGTCCCGGAATGGTAAAAAGGGCATGCTATGCTGCATGGCGATGTCGAGTACCTTACATTGCGTGAGAACGGGTGTTGGAGGGACCATGAGTATTCTGCAGCTTCCCCAGGCGGTGCCCACGGCGATTCTGATGGATTGGCACGCCACCCTGGTGGATACCCATGACGCCATGTATCACGCCATCGACGATGTGCTGCCCCGTCTGGAAGCGCTGGGCCTGCGTGACCGGCTGCTGACCACCGAGCAGTCGAAGACGTTGGAAGACGCCCGTCTGGTCAAATACGTCCGTGACCACCACCGCCTGCACCCGAAAATCACCGCCCAGCGCAAAATCTCACGCACTGATATCTTCGAAGTCCTGTTCGGCTCGGATCAGGACGCCAAGGCCCGTATCCACGCGGCTTTCGACGACTGCTACAAGAAGTACGTGGACGATGTCCATGCGCTGGAGCCGGATACCACCTCACAGCTGCGCCGGCTGCGGGAGCTGGGCATTCCCATGGGCATCATCAGCAATCGCAAAAGGGACTATCTGGAGCACGAATTGAGTCGGCTGGAGGATGGGGCCTGGATCGGGCTGTTCGACGTGATCGTCTGCGGTGATGACGTGGCGCATCGAAAGCCCGCCCCGGATATGCTTCTCGAAGCACTGCGGCGGCTTGGGCAGCAGCCCGGCCCCACCTGCTGGTATCTGGGCGACAGCACCACCGACGTGATCGCGGGCAAGGAAGCTGGCGTCACCGCCGTGTTCTACAACGGCGCCCAATGGCCGCAGTCCTGGCTGGACAAGATTTTCCCCGGCTCGCCACGCCACCCGCACCGCCCGGATGCGGTGGTGGCCCGGTTCGGGGAGCTGGTGCGGCTGGTGCGTGACATGGTGGCCAACGGCAAACGGGTCCAGCGCGCGACGGAAGCGGCCTTCACCCCTCCTGAAGGCAGGCTTAGGGAAAACTGAATTGTTCCCGCGCGCCAGTCCGGGCAGGGTGAAAGAGCCTGTTCACGATCTTTACGCCACCGCGCCGGAGCTCCCTTCTCACCTGGTAGAAAGTGTCGTCAGGTCGTGATTCCGATTGTGCGGTGTAGTCAATCTACATAAACAAGCGTAATCGCGGGCTGGCGGCAAAAGGGGCCCGGCCCTTCGGGTTGCGCTGGAAAAGCCGCCAGACGACGCCCCGGCCTTTGCCTTTGGCCCCACCAAAGCCTGCAGTCCGCGACGCCCTCTGGCGGCTTTTCCAGCAGCAACGCGGTGGCGTAAAGATCGTGAACAGGCTCTAAGCGGGTCGAGCCGACGGTGCGGCCCGGTGATGACAACAACAATCAACCGATTGGGGCCGTGGATGCGTGCTTGGGCCCCAGGAGAAGTACACCATGACTCTGACTGCCCGTACGGCCGGTTTGGCCGCCTTTTGTCTGACCCTGTTCAGCGGTGTCGCCACCGCCACCGACCTGTCCTACTCTTCCCCGTTCCCGAGCAACCACACTACCGTGGCCAAGGGCATCGAGCCTCTTGCCAAAGGCCTGGAGGAGGCGTCCGGCGGTGATCTGAAGCTGACGGTCTATTCCGGTGGCGTGATGGCCAAAGGACCGGCGACCCTGTCCACGATCCAGCGCGGCATCGTTGACTCCGGTCTGGTGGTTCCTGCCTGGGTCACCAGCCAGATTCCCGCCACCGACACCATCGCCTCGCTGATGCTGGCGGTCAGCGATGCCCGCGTGGCCGCCGCCGCCGCCAACGAGTACTACCTGCTCAAATGCCCCGAGTGCATGCAGGAGCACCTGAAACACAACGCCCGGCCGCTGGCGTTTTACGGCTCCGCGCCCTATCACTTCGAATGCCGCCAGGAACTCGACAGCCTGGACGACCTGGCCGGCAAGCGGGTGCGGGCCACCAGTACGCCGCTGGTGAACTGGGTGGAGCAGTTCGGCGCCACCATCGTCGCGGTCCCCACCGAGGACATCTATCAGGCGCTGCAACGTGGTCAGGCGGACTGTAACGTCGGCCCGCTGGCGTACATGCACACCCTGAATCTGAAGGAAGTGGTGAAGTGGGTCAGTGACATGCCGTTCGGTTCCTACTATGGCGCGTCCGTGCTGGAGGTGAACGACAAGACCTGGAAGAAATTGTCGGACGAGGAGCGCGCTCTGGTGTCTTCCCAACTGGCGAAACTGGTCCGTGATGTCACTGAAGGGTACGAGGACGACTCCGCCAAGGCCCGTGCCGATGGCGAGGCCAGCGGCGTGATTTTCGCCGAGCCCAGCGCCGCCGAACGCAAAAAACTCGCCGACCATGTCGACGCCGAATTCAAACGGGTACTGGCGTTGGCCAAGGAGCGCGGGGTCGGCGGTGATGACCCGGAGGTTTTCCTGCAAGGGTTCCTTGATACGCTGAACAAATGGGAAAAACGGGTAGCTGATATGGACGGCGACTTTGACGCTTACCAGCAAGCGTTGCAGGACGAAATTTTCTCCAAGCTGTAACCGATCCGAGCGGCGGGCGGCGCCATCCACCGGTGGCCGCCACGTCCTCTCTTTCAAGCTTCTCTTTCAAGCCTCTCTTTTTAAGGAAGTACCATGAAGGCTCTCGACCGTCTGCTGATGCGGCTGGTGCAGGGGTTCGCCCTGGTCGCCGCCTGCGCCATGCTGGTGATGATGGGCCAGGTGACGTTGGATGTGCTGCTGCGCTGGCTCGCCAACCACCCCATCGACGGCACCCTGGAACTGGTCGCCAACTACTACATGGTAGCGCTGATTTTCCTGCCCCTGGGGCTGCTGACCTATACCCGTGATCACATCACCGTGGAGCTGTTCACCCGGCACATGGGCGAACGCCCGCTGGCGGTACTCGATCTGTTTGGCAACGTGGTGGCGTTGATTTACGTGGGCGTTTTGATCTGGATGGGAACCCTGGAAGCCTGGGACATGACCCTGATCGGCGAAACCTGGACCGCCGGTGTCGGCGAGATCGTGGTGTGGCCGGCCCGTTGGCTGGTGCCTGCTGGCGGCCTGCTGATGGCGGCACTGTTCCTGCTGCACGCGGTGGACGACCTGATCATGCTCGTCACCGGGCAGCGTTCACTGGAACCGGTCAATCCGTTCTCCGCGTGGGACCAAGACGATACCGTGGCCTGAGGAATTTTTCATGACCGATATGATGATCGGCCTGAGTGGCGTCGGTATTTTGCTGCTGCTCATGGCCTTGCGTGTACCCATCGCGGTGTCCCTGGGGGTGGTATCCCTGGGCGGAATCGTGGCTTTGCGCGGGGTCGACCCGGCGCTGGGCATGCTGCGCGCCATGCCTTATGAATTTGGCGCCAGCTGGACCCTGTCGGCGGTGCCCATGTTCCTGTTGATGGGGGCTTTCGCATATCACTCCGGCTTGACCCGGCTGCTCTACGATGCCGCCCGGCTCTGGCTGATGCGGGTGCCCGGCGGGCTCGCCCTGGCCACCAACTTCGGCTCCGCCGGCTTCGCCGCGGTATCCGGCTCCTCCATGGCCACCACCGCGTCCATGGGGCGGCTGGCCATTCCGGAGATGCTCCGCTACGGCTATGACCGGGGGCTCGCCACCGGCACCGTGGCCGCCTCTGGCACCCTGGGAGCGCTGATCCCGCCTTCGATCCTGTTCATTATCTACGGCTGGTACACCGAGCAGTCGATCAGCAAGCTGTTTCTCGCCGGTGTTATTCCCGGCCTGCTTACCGCCGTTTTTTTCGCCTCCATGATCGTGATCCGTTGCTGGCTTAATCCGAAGCTGGCGCCGCAACGACATGAGCAGGTGAGCTGGGCGGAACGCATGGCCAGTCTGCGCGCGGTATGGCCATTACCGCTGCTGGTGCTGGGCGTGCTCGGCAGTATCTATGGCGGTGTCGCCAGTCCCACCGAAGCCGGGGCCCTGGGCGCCGCCATGACACTGGCCATCGCGCTGCTGCAACGGCGTCTGCCCTGGCGTGCGTTTTGCGCATCACTGGCGGAGGCCCTGCGTACCACCGCGTCGATTTTCTTCATTGCCATCGGTGCGGTCATGCTGACCCGTTTCCTGGCCATGGCCGGTCTTTCCACCGGACTGGTGGAGCTGGTGACGTCCATGGATATGACCGTGGCCTGGGCCTTGCTGGCACTGGTGCTGGTTTACCTGGTACTGGGTATGTTCCTGGATCCGCTGGGCGTCATGTTGCTGACCCTGCCGGTGTTCCTGCCGGTATTTCATGCCCTGAACATGGACCTGATCTGGATTGGCGTGCTGGTGGTGAAGTTGATTGAAGTCGGGCTGTTGACGCCGCCGGTGGGCATGAACGTCTACGTGGTGAAGAGCGTGGTGGGCGACCAGGTGGCTCTGGGCACCGTGTTCAAAGGCCTGCTCTGGTTCCTGCTGTGTGAAGCGCTGTTGCTGCTATTGCTGAGCAGCTTCCCGCAACTGGCGCTATGGTTGCCGAACCTGATGAGCTGAGGGAAAAGGCCGTGGCAAACACAAACAGGAACGCTGGGCGTCAACTGGCCGGCCCCGGCGTCGCCAGCAGATAATCCACCAACTCCCGGGCGAAGGTCGGCAGTGCTTCCAGTTCCCGCACGCAGATTTTCATCTCCCGTTCGGCCCAGGCGTCGGACAGCTCGATGACATGAATATCCATGGACCGGGCCAGCCGGCGCGCCGCGGAGCGGGGTAGCAGACCGATGCCGGCATTCGCCTCCACCATGCGGCACAGCGCGTCGAAACTGGAAACCTGGACACGGATCTGGGTATCCAGGCCCAGCTCACTGGCCACCTGGGCCATGAAGGTGTGGATGGCGCTGCCGGAGTGCAGGGACACGAAGTCGTGGCCCAACGCTTCCTTGAACGCCAGTCGCGCACGACTGGCCAGAGGATGGTTCAGGGCGGTGGCCAGCACCAGCCGGTCGCCGTGATAGGGGAGGGCCTGCAGGCCTTCGGTGGACACCGAGCCGGCGACGATGCCAATGTCGGTGGCGCCGTCCTGGACCGCCTTGACGATGTCGTGGCTGAGCCGCTCGCGCAGATCCATATCCACCCGCGGATGGTCGGACAGGAACCGGCCCAGCGCGGCGGGCAGGAACTCGGTCATGGCGGTGGTGTTGGCGAACAGGCGCACCCGGCCCTTGACCCCCTGGCCGTACTCCGCCAGATCGCCGAGCAGGCGCTCGCTTTGCTGCAGGATGCGCAGGGCGTTGCGCAACATGGCCTGGCCGGCGGGAGTGAGTGTCACACCCTGGCTGGCGCGGTTGAGCAGACGGGTACCGATGGCATCTTCCAGATTCTTGATGCGCATGCTCGCCGCCGCCAGTGACAGGCAGGAGCGCTCGGCGCCACGGGTCAGGCTGTTGGCTTCGGCGATATTGATGAACAGGCGCAGGTCCACCAGATCGAAGAACAGCCGCTGCGTGGAGTTGCCCATCTCAGCTCAGCAACTGGCCGCCGTCCACCGCCAGCGTCTGGCCGGTGATCCAGCGCGCCTGGGGGGAAGCCAGGAACAGCACCGGCTCGGCGATGTCGTCCGGTGCGCCAAAGCGGCCGAACGGGATACCGGCCAGGATATTCTGATACAGCGTCGGGTTATCGCGGCGGGCGTCGTCCCAGACCCCACCGGGAAACTCCACTGACCCCGGAGCCACCGCGTTGACGCGGATACCGTCGCCGGCCAGCCGCAACGCCAGACTGCTGGTGTAGTGGCTCACCGCCGCCTTTACCGCGGCGTAGGGCGCGGTGCGAACGGAAGGATGGAATTGGGCAATGGAGGTCAGGTTGATGATCGCCGCCCGGGAAGATTCCCGCAGATACGGGAGGCTGGCGTGACAGGCGCGGACTGTGCCCATCAGGTCCACGTTCATGCTCATCCCCCAGCCGCTCTCGTCGTCGCCGCGCCCGAAGGCCGAAGCGCAGTTGACCAGCACGTCGAGCCCGCCAAGGGCTTGTGCCGCGTCACGGATATAGCCGTCGATAGCGGTTTTGTCGCCGAGGTCGCAGGAGGCCACGTGCAGCTCCCAACCCTTGGCGGCGGCGTCCTGGCGCAAGGCGTCCAGCGTCTCCGCGCCACGGGCGCAGACCGAGACCCGGGCGCCGGCGGCCGCGAACGCCAGGGCTATGGCGCGGCCGATGCCACGGCTGCCGCCGGCCACCACCACGCGCGTATCGTTGAAATCGAATCCCATCTGTCTCTCCCTTTGATGCCGGCCAAACCGGGCCGATCGAGGGGTTACTGTACGCCGAAAGGGACGTCAGGACAGCCCCGTGGCGATACCGGCAGGTTGGTATGAACCGGCGTGGCTTCCGTGGCGCGGATGTGCGGCCAGGCTCTTGAAATTTTTCTTGTGGCCACCATCATCCCTCACCACTGAAGGTTCCGTTCGTGGATTTTCTCAGCCACTGAAAAGGTTATTGAACACCCAGGCAACAGGCGGATCGTGCCGCCGCGCTGGAACTGATCGCAAATCTCGGAGGTGATTTGATGTCAGCACCGACGCTATCACGTCAGTCTTACCCCAGGTCTTTCCGGTCTGGAAACGACCCCTATCCCACCCGCCTTGCGCGGACTCCAGACCTTCCCTGGCTGCACCGCCGTGAGGCGGTGGTCAAAGGCGACGCCGGACAGGGCCCGCTGTCCGCGGATCAACTGGAGCGGTTTGAACGTCAGGGCTTTCTGTTCGAACCCGGCTTTCTCAATGCCGGCGAGGTCGCGGCGCTGCGACGGGAAATGTCATCGCTGATGAATACGCCGTCATTTCGAGGGCGCCCTTTCACCATCACGGAGCCGGACAGCCGTGAAATCCGTTCTCTGTTCGCGGTGCACTTCCTGTCCCGGCGTTTCCGCCAACTGGCGGAGGACCCGCGTTTGATCGGCCGGGCCCGCCAGATTCTGGGCGGTGAACCCTATGTGCATCAGTCCCGGATCAACTACAAACCCGGCTTCAAGGGCAAGGGGTTCAACTGGCATTCGGACTTCGAGACCTGGCACGCGGAGGATGGCATGCCGGCCATGCACGCGGTCAGCGCCTCCATCGTGCTCACCAACAATCATATGTTCAACGGCCCTCTGATGCTGATCCCGGGGTCGCACAAAGTGTTCGTGCCCTGTTTCGGTGAGACCCCGGAAAATCATCATGAACAGTCGTTGAAACGGCAGGAGATCGGTGTCCCCGGCGAGGCGGTGCTGGCGGAGTTGATCCGGCGGCACGGTATCAAGGCGCCCACCGGTGCCGCCGGAGGTCTGCTGTTGTTCGACTGCAACACGCTGCATGGCTCCAACGCCAATATGTCGCCGGACCCGCGCAGCAATGTGTTTTTCGTCTATAACCGCCGCGATAACCGCTGCCGGGCGCCGTTCGCCGCGCGCCGCCGGCGCCCGGAATTCCTGGCCCACCACCCGGACCGGGAATGGACGCCGGGCCTGTGATGGGGAAGAACGATCGCGCTTATTCGTCCCGGTGCTTGAAGAACCGCTGGATGCTGGAGAAATCCAGGCCGCCATTACCGGCGTTGGCGTGCAGCCCGTAAAGGCTTTTCGCCAACGCGCCCATGGGCGTGGCGGACTTGCTGGCCAGCGCGGCTTCCAGAGCCAGCCCCAGGTCCTTGTTCATCAGGTTGACGCCGAAGCCGCCCTGATAGTCGTTGCTGGAAGGCACG
The DNA here is from genome assembly GCF_025532145.1 of Alloalcanivorax balearicus MACL04. Lineage (GTDB taxonomy): Bacteria > Pseudomonadota > Gammaproteobacteria > Pseudomonadales > Alcanivoracaceae > Alloalcanivorax > Alloalcanivorax balearicus. The sequence continues at coordinate 157,719 of NZ_ARXS01000001.1, read as the reverse complement.
CCTTCCATGACCCCGGGCCAGGGGTTGTAGACTTCCAGGGACCAGTTGCGGCCGGAGCTGGCGAACATGATGTCCGACAGGACCTTGGGATCGAGGCCGTGATCGACGCCCAGTTGCAGGGCTTCGGCGGTGCCGATCATGTGGACCGCCAGCAGCATGTTGTTGCAGATTTTCGCCACTTGCCCGGCGCCGTTGTCGCCAGCGCGGAAGATCTTGCTGCCCATGCACTCGAGCACCGCGCGGGCGCGCTCCACCGCATCTTCCGGGCCGCCGCAGATGAACGTCAGGGTGCCGGCCTTGGCACCGCCGACGCCGCCGGATACCGGAGCGTCGATCATCACCCGGCCGCTGTCAGCGGCGGCGCCGGCAAGGTCGCGGGCGGTGGCGGCATCGATGGTGGAGCAGTCGATGATCAGACTGTCCTGACCAATGGCACCGAGAATACCGTCGTCACCCAGGTAGAGGCCCTTGGCCGCGGCGCCGGAGGGCAGCATGCTGATCACCACCTCGGCGTTCTCCACCGCCTGCTTTGGCGAGTCGGCGGCGCTGGCGCCGGCGTTCACCGCTTCCTGCAGCAGGGCGGGCACCAGATCAAAGGCGAGCACCTCATGACCGGCCTTGACCAGATTGGCGGCCATCGGGCCGCCCATGTGTCCGACACCAAAAAACGCGATTCTCATAATTATTCCTCCAGCTGCTGAAGCCGGCGCGGTGCCCGTTTTACCGGTCCTTTCTATAAGTCCGCTAACGGGTCGGGTACGCCGGGAAGTTGATAAAATTCCGCCAGGTATGCCGGTGTGATGTCGGCAACCGAGCGGTGTTTGAAACGGGGTTGGCCGTCCTTGTCGATCAAAAGGGCGCGCACGCCCTCCTGGAAATCGCCGTGCAGCGCGCACTGCACCGCCACGCGCCATTCCATGCGGAACACATCGGCCAGCGTCATGTCGGCGCCACGGTGCCAGTTTTCCCATACCAGGGCGGCGGTTTGCGGGCAGCCTCCGGCGAGTGTGGCTGAGGCCTTGCTCAACCAGCGGTCCTGGCTGTCGAGGGTGGTGATGGCCTGTACCACCGTGGCCAGATCATCGCCTTCGCAGAGCCGGTCGATCTCGCCACGATGTTCGGTTACCGGGCTTTGCGGCAGGGCGTCGGCGGCCAAGCCGAAGCCGGCCAGCACATCGCTGACCTGGCTGTCGTGGCGCTGTGCGTCATTGTCCCAATTCAATTCGTTGAGTGCGCTCATCACCGCCGCCTTGCTCTCGTGGGCGATGGCCACGTCACCCAGGCCGATGGCGAGGCCGTCGTTGACGTTGATGTTGGCGCCGGTCAGTCCCAGGAACAGGCCGACCTTGCCGGGCATGCGGCTGAGGAAGTAGCTGCCGCCCACGTCCGGAAACAGACCGATGGTGATTTCCGGCATGGCGATGCGCGCGGTTTCGGTAAGCACCTTGTGGGAGGCGCCGGCCAGCAAGCCGAGCCCGCCGCCCATGATGATGCCATTGCCCCAGCAGATCAGCGGCTTGCCGAACGTATGCAGGCGATGATCCAACTGGTATTCGCGCCCGAAGAACGCTTCCGCGTGCCGGTTCCGCTCACCTTGTGGCGTGGCCACCATGCTTTCGTACAGGCGCACGATATCGCCGCCAGCGCAGAACGCCTTGTCGCTGTTGGCGTCCAGCCAGACCGCCTGGATCGTGGCGTCGCCCTGCCAGGCGGACAGTTGCTCCTGCAGCAGATCGATCATTTCCAGGGACAGGGAGTTGAGGCTTTTCGGTGCGTTCAGGGTGGCGCGGCCAATACGGCCGTGACGGCCTTCCAGGACTTCGAACGTCACGGGGGCGGTGCTATCCATCAACAAGACTCTCCATCAATTGATTGCGTTGCGTGGCATTATCCCGGTCGCTCACAGGAACGCCAGGTCGCCCAGCACGCGGCGGGCAATGATGACCCGCATGATTTCGTTGGTGCCCTCCAGAATCTGATGCACGCGGGCATCGCGCACATAACGTTCCAGCGGGTATTCCTTGATATAGCCGTAACCGCCATGCAACTGCAGAGCCTGGTTGCAAACGTCGAAACACAGGTCGGTGGCGAGCCGTTTGGCCATGGCGCAGTACATGGACTTGTCGCTGTCGCCCTGGTCCAGTTTCCAGGCCGCCAGCCGCACCATTTGTTGTGCCGCCACCAGATGCGTGGCCATGTCGGCGAGGGTGAACTGGGTATTCTGGAACTGGCTCAGCGCCTGGCCGAACTGCTTGCGTTCCTGCACGTAGGACTGGGCTTGATTGAGTGCGGCGGTGGCCGCACCCAGCGAACAACTGGCGATGTTGATGCGGCCGCCGTCGAGACCGGCCATGGCGATCTTGAAGCCCTGGCCTTCCTCGCCGATGCGATAGCGCTCGGGAATGCGCGCGTCTTCCAGGATCACGGCCCGGGTGGGCTGGCTTTTCCAGCCCATCTTGTCTTCGTTGCGGCCGTAGCTGACGCCGGCGGTGTCCGCCGGAATGGCGAAGCAGGTAACACCACCGGCACCGCTGCCGCCGGTGCGTGCCATCAAAACCAGCACGTCGGTGTCGCCGGCGCCGGAAATAAACGCCTTGGCGCCGTTCAGCACATAGTCGCCGCCGTCCCTTTTGGCACTGGTGCTCAGGGCGGCGGCATCGGAACCGGCGTTGGGTTCGGTGAGGCAGTAGGACGCCAGCTGTTCACCGCTCATCAGTCCCGCGGCCCACTGGTCGCGAAGCGTGTCGGAACCGAAGTTCGACAGCATCCAGGTGGCCATGTTGTGGATGGTGATGAAAGCCGTGGTGGAGGTACAGCCGGCCGCCATTTGCTCGAAGATCAAGGCGGCATCAAGCCGGCTCAGTCCCATGCCGCCGTGGTCGGGATCGCAATACAGCGCGCAGAAACCGAGCTCTCCGGCCCGCTTGATGGTGTCCTTGGGAAAGGTGCTGTGTTCATCCCATTCGGCGGCGAAAGGCGCCAGTTCTTTTTCAGCGAACTGACGGGCGGTATCGCGGAACGCCTGTTGTTCTTCGTTGAGGGAGAAATCCACGGTATCGGTCTCCGCTGTTCGCGGGCGGGCCCGCTCTCTTATGGCGATGCCAATAAGGGAGCGGGCCGGCCGGCGAGGTTATTTCAGATGGATGGTCATGTTCGGGCCACTGTGGGTGGCATCGGCGATGTCGTCCTCGAACCAGCGGCTGGTGACGGTCTTGGTCTCGGTGTAGAACCGCACCGCCTGTTTGCCGTAAGCGTGCTGGTCGCCGTAGAAGGACCCTTTCCAACCGGTGAAGCTGAAGAACGGCAGCGGCACCGGAATCGGGATGTTGATGCCGACCTGACCGACTTCCACTTCGTGCTGGTATTTGCGGGCGGCGGCGCCGCTGGCGGTGAAGATGGAGGTGCCGTTGCCGTAAGGGCTGTTGTTGACCAGTTCGATGGCTTCTTCCAGCGTATCCACGCACACGCAGCACAGCACCGGGCCAAAAATTTCTTCGTTATAGATGCTCATTTCCGGCTTCACGTCGGTGAACAGCGTGGGGCCGACCCAGTTGCCGTCCGGCAGGCCGTCCACGGTGCAGTCGGAACCGTCCAGCAGGCAGGTGGCGCCTTCTTCCTTGCCCTGCTTGATCAGAGTAAGAATGCGTTCCCTGGCCTTCGGGCTGATCTGCGGGCCGTAGGCGGCACCGGCGTCGTCCCAGGCACCCGGACGCACCTTGGCGAACTCTTCCTTGATGTCGTCGATCCACTGTTTGGAATCACCGACGAACACCGCCACGCTGATCGCCATGCAGCGCTGACCGGCGGCGCCACAGGAGGAGCCCACCAGATTGCCGACCACCTGGCTTTTCTGCGCGTCCGGCATGATCACCATGTGGTTCTTGGCGCCAGCGAAACACTGGGCGCGCTTCAGATGCTCGGTGGCGGTGCGGTAGACGTGCTGGCCCACCGGTACCGAACCGACGAAGGACACCGCCTTGATCTCCGGATGGGTGAGCAGGGTATCCACTTGCTGCTTGCCGCCGTGCACCACCTGCAGCACGTTCTTTGGCGCGCCGGCTTCCAGGAACAGTTCCGCCAGCAGGTTGGGGGTCATCGGATCCTGCTCGGAGGGTTTGAGTACGAAGGTGTTGCCGCTGGCAATCGCCATCGGGAACATCCACAGCGGGATCATCGCCGGGAAGTTGAACGGGGTGATGCCGGCGCACACGCCCAGCGGCTGGATCCAGGAATGGGTGTCGATGCTGCGGGCCACGTTCTCCACCGTTTCGCCCATCATCAGTGACGGGATATTGGCGGCCTGTTCGACCACTTCGATACCGCGCCAGACGTCGCCCTTGGCGTCCTCGAAGGTTTTACCGGTCTCCTTCGCCAGCACCTTGGCGATATCGTCGTGGCGCTCTTTCAGCAGGGCCTGATAGCGCATCATCAAACGGGCCCGTTCGGTGACCGGCACTTCACGCCATTCCTCGAAGGCGGCCTTGGCGGCGGCGATGGCTTTCTCCATTTCCTCGCCGGTGGCCGCCGGGGCCTCGCACAGCACTTCCTGGGTGGCCGGGTTGGTGACGGGAATCCAGGTATCGGTGGCGCTTTGCGCGAACTCACCGTTGATCAGTTGAGGCAGTCGGGTGGACATAACGCTCTCCAAATAATTATTAGGGGTATAACGGGCCACGCGCGCCGAGCCCGGCCGCTCCTTCGGAGCGAGGTGGCACCATCATGCTGCTGCACGGGGTGGCGTTTCCAACAGTATGGCTACTGTGTATCACAGGGAGGGGGGCGGTAAGATAGCGGCAATTGACTATACCTGGATAAAATTGCGGTCATGAGTGACATTCTTACCCCACCAGTGGAAACCTCCCGCTGGCCATTGCCGAAGACCGGGCGGCGGGTCGTGATCCCCCATGCGCTGGTGACGGAGCTGGCGGAACATCCGCTGTGCCGGGACTGCATGCCTCATGGCGTCGGCTTCTATCCCGCCGCCGCTGGCCACCATATGGGGCGTGCCGAGCCCCGGGATCATCTGGTGATTTATTGCCTGGCGGGATCCGGCGTGGCGGAACTGGAGGGACGGCGCAAGCCGGTGCGGGCCGGGGATGTACTGTTGTTACGGGAAGGCCAGCGTCACCGTTACCGGGCCAACCCTCAGGACCCCTGGACGATCTACTGGGTGCACCTGGGGGGCGCCGAGGTGGATACCTATTTCAACGAAATCCTCAGCTCCCCGGACGGTTTCACCGCCACTGTCGGGCAGCACTCGCGGCTCACCGAGGATCTGGAGTTGCTGCTTACCACCGTGACGCGCTTCCGTCCCCATCACTTGATATACGCCGCCAATCTGCTCAAGAGCCTGCTCTCTTTCATGGCATTGATGCGGCGGCAGCGTCAGGCCCGCAACGTGGCGTTGGATGTGCCGCGGATCCAAGCCTGGTTGCAGGCGCATCTGCATCAACGCATCGAGCTGGAACAACTGGTCAGTGCCACCAGTGAACTGTCGCTTTATCACTTCATTCGCGAATACAAACGGCAGACCGGACAAACGCCGATGCAGGCGTTCCAGCATTTGAAGATCACCCGTGCCTGCTACCTGCTCGACATCACCGATCTCAGCATCACCCAGGTGGCCGCCGATCTCGGCTACGACGACCCTTATTATTTTTCCCGCCAATTCAAGAAGGTGATGGGTGTGGCGCCCAGGGACTACCGGCGTGAGAGGTCGGAGCGCTGACGGGACGGTTCTCCGTGTGCTGGCGAATGGGGGCCGCGCCCAAAAATTCGCCTGCAGGGCAGGCTCCTACAGCCACTTTGTAGCAATAGTTAGGCTCAACCTGCCACGTCACTTCCGCCGCCACTCCAGAAACGCTTCCCCCGCCCGAGCCACCGCTTCGCGTAGAGCTTGGCGGCGTTTCTCGTCCTGCTGACGAGTGCTTTGCTGCAAGGCTTTCTGTAGTGCGTGGCGCTGGCTGCGGGGCAGGGCATCGAGCCAGTGGCTGTCGGCATTGTCCAGGGTCAGCGGGTCGCGGCCGGCGTGATTGCGATCGGTGATCTGATACCAGTGTTGCAGGGCGCGGCCGAGTACCACATAGCCGAATTGCGGGTCGCGCAGCGGGCCGAAGCGCGCCTCGCGGCCGCCGGAGGACAGCGGGCCCAGATTCAGACGATCCAGTTTGCTGGAATAGTAGAGACTGCCGGCGGCGCCGAGCACGCCCCCGATCAGGGCGCCGGCGCCCAGCGTGTGGCCGGCGGTGAGGGCATCCACGCCAGCGCCACCCAGAGCGCCGGCGCCGAAACCGGCGGTGGCCAGATAGGCCCGGCTGACGCCCCAGGCCCGGCGTTCCCGTTCGCTGAACAGGTCATGCCCGGGCTGCCATTCCAGGTGCTGTTCCTGCCGTTGCAGATGGTGGTGCTGATAAAGCTGCTCCACTTCCCGCCGCAGTCGCTGCTCCCGTTTGCGTTGCCAGTCCTGCCAGCTTTGCCGCAGCCGGACCTCCAGGGCGGAGCGGCTGGCGTCTTCGCCGAGGCGGGCGCTTTCGGCATGGCCGAGCATATCGCTGAGGGCATCGGCGATCAGTGCCCAGGCTCGCTGCTGGCGGTGCCGGCGTTGCTCCCGGAGATGTTCGACGGCCTGCTCCAGAGCGGTTTCCCACTGTGGTGCCAACTGCCCGAAACTGCGCAGCAGACTCAGATGGGTTTCGAACGGTGCGGTGACCGCGTTGAAGTCGCGGACGATGCGGAAGTACTGCCCCAGGGCGGTTTGCCACTGCTCGCCGTGGTCGTCCTCGCCGATGCGGTTGATCAACGCCAGGCTGGGCTGGCCGGTCCAGCGCAGAATTTCCATCTCCGCTTCGTGTTCCTGGTGATAGGGCACCGAACCGTCCACCACATAGATGATGCCGGCACCGTCGAGAATCGGCGTCAGCAGTTCGCACTCGTCGTGAAAACGCGGATCGTCGCGGTGCTGATTGACGAAGGCGCGTACCGTGTCGGGCCGGTCCGAGGCGGAGTGGCTGTGCGCCTGTAGCCAGGCCAGCACCCGGCGGGGGCGCTGGAACCCGGGGGTATCGATCAGTTCGTAGAGCAGATGGCCGTCCACGCTCAGCGGGTAGCGCTCGCTGTCACGGGTGGTGCCCGGCTCCAGGGCGATGGTAACGGCGTCGTTCTGCGAAAGCGTGGCGACGATGCTCGACTTGCCCTTGTTGGGGTGGCCGACCACGGCAAAGCGTGGCGCGGTGGTCATGAGGACACCTCCGGGGCGCGGCATAGACGCAAATGGGCATGTTGCCGCCGGTCCACGAATCGACGCCACTGGGCCAGAGTGTCGTCGGATAAAGCACCGCCCGGATCGGCGGCCAGGGGAACCAGGGCGATCACGGTGTCCTCGCCCCATTGTTGGCGGGCGTCGTCGAGAAAGTCCGCCAGCTCGCCGGTGGGCGGTTCCCAGCCCTGGGTCAGGATCAATACCGGTTCGCGCCGCTGGCCGGCCTGTTCCAGCACCGCCCGATCATGATCCAGGCTGGCGCTGCCGCCCGCTTCCAGCCGCAATGGGGCGCGCTCCCCGCCGACGAGCGTACTGAACAGCGCGTCATCGGCGAGGCCGGCGCCGGCCCAGTGGATCACCGTGCCGCTCTCCGGCAGTACGCCATCGGCCGTCTTACCCTGATCAAGCTCCGGTGATGAGGTGGCATTGCCCGCGCCGGTATCCACCCAGGGCTGTTCAAAGCGTTGACGCAGGGCCGTCATACCAGGATGCCGGGTCAGCAGCCGCTTTGCCCGCCAGCGTAACTGGGCACGGCTCAGGGCCAGAAACACCAGCCGGGGCAGCACCACATAGACCAGCCAGATCATGGCCAGGAATGCCCACCAGGCGCCGAGCCGGGCTGGATCGGCGGGCGTTTGATCGCTGATGCGGAAGAACCGGGATTGCTCCACCAGTTCCAGTGACGGCACCGCCGGCGGCAGCCATTGCCGCCATGGCCAGGCCAGGGCGTGGGTGAGTTCGTGGTAGGCCGGGGCGGAGGTTTGCAAGGTGGTGCTCCAGCCGAACGCCAGATCACGCACCACCACCTGCACCAGCAGGGTCAGCAGCGCGGCGATCGCGAACGCGAGCCCACCGCTGTGCGCGACCCGGGCCGCCAGCGGCGGTTGCAGATCGTGCAGGGCGGAAGGCGTGGCGTCGGCGCGATCCAGTAGCCGCCCCCAGGGGCGCCAGCCGATGGCCGCCTGCGCCGTGGTCAGGATCGCCAGAGCCAGTTGCAGCGCCGCGAAGCCGAGCAGCAGGGTGACGTTGATGCGCTGGCTGCCATCGTAATAGAGCAGCCCGAGCATGGTGAGCACGCCGAGTACCGCGCCGCCGAGAACGAACAGCACGCGAGCCCGCCGCCAGGTGCGCAGACGCGGATCGTGGCCGCCGCCGACACGGTCGGCGCCCAGGGTGCGTAGCCAATCCTCGGGGAGTGGCGTGGAGCCGCCCCGCTGCTGCGCCTGCAGCGCCAGTTGTCGGTCCCGGCGATGGAGAAAGTCCGGGCTCTGGCGCTGATCCCGCTGGTATTGATCATCGAAATCCAGCAGCAGGCGCAAAGGGGAGTAGGGCAAGGTGAGCGTCCGTTCCGGGGTTACAGTGATGTATTGAGCAGCGGGATCACCGTCTTACCGGAATGGTGTAGCTGATGTCGTCCTGACCACAGGCGCCGCAGGCGTTGCCAAATTCACCCTGATCTTCTCCGGCGGCGTTGAAACCGTTCACCGGATTGTAATCCATGGTGCAGACGGTAGGCCGTTTATCCGGACAGGCAGTGGCGCCCTCCGGCAGATTCGCGGAGGGGGTGCTGGCGCAACCGGTGGCGAACAGGGCGGCCGCGGCCGTAACGAACAGAATGCGGTGCATGTGATTCTCCTTGCTTCAAACAGCTACAAACGGGGCCCGGCGTCAGCCCATGAATCGGTCGCCGGTGATTCGGTGACCACCAACGGTGCCACCGAACCGATAGTGTAGTACGAGATGCGGCGATGGCGACAATGGCCGGCCATGGCGGTTTCCCGCCGGTATCGAAAAAGATCATTAAAGGCCGGCGGCGATGATGCGCTCCCGAGCCTGATACGGATCGCCATGAATGCAATGATCCTCGAGGTCCTCCTTCAAGCCATGGCAGCGGCCTTGAAGATCCTGGATCGCCACGATGATCAGCTTCAAGGCGTATTCGGAGGATTCCCTTTGCAGAGCGGGATAGAGCACGGGGAGAAGATCCGTGGCCGGCAGGATACGACGAAACCACCATTGTCTCAGCGCGCTTGCGGCCAGCCCTCTCAATTCGGCTTCCGTGTCTTGTTGCAGCCGCTGGCGCAATCGGGACAGGTCTCCGGCGTCACCGATCCAGCCGAGGGCGATGATGCAGCTCCGGCGCAGGACGGCATCCGGGTTGCCCAATCCGGAGCGGAGCAACGGTAATACCTGCTGCGACCCCTGCGCCGCCAGTATATGGAGAATGCCGGCCCTGGTTTCCGGGCAGGCGGGTTCGTCGTAGCGGGCGAGCAGGAAAGGTTCCACCACGTCCGCGGGCCGGTCCATGAACATCGAGCGCAAGTCGTAGTAGGCGGCGGAACCGGTATCCCGTGTCAGTAGGTCGAAGTGGAGACGAAGCATTTCCGGGTCGTTGTCGGCGAGCAGCAGATCTTCCAGGCAATAACAGGCTTCAACACGCGTGGCGCCGCTCGTTTGGAGTAGGTCGGTGTAATAGCGTTCGATCCTGGCGCGGGTGGACGACATGGCATGCTCGATCGGTCTGGTCACAAAACATGGTAATACGGAGCAGGCCGGGGTGCATCGGCGCGGCCGGATCACTGTATTTTCAAATGATGTTTTCATGGCATACTGCGGTTTCACTGAGTCATGATCGAAGCGATGAACTGCTGTCTGCCTGATTCCGCTCATACCCACTGCCCGGTGGATTGTCCCCGCCGCGGCCGTCGGCCCTATTTCCCTGATCCGCCGGTCGTTTTCGCTTAACCGTTTCCTGTTATAGACGGTTCTCCCGTACTCTTGGGTGCTCCACGCCCGAAACGACAAATCGACGGATAGTCTATGAACCTTGGGTTTCTGGTTTTGCTGCCCTTCCTTGGGGCGGTGCTGCCACCGCTGGCTGAGCGATGGCGATTTTCGCGTCCGGCGCTGTCCTGGGCGGCGGCGGTATTGCCTCTGCTGGCGCTGGGGGTGCTGTGGTTCCATGGCCGCCGGGTGTTCTCCGGTGAGACAGTACGTCAGTTCGTACCCTGGATGCCGGATCTCGGCCTGAATCTGGCGTTTCGTCTGGACGGTCTGGCGCTGCTGTTTTCGCTGCTGGTGCTGGGCATCGGCCTGTTGATCATTCTCTACGCCCGTTACTATCTTTCCACCAACGAAAAGGCGGGGCGTTTCTACGCCTTCCTGCTGTTGTTCATGGGCGCCATGATGGGAGTGGTGACCAGCAACAATCTGCTGCTACTGGTGGTGTTCTGGGAACTGACCAGCCTCAGCTCTTTCCTGCTGATTGGATTCTGGTATCACCAGACCGATGCCCGTAAAGGCGCGCGCATGGCGTTGGCGGTCACCGGTATGGGCGGGCTTGCCCTGCTCGCTGGCGCCATTGTGATTGGTCAGGTGGTGGGCTCCTACTCCCTGGACGATGTGCTGGCCAGCGGCGATCTGATCCGCGGCCACGCGCTTTATCCGCTGATTCTGTGTCTGGTGCTGTTGGGTGTGTTCACCAAGAGCGCCCAATTCCCGTTCCATTTCTGGCTGCCTCACGCCATGTCGGCGCCGACGCCGGTCAGTGCCTACCTGCACTCGGCCACCATGGTGAAAGCCGGGGTGTTCCTGCTGGCGCGTTTGTACCCGGCGCTGTCCGGCACCGACCTTTGGTTCTTCCTGGTCACCGGTGCCGGTCTGGCCACGTTGCTGTGGGGGGCCATCTGGGCACTGTTCCAGCATGACCTAAAGGGGCTGTTGGCCTATTCCACCATCAGTCATCTGGGCCTGATCACCATGCTGTTCGGCCTCAATGCCCAACTGGCGGCGGTGGCGGGCGTGTTCCACATTATCAACCACGCCACCTTCAAGGCATCGCTGTTCATGGCGGCGGGGATCATCGATCACGAGACCGGTACGCGCGACATGCGGCGTATCAACGGTCTGTGGAAGTACATGCCCTACACGGCGGTACTGGCGATGGTGGCGTCGGCGGCCATGGCCGGGGTGCCGTTGCTAAACGGCTTCCTGTCCAAGGAGATGTTCTTCGCCGAGACCCTGGATACCGGCCAGTTGGGGAGCCTGAGCTGGATTCTGCCGCTGGGCGCGGTGCTCGGCGGGGTGTTCTCGGTGGCCTATTCCGCCCGCTTTATTCATGACGTGTTTTTCAACGGCGAACCCATCGATCTGCCCAAATACCCGCCTCATGAGCCGCCGCGCTATATGAAGGTGCCGGTGGAAGTGCTGGTGGCCTTGTGTCTGGCGGTGGGGATCTTCCCCTCGCTAACGGTGGCGGCTCTGCTCGAGGTGGCCGCCCGTGCCACTCTGGGCGGCACCCTGCCGGAGTATCATCTGACCATCTGGCACGGGTTCAATGTGCCGTTGATGATGAGCATCGTGGCACTGGTGGGCGGCGTGCTGGTGTACAGTCAGCGTCTTCGGTTATTCGCGCTGAATGACCGTCTGCCCCGCTTTGACGCCAAACTGGTGTTCGAAGCCCGCATGCAGTCCCTGGCCAAATGGGCGGGCACCGTCAGTAACACCCTGCGTAACGGCTCCTTGCAGAGCTACACCGCCTGGCTGTTGATGGTGGTGGCGCTGGTGTTGGTGACGTCGGTGACAGGGGAACTGCTGGCTGGTGGCGACCGCGACATGCTGCCACTGGACGGCGTGGCGTTGCTGTGCGGCGGCATGCTGATCGTCGCGGCGATCCTTACCACCGTCCTGCACCGCCACCGGATGACCGCGATCATGTGTCTGAGCGTGGTGGGGCTGGTGGTGTCGCTGATGTTCGTGCGCTTCTCCGCGCCGGATCTGGCGCTCACTCAATTGTCGGTGGAGGTGGTCACCATTCTGCTGCTGATGCTGGCGATGTACTTCCTGCCGGTGCGCACCCGCCGTGAATCCACAATGCCGCGTATCGGCCGGGACGTGGTGCTGTCGGTGCTGGTGGGCGGCGGTGTCGGCATTCTCGCCTTCATGATGATGACCTCCGGGGTCGATTCGATCAGCCCGTTCTTCCTGGAAAACGCCAAACCCGGCGGTGGCGGCACCAATGTGGTCAACGTGATTCTGGTGGATTTCCGTGGTTTCGATACTTTCGGCGAAATCATCGTGCTGGGCATCGCCGGCATGGGCATTTATGCCCTGCTCAAGGACCTGGAATTGTACTCGCCGCAGACCGATTCGCTCGGGCGGCCCTGGGCCAAGGATGCTCACCCGCTCATTCTGGTCACCATTTCGCGGCCGCTGCTGCCGCTGGCGTTGATGATCTCGGTGTACATCTTCCTGCGCGGGCACAATCTGCCCGGCGGCGGTTTCATCGCTGGTCTGATTACCTCGGTGGCGCTGGTGCTGCAGTATGTGGCGTCCGGGGTGGCGTGGATGCATCGCCGCATTCCCGGCGATTATCACCCGGTGGTTGCCTTGGGCGTGCTGCTGGCCGGGTTCACCGGTGTCGGCGCCTGGTACTTTGGCCATCCGTTCCTGACCAGCGCCTTCTGGCATGTGCATTGGCCGGTGGTGGGAGAGTTCGAGGTGGCCACCGCCATGCTGTTTGATACCGGGGTATTCCTGACCGTGGTTGGCGCCACGCTGCTGATTCTCGCCAACCTGGGCAAATTGTCCTTGCTGGACGACAAGGGAGGGGCTCGCTGATGGAAGCGTTGGTTGCGATCATCATCGCCGTCCTGGTGGGCAGTGGTGTTTATCTGGTACTGCGGGCGAGGACCTTCCCGGTGATTCTGGGGCTGACCCTGCTCAGCTACGGCGCCAATCTGTTTGTGTTCATTTCTGGCCGGCTCAAGCTGGATCAAGTGGCGGTGGTGGGGCAGAGCGCCGATCCCACCGATCCCTTACCCCAGGCCCTGGTACTGACCGCCATCGTCATCGGCTTCGCCATGACCGCCTTTCTGGTGGTGCTGGCGCTGCGTGCGCAGGGGGAGTTGGGCTCGGATCATGTCGACGGACAGCGCGATGCGCTGGACGGCGAGCAACAGGATGAGCAACAGAATAAGGGGAGACGCTGATGTCGAACTGGATCATGGCTCCGATTCTGATTCCCGCGCTGGCGGGCATGATGTTGCTGCTCGAGGTTCGTGAACGCCACTGGTTGCGCCGGGTGACCGGGCTGACCGCGACGCTGGCGCTGGTGCCGGTGAGCATCCTGCTGTTCCGGCAGGCCGCCACCGGTGATATTCAGGTGTATTCGCTGGGGGACTGGCCGGCGCCGTTTGGCATCGTGCTGGTACTGGACCAGCTCAGTGCGCTGATGGTGCTGCTGACCTCGGTGCTGGCGGTGCCGGCGTTGCTCTACGCCAGCCACGGTGATGATCGCCTGGGCCCCAACTTCCATTCATTGTTCCAGATGCAGTTGATGGGCATCAACGGGGCCTTTCTTACCGGTGATCTGTTCAACCTGTTCGTGTTTTTCGAGGTCCTGCTGATTGCCTCTTACGGTTTGGCGCTGCATGGGCGCGGGCCGGCACGGGTGCGCGCCGGGTTGCATTATGTGGTGCTCAATCTGATTGGTTCCGCGGTCTTTTTGCTGGCGCTGTCGCTGATCTACGGTGCCACCGGCACCCTGAACATGGCGGACTTCGCCGCGCGGGCCGCTGAACTGGAGGGCCCGGCTCTGACGCTGGTGAAAGTGGCCGGTCTGTTGCTGTGTGTGGTGTTCGGCCTGAAGGCGGCGCTGTTCCCGCTGTACTTCTGGTTGCCGGCGACCTATGCCAGTGCCACCGCCGGTGTCGCCGCGTTGTTCGCGGTCATGACCAAGGTCGGCATTTATGCGCTGCTGAGAGTGCATGGCCTGGCGTTCAGTGACGGCGCCCTGGCCGGTCTGGGTGATATGGCCCTGTGGACCGTGTCCCTGCTGACCCTGGGGCTGGCCACGGTGGGTGTGTTTGGTGCCCGGCGACTGGGGGAACTGGTGGCTTACCTGGTGGTGATGTCGGTGGGGACGCTGGTGGCGGCGCTGGCCTGGGGCACGGAAGAGGCGATCAGCGGCGCGCTGTTCTATCTGCTTCACTCCACCTTGATTTGCGCCGGCCTGTTCCTGCTCGCCGATCTGGTGTCACGGGGGCGGGGAGACGCTGGTGATACCCTGATGGCGGGGCCGCGTCCGCCCGCGGCGGGCCTGCTGGGCGCGTTGTTCTTTATCGGTGCCGTGGCGGTGGCGGGGCTGCCGCCGTTGTCCGGCTTCCTTGGCAAGGTGATGTTGCTGCAGGCGGTACCCGCGCCACTGTACTGGGTGCTGATACTGGCGGGCGGGCTGCTGGCGGTGGTCGGCCTGAGCCGCGCCGGCTCCACCTTGTTTTGGCGAGCCGGGGAGCCGATGGCGGACGTGGTGCTGAACAAAGGGCGGCTGGCCGCGGTGATCGTGTTGCTGGCCATGGCGCCGGCCATGGTGCTGTTGGGCGGGCCGTTGTCGGCGGTCACGCAGTCGGTCGCTGCTCAGTGGGCGCAGCCGGATCTGTATATCCACGCGGTCCTGGGCTATCCGGGAGGTGCACAATGATCCGCAAGCTTTACCCGTTCCCGACCCTGAGCGTGTTTCTGCTGCTGATGTGGCTGTTGCTCAGCGGCTTCAGCGCCGGCCACCTGGTGCTCGGCATGGTGCTGGCGACGGTGCTGCCGCTGGGTACCCTGCCGTTCTGGCCCAATGTGCCGAGGCTGCGCAATTTTCACAAACTGGTGCTGTTCGTGTTGATGGTGCACTGGGACATCATCGTCGCCAATCTGTCGGTGGCCCGGCGCATTCTGGGGTCGCCGAAGAAATTGCGCCCGGCGTTCGTCGAGGTGCCGCTGGATATCAAGGACGACTTCGCCATCACCCTGCTTACCAGCACGGTGTCGTTGACGCCGGGGACGGTAAGCGCGGATATCAGCGCGGACGCCAGCCGTATGCTGGTGCATGCCTTGCACGTGGAAGACGAAGCGGTGCTGGTTGAGCAAATAAAACAGCGCTACGAGCGGCGTCTCAAGGAGATCTTCGAATGTTAGAAACGGCCATCGCCATCGCGTTCGGACTGTTCGTGGTGGCCCAGTTGTTGAATCTCTACCGTCTGCTGCGGGGACCGAGCCTGCCGGATCGGGTGCTGGCGCTGGATACCATGTATGTGAACAGCATCGCACTGATCGTGCTCTACGGTTTGTCCAGTGGCAGCAAGCTGTATTTCGAGGCGGCCATGCTGATTGCCCTGATCGGGTTTGTCAGTACCGTGGCCGTGGCCAAGTACATGACCCGTGGCGACATCATCGAATAAGCCGTGAAGGAGCTTGAATGGATATCGTGATCGAATACATCACCGCGATTTTTCTGCTGATCGGCGGCGTGTTCGCGCTGATCGGCTCCCTGGGGCTGGTGCGTCTGCCGGATTTCTTCCTGCGCCTGCACGGTCCGACCAAGGCCACCACGCTGGGCGTGGGCGGCACCATCATGGCGTCGCTGGTGTACTTCTCCTGGAGCGAGCATACCCTGCACCTCCATGAGATTCTGATCACTCTGTTTCTGTTTATCTCGGCACCAGTGTCGGCGCACATGCTGGCCAAGGCGGCCATGCATCGGGAGCTCAAGTACCGCGAGGACACCCGCGGCAAGCCCTGGAAGCAGTAGAGGCCTAGAGGCCGTTGTTCATGGCGGTCCTCTAAGGTATTGCTACAACGCCGCTGTGGGAGCTTGCCTGCAAGCGAATCATGGGGCCCGGAAGCCCATTCGCTTGCAGGCAAGCTCCCACAGCGGCGCCGTAGCGGCCTCCGAATTTATGTTTCCAAAAAAAGGGGACACAGCGGCCGTCGTGCGGGAGCCCTCGGGCCAGGCTGTGATCCCCATCATGAAATTTGTAAAAGATGGAACCGGCAGGAACTTTCGTTGAGATAGAACCGTCTTACTTTACAGCTACGGACTGGTAACCCCCGATCCCCCAGTACCCTCGCCGGTTCGTAGCTTCTGGACACCCCAGCCTCTTCCCCAGGAGGCTGGGGCGGCAAGCCTCCCTGGCAGCGAAGTCGTTCCCTTCCCCCCCAATTGCTGCCAGGGATTTTTTTGCCCGAAAATCAGGTTCCGGGCTTCCCCCCCTTCTTTTGTGACCCCGTCTCCGGTGGTCACAGCCTTCCTCTGGACCGTGGCAGGGACTCCGCCACGAATCGCCCCCCAGCGATGTTGTGACGGTGCCCGTTTCGATGCCCCGGTCCGGGCCGGTATTGCACCCGATACGGAGCAAGGGCTGTGCCAGTTTCGTGAAAACGGGAAAAATGGCCAAAATTCAAAGAGTTGGCACTCACTGCCGAGGCGTGTCCGGTACTGCCCGAGTCGGCATGCCGACAAAATTGGGCGCCGGGTGACACAAATGGGCAGTTTCGGTCAGATCGCGGGAGGGGCGTCGTCCTCGATTCGCAACCACTCGGCCATTTGGTCCCAGGCTTGCTCGCAGCCCTGCCCGGAGGTGGCGGAAAACAGCTGCACCCGCAGTGGCGCGGGATGATCTTTGAGGGTCTTGGTGACCTGCATCAAGGCGCTTTTGGCGGCGCCGAACTTTAATTTGTCCGCCTTGGTCAGCAGGATCAGCAGTGGCATTCCGGAACGGGCGGACCATTCGAGCATCAACTGGTCGAATTCCCGGAGCGGGTGGCGGATGTCCATCAGCAGCACCAGGCCGGTCAGGCATTCGCGGCGCGCCAGGTAGTCGTCCAGATGCTCTTGCCATTGCATGCGCACCGCTTTGTCCACCTTGGCGTAGCCATAGCCGGGAAGATCCACCAGCCGGCGTTGCTCGTCCAGGGTGAAAAAGTTCAGCAACTGGGTCCGGCCCGGTGTCTTGGAGGTGCGAGCGAGGCTGCGCTGGCCGGTAAGGCGGTTGATGGCACTGGACTTGCCGGCGTTGGAGCGCCCGGCGAACGCCACTTCCAGGCCCTCATCGGGAGGACACTGTTCGACGATTTGCGCGCTTTTCAGGAAAGCGGCCTGGTGCAAAAGGCGTTGAGCGGGATGCAATGGCATGGCGGTCCGGTCACGAGCATCGATGGGGGGCATCGCCCTGTCTCCGCAAATACCCATGCATAAACAGGGGATATGACGGAGGCGAGCCCGTAGTATATAATGCGCGCCGTCACGCGTGTGGCGCGTGGCGGGATTTCTACAGGTGTTTGTCTTTAAAGGCAAATTTAAAGACGCGCCTGTCGCCAGCATGACGCCAGCCCATTGGGAGGTATTGCATGAAGGGTTTGCTCGCGGGGTTCGCCCTGATGTTCATGGCCGTGGGCGCCAGCGCCGCCACGGTGCAGGAGCGTTACGACCAGAGCTGTACCTACTGCCATAGCACCGGAGCTGCCGGCGCGCCCAAGACCGGGGATCAGGCCGCCTGGAAACCGCGTATGGAGAAGGGCATGGACACGCTGGTGAAGCACATCAAAGAGGGGTTCAAGGCGATGCCGCCAGGCGGTATGTGCAGTGACTGCTCCGACGAAGAATACCGCGCTCTGATCGAGCATATGACAAAATAACACGCTGCTTTAAAGGAAGGGCCATGAAGTGTCTTAAGCTGTTCGTGCTGCTAGCCGCTACGGCGGTTTCCCATGCCATGGCAGCCGGTGATGTTGATGCCGGCAAGGAAAAATCCCAGCCCTGCGCGGCTTGTCATGGCGCTGACGGCAACTCTCCTTCCGGTGAATGGCCCAGCCTCGCCGGACAGGGCGAAAAATACCTTGTCGAGCAGATTCAGGCGTTCAAGGCCGGCGATCGGCAGAACGCGCTGATGGCACCGATGGTGGCCAATCTCAGCGAGCAGGACAT
Organism: Alloalcanivorax balearicus MACL04; assembly: GCF_025532145.1. GTDB lineage: Bacteria > Pseudomonadota > Gammaproteobacteria > Pseudomonadales > Alcanivoracaceae > Alloalcanivorax > Alloalcanivorax balearicus. The sequence goes on along the minus strand of NZ_ARXS01000001.1, from coordinate 139,708 downwards.
GGCTGACCTGGCGGCGTACTTCTCGGCCCAGGCCATTAAGGTGGGGCAGGCTGATCCGGAGCTGGCGGAACAGGGTGAGCGGATCTATCGCGGCGGCGTGGTCGCTGAGGGTGTTCCTGCTTGTTCCGGCTGCCACGGCCCCGCCGGTGAGGGCGTTGACGCCGCCGGATTCCCGGCTCTGGCCGGTCAGCACACCCAGTATCTGGAAATCCAGCTGAAGGCGTTCCGCGCCGCCGGTCGTGGCGATCTGGGTGATAATGTGGTCAAACGCACCAATGATCCGCAGGAAATGATGCGCACCGTGGCTGCCAAGATGAGCGACACGGAGATCAAGGCGGTGGCCAGCTTCCTCAGCGGTTTGTCCACCGAGGAATAAACCCGCTCCCGCGCGAGAAAAAGGCAGCTTCGGCTGCCTTTTTTGATGGCCACCCTCCCTGGCGGCCACCCTCCGGGCCGTCCATGACGCGCGCCAAGCCTTCACTACTGTGATACAAAAGACGCCTATCATCAAAAAGGGAACCAAGGGGGGTGTTCGTGACTCTTATTGGTTTCGGTTCTCGCTAAAGCTGTGACAACAAGGAGAATTTCATGCTGCGTATGGTTAGCGCCCTGCTGATGTCCCTGGGGCTGATGATGTCCGCCACCGTGGTGGCTCAGGAAGGGCAGCCTCAATACAAAGAAGGCGTTCATTACCGGGTGCTGGATAATCCCGGCACCACCAGTGTCCCCTCCAGCAAGGTGGAAGTGCGGGAGTTTTTCTCCTACATGTGCCCGCATTGCTATTCCCTGGAACCCACCGTGGACAACTGGTTGAAGAACAAGCCGGAGGCGGCGGCCTATGTGCGTACTCCGGTACTGTTCATGCAGCACGCCGAGCCGCTGGCCCGGGCCTACTTCATCGAGGAATCCCAGGGCTTGATCGGCGAGATCCACCGGCCGCTGTTCGACGCCATTCACATGCATCGTGAGCGCCTGTTTGACGCCGACGCCCTGGCCGGCTTCTTCGAGAAATACGGTGTGGAGCGCGACAAGTTCAACAGCCTGTACGGCTCCTTCGCGGTGTCCACCAAGGTTCGCGAGGCCGATGCCTTGACCCGTGAGTATCAGATCCGTGGCGTGCCGTCCCTGGTGGTGGCCGGCAAATATGCGGTGATGCGGGATAACCTCAAGAACAACGCCGAGATGTTCGACGTGGTGGACTTCCTGGTTAAAAAGGAAAGTGAGAAGTAAGTAACGCCATGCTGATGGAACGCGCTCGTAATGCCTATCAGAACTGGAAAACCCGCCCATCGGGTTTCTTACTGGCGCGGGAGGGGCACCGCCGCACCCGGCGGGTGCGTGAGGTGTCGCTGCCCAGCGACACCCTCAAGATTCTCAGCTTCAACATTCAGGCGGGTATTGGCACCAGCCGGTTCCGGGATTACGTGACCGGCAGCTGGAAGCATCTGGTGGCGCACCCGCGCAGCGTGGAGATCATCGAGCAGATTGCCGATGTGGTGCGTCATTTCGATGTGGTAGGCCTGCAGGAAGTGGATGGCGGCAGCCTGCGTTCGCGCAACCTCAACCAATTGGTGCACCTGGCGAGCCTGGCGGATTTCCCGTTCTGGCATCAGCAGTTGAACCGTAATCTGGGGCGTCTGGGGCAGTTCAGCAACGGTTTACTCAGCCGCATGTCGCCCTACGCGGTGGAAGACCACATCCTTCCCGGCCTGCCCGGCCGGGGCGCCATCGTGATCAAATTCGGCCATCCGGTGGAGCCGCTGGTGGTGGCGGTGTGCCATCTGGCACTGGGCGAAAAGATGCGTAATACCCAGCTGGCTTACCTGGCGGACCTGCTGCGGCCTTACCGTTACAGTCTGATCATGGGTGATTTCAACTGCCGACCGGAGCATCTTACCGCCTCGCCGCTGACCGATCTCGGCCTGGTATTGGTGGAAGGCGATTTGCAAACCTACCCCAGCTGGGCACCGGATCGTCACATCGACCATATCCTGGCCACACCGGAACTGCAGGTACGCCACAGCCGTGTGCTGGAGGACTGCCTGCTGTCGGATCATCTTCCCCTGGCCACGGAAATCCGTATTCCCGATGCGGTGCGCGCGGCCAGTCTGGAGCATCGGCTGCCGCTGATCGACTGACGCCCGCAAGAGTCTCTTCCCACAAACCGAACTACGAAGCCGCTGTGGGAGCTTGCCTGCAAGCGAACGGGCTCCCTGCAAAAGATTCGCTTGCAGGCAAGCTCCCACAGCGGCTTCGTAGCGTAGTTATCTTTGAACCAGGCTGGGGCCGATGGCGGCATCCTGATTTTCCTTCGCCACGTTGATGTATGTCAGCCAGGCTGGCGGCACGGCTTGTAACATGCTCCGGAAATACATGTTATGGGGCGTGCAATGTCGTTGTTTTCCCGCTGGAAGGGGGGATGGCTGACCTTATTGTGTCTGGTCGGCACCTGGCTGTGTTCGCCCGCCCTGGCGGATCTGGATCGGCAGCGTGTGGAAGCGTTGTTTCCCGGCGCGGACTGGTCCGAGCCGGAAGGGGACTTCCAGGTCCGCACTTTGTCCCGCAACGGCGATCTTCTTGGCTATCTGTTTTACAGCCAGGATGTGGTCAACATCCCCGCCTATTCCGGTAAGCCCATCAACGTGCAAATGGTGATGGATCCTCAGGGTGTCATTCTCGACGCCTACGTAGTGGAGCATCACGAACCCATCCTGCTGGTCGGGATTCCCGAACAGAAACTCCATGATTTCAGTGCCCACTATGCCGGTGTCGGCGCCGATCAGCGGGTCGTGGTGGGGCGCTCCCGTGATCCCGAGACGGTGACCATCGACGCAGTAAGCGGCGCGACTGTCACCGTCATGGTGGTTAACGAAACCATCATGGGAGCGGCGCGCAAAGTGGCGGTGTCGCTGGGATTGATCGAAGCGCCATCGGCCCGGCGCCGCGCGGCGCGTATCCGTGGTGGCCGAGGAGCGGCGGTGGGCTGGGAGGAACTGGCCGGCAAGGGGGCTCTGCGCCGGCTGCATCTGACCCGCGGGCAAGTGGATGAGGCCTTTCGCGGCACCGAGGCGGAAGGAATGGAGCAGACTGCCCCTGACCAGCGCGGCGACGTCTTCATCGATCTGTATACCGGCTTGCTGAACCCGCCGGAAGTGGGCGCCAGCCTGCTGGGCAAGGCGGGCTACAAGACATTGATGGCGGAACTGGGGAAAGGCGAGTACGCCATCGCGGTGCTGGCCAACGGGCGCTATTCGTTCAAGGGCTCAGGCTATGTGCGCGGCGGTATCTTCGACCGGGTCCAACTGCGCCAAAATGGCGCCATCATCAGCTTTCGGGATCTGGACTATCAGCGGTTATCCGATGTCTATGCCGCCGGTATGCCGGGGTTTTCGGAAATGGCGATCTTTACCGTCCGCCCGGAGCACCGTTTCGACCCCGGCAGTCCCTGGACCCTGGAATTGCTGGTGCGCCGACAGACCGGTCCGGTCAGCGGTATCTTCACCAGCTTCGAATTGCCCTACGCCACGCCGGAAACCTATCTGGAACGGCCGGAACCGCTGGCGGCCCCGGAAGAGAAACCGGTATGGGTGCGGATCTGGTATCAGAAGCAGTTTCAGGTGGCGGTCATCGGGGCGGCTTTGGGACTGTTGCTGGTGATTCTGTTTCTGCAGGACCGCCTGGCGCGGCATCCGCGTCAGTTGCATTGGCTGCGGCGGGCCTACCTGCTGTTCACCGTGGTCTTCATCGGCTGGTACGCCCTGGGCCAGTTGTCCGTGGTCAACGTGCTGACCTTCGCCCACGCGGTAATGGACGATTTCCATTGGGGATTGTTCCTCAGCGATCCAGTGATCTTCGTACTGTGGACCTTCACGGCGGCCAGCGTGCTGTTGTGGGGCCGGGGTGTGTTCTGTGGATGGCTGTGCCCCTTCGGCGCGCTCCAGGAGTTACTCAACGAAGCCGCGCGCAAACTCCGCGTTCCACAGTATGAATTGCCGTTCGCTCTGCACGAACGTCTGTGGGCGGTGAAGTATCTGATCCTGCTGGCGTTGTTCGGTATTTCGTTGGATTCCATGGCCACGGCGGAGCGGTTCGCTGAAATCGAACCGTTCAAAACCGCCTTCACTCTGCATTTTGACCGCCAATGGTGGTTTGTACTGTACGCGGTGGCTTTGCTGGTCATGAATCTGTTCACCCGCAAAGTCTATTGCCGCTACCTGTGCCCGCTGGGCGCGGCTTTGGCGGTACCCAGCAAACTCAGATTGTTCGACTGGCTCAAGCGGCGCAAGGAATGCGGCAACCCCTGCCAACTATGCGCCAAGGAATGCGAAATCCAGGCCATTCACCCGGATGGGCGTATCAACGTCAACGAGTGCCACTACTGCCTGGATTGCCAGATGACCTATCACAACGAAGACAAATGCCCGCCGCTGATCCTGAAGAAAAAACGGGCCGGCAAAGGAAAGCGGAGCGTCCCCGAGGCGGAGCGTATTCCCGCCTTGCAACTGGAAGAAGGTTGATGGCCGGTACGCCGGCTGCAGACAACGGAGAAACGACAATGACACACGATCGGTTCAATGACGACAACGGGAACGCTCAGGGCGAGGGACTGACCCGGCGCGGATTCCTCGGCGCCGGCACCCTGGGGGGCGCGGCCCTGGCGGGTGCCGCCACTCTGGGGGGCGTGGTGATGACGCGGGAAACCTGGGCAGCCTCGGTAAAGGAAGCCCTGGCCAAGACTCATGTGGAGCCGGGTGAGCTGGATGAATATTACGGCTTCTGGAGTGGCGGCCACTCCGGTGAGGTGCGGGTGCTGGGTGTGCCCTCCATGCGGGAATTGCTGCGGATCCCGGTGTTCAACGTGGATTCCGCCACCGGTTGGGGATTGACCGACGAAAGCAAACAGGTGCTCGGCGACAGCGCCCGTTACCTCAACGGCGACAGCCACCATCCGCACATCTCCATGACGGATGGCCGTTATGACGGCAAATACCTGTTTATCAATGACAAGGCCAACAGCCGGGTGGCCCGGGTGCGTCTGGATATCATGAAATGCGACCGCATCCTCACGGTACCCAATGTCCAGGCCATCCATGGTTTGCGCTTGCAGAAAGTGCCGCACACCAAGTACGTATTCGCCAACGCGGAATTCATCATTCCGCATCCCAATGACGGTTCCTCCTTCGATATCCAGGGTGATGGCAGCTACACGATGTTCAACGCCATCGATGCCGAGCGGATGGAGATGGCATTCCAGGTCATCGTCGACGGTAACCTGGACAACACCGACGCCGACTATACTGGCAAGTATGCCGCGTCCACCTGTTACAACTCGGAGAAAGCCACGGACCTGGGCGGCATGATGCGCAATGAGCGCGATTGGGTGGTGGTGTTCAATATCCCGCGCATCGAAGCGGCGATCAAAGCCGGCAAGTTCACCACGTTGGGTGACAGCAAGGTACCGGTGGTGGATGGCCGGCACGGGTCGGATCTGACCCGCTACATTCCGGTGCCGAAGAACCCGCACGGCCTGAACACGTCGCCGGACGGCAAGTACTTCATCGCCAATGGCAAGCTCTCACCCACCTGCACCATCATTGAGATCGCGCGGCTGGATGAGCTGTTCGGCGGCAAGCTCAAGGCGCCCAGGGACGTGGTGGTGGGCGAACCGGAATTGGGGCTGGGGCCGCTGCATACCACCTTCGATGGCCGTGGCAATGCCTATACCACGCTGTTCATCGACAGCCAGGTGGCGAAGTGGAACATCGATGAGGCGATCCGCGCCTACAAAGGGGAAAAAACCAACTACATCAAACAGAAGCTGGATGTGCACTATCAGCCGGGACACAACCACGCTTCGCTGACCGAAAGCCGCGACGCGGATGGCAAGTGGCTGGTGGTGCTGAGCAAGTTCTCCAAGGACCGTTTCCTGCCCACCGGCCCGCTGCACCCGGAGAACGATCAGCTGATCGACATTTCCGGTGAGGAAATGAAACTGGTGCACGACGGCCCCACCTTCGCCGAACCCCACGATTGCATCCTGGTGCGCCGGGATCAGATCAAGACGAAAAAAATCTGGGAGCGGAACGATCCGTTTTTCGCCGCCACCGTGGCCCGGGCCAAAAAAGACGGCATCACCCTGGAACAGGACAACAAGGTGATCCGTGATGGCAACAAGGTGCGGGTCTATATGACCTCCATGGCACCGGCCTACGGGTTGACCGAGTTCAAGGTCAAGCAGGGTGATGAAGTCACGGTGACCATCACCAACATCGACCGTATCGAGGACGTGTCCCACGGTTTCGTGATGACCAACCATGGCGTCAGCATGGAAATCAGTCCGCAACAAACCTCATCCACCACCTTTGTCGCCGACAGGCCAGGCGTGCACTGGTATTACTGCAGCTGGTTCTGTCATGCCCTGCACATGGAGATGGTCGGCCGCATGCTGGTGGAGAAAGCCTGATTGGAAGGGGGCACGGCGGTGCGAGTGCGGTGATGAGGGGATTGAGCCGAATCGGGTTGTTTTGCCTGGCGCTGTGGGGCGCGTCCGGTATGGCGGCCCAGGTCGGGACGCCATCCCGCGACCTCATTGCCGTGGCGACGGCGACCCCGGAGGAGAACCGTTGGCGTGTGCCGGCGGGGATTCACCGGGGGCGTTTTCGCATTGACCGGGAGGGCGCCGAGGTAATGTGCGAGCCCGGCGCGGTGCTGGACGCGGAAGGCCATGGCAACGGTCTGACTATTGCCGCCACCAAGGTGCGGGTTAGTGACTGCACCTTGCGTAACTGGGGCAAAGACCTGACCGCCATGGATGCCGGAGTGTTCATCGAGAAGGGCGCCACCGGAACCACGTTACGGAACAACCAACTCAGCGGGCCCGGCTTCGGGGTCTGGGTGGATGGTACCGCCAAGGTCACGATCAGCGGTAATCGTATCCGCGGAGACACGTCGCTGCGTTCCCAGGATCGCGGCAATGGCATTCATCTGTACGCCGTAACCGGGGCCCTGGTGACCGGCAACCGGGTGCGCGAAACCCGCGATGGCATCTACATCGACACCTCCAACGGCAACCGGCTGGAAGGCAATGTGCTGGAGGACCTGCGCTACGGCATCCATTACATGTTTTCCCATGACAACAAAGTGGTTGGCAACACCACCCGGCGCACCCGCACCGGCTACGCCCTGATGCAAAGCCGTGCCCTGTGGGTGGAGGGCAACTGCTCCGAGGAGGATCAGAACTACGGCATCCTGATGAACTACATCACCTATTCCACCCTGCGCGGCAACCGGATTCATGGTGTGCGCCGTGGGGCCACCGGCGACGCCAGGATCAGCGGCGCCGAGGGCAAAGCGTTGTTCGTTTACAACTCGCTGTACAACGACATCACCGACAACCGTTTTGAACAAAGCACCCTGGGCATCCATCTGACCGCCGGTTCCGAGGACAACCAGCTCAGCGGAAACCGTTTTATCGGCAATCAACAACAGGTGAAGTACGTGGCCACCCGCACCCAGGAATGGTCGCGACAGGGTAGAGGCAACTACTGGAGTGACTACCTGGGTTGGGACCGCGACGGTGATGGCATCGGCGACGTGCCGTATCAGCCCAACGACGATCTCGACCGGCTGTTGTGGTTGTACCCCCAGGCCCGGCTGCTGATGAGCGGCCCGTCCGTAAGCCTGTTGCGCTGGGCACAGAACGCGTTCCCGGTGACGCGCTCACCGGGCGTGCGCGACAGCCACCCCTTGATGACGGTGGACGAGACCGCCGTGGAGATCTGTCATGACAGCGATTGAGATGCATTCGGTACGGCACGGTTATGGCCGCACCACGGTGTTGCACGATTTGAGCCTGACGGTGGGGGCAGGGGAGGTGCTGGGCCTGTTCGGGCATAACGGCGCCGGCAAGACCACCACCATGAAACTGATTCTCGGTGTATTGCGGCCGGATGCCGGTGAGGTGCGGGTGCTGGGCGTGCCGGCGGGCGAAGCGCGGGCCCGCCGCGAACTCGGTTACCTACCCGAAAACGTCAGTTTCTATCCGCAACTCAGTGGCCGGGAGACCCTGGCCTATTTCGCCCGTTTGAAGGGCGTGCCGGTGTCTGGCATCGCGGCGCTGCTCGATCAGGTGGGCCTGACGGACGCCGCGGATCGCCGGCTCCGTACCTACTCCAAGGGGATGCGTCAGCGCCTGGGGCTGGCCCAGGCGCTGCTCGGTGAACCCCGCCTTTTGCTGCTGGATGAACCCACGGTGGGGCTGGATCCCATCGCCACCGCGGACCTGTATGCGCTGATCGACGATCTGCGCCGCCGGGGCACGGCGGTGGTGTTGTGCTCCCATGTGCTGGCCGGGGTGGAGAGCTATATCGATCGCGCCGCCATCTTGTACCAGGGCCGGCTCAGAGCGCTGGGCAGCCTGCCGGAGCTGCAGCGGGAAGCCGGATTGCGCTGGCGTTTGACCAGTCTGCAGGTGGATCCGCAGGGGCGCACCCTCCGATGCGAACGAACCGTGGCGGCGAAGGAAAAAATGGCCTGGCTGCGCGCTCTGTCAGGCCAGCCGGAAACCGTGGACGTGGAAGTGCGGGCGCCGTCCCTGGAGGACCTTTATCGCCATTTTCAGCACGCCGCCGCCGGGCGGAGGGAGCGAATGTGACTGTACCGTGGTTCATTGCCATGAAGGAATTGCGGGATGCCCTGCGCAACCGCTGGCTGCTGGCCATCAGTGTCCTGTTCGCCGTTCTCGCCGTGGGCATCGCCTGGTTTGGCGCCGCCGCCTCCGGCACGGTGGGTTTCACCAATGTGCCGGCCACCATGGCCAGCCTCTCCACCCTGGCCACCCTGCTGATTCCCCTGATCGCGCTGATGTTGGCTTATGACGCCATCGTCGGTGAGGACGAGGCCGGCACTTTGCTGTTGCTGCTGTCCTATCCGCTGAGGCGGGAACAGCTGCTCTTGGGCAAATTCGTCGGACATGGCCTGATTCTGGCTCTGGCCACGGTGGCCGGATTTGGCGCCGCCCTGGTGGCCATTCTGGTCGGGGTGGAAGGCGTGCCAACGGCGGTGCTGGCAGGCGCGTTCGCGCGTTTCGCGGTGTCATCGATGATGCTTGGCTGGGTGTTCCTGGCCATGGCCTACGTGCTCAGTTGCCGGGTGCGGGAAAAATCCACCGCCGCCGGACTGGCCCTGGCCGTATGGTTCTTCTTTGTGCTGGTGTTCGACTGGCTGCTGCTGGCGTTGCTGGTGCTCAGCGAGGGGCGTTTCAGTCCGGAGTCTCTGCCCTGGGTGCTGCTGTGCAGCCCCACGGACCTGTATCGGCTCATCAACCTGTCCGGATTCGATGCCGGCGCGGAGATGACCGGTGTGCTGGCCCTGGGCCGGGAATTGCCGGTGCCGGTCTGGGGGCTTTGGGGGGCCTTGGGGTTGTGGATGCTGGTGCCGTTGACGCTGGCGCTGGTTCTTTTTCGTCGTCGTGTATGAGGTGCGCCATGGGAAAATGGGGAATCGGGTTGGGTCTGCTGATATTGATGTTGCTGGCGGGCTGTGAGGAGACGTCGCCGGCGGCCCTGGACCCGGTGCCGTTCCATGCCGATGACGAATGCCATGTCTGCGGCATGATCATCGCCGATTTTCCGGGTCCCAAGGGGGAAGCGGTGTCGCCAAAGCAGGTGCGCCGCTTCTGCTCGGTGGCGGAAATGCTGGGCTGGTGGAGTCAGCCGGAGAATCAGGTGGGAGAAAGCCGTCTCTATGTCCACGACATGACGCGCGAAGATTGGAACCGGCCCGACGATGCTCATTTGATCGACGCCAGCCAGGCCTGGTACGTGATTGGCGGCGATTTGCCGGGGGCGATGGGCGTCACGGTGGCGTCCTTCGCCGAGGAAGCGGCGGCCGAGGACTGGGCCGGACGGCACGGCGGTCAGGTGTACCGTTTCGAGGAGCTGGAACCCTCGCTATGGCGCCCGTCGGCGCCCATGACCGGGCATCATTGATCAGGGCACGCCCACACGCCGATTCGCTGCCGAGCGGAGCGCTGCCCGGGCAGCTTCCCTCAGACCGCACTACGAAGCCGCTGTAGGAGCTTGCCTGCAAGCGAATTCTTGGGACGCAGCGCAATTCGCTTGCAGGCAAGCTCCCACAGCGGCCTTGTAGCCAGCTCTGAAGTTATATTGGGCGTGTGGGAGACCGGCGATGGTTTTTTATTTCTGCTGCAAAATCCACTCGGCCAGGGTTTTGGCTTCCTCGTCGGTGACCGCGTTCGGCGGCATGGGGATGGCGCCCCAGATGCCCTGGCTGCCTTCCTGGATGTGTTTTGCCAAAGTGGCGGCGGCGCCGTCCTGACCGGCGTATTTTTTCGCCACATCCTGGTAGGACGGGCCGACCATGGGGCCGTCGATCTTGTGGCAGGCCACGCAGGCCTTGGCTTGATACAGGGTCTCGGCGTCCGCCGCCAGGGCCAGACCAGGACTCAGGGAAGCGGCCGCCAGGGCGGCCAGGGAAAAGGCGATTACTTTCATCGGAGACTCCGTCGCGGGACTGCCAATAGGGATCGGAGTCGATTGTAGGGCCGGTCACGGAAGCGACCTTGATCTGGATCATGCCGCTTCCGGTAGGCTGACATTGCGATGCCGTTCAGTAGCGGGTTTCCGCCATCCCCGAGAACTGCTTGGCCAGATACGTGGCGTAGTTGTCGGTCATGCCGGAGAGGAAATCCAGCGCCCGCATGATGCACTGATAAATGCGCTCCTGTTCCGGCAGGTTGGGCAGGTCATCGGGAAAGCTGTGACGACCGATCAGGTCGATGATGCGCTCGTGGCGGTAATTGCGCGCGGTGCCACGGGCGTGGGACAACGCCGCGTCGATCAGGCCGTCGAGCAGGGCGCCCATGACCTCGAAGGCGCCGATTTCCAGTTCGATTTTGCGTGGATGCTCGAACACCTTGCCGCGGGCCAGTTGTTTGGCGTTCTCCACCACATCGTGCACCTCCGGCTCACAATGGTGCAGCAGATCCCCGTCCATGCGCCCTTCCAGCAAGCGCTGGTGATTGGCGATGAAGGCCTCGACGCCGGCCTCGATAAAGCGTTCAATGATCTTGCCCCGCAGCAGCGCCGCCTTGCGGCCATCGCGCAGTCCGGAGTGCACCAGGCTGCGTACTTCGGCGGTGTCCGGCAGCGCCGGTTGCAGCAAGGCATAGACCTCGTCCCAGTGCAGCAGATCCATCTCCAGACCGTCCTCCAGATCGATGATGGCGTAGCAGAAATCGTCCGCTGCCTCCATCAGGTAGGCCAGGGGATGGCGGCAATAGCGGTCCGCGTCCAGGGGGCGCAGTCCAGTGGCCTGGCAGACTTCCCGGAACGCCCCGGTCTCGGAGACGAAGGCGCTGTACTTGCCCGGTTTGATGCCGCTTTCGCCGGCCTGGGCGGATAACCAGGGATATTTGAGAAAGGTGGCCAGAGTGGCGTAGGTTAGACGCATGCCATCCTGGTATTGGTGGTACTCGCTTTTGGTGAGAATGCGGAAACCCTGGGCATTGCCTTCGAAGTAAATCAGATCGGATTGTTGGGCGGGGCTGAGCAGTTCCAGATAACGCTGGCCCCGCTCCTGGAACCAGGCTCGGATGGCTCGCTCGCCGGTATGGCCGAACGGCGGGTTGCCGATGTCATGGGCCAGGCACGCGGATTGCACGATGTCACCGAGGTCGGTGGCGTTGGTGCCCGCCGGCAACAGTTTCAGGCGTTCCAAGCGCTCACCCACCTGGATGCCCAAGGTCCGGCCCACGCACGACACCTCCAGGGAATGGGTGAGGCGGTTGTGCACGTGGTCGTTGGTGGCCAGCGGGTGTACCTGGGTCTTGCGGGCCAGGCGCCGGAAGGCGCCGGAAAAGATGATCTTGTCGTGGTCGCGCAGAAAGGCGGTGCGCCCGGTTTCATCCTTGGCGTCGCGGTGTCCCAGGCGCTCCTTGTTGAGCAGGTGTTCCCAATGCATGGTCTGGATGCCATTGAAGAGAGGAGCGGGGCTCCCCAACTGCGTTTACATCGGTGAGGCGGGCCACCGATACCGTTGATGTCATCTTGGTGGACCCGGTGCCGGGGTCAAGCCCCTTTTCGCCCCGGCGGCGGGTTCAAGTCATAAATCCTTTGGGTCGTCAGAGTAAGGAGCAGTGATGAATCTGGACAAACCCCTACTGATGTTGGTGACCAGTGCCGGTCAAATGGGACAAGGGCAACAAACCGGCCTGTGGCTTGAGGAATTTGCTGTGCCCTATGGTCTGTTTCGTGATGCCGGTATTCCGCTGCAAGTGGCCAGTCCGCTCGGCGGCAAGGTGCCGGTGGATCCGCGCTCGGTGCCGGATGACGCCGAGAAGGACGCCTGGCAGGACGCGATCACCGCGTTGCAGGACACCCGGGCTTTGGAGGACATCTGGGAAGACGACTTCGCCGGCGTCTTCGTGCCCGGCGGCCATGGCGCCATGTTCGATATGCCGGATCATCCCATGGTGGCGCGGGTGCTTAACCGTACCTGGGAACAGGGCGGGCTGGTCAGCGCCGTGTGCCATGGCCCGGCGGCGCTGGTGGGCGCCCGCGACGGCGCCGGCAAGCCGTTGGTGGCTGGCCGCGTGGTAAGCTGCTTCAGCAACGAGGAAGAACACGAAGTCGGGCTCGACGACGTCATGCCCTTCCTGCTGGAGAACAGGCTGCGCGAGCTGGGCGCGGAAATCAGCAACGGTGACATGTTCACGCCGCGAGTGGTGGAGGACGGTAATCTGATCTCCGGTCAGAACCCGCAATCCAGCACGGTGGTGGCCGAGGCCGTCCTGAAACGATTATTGTCCCGTTAAGCCGGGTGGCGGCTCGCCCGCCGCATCGGCCGGGGAACCAAGGAGTAATGCAAGTGGGTATCTACGACTATAACGCCGTCACTCTGGACGGTGAGGAGCGCTCCCTGGCCGATTTCAAAGGCAAGGTGCTTTTGATCGTCAACACCGCCAGCAAATGCGGCTTCACGCCCCAGTACAAAGGGCTGCAGGCGCTGTACCAACGTTACAAGGATCGCGGCCTGGTGGTGCTGGGTTTCCCCTGTAACCAGTTCGGTCACCAGGAGCCCGGCGACGAAGTGGAGATCGGCGCCTTCTGTGAAAAGAACTACGGCGTCGACTTTCCCATGTTCGCCAAAATCGACGTGAACGGCAGCGATGCTCATCCCCTTTATCGCTACCTCAAATCGGAAGCCCCTGGCCTGCTCGGCAGCGAAGGCATCAAATGGAACTTCACCAAGTTCCTGGTCGACCAAAGCGGCCGTGTGGTACGTCGCTACGCCCCCAAGGATAAACCGGAAGCGTTGGCAGCGGACATTGAGAAGGCCTTAAAAGCAGTTGACAGTTGATAGTGGACAGTTGACAGCGGAAAAACAAAAACAGGTGATCTTGAATCACTGTGGGAAGCTTGCTTGCAAGCGAATATTACTAAGCGCCTGAGCGACACCATTCGCTTGCAAGCAAGCTTCCCACAGGGGCTAAAGATCAGACCGTTCCGCGATCTTTTTCTTTTCGCTGTCAACTGTCCACTATCAACTGTCAACTATCTTCAAAGTTTTACTTCCATCCCCGCCACCCAGGTCCGTCCCGGGCCGGGCTCGAAGTAGCCGCGGCTGGCCAGCGGGCGGTCGCTGTTGGCGTTGATGCGGATGTTGGCGTAGTAGTCCCGATCCAGCAGGTTATGGGCGGCGAGGTAGGTGGTCAGTTGGTGGCCGCCGGCGAGCCGCCAGCGGTGGCCGACCCGGCCGTTGACCAGTGCGTAGCCGCCGACACGGGTATCGCTGCCGTTCTCCGCGTAGACCGAGCTGATCATCAGGGTTTCCAGACTGGTGAAGGTGCCGCCGCGATAGTCCCGCTGCCATTCCAGGTAGAGCTGGTGTTCAGGCAATCCCGGCAGACGATGGTCCCGCAGGGATTCGCCGTTTTCCTGGAAACGGCGGAACCGGTAATTGCCATAGGTCCAGGCGGCGCTGATCCGGTTCCAATCGTCTGGATACCAGCTCAGTCCCAGTTCCACACCGTCCCGCCGGGTACGGCCGGCGTTTTCATAAAAGGTGCGGCCGTCCTGCTCGAAAGGCACGATCTCGTCGCGGGTGCGGACGGTGAACAGGGTCAGTTCGTACTGCACGGTGCCGGACAGGTCACCACGGGCGCCGATCTCGCCATTCACCGCTTTCTGCGGTTCCAGGTCCGGGTTGAAGCCGCCGCCGTCGGGATTGGCGAATTCGGTGAAGGTGGGGCTCTCGAAAGCGGAGCCGATGTTGGCGAACAATTGATGGCGGGGATGGAGCCGCCAGTTCAATCCGGTGCTGTAGCTGCGTTCGGTGAAACGTCGATGGCCGTCGTCGTCGCCGTCCGCCAGAAAGCGGTCGTCGATGGACAGCTGCAACCGGTCCAGACGTCCGCCCAAGGTCCAGGACCAGTACTCATTCAGTGGCAGGGTGGCCTGGGCGAACAGTCCGGCGGCGGTGGCGTTCTGCTGCTCATCGGCGGTGCGGCCCTGGCGCTCACCGCTGGCACTGATCTGATAACGGTCGCGATCATCCTCCTGCCGGTTCACTTCGGCGCCGATCACGTAGTTGAGTTGCCCCGCCTGGCCAGCATAGCGCAGGCCGGTGCCATAGAAATGCCGCTCATAGCCCAGTTCGCTGCTGCCCGGGAAGGGTAACTGCTGTTCGAAATCGCGGTGGGTGTAGTGCAGATAACCCTGCCAGGCGCCTTGCTTCGTGGGCTGATCCCAGACCCAGCCCAGTCGTTGCTGGCGCACTATCTGGCCGGCGTCGAGCAGGTTGGAGAAGCGAGAGGCCTGATCACGATTCTCGTGCGCCTGGGCCCGGGTCAGGCCGCCGGGATCCTCGGCGGTGGGAATGTCCAGCACGTCCAGCAAAGTGGTGATGCGGCCGCCGTTGGCGAGATGATGCCGCCACTTACCGTTGAGCTGGTATTTCTCCACCCGGCTTTGTTGCCGCTGGCCATCGAAGGACAGGGCGGAAACGCCCAACGCGTAGTCATTGTTCTCGTCCCGCTGATACAGCGTGGCGCCTAGCTTGCGGTAGTCGTCGCTGCCGCCGGCCACACGCAAGTGCGCCCCGGGAGGCTGGCTGCCGCCGTCGTCGCTGTTCAGCAACAGCACGCCGCCGGCGGCGTTGCCGTACAGGGAAGAGGCCGGGCCACGCAGCACCTCCACTTGCCGCAGCCGGTCCAGGTCAATGGCATCCACCTGGGACTGGCCGTCCGGCAGGGTATAGGGCAAGCCGTCCACACGCAGATGCAAGCCACGCACGCCGAAGGGCGCGCGGGCGCCGAAGCCACGGCTGGAGATGCGCAGGTTCTGGGCGAAATTGTAGCGGTTCTGAAAGAACAGGCCGGGGACCCGGTTGAGGGTCTCGTCCAGTTGCAGGTTCGGGCGGCCCTCGCCGTGAGCCTGACTGTCCACCACTGTTACCGCCGCTGGCGTATCCAACAGCGCCTGGCTCTGACGGGGCGTGGTCACGGTCACCGTCTCCAGGGGAATCGGCTGGGCGCCTTGGCCAAGACAGGGTAAAAGCAGCACGGGGGACAGCAGAACCGGATATCGCATGAGCACCTCTTGTTTGAATTATGGAATTAGCCGGTTTCGGCGCCCCGGGTCAATGCAACTTCCGTGCTGTTCCCCCAATACCTATGGATCGGGGGCGGGGAGAGGGGAAAGTGACGCGGATTGAAACGGCCGGGTGTTCACAGTGACTTGTTTCGAGACAGGCTCTTAGAATCAGACCGGCAGAACGCCGTAATACACCGCCAGGAAATGACAAACGCTGCCGCCGACCACGAACAGATGCCAGATGGCGTGGTTGTAGGGCAGGCGATCCGCCAGATAAAACACCACTCCACCGGTGTAAGTGAGGCCGCCAGCCAGCACCAGCCAGAAGCCCACGTCGTTGAGCCGGCCCACCAGTTCGCCGGAGGCGAATAACACCAGCCAGCCCATGACCAGATAGATGGCCACGCGGGCCAGTTTGTAGCGGTTGCCGAACACCAGCTTCAAGGCGATGCCGGCCAGCGCCAGCGACCAGATCACCGCGAACAGCACCCAGCCCACGGTGCCGCGCATGTTGACCAGCAGAAATGGCGTATAAGTGCCGGCGATCAGTGCGAAGATGGCGCAATGATCGAGCATCTTGTAGAACGCTTTGAGGGCGGGGCGGCGGGCACCGTGATAGAGGGTGCTGGCGGTATAGAGCAGAATCAGGCTGGCGCCGAAGATGCTGAAGCCGACAATCTTCCAGGGATCGCCAAGCAGGCTGGCGGCCACCACCAGGATCACCGTGCCGACGATACTGAGAGCGGCGCCGATACCGTGGGTGAGACTGTTGAGAAACTCTTCCAGCCGGGAATAGGCGGTCGTGGCCACGGTTGTCGAGGTCATGCGGTTCGGAATCTCATGAACGGGTGAAAATACGCATCATGCGATGATTGCCGGCGGACTGTAAAGGCC
Source organism: Alloalcanivorax balearicus MACL04 (assembly GCF_025532145.1). GTDB lineage: Bacteria > Pseudomonadota > Gammaproteobacteria > Pseudomonadales > Alcanivoracaceae > Alloalcanivorax > Alloalcanivorax balearicus. Next base: position 123,200 of record NZ_ARXS01000001.1, on the reverse strand, counting down.
GGGCATATTTGTCCGCTATGACATAAAGGCCAATGATCGAAAGGATCTATTGAACTCATGCCGCCTCACTGTTCGTTTTGTCACTCCGTTCGTCGTAACCTCGAAGGGTCATCTTAAACAGGCTCTTAACCCCCCAGGTTGAACCCAAGGAGAGGCATCATGAGTAAGAAGAAGCAGACCCTGACCACCAGCGCTGGGATTCCGGTGGCGGACAATCAGAACAGCTTGACGGCCGGTCCCCGTGGGCCGCTGCTGGTGCAGGACTGGCAGCTGTTCGAAAAGCACGCCCATTTCAACCGCGAGCGGATTCCCGAGCGGGTGGTGCACGCCAAGGGGTCGGCGGCATTTGGCACTTTCAAGGTGACCGGTGACATTACTCAGTACAGCAAGGCAAAGGTGTTCCAGCCCGGTGCCGAAACCGACGTGCTGTTGCGCTTTTCCACCGTGGCCGGTGAGCGTGGCGCCGCCGATGCCGAGCGTGATGTGCGCGGCTTCGCCCTCAAGTTCTACACCGAACAGGGCAACTGGGATCTGGTCGGCAACAATACGCCGGTGTTCTTCGTGCGCGATCCCTATAAATTTCCCGACTTCATTCGCACCCAGAAGCGTGACCCACGCAGTAACATGCGCTCGGCCACGCATATGTGGGACTTCTGGTCGCTGAGTCCGGAATCCCTGCATCAGGTCACCATCCTGATGTCCGACCGGGGCCTGCCGAAAAGCTACCGTCATATGAACGGCTATGGTTCCCACACCTACAGCTTCATCAACGCGAACAACGAGCGGTTCTGGGTGAAGTTCCACTTCAAGACCCGGCAGGGTATTGAATGTCTGACCGATGGCGAGGCCGGGGAGATTGTCGGAGGCGACCGCGAATCCCATCAGCGTGATTTGTTCAACGCCATCGAAAACAAGGACTTCCCGACGTGGCGTGTGTGCGTGCAGATCATGCCGGAAGCGGAGGCGGAGAACACGCCCTACAACCCGTTCGATCTGACCAAGGTATGGCCGCACGGCGACTATCCGCTGATCGAAATCGGAGAGTTGACGCTGAACCGCAATCCGGAAAACTATTTCGCCGAAGTGGAGCAGGCCAGTTTCAGCCCCGCCAATGTGGTGCCGGGCATCAGCCACAGCCCCGACAAGATGCTGCAATTCCGCATCTTCAGTTACGCCGACGCGCACCGTTACCGGCTTGGTGTTAACTACGAGAGCCTGCCGGTGAACCTGCCGCGCTGTCCGGTGCATGGTTATCACCGTGATGGCCAGATGCGTTTCGATGGCAACGGCGGCGGCAGCGTCAACTATGAGCCGAACAGCTTTGGTGGGCCGGTGGAGGATCCGGCATTCAAGGAACCGCCGCTGAACATCAGCGGTGACGCCGATCGCTACGACCACCGCGAAGGCAATGACGACTACACCCAAGCCGGCGACCTGTTCCGGCTGATGACACCGGAACAGCAGGAGCGTTTGTTCGGAAACATCGCCCGAGCCATGGACGGAGTGCCGGAAGAGATCGTGCGCCGGCAACTTGAGCACTTCGAGAAAGCCGACCCGGCCTACGCCGCCGGAGTGGCCAAGGCGCTGGGTCTGAGTCGCTGATAGGCCAGGTGTCAGTCCATTGCGGCTTGTGAGCGGAGTGGCTGCTCACGAGCCGTGATGCTTGCGGGCGTCATTGCCTTACATTCCTTACGGAACTGTGCATTAAATGTGGATTCCCGCGGACGCGGTTGCGCGCGCGGGAAGGCGCTCTCTAGAATGCGAGTCGTTATCATCTGATCGCCCTGCCCGGTGAGGTCCCTGGTGTCCGTGCTCGCCCGAGTGCGGCGTCGGCATCGCCGGCGGATTGACCTTGTGCCGGTGCCGACTCCATGTCCGAAACTCGTTCCGTTCCATTGTCCCGTTCTCGCCTGGCCTGGGCGGTGTTGCTCGTCGTCGTGCTCGGCGGGCTCTGGTATCTGTTATCCCGCTCCAGTTCGACGCCCACCGGGCCGATGCCGCGCAACGCCTGGGAAGGTCCGGTGGCGGTGCGGGTGGTGAATGCCGAAGCCGGTGACCTCAATGTTCAGATCAAGGCCATTGGCACGGTGACGCCGCTGAATACCGTCACCGTGCGCAGCCGGGTGGACGGGGAACTGGCCCGGGTGTTGTTCGAGGAAGGCGCGGAAGTCACCAAGGGCACGCTGCTGGCGGAGATCGACCCGGATCCGTATCAGGTGCAACTGGCTCAGGCCCAGGGCCAGTACCAGCAGAACAAGGCGGAACTGGCCGGCGCCGAACAGGATCTGGCGCTGTACCAAACGCTGTATAAACAAGACTCCATTGCCCGCCAGCAACTGACCCAGCAGCAGGCGTTGGTCAATCAACTGCGGGGCGCGGTGAAGGCGAATCAGGCGCAAGTCGACGATGCCCGCCTGCAGCTGTCCTGGACCCGTATCGAAGCGCCCATCGACGGCCGGCTCGGCCTGCGCAACGTGGACGCCGGAAACCTGGTCAGCAGCGGCGACACCGATGGGCTGGTGACGATCACCCAGATGCGGCCGATTTCGGTGGTGTTCACGGTGCCGGAGACGCAACTGGATGCGGTGCGCAATGCCTTCGCCACGGGCGAGGCAATGCCGGTTCAGGCGCTGGATCGCAACGGGGCCACTCTGCTGGCCAGCGGCCGCTTGACCACCCTGGATAATCGCATTGATACCGCCACCGGAACCCTGCGTCTGCGGGCGGAATTCGCCAACGAGAAAAACGAGCTGTTCCCGAACCAGTTCGTCAATGTGCGCTTGCAACTGCGGACCCTGCCGGACGCGGTGACCATTCCCACCGACGCGGTGCAATACGGCTCCCAAGGCACCTATGTTTATGTGATTGAAGACCAGAAAGCGCAATTGCGGCCCATCACCCTGGGGCCGGTGGATGTCGACCGTATCGCCGTGAGTGAAGGGCTGGCCGACGGCGAGGTGGTGGTGCTGGAAGGCATGGAAAGGCTGCGTGATGGCCGTGACGTGATCCTGGTGGAAGGCGACAGCCAGCCGGTGGCGCCGGCCGGGACCGGCGAAGGCGCCACCGGCGGTCGCCGCGGTGGTGGTCAGGGCGGCCGTCCATGAGTCTGTCCCGGCCGTTCATCCTGCGTCCGGTAGCGACATCGTTGCTGATGGTGGCGCTGCTGGCGGCGGGGCTGCTGGCCTGGCGGTTGTTGCCGGTGGCGGCGTTGCCGCAGGTGGATTACCCGATCATCCAGGTGTTCACCTTCCAGCCGGGGGCCGGGCCGGACATCACCGCGCGCACCATCACCGCGCCGCTGGAGCGCAGCCTGGGGCAGATCCCGGGGCTCAAACAAATGTCGTCCACCAGTTCCGGTGGGGCGTCGGTCATTACCCTGCAGTTTTCCCTGGAGGTGGATCTGGGGGTGGCCGAACAGGAAGTGCAGGCGGCCTTGAACACCGCCGACAACCTGTTGCCCAGCGACCTGCCGACGCCACCGATTTATCGCAAGGTGAATCCCGCCGATGCACCGATCCTGACTCTGGCGATCACTTCGGACACGCTGCCGTTGCCGGGTGTGTACGATCTGGTGGATACGCGCATGGCGCAAAAGCTGGCGCAGTTGGGCGGTGTCGGTATGGTCAGCCTGGCCGGCGGTCAGCGGCCGGCATTGCGTGTGCGGATCAACCCCATGGCCCTGGCCGCCTATGACCTGGATCTGGAGGACGTGCGCAGCGCCATCGCCGCCACCAATACCAACCAGCCCAAGGGCAGTTTCGATGGCCCGCAACGTTCCACCTTGCTGGACGCCAATGACCAGATTCGTTCGGTGGAGGATTACCGGCAACTGATTCTTACCTGGATCGACGGTGCGCCCCTGCGCCTGGGTGACGTGGCCACCATCATCGACGGCGCCGAGGATCGCTTCCTGGCCGCCTGGGCCGATACCCAACCGGCTGTGTTGCTCAATATCCAGCGTCAGCCCGGCGCCAATGTCATCGACGTGGCCGACAGTGTGCGCGAGTTGCTGCCGCAACTGATCAATACCCTGCCGGCCTCGGTGGACGTGACGGTGCTGACCGACCGCACCCAAAGTATCCGCGCCTCGGTGCGGGATGTGCAGAAGGAACTGGTGTTCGCCATCGCGCTGGTGGTGCTGGTGACCTTCGCCTTCCTGCGCAATGTTCCCGCCACCATCATTCCCAGCGTGGCGGTGCCGCTGTCCCTGGTGGGGACTTTCTCGTTCATGTATCTGGCCGGCTTCTCCATCAACAACCTGTCGCTGATGGCGCTGACCATCGCCACCGGCTTCGTTGTCGATGACGCCATCGTCATGCTCGAAAACATCGCCCGGCACCGCGAACAGGGCGCTTCGAAAATGGAGGCGGCCTTGAAGGGGGCCGGGGAAATCGGTTTTACCCTGGTGTCGCTGACCTTCTCCCTGGTGGCGGTGTTGATTCCCCTGCTGTTCATGGGGGATGTGGTTGGGCGGCTGTTTCACGAGTTCGCGGTGACGCTGGCGGTGGCCATCGTTATCTCCCTGGTGGTGTCGCTGACCCTCACACCGATGATGAGCGCGCGCATGCTCGACAAGCCGCCTGGCCATGACGAGCAGTCGCCGGGGTTGATGAACCGCGTCATTCGCCGCTATGGCCAAGCGCTGGACTGGGTGCTGGAAAGACAGCCCCTGGCCATGTTGGTGATGTTCGGCACCATCGCCCTGACCGCGGTGTTGTACCTGCTGGTGCAAAAAGACTTCTTCCCGGTACAGGACAGCGGCGTGATTCAGGTGGTGACGGAGAGTCCGCAAACCTCATCGTTTGCCCGTATGTCGGAACGGCAGCAAGCGTTGGCGGCGGCGTTGCTGGAAGATCCGGGCGTGGCCAGTCTGTCATCGTTCATCGGCGTCGATGGCACCAACACCACGCTCAACAGCGGCCGCATGCTGATCAACCTGCCGGCCCACGGAGAACGCGACGGCTCCGCCTTCGAAGTGATGGACCGGCTGCGAGAGCGGGCGGAAAAGGTCGAAGGGATCACCGCCTGGTTCCAGCCGGTACAGGAACTGAGCATTGAGGACAGAGTCAGCCGCACGCAGTACCAGTTCACGCTGACCACCCCGGACAGCGCCACCCTCAACGAATGGGTGCCGCTGCTGATCGAGGCGCTGCGGCAGCAACCGGAACTGGCGGATGTGGCCTCGGACCTGCAATACGACGGCCTGCAGGCGTATGTGGATATCGACCGCGATGCCGCGGCGCGCCTGGGTGTCAGTGTCTCCGCCATTGCCGGCGCGCTGCAGAACGCCTTTGCCCAGCGCCAGATCGCCACCTTGTTCACCCAGGCCAATCAGTATCGGGTGATTCTGGAAGTGGGCCCGGAGCACGCCGAGGGCCTGTCCGCGTTACAGACCACTTATGTACCCACCGCCTCCGGCCAGCCGGTGCCGTTGTCCAGTGTGGCCCGCGTCACCCAGCGCCCGGCGGCGTTGCTGATCAATCACCAGGGGCAGTTTCCGGCGGCCACCATCTCCTTCAATCTGGGGCCGGACGCGTCCCTGGGCGGGGCGGTGAAAGCGATCGAACGGGTACAACAGGAGATCGGTCTGCCGACGGAAGTGGAAAGCCGTTTCCAGGGCGCGGCGGAGGCCTTTCGTGCTTCGTTATCGAATACCCTGTGGTTGATCCTGGCGGCGATTCTGACCATGTATATCGTGCTGGGGATTCTGTACGAGAGCACCATTCACCCGATCACCATTCTCTCCACGTTGCCTTCGGCCACCGTCGGCGCCCTGCTGGCATTGCTGCTTACCGGCCGGGCGCTGGATCTGATCGCGGTGATCGGGGTGGTGTTGCTGATCGGCCTGGTGAAGAAGAACGGCATCATGATGGTGGACTTCGCCCTGGAGGCGCAGCGCAATCGGGGGATGCCGCCGCGGCAGGCGATACATCGCGCCGCCATGTTGCGTTTCCGGCCGATTCTGATGACCACGCTGGCGGCGTTGTTCGGTGCCATTCCGCTGATGCTGGCCAGCGGTTCCGGTGCCGAACTGCGGCAACCGCTGGGCCTGGTGATGGTGGGGGGCTTGTTGGTGAGCCAGGTGCTGACGCTGTTCACCACACCGGTGGTGTACCTGTTCTTTGACCGGCTGACGCGCCGCCGCTCACCGGTGGTGGACCAGGGCGAGGCGGGTCCGTGAACCCGGCGCGGGCGTTCATTCAACGGCCCATCGCCACCGTCCTGATGGCGGTCGCGGTGGTGCTGTCCGGTCTGCTGGCCTGGCGCCTGTTGCCGGTGGCGCCGCTGCCACAGGTGGATTTCCCGATTATCACGGTTTCCGCCAGCCTGCCGGGGGCCAGCCCGGAAAGCATGGCCGCCACCGTGGCGACCCCGCTGGAGCGCGCGCTGGGCAGTATCGACGGGATCACCTCGATCATCTCGTCAAGTAACCAGGGTGCCACGCAGATCATGCTGCAGTTCGAGCTGGGGCGTGATCTCAATGACGCTGCCCGCGACGTGCAGGCGGCGATTAATGCGGCACGCAGTCAGTTGCCTTCGGGCATGCCCGGCAACCCGCAGTATCGCAAGGTGAACCCGTCCCAGGCGCCGGTAATGGGCCTGGCGTTGTCCTCGCCGAATCTGGCGCCGAGCGAACTGTACGATGCCGCCGCTTCGATTCTGGCGCAGAAACTGTCGCAGATCAGCGGGGTCGGTGAAGTCAGTGTCAGCGGTGCGTCGCTGCCGGCGGTGAGGGTGCAACTGGATCCCGGTGCGCTGCTGCAGTATGGCATTGCGCTGGATGACGTTCGCAATGCCATCAACGAAGCCAATGCGTTGCAGCCGCTGGGTCTGGTGGAAAATGACGACCATCGCTGGGAAGTGCGCACCAGCGATCCGCTGCGCAAGGCCAGTGCCTATCGCAAGCTGGTGATTCGTCACCAGGATGGCGCGGTAGTGCGGCTGGAGGACGTGGCCGAGGTGTCGGATTCGGTGGAGAACCGCTACAGCAGCGGTTTTCACAATGATCACCCGGCGGTGATCATGATGATCAGCCGGCAGCCCGGCGCCAATATCGTCGAAACCATCGATGCCATCCGTGAGACCTTGCCGGGGCTGCGTGCCCTGATGCCGGCGGACAGTGAACTGGCGGTGGTGATGGACCGCTCGCCGGGGATCCGCGCCACCTTGCGTGAAGCGCAAATCACCTTGCTGATCGCGGTGGCCCTGGTGGTCATGGTGGTGTGGTTGTTTCTGGGCAGTGCCCGTACCGCGCTGATTCCCACCGTGGCGATCCCGGTGTCCCTGATCGGCAGCTTCGTGGTCATGTATTTCTACGGTTTCTCGGTCAATAACCTGTCGCTGATGGCGTTGATCATCGCCGCCGGACTGGTGGTGGACGATGCCATCGTGGTGCTGGAAAACATCGAGCGGCATATCGAGAACGGCCTGCCGCCGTTGCAGGCGGCGATAAAAGGGGCCGGCGAAGTGGGCTTCACACTGCTGGCGATGAATCTGGCGCTGGTGGTGGTGTTCGTGTCGATCCTGTTCATGGGCGGCATCGTCGAGCGCTTGTTCCGCGAGTTTTCCATTACCCTGGCGGCGGCGATGCTGATTTCCCTGTTGGTGTCGCTGACTCTGACCCCAAGCCTGTGCGCGCTTTGGTTGCGGGAAAAAGCCACCGGCGCGCCCTCGGCCCTGGCCCGGCGCAGTGAGGCCGCGTTCCATTCCCTGCAACACGCCTATGCCGCGAGTCTGGACTGGGCGTTGCGTCATCGGCTGATGACCTTGCTTACCTTGCTGGCGGTGGTGGCGGTCAATGTCTGGCTGTATGTGGCGATTCCGAAAACCACGCTGCCGCCGCAGGACACCGGACAAATTCGTGGCTTCGTCCGCGGTGACGACGGTTTTTCATTCCAGTTGATGCAGCCGAAGATCGAAGTGTTCCGGCAATTGATCATGGACGATCCGGCGGTGCAGGATGTCACCGGCACCAGCGGTGGCGATGGCGGTATCACCAATGCCCAGCTCACCATCAACCTCAAGCCGTTGGCGGAGCGGGGAGTGTCGGCTCAGGAGGTGGTCAACCGTCTGCGGGCCAAGGCGCCTCACGTTCCCGGCGGCATGATGTTTCTGATGGTGGATCAGGATATCCGGCTGTCGGGAGGGTTCAGTAGCAGTGACTATGAGTTGGTGTTGCGTTCGGATTCCCTGGAGTTGCTGGACATCTGGTCGCGTAAAGCATCGGAAGCGATGCAGAAACTGCCGGAGCTGGTGGACGTGGACTCCGCCGGTGACGAGGAAGCGCAACAGGTGGTGCTCGATATTGATCGCGAAGCGGCTCGGCTGCACGGCGTTGACATGGCGACGGTGGCGTCGGTACTGAACAACTCTTTCTCCCAGCGGCAGGTGGCCACGCTCTACGATGAATTGAACCAGTACCGGGTGGTGATGGAGTTATTGCCGCGCTACACCGAGCAGCCTTCGGTACTGGAACAACTGGAGGTGCTGACCGATGACGGCGCGCGCGTGCCGCTGTCCACCTTCGCCACCTGGGAGTATGGGCTGACCAACGATCGCATTCGCCACGATTCCCAGTTCGCCGCCACGGGTGTGGGTTATGCGCTGGCCCCCGGCGTCACGCCGATACAGGCGGAAGAAGCGATCCAGAAGGCGCTCAACGACATCATGCTGCCGCCGAGCGTGTATGCCGGGCCGGGCTCCGACCGGCCCAATTTCGAAGGCAACCTCAGTCAGCCTTTGCTCATTCTGTCGGTACTGCTGGCGGTGTACATGGTGTTGGGCATGTTGTACGAAAGCACGCTGCACCCGCTCACGATTCTTTCCACTTTGCCCTCCGCCGGTATTGGCGCGTTGCTGGCGCTGCGTATCAGCGATACGCCCTTCAGCCTGATCGCGCTGTTGGGATTGTTCCTGCTGATCGGCATCGTGATGAAGAACGCCATTCTGATGATCGACTTTGCCCTGGAAGCGCAGCGCCGGGATGGCCTGGCGCCGCTGGCGGCGATCCGCCAGGCAGCGTTGTTACGGTTACGGCCGATTCTGATGACCAACCTGGCCGGTCTGCTCGGCGCGGTGCCGCTGGTACTGGGACTCGGCGAGGGATCGGAGCTGCGCCGGCCACTCGGCATCACCATCATCGGCGGCTTGGCGTTCAGCCAGCTGTTGACGCTGTACACCACGCCAGTGATCTACCTGTATCTGGAAACATTGCGCCAGCGCACGCTGCGCCGCCGGTCAGGCGACAACCCTCTGGAGTCGGTATGAAGAGAAGAGGCCTGTAATGAAGCGTTTATCCGCCACCTCCCTGCTGTGTTTGCTGGCCCTCGCCGGCTGCACCCTGGGACCGGACTATCGCACGCCGGAGAGCGCCATTCCGGCGCAATTCCAATACCAGGACGGCTGGCGAACCATGCCGGAGCAACCCTGGGTGGCCCAGGGTACCTGGTGGGAAGCCTTTGGCGATCCGGTGCTGACCGATCTGATCCAGCGCGCGGATCAGGCCAGCCAGACTCTGGCCCAGGCGGAAGCCCGCTTCCGCGCCGCCGAGGCGCAGTGGCGTCTGGCCCGCGGCGAATACAGTCCGCAGCTGGACGCGTCCGTTAACGGCACCCGTAGCGGCGGTAGCGATACCGACCCCGGCAACCTGTTCAGTGGCCGTCTGGATATCAGTTGGGCGCCGGATCTTTGGGGACGGGTGCGGCGCCAGGTGGAAGCGGAGCGTGCCGGTCTGGCCGCCAGCGCCGCCGACATCGCCGCCGCCCGACTGACCCTTCAGGTAGCGGTGGTGCAGGGCTATGTTCGGGTACGTGCGCTGGATCGCCAGCGCGATATTCTCGAACTGACCATGGCGGCATACGATCGCTCGGCGGAGTTGACCCGCAACCAGTACAACTCCGGTATCGTGTCCCGGTCCGATGTGATCCAGGCGGAAACCCAGCGCCAGTCCCTGCGCACGCAGCTCTATGATCTGCAACAACAACGCGCCCAGGAAGAAAATGCGCTGGCGGCCTTGCTGGGTGTGGCGCCGGTGTCGTTCAGCATTGCCGCCACCGAGGACCTGCCGCTGTTGCCGGCGTTGCCGGCTGCCCTGCCATCGGTGCTGATCGCGCGCCGCCCGGATGTGGTGGTGGCGGAACGGGGGGTGGCCCAGGCCAACGCGCTGATCGGCGTGGCCCAGACCGCCTGGTTGCCGGATCTCACCTTGAGCGCCTATGGCGCTTTGCAGGATGACACCTTCTCTGGCCTGTTCGATGCGCCGCAACGAATCTGGTCGGTGGGGCCGTCACTGGCGCTGACATTGTTCGATGGCGGCCGTCGGCGCGCCACCCGCGATATCGCGGTGGCCCAGTACGATGAGCAGGTGGCCAACTACAGACAGACCGTCCTGGACAGTCTGCGCGATGTGGAAGACGCCCTGGCGACGATGCAGATTCTTCGCGAGAAAGCGGAACAACAGGATGAGCTGCTGGCCTTGGCGGAACAGAACGAAAGCGTCATTACCAACCGTTACCGTGCCGGCATGGTGTCCTTCCTTGAAGTGGCCACGGCACAGAACCTCACTCTGGAAGCGCGCCGTTCGCGCCTGGACATCACCAGCCAGCAATTGCAGGCGGCGGCGGAACTGGCGGCCGCCATAGGTGGCGGTTGGGACCTGGATGACCCGGTGATTCAACGTATAGCCCGTCCTGAACCCCGCGAGCAGGGAGTAAAGGGTGATTCATAGTGAAGGACTATGATGAATATAGAGGCAAACGCTTTTATTGATTGTGGCTCTGTCCTTATGCTCCTTGTCTATCAGAGACGTAATGAAAGACGAGGAGAGTGTCCATGTTGAGCAATCGGGAAGGCCAGCGTGTTCCGGAAGTCACCTTCCGTACCCGGGTGGGCAATGAATGGCGGGACGTGACCACCACGGACCTGTTCCAGGGCAAGACGGTGGTGGTATTCGCGTTACCGGGAGCCTTCACGCCAACCTGCTCGTCCACTCACCTGCCGCGTTACAACGAGCTGGCGCCGGTGTTCAAAAGCAACGGCGTGGACGACATTCTGTGTCTGTCCGTCAACGACGCCTTTGTCATGGACGCCTGGGCGGGCGACCAGGCGGCGGAGAACATTTGCTTTATTCCCGATGGCAACGCCGAGTTCACCGAGAAAATGGGCATGCTGGTGGGCAAGAAGGAGCTGGGTTTCGGTTCCCGCAGCTGGCGTTACTCGATGCTGGTGAAGGACGGTGTAATCGACAAAATGTTCATCGAACCGGACCAGCCCGGTGACCCGTTCGAGGTGTCCGACGCCGACACCATGCTGGGTTATATCAATGGCGAGGCGGCGCTGCCCAAGCGGGTGACGGTGTTCAGCAAACCGGGTTGCCCACACTGTGCCCGCGCCAAGAACGCGCTGCGTGAAGCGGGCTACAGCTTTGAGGAAATCGAGCTGGGCAGCCGTGGCCTCAGCTACAGCACCCTGGCGGCGGTGACCGGCGCCGGTACCACCCCGCAAGTCTATATTGAAGGCGAACGCATTGGTGGCGCCGATGAATTGGAGCAGTGGCTGGCGGCCGCCGTTTCCTGACCCTTACCCGCGCTCACCGGGTAGCGGCGCACAAGGACGCGCGCCCACTGTTTTTCCCCTAGTGACTTCCCCTTCCTCGGCCGGCTCCCCGCCGGCCTTTTTTTGCGGTGAGCCTCATTCGCTTATCAGTCTGAAACAGTTTGCTACCGAAAGGACTACGAAGCCGCTGTGGGAGCTTGCCTGCAAGCGAATTGTGCTTTTCGGCCCCGACAGATTCGCTTGCAGGCAAGCTCCCACAGCGGCTTCGTAGCGTAATCCATGGGAACCAGCCTGCTGGCGAATGCGGCCTCCGGTGTTGGGACACTCGCTTACAGGCAAGCCCCTACAGCGGCTTCGTAGCACCGTCCACGGACCCTGATCGGCTGGCGCCCGGCGTCCGCCAGGCCGTTTTTGGCATTCCGGGCAGGGTAAAATGGCACAAGCGGCACTGGCGTGCCGAATCGCCGTGATCGCATAGTGAAGGTCATTCGAGAAGTTCATCGGGAGACCGGGCATGAACGCCAAAATGACCGCCATGCGGACCAATGCCAGCGACATCCAGCCGCGCCGCATGGATTTCGAGTTCGATCCGTCCATGTCGCGCTACTGGTTCGCCGACGATCAGTTCAAAACCATGCTGCTGACGGCCTTGTCCTGCACCTTTCCTGAGGGCGAGCGTTTCTTCGTCCGCGCCGTGCGCCACTATCAGAAACAAATCTCCGATCCGGATCTGCGTGAGCGGGTGAAGGGATTTATCGGCCAGGAGGCGCACCACGGCAAGGAGCACGAAGCGTTCAATGACTTCATGGAAGAAAAGGGTGTGCCGACCCGCAAGGTGCATGACTTCGTGCACAATGGCATGAAGTGGATCGCCAAGAATCTGTCTCCGGAGCGGCAATTGGCCAAGACCTGCGCGTTGGAGCATTTCACCGCCATGTTGGCGGAGCTGATTCTGGAAAACCCGGAATTTCTCGAAGGCATGGACGAACGCATGCTGCCGCTGTGGTTGTGGCACGCGGTGGAGGAAAGCGAGCACAAAGCGGTGGCCTACGACGTGTACGCGGATCAGGTCGGCAGTTACTGGATTCGCACTTCGGAAATGGCGCTGACCACGGTGGAGTTCATCGGCTTCACCGTTTTTCACTATATCCAGTTGCGTCAGGGCATGGACGACAAACGGGATCTGCGTTCCGTGGGAAACGGGCTGAACTGGTTGTTCGGCCGGCCGGGTTGGCTCCGGCGCCTCGGACGATCCTATGTGGCGTACTACAAGCCGTCTTTCCATCCGGAAAAGAAAGACAGCCGTGCTGTACGTGAACAGGCGCTGAAAAAACTGGCGCTGATGCTCGATCGTCCGGAGTTGCAGGGCGCGGGGTAAAGCAAAAATGGCCGGCGGGGTTGCCGCCGGCCATCGTCGTTATTGCAGAGCTTCGGTGATGGCGTCGAGGGCCGCCGTGGTGGAGGTATAGGTAAAGCTGGAGCTGGCCACCGGGTGAGAAGAGAACTTCACCACCACCAGTTCCGCTTGCGGATCGATGTGAATCATCTGGCCGTGGATGCCGGCGGCTTGCAAGGCGCCATGGTCGTTGTGGGTCTGATACCACTGATTGTGGTAGGACTGCCCCTGACGGAAGTCCAGACCGCCGCCCTCGAATTTGGATCGCTCACCACCTTTGAAGATGTCCTCGATGGCGGCCTTGCTGACCATCTGCTCACCATTGTAATGGCCTTTGCGGCGCACCATTTCGGCGAAGCGGGCGAGGTCGCGCAAAGTAGCGTTCATGCCGCCGCCGGCCAGCGGTGTGCCGTGGGGATCCACCAGAACATAGGCATCCCGTTCGGCGCCCAGCTTGCTCCAGATACGTTCGGACAGCAGGTCGGTGTAGTCCCGCCCGGAGGCCTTGCTGATGATCCAGGCCACGACCTCCGACTGCACCGTCTGATAGGTGAACTGCTCACCGTGCTCGCCGCTCTTCTCGGTCAGGCTGGCGAGAAACTCATAAAGGGAAGCCGGACCCTGATAGTTCTTCGGCTTTGGCAGAATGCCGGAAGAGAAGGCGTAGCGGTAAACGTCGGAGGTGAAGTCCTTGTAGTCCTCGCGGTAACGCACCGCGGCGGTCATATCCAGTACCTGTTGTACGGTGGCGTCACCCCAGGCACTGTCTTTCAGTTCCGGCACGTAATGGGCCACGGTGGCGTCCGGGTCCAGCTCGCCACGTTGAATCATGTCGGCGGCCAGCAAGCCGGTGACCGACTTGGTAACGGACCACAGGATGTGCTGATCCTGATCGTCCATGCCATCGGCGTAGGTCTCGTACACCACCCGCCCCTTGTGCAGCACGATGAAAGCGTCGGTATAGGTGTCGCGAAGCCATTCGGAAACGGTGGTGGTCTGGCCGCTGCCGTCGTCGAAACGAAGGTCTCCCAGGCCGCGGTTCTTGTATTTCAGCTTTGCCACATCCGCCAGCGGATCGCGGGCGATGCCCCGTGAAGGTTGCAGCTCGCGCATGTGGTGCAGTGCCCAGCGGCCGTTGGGAAAGCGGTTGAAATTGGCCTGGGTGACCAGCTTGTCCGGCGGTGGTGGGAAGCCCTGCATCAATTGCAGTTTGGACAAAGAAGTGCTTTCCGGTGGCGGAAGTTGCGGTGTTTCGGTGTAGCCCTGGGTGGCGATCAACAGAGCGGTGGTCGCCAGGCCGTAACGGAGGCTTTGTAGCATGGTGTTCTCCCGATGGTTTTAATCCTTATTGGCTCCCGGGGTGAACAGGGTCGCTCAACCGTACATGGCCACGCGTTTGCGGCCCGGTGATTCACCGAACCAGTCGCGGAAGGCGCGATAAAACTGCGCCGTCTGACTGTAACCGAGCCGCACCGCCAGTTGCTCGGTGGTGAGATCGCGCCAGGGCATCAGTGTCAGCGCCAGTTGCCGGCGGCTGTCGCTGAGGAGGGAGCGGAAATCCTGCCCCTCCGCTTCCACCCGCCGTTGCAGGGTGCGTTCGCTTACCGCCAGTAGCGAGGCGCACAGCGCCAGCGGCTTGCCCGGCAGCCCCACCACGGTCGGCAGCAGGCCGCGCACCGAGTCGCTCCAGCCGAGTCCAGGCTGCATGCGCCGCAGTTGCCGCTCACGCTGGCCAAGGGCGTCAAGACTGCCGGCCGTGGCGGAGGGTTGCAGCAGGTGGACGTTGCTGAACACCACGCCGTCCTGCTTTTCCCCGCTGCTCACCGGCACGCCCAGCAGCGCCTCCAGATCCCGGCGGTCCCGTTCGCCATGATGGGCGCGCAGAGTCACGCGCCGTATGCGCAAGGGGCTGCCGCGTTCCAATAGGCGGCAGGTGGAATACAGCAATGCCAAGGCCTGACCGTCATAACTCTCGAAGCCGGGGCGGCGGAACAGCTGCAGGCTGCTTTCCTCGGCACCGATCCGCAGACGGTAATCACCGAGCTCTGAATGCAGGCACATGTAGCGCTGGTACTGGTTGACCCGGTCCAGAATGTCGCCGGGGATCGGCGACAGGCCGGGGAACAGCCGGCGCTGCTGTTCCAGCGCCTGAAAACCCCGGGCCAGCAGTGCCGGATCGCCCTGTTGATCGGCAAGCCGGGCGGTCAGATCGGCGCAACGCCAATGATTGATCCGCTCCGCTTCGGTACAGCGTTCCAAATGGTACTCGTTGAGCGCCTGATCCAGCCTCCCGCCGGGCACGCGTGCATCCAGGGCCGCCACCACATGATGGAAGTTCTGGCGGGACATGGTGGCATCGATGAGCATGGTCGGGACGGTTCCGGGAACAGACTGGCTCCCATTGTCGGTTTGTCCCGCTGACCGGCAAGTGCAATTCACGTCAACCACCTTGCTGGCAGCCACATAGGATCCGCGGGCGGGGAATCCCGCGCTCCTTGAGCAACGTGGTGACGCGCACCACCACGTCGCTGCGGAAGGCGGTCTCGTAGCGCACGTCCAGGACATACGCCTTGGTGCGGAAACGGATCGCCAGGGCATTGCCGATTTCCACTTCTTCGATGGCGAAGGTCACCGGTTTTTTCAGATAAGCGTAGCGGCTGGTAACCACCACTTCGCGAATCAGTGCTTCGATCTGCTCCAGATCCGCGTCCAGGGCGACATGAAAGTCCGACACCACCATCATATCCAGGGCGCCGGCATTGCCGGAGGCGACGGCGTCGGTAATGAACAGGGAATTGGGGATGGTGACCAGATTGTCGTCCAGGGTTTGCAGCCGCACCGCGCGCAAACCTATGGCCACGATCTCGCCATAGGTATCGCCGAACTGCACCCGGTCGCCCACCTGAAATGGCCGGTCGAACAACAGCAGCAGCCCGGCCACCAGCGACGCCACCACATCCTTGAGAGCGAAACCCAGCGCCACCGCCAGGGAGCCGGCGGCGGCCAGAATAAACTCCCTGGGTGGGTTCAGAACGCCGAGGATGAGGGCGCCGGTACCGAGCGTGTAAATCAGAAAGCTGACCAACGTGACAAACTGAAGAATCAGGAAGCGGCGGCTGGGCAACCGTTCCATCAGGGAATGGCCGAGCCGGTTCAGCCCCCAATTGAGTGCCCACAGAAACAGCCCGCCGAGAATCAGCAGCAGTATGGCGTAGGCGTTGAAGAGGTCGATCACCACCGCCAGATCGCTGACAATGTCGCCGTTCTCATTCATGGAGCAGATTCTTCCTGTTCAGTTGATTGATCACGGTGCGATACCACATCGGCACCACCCGGTAGCGACTGTCTTCCCCCTTGTAGATGAACCCGGCGTCCTGGCCCGCCTTGAGCGCGGAACGCACCACATTCTCGGAGAGATCGGTGACGGCGACGATTTCATCGCTGGACAGGTTCTCGTGGCTGACGATGGCGGCGTAGACGAACATCAGCGAATCGCCGGACTGGCCGGCGGCCAGCGTCGACGACGGCTGTGCCGGCAGGCCCACCAGCACCTGCCGGGGGGTGACCTTGATTGATGTCAGCCACAGTTTCAGCGCGACCATCGGGTTGCCGCCGCAGGCGTCCCACAGCAGACTGAAATAACGCTGCTCCGCATTGCGCATATTGCCGGCCTCCGGACCACGGGAGGACAGCAGCAGATCATCGTAGCGCAGCTTCTGTTTGCTGAGGTGATGGCGTGACAGGATCAGAGAGCGGATCTCGCTTTGATCCCAGCGTTTCACCTTGATGACCCGGCGGAACTGGTAGTCGCGGCCGAACACATTGGAGAGATAGGACCAGCTCTGGTTGTTGATCAATACCAGCCAGAACAGGTTGTCCAGACGGGCGTTGGTGAGTGTGAGCAAGGTCTGCCAGCCTTCCAGTCCGCCGATGCGGGCGAGGAAGCAGTTTTGCGTTTCGTCCAGGACCAACAAGGTGGGCGGGCGCTGCTCGTCGTTCTTCACCAGGCTGGCGGGGCCTTCGTCCAGGGATTCGCCGAGGGCGTCGGCGATCATCGAGGTTACCGCTTCCGGCGTTACCGTGCGTGGCGGCACCGATACCGTCACCAGGCGCAGGTCCGGTTGTTCCTTTTCCATTTTGCTGACCAGCTTGCGCATGGCCATGCTTTTGCCGCTGCCCTTCTCGCCGGTCACCAGCAGCGCATTTTCTTCCACACTTTCAGAATGCCACTGCTCCACTGCCTTGATCATCGCATTGAGCAGGCCGGTATCGATAAACGGGGTTTCCTGATCGTCCGGCAACTGGCTGGCGAACCACTTTTGATATTCCTTTCCGGCCTCGCTGGTGTCTTCCCGGGCCGGTTCCTCATCCTCGCCGACCCCCTTGGTGCGCAGCCGGAACCAGCGCGCCTTGAGGCGCAGGTACCAGTCCAGTTCGCCGAGCAGCATGTCCAGGTAATGAAACAGAAAATTCACCAGCGCCACCGGTAACAGCATCGGCGCGGTCCAACCAAAACGCAGGCCCTTGAGCAGGCGCTCCGCCATCGGATCCAGGGACGATGGCAGAATGTTCTGCAAACACAGCAGATAATCGTCGCGGCGGAAAGCCAGCAACCGGCCGATGGCGATATAAAGACATACCCCCACCAGCACCGCGCAGAGCAAACCGATGAGAGAGTGGCCAAGCAGCCGGTCCACCGCGAACCACAGCGCCCAGGGCAGCATCATCCACAGCGCCTGACGGCGAGCCAGACCGCCGGCCTCGGTGATCTGGGCATCGTTGAGATAGCTGTGGGCGCTTTGGCAAACCCGAAACACCAGCCATTCCCCGAACAACCACAGCAGACCGAACAGCACATACAGGCGTGCCAGCGGCAACAGCCAGCGCACCACCTGGGTGGACGGGGAATCGAGTAAGGGGGCCAGCAGATGGATCACCAGCCAGAGCAGCAGCCAGGGCACCAGGGGGGCGATGCCGCCGAGCAGCCGGCTGGCGTTCCACAGCCAGCGCTTCTGGCCGGCCCGGGAAACCAGGCGTTCGTGCAGACCGAGCAGGGCACGGCGGCCGCGCCGGCCCAGTTTCATCACCAGTGCCAGTATGGCGAGGCCGAGTATCACCGCCAGGGCGTTGCTGACCAGCGGGGTGTAGTGGCGTATCTCCCGGTTCAGAGTCCATTCCCGGTAGGTCTGCGCCAGGCCCTGATGGAGACGGTCGACGGTCATCCGTGCCTCAAGGCCGAGTAGCGGGAGCCACTCCGCCGGTGCGTGGCTGAGCCACAGTCGCAGCACGCCCTGGCGCTGCCACAACCCCGAGCGCAGTGCCAGTTGTTGCCGCCGGGTTTCATAGTGGTGACGCCATAGCGCCAGACGTTGCGGGGCTGGGATGTCGGCCTGGATGTCCGCCACCGGCGGTGGCCAAAGAACGTCGAGCTGGCGGGCCGCGTTGGCCGGCTGGTTGCGCAAGGGCGGGAGCAGGGCGATCAGCGCGGTCAGATGATCACGCAAGGGCCCGGGGGTGACCAGCGGATCGGTTTCCAGGGCTGTCAGGGACTGGTATTCCTCAAGCAACGCCAGTGCGGCGGCACGTTCCTGACGGGACAGTGAGAACCACTGGTCTCGTTGATCATCAAGCAGGGCGCGGACGCCACGGCGTTCGGTAACCGCCTGATTGAGGCGCTCCTCCAATTGCTCGCAGCTCAGCGACGGTGGCGTGATGGGGCCGGGCGGAGGGCGGTTGGCGGCGTCCGCCGGTGCACCAAGGGCCTGATTCAACATGTCCGGAGCAATCGGCGTCCCATCCAGCAAGCGCTGCAGGGGCTCCACCTGCCGATCCATGCTGACGGTTTGCTGTTCCCATTGCTCCAACTGCCGCTGTTCCCGGGCGCAGGTGGTCTCGGTGGCCGCGTTGGCCTGGCTGGCGAAAGCCAGTAGCAGGCCGGCCATCGACATAAACCAGCGAAGCCCCATAGTGTCTCCCTTACCTGTCCACCCTGTCCTTCGACGGGTTTGACCCATTGTAGGGAGCCGGGGGAGGGGCGTCATCCGTAAGAGCCTTAAGACCGGCTCTTGCGCTTCACTCGGCTGGCCGGGGTGCTATAGTCGAAACAAGGACGATTTTTATCGCCACCGTCCATGGCGGCTACCCTGAAAAGGGTTGGAAAAGGGCCCTGTGAAGGCTTTTTCAGTATCGCGATGTAGGGAGAAGCATTATGGCGGGTCTGTTGGTGAAAGACGTGATGATCAAGCATCCCATGTCCATCCCGGCCGATATGGACCTCACCCTGGTGGTGGACACGCTGCTGCAATATCGCATCACCGGTTTGCCGGTGGTGGATAACGAAACCCGTGTCATCGGCTTCGTGTCGGAGCAGGACTGCCTGCGGCAACTGCTGGTTTCCAGCTATCACAGTGAAGGCGCGGTGCGTGTGGAGCAGGTGATGCACGGTGATCCGCTCACCGTGGACGTGGAGGAATCGCTGGTGGATCTGGCGGAACTGATGCTGAAACAGAAGCCGAAAATCTATCCGGTGGTGGATGAGAAACGCCGGCTGATCGGGTTGCTGACCCGCGGTCACGTGTTGCGGGCCTTGCGCGACAGCCGTCGCGGTGGCTGAGACTCAGCCATTCCATACAATTCCCGGAGGCGGGCACGGGCTAATCTGTCGTCAATAAAGTCGTGCCGGCCATGGCATAACAACAACAGGGAGGCGGAAGTCATGCGTGATTTAAGTACCTTTTTGAGCGATTACGGTGAGAGCCACCGTAATCCGGTAAACCAGTGGGTGCACATCGTTTGTGTGCCGCTGATTTTCATCTCCACTCTCGGCCTGTTCTGGCTGATCCCGGTGGGCCGCTGGCTTGGCCTGGAGGGTGCCGCCGCCTATTGGGTCAACGGTGGTTCGATACTGGCGGTGCTGTGCATGCCGTTCTATCTGCGTCTGTCCATGGGTGTGTCGCTGCTGATGCTGGGCTGGCTGGCGGTGTCGATCGCGGTGGTCACCGGCATCGACCGCAGCGGTCTGTCGCTGGGTTGGACGGCGCTGCTGGTGTGGGTGCTGGCCTGGGCCGGTCAGGCCTGGGGGCATAAAGTGGAAGGCAAGAAGCCGTCGTTCCTCGACGATCTGATCTTCCTGCTGGTGGGGCCGATTTTTGTCAGTCTTGAACTGATGCATAAACTCGGCCTGAGCCGCACGCCGGGGCACGGCCGCCCTTCCTGACGGGCCGCGCGAGTGCCGTGACGCCACTATCGCCACTGTTTATCTGGCAGGGAGGCTGGCTGATGCTGGCCTCCTCTCTGCGTAATCGTCCCCATCGCCATGTGGCCGCCTCATTGCTGGTGGGGCTGGAAGCGCCGCTGCGCGTGCAGATCGCCGGGCACTGGGTGCGCTCGCCGCTGGTCTGGGTGGCACCGGACGTGGAACAGGCCCTGGAAAGCCCAGGCCCGGTGGCGGTACTGCATCTGGATCCCGATGACGGCGCCTGGCGCGGCTTGCCGGTACAGGGGCCGGGGGGCGCCCTGCCGGAGTCGCGCCTGCCGGGCTTTCGGGAGGCCTTGACCGGTCTCAGGGAGCAGCCCGAGGTCGAGGCCGTGAGGGCCTTGCGTGAGCGCCTGCGGGCCGCCGCGCCGCCGCTGGATCCGCGTGTCGCCGGGGCCTGCCAGTCCCTGCGCCGGGAAGATCTGGACAGCGCCCGTCTGGCGTCGGCGGCCGGGCTGTCCGAATCCCGTTTCCGGCATCTGTTCCGGGAGCAGGTCGGCGTGTCGCTGAAACGCTTCCAACTGCATCTCAAATGCCAGCGCGCGCTGAGGTTATGGCGCGATGGCATGAGCTTCGCCGAATTGGCCGGCGCCGCTGGCTTCTACGATCAACCCCACCTCAATCGCACCCTCCGCGCCATGTTCGACGCGCTGCCTTCCCGTTATGCTAGAGCCTTTCCGGTCCAGGTGGTGCATCTGGACCGTCTCTGACGGCCTTTTTGTCGGCCGCCCCGGCGGTTTATTGGCGCCGGCTCAATAACAAGGAGCAGCTTATGGAGTACCAACACATCCATACCGCGTTGGCGGAAGATGGCATCCTCACCGTGACGTTGAATCGTCCCGACCGTCTCAACGCTTTTACTCTGCGGATGAAGGACGAACTGGTGCACGCTTTTGGCGAGGCCAGCAAGGATAACCGGGTGCGCGCGGTGGTGGTCACCGGAGCCGGCCGTGTGTTCTGCGCGGGTATGGAAATGGAGCCGGAGGACGGCGGCAATCTGTTCGGTTATGACCGCGCCGATAGCGAGGAGCCGCCGCTGGAGGTTATTCGTGATTCCGGTGGAGAGGTCTCGCTGGCGATCTTCGAATGCCGCAAGCCGGTGATCGCCGCCATCAATGGCGCCGCCGTCGGCGTCGGCATCACCATGACCTTGCCGATGGACTTCCGGGTGGTGGCGGAAGGCGCCAAGATCGGCTTCGTCTTCAGCCAGCGGGGGATTACTCCGGAGGCCTGCTCCACCTGGTTCCTGCCCCGTCTGGTGGGCATGCAACAGGCGTTCGAATGGGTCTACAGCGGTGATATCTTCCTCGCCGAGGAAGGCCTGAACGCCGGTTTGTTCCGCAGTGTCCACCCCCGTGACGAAGTGCTTGAGGCGGCCTATGGTCTGGCCCGCAAGCTGATCGCCAAGAGTTCACCGGTATCGGTGGCGCTGGCCAAACAGATGTTGTGGCGCAACCCCAACTTCGATCATCCGATGCAGGCCCACGTGGTGGAGTCGCGTCTGATATACCGGTCGAGTGAATACTGGGACGGCAAGGACGGCTTCAAGGCCTTCCTGGAAAAACGGGACCCGGTGTTCGATACCGACCTGAATTCGGTTCCAACCCAGTTCGATTTCTGGCCGGAACCGCCTTTACAGTGAGCGCCGTCTGCGCTTCTTTCATTTTTCAGAGGACTAGGGAAAAAAACAATGAAACGAGAGACCATAGCGATTCACGGCGGCTTCGCCGGCGACCCGGAAACCCATTCCGTGGCGGTGCCGATTTACCAGACCACCAGCTATTACTTCGACAACACCCAGCATGGCGCCGACCTGTTTGATCTGAAAGTGCCGGGCAATATTTACTCGCGCATCATGAACCCCACCAATGGCGTGCTGGAAGAGCGTGTGGCGCAGCTGGAAGGCGGCATCGGCGCTCTGGCCATGGCCTCCGGCATGGCCGCCATTACCGCGGCGGTGCAGACCCTGGCCCGTGCCGGCGACAATATCGTTTCCGTCAGCCAGCTCTATGGCGGTACCTATAATCTGTTCGCCCACACTCTGCCGACCATGGGCATCGAAGTACGCATGGCGGACGGCCGCGATGTGCAGGCCATGGCCGCCGCCATCGATGACAACACCAAGGCGGTGTTCTGTGAATCCATCGGCAACCCGGCGGGTAACATCGTGGATCTGGCCGCGCTCGCCAAAGTGGCCCACGATGCCGGCGTGCCGTTGATCGTCGACAACACGGTGGCGTCCCCGGCGCTGTGCCGGCCGTTCGAGCATGGCGCGGATATCGTGGTGCATTCCCTGACCAAATACATGGGCGGTCATGGCACCACCGTGGGCGGGATCATCGTTGATTCCGGTAATTTCCCCTGGCAGGGTAACGCCCGCTTCCGGCAGTTCAACGAGCCGGATCCCAGCTACCACGGGGTGATTTACACCGAGGCCATGGGTCCGGCCGCATTTATTGCCCGCGCCCGAGTGGTGCCGTTGCGTAACATGGGCGCGGCGCTGTCGCCGATGAACGCCTTCCTGATTCTGCAGGGTATCGAGACGCTGAATCTGCGCATGGAGCGTCATTGCGAGAATGCCATCAAGGTGGCCCGTTACCTGAAAGCCCACGACAAAGTGGAGTGGGTCAACTATGCCGGGCTGGAAGGTGACCGTGACGCGGAGCTGGCCAAGCGTTACATGGATGGCGGCTTGCCGTCGGCGATTCTCAGTTTTGGTATCAAGGGCGGCCGCGAAGCCGGCGCGCGCTTCATTGACGCTCTGCAGATGATCAAGCGTCTGGTGAATATCGGTGACGCCAAGAGCCTGGCCTGCCATCCCGCCACCACCACCCACCGGCAGCTTAATGACGAGGAACTGAAGACCGCTGGTGTGAGCGCTGATCTGGTGCGTCTGTCCATTGGTATCGAGCACGTGGACGATATTCTCGCCGATATCGAGCAGGCCCTGGACGCCGTTTAGTCACCGCGTTCCGCGCGGAACCGGGCCGGCGTGCTGCCGGTCCAGCGTTTGAACGCCTTGACGAAGGCACTTTCGTCGGAGAACCCCAGTTCCTCGGCGATCTGGCCGGCGCGCTCGCCGTCGGCCAGTGCCTGCTCCGCCCGTTCCCGCAGCAGGGTGTCGCGCAACAGCTTGAAACCGGTGCCTTCATCGGCCAGCTTGCGAATCAGATGGCGCCCGCTCATACCCAGTTGCCCGGCGATACGTTCTTTGCCCCAGTGTGGGTGATCGCGGATCAGAGCGCTGACCCGGGCACCCAGGGACGGGTTCTCCAGGCGGGCCAGCAGGTCATCGGCCAGACCGCGCAGGTGGCGGCACAGGGCCGGGTTGGCGTGAATCAGTGGCAGCCGCAGCTGCTCGGCGTCGAATACCAGAGCATTATGGTCGGCGTTGAAGCGCACCGGCAAACCCAGCCTGTCATGGTAGCGTGAGGTGTCGGTCTGGGGGGCGTGGCATACCGTCAGACAGGCCGGACGAAAGGCATCGCCGGTGCTCCAGCGGGTCAGATTCAGCATGCTCGCCATCACCGCCTCCACCCGGGTGGCCTGGCGGGTATGATAAAGCGGCTGGTAGCGCAGCTCGCAGCGGTGGGCCGTGACCGCCTGAAAATGAAAGGTGCCGCCCTCTCCGACAATGGGGTGGTAGTCGAGCAGCGACTCCACCGCCTCGCCCAGGGTTTCGCAACTCATCAGGATCATGCCGGCGGTATCCAGATGCCCCACCTGTAGTGCCAGCCCCAGGTCCACGCCCACCAGCGGGTCGGCGGCGGCCTGACAGAACGCTTCCCAGAGCCGGTCCTGGCTCTCCAGATCCACCCGCTCCCGGGCTTCCATCTCCGCCACCAGATCATTGGGCAGACGCAGCCCCAGGCGTTGTGCCGCCTGCAGGATGGCTTGGGAGAAGTGCACCGTCACCGTGGGACTGTGGTTCATGAGCGAAGTCCTGAATTAACCGGGTCCGGGTCGCGAATCAGCCATGCCCGGCCGCCTCGGTAGGATTAGCCTGAAAACAATAACAAAAAGGACAGGTATTCATGTACGCAGTGATCGGTGCCGGACCGATGGGCCTGGCCTCGGCCAGAAACCTCAGTAAACAGGGTTTGCCCTTCGTCGGCTATGAATTGAACAACGACGTGGGCGGTTTGTGGGACATCGACAACCCGCACAGCACCATGTACCAGACCGCCCACTTGATTTCTTCCAAGCGGATGACGGAGTTCCGCGAATTTCCCATGGACGAGCGGGTGGCCACCTACCCCCACCACGCCGAACTGAAACAGTATTTCCAGGATTACGCCCGCCACTTCGACTTGTATCGGCACTACCAGTTCGGCACTCGGGTGGTCTCGGTGACGCCGGAGGGCGAGGGCTGGCGGGTAACGGTGGAAAAAGACGGCAATCAAAGCAGCCGCTATTTCGACGGCGTGCTGATCGCCAGCGGCACCCTGCACACCCCCAACCGGCCGACGCTGCCCGGGCAATTCGAAGGGGAATTGCTGCACGCATGCGATTACCGCGATCCCGTGCTGTTCAAGGACAAACATGTGCTGATCGTCGGCTGCGGCAATTCCGCCTGCGACATGGCGGTGGATGCGGTGCACCAGGCAAAGAGCGTGGATCTGTCGGTGCGTCGGGGCTATTACTTCCTGCCCAAATTCATTGGCGGCCGTCCGTCCGACGCCATCGGCGGCAAGCTCAAACTGCCGCGCCGACTCAAACAGCGACTGGATGCCTGGCTGATCCGCATGATCATTGGGCTGCCCAGCGACTACGGCCTGCCGGACCCGGATTACCGCCTGTACGAGGCCCATCCGGTGGTCAACTCCCTGGTGCTTCATCACCTGGGCCATGGCGATATCACACCGCGTTCCGACATCGCCGGCATGCACGGCCGCACCGTCACGTTCACGGACGGGACCCATGCCGAATACGACCTGATTCTTCTGGCCACCGGCTACAAGCTGGATTATCCGTTCATCGACAGCGCGCTCCTCAACTGGCGTGGCGACGCGCCGAGCCTTTATCTGAACCTGTTCCATCCACATTACGACAACCTGTTCATGATGGGCATGATCGAGGCCGCCGGCCTGGGTTGGGAGGGGCGCAACGAGCAGGCGGAGCTGGTGGCGCTGTATTTGAAGCGCCGGGCCGAGGGGCATCCGGCGGCGCGGGAGCTGGCCCGGTTGAAGCGCGAGCGCGCCGGGCAGAGCCTGGATGGCGGTTATCACTATCTGAAGCTGTCGCGCATGGCGTATTACGTGCACAAGGACAGTTATCGGGCCGAGCTGGCCAAACGGCGCCAGGCGCTGCAATAACAATAACCGGGAGATCGCATCATGGGTCCTGATACCCCGATTGATTTCAGCACCGGCAACCTGATCGTGCTCAATGTGATTCTCGCGTTGATGATGTTCGGTGTGTCCCTTTCCCTGCGCGTGGAGGATTTTCGTCGTGTGCTGCGCATGCCCCAGGCGCCGGCGGCGGGGCTGCTGGCGCAGTTCCTTCTGTTGCCGGCATTGACCTGTGCGGTGACCTGGTTGCTGGATGTGGAACCGGGTCTGGCGTTGGGCATGATTCTGGTGGCGTCCTGTCCGGGCGGCACCTTTTCCAACATCATGACCTGGCTGGCGCGGGCCAATGTGGCGGTGTCGGTGAGTATGACCGCGGTGTCCAGCCTGGCGGCCACGGTACTCACACCGCTTAATTTCGCCTTCTATGGCTGGCTCAATCCCCATACCCGTGATCGGGTCACCGAGATCGCCTTGAACCCCTGGAACATCCTGATGCTGGTGGTTCTGGTCCTGGCGGTACCGCTGCTGCTGGGCATGCTGACCGGCCGCCATTTTCCGCGCTTCGCGGTCAGGGCGCAGAAACCCATGCGGGTGTTCACCTTGTTGGTGTTGCTGGCCTTTGTCGGCCTGGCTTTCGCCAAGAACCTGGATGTGTTCCTGCAAAACGCTCACCGCATCGTCGCCCTGGTGATCGGCCAGAATGCCCTGGCACTGGCTTTGGGTGCCTTCGCCGGCATGGTGATGCGGCTTGATCGTGCCGACCGGCGGGCGGTCACCCTGGAAGTGGGTATTCAGAACTCCGGGCTGGGGCTGGCGATCCTGTTCACTTTCTTCCCGCAGGCGGCGGGCATGATTCTGATCGCCGGCTTCTGGGGCGTGTGGCACCTGGTCAGTGGCTTGATCCTGGCGCTGATCTGGTCGCGCAGTGCCGAACCCGCGCGATCCGGGTGGGAGGCATCATGAGTCGGGTGCTGATTACCGGAGCCGGCGGTTACATCGGCCGCCTGCTTGGCCAGCGGCTGACCGCCGGGCACACCGTGCTGGGGCTGGAT
Organism: Alloalcanivorax balearicus MACL04; assembly: GCF_025532145.1. Taxonomy (GTDB): domain Bacteria; phylum Pseudomonadota; class Gammaproteobacteria; order Pseudomonadales; family Alcanivoracaceae; genus Alloalcanivorax; species Alloalcanivorax balearicus. Next base: position 96,653 of record NZ_ARXS01000001.1, on the reverse strand, counting down.
GTGCGGGTGCCGGCGGATTTGCCATTCGAGTGCCGGCAGGGCGATATCCGTGATCCGGCCCTGGCGGAGCTGATGCGGGAGTGGCGCATCGATACCGTGGTGCACTTGGCGGCGGTACTGGAGGATTCCGGCGACCGGGTGCGTGACCACGACATCGACGTCAACGGCACCCGCAACGTGCTCGATGCCTGTCTGATCGCCGGCGTCACCCAACTGATCGTCACCAGTTCCGGCGCCGCCTACGGCTATCATCCGGATAATCCGGCCTGGCTGGACGAGCAAGATCCGCTACGCGGCAATCCGGAGTTCGCTTACTCTGATCACAAACGTTTGGTGGAAGAAATGTTGGCGGATTATCGCCACCGCCATCCGGATTTACGGCAACTGATTCTGCGGCCGGGCACGGTGTTGGGGGAAAACACCCGCAATCAGATCACCGCTCTGTTCGAGCGCAAGCGGGTTCTCGCTATCGCCGGCTGCGATTCGCCGTTCGTGTTCATCTGGGATCAGGATGTAGTGGGCGCCATTGCCCGCGGCGTGGAAACCGGCGCCGAAGGGATCTACAACCTGGCCGGCGACGGTGCCCTTACGGTACGGCAAGTGGCTTCGATACTGGACAAGCCGCTGTTGGTACTGCCCGCCGGTGTCTTGCACGCGGCACTGTGGTTGGGGCACCGGCTGGGGCTTACTGTCCATTCGCCGGAGAAAATCAATTTTCTGCGTTACCGGCCGGTGCTCGGCAATCGCCGTTTGAAGGAGGAGTTTGGTTATTACCCGCAAAAAACCTCCGAACAAACGTTCCGCTTTTTCGTTGAACGGGCCCGCGCCCGGGGGCAGCTATGACCGGCCACACCGCGACCACCACACTGATTACCGGCGCCGCTTCCGGCCTGGGCTGGGCGCTGGCTCAAGCGGCTTTTCAACGCGGCCACCGGCTTATTCTGGTGGACCGCGACGCCACAGCGCTCGCCAACAAGAGTGAGCAACTGGCCGCCATAGATCCGTCGCGGGTGACGCATTTCGCCCTGGACCTCACCGACGGCCCGGCGCGCGACCGTCTGATTGAACAGATCGCGGCCCGGGGGCGCCTGGATGTGCTGATCAACAATGCCGGCATTACCCATCGTTCGCTGGCGGCGCGCACCGAATTGAAGGTCTTTCGCCAGGTCATGGCGGTGGACTGGGAGGCACCGGTAGCCCTGACTCTGGGGTGCCTGCCGCTGCTGCGAGACAGTGGTGGCTGCGTGATCAATATTGGCTCCATGGCCGGCTGGATGCCGGTACTGGGGCGGGCCGGTTATTGCAGCGCCAAAGCCGCGCTGGCGCAGTTCTTCGAGGTGTTGCGCGGCGAAGTGGCGGATCAGGGCATCGGTGTGCTGATGGTGTACCCCAGCTTCCTGGCCACGCCGATCGAAAGCAATGCCCTGGATTTCGACGGCAAACCCGCCGCTCATGCCCGCTCCTCGGTGGGCAGGGTGCGTAGCGCCGGGTGGATGGCGGAGCGCGTTCTGGATGCCTTTGAGCGGGGTGAAAAACGCCTGTTCCCGGACCGCTTCACTTTCATGGCCAGTTTGCTGTGGCGGCTGGCGCCTGATCTCTACCATCGGCTGATGCGACGCCGCTTCGCCGTGGAACTGAATTCCTGACGGCCCGCCGGTTCAGGGGGTTGCCACTGGCCGGAGCGGCTCTGGTGATCTAGCATCGACGGCAGCAGTCAGGAGATCAGCAGTATGTCCAGTGTGGAAATTCGTCCGGTGAGCGGGATCGCCGTGGAACCCTGGTTGGATGAGTTGGCCGGATTGCGCATCCGGGTGTTTCGCGATTACCCCTATCTCTACGATGGGGACCCGGACTATGAGCGCCGTTATCTGGATCGCTATGCGAGGTCCGACCGCAGCCTGTTCGTGTTGGCGCTGGAGTACAACCGGGTAGTGGGCGTGGCGTCGGCATTGCCGCTGGAAGACGCGGACGAGGAATTTCTGGTGCCGTTCCAGCAACGGGGGCCCTCGCCGGAGCAGGTCTATTATTTCGGTGAGTCGGTGCTGTTGCCCGAATACCGAGGCCAGGGGATCGGCCATCGTTTTTTTGATTTGCGTGAGTTGTACGCCAGTGATTTCGGTTTCTCCACCACTGCTTTCTGCAGCGTGGTCCGGGCCACGGATGACGCACGCCAGCCGCCGGGTTACACCGGCCTGGAACCGTTCTGGCGCGGCCGCGGGTACCGTCCGGCGGCGGAATTGACCACCGGCTTTTGCTGGCGTGATCTGGGAGAGCAGCAGGAAACACGGAAAACCATGCAGTTCTGGTTGCGTGATGCGCCGGAATAAATGTAAAACTTCCCAGGTGTAGGACACCCTTCTCGCGCCCGTGGCCCGTGGCTGTCTATAGTCCTGGTGGCAACGGAGGAGCCGCTATGGATTGGTCTAACCGGGGAGCCGGAACTCTCAAACGTCTGGCAATCATTATTTCCCTCGCCCTGATCGCCTTGTTCATCGCCATGGTGGTGGCCGGGTGATTTCTCTCCTGTCGATGCCCTCGCCGGGCAGGTTCCGGCGGGCCAGCGCCACACCAATCTAAATTTCTGATGCAAATGCGTCATTGATTGGATTCCTGTCGGCCCATTTTCTGGGCCAAGATAACCGGCAGTTAAGCGGAATTTGTCTGTCCGCGTTTCGGCTCGGCTATTGGAAATCAGTGAAAAGGCCCGGGGATCGAGAATGAAATGGCGCAACGATGATCAGCGTTACGGTGTCGTCACCGTGGGGCTGCATTGGCTGGTGGCCTTGGTGGTGTTCACCTTGTTCGGCCTTGGGTTGTACATGGTGGAACTGGGTTATTACCACCCCTGGTATCGCAGTGCGCCGCACTGGCATCGCAGTATCGGATTGCTGCTGTTGGCGGTGGTGCTGGTGCGTTTGATCTGGCGGGTGCTGTCGCCGCCGCCGGCGGCTCCCGAACAACACCGTGCCTGGGAGAAAGCGGGTGCCAGACTGGCTCATTGGGCACTTTATTTGCTGCTGTTGGTGGCGATGATCAGCGGTTATCTGATCAGTACCGCCGATGGCGCGCCGATCCAGGTGTTCAATTGGTTCGAGGTGCCGTCGCTGACCGGTCGCCGCAGTGGTCTCGAGGATCTTGCCGGGGCCGTGCATTACTGGGCTACCTGGGCGGTGATCGTGCTGGCCGCGCTGCATGCGCTGGCGGCGCTCAAACACCACTTTATTGATCGTGACGATACCTTGCGCCGTATTTTCGGCCTGGCGCCCCGCCGGCCTTCATCCCATCGTTAATCCAAGGAGAACGACCCATGTACAAGCTGTTCACCGCTCCCGTGCTGGCTCTGATGTCGGCGTTGATGTTGAGCTCCGCGGCTTTGGCCGCCGATAAGCCCGCTGGGACCTACCACTTCGATACCGAAGGGCAGCACCAGTTCATCATGTTCAAGATTTCCCATCTGGGTTACAGCTGGTTGTATGGCCGCTTCAACGATTTCGATGGCGCTTTTACCGTGGATGCCGACAATCCGGAAAACAGCACCGTGGAAGCCACCATCAAGACCGCCAGTCTGGACAGCAACCATGCCGAGCGTGACAAACATTTGCGCAGCGCGGACTTCCTCGACGTGAGCGAGTATCCGACCGCCACCTTCAAGAGCACCGGGATCGAAAAAACCGGCGATGAAAGCGCCCGGATCACTGGTGATTTCACGCTGCATGGGGTTACCAAGCCGGTCACTCTGGACGCCAGGCTGATTGGCTATGGCGATGATCCCTGGGGCGGCTACCGTATGGGGCTGGAAGCCTCCACCACGCTGAAGCTGGCGGACTTTGGTATCACCAAAAACCTGGGACCGGCCTCGGAAACGGTGGAGATCATTATTTCTGTGGAAGGCGTGCGGCAATAGCCGCCGGACGCTTCAACAGGCCCTAGTGATTCGCTTGCACGCAACACGCTTACACGCAACACGCCAAACCCGAAGTCTGATCGTTGGCGGAGAATAGCGTGCGAGCGTGTTTGCGTACCGGCGATGATTGACTTTCCTAGTAATCAGCCCTTTCCGTCTCGCTACAGGGCCAGCAAGCATGGCGTGCAGGCGTGCAGGCGTGCAGGCGTGCAGGCGAATTCCGAGACGACAGTGGCAGGGAACAGACCCAGCGTCAGACCTTCCTCAAGATCACCGCCGGGTTTTCCGCGTACACCACCTCCCAACCGTCCCTCCGCGCCAGCCAGACGAAGGTCTCGGGTTTCCAGAAGCAAACATGGGTCGGGTCCCGCCGGTAGTGCCAGCGTGGAAAGTGAGCGTCGTCGGTGAGCCAGCGGGTCATCAGTCCCAGCCAGCCGCCGGGGCGCACCAATTGGGCGAAGCGGGTCCACTCGCGATGGGGCCAGTGCAAATGCTCGATCACCTCGGTGCAAGTGATGAAGTCATATTGCCGTGTCAGCACGCCCGCCTCAGGGTGATATAGCGGGTCATACAAAGCCATGGCAAAACCGCGTTCGCTCATCAAGTGTGCCAGCGCCGGCCCGGGGCCGCAGCCGTAATCCAGCCCTTTGGCGCCAGCCGGCAACCGTTCGGCCAGTGGTGTCGCCACCTGATCCAGAAAGCGGCGGTAGCCGGTGTCTCCGGGATCGTTCTGGTGCAGATCGTACTGGGCTTTTTCCTGATCACGATCAGGCAACTGGCTCTGCTCCAGAAAAGTCAGTTGGCAACGGGAACAGCGCCAATAATCGCGGCCTTCCACATTGGCGAAGAGCCGGGCATCGTTGGCCCGGCACAGGCGGCAGGTTACCTTCACAGCGCCAGCCAGTCGCTCAGGGCACGGTAGGTGCGGGCGTCGGCGAGCATGGCCATGTGGCCCATGCCGTGGAACTGAACCCGGGTCAGTTGCGGCGCGTCCGGATACAGGCGGCGGGCGAGAGCGCTGTCGACACCCACCAGCCAGTCGCCCAGCGGCTCCGGAGTACGGTGTTCACTCAGGGTGCCGGCCAGAAACAGATGCTGGATGTGGTCGTCCAGCGGCACTTTGCTGCGTGGGCGGGGTGCGTCTTCCGGCAGGCCTTGCCACTGTTCCTCGACCACATAGCCGAAGCGCAAGTCGCGGATACCGTCGGAGCGCAGATTACCCAGCCGCATCAGCGGGCGGGAATAAGGGGTTACCGCCAGCAGCCGGTTGGCCTGGTTACCTACCTGTTCCAGCAGAGCCCCTTGATGGGGCGAACCGAGGCAGGCCAGGTGCGATACCCGTTCCACCCAACGGTGTCCATGCCGGCGGGCATGATGCACGGCGCTGCGGGCGAGCAGGCCGCCCATGCTGTGCCCGATCAGGATCAGCCGCGGTGGCAGAGGCGTGTGTTCAAGCAGCCGGGACAGGCGGGCGCCATTGTCGGAAATGTGGCGGCCGGTGTTGTAGCGCAGATAGGCAATATCCGCATTGAAGGTACTTTCGAGACGTTGATTGAAGTGTTGCTGCGCGGTGTGCTGCCAGCAGCTTTCATTCATGCACAGGCCGTGCAGATAAAGCACCAGGGTGTCGCGCTCCGGCTCTGGCCGTGCCGGGTGCAGCGTCATGGGCAGGGCGTAGTGGCTGCGCTGGGCGCTGAGCAACTGGCCGAAGACGCCATTGAGGACACTTTGCAAATCGAGATAACTGACCCGGCGATAGGGATCCGCGGCCAGGGCGCCAAGGGCGGCGACTTCTCCGGCGTGGCGCAGGCCCAGGCGCACCGCCCCGTAGATTCGCGGCGCGGGCACATAGTCGGCGCCGCGCCAGCCCAGTGGATTGGCGATGGCGCCGTGCATGTCTTGCACCACCTGGGTGATTTCACTCCCCATGGCGGTGATCAACTGGGTCAGGCCGCCCAGTTGCCGTCCAATGCGCTTCATTCCTGGTCCTCCGCCAGGAAGCATAGCAAGGGCGCCGCGGGGCTCCCAGCGCACATATGTGACCGTGTGGTCACGATGGCCGACCTTATTGCTATACAATGCGCGGCCTCCCTCTCCAACGGAGCCTTCGATGACCCCTGAACAGCAGTTCAGCCGCTGGGTGCGCCGTGCCCTGGTGGTGTTCGCCCTGGTATTCACTTATGTGGTCTGGATGGACCTGCACGCGCCTTTGACCACTTTGTCGCGAGTGCAGCGTTATGTGGTGCAGGTGGCGCCGCAGGTGGCCGGAGAGGTGACCGGTGTGGCGGTGACCAACGGCGATCACGTGAATCAGGGGGACCTGCTGTTCACCGTGGCGGAGCAGGATTACCGGCTGATCATGGATGGCGCGGAACTGCGGGTGGCGGAGGCCGGGCAGGATAACGCCGTATTATTGGCGGAACTGGCCGGCGCCCGTGCCCGTGAGGTCAGCGCCCGGGCGACGCTGGAGGAAGCGCGACGGCAGCGCCAGCGACTGAAGAACCTGTTCGAGGGCGGGGCGGTGTCGCGCCAGGAATGGGAACAGGGTGAACTGGCGGTGGATAACGCCGAGTCCGAACTGGAGTCGGCCCGGGCCGCCATCCGCAGCCTGGAAACCCGTCTGGGCGAGGACAAGGAACACAATCTGGCCTTGGCCCAGGCCATGAACGAGTTGGAAAAGGCGCGGCTGGATTGGTCGCGAACCCGCATCACCGCACCGGTGGCCGGGGTGGTGGATAACCTGCAGCTGGAGTCGGGGACCTACGCCAATGCCCGTGAGCCTCTGGTCAGTCTGATCGCCGACGCGCCGGTCTGGGTGGCGGCGGATTTCCGTGAAAAGAGTTTGCGTGACGTACACCCCGGTGACCGTGCCGAAATCGTTTTCGATGCCTGGCCCGGGCGGGTATTCGAGGCCCGGGTGCAATCCATGGGCAAAGGGGTACGCGACGGCCAGGGCGTGCCGGACGGCCAACTGGCTCAGGTGGAGAATACTGACCGCTGGGTGCGTGACGCGCAAAGGGTACGGGTGCGGTTGGTACTGGAAGACAGTGAGGAAGAACCGCCGTTGCGGGTCGGCGCGCGTACCACCGTGCAGCTTTATCCACGGGATGGACTATCGTGGCTCAGTCACGGCTTCGGTTGGCTGCAGATCCGCGTTCTCTCCCTGCTGCACTACCTGTACTGAGCGGGGCCGGTATGGCGGCACGTGACGCTCACCGTTTGACTCCGGATCAATTCCGGCAATGTCTGCGTATCAGCCTGGGTTCCCTGATCGGGTTCGGCTTTGCCCACCTGACCCAGTGGAGCACCGGCCTGTTTTTCTGCGTTTACCCGGTGCTGCTGCTGGGCATGGTGCCGCGATTCAGCGCCCATGCCAGCTTGCAGTTCGTGGCCGCGTCGCTGGTCAACGTGGTGGAAGTCTACGTGCTGGCCGGCATGTTCGGAGACCAGCCGCTATTGATGACCCCTCTGGTCTGGTCGCTGTTCGCCATTCGTTTCTATTGCATGGCCAGCGGGCGCTTCTTCCTGTTTGGTGCCAATGGCCTGGTCTCCTCCAGCGTGCTGTTCCATTTCGCCAGTTATCCGGACATGGATTTCGGCGGCATGGCCAAGGCCAATGTGGCGGCCTCGCTGCTGACGGTGGCGGTGGCCTGGTTACTGTGCGGTCTGTTTCCGTCGAAGCAGGCCGCCGCGCCGCCCTCGCCACCGCAAAAGAACCCGGAGCAGTTACGACACCAGGTGTTGTTGGGGTCGACGGTCGCCACCGTCAGTTTCCTGGTCTTCCAGATTTTTGATTTGCGCGATTCGTTGTCCGCCCAGGTCACCACTTTGTTGATGTTGTTCCCGATGACCTATGCCGGCGCGCTGCAGTACGGTCGTGCACGGGCGGTGGGCGTGTTGCTGGGTTGCAATGCCGCGCTGTTGATTCAGTTGCTGTTATACGACTGGTATTCAAACTGGCTATTGGTAGGCCCGCTTTATTGGGTGGCACTGATGTTTTTTGCCCGACGGCATGTGCAGGAAGGTGCCAGTGGCGTGGGTTTCGCCGGCGCAACCACTATCGCGGTGATTTTCGGGCAGTATTTATTGCCACAGCAGGACGCCATTTATCAGACGCTGTACCGGTTCAGTTCCATTACCGTGGCGGTGGTGGTGGCGCTGACGGTGATATATATAGTCCATAAAATGCTCAATTTATTGCCTGGCACCCGTTATACCGTTTCGTAAAATCATCATGGATATTCGTAAAATCCCCGGAAAACGCCGGACATGTAGCTGACATAAAACGGGGAAAAGCCTAGATTTGCTGCAACGTTCATGGATACGTGCAAGGAGCAATTATGCGTACGTTCAGCAAAGGTTTTGTCGTTGTGTTGTTTGGTGCCCTGCTGGGGCTGGCTGCCTGTGATCAACAGGAAGGTCCGATGGAGGAAGCGGGTGAGAAAGTGGATCAGGCCGTGGACGATATGAGTAATGAAGGGACCATGGAAAAAGCCGGCGAGAGCGCCGACGAAACCTGGCAGGATACCAAGGAAGCCGGTGAGGATGCTCTGAACAAGACCAAGGAAGCGGGTGAGAACGCTTGGGAAAAGACCAAGGAAACCGGTGAAGACGTTAAAGACGCGGTTACCGGTGAAAACCAAAACTGATCTTTTCGTTGCAGTCTGAAAACACGCCGCCACCCCGGCGGTGTGTTGTTTTCCCGGCGGCGCCCGCGCCGTCGGCGATCTTCTTTTCCCGCCGCCGCGGGTGTCATGTCCAACCGATACAATCGGCTACATCCATTCACGCAAACGGCACTGTTTCCCTCTTTGGTGATTCCGGTCGAACTGACTAGAGTTACAACCCGGTTGTCGTGATTGTGGATGGCCCGGAAACAGCGCTCCGTTTTCCCCAGTGTGAGGTGGACCCATGGGATGCCAGGAACAGATCGATGCCGGGGGTTATCCCGTCGACCTCGCCCTGTGCGCGATTCAGGGTCGTGTGCAAGCCTTGCAGGAATATCTCGCGGTGTCCCGCTCCATGGGGCGCAAGCGGCATGCCCGCGCCAGGGAGCTGCGGCGCGATATTCGGCGGTTGCGGGCCTGGGCGCTGTACCTGAGTGAATCCCGGCGGCGGCCCTGGTGGTGGCGCTGGCTGAGCCATGGGGCCCGCCGTGGCTCCCTTGAGCCGGGCACTTCGGGTTCCGGTCGCAGCGGGCTGGGGGTAAGAGGGGTGCAACGTCTCAGTGCCTTCAGTGTAGTGGAGCGTGCTTATGCCGCCCTGCAGGAGGAATACCAGGGGCGGCTGCTGACGCTACGCCTGGCACAGTCCCGCCATCCGTTAACGAACCGTATCGCCGTCATTGACGAAATGGAGCAGCGCGTTCAGCTGTTGACCTCCATGAGGGCTCTGCTGGCCCGGCACCCCGCGGGCGTTACCCTGGTTTGCTCGGCGATCAGTCCGGCGCTGCGGATCCGCCACTGGCTGGGATTGCGTGAAGAGTCCGTGTTCACGGTGCGCCAATGATCGAAACGGGTCCGGTATTTACTCTGGCCGACATCAAGCAAAGCGGCAGCAGCGACGAAGAGGCGATGGCGCTGGTGTTGCGCTGGCTGGAGAGTGGCCGGGTGCGGCAGGTGGCGCCGCCGAGACCGGTGTTTGTCCGTTGCGCGATTGGCGAGGTTCTGGCCGATGAGCATCTGGCCACTGCCTTGCGGCTGGCCTTTCCCTCCCTGGTGATCATCGGCGGCTCGGCATTATGGCGGCATCAGGTCAGCCGGGAACGGGATGCCCGGCTCGACTGCGCGGTCTCCGAAGAGACCGACGGCTGCGTGTTCGCTTCCGTGCGCCTGCATCGCCGGCCCGTTGAATGGCTCCGGGAAGTATCTCTAGCCGGCGGCTTACGCGGACAGTGGTTGCGGGTGCCGCTGCTGTCGCCGGAGATGGCGGTGGCGGACGCCGCCGCATTCACCGACGTGTGGGTGCCCGATCGGGACTCGGTGGATTGGGATCGTCTCGACCCGGAAGCCATCAGCACGGCCCAGCGTATTATGCGTTCCCTGTCCAGGTAACCTGAACCAGGCCCGCTTGCGGTTCGCCCGCCTTGACCCTGTCCTGCCCGCGGGGTTATAAATGCGAATCGTTATCATAACTTATTACCTCTTTCCTCTATGACGCTACTTCTAGTGGTGGTGACCCTGCTGGGTGCCGCCTTGCTTTATTTCTCCGATCGGCAACAGCGGCTGCTGGCTTTGCCGTTACCGCCGGCGGCGCGCTTAGGTGGGCTGCTGATGACCCTGGGTGGTCTGGCGGGCTGGGCCGCGCATTGGGGGGTTGGTGTGGGGCTATTTACCGGTTTATGGGTGTTTGCCCTGGGGAGTATGGTGTTGCCGATGCTAGTGGGCCACCTGGTGGACGGTTACCGGGCCCAGGGGCGGCCCCGTTCATGAGAGCGCTGCTTGGAACCGTGCTGGGACTGCCGCTGGCTTTGATGCTGTGCGGCCTGCTGGCGGCGATACTGCCGGTGGACTGGCGGCAATGGCTGGTGCTGTATTTGCTGCTGTCCGTGGTCTTGTGGTCGGCGCTGATCACATTGGCCGCGCTGCCCGCCAGTCACTGGCGCACCGCGGTCTGGCTGGTGGCCGCCAACGGTGCCGCCTGGATAGTGCTGCAAACCACCGGACTTTATGGGGCGGCGCCATGAAAGCAAATACCCTGCGCAAACACATTGACCTGCACGGCTGGCTGGGCATGCTGGCTGGGCTGGCGCTGTTCGTGGCGTTTTTCGCCGGCGCTCTGAACATGTTCCATGAGGAGCTGCATCACTGGCAGGAGCCTTATGTCGCCGAAAGCGACGGCGGTGAGGGCGACCTCCAGGCATTGCTGGACCAGGTGCTGGCGGTCACGCCGGAGGCGGCCAAACTGATGTATCTGGTGCCGGGGGACGACCCGGTGGCCCTGTGGCAGGACGCCGACCAGGAATGGCAATTCGACCATGCCAGCGATTTCAATGCCGCCGGCGAACGAGTCAAAAAGCCGCGCTCGGAGCTGGCCGAGTTCATCAATGAGCTGCATTACAAACTGGCGCTGCCAGTGGTCGGCCTTTATCTGATGGGTATTATCTCGGTGCTGTATGGCGCAGCGCTGATTGGCGGGCTGGTGATCCACTGGCCAAAACTGAAAAAGGAATTCTTTGCTCTGCGCCATCAAGGCAACCTGCGGCGTTACTGGAAAAACCTGCATAATCTGGTCGGCGTCATCAGCTTTCCGTTCCACGCCATCTTTGCCATTACCGGTGCGGCCATGGGCTGTTTCGCGCTGCTGGCGCTGGTGGCCGGCACACTCGTGTTCGGGCCGCAATTGCAGGGGGCCATCACCGACGCCACCGAGGCCTGGCCAACACCGCGGGCCAGTGGTGAATCGGCGGCGATGGCTGGCGTGGAGGCCTACGTGGCCGCCGCCCGTGCCGAGTTGCCGGATTTGCGGGTGGATTGGATCGAGCTCCAGCAGTACGGGGACCGTAATGCGGTGGTGGATGTGGCCGGGTCCGTGCCCGGGTGGATCGCTCATCACGCCCACGTGGTGCTGGCCGGTGATGACGCCCGCACCCTGACCGTCACCAGCCCCGGCAACCGGCCGTTCAACCATGCCGCTTTGTCACCAGTGTACTCCCTGCATTTCGGCGACTATGGCGGATTGCTGGTGCGTAGCCTGTACTTCGTTCTCGGTCTGTTGGGGTGCCTGTTGTTCTTTTCCGGCAATGTGATGTGGGCCGAACGGCGCACCGACCGCCAGGGGCCGAGCCGGTCCGCCATCATCATGCTGCGGGTGACGCTGGGGGTGACTTTTGGCGTGATGGCGGGGCTCGCGGTGAGTTGTCTCGCCAACAAGGTGGTCAGCCATTCACCATGGGCCGGTGCCGTGGCCTGGTCGGAAAAAGGCGCTTTCCTGGCGGTGCTGCTGCTGACCCTGCTGCTTGCCCTGCGGGCAGCGCCACTGGCCATGTGCCGGTGGGGACTGCGCGGCTGTATCGCGCTGTACCTGCTGGTTCCTTTGGTACAAGGCGGGCTGGAAGGGTTCGCTTCCTGGCGTGAGCCCCACATCCATCTGGTCAACACCGCCTTGTGGGCGGTGGCGGCCAGCCTGGCGGCGGTGGAGTGGCTGCGGGTGCGGCGCTTGCGCCGGGCCGGGCCACATCCGCTGTGGGTGCCCGCCCCACCGGCTCCGGCCAGTGAGGCGGAGCTGGCCAGCTCCTGATACAAACCGGCTCTGGCATCATCGCCGGGTCTGGCGCATCCTGCCTCCTCTGTCGATGGCGAGCGAGGATCGAAAGCGGATGAGTCTGGAACAGGAGTGGGCGGGTTTGACGCCCCGGGATGCCATCGCCTTGCAGCGGAAAACCGCCACCGCCGTGATCACCGAGGACCAGCTTCCCGTGGTGCGTACCGTGGCCGGCGTGGATGTGGGTTTCGAGAACAAGCACACCGCCCGTGCCGCGGTGGTGGTACTGGACGCCGCTACCCTGGAGCCAGTGGACCATGCCCTGGCGCGCCTGCCGGTTTCTTTCCCTTATGTGCCCGGTTTGTTGTCCTTCCGCGAATGCCCCGTGGTCCTGCGGGCGCTGGCGTCGCTGAAGGTCACACCGGATCTTTTACTGTGTGACGGTCAGGGTATCGCCCACCCGCGTCGTCTGGGGGTGGCCTCCCACCTTGGTGTGCTGACCGGCCTGCCCAGTATCGGCGTGGCGAAAAGCCGGCTGGTCGGTACTCATGACCCGGTGCCGGACCGGCGCGGTGCCTGGGTGCCTCTACGTGATGGCGATGAGGTGATCGGCGCGGTGCTGCGAACCCGGCAAGGGGTCAAGCCGTTGTTCATCTCGCCGGGCCATCGCCTTTCCCTGGCCACCGCGCTGGAGTGGGTAATGGCCTGTGTCACCCGCTACCGTCTGCCGGAAACCACCCGCTGGGCCGATGGGCTGGCCTCCAATCGCGGTCAACGTTGGCTGGATCGCCTGAAATAGCCCGGCCTGCTAATCTGCCACTTTGTCCGGCGAAGTGCCGGTATGACCAGGACACGGAATGGAGAGTTGTATGTATTGTCGACCCCGCACCCAATGGCGCTGGATGACGCTGGTGTTGTGTTTGTCATTCGGGAGTGCCGTTCAGGCCCAGGAGGCGCGCTACGACGCGCCCAGGGCCGTGGTCGGCCCCCTGCCGTATCTGGGTGTGCACGGACTGGGTGTGGACGCTGAAGGGCGCTTGTACGCCGGCAGCGTGGTGGGACAATCGCTTAATCGCGTGGACATCAACAGCGGCAAGGTGACGGTGTTTGAAGGGCCGGATGAGGGCATGGCCGACGACGTCGCCTTCGGGCCCGACGGCGAAATGGCCTGGACCTCTTACCTCAGCGGTATTCTGCGCATTCGCGATGCCGATGGCGAAGTGCGTGACGCCGCCCTTGGCCTGCCCGGCATCAATTCCCTGGCTTACAACAAGGAAGGCCGGTTGTTCGCCACCCAGGTGTTCATGGGGGATGCGCTCTACGAAATCGACCGCCAGGGTGAAGCGCCGGTACGCAAGATCAAGGAAGACATGGGCGGCCTCAATGGTTTCGAATTCGGCGCCGACGGCAAGCTGTACGGGCCGTTGTGGTTCAAGGGCAAAGTGGTTCGCGTGGACGTGGACAGCGGCAAGATGGAAACCGTGGCGCGGGATTTCCAGGTCCCGGCGGCGGTGAATTTCGATGCCGAAGGGCGGCTCTACGTGGTGGATACCAAAACCGGCGAGCTGGTGCGGGTGGATGTGGACAGTGGCGCCAAAACCACCGTGGCCACACTGAAACCGGCCCTGGATAACCTGGCCGTGGACCACAAACGCAAGCGTATCTATGTCTCCAACATGGCGGACAATTCGATCCAGGAAGTGGACCCGGAAAGCGGCAAGGTCCGCACCCTGGTGCGTTCGGATCTGGCCGCGCCGGCGGGGCTTTCGGTGGTTGGCGATGATATCTACATCGCCGATGTGTTCGCCTTGCGCCGCTATGCAGTGGGCGAAGGCGAGGTGCATGAGCTGGCGCGGGTATGGGGCTCGGACCTGGAATACCCGATGAACATCTGGGCGGATCAGGACACCGTGGTCACCGCCAGCTGGGCCGCCGGCGTGGTGCAGGAATTCGATCGGCACAGCGGTGAATTAAAGTGCTCCCTGCATGAGTTCAAGGCGCCGCACGATGTGGTCCGTCTTAACGACGGCAGCCTGCTGGTGGCGGAGCTGGCCAGTGGCGATCTGGTGCGGGTGTCCGGCGAGGAAGGCAAGAAAAGGGATGTGGTGGTTGAGGACCTGGAAGGACCGGCCGGCTTGTCCCTGAACAAAGACGGCTCGGCGCTGTATGTGGCCGATGCCGGCGGCAATCTGTGGGCGTTCGATACCGAGGATTGGTCCCGCCGCCTGATCCGCGACGACCTGGTCTTGCCGGAAGGCATCGATCTGACCCGGGAAGGCAAGCTGCTGGTGATGGAAGTGGGCAAGCGCCGTCTGCTGGAAGTGGACCCGGTCCGGGGCGACCAGCGAGTGCTGGCGGAGGAACTGCCGGTGGGGCTGCCCCAGCTTCAGGGCCTGCCGCCCACCGGCGTCTTCAATGATGTGGTGGAAGCCGCCAACGGCGACCTCTACTTCAGTGCCGACCGCAAGGGCGGCCTGTATCGTATGAAGCGGCGCTGAGAGCGAAGATACATCGCCTGGCCGTTTCCATGGAGCCGACTACGAAGTCGCTGTGGGAGCTTGCTTGCAAGCGAATCTACTGCGTCCAAAGAATTCGCTTGCAAGCAAGCTCCCACAGTGGCTTCGTAGGAACCTCTGCATCCATGTTTCCAAGGCCGGCAAATGCAGGCTTTGGGTGTGGCGCGCCAGCGATTTTCGGAACACCAGTGGTCCCCGGACCCTTGGTGTTCCTTTTCAAACAAGCGGATCAGTTTTTCTTGCGGGGCAGGGTGAGCCAATCATTGGGACTGGGAGCGCTACCCGAAGTGGTCTCGACCACTGCCAGGCCCTCGCCAACCCACTGAGTCACCTTCACCGTGCCGGCGACGGCGCCGGGGCGCCAACCGATCACCTGACCGGACGGCGCCTGGATCGCCTGTCCCGGCTGCCGTACTTCCAGTTCGGTGCCCAGTGCCAGCCCGTTGCGCCGGCCGGCGGGGATATAAACATGGCCATCACCACCGTCGAAAGCGCGTACCGACCAGCGGGCGCTGTCGGCGCGGGCGGCCAGTTCATCCAACAGGGCGTTGGCACCGCCGTTGCTGTCGGTGCCCAGGGTCACCGTGGAGACGCCTTCACGGGTGGTATCGCGCAGGGAAACCTGTAATTGATTCTGGCCGGCGGGAACCACTTCCACCAACAGACGAACGCCCGGGTAGGTGGTCAGACCGTCAAGGCAGCTCTCGCTTTGCAGCGGAGCATTGCCGCACCCCTGGGTATTGCTCAGGGCGTCACGCAGGGTGCCGGTGGGGACAATCACGAAGCCGTGTTCCGGAGCGCCTTCGGTGAGCGTGTTCCAGAAGGCATCGGCATTGCCGAGCTGACCCTGTACCAGCACGCCGACATTATTGAGGGGTTCATCGCGACGTTGGAATGCGGTGACGGCACCCTGGTCACTGGCGCCACGCTCCCAGAACGGCGTCTTCCATTCCGGTTTGGGCGTGTTGAGCTCGGCCGGAGAGTCGACCATTTCCAGTGCGTTTTCAGTGTCCAGGTTCTGGCTGGCGCAACCGCTGACAAAGGCGGCCGCCAGGAGACCAAGCAGGGCTCGACGGGGGCTGTTATTCATGGATGTTTCCGTTTCTACCGCATTGAGGAGGCGGGTCGGAGCAGGCCGGCCCGAACGTCTCTTGGAGTTTGCGCAACTGAAGAGGGAGTGTCCAGTGTCAGGCTCTCCGGCCTACATGAAAAAGCGCCGCGTACCAGCGGAAATGGCACGATCCGCGGGTGACGCGACGAGAGGCGGACAACAGGGCGAAGGGACCCTCATGCCGCGCGGTATGGTGCAGTGAATCCAAACGGATTCCACGGAGGGCGGTCCATCCCGGACTGCCCTCACCACACGGAACCGGGAACTTAGAAGTTGACGGTCATATTCAGGCTGGCGGCCTTCACATCGTCATCGGCGAAAGCCGCCGAGGGCAGAGGACCGACCAGGCCGTTGCTGGACAACATGCCGGCTTCGTTTTCTTCCAGCATGCCCACGGACAGCCAGGTTCTCAGGGTCTTGTTGACCTGATAGCTGAACTGCAGGTCGTAGAACATGCTGTCGTCATCGGCGTTGATGGTCGGGTTGTCGACGGACAGCTGACCCACGGCGCCGGTAACGGCGAACTTGTCGGTGAGGTTCCAGGTCAGCTTACCGGCGATCACCTCTTCATCGTAACCTTTGACCCCGAGCGTGCCACCCATGCGATACATGCTGGTGGGGCTTTGGGTGGAATCGGGATTGTTGTTGATCAGGCTGGAGTAGGTGTCGAAGCCGGGGGAGATCAAACCGCCGTCCTTGGACATGATGTACTGCAGTCCCCAGCCCACGACACCGGCGTCGCCTTCAAGGCGTAGATACGCCGAGGGGGCGTCATCGGTGAAGTACTGGTCGTCGGCGGCGCCTTCCACGTTGCCATTGGTGAAGTAGTTGAAGCCCACGGTGGCTTTGGCGACGTCACCGAGGCCGCCGCTGACATAGCCCGAGAACAGGGTGACATTGGACAGGACATAGGGCGTGGCCGCGCCGGGATAGGCGATGCTGCCGTCGTAGTTGTTCATCCATTGCACGTAGACCAGGCCGGCATTCACGTTATCCGTGATCTTGCTGGTGATACCCAGGGTGGTCATGTCGCCGTTGTCCTGGTTGGCGAACGGCGCGGCGTCCTGGCGGCGATCGTAGAGTGCCACCAGCGTGGTTTTCTTGCTCAGCGGTTGAATCATCAATACCCGGTCACGGCGGTCATCACACACCAGGAAGCAGTTGTTGTAACTGGTGGCCTGACGGCCCACGCGGAAGATGGTGTGGCCTACCGGAATCTGCACATAACCCAGATCCAGGCGCACATTGTCGCCGCGGCTGCCGGCGTTGAAAGCCTGGTCATTGGCGGGCGAGGCGGCGCCGTGGTTGTCACCCACCCAGCGATCACCGGCCAGTTCCACACTGGTGTAGACGGAGATACCGGTATCCTCATCCAGGAAGTTGGCTTTTACCCGGATCAGATGGCCGAAGCCGGTATCCGTGTCGGAGGTGCCGGGATCGGTGGAGTCGAAAGCGTCGGAAGTGACGCCGAACGCGGTGGCGCGATATTCCATGCCGAAGTCGGTTTTCAGAGCCATGGCGGAGGACGACATCAGAGTGCCGAGGCCGATGGCGGAGCCGATCGCGGCGGCTTTAATACTTTTGCGGAGTTGATTTGAAGGGGTGCTGGTGGTCAGCGGTGTATTTTGTTTATCGGTCCACTTAAATGCCATTGTTGTTGCCCTTTATTGTTCGAAGTTTATTGGTATTTGGGAACTTCGGACGGCGCCGATGCGCCATGGCGACCGCACCCGGTGTTGATTTGTACCCGTGTGCCAATCCCCGATGTCCCTCGTGCCCTTCCGAAGGCAGTTTCTCCCGAGTGAGCCTGTCTTATTTTGCAAGGCTCTTAATTGCCGGAGTGCATTTCTGCATAAGCGTATTAATACGCCCCGGTCAGCTTATCTTTCCCTTCATGGAGAAACGGTAACAATCGTCGTTTCCGACGAGATGTGAAATTTATACTGGTGGGAATGTTTCTAATCTTAAATCGAATTAAAAAGACTGAGTTACGGGTTAATGAAACCATTATTTAAAGTGTGGGACGATTGTTCTATTAATATAAAAATGAAAAGAGAAATGCGCAAATATATAAACCGGGTTGAATTAAATAATAATGGCGTAATCAAGAGCGTTTCGAGAGCGGCCGGGCATGGGGATGTTTGTTTTTCCCGGTGAGGTCGAATCGTGTACTGACAGCGGGACATCCCCTGCGGAAAGCGGCTGGGAGGTCTGGGGATCGGCGCGGAGGGGGCTCGGTTGGGCCTGAGGCGATAGAGGTGGTTGGAAGCCGGGAGAGCCTCTGTGGTTATCGTCGGCGGGACAATATCAGCGTGGGTGGGGTGCGGACAAAAGAAAAGGGGCGGCTTGGGCCGCCCCTTTCCGGAGGGTTACTGATTCAGCAAACAATCAGAAGTTCACGGTCATATTCAGGCTGGCGGCTTTCACGTCGTCGTCGGCGAAGGTGTTCATTCCCGCCAGAGAGCCAACCAAGCCATTGCCGGCCAGGGTTCCGGCCTTGTTTTCTTCCAGCATGCCCACGGACAACCAGGTGCGCAGCGCCTTGTTGACCTGATAGGCGAACTGCAGGTCGTAGACCATGCTGTCGTCGTCCATGGTGCCGGTATCCACGGACAGTTGGCCCACGGCGCCGGTAACGGCGAACTTGTCGGTGACGTTCCAGGTCAGCTTACCGATCACCAGATCCTCGTCCATGTCCTTGAGGCCCAGAGTCCGGCCCATGGTGTACATGCTGTTGGCGCTCTGGGTGGCGTCCGGATTGTTGTTGATCAGGCTGGAATAGGTGTCGAAGCCGGGAGCAATCAGGCCGCCATCGCGGGACAGGACGTATTGGACGCCCCAGTCAACGACGCCGACGCCGCCTTCAAGGCGCAGATAGCCGGACGGAGACTGATCGGTGAAGTACTGATCGTCCGCACCGGTTTCGACGTTACCGTTAGTGAAGTAGTTAAAGCCCAGGGTACCCTTCACGGCATCGCCGAGACCGCCGGTCACATAACCGGAAAACAGGGTCACGTTGTTGAGCGCGTAAGGGGTTGCGCCACCGCCCGGATGCGGAGTGACCCCTTCGTAGTTGTTCATCCACTGCACGTAGAGCAGCCCGGCATTCCAGCTATCGCTCAGTTTGCCGGTGACGCCCAGCAATGCCATGTCGCCGTTATCCTGGTTGGCGAAAGGCGTGGAATCCTGGCGGCGGTCGTAGCCCAGAACCATGGTAGTGGTCTTGCTCAGGGGCTGGATCATCAGCACCCGGTCACGGCGATCGTCACACACCAGGAAACAGTTGTTGTAACTGGTGGCCTGACGGCCCACGCGGAAGATGGTGTGGCCCACCGGAATCTGTACATAGCCGAGATCCAGGCGGACATTGTCGCCACGGCTAGCGGTGTTGAAGCCTTGTGCGTTGGTGGTGTTATAGCCGCGGTTGTCGCCGGTCCAGCGGTCGCCAGCCAGTTCCACACTGGTGTAGACGGAGATGCCAGTGTCTTCATCCAGGAAGTTGGCTTTGACGCGGATCAAATGGCCGAAACCGGTATCCGTTTCGGAGGTGCCGGGGGTGCCGGTATCGAAGGCATCGGAGCTGGCCGCGAAGGCGGTAGCACGATATTCCATACCGAAATCGGTTTTCAGCGCCATGGCCGGTGCCGACATCAGGGTGCCGAGGCCGATGGCCGAGCCGATAGCGGCGGCTTTGATGCTGGTGCGGAGTTGGGAACGGGCAGGGCTGGCCTGACCCCCTTCGTGATTGCTGGTCCACTTAAGTGCCATTGTTATTCGTCCTGTGTTCTTCGAAGTTTATTGATAGAGGGGCCGCTGTTTTGAATTATGCCCCTGTGCCTCCCTTCGCCCTTCCGAAGGCAGTTTCTCCCGAGAGAGGACCTCCATCCCGGAGGCACCCTAGAAGACGTGCAAGTATACCCATTTCGCAGGCTTTAATGAGGAACGGGCGTACTCCCTGTCGACGATATGGTTGTCTCTGTGACCGAATGGTAACAATCGTCGGTTTCGACGAAATGCCTGGAGCGCCCGAGGCCCCTTGCCTTCGCGCTTTTCCCCCGCGCGTGAAGAAGGGCGATATATCGATGGTAAGCGGCTTTCAGGGGATTCGCGAACCCCTCCTTAAGTCGCATGGCCATGTGAATAATTCTTCCAAAACAATAGGTTGCATGCGGGTTGCCATGAACTGAAGTGTTTTGCTTCGTTTGCTGGGCACGCGAGTCTTCGGCGCGAGTGGGTGTTCACTGGCTGGAAGCAATCACGGAAAAGATGAAATGAGAAGAGGAGGGGGCGACGAAAATAATTTCCAAATATGTCATTTGATCGGGAAATTGATCGTAAACTGAGCGGTTATGGGTGCCTATATCATATTTAGTGAAAGAAAAAATCGTCCATACCGATAAGAACTATTTCAAAATAAGACATCGAAATGCGTAAGTAAGCGCGCACACTTTAAGAAGACCTCCGGGAAGAGGATAGATTCCCTACCGAATGGGCAAATCGTCGCTTCGGACGACGAGTCTTTCGGGGCCACCCCCTAACAATGGAAAGAGAAGAACAACATGGACCCGGCAGTTCCGGAGAGATTTATATGGGTGACCTGTATGGGTGTAAGGCCCCCTTCGCCGTTCGCCATGAGTATCACTTTGGTGATCGCCTGGTGCGTTGCTACGCCTCCAGACCGGCTAATCTGTTGGCCTCCTTTCGCCGTGCCGTGAGCCGGGCGCCGGACAATGAGTGTCTGGTCTGTGATGGCCAGCGGCTGACCTACCGGGAGGTCAACCGGCGCATGCAACATATCGCGGCTCAGTTGGCGCGGCGCGGTGTGGTGGCCGGTGACCGGATCGCCTTGCTGCTGGCCAACAGCAATGAATTCGTGCTGGCGCTGCTGGGGGCGCTGCGGCTCGGTGCCATCGTGGTGCCGGTCAATATCCGCGAATCGAAATCCGGGCTGGCCTATATCCTTTATCATTGCCAGGCCAAGGTGCTGATTCATGACGACGTTCAGGGCGATAAAGTCAGCGGCCGGGAAACCTTGCCGGCGCTGGCGTTCCGCTTCGCGGTGGGTGGCGAGGTCGCCGGCGCCGAACCGTTCGAGGCGCTGCTGAAGGAAGGCGCCCCGCGCCTGCCTCTGCCCACCCCTCAAGAAGACGATACCGCCATCCTGCTGTACACCTCGGGCACCACCGGACGCCCCAAGGGGGTGCGCCTGACCCACCTGAACCTGCTGCACAGCCTGCTGCACTTTGAACAGTCCATGGCGCTGGGTGAAAACGAGCGCTCGTTGCTGGTGGTGCCGGCAAGTCATGTGACCGGTGTGGTGGCGGTGATTCTGACCCTGTTCCACGTGGGTGGCTGCGTGGTGATGCAGCGGGAATTCGACGCCCAGCGTTTCCTGGCTCTGGCCGATCGGGAGCGGATCACGCATACGGTGATGGTGCCCGCCATGTATAACCTTTGTCTGCTGCGGGCGGACTTCGATCAATATGACCTGTCCGCCTGGCGGCTCGGTGGCTTCGGTGGCGCACCCATGCCGGAAGCCACCATCGAGCGATTGGCGGAACGGTTGCCGAACCTGCAGTTGGTCAACGCCTACGGGGCCACCGAGACCTGTTCACCGGCAACTATCCTGCCGTTGGGTGAGGCGGCCCGGCACGCCGACAGTGTCGGCCGGGTGGTCACCTGCGGTGACATCAAAGTGATGGACTCCAATGGCCGCGAACGGCCACCCGGCGAGGCCGGTGAGCTGTGGATCGCCGGCCCCATGGTGTCGCCGGGATATTGGAACAACGCGGAGGCGGATCGGGCCGAATTCGCCGGTGGCTACTGGCGTTCCGGGGACATCGGCTCGGTGGACGAAAGCGGTTACGTGCGTGTGCTGGACCGCAAGAAGGACATGATCAACCGTGCCGGCTACAACGTTTACAGCGCCGAACTGGAAGGTTTGCTGCAGGGGCTAGACGGCGTGATCGAGTGTGCCGCGGTGGCCCGGCCTGATCCGGTGCTGGGAGAGAAAATCCAACTGTTCGTGGTCCGCGACGACCCTGGGCTCAGCGCCGCCCGTCTCAAGGCCTACTGCGCCGAACATCTGGCCGATTACAAAATCCCTGATTTCATCGATTTTCTTGAGGAGCCGCTGCCTCGTAACGCCAATGGCAAGGTGTTGAAGGCGCAGTTACGGCTCCGTATCAGCGAAACTCAAACAGCGTCCGGCTAGGCCGCGACGGTTTACCGCAACCGTCGCGGGATGGTTCCTGCGCTCCCAACATCAGCACGGATAAGCCGGTTGCGTTGCCGGGGAGGACATTTTTATGCGCATGGTACGTTTGCTTCTGGTTATGACACTCACGGCGATGACGGCGGTGTCCGCCGCCGCGCCTTTGAGGATTTCCGCCGGCATGGGGCAGCAGCACTTCTGGGTCGGGCAGCATATGGACCCGTTCGTGGACACCATGGAAAAGGAAACGGACCTTTCCTTCGTGCGTTTCTACTCCGGCTCCCTGGTGACACCGGGGCGGGAATGGGATGCGCTGAAGACCGGCACCATTTCCGTGGCCGCGCCGCTGCTGGCACCCTACCACGAAGGCAGTTTCCCGCTGTCCGACGTGACCCAGCTGCCAACACTGAATACCACTTCGGTGATGGTCACCAAGGCGCTTCAGACACTGATGGACTCCGACCGGGAACTGGCCGACGGCAAGACTTTTTACCAGTATGAATTGGGCAGCAAGGGGTTGCGCGGCTGGCCCCTGGGGGCCACTTCCGCATATTCGTTATCCACCATCGGCAGGGTGCTGGATTCTCCGGACGACCTGGAAGGCGCGCCGATCCGCGCCGGCTCCGCGCTGCACACCATACTGCTGCAGGAACTGGGCGCGACGCCGGTGACCATGACCAGTGCCGACTCCTACGAAGCGCTGTCCCGCAAGACGGTGATTGGCACCATCCTGTCGGTGGCGGATTGGCCATCGTACTCGTTCGAGGACCTGCTCAAGTACTCCATCACCGGCATTTCCATGGGGCACTGGGAAAGCTACCTGGCGGTCACCGATGAGACCTGGAACGGGTTGACTGATCAACAGCGCGCCACCTGGGACCGGGTGGCCCGTCAGGTAGCCCTGGATAACGCCGCTCATATTGACCAGCAGGAAGAGGCGGTGCGGGCCAGGACCCAGAAGGCGGGCGCCACCTTCGTGGAACTGAACGAGCTGTCCGACGACATGGCCGGGCATTTGCAGGATGCCGCCAGCCGTACCTGGATTCGCTGGATCGAACAGATGGAGGAGGCCGGGCATCCGGGCAAGGCCACCGCACGCCTGTGGGCGGAGCTGATTGAGGAGCAGGGCGGGACCATTCCGCCGAGTGCCGCGGACTACCTCGAACAGGACTGAGCCGGTGCCATGTCGAATACGCAGATTATCTGGATAGTGCTGGCCTGGTTCGCCGCTTTCCTGGTGCTCGGCCAGAACGTGGCCACGGTACTGTTTGGCGCCGGTATGTTGGGCATCGTGCTGGTGGTCGGTGTGGACGTGCTCGGTGGGATTCTTGGTTCGGATACGTTCTACACCGCGTCGATTTACTCCCTGTCCATCGTGCCACTGTATCTGTTGATGGCGCAGCTGTTGTTGCGTGGCGGCGTGATACGGGACCTGTTCGCCGTGGGGCACCGGTTGTCCGGTTATCGGCGCTTCCCATTGGGGGTGGCGACCATCGTCACCGGCTCGTTGCTGGGCGCGGTGTCGGGCTCCGGCGCCGCCAGCTCCGCCTCCCTGGCATCACTGGCGTCGCCGGAGCTGGAAAAACTGGGTTACACCCGGCGCTTCTCGTTGAGCCTGTCGGCGGTGGCCGGCTCCCTGTCGGCGATCATTCCGCCGAGTCTGATCATGATCATTTATGGTTCGCTGGCATCGGTGCCCATCGGCCATTTGTTCATCGGCGCGATCGGGCCGGGGCTGCTGTGTATCGTGATCTATATCGTTTGCCTGCGCCTGTTCGGTGAATTGCGCGAGGGCGCGGTGGACGGTCAGGCGCCGGAACAAGCCCCGCCCTCCGGGGAGGCCCGTCGCAGCATGACCGCCTTTCTGTTCGTGGTGGCTCTGATGTTGATCGTGTTTGGCGGCATCTACGGTGGTGTGGTCACGGTGGCGGAGGCCGGCGCGCTCGGCGCCTTCACTGCCATGGCCGGCATGATGCTGATGAGGCGGGTCAATCTGCGCGGATTGTTCGAGGCGCTGGCGGAGTCGGTGAAGGTCACCGCCACGCTCATGATGCTGGTACTCGGCGCCAAGATTTTCGCCCGTTTCCTGACCTTTTCCCGTTTGCCCAATGAGCTGCTGTCGCTGATGGAACCAATACTGGGACACCCCAATGTGGTGGCGGCGATTCTGATGGCGGTGTTCTTCCTCGGTGGCATGTTTCTGGAATCGGCGGCGGTGATCGTGTTGCTGGTACCGATCATCCTGCCGCTGCTGCAAAGTGCCGGAATCGACCTGCTGTGGTTCGGGGTGATGGCTTCCCTGATGATCGCATTGGGATTACTTACGCCGCCGGTGGGGCTGGCCACTTTCGCCGCCGCCAGCGCCGGCAACTATCCGGTGGCGCGGGTGTTCCGTTCCGCCAGTCTGTTCGCGCTGGTGGCCGGCGTGGTGCTGACCGTTCTGTTGATCAGCTATCCCGCTCTGATTACCTGGCTGCCACAGCAAATTCGCTGAGCCGCGAGAGGAGAAAGCCATGGCATTCTGGAAGGCCATTGATCGATTGGAGGGCGGGCTGGCCTCGGTGGGCGCGGGACTCTGCCTGTTCCTGATCATGATGATCACGGTGATCGGGGTGCTCGGCCGTTATCTGCTGGGGATGGACCTGATTCCCGGCGGGTACAACATGATCGAGCGCATGCTGTTCCCGTTGCTGGTGTTCTGGGCGGTGCCGCTGGGGCATCGGCAGGGCACCTTTCCCCGCTTCGATATTCTGGCCGACCGGATGTCGCCGGGATGGGCGCGAGCGGTGGCGGTGTTGGTGCTGACCGTGGAGATCGTGATCTTCGCGGTATTGCTCTGGTATCTGTGGCAATTCGCCTGGGATGCCGCGCAAAGCGCCCGGCAGATGCAGATCGGTACCCGTCTGTGGCCGGTATGGCCGGTGATGTTGATGATGCCGCTGGCGTTCGCGCTGATGCTGCTGGAGATGGTGCGCCTGTGGTGGCAAGCGCTGGCCGGCCGCCCAGCCGGAAACGATGATGTGCAGGAAAGCGGATAGAAGGTCTCGCCAGCTTTGGTGCAGGTCCGCCGATCCACAATGCGTTCAGAATGGACGACTCATCGCCAGGCGCAGGGCGAATCCGATCAACAGTGTAGCGAACAGGCTCCGTTGCAGCCGCTGTGCCCAGGGACGATGTTGCATCCACAGGCCAAGCGCGCGGCCGCCGACGATGTAGAGCAAGTCAAACAGTACGCCCAGGCCTACCAGAATAATGCCCAGCAATAGAAACTGAGAGGCCACCGAGCCGTTGCCGATGTCGATGAACTGGGGCAGCAACACGGAGCAGAACAGCAGCGATTTGGGATTGGTGAAATTGGTCAGCAGGCCGCGCCAGGCCGCCGAGCGATAGGCCCGGGGCGGGCTGCCAAGCGCCGCCGCTGAATCCTCCAGTGACCAGGATGCGGAACGGCCGATCTTGATGCCGAGCCAGACCAGATAGAGCACCCCGATCCAGCGGACCAGCTCGAATACCCAAGGTGAGGTTTTCAGCAACGCGGCCAGACCGGCGGCCGCCATGACCACATGAGCCCCACGGGCCATCGCCAGCCCCGCCGCTGTCGCCAGGCCCTGGGCGCGTCCCCTGACACTGGCGGTCTCCAGCACCAGAACCAGGTCCGGACCGGGTACCAGATAAGCGACCACCAGGGCGCCAATGAAAGTTTCAAGATGAGCCATGCCAGCGGGGTTCCGATTGCCTCTTCATGGTGCTAAGAGTACGGCTTGGATCGGCAGGTCGGATTGCGTTTTGGCGGATGATAGCGTTATGTGTTGGCATATAATGCCAATGATGAGCCTGAAAGGATCCATTTATGCCAGAAGTGAAGTTGGACAATCTGGACCGGCGGATTCTGGCCGCGCTGCAACGGGACGGCAGGCTGAGCAACGTTCAGTTGTCCGAGGAAGTGGGACTTTCGCCGTCGCCCTGCCTGCGCCGGGTTCGTCTGCTGGAGCAAAGCGGGATCATTCGCGGCTATCACGCCGAGCTTGATCGCGGCGGAGTGGGTTTGGGGTTAACGGTTTTCGTCGGTATCAAAGTAGGGCAGCACGATGATGAGGTGGACAGCGCCTTCCGCGATGCCGTGGCGGATCTGCCGGAGGTGGTATCCTGTTATCTGCTTTCCGGAGAGTCGGACTTTCTGCTGCAAGTGGTCGTGCCGGACTTGCCCGCCTATGAGCGGTTTTTGCGTGGCACTTTACTGAAACTTCCCGGTATCACGGATATCCGCAGTAACTTCGCCATCTCCACGGTCAAGCGGGAAACCGGGTTGTCGCTGGCGCATCTGCCAGGGGCGGCGGGATGATGGGAAGGAGGGGCGTGGGCCCCTCCTGATCAGAGGCCGTGGAATTCCGCGATCTCATCCAGTGGCGCCCGTTTGGCGCGCAGCTGATTCACTTCCGCGTTCTCCTCCCGATAACCAATGGACATGCCGGTGAACAGCATCCACTCGTCCGGCGCCTGGAGGAATTCGCCCAGGGTTTGCGGGTACAGCGACCAGCACTCCTGCGGGCAACTGTCCAGACCGGCCTCGCGCAGCAGCAGCATCACCGATTGCAGATACATGCCCAGATCCGACCATTGCGGCGGCCCCATGGTGCGGTGCACATAGCAAAACAGAGCCACCGGCGCGCCGAAGAACTGGAAGTTGTTGGCGAACCAGCGTAACCGTGCCGCCTTGTCGTCGCGGGGAATGCCGAGCAGGCCATACATGTCCTCGCCGACCTGAAAACGCCGGTCCCGGTAGGGGGCGATCAGGTTCGGGGGATAGACGTCGTACTCCCTGTTTTCCCCGCCGGGCGAGTCTTGCAGGCGCTCACGCATAATCGCCTTGAACTGGTCCAGGCGCTCGCCCCCCACCACATAAAGATGCCAGGGTTGCAGATTGCCTCCGGACGGGGCCCGGCTGGCTTTTTCCAGAATGGCGCGCAACAGGGCGCCGTCCACCGGACGATCCTGAAAAGCGCGGATCGAGCGCCGGGATTCCAGCGCCTCACTGACGGTCTTGGCGGCATCGGTCATCGGGCCTCCCTCCTTAAATGGCCTTAAACGGCGGTTCGCTCTGCCATTCGAAGCAGTCCGGCATGTCGGTGGAGACGCGGTCGGGGAACTGCGCCGGGCGTTTCTCCAGGAACGAATTGACCCCTTCGCGCACGTCGTTGGAACCGCCCCGGGATTTCATCGTCGCGCTGTCCAGGCGGTGGGCTTCCATGGGGTGGGAAGCACCGGCCATGCGCCAGATCATTTGCCGCATGGCGGCGATGGAGACGGCGGAGGTCTGGTCGGCGAACTCGCGAGCCAGTTTTACCGCCTCGTCGTACAGCTCGTCGGCGGGATGCACGGAACGCACCAGGCCACGCTCCTTGGCCTCCTGAGCGTTGAAAACCCGGCCGGTGAAGCACCATTCCAGCGCCGAGGAAATACCCACCACCCGGCTCAGGAACCAGGAAGACGCCGCCTCGTTGACGATGCCTCGTTTGGAGAAGACAAAGCCAAAACGGGCGTTTTCGGCGGCGAGCCGCACGTCCATGGGCAGTTGCATGGTAATCCCGACCCCCACCGCGGCGCCGTTAACGGCGGCGATCACCGGCTTCAGACTGCGGTAGATGCGCAGGGCCACCTGGCCACCGCCGTCACGGTGAGCGTCGTCCGGGTTGGCGCCTTCGCCGCCACGCTTCTTGTAGTCGAAGGTGTCTCCGCCGGAGGCCAGATCCGCGCCGGCGCAGAAGGCGCGGCCCTTGCCGGTGACGATCACCGCGCGCACTTCGTCAGTGGCGTCGGTGAAGTCAAAGGCGGCGATCAGCTCGTCCTTCATCTCCCGGGTAAAGGCGTTCATGCGATCCGGGCGATTGAGGTAAAGGGTGGCGATACCGTCATCGACGGTCAGTTCCAGAGTTTGAAAGGAAGGAATTTCCATGGTGACTCCCAATTACTCAATAAAAAAAGTAAGAAATAAAGAAAAGACGATCAGCCCGCGATCATCGCGGAAGCGCCGCCGTCCACCAGCAAAAACTGGCCGGTAGTGTGCTTGCCGGCGTCCGAAGCAAACAAAAGCGCCACGCCTTTGAGCCCTTCCTCGTCACCGATCTGATTGAGGGGAACCCGCCGTGCCAGGCCTTCGTCGCCGTGCCGCTCACTAAGGTAGCGGGACATCTTGCTCGGGAACACCCCTGGGCCGATGGCATTGACGGTAATATTGTAAGCACCCCATTCCGCCGCCAGCGCCCGGGTGAAGGTGACCACCGCGCCTTTGCTGGTGCTGTAGCCCACCGCCTGCATCAGATCGCGGTTGCCGCCGAGCGCGGCATTGGAAGCAATATTGACGATACGGCCGTAACGGCGCGGGATCATGCTCAGGCGGCCGATCTCCCGGGTCAGCAGGAACAGGTTGCGCACATTGAGGGTCATCACCTTGTCCCAGCCGTCCATGGGATAGTCCTCCGCCGGGGCTCCCCAAGTGGCGCCGGCGTTGTTGACCAGGATGTCCACCTGGCCGAGTTCCTTGACCGCCTGTTCCGCCAGGCTCAGCACATGCGCCTCTTGGGAAAGATCAGCCGGTAACAGCAGCACTTCGACGCCGCGCTGGCGCAGATGCTCGGCGGCTTCTTCCAGTTCCTTGACCTTGCGGGCACTGATCGCCACGCGGGCCCCGGCTTCGCCCAGCGCCTCCGCCATCTGCAGACCGAGACCGCGCGAGCCGCCGGTGACCAGGGCGGTTTTGCCGGTGAGATCGAAAAGGGCTTGGACGGTACGTACGGGCTGTTCGCTCATGGCTGGGCCTTCTCTGCTGTGCTGTGCATGGGAGATACAGATTCACGACCCGGGTGAAAAGCGGCAATCGTCGGTTAGGACGAATCGTCTTTTCGGACGACGCCCGCGGAGGGGGTTCCCAACGATCATGCGGAGCCACCTCATTGGCCTGCAAGGAGTCACCATGACCAGCGAAGCGCTTGTCGATTATCGGGTGAACGGGGCCGTGGCGATCGTCAAGATGAACCGCCCGGACGCCCTTAACGCCTTCAATATCCCTCTGCGCGAAGCCCTGTTGGCCGCCCTCAACGAGGCGGAACAGGACGACCGCGTCAAAGTGGTGGTGCTCGGCTCCACCGGCCGCGCCTTTTCCGCCGGCGCCGATTTGATGGAGTCGCCGGAGAACAAGCCGAGTGTGATTGAAACCCTGCTGGATGGTTATCGGCCGTTACTGGAGAAAATCTCCGCCATGCCGCTGCCGGTCATCGGTATGGCGCCCGGTGTCGCCGCCGGCGTCGGCGCGGCGGTGCTGATGGCCTGCGATCTGGTGTTGATGGCGGAGGAAGCCCGGATTTACATGGCGTTCAGCCACATCGGGCTGGTCCCTGACGGCGGTGCCACCTGGTTCCTCTATCAGCATCTGGGCTATCAGCGTGCTTTCCAACTGATTGTCGAGGGCGGCAGTCTGGACTCACAGCGTTGCCTGGCACTGGGTATTGCCAACCAGGTTCTGCCGGTGGATCAACTGGAAGAGCGGGCATTGGAATGGGGCGGCCAACTGGCGCAACGCTCCCCGCTGGCCACCGCCGAAGCCAAGCGATTGCTGCGCGCGGCGGCTACCAGCAGTTACGCGGAAACCTATCAGCAGGAAGCGGTGGCGCAGCACCGTTGCATTGCCAGCCCGGAATCGAAAGCGGCGGTGGAAGCCTTTAAAGCGAAGTCGAAGAAATAAGCGACTCAGCAAATCGTCTGATTCGACGACGTTAATCCGGCTGGCGGGTTCCTAGAATTTTTAAGCTTTCCGCCGCCGGAGCCTGAGTCCCGGTGGCGGCTGAACCGGGGTCGCGGACCCAATGAGCAGCCAGCATGGGGATCTCATGGAGTTAAACCAAGAAAACGTGGGTAAGGCGTTGCAGGCGTTGTCCTCGCGTCTGCTACCCGGTGCCGCGATTGACAAACTGACCCGTCTGACCGGCGGTGCCAGCCAGCAGATGTGGTCGTTCAATTTGGTCAGCGACGATGATGTGGAGCCGCTGATTCTGAGAATCGCCAGTCCCATGAACGGCTCCGATTCCACCACGCTGACCATGGACCAGGAAGCGCGCCTGTTGCGGGAAGTGCTGCGTCACGATGTGCCGGTTCCCATCGTGCGTTACGAGTTGAGGGAAGAGGATGACCTCGGCGTGGGGTACATCATGCGCCGGGTCGATGGGGAAACCCTGCCGCAACGGATTCTGCGTGACGAAGCTTATAGCAATGCCCGCTCGGTGCTGGCGCGGCAATGCGGACAAGTGATGGCCGGTATTCATCAGGTGCCGTTGGACAAAGTTTCGTTCCTGCGTCAGCGCACCGCCGAACAATTGATCGACACCTACTACCAGCGCTACCAGGCCTGCGGCGAACCGCGTCCGGTGTTCGAGCTGGCGTTCCGGTGGTTGCGTGACAACCTGCCCGCCGAGCCGGCGGAACCCTGCCTGGTTCACGGTGATTTCCGTAACGGCAATCTGATGGTGGACCGCAACGGCCTGCGTGTCGTGCTGGACTGGGAGCTTTCCTATCTCGGTGATCCGATGGCGGATCTGGGCTGGATATGCGTCAACTCCTGGCGCTTCGGTAACAGCGCTCTGCCGGTGGGTGGCTTCGGCACCCGGGAGGAACTGTTCCAGGGCTACCAGGAAGCCAGTGGCCGCCGGGTGGATCCGCGTCGGGTGGCGTTCTGGGAAGTGTTCGGTGTTCTTAAATGGGGTGTGATCTGCCAGAAGATGGCCCAGGCGTTTATCAGTGGCACCGACCGCACCGTGGAGCGGGGCGCCATTGGCCGTCGCGCTTCGGAAGCCGAAATAGATCTGTTGACCCTGTTGGCGCGCTGAGCGCCTGTTCGAGGAGCGATCAATGCAAGATTTGCCCAAGGACCCCGATCTGCTGGCCGTGGTGTCGGAATTTCTGCGCCGTGAAGTGATGCCGGCGGTCAGTAATGGCCTGGCGTTCCGGGTACGGGTGGCCGCCAATGTGGTGGATATGGTCCAGCGGCAATTGACGCAGCCGGAGAGCATCGCCGAGGAGGAGCAGCAACGGCTGCGTGACCTGCTCGGCGAGGACGGCGATACCCGGCTGTTGACCGAACGGCTTTGCGAGGGCATCGCCAACGGCGAATTTACTCTGGATACCCCGGGGCTGGCCGATTTTCTCTGGTTCGTCACCTTGCACAAGGTGGCGGTGGACCAGCCCCGTTACTCCGGCTACCTCAACGCGCTGGACAGTTGATGTGCGCTGATGGCGGCGGGCCCGTACAGGAGCCACCCCACAAACCCCACATAAGGAGGGTGCGATGGATTTCAATCTGCCGGCGGAATTGACCGCCTACCTGGAAGAGCTGGACACGTTCATCGAAGCGGAAATCAAACCGCTGGAGAATCAGGACGACAACATTCGTTTCTTTGACCACCGCCGGGAATGGGCGCGCACCGACTTTGACAATGGCGGTCTGCCCAGGGAAGAGTGGGAAGCGCTGCTGATGGAAGCCCGTCGGCGTGCGGACAAAGCCGGCCATTGGCGTTTCCCTTTGCCGAAACAATACGGCGGCCAGGATGGTTCCCATCTGGCGATGACGGTCATTCGCGAGCATCTGGCGGCAAAAGGTCTCGGTCTGCACAACGATCTGCAGAACGAGCACTCCATCGTCGCCAACAACCCCTTCGTTCTGATGTTCCGGGATTTCGGCACCGCCGAGCAAAGCGACACTTTTATCCACGGCATGCTCAGCGGGGAATTGAAGCTGTCCTTCGGTCTTACCGAACCCAATCACGGCTCCGACGCCACCCATATGGAAACCCGGGCGGTGAGACAACAGCGGGACGGCGTCGACGGCTGGCTGATCAATGGCGAGAAGATGTGGATCACCGGCATGCACACGTCCACTCACTGCCTGACGTTCGCCCGTACAAGTGGCAAGGACGGCGACGCCAAAGGCATCACCGCCCTGCTGGTGCCCTCGGACACCCCAGGGTTGAAGGTGGAGGAGTACCTGTGGACCTTCAACATGCCCACCGACCATCCGCGCATCAGTTTCACCGATGTCTGGGTGTCGGCGGACACGCTGTTTGGCGAAGAGGGCAACGGCCTGGCGCTGGCCCAGCATTTCGTTCACGAAAATCGCATCCGGCAGGCCGCTTCCAGTCTCGGCGCGGCAGTGTTCTGCATTCAGGAAAGTGTGCGGTATGCTCGCGACCGCAAACCGTTCGGGGAAGCACTGGCGAAGAATCAGGGCATTCAATTCCCGATGGTGGAACTGCATACCCAGACGGAAATGCTGCGGTTGCTGATTCGCCATACCGCCTGGCAGATGGACCAGTTGCCAAAGGTGGAAGTGGAGAAGCAACTCTCCGACAAAGTGTCGATGTGTAATTTCTGGGCCAATCGCCTGTGTTGCGAGGCGGCGGATCGTGCCATGCAGGTCCACGGCGGCATGGGCTATTCCCGGCATAAGCCGTTCGAACATATTTACCGGCACCACCGCCGCTATCGGATCACCGAAGGGGCGGAGGAAATCCAGATGCGCAAGATCGCCGCTTATCTGTTCGGCTATCTGGGACCGAACCGCTGGCGGGACGAATAAGGAAACAGCCATGGAATACAACTCGATCCAACTGCAACGGGACGGCGCCATCGCGGTGCTGAGTCTGCATCGCCCGAAAACCATGAATGCGCTGGCGACGGAACTGCAAAAGGAAATGCTCCACGCCCTGGCGGCCATTGAACAGGACGACAGCGTGCGCGCCCTGATTGTCACCGGTAGCGGCCGGGCCTTCTGCTCCGGCGCTGATCTGGGCACCATGGCGCCGGCCAGCGACGAGTCGGTGGGCACGCGAGTGGCGCGAATGATGCGGGAAACCTCGGTGCCCCTGATTCAGGCACTGCGCCGCTGCCGGGTACCGGTGGTGTCCGCGGTGAATGGCGCGGCGGCGGGGGCGGGGGCCAGCCTGGCGCTGGCCGGAGACGTGGTGGTGGCGGCGCGTTCCGCTTATTTTCTGTTCCCTTTTATTCCCACCCTGGGCATCCTGCCGGACCTGGGCGCCACCTGGCACCTGCCGCGTCTGGCCGGCTCCGCCCGTGCCATGGGGGCCACTCTGCTGGGGGAACGCATCCCTTCGGAGCAGGCGGAGCGCTGGGGTATGATCTGGGGCTGCTGTGATGACGAGGCACTGGAACAGACCAGCCGCGAGCTGGCCACGCGCCTGGCGGCCTTGCCCCGGGGCGCTGCCCTGGAAGCCCGCCGCGCCCTGGACGCCGCCCAGCACAACACCCTGGATCAGCAAATGGAGTTGGAAACCCAGGGACAACAGCGATTGATCGATAGCGATGCCTTCCAGGAAGGCGTCCAGGCCTTTCTGGAAAAGCGCAGGCCGAACTTCGATTGATTCACCGCCGGTGACGATGCCGGCACGGTCGGCATCGTTCCTCTATCCCTTTCTCCGGTTGGAGTCACACCACGTGAAAACACAACCCTGGCAACGGGACCCCGAAGCCTACGATTTTCAATTCACCATCACGCCGCTGTTTTTCCATCTGGATGTGGAGCGGCACGTCAATAACGTGGCGGTGCAGAGTTTCCATACCGAGGGCCGCCTGCGTTATCTGATGGAGGTACTGGGTGCTGAGGACATCTGGTGTTCCGATCAGGTGCTGTTGCGTCCGCGCCGTACCGTCACCCAGTTTCTCGAGGAAACCCACTACCTCACCGACGTGCAGTGCGCGGTGAAGCTGGTGGCGGTGGACAAGGCCACCTGCCGTTTCGCCATCGCCCTGTTCCAGAACGGGGAATGCACCAGCGTACAGGACTGCCTGATGGGCGCCTGGCGTGATGGTCAATGGCAATCCTTGCCGGCCTCCATGTTCGACACCTTGAGCGCCCGGCTCGGGGACGTGCCGGAACTGGCGCCCTTGCCGGATTTCGAGGCCGGTCCCGAGACGGATCTGGGGTACCCGTGCCGGACACCGCTGGAGCCGCGCTTTATCGATCAGGATACTGACCGCCGTCTGGGGGAGCTGACCATTGCCCGTTATCTGGAACAGTCCCGGGTCAGTTCCCTGGATGCCATGCGCTTGCCGGGCCTGGGCTTGCTGGTGGCGCGCATTGATATCCACTACCTGGACTGGCCGGCGCCCCTGCACAGCGCCTCGCTGGCCACCGGGATCGCCGGTTTCGGTAACAGCTCGTTCCGGGTGCGCAGCGGTGCCCGCGTCAACGATGTTCTGGTTGGCCTCTGCGAAAGCGTGATGGTGTTGATGAACCGCGAACAGCGGCGGCCCACCCCGATTGATGCCGCCATGCGGGAAGCCATGGCGGCATCGCTCGTGAGGGGGTGACGCCCAGGGTATTCCACTTGCTCGCGAATAAGGCGTGCCGGCGTGCCAATCAGTCGTCCTTTTCGACGATGCGCGCCTGTTCAACCGGCCGCACCATGAATGTCCTTTGATGATGGCGGTTGGTGAGGAGGACAGCATGTCGGGACCCCTGAAAGGTTTGAAGATCATCGAGATGGTGGGCATCGGGCCGGGCCCGTTTTGCTCGATGATGTTCGCGGACATGGGGGCGGAGGTGATCCGTATCGACCGCCCCGGCCGCGGCGAGCCCGGGTCCGCCCGGTTTGATGTGCTGGCCCGGGGGCGGCGCTCCCTGGCGCTGGATCTGAAGAAGCCCGGTGCCGCCGATCTGGTACTGGACCTGGTGGAACAGGCCGACGTGCTGATCGAGGGGTTCCGCCCCGGCGTGATGGAAAAAATGGGGCTGGGGCCGGAAGTCTGCCTGCGCCGGCGGCCTTCCCTGGTATTCGGCCGCATGACCGGGTGGGGCCAGTTCGGTCCGCTCTCCAGCGCCGCCGGCCACGACCTGAATTACATCGCACTGACCGGTGCGCTGCATGGCATCGGTCGTGCTGACGGCCCGCCGCCGCCGCCGCTCAACTATGTCGGTGATTTTGGTGGCGGTGCCATGATGCTCGCCTTCGGTATCCTCGCCGCCGTCTACGAATCCCGCGCTTCCGGTCAGGGGCAGGTGGTGGATGCCGCCATGACCGATGGTGCCGCGCTGCTCTCGGCGATGATGTACGGCATGAAAGCCGCCGGCGCCTGGCGTAACGAACGCAGCGCCAACCTGCTGGATGGCGCCGCGCCTTACTACGACACCTATCAGTGCGCCGACGGCAAGTTCGTGGCGGTGGGCGCCATCGAGCCGCAGTTCTATGCCGAGTTGTTGAAGCGCGCGGAAATCGACGATCCGGAATTCGAAGCGCAAAACGATCGCGAACGCTGGCCTACTCTGAAAGCCAAACTGACCCGGCTGTTCGCCAGCCAGCCCCGGGATTACTGGTGCGAACGGTTGGAAGGCAGCGATGCCTGTTTCGCGCCGGTGCTGGACTGGGAGGAAGCGCCGCAACATCCGCACAACCGCGCCCGCCATACCTTCATCACCGTGGACGGCGTGGTGCAGCCGGCGCCAGCGCCGCGTTTCAGTCGTACCCCGCCACCGGCGCCACGGGCCCCTTCCGCCCGTGGACAGGACAGTGAAGCAGTGTTGTCGGACTGGGGCATCGACGAGACCCGTCAGGCCGGCCTGCGGGAAAGCGGCATTCTTTGAGCGGAGGGGTTATGAGTGAGTCCCTGATCATCGAGGAACGGGACGGCGTCGCCTGGGTGACGCTCAATCGCCCCGAGCGGCTGAATGCGCTCAGCCGTGATCTGATCCGTTCCCTCAACCGTTACTTCATCGAGCTGTACCACCGTGACGAGATTCGCGTGGTGGTATTACGCGGTGCCGGCCGTGCCTTTTGCGCCGGTCTGGATCTGAAGGAGCGCCACGACGCTCCCGCTGAACGCCAGGTGCGGGAGGCGCTCAACGGGCAGCGCGAAGTGCGCGACATCATGGTCAACATGCGCCGCTGTCCACAGCCGATCATCGCCCTGGTTCAGGGCAGTGCCAGCGGCGGCGGTTTCGCTCTGGCGCTGGCCAGTGACATCCGATTGATCACTCCGGACGCCCGTTTCAATGCCGCTTTCATTCGCATCGGCCTGGGCGGCTGCGATGTCGGCGTCAGCTATTTCCTGCCGCGCATGGTGGGCAGTTCGGTGGCCGCCGAATACCTGCTCACCGGCCGTTTCATGGACGCCGGGCGCGCCCACCAGTTGGGGCTCGCCAGCCGTGTGGATGAGTTGCCGGCACTTGAGGAAGAAGCCCGTTCACTGATCGATGACATGCTCGCCACCACGCCGCTGGGCCTGCGTTTGACCAAGGACGCCCTGGGGCTGGCGGTGGATCTGCCCAGCCTGGAAGCGGTGGTGGCGCTGGAGGATCGCAATCAGGTCCTGTGCGTGAAAGACGACAATTTTGCAGAAGGGGTGGCGGCGTTTCTGGAAAAACGTCCGCCCCGGTATGCCTGATCCGGAGGAAATAACCGTGCAAGCCAGTGATTTGATGTTCCGCCCCGATCTGCTCAAGGACCACCGCATTCTGGTGACCGGCGGGGGTACCGGCCTGGGCCGGGAAATGGCCGAGGCTTTGCTGATCCTCGGTGCCCGCGTGTATATCTGTGGCCGCCGTGGCGCGGTCCTGGAAGAGACCGCGAAAGCCTTGATGGACACCCATGGCGGCACCGTGGTGCCGGTTACCTGTGATATTCGTGATGCCGACGCCATCGAGGCGATGGTCGATACCATCTGGAAGGACGGTGGCGCCCTGACCGGATTGCTCAACAATGCCGCCGGCAACTTCATCAGCCGCACCGAGGACCTGTCCAGCCGCGGCTTCGATGCCATTTCCAGCATTGTGTTTCGTGGCAGCTTCCTGGTCACCCAGGCCTGTGGCAAGCGCTGGCTGGCGGAAGGCGTCAGTGCGTCGGTAGTGTCCATCCTTACCACCTGGGTATGGAATGGTTCCCCGTTCGTGGTGCCTTCCGCCATGTCCAAGGCCGGCCTTCACGCCATGACTCAGTCGCTGGCGGTGGAATGGGGTAACCGGGGGTTGCGCTTCAATGCCATCGCGCCGGGCCTGTTCCCCACCGAGGGCATGAGTAAGCGGCTGGGGCCGCTCGGCGGCATGCAGGTGCGGGGGTGTCCCATGGGGCGTCCGGGCAAGATGCCGGAACTGGCCAACCTGGCGGCCTATTTGCTGGCGCCGGGTTCCGAGTATGTGAACGGCCAGACCATCGCCATCGACGGCGGGCGTTATCAGGCGGACGGTGGTAACTTTGCCGAACTCGCGGCCTGGGGCGATGATGAGTGGCAACAGGCCCGGGATGCCATTACCCGCCAGAACGAAAAGGACAAGCAGCAGCGTTCGTGAGCGCGGCTGTCTGGCCCGAGGAGAAACCATGAATGACGTGATCCGTGTGATCGAAACCGAGACGCCCGGGGTGGTGGAGGTTCGCCTCAACCGGCCGGACAAGCACAACGCACTGAACAGCGAGCTGTTTGCCGCCCTGGCCGGGATGGCGGAGCGGCTTTCCGCCTGGCAGGGGCTGCGCGCCGTGGTGCTCAGCGGTGAGGGCAAGAGCTTTTGCGCCGGGCTGGACATGGAAAATTTCTCGCGCATGGCGCAAGGCAGCGGCGCTGGTGTCGGCGGCCGTAAAACCCTGGCCGAACGCACCCACGGCGACAGCAATCAGGCCCAGTACGCCGCCATGGTCTGGCGCGATGTGCCGGTTCCGGTGATTGCCGCGGTCCACGGTGTCGCCTTTGGCGGTGGCCTGCAAGTCGCCCTGGGCGCGGACCTGCGTCTGGCCCGCGCCGATTCCCGCTGGTCGGTGATGGAGATTCAGTGGGGGCTGGTGCCGGATATGGCCGGCATGGTGCTGATCAGCGAATTGGTACGACCGGATCGGGTGCGCGAACTGTGCTATTCCGGCCGTATTTTCGATGGTGAAGAGGCGGCGGACCTGGGACTGGTGACGCGGGTATGCGAGTCTCCCCGCGAGGAAGCCCTGGCCATGGCCCGGGACATCGCCGGCCGCAACCCCCATGCGGTGCGCGCCATGAAGCGCCTGCTCAATCAATCCGCCATGCCGCAGGAGCAGGCCGCCCGGGTGCTGCTGGCGGAATCGGTGGAACAGGATGCGATCATCGGCCAGCCCAACCAGGTCGAAGCGGTTTATGCCAGAATGGAGAAGCGTGCGCCGGTGTTCCGTGATCCGGAGCATTGAGCGTTCTTTTGTGATTGTCCCGTGAGGTGATACGGGTGGACCTATTGCAGGATCCGGAGGCGCCCCGGCGCCTTCTGCGTGAACTGTTCGACGCGGCGGTCCTCGCCGCGCAACCGGAACACTGTGTTCCGCCCTGGTTGCCGGAAGACGATGGCGGTCCGTTGCTGGTGCTCGGTGCCGGTAAAGCGGCGGCGGCCATGGCGCGGGCGGTGGAAGCGCATTGGTCCGGCCCGCTGACCGGCCTGGTGGTGACCCGTTACGGTCATGGTCTGCCCACTCGCCATATCGAAGTGGTGGAAGCCGCGCATCCGGTACCGGACGAGGCCGGAGAACGGGCCGCTCGGCGTATTCTGGAACTGGCCCGGGCGGCGGGACCGGGAGACCGGGTGTTGTGTCTGATCTCCGGCGGCGGCTCGTCACTGCTGAGTCTGCCCGCCGCCGGCCTGTCCCTGGCCTGCAAACAGGCGCTCACTGGTGAACTGTTACGCTGCGGCGCCGCCATCCATGAGATCAATACGGTGCGCAAGCACCTGTCGGCGATCAAGGGCGGGCGCCTGGCCGAGGCATTGGCGCCCGCTGAATCCCACACGCTGGTGATTTCCGATGTGCCCGGCGATGACCCCAGCGTCATCGCGTCCGGTCCCACCGTGCCGGACGCTTCCACTTCGGCCCAGGCGCTGGCGGTGCTGGAACGCTACGGTATCGACGTCCCGGAGGCGGTACGCTGTCACCTGGAGGACCCGGCGTCGGAAACTCCGAAACCCGGAGCACCCTGTTTTCAGTCCACTCGTCTCAACTGCATTGCCACGCCGGCACTGAGCCTGCGTGCCGCTGCCCGGCGGGCGCGGGAGCAGGGAGTGGCGGCGGCGGTGCTGTCCGACCGTCTCGAAGGCGAGGCCCGGGACCTTGGTGCCTTGCACGCGGAGTTGGCCCATCAGGCCCGGCGAGGTGGTGGTTTTGGCGGTTTGCGATTGCCTTTGGTGCTGTTATCGGGCGGCGAAACCACGGTGACGGTGACCGGCAAGGGGCGAGGCGGCCGCAATGCGGAGTTTCTGCTCGGGGCGGCGTTGAGTCTTGATGATGTGCCGGGTATTCATGCCCTGGCTTGTGACACCGACGGCATCGACGGTACCGAGGATAACGCCGGCGCGGTCTACCACCCGGGTTTGATGGCCGAGGCCCGGGCGCGTCAGGTGGATGGCCGGCAGGCGCTGGCTGACCATGATGCCTACGGCTTCTTCCGGGCACTGGACGGCCTGGTGGTTACTGGCCCCACCCATACCAACGTGAATGATTTCCGCGCTTTTCTGATCCTGGCGTAGCCGGCGTTTGCCTGCACACGTAGCCGCTGTAGGAGCTTGCCTGCAAGCGAATTGTGCTTTCGAACTCCAAGGATTCGCTTGCAGGCAAGCTCCTACAGCGGCTGTGTAGCCATCTCTGATTTATGTCTCCAGATCTAAACCACCCCGGCCTTGCGGGCAATGGCCACCGCTTCGGTGCGGTTGCTGGCGTTGAGCTTGGCATTGATGTTGCGTAAATGGGTACGGATGGTGCTGTCGGAGACAAACAGCTTTTCCGCCATGGCGCTGTTGGAGTGCCCTTCCGCGAGCAGCTTGAGCACGCGGATTTCCTTGCGCGTCAGCGGTTCGGGCAGTAGCAGCGCCTGGGCATCTTCCACTGGCGGATAAGCATTGAACACGGTGGGGCCGAATCCTTGCAGCAATTGCTGCAGATACTCGGCGAACAGTGGCTCGCGGCGATCCTGTTTCCGCTCGAGCGTATCGGACTGCAGATGCACCACCAGCGCGCCCACTCGCGGGCCTTCGTCCAGGATCAGGCGGAAGTAACCTTCACGGCAGGCTTCCTTGAGCACCTTCTCCATTTCTTCCAGGGCGCCGCGCAACTGCCCCTTGCGCTGCAGCGCCACGGCCAGGAACAGGCGTAGCTTACAGGCGCGACGGTAGCGGGAATCGTGCACCGCTTCCGCGATCGCTTCGCGTAGCCTCTCCACCGCGCTGCCGGCGTCGCCGACCAGACTCTCCCAGCGTAACCGGCCGATTTGCGCGGTTTCCAGGTCGTTGGCCAGCAGCCGCAGTCCCTTCACCCGGTCCCATACTTGTGGGTCATCGGCCCGTTCCAGTTCGGCCAGGGAGGCCTCTTCGTCACCCTGCAGCAGCATCAGGTGGGCCCGTTCCAGGCGAGCCGTGGCGACCACCCTAGGCTGTTGGCGCCGGTGTCCGGTCAACTCCAGTGAGGCCAGAATCTGGAAGGCCTTATCCAGATCGCTCTCGTGGAAGGCGATGCGGGAGAGCATGACGTCGCCAAGGATCATGTGATCCGGCAGGCCGATGTCGCGCACCAGCGGCACATAGACATTGAGCAGTCGCGCCGCTTGCGGCAGGTCATTGGATTCGTAGACGGCACTGGCATGCAGTACGCCGGCCCAGGCATTACCGGTGGTGCCGCTGAAGGAGAAGGCGCCGCGCGCCCGGGTCATGCCCACCGCGAGACGGAAGCGGGCGGCGGCCTGGCGCTGGCGGCCTTCCTGCAAGTCGATGATGCCTTCCACCGACTCGGAATACATGGCATTGAAGGCGCTTTCGTAGACACCCTGGACATCGCGGGCGCCGTCCAGCAGCTGCCGGGCTTCCTGGTAT
This sequence comes from Alloalcanivorax balearicus MACL04, assembly GCF_025532145.1. Classification (GTDB taxonomy): domain Bacteria; phylum Pseudomonadota; class Gammaproteobacteria; order Pseudomonadales; family Alcanivoracaceae; genus Alloalcanivorax; species Alloalcanivorax balearicus. The sequence goes on along the minus strand of NZ_ARXS01000001.1, from coordinate 55,850 downwards.
TCGCCCATCACCGAATAGGCATTGGCCACGGTATTGACCAGCGCGGTGTCGGCGAAAGGGTCGCCGTTGGGCAATTGCTTCAGGGCTTCGCGGCCGATCCGGTAGGCTTCCTCGAAGTCGTCCATGATCGCCAGAATCGACGGGCGCAGCGCCAGCACATGGGGACGGATTTGCGGATCGCGGGAGTTTTCCAGGCCGGTGCGCTGCAGCAGATCCATGGCCTTGCGCGGGCTGGCTGTGAAACACAGCGCCCAGACATGAATCGCCTGTAGCAGCGGATAGCCATCCAGACGCTCCGCCGGGATGGTCTCGAACCAGCGCGCCAACAGACGCATGCGCCCCTGGGCCAGCAGCTCCTCACCGTGCACCGACAGTAACTCCAGAGCGCGGCGGTAATCCTTGCCCTCCAGGGCGTGGTCAATGGCCGGTACCGGGCGGTGCTGATCCTCGAACCAGTGCGAGGCGGCGCGGTGCAGATAGGGGACTTCCTGGGGCAGGTGCTGCTCCAACTGGGCGCGCAGGAAATCAGCGAACAGGCTGTGATAGCGGTACAGCCGCTCCTGGCCCTCGATCGGCACCAGGAAGATATTGGCCTCGTTGAGCAGGTTGATCAGCGATTCGCTATCGGTGTCCGGCAACAGGGCGTTGCACAGCGGTACGCTCATGTAGCGCAGGATGCTGGTGCGCAGCAGGAAATTCCTCACCCGCGGCGGTTGCTGGGAGAGCACATCCTCGGCCAGATAATGGGCCACCGCGCGATTCTCGCCAGAGAAGCTGGCAATGAACTCCGCCGGCGCCGGGTGGTGCTCCAATGCCAGGGAAGCGAGCCAGAGCGCCGCCACCCAGCCTTCGGTTTTGTCGTGGATATGGCCGAGATCGTCCAGCGACAGCGACAGCTGGCGGCAGTCATTGAGAAACTGATGGGTTTCTTCCTTGGAAAAACGCATCAGTTCGGAGTCGATTTCCAACAGCCTCCCACGCGCACGCAGCCGGCCCAGGCCCAGCTCCGGCACGCTGCGGGAGCCGATCACCAGGCGGCAGTTGTGCGGCAGGTGATCGATGATTTCACGCACCAGTCCCAGCACGGTGGGTTCGTGGATCCGTTCAAAATCATCCAGGAACAGGGCAAAGGCGGCGTGTTCGGCGGCCAGGCTGGTGACCAGTTCCAGCGCGGTGTCGCCGGGCGACTTGCTGGAATGCAGGCCGCGTTCCGGTTCCTGGGGCAGTTCCATCATCGAGGAGATGGCCGCCTCGACGCAGGAGAGAAAGCGTTGAATGTCGTTGTCGGCGTCGTCCAGGGTCAACCAGGCGGTGGCCACGCCCTCGGACTCAAACCGTTCCAGGCATTGCGCCATCAGGGTGGATTTGCCAAAGCCCGCCGGCGCCTGGAATAACACCAGCTTGGCGGCGCTGGCCCCCACCACGGAGTCACGGATACGGGTGCGGGTAACCTGTGAAGAATGCGACGTGGGCGGGCTCAACTTGCTGTTGAGCAGCGCCCTCGTGGAAAGCAGATAGCTCGACGTCTTCATGGAAGCCTACCTCAGGGGTGAACCGAGCCGATGCAACCATCGGTTCTTGTTGTTATGGCCTTATGTGCTGCCAAGTGTGCTGCCAGGGCAAAATACAGGCGCAAATTTCCGCACCTACCAAAGGGTATCCTGAAAACTACAGCCGTGGGAGCTTATGTTCAAGCCAGTGTGGTTACTTGTAGGGAGGTGGCAGGGGGTTGTCAATGAACCCGGTCAGGGGGCGAGGTTTTGCCAACCGCAACCGGCAGTTTTCGCCAGGGATCAGACGAGAAAACCAGGGCCTCATTTCTGTTTATTCCATAAATATCAAAGGGCTTGCATTGTTTCGTCCATTTAGACGATATCCAGTATCCGCGCACTCTCCTAGCCTTTTAGAGCCTAAGCAGGCAGGCAGCGGCGCGGTTTCGCCGTGGCATTAAAAGAGAACGAACGTACACCGTCAGAACCTGGATACTTCCTGGAATTTCAGTGCTCATTGCGATGCAGTGTTCTCGGAGCCGCCCAGCGCTGCTGCCATCCCTTTATAAGTTAATTGAAGGATTTCCTATGAAACTGGATTCTTCCGTGAGCGCAGTGATTACCGGTGGGGCTTCCGGTCTGGGAGCGGCCACCGCCCGGCGGCTGGCCGCCCACGGGGTGCGAGTGGCGCTGTTCGATGTCAATGAAGAGCAGGGTGAAGCCCTGGCGGCTGAACTGGGCGGCGTGTTCTGCAAAGTGGACGTCACCGATGATGCGTCCGTGGATCAAGGCTTCGAAAAGGCCCGTGCCGCCATCGGCCAGGAGCGCATCCTGGTGAACTGCGCGGGCATCGGAGGCTCCGCCAAGACCGCCGGCCGGGACAAGAAGGACGGCACCACCAATCATTATCCGATCGATCAGTTCAATCGCATTGTCCAGATCAACCTGGTTGGCTCCTTCCGTTGCTCCGCCAAGGCGGCCAAGGGCATGTTGTCCCTGGATCCGCTCGAGCACGGCGAGCGTGGGGTGATGATCAACACCGCCTCGGTGGCCGCTCAGGATGGCCAGATCGGGCAGACCGCCTACTCCGCCTCGAAGGCCGCCCTGGTGGGCATGACACTGCCCATGGCCCGTGACCTGATGAGCGAGGGCATCCGTGTCAACACCATCATGCCGGGTATCTTTGAGACCCCATTGCTGGCCCGTTTGCCGGAAAACGTGAAACAGTCCCTGTCGGCCTCGGTGCCGTTTCCGAAGCGGTTGGGCAGCCCCGATGAATTCGCCCAGCTGGCGGAAACCATGATCGTCAATGGCTACTTCAACGGTGAGAGTGTGCGCCTGGACGGTGCCATCCGCATGGCACCGCGGTGATCCGGCAGTGGCGGGAAAATCGTCGCTTCGGACGGTGCTCCCGCCCTGTCACGCTTTGAGAATTCAATCAATCGGTGCCGTCCGTGTCGGGCGGCACGCCGCAGGAAGGATCGAAACATGAGTGAAGCCTATATCGTTGCCGCGGCCCGCACCGCGGGTGGCCGCCGGGGCGGCCGTCTCTCCGGCTGGCACCCCGCCGACCTGGCCGGCCAGGTACTCAATGCCCTGCTGGATCGCGCCGATGCGGACCCGGCTCTGATCGAGGATGTGATCATGGGCTGCGTCGGCCAGGCCGGTGAGCAGTCCAATAACGTGGCCCGCAACGCGGTACTGGCCTCGCGCCTGCCGGAATCGGTGCCGGCCACCTCGGTGGATCGTCAGTGCGGGTCATCCCAGCAGGCATTGCATTTTGCCGCCCAGGCGGTGATGTCCGGCACCCAGGACATCGTTATCGCCGCCGGCGTGGAATCCATGAGCCGGGTACCCATGGGGTCGCCGTCCTCCCTGGCGCGTCAGCAGGGGTTGGGGCACTACTTCAGCCCGGCGATGAAGGAACGCTACCCGGATATACCGGATTTCAGCCAGTTCATGGGCGCCGAGATGATGGCGGAGAAGTACGACCTGACCAAGGACGAGCTGGATCGTTTTGCCCTGCTCAGTCATGAACGCGCCAAACGTGCTACCGAAGCGGGTGACTTCAAGGACGAAATCGTGCCGCTGCCGGTTCGCGGTATCGATGGTGCCGGTGACGGCGAAACCCACGATGTGGATGAAGGCATTCGTTTCGACGCCACCCTGGAAGGCATTCAGAACGTCAAATTGCTGAAGGAAGGGGGACGTATCACCGCCGCCACCGCCAGCCAGATCTGTGATGGCGCGTCCGGCGTCATGGTGGTCAACGAACGCGGTCTGAAAGCCCTGGGGCTGGAGCCCATGGCTCGCATCCACCATTTGACCGTGATCGGCCACGATCCGGTGATCATGCTGGAAGCGCCGATTCCGGCCACCGAGCGGGCACTGAAGAAAGCGGGCATGAGTATCGATGACATTGACCTTTTTGAAGTCAACGAAGCTTTCGCGCCGGTACCGCTGGCCTGGCTGAAAACGCTGGGCGCCGACGCCGATCGTCTGAACGTGAACGGCGGCGCCATTTCCCTGGGGCACCCGCTGGGCGGCTCCGGCACCAAGCTGATGACCACGCTGTTGCATGCTCTGAAAAAGCGCAACAAACGCTATGGTCTGCAGACCATGTGTGAAGGTGGCGGTCTGGCCAACGTGACCATTGTCGAACGCCTCTGATCCCGGGCGTCCTGATCACCTCGCGGGTCGTGGATATCGGCTTGCGGGGTCCGTTCGGTGAACGGACGGCATAACGAATAACAAAAGGAGGTGTCCATGCAGGGTCTGATGCAAGACAAGCCGCTGTTGATCTCTTCGCTCATCGAGCACGCGGCCACTTTCCACCCTGAACAGGAAATTGTCTCGCGCAGCATTGAAGGGCCTATTCATCGTACCAATTACCGGCGGATCGCCCATCGCGCCAAACAAGTCGCCAACGTCCTGAACGAACTGGGCGTCGAATTTGGTGATCGGGTTGGCACCCTGGCATGGAATACCTGGCGTCACATGGAGCTTTATTTCGGGGTTTCCGGGTCCGGTGCGGTGCTGCATACGGTGAACCCCCGTTTGTTCCCCGAACAAGTGGAGTACATCCTCAATCACGCCGAGGACAAGGTACTGTTTTTTGACATCAGCTTCGCGTCGCTGGTGGAGAAGCTGGTACCAAAACTGAAAAGTATCGAGCATTTCGTGGCGCTGACCGATCGCGCCCACATGCCCGAGGTCGATATTCCCGGTCTGCTTTGCTACGAGGACCTGGTGGAAGGCGCTAGCGTCGAATATGACTGGCCGGAATTCGACGAGCGTACCGCTTCCAGTCTGTGCTACACCTCCGGTACCACCGGCAACCCGAAAGGGGTGCTGTACTCCCATCGTTCCACCGTATTGCACTCGCTGATGGCGATGGCGCCGGACGCGTTCAATGTCAGTGTCCGTTCCACCTTATTACTGGTGGTACCGATGTTCCATGCCAATGCCTGGGGCATGCCCTACGTGGCGGCCATGGTCGGCGCGAAAATGGTTCTGCCCGGCGAACATCTGGACGGTGAGCATCTCTATCCGCTGATGCGTGACGAGCGGGTAACGTTTTCCCAGGCGGTGCCCACGGTGTGGCTGATGTTCTTCCAGTACCTGGATGCCCATCCGGAACTGGATCTGGATAAGGAACTGTGTATCGACACCATCGGTATCGGTGGCAGCGCGCCGCCGCGGGCCATGGTGCGACGGCTGGAGACTCAGCTGGGAGCTCAGGTGATTCAGGGCTGGGGTATGACCGAGACCAGTCCGTTGGGTGTGGTCAACCGGCCTCTGCCGAAACACGATGACCTGGATCGCGACGGCCTGGATGAGCTCAAGGTGAAGCAGGGGCGCGGCATCTGGGGCGTGCACATCAAGATCGTCAACGATGAAGGCGAGCCGCAGCCCTGGGATGGCGTGCACTCTGGCCATCTCTATATTCGTGGCCCCTGGATTGCCAGCGGCTACTTCCGGGCCGAAGGTGGTGGCGTGCTCGATGACGAGGGGTATTTCCCCACCGGTGACATCGCCACCCTGGACCCGGACGGCTATTTGCAGTTGGTGGATCGGGCCAAGGACGTGATCAAGTCCGGAGGGGAGTGGATTTCCTCCATGGATCTGGAAAATGCCGCCTTTTCCCATCCCGGCGTGGCGGAGGCCGCGGTAATCGCCATTCCCCACGAAAAATGGCAGGAACGCCCGCTGATGGTGGTGGTGAAGCGCGCGGGCGCGCAGGTTGATGAAGACGAGATCATGGCGCATCTGGCGGAGCGGGTGGTGAAGTGGTGGCTGCCGGACGACATCGTGTTCGTGGACGAACTGCCGCATACCGCCACCGGCAAGCTGCTGAAGACCAAATTGCGTGAGCAATTCGCCGGTTACCGCCCCCGGCGTGAAGCGGTACGGTCTTAACGTTTACCTTGAATTCCGCGTCTGTATTGCAGGCCAACCGTCCCATCGGCGTCTCTCCGGAGACCGGGCGCGGAGTTCCTTTTTAATTTCTTCCCTTTGGTTCCCCCTGGTGCTTGTTCCCGCTCTTCCTCTGGCTCTCCTTCCGACTCTCTGTTCCGGGAAGGGAGACTTCGTCGGAACCGACGATGATACCCGGACAAACCGCCTCTTACACTCGAAGCGCCGATGGATGAAGCGTTGCCGTTTATTCCCTCCAAATCTGAAATGGCAATGAATCAATTGGCTTTACTTAAATAGGTCCCTGTTTCAGAGCCCTCTGGTTCGTCATGGAAAAGACTTAAAACAATAACGCCGTGTCCGTTGATAACGGCGCGGTAACGCACGGGAGTCGCAATATGGCCTGGATAACAACAACAGCAAAAATCGACCTGCTTTTCCGATAAGGAGCTTTATTTATGTATGCATTGGGTCGTTGGCTATCCAAGATCACCAATCTCATGACCGTCATCGGTGGCCTCGCCATCGCGTTGATGATGCTCCACGTCACCTTCGACGTTATCGGTCGCTATGTCTTCGGTACCCCGATACCGGGAACCATCACCATCGTTTCGCACTACTACATGATCGTCGCGGCCTTCGTGCCCCTGGCCTATGCCGAGCAGAAGAACGCTCACATTACCGTGGAAGTGGTGACTGAACGGTTGCCCCAGATCGTTCAGAAACATCTGGAAGGGTGGGCGCTGGCTTTTTCCGGCGTGGTGTTCTCTTTCCTGGCGGTGCGTACCTGGGGCGAAGCCCTGTCCAAACACGCGATTAACGCCTCGGTGGTGCAGGGGGACGCCAGTATCGCCGTCTGGCAAACCTATTTTGTCCTGCCGGTGGGCATCGGTCTGATGACCCTGGTTCTTTTTTATAAGTTCATTGTTTATTTATTCGGTTTGAAATCCGGTTTGGATGACGAGCGCGCGCAGCCGGATGAGATGCCGATTGCCTCGAGCCACCATTCGGACGCGAACTAGGAGACCGGCGATGAGTGACGTACAAATTGGTTTGACCGGTCTGGCAATGCTGCTGGTGCTGATCGGATTGCGGGTGCCCATCGGCATGGCGCTGATCGGCGTATCCTTCGGTGGCCTCTGGTATTTGATGGGCTGGGGTGTGGCTTGGGGCTCTCTGGGTCTGATTCCCTATCAATTCGCCGCCAACTGGGTGCTCAGCTCCGTTCCCATGTTCCTGCTGCTGGGGTTCATCTGCTTTCATGCTCAGTTGACCCAGGGGCTGTTCCGTGCGGCTAGGCTATGGCTGGCGTCGATTCCTGGCGGTCTGGCCGTGGCATCGATCTTCGGTTCCGCCGGCTTTGCTGCGGTATCCGGTTCTTCCGTGGCATGCTCCGCGGCCATGGGGCGCATCGCGGTGCCGGAGATGATTCGCCATAAGTATCACCCGGAGCTGGCCACCGGCACGGTGGCGGTGGCCGGCACCATCGGTGCGCTGATTCCGCCGTCCATCATCATGATCCTGTACGGCATTATTGCCCAGGTACCGATTACCGGGTTGTTTCTGGGCGGCATCAGTGCCGGCATCCTGACCACGGTGGGCTACATCCTGGTCGTGATGATAAGAGTGAAGCTGAACCCGTCTCTGGCCCCGGACGTCAAGGAGGAGGTTTCCAGACGGGAAAAGATCTCGGCGCTCAAGGAAACCTGGCCGGTGATCCTGATTATGATCGGTATTTTCGGCGGTCTGTTCGGCGGTATTTTCACGCCCACGGAGGCGGGCGCCGTCGGTGCGTTCCTGGCCTGCATCGTTGCCTGGATGCGCAAGGCTTTGACATGGGAACGATTCCGTAACGCTATTCTGGAAACCCTGCTTACCACTGGCGCCTTGATGGTGATCGCTGTTGGCGCGAGCCTGCTGACGCGCTTCCTGGCGTTGTCCGGCGCCGGTGATTATCTGTCGTCCCTGGTTATTGGTGGCGGTGCCAGCACCTTCATGGTGTTGGTGATGATCGTGTTGATCTACCTGTTGCTGGGCATGTTTCTCGAGCCGATTGGCGCCATGCTGCTGACCTTGCCCATCGTGTTGCCGATCATCGGCGCCGCCGATCTGAGTCTGCTGTGGTTTGGCGTGGTGCTCACCAAACTGTTGGAGATCGGCATGATCACACCACCGATTGGCATGAACGTGTTCGTGATAAAAGGGGTGGTGGGTAATCTGGCCTCCACTACCTCGATTTTCAAAGGCATCTTCTGGTTCCTGGTCATGGACTTGTTCGTACTGATCTTCCTGATGACCGTGCCGGACTTTATTTTGTTTCTGCCTCGTATGATGGGGTAAGCCTGCGCGCGGCGTGCCTGCATGGGCGCGCCGCTGTTCATTGAAAACGGATAACAACAGGGAAGAACCCGATGACAAAACAATACGACCTTGCCGACTCGGTTCAGGTGGCCATTCGCAATACCATCGGCGATGCCCTGCGCCGCTCCGCCAGCCGCCAGCCCACGGCGCCTGCCTTGCAGTTCGAGGATCGCCTTTGGTCCTATCAGGAACTGGATCTCGCCGCCAACCGGGTGGCCAATGGCTTGCTGGCGTTGGGATTGCAAAAAGGGGATCGGGTCGCCGCCTACGGCAAGAACTCCGACGCCTATGTCCTGCTCTGGCTGGCTTGCGCCCGCGCCGGCCTGATTCATGTGCCGGTGAGCTACGGGCTGGTCCAGCGTGAATTGACCTACATCTGTAATCAGTCCGGCGCTCGTGCCCTGTTTTGCGATCAAAGCCTGACGGCCAATGTGGAGGCGGTGCGCGGAGAGCTCGGCGTTGAATTGCACGGCTCCCTGCGCCTTGGCGAAGCCGGTGGAGAGACGGATATTCTGGCACTGGCTCAGGGCGACGGCAGCGCGGAGGCGCCGGACATAGCGCTCAACGATGACGATGTAGCGCAGATTCTTTATACCTCCGGCACCACCTCCGATCCCAAAGGGGCCATGCATACACACCGGTCTCTTATGGCGGAGTACCAATCCTGCCTGTTACATCTGGATATCAGTGGAAAGGACCGAAGTCTGGCGGCGCTGCCTCTGTATCACTCGGCACAGATGCACGTGTTTTTGATGCCCGGTCTGTTGTGCGGAGCGTTCAACTACCTCATTGACGCGCCGGTGGCGGACCAGGTTCTGGCACTGATCGAAGAGCAGAAGATTACTTCTTTCTTCTCGCCGCCAACGGTGTGGATCGGTCTGTTGCGCCACGCGGATTTCGACCGCCGGGACCTGAGCACGCTGGAAAACCTGTACTACGGCGCCTCCATTATGCCGGAGCCGATCGTCCATGAGTTGGCCGAACGGTTGCCTCAAGGGCGCCTGTTCAACTGTTACGGACAAAGCGAAATCGCCCCCATGGCGACGGTGCTGGGACCCGATGAGCATGCCGATCGGCCCAGTTCCTGCGGCCGCCCCCTGACCTCGGTGGAGACCCGGGTGGTCAAGCCCGGCACCCTGGAGGACTGCCAGCCAGGCGAACAAGGCGAGATCGTGCATCGTTCGCCCCATTTGATGGTGGCCTACTGGGACAAGCCCGGGGAAACCGCGGAAGCCTTCAAGGGCGGTTGGTTCCATTCCGGCGATCTCGCCTACCAGGACGAGCAGGGCTATCTGTATATCGTCGATCGTATCAAGGACGTGGTGAATACCGGCGGCGTATTGGTGGCCAGCCGCGACGTTGAAGAAGCCTTGTACGGTCACGAATCGGTGGCGGAGGTGGCGGTGATCGGTGTGCCCCACGAAAAATGGATCGAATCGATTGTCGCCGTGGTCGTGCTGAAGGAAGGCAAAGCCGCCGATGCCGCCGCCCTGATTGATCATGCGCGTCAGCATCTGGCGCCGTTCAAGGTGCCCAAGGCGGTGCACTTTGTCGAGGCTTTGCCGAAGAACACCGCGGGGAAATTACTCAAACGCACGCTTCGTGAACAGTACGCAAGCTGAAGTGGAGACGCCATGTATCTGACACAGCCGTTACACAAGGCTCTGCGCGAATGCCCCGAGCGGGAGGCCCTGGTATTCGCCGATCGCCGCTCAACGTATCGGGATCTGGTGCGCCAGGTAGCGACGCTGGCGTCGGTATTGAAAGGGCTGGGTCTGGAAGAAGGGGAACGGGCCGGCATCCTGGCTCTGAACTCGGACCGTTACGTGACATTCGTGTTCGGCGTGCTTTGGGCAGGCGGTGTTTTCAACACCGTCAATATTCGCTGGAGCCCTGTCGAAATCGCCTATTCGCTGGATGATTGCGATACCCGGGTTCTGTTCGTTGATGATGAGTTCGTGCCATTGATCAAGGAAGTGCGTGCTCTGTCAAAATCACTTGAGACTGTCGTGTACATCGGCGAGAAGGCCTGCCCCGATGGCATGTTGAATCTTGCCGAACTGATGGCCGGAGCGGAGCCGATGGACGATGCCGGACGTAGCGGCGACCAATTGGCTTGCATTCTTTATACCGGCGGCACCACCGGGGCGCCGAAAGGGGTAATGCTCAGTCACGCCAATCTGTACACCTGCTCCATCGGGGCGGTGATGCCCGCTTGCCGTGGTGACGGTGTGGTGGGGCTGCATTCGGCGCCCTTTTTTCATGTGGCCGGAGTGGGTCTGATTCTGCAGCTGACACTGCGGCTGGGTACTCACGTGATCGTGCCCCGGTTCGAAGAGGTGGCGGTCATGAGTGCCATTCAGCGGGAACGGGTGGTGGAAACCTTCCTGGTGCCGACCATGATGCGCGCCGTGCTTGCTCATCCGCGATTCCCGGAATTCGATCTCTCGTCCTTGCGCTGCATGATGTACGGTGCGTCGCCCATCGACAGCACTTTGTTGAAGAAGGCCATGACCGCCTGGCCGGAGGCCTCCTTTCTGCAGCTCTATGGCATGACTGAACTTTCACCCGTGGTCTGCATCCTCCCGGATTATTGCCATAGCGATGATGCCTACGCCGATAAGCTAATGGCGGCCGGCCTGCCAGCGCATATGGCGGAGGTTCGCGTGGTCGACAGCGAGGATAACGAGGTGTCGCGCGGCCAGGTGGGTGAGATCGTCGCCCGTGGCCCGATGGTGATGCAGGGTTACTGGAATAAACCGGAGCAAACCGAGGAAGCATTGCGTCGAGGGTGGATGCACACCGGCGACGCCGGTTACATGGATGACGCCGGCTACATCTTCCTGGTGGACCGAATCAAGGACATGGTGGTGACCGGCGGTGAGAACGTTTATTCGGTGGAGGTGGAAGACGCCCTGCTGCGCATGCCCGCCATTGCCCAATGCGCGGTGATCGGTGTGCCGGATGAGAGGTGGGGCGAGCGGGTTCACGCGGTCATCGTTCTGGCCGCGGGAGCGGAGGTCGCCGAAGCGGATATCGTGGCTCACTGCAAGACACTGATCGCCAACTATAAGTGCCCTCGCAGTTTCGAATTGGTGGATCAGATGCCGCTGTCCGGCGCCGGCAAGATCCTGAAGTACAAACTCAAGGAGGCTCACTGGGGTGGCCAGGGGCGTCGTATCGGCTGACGGCGCCTTGACGGCGGCCCAAAGGGAACCCGCCGTGGACGGCAGGATACAAGCAACCGGGGGAGGGCGACTTCAGGCCCGCCGCCATACGGAGAACTACATCATGGCACCATGCGCTTTACTGCAACGTATTGTTATTGCCACGCTCTTCATGGTTGGTGTGCTTGCTGGCACGTCGGCGTTCGCCCGCACTATCAGTTACGCCACCGGCTATCCACCCAACTCCATCGGCTCCGACTCGGCGCTGGCCTATGCCGACGCACTTAAAGAGCTTTCTGGCGGTGATCTCGGCGTCAAGGTCTTTCCGATGTCCTTGCTGAGTTTCAGTGAAGCCTCACCCGGTATCCGCGATGGTATGGCGGACTCTGGATTCGTGTTGTTTTCCTATTTTCCCTCGGAATTTCCCAACACCAATCTGATCGCGGAACTGACCATGTTGCTGGAGCTGGACGATGTGGCGCCGAGCCATGCCGGTCTGGCCTATGTGGGTGCCATGTCCGAGTATCTGTTCCACCACTGCCCGGAATGTGTCGAGGAATTCGCCGCGCAAAACCAGGTGTTCACTGGCGCCTCCGCCAGCGCGCCCTACATGATGTTATGCAACAAGGAAGTGACCAGTCTTGCCGATATCAAGGGCAAGCGGTTACGCAGTGCCGGCCCTCAATGGGCGCGTTGGGCACAAGCGGTGGGTGGAACACCGGTGACCATCTCCGTCAGCGACGCCTATGAAGCGCTCAATCAGGGTGTTCTGGATTGTTCCATCAGCTCCAGTGTGGACCTGGATATCTTTCGTCTTTCCGAAGTGGTAAGTGATGTTACCGCCGGAGTCCCCGGTGGCGTTTTTGGAGGCACTGGCGTCAACAACTTCAATCAGAAAGTCTGGCAGGATTTGAGTGAAGCGCAACGCGAGCAGGTACTTCGCGCTTCGGCCACTTTCGGAGCGATCATCAGCTGGGACTACCAGGTAGGAGCCACTCGGGAACTCGAGGCCGCGCCGAAGCAAGAGATCAAAGTGCATGAACCGGCCGAGGATCTGCAACAGGCATCCCACAGCTTCATCGTCGAGGACATGAAAACCATCGCCCGCAATTATCAGTCCCGTTCAGGAGTAGATAACGCTGAACAGAGCATCAAGGCGTTCCAGCCGATCCTGTCGAAATGGGTCAAGCTGGTAAAAGACGTCAGCAGCCCGGAGGAACTGGCGGAGATCTACTGGCGGGAGACCTATTCCAAAGTGGACGTGAGCGAATACGGCTTGTGAGAACCTGTTTAAACAGGCTACAAGCCGCATCGGTCTGGTCTGTTAACCGGGCCGCCATGACCGGAGCTGGCCTGCTTCGGATTTGAAAATGCTAGGAGAATAATAATGACGATACAGCCACGACGCGCGGTCATCGCCGCGCTGACTCTGTGCGCGGGAGCCATTACCTTCGGCGTCGCCGAAGCCCGAACCCTGACCTATGCCATGGGCTATCCCCCTAAATCGATTGGCGCCAACGCCGGTGAAGCCTACGCCAAGCGGCTCGAGGAACTGTCCGGCGGTGACCTCAAGGCGCGCGTGTTTCCCATGTCCCTGCTCAGTTTCAAGGAAACTTCCGCAGGGGTGCGCGATGGCATGGCGGATTCGGGATTCCTGCTGATTTCCTATTTTCCCTCCGAATTTCCCTATACCAATCTGGTTACCGAACTGACCATGGTGGATGAGCTGCAGGGCGTTCCCGACAGCCACGTGGGGCCTGCTTACGTGGGGGCCATGTCCGAGTATGTGTTCCATCATTGTGACGGCTGTCAGAAGGAAATGGCGGACCAGAATCAGGTCTTCAATGGCAGCATGTCGACACCGCCTTATGCCCTGCTGTGCACCAAGCCGATCGCCACCGAGGAACAGCTGAAGGGCGCGCGCCTGCGCAGTGCCGGTGCCTTGTGGGCGCGTTGGGCGGAGACCATGAACGCCACCCCCGTGACGCTGTCCATCAGCGACGCTTACGAAGGACTCAGTCAAGGGGTGATCGATTGCACCATGAGTTCCACCGTGGAACTGGATATCTTCAACCTGCGCGAGGTGGTGAAAGATGTCACCGTGGGTGTGCCTGGTGGGATGTACGCGGCGGTGGGCGTAAACAACGTCAATAAGTCGGTTTGGAAATCACTCAGCGAAGAGGAGCGTGCCCAGGTTCTGAAAGCGTCCACGGTTATTTCCGCCAAGGGCAGCTGGGACTACCAGCTTGGCGCGGCGAAGGAAGTGCGGGACGCGAGTGACAACGGTATCACCGTGCACCAGCCGAGCGAGGCGCTGGTGGCCGCCACCCGTGCCTTCGTGCGCAAGGACGTCGATACCATCGTCAAGAACTACGTGGAACGCCACAACATCGACAACGCTCAGGAAATGGTCGATGAGTTCCGGCCGCTGCTGGCCAAGTGGGTCAAACTGGTGGACGGCGTGGATAACGCCGAGGCACTGGCTGATCTGTATTGGCGGGAAACGTTCTCCAAGGTGGACGTCAGCACCTACGGCCTTTGATCAAGCCGGGGCGCGCCCGCGGGTGGCGCCCCTTGCCGGAGCAAACCATGGAAACCAAGTCAGTGGATCTTCAGGCCTTTCGTCGGGAGGTTCGTGCCTTCATAGAACAGGAGGCGGATGAATCGATTCGGGAAGCCGGACGCAAGATGACCAGTTTCTTTCCGCCGTTCGAACAGTGCATGCGCTGGCATCGCAAACTGCACGCGCGCGGCTGGTCAGCGGCGTCCTGGCCAGAGCAGTACGGCGGGCCCGGATGGAGCCGCGAACAGAAGCGTATCTTCGAGGAGGAATGCCGGATCGCCGGTGTGCCGCGGCTGTTGCCTCAAGGTCTGGGCATGGTCGGCCCGGCGATCATGAAGTTCGGCACCGATGAACAGAAAAGCCGTTTTCTGCCGGGCATCGCCTCCGGTGAGGACTTCTGGGCCCAGGGTTATTCCGAGCCCAATGCCGGCTCCGATCTGGCCTCGCTTGCTTGTCGTGCAGAGCACCGTGGCGACCACTATGTCATCAACGGCAGCAAGACCTGGACCACCTACGCCCACCATGCCAATCGCATGTTTCTGTTGGTGCGCACCAGCAATGAAGGGAAGCCACAGCAGGGCATCAGTTTCTTCCTGATTGACCGTCTCGATCGTCCGGGCCTGGACATTCGGCCGATCATTGGTCTGGACGGTTTTCCCGAACAGTGCGACGTGTTCTTCGATAACGTCGAGGTGCCGCTGGATTGCTGTCTGGGAGAGGAGAACCAGGGCTGGACGGTGGCCAAATATCTGCTTGAGCACGAACGAGGTGGCAGCGCGTCTTTTGCCGCCACCTTTGGCATGGAATTGAATCGGATCCGGGAGCGGGCCGCCGAACTCGGCGACGGCTTTGGCGGTATTCTGTGTGACGACCCGGTATTTCAGCAGCGTTTTACCCGCCTTTATCTGGAAGTCGCTGCTCTTGATGCCACCGAGAGCCGCTTCGCCGCGATGGAAAAAGGCTCGCCTGAGTCGGGGCCAATGAGCTCGATGATCAAGATCACCGCCATGGAAACGCTGCAGCGCATTACCGAACTGGCGGTGGAAGTGGAAGGAAGCCCAACACTGACTTTGCAATTGGCGGCACTGACTGTCGGCGCCGGGGCGGCGCCTGAAGGGCCGGAACAGGCACTCACCGTGATGCCCAAATATCTCAACAACCGGGCCGCCACTATCTTTGGCGGCAGTAACGAAATTCAACGCAACATCATTGCCAAGATGTTGTTGGGCTGAGGGGCGCACCATGGCTTTTCTTAACGACGAAACCCGCGTCATGCTGGAAGACAGCGTTGATAAATTTCTCAGTGCCCATTACGACTTTCACCAGCGCCGCACCTGGGTGGAACAGGAACCGGGATACAACCGGGAGCACTGGCAACAGTTCGCCGAACTGGGCTGGCTCGGCCTGCCCTTCGCCGAGCGCCATGGCGGTCTCGGCGGGGATATCACCGATACGCTCGGCCTGATGCGGCGCTTCGGCGGCGCGCTGGTGGTGGAGCCTTATCTGAGCGTGGTGGGGCTGGGAGGTCAGGCCATTGCTCAGGCGGATAATCACGATGTCGCCGATAGCCTGCTGCCCGAACTGGTCGCCGGCAAAGCCATGCCGGTGCTGGCCTGGGAGGAAAGTATCAGCCGTGGCAATTCTGAGCATCTGGCTACCAGTGCCCGCCGTATCGATGGTGGCTGGCGTCTGGAAGGCGAAAAGGTGGCGGTGATCGGCGGTGATCTGGCCTCCCATTTCGTGGTGTCGGCGCAAGCCTTCGAAGACGACGCCGGGCCGGCGGTGGAGCTGTTTCTGGTCCATGCCGATGAGCTTCAGGTGACCGGCTTTCCCACCATGGATGGGCATCGCGGCGCCCGTCTGACCCTGGCGGCCGTGGACGTCGATGAAACCCGGCGTTTGACCCGGAATGGGCGTGGCGCTGAAGTGCTGCGTCAGGTGCTGGAGCAGGGGATCATGATGATGGCGGCCGAAGCGGTGGGGGGGATGCAGGCGCTGTTGCGCCGTACCCTGGACTATACCCGGACGCGCCGGCAGTTCGGCGTGCCGATCGCCTCTTTCCAGGTGCTGCAACACCGTATGGTCGATATGTACATCGCCATGAAGAATCTGGAGCATCTTCTGGATGCCGTCGCGGGCCGCTGGGAGCAGGCCCCGTCGCACGCCCGGGACAGTGCGCTACTGAAAGCGCAGTTATGCCAGTCCGGTCGTTACGTGGGGCAGCAGGCGGTGCAGCTGCACGGTGGGATCGGCATGACCGACGAGCTGGATGTTGGCCACTATTTCAAGCGGTTGACCGCGCTCGGGCTGCTGTTTGGCGATGAAAACTATCACCTCAAGCGGGCCTGGGCGGCGCTGTAAATCGCGGCTATGAGCCCTCGCTGCGGGTTGCCTGGCGGATCAGATTCCAAATCTGTTCGCTCAGGGCCTGCTCCGTGGGGCGCTGGCCGGGCGGTAAGGCCAGCGCCCGGGCAATCAGCGCCCGCGAGCCCGCCAGAGTAAAGGTGGCGGCGGCGGCGGGATCCAGGTCCGCTGAGACGCTCCCTTGTTTTTGTCCCTGAAGCATGTTGCCGACACCGGCTTCGATTTGCCGTTCGAGCCGTTGTTGCTCGATCGCCATCACCGACGGTTCGCGGCGCAGACGTTGCAGGATAATGGCGGCCAGCGGATGACGATAATGGAACGCCACGCTGTACTGGATGCGCAACCGTTCCCGGTCGAGCCAGTCGGAAACCGGCAAGCGGGCCATCATGACCTCGTTGTCGAGGGCTTCGTAGAAGTGTTCGACGACGGCGGCGATCAATCCGGCCTTGGAGCCGAAATAATGATAGGCCAGCCCCACCGAGACGCCGGCGGTGCGGGCAATGGTGCTCATTTCGAAATCCCCGTCCCCTTTTTGCAAGGCCCGGGTTGCCGCGGCGATCAGCCGATCCGGTGAGGTCTTTTTCTCTGCCACCTGTCCCTTCTCCCAATTCTGCTGCCGGCGGCGGTTACTGGCGCCTGACCAGGGCATTCAATGGGATTCAGGGGTAAAGATCAATCAGGGTTGTAGGGATGAGGTGGTATTGAATCCAATTCAATTTCCGGTTGACGGCTGCCCTGAATCGGCATTGAATTGAATTCAAATCAATGCCGAAAGACCCATCACAATGACAAAAGGGAGGTGCTCATGCCACGCAAGATCGCCAATCTGAGCGTGCTGGACAGCGATCTGGCCGCTCGCCACAAGGCCTTGCGGCCATCCGCCGAGCGCAGCTCGCCGGAGATCGATCGGGACTTCGACACCCTGATGCGTGATGGCTATGTCATCATCGAGGGCGTGCTGGACCGGGACACATTAAGCGATATCCGTTCGCGGATAACCCCGTTATTGGACAAGACCGGCAGGAATACCTTCGAAGGGGCCCTTACACAACGGGTCTATGACGTTTTCTCCAAGACCCGGGTTCTGGATCATCTGGCGGATCACCCGCGTATCCTGGGTTTGATGGACAAGCTGTTCCTGCCCAACTACCTCATCAGTCAGGCCCAGATCATCAACATTCTGCCCGGGGAGGCGCCGCAGCTTCTGCATGCGGATGACAGTTTCTACAAAGTGCCGCGGCCACGGCCGCCGTTGGGCGCGGCGACGATCTGGGCGATCGACGACTTCACCGAGGATAATGGCGCCACCGTGGTGATCCCGGGCAGCCATGCCTGGGGACAGGACCGCAGGGGGCGGTGGGAAGAAGCGATACCCGCGGTCATGCCGGCTGGCTCGGTGCTGTTTTTCCTGGGGACCACCTGGCACGGCGGTGGAGAGAACCGATCCGACAAACCCCGTCTGGCGGTGACCTGCCAGTATTGCGAGGCCTATTTGCGGCAACAGGAGAACTTCCTGCTGGAGCTGTCCAGGGAGGTGGTGCGTGAGTTGTCGCCGGAGCTTCGGTCGCTGATCGGCTATTCCATCATGCCGCCGTTCATGGGCATGGTGGATGGCAAGCACCCGCTGCGGTTGCTGGGGGAGGAGTGATACGCTCCGTTTGGAGGTTGCTACAAGGTCGCTGTAGGAGCTAGCCCTGCTGGCGAATCTGTTTGGCCTTGTGCTCTTTCGCCAGCAAGGCTAGCTCCTACAGCGGCTTCGTAGTTCGGTCTGTGGGAAGCTGTCTTGGCAGCGAATGGCCCTCGAGCAGACCCGATAAACCGAAGGGATCACGCGTACTGGATAGGCTGGCCCGAGAGGATTGATACGCTCCGCTGGAGCGTCCCCTTCGGGCGCCTGTTGGGCGTCCACTCGACGGTGAGGCTGTCGAGTGTCGAACGGGGGTTCGAATCAGAGCCTTCGAGCAGACCCGATAAAACACAAAAGCCCGCGCAAGGCGGGCTTTTGTGTTTTATATGGCCCGCCCGAGAGGATTCGAACCTCTGACCTCTGCCTCCGGAGGGCAGCGCTCTATCCAGCTGAGCTACGGGCGGAAAACGATTTTCATGGCACTTTCGATGGCACCCTGGGGGCGCGGACGCGCATGATAGCGGTTCAGCGTCGGTGAGTCCACGATTGGGAATGAACGACAAGGCGCGTATAATCATCCGGCTTGTGGACGGGGCCGCGATCCCGTCCCTTCAGGGTTCCGCGTCAGGGGGTGATGCGGACATCGGCTATGCCCGGGGGGAGAGGCGTGAACAGCACGTTTTTCCTGGGTTTCAGCGAGGCTCGGCGGGTCGGCATTTTACAATCTTTTCCCGCGATACCGGAGTGGATTCGGTAACCTCTTGCGACATTAGGATGGAGAAAAAACGGTGCGTATCGCCTACCTAGAAGACGACCAGGCCCAGGCCGAGCTGGTGACACACTGGCTGCGCGAAGCAGGCCACACGTGTATGCACCTGTCCAGCGGCCGCGAGTTCATGAGCTTGCTGCGACGGGACACCTTCGACCTCCTGGTACTCGATTGGGAAGTGCCTGATATGAGTGGTTACGCCGTTCTCGAGGAAGTGCGTGCCAGTGGCAATCGCACGCCTGTCCTGTTCGCCACTCAACGCGATGACGAGTCTTCCATCGTGGGCGCGCTGACCCAGGGAGCCGACGACTATATGGTTAAGCCAGTTAAACAAGCGGAGCTGCTGGCCCGACTCACCGCCCTGGGGCGGCGAGCGGGTGTTGCCGACATGGACGATCAAGGAACCCTCAACGTTGGACCCTGGACCATCGACCGGGCCCGGCGACAGATCTTTCTCGACGACGAAGCCGTCAAACTCACCGACAAGGACTACGAACTGGCGTGTTACCTGTTCCAGAACGTGGGCAAATTGATGTCCCGGGCGCACCTGTTGGAAAAGGTGTGGGGCATCATGACGCCGATTGAGTCCCGTACGGTGGACGTCCATATCAGCCGCATCCGCCGCAGCCTGCAAATCCGTCCCGAACGTGGCTATCGCATCAAGACGGTGTATCAGCACGGTTACCGGCTGGAACCAATGGAAGAATAAACGCCTATGCTTTCCCGCTGGTTGACCGCCGTGGTGCTGTGCCTGATGGCCGCCACGGCGCAAGCCGATGCCAATGCCGATCACTGGCAATACACCGTTCGTCCTGGCGACACTCTGTGGAATCTGTGTGAACGCTTCGCTCAGGACCCGGTGTTTTGCTGGCGCCAACTGGCGGCGAACAGCGCGGTGGATGATCCCTATCGCATGTCTCCGGGCAAGGTCATTCTGATCCCGCTTGCCTGGCTCAAGGAACAACCGATGCCCGCCCGTGCCGAACGGGTTAATGGCCAGGTCTGGCTGCTGGTTGGCAATAACGACCCCGAGCCGGTGGAAAACGGCGCGGAGATCGCCTTCGGCGACACCATCGAGACTGGCGAGGCCGGCAGCGTGGTGGTGCGTTTCGCCGACAATTCCGAGGTGGCGGTGAAGCCCGACACCGTGCTCAAGGTGAATCATTACCGGCGTTTCGTCGATGTCGGCAACGAGCCCACGGAGCTGCAACTGGAGCGGGGCGCCATCCGCAACACCGTTACGCCCCGCGATACCGATGCCCGGGTGTTTCGTGTCTACACTCCCGGTGTGATGACCGCGGTTCGCGGTACCGAGTATCACGTTCGCGTCACCGATGACGCCGTCACTCTCAGCGAGGTGGTGAAAGGCGAAGTGGAAGTCGCCGCCGCCCGCAGTGCCACGCCTGTGCCCGCCGGCTATGGCACTCTGGCGCGGGATGGCCAGGCGCCGGCCCAACCGGTCAAATTGCTGCCGGCTCCGGAGGTGACATTGAAGGCTGGCGGTCGCAGCCTGCGCGCGGAATGGCCGCCGGTGGAAGGCGCCGAAGCCTATTCAGTGGAATTGTTCGATGCCGATGGCGTTCTGCGACAGAGTGAGCAGATCAGCGAACCGCAATGGCGAGCCAAACCCCAGGCCGGCGAGTATCAGCTACTGGTAAGGGCGATTGATGCGCGAGGACTGCGTGGGCAGGAGCGTTTGCTGGACGCCACGGTATCCAAAGGCGCCTGGCCCTGGGATGCCCTTCTGTTCATTGGCGGCGCTGGCTTGCTGCTCGCGCTTTGACCCTCCATGCCCCGGTGGCCACCGTCCATGGCGGCCACCTTCGTTCGTCATGCGCTTCTTCTTTTTGCCACCTTCGTGGCGTAAAAAAACATTGGAAATGAAGGGCATAGATCGGGATAGTGAGAACTCCGGTTTGATGCCATAACAAAGGCGCCCGGCGGTATCCAAGGGAAGAGGTTCGGGGTTCATGAGTAGAGGGTTCGATAGCCACCAGCGCCGTTATCTGGTTGAGCACATGTCCGTGCTGTTGGTGGTGGCGAGCCTGTGCACCCTGCTGTCCATCAGTGGCGGTTTGTCTTTCCTCAACCGTTACGTCTACGACACCCTGCTGCCGCGGCTGCCGATGGAACCCTCCGGCGACATCCTTATTGTCGGCATTGATGAGTACAGCCTGCGGGAAGTGGGGCGTTGGCCCTGGGATCGCAGCATCCATGCCCGTCTGATTGATCAACTCTCCAAACAGGGTGCCCGTGGGGTGCTGATGGATCTGATCCTGTCGGAACCGGATCGGTCTCGTCCGGCGGCGGACCAGGCGCTGGTCAGGGCGTTGTCCGAAAATGGCAATGTCTATCTGCCGGTGCACGTGGAGCAACTGCGCGCAGGCGGGCAACTGATCGAGGTGTTGCCGGCGGGGCCCTTCGCCCGCGCCGCCCGGGGGCTCGGCCATGTGGATCTGGAACTGGATGGCGACGGGGTGGCCCGTTCGGTCTATCTGCGCTCCGGGATCGGACAACCCTGGTGGCCGCACATTACCCAGGCGATGCTGGAAGGCGAGGGGCTGATCCCCGAGGACCGCTTCCCCGCTGGCGAAAACGACGATTTCGTCGGCTTGGCCAACGTTCGCAAATACCCCCGTTTCATCCCGTTCGCCGGCGGCGCGGGAACCTATCCGCACGTCTCCGCGGTGGATGTGCTGGAGGGACGGGTTCCGGACCAATTGATCAAGGACCAGTTCGTGTTCATCGGCGCCACGGCCGCGGGTCTGGGCGATATGCTGCCGACGCCAATGGCCGGTCAGGGGGACCTGATGGCGGGGGTCGAAATCAACGCCAATATCTTCGATGGTCTGCGCCATGAGCGCATGATTTCAGGCATGAGTCGGCCCTGGGCCATAGCCCTTGGTGTGGTGCTGGCCTTGCTGGCACCGCTGCTGCTGCCGTTCTTCCTGCCGCGCTGGAGTATTCCGCTGATTCTGGGCTCTCTGCTGTTCACGCTGGGAATCTGTTACGCGCTTTTGGCGGTCTGGCAGATCTGGTTCCCGCCGGCGGCCGCGGCCATCGCCGCCGTGGTGGCTTACCCGCTATGGACCTGGCGGCGCCTGGAGTACTCCATGGCGTATATGCGCAACGCTCTGGAGCGCCTGGCGGAATACAGTGATCTGAACCGCCGCCTCACCGAGCCGGCGCCGCTGTCGCGGATGCTGCGCATGCTGGATCAGGTGCTGCCAGTGCGGTCCTGGCGGTTGCAGGCCCAGGCCGGTGCTCCGGTGTCCGGCGGCGAGCAACTGGAAGCCACCGCCTGGCGGGGGCAGTTGTCCCGTCGTTATCCGTTCCGTCATGACGGCAAGCGTTATGAACTGACCGTGGTTTGGCGCCAGGCTGTGGATGCGGACACCTATGATTACTGGATTCGCGCCATGCTGGCGCGTACCGAAACCCATCAGGCTGGTATCGGGCCCCGCTACGAGGTGCTGGAGAAGCATATTGAGCGATTGCGCCGGGAGGAGCACCGCCAGCAGGCGTTGACCCGCTTCTTCCAGGTCGGTCTGGCGCAGATGAGTGAAGGGGTTCTGATCACCGACGCCTGTGGTGGTGCGGTGTTCATGAATCCGCAGGCGTCCTATCTGCTCAGTATTGAGGGCGTGGCCCAGGACACCCTGGGGCTGGCGGATATTGGCCGTGAACTGGAGTTCAGCGGCGATCGCGGTTGGCGCACGCTGCTTCAGGAAGCGTTGGCGGACGGCCGGGTGCAGAAAGAATGCCGCAACCGCCGTGGCATGGATCTTTATCTGGACATGATTCTGGTACACGCCGGCGACCAGCCGGGGCGCATGCTGATCATCAGCCTCAAGGACATTTCCGACGTCAAGCAGGCCATGCGCACCCGTACCGAGATGCTGGATTTCCTGTCCCATGATCTGCGTTCGCCGATGGTGTCGGTGCTGGCGCTGGTGGGCAAGATGCGGCATGGCCCGGATGGCGAGCGGTTGTCGGACTTCCTGGATAACGTGGAGCACTACGCCGAACGTAACCTGAACATCGCCGAGCAATTCCTGCAACTGGCCAGGGTCGAGGGGGTGGATTCGGTGGAAATGATGGAACTGGACATGCTCGATGTGGTGGAATCCGCCATCGATCAGGTGCAGATCCAGGCCCAGGCCCGGGATATCACCCTGCGGTTCGCCTACGACGAGACCGAGGAGGTCTGGGTAAAGGGCAATAACGAGTTACTGGAACGGCTGATAGTGAATCTGCTCACCAACGCGGTCAAATACAGCTACGAAGGCAATTCGGTGGATGTGCGCCTGTTTACCCAGGGTGGCCAGGTGACCTGTGAGGTGCGGGATCGCGGCGTGGGCATTCCGGAGGCGTTCCAGGATAAGCTGTTCGACCGTTTCAGCCGTGCCAGCACCAGCGGCGGGGCCCGTACTCGCGGGGCCGGCCTGGGGCTGCGCTTCGTCAAGGTGGTGACGGAGCGCCATGGTGGCGATATCAAGGTGGTCAGCGCGCCTGGAGAAGGTAGCCGTTTTACCCTGTTATTGCCGCGAGTCCAGCTATCCTGAGCTACTCCCAAGGTACTGATTTTATCCCCGCGATTTCTGAGGGTATAATCGCGCCCGCAATAACAAACAGAGCCGGCACGTCTCTGAATGAGTCCCGGCCCCGAGGGGCAGCCGGGCGTTATTCAAAGCTGTGTTTCGGGACATACCAATAACCGAGGTGGAACCGTGAAAAAAATGCTGACTGCTGGCCTGATTGTACTGGCCACCCTGTTCGCCGGCGCCGTAATGGCCGCCAGCACCAAGGACATTTCCCCGTATCCTCTGGGCGAGCGCTCGGTTCTGGGTGACCGCGCCACCGCCGAGCGGATCAAACCGGTGGGGTCCGTGTGCGTGGAAGGCGAAGAGTGCGGCAGCGCGGTAGCCGCCGCGGAGGGGAGCGGTGAACCGCGTTCCGGCCAGGCCGTATACGATACCGGCTGTGCCGCCTGTCACGCCACCGGTGCCGCCGGCGCACCCAAGTTCGGTGATGCCGGTCAGTGGGCCAGCCATATCGAAAAGGGCATGGACACCCTGGTCAAGCACGCTTTCGAAGGCTTCAACGCCATGCCACCCAAGGGCATGTGCATGGATTGTTCCGAAGAAGAAATCCGCAACGCGGTGGAATACATCGTCGAGAACAGCCAGTAATTGTCGCGGGCATGGAAGCCCGCATACACGCCCTGCATTCAGAGGTTGCTACGAAGCCATTGTGGGAGCTTGCCAGCAAGCTCCCACAATGGCTTCGTGGACCGGGACGTTGTCCGGAACCCGCTTACTCCAGCAACGCCTTGAGATTGGCCAGGCTGGCTTCGGCCATTTCGCTGTCCCGTTCCTCGTTGCGGGGGGCGCCTTCACCGATATATTCCAGATCGTCCGGCGGCAGTTCGTCGATGAAACGGCTCGGTGTGGTATCCACCTTCTCACCGTATTGTTTGCGGGTGCGCGCCTGGGTCAGGGTGAGCGTTTCCCGCGCCCGGGTGATGCCTACATACATCAGGCGGCGCTCCTCGACGATATTGTCTTCCTCGATGCTGGTACGGTGCGGAAGCAGCTCTTCCTCCACGCCCATCATGTAAACGTGGGGAAATTCCAGCCCTTTTGAGGCGTGCAGGGTCATCAGCTGGACCCGGTCGGAGTCGTCTTCCTCGTCCTGCTGCTCCAGCATGTCCATCAGCACCAGTTTGCCGATCACCGCTTCCAGGTCGCTGGAGCCGTCGTCGTCTTCTTCCTGCTTTTCCAGCATGCGCTGAATGTTGCGCACCAATTGCCAGACGTTTTCGATGCGCTTCTCGCCGATGCGCGGGCTGGAGGCGTTTTGCATCACCCAGCCTTCGTAGTCCATTTCGGTGATCAGTTCCTTCACCGCCTGCAGGCTGTTGTGGCGGAAGCAGTGTTCACGTTTGCCATCCAGCCACTGTTTGAACTCCCGCAGTTTCTCCGCCGCCTTTGGCGGCATGGCCTCGCTCAGACCGAGGTCGCCGCAGACGTGATACAGGCCCTGATCGCGCCGGCCCGCCCAGGCCGCCAGCTTTTCCAGGGTGGCGGGGCCCACTTCCCGGCGCGGCGTGTTGATGATGCGCAGAAAGGCGTTGTCGTCGTCCGGATTCACCAGCAAACGCAAATAGCACATCAGGTCCTTGATCTCGCTGCGCGAGAAGAAACTGGTGCCGCCGGAGACCTTGTAGGGAATCGACAGCGATTGCAGCTTCATTTCCAGGATGCGGGACTGGAAGTTGCCGCGGTAGAGAATGGCGAAGTCCTTCCAGTGCAGCCCCCGTTGCAGGCGGCGGTGAAACAGATCGCCGGCGATCCAGTCGGTTTCCCCGTCCTCGTCGCGCAGCGCCGCCACCCGCACCGGTTCGCCATAACCGTAGTCCGACCACAGGCTCTTCTCGAACACATGGGGATTGTTGGCGATCACCGTGTTGGCGGCCTTGAGGATGCGGCCGGTGGAGCGGTAATTCTGTTCCAGTTTCACCACTTTCAGGGCCGGCCAGTCCTGCTGCAGCTGATCCAGGTTTTCCGGGCGGGCGCCGCGCCAGGCGTAGATCGACTGGTCGTCATCGCCAACCACGGTGAAGCGGCCTTCCGGCAGGGTCAGCATGCGCACCAGTTCGTACTGGGCGCCGTTGGTGTCCTGGTATTCGTCCACCAACAGGTATTGCAGCCGATGACGCCACTTCTCCAGGATTCGTGGTTGTTCGCGGAACAACAGCACCGGCATCATGATCAGGTCATCGAAATCCACCGCGTTGCAGGCGCGCAGCATGCGGTTGTAGCCGCTGTAGGCCATGGCCGCGCGCACTTCTTCCTCGGTCTGGGCCTGGCTCACCGCCTCCTCGGGGGACACCAGTTCGTTCTTCCAGTCCGACAGGCATTTGTGCACCGCCTCCACCGCGTTCAGGTCCCGCTCGGATTCCCCTTGAAGCAGGATTTCCTTGAGGATTTCACGGCTATCGGTCTGGTCGAGAATGGAGAACCCGGAACGCAGGCCGCAGGCCTTGAGTTCGCTCTTGAGAATGCGCAGACCCAGGTTGTGGAAAGTGGAGACAATCAGGCCCCGGCTCTGGCCGCCCTGGACCAGGCTTTGCACTCGCTCCTTCATTTCCCGCGCCGCCTTGTTGGTGAAGGTCACGGCGGCGATGCGCCGGGCCGGCACGCCCCGCTCCTGGATCAGCCAGGCGATCTTGCGGGTGATCACACTGGTCTTGCCAGACCCCGCCCCGGCCAGCACCAGTAGTGGGCCGTCGGCGTAATGGACCGCTTCCCGTTGGCGAGGGTTCAACGAGGTCATGAGGGCTCCAGGGGTAAACGAAGGCGCGTATCATAGCAGCCACGGCGGCATGAAACAGTGTCCGCCGACGCCTGGTGACGAAGGCGCTATACTGCCCGCCATGCGTCTCGATTACTTCGTTGCCCACGCCACCGGGCTCACCCGCAAACAAGTCAAAACCCTGATCCGCTCCGGCGCCATCCAGGTGTTCGACGGTGCCGGCGACATGGTGCCCGCCAAGCCGGAGCGGCGCCTGGAAACGGACATGCGGGTGCTCTGGGAAGGGCGGCCGCTGAGACTGGAAGGGCACCGTTATTTGATGCTGCACAAGCCGGTGGGCGTGGTGTGTTCCACCGACGATCCGGGTCATCGCACCGTTCTGGATCTGCTGTCCGGTGCCCAGCGCGCCGGGTTGCATGCCGCCGGCCGGCTGGATCTGGACACCACCGGACTGGTGTTGCTCACCAGTGATGGCCACTGGTCCCACCGCATCACCTCGCCGCAACACCATTGCGCCAAGCGTTATCGGGTCACCACCGCCGAGCCGGTGACTCAGACCCAGGTTGATACCCTGTCCGCGGGCGTGGTGTTACGCGACGCCCCCCGCCCCACCCGCGAGGCGCAAGTGGAAGTGGTGGACGCTCTGTGTCTGCGCCTGACCATCAGTGAAGGGCGTTATCACCAGGTCAAACGGATGCTGGCGGCGGTGGGCAACCGGGTGGTGGCGCTGCATCGGGAGGCGGTCGGCGACGTGGTATTGGACCCGGCGCTGGCGCCGGGAGAATGGCGCCCGCTCACCGAAGCGGAGCAGAGGCGACTGGGCCCGCCGGATTGACCACGGTGCCGCCCGCCATCGCGGACCACCGCTGCAATCGTGCCCTATCCGCCACCCGCGCCGGTACCAGCGGGATCCCGTGTGCCGAGGCTTGATGTGTCCCCGCCGAGGCCGGTTTGGGTTCTCCGCAAGAACAGTGCATAGTGCCAGAAGGGTCCGGATCACGATTGCCGTCGGTGGGACGGTCTGGGCTGCCACTTGTCATTTTCGGACACGGTTGAGCACAGGTGTATGCTTGAGGTTATGAACAGGACGCCACATAACGACCCCGCACTGGCCAGTGATCGTTCGCCGATCCCGGTCAACTATGTGCGCAATCTGGTGGAACTGGCCCGTGAAGCCGGGCTCGACCCGTCCCGTTTATTGGCGCACGCCGGCTTGTCGGAGCCCCAGGTGTACAGTGCCGAGCCGGCGTTGAGATTCGATCAGTTCCGCCGCGTCATGGCCAGCGCCCGGGAGCTGTCCGGCGATCCCGCCATCGCTCTGAGCCTGGGTCAGCAACTTACCGTGACCGCTCATGGCTTGTTGGGTTACGCCGCCATCAGCAGTCGTGATCTGGGGGATGCGCTGCAGTTGTTGGAGCGCTATTTCCGTACCCGTACCCGCCTGTGTCTGCCGCGTCTCGATGTGGAAGAGCCGTGGGTGCGTTTCGCCTTGATGGAAAGCTACGACCTGGGTGACATTCGCCGCCCCTATCTGGAAGTGGTCACCGCCGCGCTGGTGGCCGGACTGCGTTATTTGCTTGGTGATCGTTTTCAGGGCGCGGTTCTGACCCTGCCGTATGCTTCGCCGGACTACGCAGAGCGGTATCAGGAATTGCTCGGCATGACCGTTCGCTTCGGCGCCGATACCGCCGTGCTCAGCTTTCCGGCGGCCCTGTTGAGGGAGGCTCTGCCGATGGCGGATGCGTCCTCCCGGCAGATGGCCGCCCAGCGGTGCGAGGAGGAACTGCAACGGCTGGAAGCGGATCAGGACTGGGCCTCGCGGGTGCGCGCCCGTCTGATGCAGGCGGAAGGCGCCTTGCCGAGCCTCGAGCAACTGGCCACCGGTTTCCACCTGACCTCACGGACCCTGCGTCGCTATCTCGCCGCGCTGGGCGTCAGCTACCGCTATCTGCTGGAAGAAGTGCGCATGGCCCGCGCGGTACGTTATCTCCAGGCCAATCTCACCGTGCAGCAAGTAGCACAGAAGCTGGGCTACGCCGAACCCAGCAACTTCACCCGGGCTTTCCGCCGCTGGACCGGCCGTCCGCCCAGCGACTATCTGGGCAATCTGTAAGAGTCTGTTTGCGCCATCACCCCGATCACCGGCCAAGATGTAACAGGCCGCGACAGACTTCACTCCGGACGCTGGAAACCGGCACAATCAATGCCCTCTTTCGGGCCTTACTCCGTCCTCCGCGACCGGGGTCCCGCGGTCCGTTTTTGCTTGGTTTTTTATAGACAGGTTTGGGAGACAGCCATGTTCGATATCACCAACAAACGCATTCTTATCACCGGCGCTTCCAGCGGCTTTGGCGCCCGTTTCGCCGAAGTGCTGGCCGAGCACGGTGCCGATCTGGTGCTGGCGGCACGGCGGGTGGACAAACTCGAAGCCACCGCGGAAAAAGTCCGCGCTCTGGGGCGTGACGCCCGGGTGGTGGAAATGGACGTGTCCGATCACGCCAACGTGGAGCGGGCTTTCAAGAACATGCCAGCCCTGGATGTGGTGGTGAACAACGCCGGGATCACCCGGGAAGGTGCCACCGACACCCTGTCCGAGGAAGACTGGAACGCGGTGGTGAACACTAACCTCAACGGTGTCTGGGCGGTGAGCAAGTTCGCCATTCAGCAATGGCGCCGGGACGAGCGCCCAGGCAACATCATCAATATCGCTTCCATCCTCGGCTTGCGGGTGGGCGCCTTGCTGTCACCGTACACCGTGTCCAAGGCCGGCGTGGTGCAACTGACCAAGTCCATTGCTCTGGATTACGCCCGCTACAACATTCGCTGCAACGCCATCTGCCCGGGTTACATTGAAACCGACATCAACCGGGAGTTTTTCCAGGGGCCCCATGGCGGCAAGCTGATCAAGCGCATCCCCTACCATCGCCTGGGCCAGATCGACGAGCTGGCCGGTCCGTTGCTGCTGCTGGCCTCCGACGCCTCTTCCTACATGAGCGGCGCGGCGATTCCGGTGGACGGCGGGCACCTGTGTAATACGCTTTGAGGCAAGCCGCGGTGGGTCGACCGCGGTGTCCTGTTATCCGCACCCTGCTTGCCGCCGGTATTGCTCCGGGGTGGTGCCGGCCAGACGCCGGAACATGGCGATGAACGCGGACGGGTTGCTGTAGCCCAGATCATAGGCGATGGCATGGACGCTGTGTTCCTCCTCCAGGGCCTCCAGCGCCAGCAGGTAACGCAGCCGCTGGCGCCACTCCCCCAGCGGCATGCCCAATTCCCTGTGGCACAGGCGGGCCAGGGTGCGTTCGGTCATGTTGGCCTGTCGCGCCCATTGTACCTGGGTGCGATTGTCCGCGGGGTTGTTCCGCAGTGCCTCCAGGACACTACTGAGCACCGGGTGATCAGTGTAGGGCAGGAAGTAGGGGACACCCTGAGCACTGAGGCTGAGCTGGTCCAGCATCACCCGCGCCAGCCTCTGGTCGCTCTCGTGCTCCGGTTCGTGCACGCCGCGCCGGGCAAAATCCACCAGGATGGCTTTGAGGATATCGGTGATCGCCACCGTGCAGGCCTGCATCGGCAGGTCCCCGCATAGGGACACGTCGATATACACCGAGCGGTAGATCACGGCATTCGGATTATAGCCGCCATGGGCCGCCCCCGGCGGAATCCATACCGCATACTGCGGCGGTGACAGAAACCGCTTTCCCTCCACCCACAAATGCATGATGCCCTGGGTGGTGTAGTTGAGCTGGCCCCAGTCATGGCGGTGCTCCAGCGACTCACTGCCGGCTGGGAACTCGTCGTAACGGAAGTACACCGGCGACGGCAGTGTGGTGAAATCCGGCAGTGGCAGATAATGGGGCGCTGTCATGTCCGAAATCCCCTGTGGGTTGTCTGGATGAGAGTATAAGGCTTATTTCAGACAGCGTCATAATGGCGCCTCGAGAAAGGGAGGCCCGTGGTATGGCGTATTTGCTCCCGTTGGCGGCGGTACTGATCTGGTCCGGCAATAACGTGGTCAACAAGTTGGCGGTGGGCGTGCTGTTTCCGGCGGAAATCGGCTTTTACCGCTGGGTATTGGCGGGGGCGTTGCTGACGCCGCTGATGGCGCCGCGCCTGTGGCGTTTCCGTCACCAGGTGAAGCCGCTGATTCCCCGTATCATCGTGCTCGGTTTGCTGGGCATGGCGGTGTACCAGACCCTGGCCTACTACGCCGCCACCATGACCAGCGCCACCAACATGGGCATCATCCTGTCGCTGATGCCACTGATGGCATTGGGTTTATCCTCGGCATTGCTGGGTCTGCCCCTGACCCTGGGGGCACTGGTGGGCGCGGTGATCTCCCTGGGTGGCGTGGTGCTGGTGGTCTCTTCCGGCGACCTCGCCGCTCTGGTTGCCCGGGGCATTAATCAGGGCGACGCCCTGATGGTGCTGGCGACCTTCGCCTACGCGGTCTATGGCGTGTTGCTGAAACGCTGGCAGCCGCCTCTGCCCGCCATGCTGCTGTTGTACCTGCAGGTGCTGGTGGCGCTGGTGGCTCTGTTCCCGCTGCTGTTGCTCTCACCCCAACGGGGCGCCAGTGTCGAGGCGGTGCCGCTGGTGATCTATGCCGGGGTTCTGGCCTCGATGGTGGCGCCCTTGTTGTGGATGCAGGGGATCGCCCGGCTCGATCCCAGCCGCATGAGCCTGTTCTTCAACCTGATGCCTCTGCTCACCGCGGTGATCGCTTCAGTGTTGTTGCGCGAACAGCTGACCTGGGCGCACCTGATCGGCGGCGGGCTGACACTGGCCGGCGTGATCCTGGCGGAAACCTGGCGGCGGCCGTTGCGCCGCGCCGCCGGCGTCAGCCTTCCTGGTTCCGCCGATAGCTGAGCGCCTCGCTCAGATGGGCGCGGTCCACCCGGTCCGTGCCCGCCAGATCGGCAATGGTGCGCGCCACCCGCAGACTACGATGCAGAGCGCGGGCGGACAGGCCAAGCCGCTCCATGGTCTCGATCAACCAGGCGCGGTGCGGCGCCAGTATCGCTTCCAGCGTGTCGGTGGGCAGATCCCGGTTGAGCCGGCCCTGGCGTTGCTGTTGCCGCTGGCGGGCGGCGATCACGCGCTGGCGTACCCGTTCACTGCTCTCCCCGGGCTTCCCTTCCAGCAGTTCCGCCGCTGGCAGCGGCGGCAGATCCAGGTGCAGATCAATACGATCCAGCAGCGGTCCGGACAGGCGCGCCTGATAGCGGCGGGCCTTTTCACAGCGGTAGCCGCAGCCGCGTTCGGGATCGCCAAGATAGCCGCAAGGGCAGGGGTTCATCGCCGCCACTAGCTGAAAGCGGGCCGGGAACGTCAATTGCTGGGCGGTGCGGGCGATGTGCACCTCGCCGGTTTCCAGAGGTTCCCGCAAGACTTCCAGCACGCGCCGTTCGAATTCCGGCAACTCATCAAGGAACAGCACGCCATGATGGGCCAGGGAAATTTCTCCCGGCCGTGGGCGGCCGCCGCCGCCCACCAGGGCGACGGCGGAGGTGGTGTGATGGGGGCTGCGGTAGGGGCGTTGCAGAAAGTGCGCCGCCGGCCGGCTGGCGCGCAGCGAGTAAACGGCCGCCACTTCCAGAGCCTGGGCCTGGTCCAGTGGTGGCAGCAGGCCCGGCAGCCGTGACGCCAGCAGACTTTTACCGGCCCCCGGAGGGCCGCACAACAACAGGGAATGGCCGCCGGCGGCGGCGATTTCCAGCACGCGTTTGCCGCTGATCTGACCCCGCACATCGGCCAGGCAGGGATGATGCGGGGCCGGTTGCCGGTCGATGTCCGGGGCGGGGTGGCAAGGCAAGGGCGCCGCGCCGCGCAGATGGGCACAGAGATCATTGAGGCTGGTCACCGCCAGGGTGCGGGCGCCAGCCAGTGCCGCCTCGTCGGCATTCTCCGCCGGCACCACCAGGGTATGGCCGGCGTCGGCGCAGGCCAGCGCGGCGGGCAACAGCGCCGGCACCGGATTGAGACGGCCGGACAGCGCCAGCTCGCCAATGAATTCGTGGCCATTGATGTCCACCCGTCCCAACTGGCCGCTGGCCAGCAGGATGCCCAGGGCGATGGGCAAGTCGAAACGGCCGCCGTCCTTGGGCAGGTCCGCCGGTGCCAGATTGACGGTGATGCGCCGTTGCGGAAACTCGAAGCCGCTGGTGACCAGCGCCGAGCGGACCCGGTCGCGGCTCTCGCGGACCGCGGTGTCCGGCAGGCCAACGATGGTGAAACCGGGCAATCCCGGTGCCAGATGGGTTTCCACCGTTACCGGAACGGCATCGATGCCTCGGCTGGCGCGGCTGAGCAGGCTGGTAATGTTCATGCGGTTCAGGGTAGGGCAATGGGGCCGGGATGACTGTCAGCCAGGGCGGTGACGGTGAGTGCGATATTGCCGCCGGCGCATGTAGGAAAAAATCGTCGGGAACGATTTTTGACGTCGCGCCAGCGACGGCCCGAAGGGCGGCGGCCATGGACGGCAAGCCGCAAAAAATCGCCGGGAACGATTTTTAACCTCATGTCGGTGACGGCCCGGAGGGTGACCGCCACGGACGGCGGCCATGAAAAAAGCTTCCTCGCGGTTTGGCGGGAACTCCTTCCCCTCCATCATGGACAGCGGAGCCGCGTTACGCCTTTGCGGGAACGCCGTGAAGCAGGGTCTCGCAAAGGCGTAACGCGGCTCCGCTTCGAGGTGATCGGCAAGCATGGTGTCCTTCTGGCCTTGGAGACACAAATTCGGTGGCCGCTACAGCGCCGCTGTGGGAGCTTGCCTGCAAGCGAATGGGCTTCCGGGCCCCAACATTCGCCTGCAGGCAAGCTCCCACGGCGGCTTCGTAGCCCCTTTCTGTGCCAGTGGTCGTCCGGAACGCGGCAGTTCACCCGGAGCGGGTCAGTGCTGGTCCGCCCAGGCCTGGATCAGTGACAACGCCTTGTGCGCCGCCGGTGACAGGGTGCGGTTGGCCAGGCGCGCCACCGCCAGTTCCACTTCCTGATGGCTGTCCTGAATGTTCAGCCGTACCAGCCGGCCCGCCGCCACCTGGGTGCGGCAGACCGAGGGCGTGGCGCTGAGCACGGCATCGGTACGGGTCACCACCTCGCGCAGGGTCACCAGGTCGTTGCATTCGAGGCTGAGGGCCAGGGCTTCTCCGGGGGACTGGCCCAGCCGCCGTTTCAGACGGTTGCGGGCGGTTTCCGGCAAGGGCACGGACACCAGCGGATAGTCGCCGAGATCCCGGGTGGCCACCGCTCTTCCATCCGCCAGGGGATGCCCCCGGCGCACATACCAGCCGGCGGCCTCCTTCGACAGGGGCTGGCTTTCCAGGGCGGAGTCGTGGGGCACGGTGCGGCGTTCCACCACGGCGAAATCCAGCTCTTCCGTTTCCACTTTACGCAGCAGGGTGGCCCAGTCGTTCACTTCCACTTTGATCTGCAAATGCGGGTATTCGCTCATCAGGGTGCCGAGCACGTCCGGCAGCAGGATGGCGGAAGGGTAGGAGCCGGCGCCGAAGCGGACCTCGCCCATCTCGTGATTGCGGATCAGGTCGGCGTCCCGGCGCAGACCGCGGGCTTCGAACAGCACCCGCCGGGCACGGTTGATCAACTGCTGGCCGGCAGCGGTGGGGACCACGCCCTGGGAGGTGCGGTCGAACAGGCGGATACCCAGCTCGTGTTCCAGGTTCTGGATGCCACGGGTCAGGGCGGGTTGGCTCAGGTGGGTGCGTTCCGCGGCTTTGACGAAGGAGCGCTCCTCGGCCAGGGCCACCAGTTGTTCCAGCCGGCGCAGATTCATAAATGCGATAAATGCATTGATTTAATGAATGTTATGCATTTGTAACATTGCGGGCGCCGGCGTACAACAGGGCGCACCCCTGCCCAGCCCGGAGAATCCCATGTGTGATCAATCCAAGCCCGCCCAGCCCGCTACCATCGCCTGCAATCATGGTTGGCGGGATCGCCTGCCGTTCGAGGACAGAACCGATTTCGAGAATGCCCGGCGTGGTTTTATCGCCACTTTCGATGGCGACGAGGTGCGTCGCGAGGATGGCCGGGTGGTATGGGATTTCCGCGCCTATGATTTCCAGGAAAGCGAGGAAGCGCCGGATACGGTAAACCCCAGCCTGTGGCGGCTGGCGCGTCTGAATAACCACACCGGTCTGTTCCAGGTGTGCGAACGCATCTACCAGGTGCGTGGTTTCGATCTTTCCAACATGAACATCATCGAAGGCGACAGCGGCTTGATCATCATGGATCCGCTGGTCAGCGCCGAGGTCGCCAAGGCGGGACTGGAACTGTATTACCAGCACCGCCCGCACCGCCCGGTGGTGGCGGTGATTTACACCCATAGCCACGTGGATCACTTCGGTGGCGTGAAAGGGGTGATCAGCGAAGAAGAGGTGCGTTCCGGCAAGGTGCGGGTGTACGCCCCGGAAGGGTTCATGGAAGAGACCGTCAGCGAAAACGTCTACGCCGGCCCGGCCATGCGCCGCCGGGCACAGTACATGTATGGCGGCTTGCTGCCGAAGGGGCCGCGCGGTCAGGTGGACGCGGGTCTGGGCAAGGGCACGTCCCGGGGTACCGTGACCCTGATCGCGCCCACCGATGA
Organism: Alloalcanivorax balearicus MACL04; assembly: GCF_025532145.1. Classification (GTDB taxonomy): domain Bacteria; phylum Pseudomonadota; class Gammaproteobacteria; order Pseudomonadales; family Alcanivoracaceae; genus Alloalcanivorax; species Alloalcanivorax balearicus. The sequence goes on along the minus strand of NZ_ARXS01000001.1, from coordinate 21,171 downwards.
AATCAGCGAGGCGTTCGAAACCCACACCATTGACGGTGTGGAAATCGAATTCCAACTGACCCCGGGCACCGAAGCCCCGGCCGAAATGAACCTGTATTTTCCGCAATGGCGGGCACTGTGCGTGGCCGAGAACGCCTGCCAGTGCATGCACAACATTCTCACCATCCGTGGCGCGCTGGTCCGTGATCCGCGCATCTGGTCCTACTATCTTGGCCAGACCCTGGCCCGCTACGGGGAGCGCAGTGATGTGCTGTTCGCCCAGCACCATTGGCCCACCTGGGGCGCGGACAACATCCGTGAGTACCTGGCGGATCAGCGGGATATGTACGCTTTCCTCAACGACGAAACCCTGCGCCTGCTCAACCACGGCCTGACGCCGATGGACATCGCCGAGCACATCAAGAGCCTGCCGCAACCGTTGGCGCAACGCTGGCATGCCCGTGATTATTACGGCTCGGTGAGTCATAACGTGCGCGCTGTTTACCAGCGCTACATGGGGTTCTACGACGCCAATCCGGCGCACCTGAATCCGCTGCCGCCGGTGGCAAGCGCCCGCCGTACCATCGAATGGATGGGCGGTGCCGAAGCGGTATTGGAAAAAGCCAGAGCGGAGTTCGAGCGCGGTGAATATCGCTGGGTGGCGGAGATCGTCAACCAGGTGGTGTTCGCCGATCCGGACAACGCCGCCGCCCGGGAATTGCAGGCCGATACCCTGGAGCAACTGGGTTATCAGTGCGAGAACACCACCTGGCGCAACGCCTACCTCACCGGTGCCCAGGAGCTGCGCAAGGGCGTCAAGCGGGTGCCGGGCGGGCAGGCGCCGGATCTGGTGCGGGCGCTGACTCCGGCGTTTTTCTTTTCCTTGCTGGCGATCCGGCTGGACAGCGAAAAGGCCGCGTCACAACCGATGACGCTGAATTGGCACTTCCCGGATCTGGACCAGGACTTCGCCTTGACCGTGCGCAATGGCGTGCTCACCTATCTGGAAGGGCACCGTCATGATAACGCTGACGCCAGCGTCACCATGGGCAAGGCCGACCTGGATCAGGTCGGTCTGGGTAAACTGACATTGCCGCAGTGCATGCAGGACGGTCGGCTGGCGGTGGCCGGGGATCAGGCCAAGGTGGCGGCTCTGTTCGGCATGCTCGATCAGTTCCAGTCTTCCTTCAACATCGTTACCCCGGCGACGCTGGGGTAACCGCTATTGCTGATCTGATTGCGCGGCGCGCTCCAGCGCCGCCACCTGCTTTTCCAGCGCTTCCAGCTTCTCGCGGGTGCGTTCCAGCACCCGCTGCTGCACATCGAATTCCTCCCGGCTGATCAGGTCCAGCCGCGCCAGCGCTTCGCCCAGCACTGCCCTTATACTGTGCTCCACATCGTCGCGCAGCTGCCCCGGATCTCCGGGCAGGCGCCGCTGAATGTCGGCCATTAGTCGGTCGATAAAGGGTTGGCTTTGCATGGCCGTAGGCTCCACTATGCGTTCAGTCGGCGTGATGGTATCACTCCAGGTCGGGGTTGTGCGGCACTGACTGCCGTGCCCCAAAATGGAACGCGCTCCAAGTCGGTGCACTATTATACCGCAGCGGAGTTGGAGCGTGGCCCGCGTCGGCGATGTAACCCTTTGAGAAAGCGTGACTTTTTAAAACTGGCATGGGTCGTGCACAAGATGGGTCAGAGCGTTCGCGCAAGTGGATGGATCGGGAACCAAAGAGGGGCCTGAAACGAAACGGACGTTACCGGACGCGTTAAGAGCGTTGAGGAGATAGCAATGAAACTGGTTACAGCCATTATCAAGCCGTTCAAATTGGATGATGTGCGTGAAGCACTGTCCGAGATCGGCGTTCAGGGCATCACCGTTACCGAGGTCAAGGGTTTCGGTCGCCAAAAGGGGCACACCGAGCTCTATCGTGGTGCGGAATACGTCGTCGACTTCCTTCCCAAGGTGAAGATCGAAGTGGCCATTGCCGATGGCAGCCTGGACCAGGTGATCGAAGCAGTCACCAAGGCCGCCAACACCGGCAAGATCGGTGACGGCAAGATCTTCGTCACCAATCTCGAGCAGGCCATTCGCATTCGTACCGGCGAAACCGGTGAGGATGCCATTTAAGAAGTTTTAGAACGTGTGCTGAATCGACCCATGCCAAGGCTTTTGGACACGTTTTTATTTCTCGGAGGGTTGCAACGTGGAAAACCAAATCTTTGAATTGCAGTACGCCATCGACACTTTTTATTTCGTGATCTGTGGCGCACTGGTGATGTGGATGGCCGCGGGCTTCGCCATGCTTGAGGCGGGCCTGGTACGCGCCAAGAACACCACTGAAATTCTGACCAAGAACGTGGCGCTGTTCGCCATTGCCTGCACCATGTACATGGTCTGCGGCTACGCCATCATGTACGACGGCGGTATTTTCCTGAAAGGGATCACCGACTTCGATCTGGGTGGCGTGTTGTCCGCTTCCGCGGAGAACGGCTTCGACGGTGATTCCGTTTACTCCGGCGCGTCCGACTTCTTCTTCCAGGTGGTGTTCGTGGCCACCGCCATGTCCATTGTCTCCGGTGCCGTGGCCGAACGAATGAAGTTGTGGGCGTTCCTGCTGTTCGCCGTGGTCATGACCGGCGTGATCTACCCGCTGGAAGGGTCCTGGACCTGGGGTAGTGCCGACGTCTTCGGTATGTACAACCTGGGCGACCTGGGCTTCTCCGACTTCGCTGGTTCCGGCATCGTGCACATGGCCGGCGCCGCCGCCGCTCTGGCCGGGGTGCTGCTGCTCGGCCCGCGTAAAGGCAAGTACGGCGCCAACGGGCAGATCAACGCCATTCCCGGTGCCAACCTGCCGCTGGCGACCCTGGGGACCTTCATCCTGTGGATGGGCTGGTTCGGCTTCAACGGCGGTTCCGTGCTGAAACTGGGTGACGCCGCCAACGCGCACTCCGTGGCCGTGGTGTTCATGAACACCAACGCCGCCGCCGCCGGTGGCGCCATCGCCGCCCTGATCGTGGCCCGTATCCTGTTCGGCAAGTCCGACCTGACCATGTTGCTCAACGGTGCCCTGGCCGGTCTGGTGGCGATCACCGCCGAGCCGTCCACGCCGACACCGCTGTTGGCGACCCTGTTTGGTGCGCTCGGTGGTGTGCTGGTGGTGTTCAGCATCGTCACCCTGGACAAGCTGAAAATCGATGACCCGGTGGGCGCCATCTCGGTGCACGGCGTGGTGGGTCTGCTGGGCCTGCTGCTGGTGCCGGTCACCAACGGTGATGTGAGCTTCTCTGGCCAGATCATTGGCGCCCTGACCATCTTCATCTGGGTGTTCGTGGCCAGCCTGATCGTCTGGGGCATCCTCAAGGCGGTGATGGGGGTTCGTGTCACCGAGGAAGAAGAGTACGAAGGCATGGATCTGGTGGACTGCGGTATGGAAGCTTACCCGGAGTTCGTCAAAAGCTGATCGATCACCTTCCGGATGAAAAAGGGCGCCCATGGGCGCCCTTTTTTTATGACCACCATCCTGTTGTCTTATGTCATCCGTTTGACCAGAGACAACGGCAGCACCTTCATGGCAAAACCCAGCGGTGCCCAGGGCCAGCGTGGTACGTAGGCTTTGGCCGGTTCTTTTTCGATCGCGTCCACTAGTTGCCGGCAGCCGGTTTCCAGATCGACGATAAACGGCGCGTTTTTCACCTGGGCATTGATGTCGGTGCGGATGTAGCCGGGATAGATCGTGCTCACCTTGATCGGCTTGCCGAGCATCTCCATGCGCAGGCCCTCGGCCAACGCGGCCACGCCGGCCTTGGTGGCGGAGTAGGTGTTGATGTTTTTACGCAGGCCGCGCAAGGCACTCATGGAAGACACCACCACCAGATGGCCGCTGTTCTGTTCGCGGAAGATTTCCATGGCCGCCTCGCACTGAGCCAGGGCGGCGACGAAGTTGGTCTCGGCGGTCTGACGATTGGCGTGGAAGTGACCGGTGCCCAGCGGTTGTCCCTTGCCGATGCCGGCGTTGACAATGATCCGGTCCAACTGACCCAGCTCCGCCTTGAAGGCGCGGAATACGTCAAAGACCTGCTCGTAGTCGTTCACGTCCAGTGGCCGGATCGCCACGGTGATGGTCGGGTGTGCCTGTTCCAGCTCGTTTTTCAGGGTTTCCAGTTTATCCAGGCGCCGGGCGCAGAGAGCCAGGTCGCGGCCCATGGCGGCGAAACGCCGTGCCATGCCCATGCCCAGTCCGGAGCTGGCGCCGGTAATCAGAATGGTTTTACGGTGCGGCATTGGGAGTCCTTATACGCCTGATGTGCCGGTGGTGGCTTGCGAAATCGCTGTAGCCCTCTGTGGGAAGCTGCTTCAGCAGCGAATCGCCTGCAAGTGACACTGCGATTGCGGAGCAGCGAATGAGGATGGTGCCGCTAACCGGGGCGGCCCGCCAGTCCCGACGGGCCTTTCGTCAGGATCAGCGATAAGTAAGCAGCTCGCCGCGCAGATGCAGGTGTTCGTTGAGCGTGGCCAGGCGCAGGCGGCCGGCGTTGACCAATAGACGAGTGACGCTGGTGTTGACCAGGCCGCGATTGAAGGTGATCAAGGCGTCGTCGGCCAGTTCAAGCAGGTGCTGTATGGCCACGCTGATGGCGCCGCCGGAGGTGAACACCAAAGCGGAATCGCCGCGCTCCAGGCCATTGGCCAGGCTGTAAAGCGACGCCAGAACCCGCTCACGGAATGCCGGCCAGGTTTCCTGGTAGTCGTCTTCGTTGCGCTGCCAGCGTTGCAGGGCCTCCTCGAAGCGGGCCTGGAAGGCGCGTCGGGGATTGGGCTGCTCGGCCAGCCAGGCGGACAGTGCCTGATGATCGGCGGACTCCGGCCAGTGCATATGGAGCAGGCTCTTATGGTCGTACTCGTCGAAACCATGATCGGTCTGCCATTCCTTCGGCAGAGCCATTTGTTCCAGTGTCGCTTCGGCGGTTTCCCGATGCCGGCGCAACGAACCGCATACCGCCTGGGGGGCACCCAGGTCCTGCTCACTCAGATGGCGGCCGAGGATCCGGCTCTGTTCCCAGCCGGTGTCGGACAGGGCGTCATAGTTCTCCGCGCCAAAGCTCGCCTGGCCGTGGCGGATCAGATAAATCACAGGCATTGCGTACTCTCCCGGAGTCCGCTGGCGCCGGTGCCAGCGAACGCAGCAACCATTGACCTCATGCTAGGTATCGGTTTTCAATAAATCGAATGAATATTTGAAATAATTCCGGATAAGACTCATGCATGTTTCGCGCTTCGATCTGAACCTGTTCGTGGTCTTCGATGCCATCTACACGGAAGGGTCCCTGACCCGGGCGGCGCGGGTACTCAACCTCACCCAGCCGGCGGTGAGTCACGCCCTGGCGCGTTTGCGGGAGCGTCTGGAGGATCCGTTGTTCGTGCGGCAGGGGGCGCGCATGGTGCCCACCAGCCGGGCCCGGGCCATGGTGACGCCGGTGCGTCACGCGCTGGGAGGCTTGCAGCGCTGCCTCAGTCATGAAGGGGGCTTCGATCTTGGCGAGGCGGAGCGTACTTTCGTGCTCGGGCTGCGGGATGGTCTGGAAGGGTGCCTGTTACCGCCGCTGATCTCCGCGTTGGTGGACGAGGCCCCGGGCATACGCCTGCAGTCGATGACGGTGCCGCGCCGGCAATTGGCCACGGAGCTGGCCAGCGGCCGCCTTGATCTGGCCACCGATATCCTGCTGCCATTGCCGGAGTCGGTGCAGCACCGGCAGGTCATGCAGGGGCCTTTGGTGGTGCTGATGCGCGAAGGTCATCCGTTGGCCGGGAATCTCGACCTGCCCGCCTATCTGGCCGCCCAGCACGTGCTGGTGTCGTCCCGCCGCGAGGGCCCGGGGATGGAGGATTTCGGGTTGTCCCGGCTGGGCTACCGGCGACACATCCGGCTACGCTGCCAGCATCACCAGGCCGCGTTGTCCACGGTGATGGGATCCGATCTGCTGCTGACCTTGCCGGAACTGCTGGCCCGCCGCCTGGCGCCGAAAGGGGCACACACCGAGTTCCTGCCGGTGGACATTCCCGGGCTGGAGTTACATCTGTACTGGCACCGGGATCAAAGCGCCGATCCCGGCCATAGCTGGTTGCGGCAGAAGGTCATGGCGGTTATGGAACAGTTGTCCACTCATTCTTAATGCGGTGCTTACTGTTCCTCCTTTGTTCGTATTGTGTGACCTATATCCCACTTGTACCTTTTTAGCTCCCCGCTGTCGCGGGGAGACCAAAAATGAAGGGGGATTCGACCATGTGGCACGTCAACTGGCCCCTGGTGCGACGACGGGTGCTGCTCATCGTCATTCTGGGAGTCGTGGCTTGGGCCGTAGCGGTACAGGTGGGTGGCTGATTTCGGGTTGTGGCCACTCAGGAAAAGGGAGCCTCGGGCTCCCTTTTTTATGACCTCCGCCCGGTCCCCCGGTCATCCACCCTGCTGCCAGGCGGTGTCCGGTGACCGGCCTTCGTCGGGCAGTTCCAGCCGTTGCGCCAGGGCCGGGTTGGCCGCCACGGTGACATCCCGCGGTCCCACCACTTCGCCGCAATCGGCGCAGGTGAGCTGAGCCTGGAAACGGTGTCCGCGGCCGCGGTGAATATGCTGCAGCGGGGCGCCATGGTCATCGGACAGCCAGCGGTCGCCCCATTGCACCAGGTGAATGATCGCCGGGTGCAGTTCCAGCCCCATGGCAGTGAGGCGATATTCTTCCCGCGGGGGCCGTTCCTGGTAAGCCCGCTTCTCCAGTACACCGGCTGCCACCAGCTTGCGCAGCCGGTCGCTGAGCACATGCCGGGTGACGCCCAGCCGTTCCTGGAAGCGCTCGAACCGGCGCACACCGAGAAAACAATCCCGCAATATCAACAGCGTCCAGCGGTCGCCGATCACCGCCAGGGTGCGGGCCATGGAGCAGGGCTCCTGATCCAGATCTTGCCAGCGCATAAGTTTCTCCCTAATGACGCCGCAGTATAGGGGTTTGACAGGTTCTGAAAAAGAATGGACTATTGAGTTCCTTTTTGGAACCTTAAATGTCGATAGTCGGCGCCGTTATGTTGATCGTGGTGCATATGTTGATCGCGGTGCAGTGGGCCGACCGTGGCGCAATTGGGAGAGAACCATGAGCAAACCCGCGATATTGGTGGTGGGGGCCGGTGATGCCACCGGCGGCGCCATCGCCCGGCGCTTCGCCCGCGAGGGTTATGTGGCCTGTGTCAGCCGCCGCAAGAAGGAAGCCCTGGCGGATCTGGTGGCTGAGATCGAAGCGGAGGGCGGAGAGGCCCGCGCCTTTGGCTCCGATGCCCGAGATGAGGAACAGGCGGTGGCTCTGGTGGATACCATCGAACAGGAGGTGGGACCTCTGGAGGTATTGGTGTTCAACATTGGCGCCAACGTCAACTTCCCGATCCGTGACACCACCGCCCGGGTCTATCGCAAGGTCTGGGAGATGGCGGCGTTCGCCGGTTTCCTGGCCGGGCGTGAGGCGGCGCGGGTGATGGTGCCCCGAGGGCGCGGGACCATCATCTTTACCGGTGCCACCGCTTCGCTGCGCGGTGGTCGAGGCTTCTCCGCTTTTGCCGGCGCCAAGTTCGCGCTGCGCGCACTGGCCCAAAGCATGGCGCGGGAGCTGGGACCGGAGGGCATCCATGTGGCGCACAGCATCATCGATGGCGCCATCGATACCGCCTTTATCCGTGACAACTTTCCCCAGCGTTACGCGCTCAAGGAGCAGGACGGTATCCTCAACCCCGAGCACATTGCCGATGCTTACTGGACGCTGCATCAACAGCCCCGTGATACCTGGACCCATGAGCTGGATCTGAGACCCTGGATGGAGACCTTTTGAGATGAGCAAAACCGTGGAATTCTTCTTCGACGTGGGCAGCCCCACCACCTATCTGGCCTGGACCCAATTACCCGGAATCGCCGAACGTCATGGCGCCGAACTGGTGTACCGCCCGATGTTGCTTGGTGGGGTATTCAAGGCCACCGGTAACGCCTCTCCGGCGGCGGTTCCGCTCAAGGGCCTGTATACCCGAAAGGATATGCAGCGCTATGCCCGGCGTTATGGTGTGCCCCTCAAGCAGAACCCGCATTTCCCGGTGAATACGCTGAACTGCATGCGTCTGCTCACCGCCGCCTTGAACACGCCGCAATGGGACACCATGCTGCGCGCGCTGTTCGAAGGGATGTGGCTGCGGGAACGCAAACTGGATGAGCTGGAAGTGCTTGGCGCGACCCTCCAGGAAGCCGGTCTTGATCCGGCGGAATGGGCGGCCCGGGCCCAGCAGCCGGAGGTTAAGGACGCGCTGAAAAAGACCACGGAAGAAGCCGTGTCCCGCGGCATCTTCGGCGCCCCGACAATGTTTGTCGGCGAGGAAATGTTCTTCGGCCAGGACCGTCTGGATTGGATCGAGGAAAGGCTAAGTAAGAGTGAACAGTGAATAGCTAACAGCAAAACAGCGCCTGCTGATCCGCAAATACCGCTTGCGGATCAGCAGGCGGCCCGATTTTGATGCTTTTCACTTTTCACTTTTCACTTTTCACTTTTCACTATTCACTGCTTCAGCGGGTCGCCGATGGCGGCGCTCATGAATGGTGGCAGGGTCAGGGCGCCACGATGGATGGCGTTGCTGTAATAGCGGGTGTCGAAGTCCTTGCCGGCGGCGTCCGCCTCGCGGAAGGCACCGACGTCACAGCCCTTGCCGGCCAGAGTGCAGCTCCACCAGCCGCTGGGATAGACCGGCTGCGGGAACGGCAGGGTCTGGGTGTGATCAAAGCCGGCCTCGCGCATGTTCACGTGCAGGTCGCGGATGATGGTGTCGCTGTGCAGCAGCGGTGACTCCGACTGCTGTACCAAGACCCCGCCATCGGCGAGCACACGGTGGCAGTGACGGAAGAACTCCGCCTTGAACAGCCCTTCCGCCGGGCCCACCGGATCGGTGGAATCGACGACGATGACATCGAACTGGCCGGGTTCGCATTCCTGCATGAATTTGACGCCGTCCTCGAAGCGCAGCTCGGCGCGGGGATCGTCGTTGGACTCGCACAATTCCGGGAAGTACTTCTCGGAGAAGCGAGTGACCTGTTCGTCGATGTCGATCTGCACCGCTTTTTCCACACCGCCGTGGCGCAGTACCTCGCGCAAGGTGCCGCAATCGCCGCCGCCGATGATCAAGACCCGGCGCGGTGCCGCGTGCGCGAACAGGGCCGGGTGCGCCATCATTTCGTGATAGAGGAAGTTATCGCGGCTGCTCAGCATGGTGGCGCCGTCGATGGTCATCAGATAGCCAAAGGTATCGGTTTCCCACATTTCGATGTGCTGGTAGGGGGTTTGCACCGCTTCCAGCTTTTGTTTGAGGCGCAGGCCGAAGGCCACGCCGGCGGAGTCGAAATGCTCGATGAACCAATTGTCGTCTTGGGCACTCATAGGACTCTTCCCGCTGATGGATGGTGGAGAAAAACAGTAAATGGGAACGGCGCCGATTGTACTGGCCCTCGGCCCTCGCGCCTACGGGAAATCATTCAATCGCTGCCAGGGCGGCTTCCCACGGGGGGCGCGAAGCCGCTGCCCGCCAAATCACACCGAAGCAAGGATTTGCCACCCCTCCATGATGGCCCATAATTGGGGCTGCCCTCATCCTCTTCAGCAAGGATCACCAGCCTATGAGCACCACCCCGGAACGCCCCTTTGACGCCATCTACAATGTGGATCGCTGGGGGGATGGCTATTTCCGTATCGATGACCGGGGGCGCCTGTGCGTGCGGCCGCAGGGCGGCGAAGGCGCCGAAGCGCCGTTGGAAACGGTGCTGGAAGCCTGTCGGCAGGCCGGGTTGCGGCCTCCGGTGCTGGCCCGGTTTTCCGGCATTCTCAAGGACCGGGTGCGGCGTTTGTCCGGCGCCTTCGCAGCCGCCATCGAAGATCTGCGATACCGGGGAGAGTACACGCCGGTATATCCGATCAAGGTGAACCAGCAGCGCCGGGTGGTGCATGAGATCATCCGCGCCCGTGAAGACGGTGACCGGGTCGGCCTGGAAGCCGGCTCCAAGCCCGAGCTGCTGGCGGTGCTGGCGCTGTCCAATCCCGGCGATACAGTGGTCTGCAACGGCTACAAGGATCGTGAATACCTGCGCCTGGCGCTGATGGGCCAGACCCTGGGATTCAAGGTGCATATCGTGGTGGAAAAGCTCTCGGAACTGCCGCTGTTGCTGGAAGAGGCGGACCGGATCGGGGTGGAGCCGATCATTGGCCTGCGCGTGCGACTGATGAACATCGGCAAGGGCAACTGGCAGAACACCGGGGGCGAGAAATCCAAATTCGGCCTGAGCGCGCCGCAACTGATCGAGGCGGTGGCGCACTGCCGGGACGCCGGCAAGTTGTCCTGTGTGCGCATGCTCCATTTTCACCTGGGCTCCCAGGTGGCCAACATCCAGGACATCAAGGCCGGCATGCGTGAGGCGGCCCGCTACTACGTGGAACTGCGTGGCCTGGGCGCGCCGGTGGATACCGTGGACGTGGGTGGCGGCCTCGGCGTGGACTACGAAGGCACGCACTCGCGCTCCTACTGCTCGATGAACTATGGCGTGGCCGATTACGCCTGGCACATCGTCCATACCCTGGCCGAACAGTGCGCCACCCATAACTTGCCTCACCCCGATGTGATTTCAGAGTCCGGCCGCGCGCTCACCGCCCATCACGCGGTGCTGTTGCTCAATATTACCGACGAGGAGCGCCAGACTCTGGCGGAGGTGGCCCCGCCCGGTGCCGACGACAGTGTGGAATTGCATGAGTTGTGGCGGTTGAACGGGCAACTGGAACGCGGCGAGGGCAACCTGCTGGAGCTGTATCCGGAACTGATGGGCGCTTGGCAGGATCTGCAGCTGCGTTACCTTAACGGGGACCTCGGCATCGTCGAACGTGCCCGCGCCGAGCAGTTGTACGTGAATGCACTGCTGCGCTTGCGCCAGCGCCTGGATCCGCGCCGCCGGCAGCAGCGGGAGTTGCTGGATCAGCTCAATGAACGTCTGGCGGACAAGTTGTTCGTGAACTTCTCCGTGTTTCAGTCGGTACCGGACGTTTGGGGTATCGATCAGGTGTTTCCGGTGCTGCCTTTGTCCGGGCTCGATCAGCCGGCCACCCGCCGGGGTGTCTTGCAGGACATCACCTGCGACTCGGATGGCCGTATTGATCAGTATGTGGATGGTGAGGGCGTGGAAAGCAGCCTGCCGCTGCCGGAGACCCTGAATGGCCATCTTGGTATCTTCATGGTTGGCGCTTATCAGGAGATTCTTGGTGACATGCACAACCTCTTCGGTGACACCGATTCGGTGGACGTCACTGTCACGGAGAATGGCGATATTGAACTGGCCCACGCGATTCAGGGGGACACCGTCAGTACCGTGCTGCGCTACGTTAATTTCGATCCGCAACGGTTGCTGGAAACTCTGGAAAACCGGTGCCGGGACGCCCATCTGGACGAATCACGCCGGCAGGCATTTCTGAACGACATTCGCGACGGCCTGGCTGGCTACACCTATCTGGAATAACCGATTCCGCAGACTGGAAAGGAGATCAGTGCATGGATGAACAGGAACGTCAGCGCTATCAGGCGGTGCTGGAGCGGCTCGACCGATTCAGCACCTGGACCGACTCCAGTATCGGTATTCCCTTCACCCGTTTTCGTATTGGCCTGGAAGCCATTATCGGCCTGATTCCTGGTATCGGCGATGTGGTGGGTTTGCTTCTGTCCGGCTACGTGCTGCTGCAAGCGCAGAAAGTGGGGGCCAGCGGCAAGGTCAAACGGCGCATGGTGCGCAACATCCTGGTGGACTTTATCGGTGGCCTGCTGCCGGTGGTGGGCGATGCCTTCGACGCGGTGTTCAAAGCGAATACGCGCAATACCCGATTGCTGCGTGAGTACCTTTACGAGCAGTTGGAAGAAGAACCGAAGCAACGGTTTCCCTGGTGGCCTTTCATTGGGCTGTGCGTGTTGTTTGCGGTAATCACTGCTGTAGTGATGTGGATTTGGTAAAGGGACGGTGATGGCGTTCAAAACGCTGCAAATACCTCAATAGCAACTGCCGCGGGCCCGGAGCAAGGTGTTGTGCCCGCTGTCGCAGATCGGCAAGGGAGCCGCCCAGCCGCCAGTGGCGATGGCAGTGGACTTGCAGCAGGAAATCAGTGAGCACGCCATCCTCATCCAGATCGCTGTCGTTGCACAGTGGCAAGAACGGCAGACGGGCATGGAGCCGGGCGGCGAAAGCGCCGCTGGTGAAGCCGAGTTCCCGGCCGCTCTCGTCATGCAGCGGTGTGGTGCCAAAGCCGCAACTGGGTGAACGCGACTTCAGCACCACGCCGTCCAGTGTTGGCGCCAGGCTGTCGGCGTAATCCGCCAGGGCATCACTGAAATCTTCGTTCGGCGCGGCCAGGCCGCGCACGCGCTGCGCCTCGCCCACAAGCACCACCTGGATCGGGGGGCGAGGCACTGGCAGGCCGATGGCGGTTTCCGGGCATAGCGGCACCAGGGTAACCCGGGCCGCCAGGGTGCTGGCCACGCCAGCATGGTACTTGTGGCCGCCGTCGTAGCGCACCGGCTGGCCCAGCAGGCAGGCGCTGGCCGCCACCCGGGGCCGCTCCGGGTGTTCCAGGGAAGGCTCGAAGCCCATTTCCCTGAGCAATTCCGTTAGCATAGTGGGCCTGTCCGGTTTCACAACGAAGGATCTCCCATGCAAGGCGTATTTCTCGACATCGAAACCATCAAGCCCTCCGAGCTGGATTTGTCGGCGCTGCGGGCCGCGCTGTCCGGCTGGACCTTCCATGACCGCACTGCCCCGGAGCAGGTGGCCGAACGTCTCGCCGGCGCCGCCGTGGCGGTGACCAATAAGGTGGTCATCGACCGGGCCACCATGGACGCTTGTCCGGACCTCAAGTTTATCGGTATCTCCGCCACCGGCACCAATAACGTGGATCTGGACGCCGCGCGGGAAAAAGGCATCGTGGTCAGCAATGTGGTGGGCTACTCCACTGCCACCGTGGCACAGCATGCGGTGGCACTGATGCTGGGCCTCGCCACGCAATGGCATCGATACGACCGGGATGTCCAACAGGGCCGCTGGAGCGAATCCACCATGTTCTGTCGCATGGACTACCCGGTGGTGGACCTGGCTGGCCGTACCCTCGGCATTATCGGCTACGGCGCTCTGGGACAGCAGGTGGCGGCCATCGCCCGGGCAATGGGAATGGAAGTGCTGGTGGCCGCGTCACTGCGCCCCGGCGCGAGCCCGGCGCCGGACCGGGTGCCGCTGCCGGAGTTTCTCCGTCGCGCCGATGTTATCAGTCTGCATTGTCCGCTCACCGAAGACACCCAGGGACTGATTAATGATGATTTCCTGGCCGCCATGCGCCCCGGCGCTTTCCTGATCAATACCGCCCGCGGGCCGTTGGTGGACGAGGCGGCACTGGAGCGGTCATTGCGGGCCGGGCATCTGGGCGGCGCCGCTCTGGATGTGCTCAGCCAGGAGCCGCCACCGGCGGATCACCCTCTGCTCAGAGGCGATGTACCGAACCTGATCGTCACCCCGCACAGCGCCTGGGTCAGCACCGAATGCCGTCAGCGAATGGTCGACCAGGTAGTGAAGAACATCCAGGCTTGGCGGAGCGGACAGCCGGTCAATGTCGTCAACCAGGGGGGATGAGCCATGTGGCACCAGCAGACGATCACCCTGAAGCCTCGGGCCCGGGGCTTTCACCTGATCACCCGTGAAGTGGTCGAGGTGCTGCCGGAGTTGGGGCGTTATCGGGTGGGGTTGCTGCATTTGTTCATCCAGCACACTTCCGCGTCCCTGGCCGTCAACGAAAACGCGGACCCGGATGTGCGCGGTGATCTGGAGCGCCATTTCAATGTGATGGTGCCGCAGAACGCGCCCCACTATGAGCACACTCTGGAAGGGCCAGACGACATGCCCGCGCACATCAAGAGCGTGCTGATCGGCCCGTCCCTGTCATTGCCGCTCCATGATGGGACCCTGGCCCTGGGTACCTGGCAGGGGATTTATCTGTGTGAGCACCGCGATCATGGCGGCGCGCGCAGAATAGTGGCGACCTTGCAGGGCGAAGCGGGATAGGGGAAGACGTTGCTAATACGCCGCCCGGGCCACTTCCACAGCAACTTCGAAGAACACTGTGGGAGCGGCCCTGGCCGCGAATCAGCGCCAGCGCCGCGTGAGTGCGGGCTGCCGGCGGTTAAAGCTTACTTGGAAATCCACTGCAGGAACTCGCGACGCTCTTCCGGCGTGGCCTGATTCCATTGGGCTTTCAAGGTCTCCACGTAGCTGCCGGCCGGTGCCGCCGCTGGTGCCGCGGAGGAAGACGGCGCGGGAGCCGGCGCGGAGGCCGCTTCCTTGGGAGCAATCACGGCGGCGGGTTTTGGTGCTACCGCCTCGCTGGTGGAGGATTCCACCTCGGTGCCGGTGAGCGGCGCCAGAATGCTGCGCTTGAGCACCAGGCCGCTGGGTTGGGTCGGGGTCTTTTCACCGGTGGCGGTGTTTTCCACCCAGCCGGAGAAGTTGTCCGCCAGTTCCCGGGCCTCGCGGGCGTTTTCCGGTTGGTCATAGTTCATGGCGTAGTACTGGCCGGCCTTGCCGCTGACCGGAAACACCACCGGATCGGATTTCATCACTTCGTGGCTTTCCGAGTTCAGGTCCCACAGTTCCTTGTAATAGGCCACAATTTCATAGGTGCCGGGGGCCAGCTTCAGATCCTTGTGGGAAGTGTTGAAGAAGGTGTTGGCACCTTTTACTTCCTGGCCATTGATGGTGACGACTTCCATCTGGGTCGGGACCCGCACCGTCAATACCTGGGTGTCCGGCTTTTTCGGGCCATCATAAAGCTGCACCACCGGATTGCGGGCACAAGCGGTGAGTGCCAGGGTGGCGAAGATCAGGATCAGAAGGGAACGCGGAGAAGGCATGGTGAACTCCCGATAAAACAGGCCCGACAGTGTGCCGATGGCCGGTGAAGGTTTTATGACAATATTCATGGCAGTGTGTGCCACGACGGCAACAGCGGGGCGGGTCAAAAGCCCCAGGTTTCCAGATTGGCCGGTGGCTGGCCGCGGTTCAGCTTGTCCAGGCCGCGCAGACCTCGTATTACCCACCACACCACCGTGATGGTCAACAATACCCAGCCGATCAGCGCCAGCGTGGTCAGCCCGGAGATGAAGTAATACAACAGGCCGATCCAGAATGTCCGGTACTGGAAGCGGAAATGGGCGCGGACCGGATCGTCGGTCTGCGGCGCATACAGGTGCGCGATCACCACCGCCACCAGCGCGGTAAGGCCGCCGGTAAGAATGCCGAGAAGAAGCAAAACATAGGCCAGTTTACACAGCTGGGTATGATTATCCGGCATTGAGGGTCTCCTGAGCGGCCGGGCGGGAACCGAACAGCACCTTACCCCGGCCTCCGCTGCAAATGAAGCATTAGCCGCGATGATCGGCAACGAAAGGATTGTGCTGGCGCTCGTGGCCGATGGTGGACATTGGTCCGTGCCCGGGGATGAACGCCACGTCGTCGCCCAGGGTGAACAGCTTGGTCTGGATGGCGTCGATCAGGGTCTGGTAGTCGCCCCGGGGGAAGTCGGTGCGGCCGATGGAGCCGTTGAACAGCACATCGCCGACCACCGCCAGTCCGGCTTCTGGCTGGAAGAACACTACGTGCCCGGGAGTATGGCCGGGACAGTGCAATACCTTGAGTTCCGTCGCGCCGACAGTGACGGTATCGCCGTGTTCCAGCCAGCGGGCGGGAGCGAAGGGGCGAGCGGGCGGAAAACCCATCATCTGAGACTGTTGCGGCAGCATGTCGATCCAGAACTGGTCGTCACGATGCGGCCCTTCGATCGGTACGCCCAGTTCCTCCGCCAGGTCCGCGACACCGCCTACATGGTCCAGATGAGCGTGGGTCACCAGGATCTTTTCCACCTCGCCGCCAAGCTGCTCCAGAGCCTGGTGGATGCGGGGCAAATCGCCGCCGGGGTCGACGATGGCGACCTTGCCGGTGTCCTCGCAAATCAGGAAAGAACAGTTCTGTTCATAGGGGGTAACGGGCAGAATGGCGTATTTCATGGCGGATCGGCTTTGAAAAACGGGGCCGACAGTATAACCCGAACAGAAAGGAGAGCAGTGATGGGTTCATCTCCCGTAGCCATTGTGACCGGAGCCGGTACCGGCATCGGACGCGCGGTGATGCTGGCGCTGGTGAGCGCAGGTTATCGCGTGGGTGCCGCCGGCCGTAATGGCGAGCGTCTGCAACAGGTGCTGGCGGACGCCGGGCTGGGGCCGGATCAGGCGCTGGCCATCGCCACCGATATCACCGACCCGGATTCGGTGAAGGCCCTGTTCGCCGAGGTGGAGGAACGCTACGGACGGCTCGATCTGTTGTTCAACAACGCCGGTATCGGCGCTCCGCCGGTGCCGCTGGAAGAGCTGTCGGTGAAGCACTGGCGGGCGGTGGTGGACACCAATCTGACCGGGGCTTTCCTGTGCACTCAGGAAGCGTTCCGCATCATGAAGGAGCAGGACCCGCAGGGCGGGCGTATCATTAATAACGGCTCGATCTCCGCCACCTCGCCGCGACCGCGTTCGGCCCCCTA
Organism: Alloalcanivorax balearicus MACL04; assembly: GCF_025532145.1. GTDB lineage: Bacteria > Pseudomonadota > Gammaproteobacteria > Pseudomonadales > Alcanivoracaceae > Alloalcanivorax > Alloalcanivorax balearicus. Next base: position 4,521 of record NZ_ARXS01000001.1, on the reverse strand, counting down.
CACCGCCACCAAGCACGCCATGACTGGGCTGACCAAATCCACCTCGCTGGATGGCCGTGCTTACAACATCGCCTGCGGTCAGATTGACATCGGCAACGCCGCCACCGAAATGACCGAGCCGATGCGGCGCGGCATCCCCCAGGCCAACGGCGATATCCTGGTGGAACCGATGATGGACGTGGCCCATGTGGCCGATGCGGTGGTGCACATGGCGCGACTGCCGCTGGACGCCAATGTGCAGTTCATGACCATCATGGCCACCAACATGCCGTTTGTCGGGCGGGGTTGACCCTAGCCGGCCTGTTCCGCCCGCTCCAGTTCGGCGAGGATTTCCTCGTTATGTTCGCCGAGCCGCGGTGGCGGCCGGCGCAGGCTGCCCGGGGTGCGGGACAGATTCACCGGAGCCGTGGCCAGTAACGCTTCCTTGTCCAGTCCGGGAATGGTCATGGGCTGCAGCATGCCGCTGGCCTGAACCTGAGGGTGAGCCAGGGACTGCGCCGGGGAGAGCACCGGCGCCGAGGGGATGCGCGCCTCCGCCAGCGCGTCCAGCGCCTCGTCGAGGGTGCGTTCCGCGCACCAGGCCGCGATGCGCTCACACAGTTCCTCGCCGTGGGCGCCGCGCCCCTCATCGTCCTGGAAGCGGGGATCTTCCAGCCATTGCGGCTCATCGATCAATGTCGCCAGCCGGCGGAACAGGGGATTGCCCACCGCCTGCAACACCAGCCAGCCGTCACGGGTCTCGAACAGATCGCCGGGGTTGGTGAAGATACCCCGGTTACCCGCCGGCTGGCGGTTGCTGGCAACCAGATGCTGTTCCACCAGGGGCTGGGCATGGGCGGACAGCGCGGTATTCAGCAGGGCCCCGGTAACTTCCTGGCCGCGTCCGCTGAGATTGCGTTCCATGAGCGCCAGCAGGGTGCCGAAAGCCGCGTGGGTGGCGGTGGCGTGGTCCACCCAGTTCACCTGGGTGCGGCGGGGTTTGCCATCCTCGCCACTCAGATACACCCCACCGCACATCACCTGGCCGATGCTGTCGAAGCCGGGGCGGGTGCTCCACGGACCTTGCTGGCCGTAGGCACTGAGGTTGACCAGAATAATATCCGGCTTGATGGCGCTGAGCGTGGCGTAGTCCAGGCCCATCTTGCGCAGGGTGGTGGGGGGCAGATTGGCCACTACCACATCGGTGTTGGCCAGCAGCCGGCGCACGATGGCGCGGCCCTCATCGCTGGTCACGTCCAGGGCCAGCGAGCGTTTATTGCGGTTCATTTGCAGATACAAGGCACCGGTGCCGTCGTCGGTCACCGGCATCAGGAAGCGGTCTTCCGCGCCTTCCGGACGTTCCACCCGGATCACATCGGCGCCGAACTCCGCCAACAGCGCCGCGCAAAAAGGGCCGGCAATGAAACGGCCGAAATCCAGAACACGGACACCGGTCAGCGGTCCCGCATTGCCGCCAGCGGGCGGTGTTGTTGTACTCATGATCTCTCCCGATGTCTGTCTTTGTTATGATTTACACTGTATCAATAAACCAATATAAGCCCATAACCGAGGTCCGCGCCAATGGCGTGGTTGGGGAGAACCGGGTGCCGAAGAAACCGAAGACCAATCAGGAAGTGGCGGTGTTCCGTAAACGGGTGTGCGATGTCGCCACCCGTTTGTTCATCGAGCATGGGCCGGAGAACGTGACCATGCGGCAGATCGCCGCCGAACTGGGCGTCAGCGCGATGACGCCGTATCGCTACTTCCGGGACAAGGATGAAATCCTCGCCGCCGTGCGCGCCGCCGCCTATAACAAGTTCGCCTCGTCGTTGTCACGGGCGGTGAACCGGGCCCCGGATGTCCGTGCCAAGGCCCGCGCCGTGGGCGATGCCTATGTCCGTTTCGCCAAACGCTATCCCGCCGCGTACCAGATGATGTTCGACTTCTCCATGCAGGACGAGGAGCGCTATCCGGAACTGGTCAAAGCCAATGCCCGTGCCCATGAAACCATGATCGGCTATGTGCAATTAATGATTGATGCCGGCCTGCTGCAAGGGGACGCGGATCTGATCGGGTATATGTTCTGGGCCACCATGCACGGCATCGTGGTGCTGGAGATGGCCGGCCGTCTGGACCGGGAAATCGACGCCGATACCCTGCGCGAAAAGTGCATGCGCACGCTGTACGCGGGCATGCTGGCATCGCCGCCCTCACTGGAGCCGGGGCCCCCGGCGCATGAAGATCAGACTTGATCTTTAAAGATATACGGTGTAAATCTTATCGCCATCGCGGAGCGATGCGCCTCCGAGCAGACCATTGAATTTACAGTGTAAACAAATTTTCAATGTCAATATGAGACCGGCCGCCGACAGGGCGCCGGAATGAAGAGGATTTCCCATGGCACTTCCTGATTCCATCGCCAGCCGGCTGCGTTTGCCGGTGCTGTGTTCGCCGCTGTTCATCATCTCCAATCCGGATCTGGTCATTGCCCAGTGCAAATCCGGTGTGATCGGTTCCTTCCCCTCCCTGAACGCCCGTCCGCTGTCGCAACTGGACGAATGGTTGCACCGGATCACCGAGGAGCTGGCGGCCTGGGATCGCGATCATCCGGATCAGCCCGCCGCGCCCTTCGCGGTCAACCAGATCGTGCACAAGACCAATGACCGTCTGGAGCAGGATCTGGAGCTGTGCGAGAAGTACAAGGTGCCGCTGGTGATCACCTCCCTGGGCGCCCGCGAGGACCTCAACCAGCACGTGCACAGCTGGGGCGGCATCACCCTGCATGACGTTATCAATGACCGCTTCGGTCGCAAGGCCATCGAGAAGGGCGCGGACGGCCTCATCGCGGTGGCCGCCGGTGCCGGTGGTCACGCTGGCAAGTTGTCGCCGTTCGCCCTGGTTCAGGAATTACGCCAGTGGTTCGATGGTCCGATCGGGCTGTCCGGTTCCATCGCCAATGGCCGCTCGGTTCTCGCCGCCCAGGCCATGGGCGCGGACCTGGCCTACATCGGCTCCATGTTCATCGCCAGCGAGGAAGCCAACGCGGCGGAAGGCTACAAGCAGATGATCGTCGACAGCTCCGCCAACGATATCGTCTACAGCAACCTGTTCACCGGTGTGCACGGCAACTACCTGGCGCCGTCCATCCGCAACGCCGGCCTTGATCCGGAGGACCTGCCGGAAAGCGATCCGTCGAAGATGAACTTCGGTTCCGGCGGTAACAGCAAGGCCAAGGCCTGGAAAGACATCTGGGGCTGCGGCCAGGGTATTGGCGCGGTGGACAAGGTGGTCTCCGCGGCCGACCACGTGGACCGTCTGGCGCGGGAATACGAGGCCGCCAAGGCCGAGCTCAACGGCAAGGTCGCCTCTCCGGCGCTGCGCGCCGCTGGCTGATCCCGATGACGCATACCCTGATCCTCGGTGGTATCCGTTCCGGCAAAAGCGCGGAAGCGGAGCGGGCGGCGGCGAACAGCGGCCGCCCGGTGACCTACGTGGCCACCGCCACCGCCGGAGACGGGGAGATGCTCGATCGTATCGAGCGGCATCGCCACCGCCGCCCGGACCATTGGAGGCTGGTGGAAGAGCCGCTGGCGCTTGGCCGGGTACTGCGCGAGCAGGCGCTGTTGTCGCCGTGTCTGCTGATCGATTGCATGAGCCTTTGGCTGAGCAACCTGCTGCACGCCGGAGAGCAACGCTGCGAGAAGGAGCGCGACGATTTCCTTGAGGCCCTGGTCGAGTATCCCGGCCCGCTGGTGATCGTCAGCAATGAAGTGGGGCTTGGCATTATCGGCATGGACCCGCTCACCCGTCGCTTCGGCGATGAACTCGGCTGGCTCAACCAGGCGCTGGCGCAACGTTGCCAGAATGTACGGCTGGTGGTGGCCGGGCTGTCCCTGGACTTGAAATCCGATAGCCGATCCGGCTGATCCGGAACTCTTCCCCCCTTTTGACCCAAACGTCGCCCGGCGCCCATCCGATTGTCATGTTTGTGCCGGACAGCAACGCTATACTTTTCGGTACGCGACCCACGCGTTACTTAAAAAAGCCATAATCCTTTCCCTCGTTTGGGGTGAGTCCGGGAACATACCGCCAAGAGTTGATCATGTTGATGCGATCTTTTTTTATCATGACATTGCCGTTGGTGCTGGCGGCGTGCACGGATGCCGACAGTGCTTCTTCTTCCGGAGAAAAGGCGGTTCGCGACGGTGCGTCCCTCTATCAACAATACTGTGTGGTTTGTCATTCCAGTGGGGCCGGCGGAGCGCCGATAGTGGCCAAGGAAAACCGTTTGCACTGGTCTCACGAAGTGGAGGAGGAAGGCTTTGACGCTATCGTGCGCGAGGCCATCAATGGTGTGAACGCGATGCCGCCCCGGGGCGGGTGCGTGGATTGCAGCGACGAGGAAATTCGCGCCACCGTGATTCATATGTTGCAGTTGAGCGGCGCCAAATAAGATTCATTGCGGAATAGCGGTGGCGGGTGCCTCTGGGTCTACACGGAGGCCTTTCGGACGATCGCTGGCACAGAAGGGGCTACGAAGCC